>NZ_QRHA01000003.1 GCF_003367475.1 Alteromonas aestuariivivens
TAGCTACCATGAGTTACAAGCAGTTGATCGAGGGACAACGATACCAGATAGAGGCCTACTTACGCGAGGGTTTCAGTTATCGGGAAATAGGAAAGCGACTGGGGAAAAGTCATAGCACTATCAGTCGGGAAGTCAGACGCAATCGAATTCGAGATAGCCATTACTTGCCGGAAGTCGCTCAGGCGAAAGCAGAAAAACGACGATGTCAGGCTGGAAAATATTGTGTTCCGGAATCGACCATTACGTTTGTTGAGTTTGGCCTGAGCCAGAAATGGAGTCCTGAGCAAATTGCTGGCGTAGGCCAATTCATAGGCCATTCCGTGAGCCACGAGTGGATTTATGGCTATGTACAGCGCGATAAATTACGCGGTGGCAAGCTGTATAAGCAATTACGTCAGAGTCGACGCAGATACCGCAAAGGCAGTCGGGCGAAGCGGGTCATTATCCCGAATCGTGTGGGCATTGAGCATCGTCCAGCCATCGTGAACAGAAAGAAGCGGTTTGGTGATTGGGAAGCTGACACGGTTTTAGGGAAGCAAGGAACCGGCGCGATAGTCAGCCTGGTTGAGCGGAAAAGCAAGCTGTATCTGATACGTAAAGTGCCAGCCAAAAGCGCGGCTGATGTAAGCCGGGCCATGGTCGGAATGCTGTGGCGGTACCGCCGCCACGTCCGCACTATTACAGCGGATAACGGCAGTGAATTCTGTGACCACGAGCAGGTTGCAGAGAAGTTGAAAGCGGATATCTATTTCGCGAACCCATACTCTTCATGGGAACGCGGATTGAATGAGAACTTCAATGGCCTGCTGCGCCAGTACATCCGTAAAGGCACGGATTTACGGACGGTAACGGATAAGCAGATTGCTGATATTGACCGGGCATTAAATACCAGGCCAAGAAAGTGCCTCGGCTTTAAACAGCCGGTTGCAGTGTTCGATGAATTACGCAGTGCGGCCTAATTTAGCGAGTGGTGCACTTCGGAGTTGAATTCGCGCTGAAAACAAATGAGTAAGCTGTAAATTTGGAAGTGGCAATGTGTACTAAAAGTGATGTCTGTCACACTCGCTTGTGACGGATGCTGGCAGATCGGTTTACACACCAATTGCCGCCGGCAATTTGAGATGTGCAACGCACACTTTACGTACGCTGCCTAGTAAAGAAAAGCAACGTCAAAAGGACAATGCCGTTGCTTTGAAAGGTCGGATTGAAGATAGATCTCAGGGCTTAATTTCGGTCATTCCACCCATGTAACTCACCAGCGCTTCCGGCACCTTAACACTGCCATCGGCCTGCTGGTAATTTTCCAGTATGGCAACCAGCGTACGCCCCACTGCCAAGCCTGAACCATTCAGGGTATGCAACAGTTCTGGTTTATTGGTCTCCGGATTACGGTAGCGGGCCTGCATGCGCCGGGCCTGGAAATCCAGCATATTGGAGCAAGAGGAAATTTCGCGGTAGGTGTTCTGAGCCGGCAGCCATACTTCCAAATCGTACGTCTTGCAGCTGCCAAAGCCCATGTCACCGGTACACAACAGCACCTTACGGTAAGCCAGACCGAGGCGCTGAAGAATGACTTCGGCATGACCGGTCAGCGCTTCCAGAGCCTCAAAACTGTCCTCAGGTTTGACCAACTGAACCAGTTCCACCTTATCAAATTGATGCTGACGGATCAGGCCGCGGGTATCCCGGCCGTAAGAACCGGCTTCACTGCGAAAACACGGTGTGTGCGCAGTCATTTTCAACGGCAGTTGCTTGGCATCAAAGATTTCATCGCGAGCGATGTTGGTCAGCGGAACCTCGGCCGTAGGAATTAGAGAAAGCCCCTGCCCCTCTTCGGTGGCCGGTTGGGTGTGAAACAGGTCTTCACCGAACTTGGGCAGCTGGCCGGTACCATACAGGCTGTCGGCATTTACCAGGTAAGGCACGTACATTTCCTGATAGCCATGTTCACCGGTATGTACATCGAGCATAAACTGGGTAAGCGCACGGTGCATGCGGGCAATTGGCCCACGCATCACCACAAACCGGCTGCCGGTAAGTTTGGCGGCGGTTTCAAAGTCCAGCCCATTGTCGAGCCCTTCCGCTACATCGACGTGATCTTTAACGTCAAAATCAAATTTCGGCGGCGTTCCCCACAATGAAATTTCAACGTTTTCGGATTCGTCTTTGCCTGCAGGAACAGACTCATGGGGCAGATTGGGAATTCCCTGAGTAAAGGCATTGATGGCGTCCAGCACTTCACCCAGTTCCGCTTTGGCGGCATCCAGCGCGTCGCCCAGTTGGCCAACCTCAGCCAATAAGGGCGCAATATCCTGCCCCTGTGCTTTGGCTTTTCCAATCGATTTACTGCGCACATTGCGTTCGTTCTGCAACTCCTGGGTTTTAATTTGCAGTGCCTTACGCTTTTCTTCCAATGCATTGAACGCATCTACGTCGAGTGTATAGCCACGGCTGGCCAGTCGCTGAGCCGTAGTTTCAATATCGCTTCGCAAACACTTGGGATCTAACATGTGTTTTTTCTTATCCTTTCATTATTTCAATCGCCAACCAGCCGGCCAGCAAACAAGCACCCACATTCATTACGACGTTGGTTAACGCCTTTAGCCAGAGTTCATTTTCCAGCAAGGTCAATGTCTCAATCGAAAACGTTGAAAACGTGGTAAATGCTCCCAGTAGCCCGACACCAATTAATGGGCGATACGGGCTTTCGGCCAAATCATGGTGCTCAATAAAACCGTACAGTATCGCCAGGGCGAATGACCCCAGCACGTTGACGGTAAGTGTACCAAACGGCAATTCTTTTCCAAACCAGGAATCGATTGTAGTAGTACAGAAATAACGCAAACAGGCCCCCACGGCGCCTCCTGCGGCAATAAAACAGTATAGTGACAGTCCTGTCGGCATGAGTTAACTTCTTTTCTGGTTGCTGTGTGAGTTCAGTTGGTCCAAATAATCCCGCTTGGCTTTAAGTGCCTTTTCCAGCCCACGCTCTGTGGGGTGATAAAAACGCTGTTGCGCCAGTTCAGGCGGCAAATAACATTCCCCGGCAGCAAATGCATTGGGTTCGTCATGAGCATAGCGATAACCGTCACCGTGGCCGAGATCCTTCATGATTTTGGTGGGTGCATTGCGCAAATGCATTGGCACCGGATAATCCGGCGCTTCCCTTGCCATCGCCTTTGCGGCGTTAAAAGCCTGATACACTGCATTACTTTTTGCCGCCAGGGCACAATATACTGCAGCCTGGGCAATTGCCCGCTCGCCCTCGGAAGGCCCAACACGGTGAAATGTATCCCAGGCGTTCACACACAATTGCATAGCCCGGGGGTCGGCGTTGCCGATGTCTTCTGATGCGATGGCCAATAATCTTCGCGCTACATACAATGCATCGCCGCCACCGTTCAATATACGGGCATACCAATAAAGCGCGGCATCCGGATCTGAGCCCCGAACCGACTTGTGAAAAGCGGAAATAAGGTCGTAAAACGCATCGCCCTGCTTGTCATAGCTGGCAACCTTTTCTCCCACCGCCTGCTCAATGTCACGCAATGTAATAGCAGACTGTTCAACAAAATCGCTGGCCAGTTCCAGATAGGTTAACAATCTGCGCCCGTCTCCGCCGCTTAGGCCAATAAGTGCGTTTCTGGCGTCTTCTTCGAGTACCAGTTGCCGTGCACCCAAACCACGCTCAGAGTCATTAAGTGCGCGGTTAAGTACGCCATTGAGTTCGTCGTCTGTCAAAGGCTTAAGTACATACACCCGCACCCTTGAGAGTAACGCGTTGTTCAGTTCAAACGACGGGTTTTCCGTTGTGGCTCCAACGAAGGTCACCGTGCCTGATTCCACATAAGGCAGAAAGGCGTCCTGCTGACTCTTGTTGAAACGATGCACTTCATCGACAAAAAGTAACGTACGCAGCTGATAATGCGCATCCTGCTGGGCCTTGTCCATAGCAGCGCGAACATCTTTAACCCCTGCTGTCACGGCTGACAGGCGGATCACATTCGCCTGGGTGTAATGCGCAATCAATTCTGCCAGCGTGGTCTTCCCGGTACCTGGCGGGCCCCACAAAATCATCGAATGACAATGGCCAGACTCCAGCATTTTACGCAGCGGTTTGCCCTCACCGACCAGATGAGACTGGCCGGCGTAATCGCCAAGGGAAACCGGACGCATCCGCGCAGCAAGTGGCGCGAACGGCTCAGATTGCTGATCAAACAGGTCCATCAGCGTTGGTCGTCAACCACGTAAGTATCGGGAATCGAAACCCGGAAGGTTGAATCCGGCAGCACAAACTCGCTTTCAACACTGGCAAATTTGAGTGTACTGACTTGGCTTTGTGCATCGGTCATTGCCAGCGACGACAACACGTCACCCTGGAAGGTCAGCGACAACGACTTTATCTGGCCCTCGCCATCGAGGGGTTTCACCACAAAACTGTGTTTACCCGGCAAACCGTATTCAATATCAAATTGATTCCACACGCTCATATCCGCCGTAGTAAGCAGAATAATCGGATTATCCTGCACCGCAGTCTGCTGGTTGATAACGGTGACCTGTTCAACAAAGGGGTCAAGGTTCCACACTGAAGTTCCATCCGCCACCAGCAAAGTTTCGTCAGGGCTGAAAGTTTCCCACCGCAGTTTATCTGGCTGGGCCATTGTCAGTTTGCCGGTTGCCTCATGAATCAGCTCACCATCAACATCAACAACCGCTTGGGCAAACTCAGCCTGATATTGCTGCATGGCAGCCAGTTTGGATTGTAACTCGGCCTTAGCCTTGGGATCATCCGCCAGAGAATTTGCACTGACGGCAAGTAACGACAGTGAAGCCATGAAAAATTTTTGCATACTCATTTAATCCTTGGGTGGCGGTGGTGCCAGCACTTCGCGGTTACCATTGTGCCCGGGTGAACTTACCACGCCACTGCTTTCCATCTGTTCCACCAGACGTGCAGCCCGGTTGTAACCAATTCTGAACTTGCGCTGCACACTGGACACACTGGCCCGGCGGGACTCTGTAACAAACGCCACCGCTTCATCATAAAAAGCATCGAGTTCCTGGTCGCCACCTTCCGGCTGCTCACCCGGCAACAATACTTCCGCCGTGGCTTCTCCATTGAGGATCTCGTCGATGTATTCCGGCTCTCCGCGCTTTTTCCAGTCGGCAACCACGGCGTGTACTTCGTGGTCATCCACAAACGCACCGTGTACACGGGTTGGTACCGGGCTGCCCGGAGGCAAATAAAGCATATCGCCCATTCCTAACAGCGCTTCTGCGCCCTGCTGATCCAGAATGGTACGGGAGTCGATTTTGCTGGAAACCTGGAACGCAATTCGGGTTGGAATGTTGGCTTTAATCAGACCGGTGATCACATCCACCGAGGGGCGCTGGGTGGCCAGGATCAGGTGTATACCGGCTGCCCGTGCTTTCTGAGCAATACGGGCTATCAGCTCTTCAACTTTTTTGCCCACAATCATCATCATGTCGGCAAATTCGTCCACTACCACAACAATGGCAGGCAGTTTCTCCAAGTCTGGCGCTTCTGGCTCCATGCTCTCCTCTGAGCGCCACAATGGGTCCTTAATCGGCTCGCCGTCAGCAATGGCTTGAGCGACTTTGGCATTATAACCTTTAAGGTTTCTGACCCCCAACGCCGACATCAGGCGATAGCGGCGTTCCATCTCGCCCACACACCAGCGAAGTGCGTTGGCTGCCTCCTTCATGTCTGTAACCACTTCCGCCAGCAAATGAGGGATCCCCTCGTAAACTGACAATTCAAGCATTTTCGGGTCGATCATGATCATGCGCACGTCTTCCGGTGTCGACTTGTACAACAGGCTCAGGATCATCACATTCACACCCACTGATTTACCGGAACCGGTGGTACCCGCTACCAGCAAGTGGGGCATTTTCGCCAGATCCACTACCACCGGCTTGCCGCTGATGTCCGCACCCAATACCATGGTCAGGGCTGAGGCATTGGACTGAAAGGTATCACAGCTAAGGACTTCGCTCAGGCGCACCATTTCACGTTTCTTGTTCGGTAATTCCAGCCCGATTACCGATTTACCCGGAATAACCTCAACGACCCGCACAGAAATGGCAGACATGGCGCGGGCGAGGTCTTTCGACAAACTGGTAATTTTACTGACCTTGACACCAGGCGCCAAATCCAGTTCAAAACGGGTAATTACGGGGCCGGGATACACACCCACCACAGTGGCTTCGATGTTGAAATCGGCGAGCTTTTCTTCCACCAGGCGGGAAACCATATCCAGTTCTTCCTGGGAAATGGGATTTTCGTGCTTATCAGGGCGCTCGAGCAAATCAAAAGATGGCATGGGCCCGATCGATTCATCTACGGATGCTTCCGGTTTGGCTTTTACAGCCGGGCGAGGTGCCGGGCTGTCATTGGCTTCAGGCACATCAACCTGCTCAGCGGGCGAAGAGCCGCTAATTTTTTCCTTCATGCCTGAAAATGAAAAACGGGAAGGCTTGGCGTCTTCCTGCACTGGGCTGTCGTCCACATAAAATGGCGGGGCGTCATCTTCGTCGGCGAATACTTCATCTGGTATGCCAAACGTAGGCTCGGCCCTTTTCGGCGCAGGCCTGGCTTTTTCAGCATTCGTATTTACGGGTGGAGGCTCGGCGCGCATACTGGTAATGTCCAGCGCATCGGATTGGTTATCAGACTGTGATTGGTTAAATGGCAGGGCCAGCTTGGGCATTTCCAGGCCAAGAAGCTGCTCAGGTAAGGCCGCGGCTTTTCTCCCTGTCCACAGAGTCGCGCCACCTATCGCATCGATGATAGTGAGCCAACTGATACCTGTTAACAGGGTAAACCCGGTACAGAAAAAGCACAGCAGCAACAAGATGGAACCGGCAATATTAAAATACGGTATCAACGCCGAGCTGATAACGTCACCGACAAAACCGCCCGCAGAAAAGTTAAACAGATCATCAAAGTTGATACTGGCAATTCCGGTTGCCCCCAGTGCCATCAGCAAACCACCAATCAGGCGCAAACCTATGGTCAGGTAATCAAACTCGTCTAGCTGTTTGATGTGCTGGAACAGGAACCATCCAAGAAATGCGCTGCAAAAAGGCAGCAGGTATGCGAGATAACCGAAGCTGAACAGCAGAAGGTCGGCTACCCAGGCACCCGTTGCCCCGACCCAGTTATGAACGTCGAGCTGCAAACCCGCCTGACTCCAACCAGGATCACCCGGGTGAAAGGACGCCAGCGCCAATAAGAGAAAAAATGCGAAGACACAGGCCAATATCATGCCTGCTTCCAACAATCGCTGGATACCGGTTAGTCGCGCCATAACCCCAAATTACTATCTGTTTTCACCGTTGGTGCGCCAGCGGCATTCAGCCTCTGACACACTGATACATTAAAACCACCCGGATCCCGAATCGAATCACGCTTGGTGTACCCAGTGCTGGTTTTCATTTTTATACCCAAAGACTACCATAAACGTGAGATTTAAACCTATCTCTAATTATGGCATTACAAGGTCAAAGTACTGTTCATTTCTGGCTGATCCTAAGCACCGTAGTATTTTTAACCTCTTCCATTACCACGTAAGTTCGGGTTTCACTTACCCCCGGCAAACGCAACAAGGTATCGCCGAGTAACCGTCGATAACTGGACATATCGGCAACTCTCGCCTTAAGCAGGAAATCGAAGTCACCGGAAACCAAATGGCATTCCTGGATATCCTCATGGTCCTGCACAGCAGCAGAAAATTCTGCAAATATATCGACCGAAGTTTTCGTCAGGGTAATTTCTACAAACACCAGCATGGCCGCACCCAGTTTTTCCGGATTAACCACCGCATGATAACCGTTAATATAGCCCTGACTTTCCAAACGCTTTACCCTTTCCAGACAAGGGCTCGGACTCAACCCCACCTGGCGGGCCAAATCAACATTGGAAATTCGGCCATCCCGCTGCAACACTGTAAGTATGTTGCGGTCAATTCTGTCGAGGTGTTTGGGTGTTTTTACCAGCATTTTTTATTCTGCATCAGCCTAGCATAACGATATATTATACCGTTTTTGAACAATATACAGCACACACTTTGCTCTGGCCTTGAGTATACTGCGCACCTTAAAACCGTCCAATTATCCAAATAAATGAGGGTTTCTATGCTAGTCGGTGTACCAAAAGAAATAAAAAACCATGAATACCGTGTGGGGCTTACGCCGGCTGCGGTCAAAGAATTTGTGAGCCATGGCCATGAGGTGATTGTAGAAACCCTGGCAGGTGATGCCATCGGCTTTAGCGATGAAATGTACCAACAGGCCGGTGCGACCATTGCGTCAACGGCTGAACAGGTATTTGAACAGGCAGAGCTGATCGTAAAGGTTAAGGAACCCCAACCCAACGAATGTAAAATGTTACGTAAAGGGCAAACCCTGTACACGTATCTGCACCTTGCCCCAGACCCTACCCAAACCGAACTGCTGATTGCATCCGGCGCCACCTGTATTGCTTACGAAACGGTAACCGATGACCGTGGTGGCCTGCCACTGCTGGCACCGATGAGTGAAGTAGCGGGCCGCATGTCAGTGCAGGCCGGTGCCCATTACCTTGAAAAAGCGCATGGTGGCAGCGGTACCTTGCTTGGTGGTGTGCCGGGCGTGGCACCGGGAAAAGTGCTGGTGATTGGCGGCGGTGTAGTTGGCACCAATGCGGCTAAAATGGCACTGGGCCTGGGTGCAGATGTCACAATTCTGGATCGCTCCCTGCCCCGTCTTCGTCAGCTGGACGACATTTTCAACGGCCAGGTAAAAACCGTATTCTCGACTGTTGACGCCATTGAGCACTACTCCTCCAAAGCCGACCTGGTTGTGGGTGCAGTGCTCATCCCCGGTGCAGCAGCTCCTAAGTTGCTGAATCGGGAGCAAATCAGGGCTATGAAACCGGGCTCAGTACTGGTTGATGTTGCCATTGACCAGGGCGGTTGCTTCGAAACCTCCAGAGCAACCACACACCAGGATCCGGTTTACGTAGTAGACGATGTGGTGCACTACTGTGTAGCCAATATGCCAGGTGGAGTCGCACGCACTTCGACTATGGCGTTGAACAACGCTACCCTGCCCTTCGGCCTGGCACTGGCCAACAAAGGTCCAAAACAAGCCATGCTCGATGACCCGCATTTACTCAACGGTCTTAATGTTCACGAAGGCAAAGTCACTTACAAAGCCGTGGTGGACGCTCTCGGAGCACAACTGGGCTTTGGCTACACGCCGGCAAAAGAGGCACTGGCAGGTTAAATTCCCTGCCATTGCTTCTGTGATTACAAAATGCCCCGCGTTAGCGGGGCATTTTTTGTGACATGACAAGCCGCAGATTACTAGCCGATGCTGCTGTTTACCGACTCCAGGACTGAAATGGGATTTTCTGCCTGGGTAATCGGCCTGCCCATGACCAGATAACTCACACCAGAGTCCATCGCATCGACAGGCGTCATAACCCGTTTCTGATCGCCTTTATCGGCGCCCAAAGGGCGTATTCCCGGAGTGACCAATAAAAATTCCTGTGGCAACTCAGAGCGCAGCAAATGGGCTTCCTGTGCCGAACAAACCACTCCATCCAGACCGCAATCCGCGGTCAGTTTAGCCAGTTTCAGTACCTGCTGCTGAGGAGTTATCCCTTCAACCACGTCATTCAGTTGCGCCTGGTCCATACTGGTCAGAACCGTCACCGCAATCAGTTTGGTTTTAGGGTTGCTGCTTTGAGCAATGGCCTGCTTCGCTGCCCTCATCATCTCTGCCCCACCAGACGCGTGCACGTTTACCATCCATACGCCCAGTTCTGCGGCTGCCTTACAGGCTTTAGCCACAGTATTGGGAATGTCGTGGAATTTCAAATCCAGAAACACGTCAAATCCGTCAGCTATCAATTTGCGGACAAAATCCGGTCCAAACAAGGTGAACATTTCTTTGCCCACCTTCAGTTTGCACAATCTGGGATCAAGTTGAGCCACAAAATCGAAGGCGGTATTACTGTTATCGAAATCCAATGCGACTATGACTTTTGGATCGTTTTTCACGCTGTTACTCTCCATCGAGACCTTTGATGGGCTTTACCACACCCCATTTTTTACAGGACGGACACAGCCAGTAAAGCTTGCGGCCGGAAAATCCGCAGCTCTGACAACGGTATTTGGGCCGTTGATTCAATTGCGCTTCCACCAGTTCTTTCAACTGTCGGAGGCTTTCAGTGGAGGCTGTGTCGTCGATTTGATCGATGTAAAGACCCATCAGGGTCTTAAATCCTTTCATGGTCGGGCGGGTATGCAATTGCTCAAGTAAATACTCAATCGCTTTGCTGGTCTCGCCTTTGTGCAGTAATACGTCAACCATGGCCAGATAACTGGTGGCACATTGCTGCCAGTGCGCTTCCAGTGTTTCTGAGAATTTGTCCCATTCACCAGTTTGCTCAGCAATGGACTCGAGATGCGGGACGGCTTCGCTGAACCAGTTGATGTCGCGTTCTGCTACCTGTAGGAAATAGGCGTGGGCATCCTGATAATTTTTTTTCTGCAGAGCAATTTCGCCCAGCATCAACCACGGACGCACGGCGTGTTCATCGGCATTTACCGCTTTTTGTAACAACAGTTCCGCCTGCGCAGTTTTCTGATTTGCCAGTTCCAGTTGAGCCTGCTCGCAATAAAAATGGGCCAGCCGTTCGCTGACATCATCGTTGTCGCCGTGACATTCTACCATACGCTCGGCCAACTCAATCGCCCGCCCCCATTCCTTGGTGGTTTGGTAAATGCTGAACAGTTGCTGCTGAGCTACCAGATAGTGTTTATCGGAATTTAATAGCTGCAAAAATGCATTCTCGGCCCGTTCAAGAAAGCCGGCCTGGGTATAATCCCGGCCTAATTCCTTGAGCGCATTTTCTCTTTGACTGGGCTGAATTTCTTCACGACTAACCAGGTTTTGGTGAACCCGGATTGCCCGGTCTATTTCACCCCGATGACGAAAAAAATTGCCCATTGCGATGTGGGTTTCAATCGTATCGCTGTTGATGTTAATCATTTTGATCAGTGTATCAACGGCTTTGTCCGGCTGGTCAGACAGCAGAAAATTGAGGCCCTTGTAATAATGGCGGGACAATATACTGGATTGTTTACGTTGTGCCTGACGCACGCTGTTACGGCCCATTATCCAGCCGTAACCCGCAGCAACAGGCAATAGTAGAAACAGCAATTCCAGCATTTTAATTTTCTTTGTTGAATTTCTTTAGTTTTGCTCTGGCAGCTAGCAGTTGCACACGCAAACTGAGCCAACTGGCCAACATGATCAGGAGCCCGATAACAACACCAATAGAAAGGGTGATTGCGATCAGAGTGGAAATACGGATCTGGGTTTGAGCCAGCAAATAATTTACTGTAATGACGGCATCATTTTGAGAACCAATCGCAAAAGCCACGGCCAACAGAAGCACAATCACCAAAAGCGAAATTATTCCTTTCAATACAGAAACCTTTGTCACGTAATCTGCATAAAAGCATAGCAAATTGGCCGCAAACATAACATCGCAATGTGAGAAATTTTACAATCAAACAGCGCATTTGTGCGCAGGTTGCAGGTACTGACAGTGTTCAGGCACTGTCCCTGGTGATAAGGTCAACATTCTGATTGTGGCACAAATTGGCCCGAACCAGCTCAATGTGCAAACTGGACTCATTGGTAAGGTAAAGTACGTGGGTATAGCGATGCAGCAGGTTGGCCAGCAATTCGCACTGGGCTTTATCAATTTTAGACAATTGTGCCAGACGCTTTTTCACCAGTGAAGAATTAGGGGGCGTGCATTTCTGAATATGCATCCGTGTCACCGCCAGGTCTGTTTTTCCCTGCGCAAGGTGATTGCGAATGGGCTGGCGAATGGACCCATGCATAAAATCATCCTGGGACAGATAAACAAGGCGTTTGTCTGCTTTTCGAACGCAGTGGATCACCAACATCGAATTCACCGCTCCCCGGAACATGTTTTTAAGAATTCCCGAGCGGGGTTTGTCGGTTGAACGGTCAGCAAGGAAGCCATGCAGCGGAACGAGTTCACCGACGCGCACATAGGGGTATAGATCATCGGAATTATCATTGCTGTAAACGGCTTTTAACCGCTCAAGCTGTTGTCGTCCGTCAACACACAGGACGGCAACAGAAGGCATGGTTCTGGCAGCCAGCTCCCAAATCACACGGTGGATACGTCGTTGCTCTCTGGCCATGTCCCTGAGCTTAAAATAGGCCTGATTGTTATTGACGATCCCTTCAAGAACATTCCGCTTTGCATCCGTATCGGCAATACACAGTCGCAGCATTCTTCCGTCCGGTGAGGCCTCGATCACCTGATATTTTTCATTCCTGATTTTAAGATCCGGGACGGACACCTTTATCCACTCATGTGGTTTTATTTGAACCGCTGACTCCATCAGCAGCCTCATCCCTCTGACGGAGAAATCTGCTACTGTCGCAGGATAACTTTTCATCAGCCCCACTTTAATAATCGCTTCTTTCTCAAGCCGGTATCTCGCTTCGCTGCGCCGGTCCAAATCATCTTCCATGATTTCATTGATAGCCCATTGTTCTTCATCTATGAGGCACTGGCTTACAACAGACGTAACAGGAGCAGACTGGAGCACGGCAAGATCCCGTACTGATTCGGTTAGATCTTTGCAGAAAACCACATGTGACAGAGACATAAGGGCTTTGTCCCTGGACTTGCTCCCACCGTGAATGCTTAAGGCTTTTTCCTTATCTGCAGCATCAATACTTTGTATACGACACTGCAGACATCTGAAATCTTCCGCCTGGCTCAAAGGGCCAAGTACGGTCGAAAACAATCCGTGTTCAATCAGCAACCTGTGCGAGGCCGCCAACCGAAAGGTACTGGATACGCCCTTCACCGTACCGGTAAAATAAAACGCTTCACCATAGCGAACAAGTTCCTGCACAAGCTGAGTAAAATTACGTTTTGCCCGTAAAGCACTGAGGGAATATTCATTGCGGTTTGCTCTGGTTACCAGTGCCATCAGCGGGCGGTGCCCTCTTCCCTGGGTGGCAACGTAAATCGGCATCCAGGGGCTGTTTTCCACGATGCGATCCCGTTCAAGGTCCTGTATGACACGCGCTATTTCACAGTCTCTTCGCAACGGCTGGGAATAAACACAGGAGCGAATGTATTTTTCAATACCATGTTTAATCGTTTGATCAGCCTGTGCAGATAATTCAAAGCAGGTTTCATACTGTCCGGTTTCCCGGTTGAAGCTTATACGGTCAAGAATATATTCCTGGGTACTTTGCTCAGGGCTCAGGCCAACGGCAGCTGGCAGGTTAAACATCACCCTGGTGCCAGTTGCAACCTTGGGCGGACGCTTGGTGGTAACGGTAACAGACATGGGACTGAACGCACTGACCACACAACTCCGGCCATTGAGAAATTCGCGGGAAGAAAGGGTAAAATTGGGGCAAATACTGAATCCTTCGCCGAAATCAATATCGCTCAATGAATTGGCCTGCACTGCAAACGCATCTACAAGGCTTTTGTACTGCGTCTTTTTTATGTGTGCCTGATACACCTCAGAGTTGGTTATCGATTCAAATACGCCGATGGTATAACGATTCTTATATAACGCGGACTCCTGCCGCAAAATTTGTGCTCCAATCTTGTCCAGGCACATTTTTACCCCAAAATGAGTAAATTTCTGTACCGGGAACTGCGCAAACGCTGAATTGTCGGCTGCTGCATCAGTCAGAGACGACAAACGCAGCACCTCTTCCTTGATGAGTTGGCGAACAGGTTTGGGCAGGCGCTGGGAAAACTTGTTCAACCCTTCAAGTAATCGGTTTTGCTGTTCATAGGGAATGAGCGCCCGAATTAACTGGCGGTAACGCTCTACTACCGTGTTTCTATCATAGCTTGGCATCCTGCTACCAGACCGACTACTTTTTGTACGACAAAAACTAATATACCCATAGAAATTTCACATTGCCATAACAATTTATTAAATATCATGATGCTGTGACTACAGTAACGGCGCTCTTTGTACGAAAAACGGTCAAATCAAACAGGCAGGATTGGATTTTTTGGTTCACCAAAGGCAAGAAAAGCTGGACCTGAAGGTTATCCGCAAAATGCGTCTAACACTCCTTCTGCGCAGAGAGGATGTTCAAAATACTGCAACAAGCAGTGGATAAAAAAATGCCGCACTAATGTGCGGCATTGATATTATTGAATAGAGTCGTTGACACGTTCCCGCAATTCCTTACCGGGTTTGAAGTGTGGTACATATTTACCATCCAACTCCACCGTCTCACCCGTTTTGGGATTTCGCCCTACTCTGGGTGCCCGATAATGCAATGAAAAACTACCAAAACCCCGAATTTCGATGCGATCGCCCTTCTGAAGGGTTTGCGCCATTTGTTCGAGCATTTCCTTGATAGCCAATTCCAGTTCTTTTGCGGGAATTTGCCGAGCCTGATCCGCGAGCCTTTCAATAAGTTCCGACTTGGTCATAGTAACCTCATTGTCAAACACATTAATCCAGACAGATACCGCGGATCGGGAATGCAGTAATGCATTCCCGGGCCTCTATAATTACTCGCCTTTAGCAGCTTTAAAGGCTTCCGCCATCGCGTTAGCGAAACCAGCATCTTCCTGCTGATTAACTTTATCGATAGCTTCTTTTTCGTCAGCCTGGTCTTTTGCTTTCACAGACAGGTTAACAGTGCGATTCTTACGGTCTACGCCCATAAATTTCGCTTCGATGCTGTCGCCAACGTTAACCACTTCAGAAGCATCTTCTACACGGTCGCGAGACAAGTCTGCAACACGGATGTAGCCATCAACTTCTTCAGCCAGGTTTACGGTTACGCCTTTCGCGTCAACTGCGGTAACTGTACCAGTAACGATAGCACCTTTCTTGTTATCTGTCAGATACTTGTTGAAAGGATCTTCTTCGATTTGCTTAACGCCAAGAGAGATACGCTCACGCTCTGGATCGACCTGCAGAACCACGGCAGAGATTTCATCGCCTTTCTTGTATTCACGTACTGCTTCTTCACCGGATTTGTTCCAGGAAATGTCAGACAGGTGAACCAGGCCGTCGATGCCGCCGTCCAGGCCGATGAAGATACCGAAGTCAGTGATAGACTTGATCTTACCGGACACTTTGTCGCCTTTTTCGTGCGACTTGGCAAACTCTTCCCACGGGTTAGCGATACACTGTTTCAGACCCAGAGAAATACGACGACGCTCTTCGTCGATTTCCAGAACCATAACTTCAACGGTGTCACCCAGGTTAACAACCTTAGATGGGTGGATGTTTTTGTTGGTCCAGTCCATTTCAGAAACGTGTACCAGACCTTCAACACCGTCTTCGATTTCAACGAAGCAGCCGTAGTCAGTCAGGTTAGTAACCTGGCCAGTGATCTTGGTACCTTCCGGGTAACGCTGAGCAATTTCCTGCCATGGGTCGTTGCCCATTTGCTTCATACCCAGAGATACACGCTGCTTGTCTTTGTCAAACTTCAATACTTTAACGTTGATTTCATCACCGACGTTTACGATTTCACTTGGGTGCTTAACGCGCTTCCAAGCCATGTCAGTGATGTGCAGCAGACCGTCAACACCGCCCAGATCTACGAATGCACCGTAGTCAGTCAGGTTCTTAACGATACCTTTGATTTCGTGACCTTCTTCCAGGTTAGACAGCAGAGACTCACGCTCAGCGCTGCTTTCTGCTTCAATAACCGCACGACGTGAAACAACCACGTTGTTACGCTTGGCATCCAGCTTGATCACTTTAAATTCAAGCTCTTTGCCTTCCAGGTGAGTGGTGTCACGTACCGGACGAACGTCTACCAGAGAGCCTGGCAGGAACGCACGAACGTTGTTCACTTCAACAGTGAAACCGCCTTTCACTTTACCATTGATAACGCCCTTGATAGTGGCCTTATCTTCATAGGCTTTTTCCAGCTCAACCCAGGCTTCATGACGCTTGGCTTTTTCACGAGACAGGATGGTTTCACCGAAGCCATCTTCTACTGCGTCAAGTGCTACGTCTACAGTGTCACCGATTTCGATTTCCAGTTCGCCATCGGCATTTTTGAATTGGTCGGCTGGGATAGCACTTTCTGATTTCAAGCCCGCATCAACCAGAACGATGTCTTTGTCGATTGATACAACGGTACCCTTTACAATAGACCCTGGACGGGTTTCGAGTTCCTGGAGGCTTTCTTCAAAAAGTTGTGCAAAATTTTCAGTCATAAGGTTTAAATAGCATATAAGTTGACATCCACATTACAGTCCCGTTAATGTGGGGTTATTAAAATTTGAAGCCACGTCCTGTGACAACTAACTGCTCCGGTGCTATTAGACTCACGTCTTAAAGGCGAGAGGAAATAACTTCCATTGCCGTTTCAAACACTTGGGATATCTCCAAAGCGGTTGAATCTATAATTACAGCATCTTCAGCCGGCACCAAAGGGGCAACGGAACGCTGAGTATCACGCTCGTCTCTCGCCTTGATATCGGTTAAAAGGCGCGCAATATTAACATCCATCCCTTTTGCTTTCAACTGACTATAGCGACGTTCAGCCCGCGCTTCCGCGCTTGCTGTCAGGAATATTTTCACCACAGCATCGGGAAATACCACCGTGCCCATGTCTCTGCCGTCTGCAACCAGGCCGGGGGCCTGCTGAAATGCCCGCTGCCTTCTGAGCAACGCTTCACGGACCCGGGGTAATGCAGCAACCTTGGACGCCATACCACCCACCTGTTCAGTGCGAATATCATCGGTGACGTCTTCACCTTCAAGTACGATACGGGTTCCGTCCTTATCGGTTTCGAAGCTTACATCCAGGCCGGTTGCCAGAGGCACTATGGACTCTTCATCGTCTGCCGGGAGATCGTGGTGAAGTGCCGCAACGGCCAACACCCGGTAAATTGCCCCGCTGTCGAGAAAATGCCATCCCAGTTTCTCGGCCAGCAAACTACTGAGCGTTCCTTTACCTGCCCCACTGGGGCCGTCGACCGTAACTACGGGAATAGGATGCATAACTGCTCCAGTTATTTACAAATGATTAAAAAAACGCGCGCAATTATACGCATTCGGTATGGATTCGCAATGCCAGCAGGCCCTGGCATTGCGATCAGACTTAAGCACAGATGGTCTTAAAGCGGGTAAAATAATCCGGAAAGGTTTTCGCGGTGCAGCCAGGATCATTAATGGTAACCGGCGTATCGCTCAGACACACCAGTGAAAAACACATGGCTACACGATGATCATTATAGGTATCAATATCAACGTGCTTCAGTGTCTCGCTGGGCCACACTTTTATGTAATCTTCGCCTTCCTCAACCTCTGCTCCCAACTTCCTGAGTTCGGTTGCCATGGCATGCAAACGGTCAGTTTCCTTTACGCGCCAGTTGTATATATTGCGAATGGCGGTGGGCCCCTCGGCAAACAGTGCGGTGGTCGCAATGGTCATGGCGGCATCAGGAATGTGATTCATATCCATGTCCACCCCTTTAAGCGGTTGACCTGTCACCACCACACAATCATCAAACCACTCTACTTTGGCCCCCATGGCTTCGAGTACATCCGCAAAACGAATGTCACCCTGAATGGAGTTTTTGCCAATTCCGGTTACCTTGACTGAACCGCCTTTTATGGCGCCGGCGGCCAGAAAGTAGGATGCCGATGACGCATCACCTTCAACCATAAAACGCCCTGGTGAAACATACTTCTGCCCACCGCTTACCGCGAAGGATCGATAGTCATCGTTAGCTACTTCTACGCCAAATCTGGCCATAGTATCCAGGGTAATGTCGATGTAGGGTTTGGAAACCAGTTCACCCTTAATGCTGATGACTGAATCCCCTTCAAACAGAGGGGCTGCCATTAACACTGCGGTCAGAAATTGGCTTGAGACGCTGCCATCAACCTGAATGTCACCGCCTTTCAGACGTTGCCCTTTAATTTCAAGCGGCGGATAACCGTCATTTTTAAGGTACTCTATTGAAGCCCCCGCCTGGCGCAATGCATCTACCAGGTCTCCTATCGGGCGTTCTTCCATCCGCGGCTCACCAGTTAGAGTAACATCAACATCACTGGCGGCCAGCGCTGCGCAAAGCGGGCGCATTGCGGTACCGGCGTTGCCAAGAAACAATTCCAGTGGTTCAATGGACTTAAATGTACCCGCCAGCCCCTCTACAGTGCAAACCGTTTTGTCCTCGCTGAGTGAGTAATTCACACCCAGACTGGTTAGCGCCGCCAGCATGTGGCGGATATCATCGCTGTCCAGCAAATTGGTAAGGGTTGTCTTTCCTTCAGCCAACGCGGCCAAAAGTAGTGCCCGGTTAGACAGGCTCTTCGAACCCGGAACATTGACCTCACCTTCTATTTTAGCAACCGGTTGCAAGGTCAGTTGTGATGGTTGACTCATCCGTGTCTCCTTTCAAATTCAGCCATAAAATCCACCAGGGCCTGAACCCCTTCAATAGGCATGGCATTATAGATACTTGCGCGCATCCCACCGACAGACCGGTGACCTTTCAATGCCATGAGGCCAGCCTGCTTAGACTGTGCCAAAAATTCACTGTCCAAAGATGGATCTGTCAGCTGAAACGGCACATTCATTTTTGAACGGTTGTCAGTATGGATACTATTACGGTAAAAATCGCTGCTATCAATTGCGCTGTAAAGTAATTCTGCCTTGGCCTGATTGCGCGATGCCATTGCTGTAAGGCCACCCTGATTTATCAGCCACTTGAACACCAGTCCGGCGAGATACCAGGAGAACGTCGGAGGCGTGTTGTACATGCTGTCGTGTTTTGCCAACAACTCGTAGTCAAAGATTGATGGGGTTTCACGGCGAGCCTTGCCAATTAAATCGTCACGTACGATCACCACCGACAACCCTGAAGGCCCGATGTTTTTCTGCGCACCGGCATAGATCACCCCATAACGGCTGACATCAAGCGGCTGAGACAAAATGGTAGACGACATGTCTGCTACCAGAGGCACATTCCCGCTCTCGGGAAGCCAGTCAAATGCAATTCCATCTACCGTTTCGTTGGGGCAAAAGTGGCAATATGCCGCGTCGTCGAAAAACGCTTCTTCCGCTGGCGGTATAAACGCCGTTTTGCCATCCACCTGGGTAACCTCACCAATTACCTTGGCTTGATTGTACTTTTGTGCTTCTTCCACTGCACCTTGAGACCAGGAACCGGAAACCAGGTGCAATGAGGTATCCCCTGCCGCAGACAGGTTCAGGGGTACAGCGGCGAACTGACCTCGGCCACCGCCATGGGTAAACAGGACTTTATAGTTATCAGGCACGTCCAAAAGGGAGCGCAAGTCCGCTTCAGCCTGTTCAGCGACTTCAATAAAATCTGCACCGCGGTGGCTGACTTCCATGACAGAAGTACCGCCATCGCGCCAGTTCATGAATTCGTCCTGAGCCTGCTTCATTACTTCAGCTGGCAGCATGGCCGGCCCGGCACTAAAATTAAACACCTTATTCATTGGTTGATTCAACACCTGTAAACACAACAAGCGGCAAACGCCGCTTGTTCATCAAAGAATTTGCTTTGTCCCTTCCGGCATGAAGCCTTCAGGACTGGGCGCTACTCTTCTGTCGTAGGATTGTTGTAGCCCGGCGCACAGCGTCGGACGCCAACGATTTCCTATTCGGCGGTGTTTTCCCCGCCTTCTTCGTCACTTATTTCGATTTCGTCTTCAACTTCTTCGATACGTTGCAGACCAACCACGTGCTCGTTTTCACCAGTACGGATCAATCTTACACCCTGGGTGTTACGGCCAACCACCGAAACTTCATCCACACGGGTACGTACCAGAGTGCCCTGGTCGCTGATCAGCATGATCTCCTGGCCTTCCTCGACCTGGACCGCGCCAACCACTTTACCATTACGCTCGGAAACCTTAATGGAAACCACCCCCTGAGTCGCGCGACTCTTGGCCGGGTAATCTTCCAGCGGAGTACGCTTACCGAATCCGTTTTCGGTGGCTGTCAGAATTGGTCCCTGCCCGTTTGGAACGATCAAGGATACAACTTTCTGACCATCCTGCAGCCTGATTCCCCTCACACCAGTGGCTGTGCGACCCATTGGGCGTAATGCCAGCATTTCTTCACCGGTTTCCGGGTCACGCTTGATTTCTCCGGTTTCGGAATCTCTCAGTTTTTCGTTGAAACGAACCACTTTGCCGGCATCGGAGAACAGCATAATGTCATCGTCACCGTGAGTAATTGCAACACCGATCAGTTCGTCACCTTCATTCAGGTTTACAGCAATGATGCCGCTGGAGCGTGGACGCGAATAGAGACTCAGATCGGTTTTCTTAACCACACCGTTGGCCGTTGCCATCAGCACAAATTTGCCTTCTTCAAATTCTTTTATGGGAAGAATGGCGGTGATCCGCTCGTTCTGTTCAAGCGGAAGAATGTTTACGATTGGGCGGCCTCGGGCATTGCGGCTGGCAAATGGCAGTTGGTAAACCTTCAGCCAGTAGAGTCGGCCACGAGTAGAGAAACACAGAATATGATCATGGGTATTGGCTACCAGCAACCGCTCGATGAAATCTTCATCTTTCATCTTGGTCGCCGACTTTCCTTTACCACCCCGACGCTGCGCTTCATAATCAGTAAGCTTCTGGTATTTCACATAACCTTCGCGGGAGAGCGTAACAACCACATCTTCCTGCTCAATCAAATCTTCAATGTCGATATCGTGACTGGCTGCGGTGATTTCGGTGCGACGGGCATCGCCATATTCGTCACGGATCTTCTCCAGCTCTTCGCGGATCACTTCCATCAGACGAGACGGGCTGTTCAGAATATGCAGAAGCTCCGCAATCAGTTCCAGCAGTTCTTTGTATTCATCAAGGATCTTTTCATGTTCAAGACCAGTCAGCTTGTGCAGACGCAGGTCAAGAATTGCCTGGGCCTGTTGCTCGGTCAGGTAATATTTACCGTCACGAATCCCGAATTCCGGCATCAGCCAATCAGGGCGAGCAGCATCGTCACCAGCACGCTCCAGCATTTCTGCCACATCGCCCAGTTGCCAACCCTGCGCTACCAAGGCTTGCTTGGCTTCTGCCGGGCTCTGCGAGGCCTTGATCAAATCAATGATGGGATCGATGTTGGCCAGCGCAATGGCCAGACCTTCCAAAATATGGGCACGGTCCCGGGCTTTACGCAGTTCAAATACGGTACGACGGGTAACCACCTCACGGCGGTGCAGAATAAAGGCTTCAAGGGTTTCCTTAAGGTTAAATACCTTGGGCTGGCCGTTATCCAATGCCACCATATTAATCCCAAACACCGTTTGTAGCTGGGTATTGGCATAAAGATGGTTGAGCAGAACTTCCGCTGATTCGTTACGCTTGACTTCGACGACAATACGCATGCCATCTTTATCAGACTCGTCACGCAGAGCCGAAACGCCTTCAATACGCTTCTCTTTAACCAGGTCGGCTATCTTTTCAATCAGTCTGGCTTTATTAACCTGGTAAGGAATTTCGTGAACAACAATGGTTTCCTTGCCATTACTGTCGGTTTCAATTTCTGCCCGGGCACGCAGGTAAATTTTTCCCCGGCCGGTGCGGTATGCATCGTCGATTCCTTTACGGCCACTGATAAGAGCGGCAGTGGGGAAATCCGGGCCAGGAATGTATTCCATAAGACCATCAATACTGAGGTCCGGATCTTCGATAAGCGCGATACAGCCATTCACCACTTCGGTTAAATTGTGCGGCGGAATGTTGGTCGCCATACCAACGGCAATACCGGAGGATCCATTTACCAGCAGGTTAGGAACTCTGGTGGGTAATACTTCCGGGATTTGCTCTGTACCGTCATAGTTGGGCACAAAATCCACGGTTTCCTTGTCAAGATCTGCCAGCAGTTCGTGGGCAATTTTGGCCATGCGTACTTCGGTATAACGCATGGCAGCAGCAGAATCACCGTCAACCGAACCAAAGTTACCCTGCCCGTCAACCAGCATGTAGCGCAGTGAAAACGGTTGGGCCATACGAACAATGGTGTCGTACACAGCCGAGTCGCCATGCGGGTGATATTTACCGATAACATCCCCAACCACACGGGCTGATTTTTTATACGGCTTGTTGAAATCGTTCTTGAGCTCGTTCATGGCAAACAAAACGCGGCGGTGAACCGGCTTCAGGCCATCTCGTACATCGGGCAAGGCACGCCCAACAATAACGCTCATCGCGTAATCGAGGTAAGAATTCTTGAGTTCTTCCTCTATGTTTACGGGGAGAATTTCTTTAGCGTTATCAGTCATAAACTGCTAGGTCCCTTGTTCTCAGGTTGTCATGCGTTGTCATAGGGACAAAGCCCGCTATCGAAGCGATATAAGGGCGCGCACACTGTTATTATGGGGTCGTAAATAATCCCCGAGTGTAACACCGCATTAGCAATTTATGTAGCGCTTAATAAGCCCAATTTCGCTTTTACCGGCCAACCGCTGAATTTTTCACCAACTGACATCCCGAGGCCTTTTTTTCATGCCATTCGAACGCTAATTCAGGTATTTTAATGGCACGAAAACCAATCAGGCACTCAGAGCTACGTGGCTGTCACTATGAACAATGTAGATCATCAGGAAATCTCAAAATTCGCTGAACTGGCCTCTCGCTGGTGGGACCCGCAAGGGGAGTTTAAACCCCTTCACGCCATCAACCCTTTGCGGTTGGATTTTATTCAGCAGCACGCCGATGGACTGTTTGAAAAAAAAGTACTCGATATAGGATGTGGTGGTGGCATTCTGGCCGAATCCATGGCCAGAATGGGAGCGCAGGTCACCGGTATCGATATGGCCGAAGCCTCGCTCGAAGTTGCTCGACTGCACGGCCTGGAGAGTGGTGTTGACGTAAGCTACGAGTGCAGCACCGCTGAGTCTTTTGCTGCCCAGCACGCTGGTCAGTTCGATGTGGTTACCTGCATGGAAATGCTCGAACACGTGCCTGATCCAGGGTCGGTTGTGCAAGCCTGCGCACAACTGGTCAAGCCTGGCGGCCATGTGTTTTTCTCTACCCTTAACCGCAACATTAAGTCCTACCTGATGGGAATCGTCGGAGCCGAATACATTCTCAATCTTGTCCCTAAAGGCACACATCAACATGAGCGATTTATTAAGCCCTCAGAACTGATGGCCATGACCGATCAGGCCAACTTGTTAAACCGCCATATAACAGGTTTACACATGTCGCCAATGTCGCAAACCTTTTACCTTTCGGACCGAAATGTGGATGTGAACTACCTACTACATAGTGTGCCCGCTTAATATATTGGACACACTATGTAGTAGTTGATGATTATTCGTCCTGCTTAGATCCTGTATTTATATAAATGCGTTTTTTGGAACAAATAATTTTATATACGGATCCGATCGAAAAAATACCTTGCATTCGACTCATGGAAGGACAAATCGTGGCTTTTAGGTGAGTCACTACTAACCAAAGAAACAACCCGTTCTGACTGCTGGATTAAC
Organism: Alteromonas aestuariivivens; assembly: GCF_003367475.1. Lineage (GTDB taxonomy): Bacteria > Pseudomonadota > Gammaproteobacteria > Enterobacterales > Alteromonadaceae > Alteromonas > Alteromonas aestuariivivens. The sequence goes on from NZ_QRHA01000003.1 coordinate 23,564, forward strand.
CACCAGATATTGGGTTGCAATAATCCATAAACCTCACTATCTTGTGGTAGGTCCAGCAAACGTGAACTTTCGGCGGAGCCCGCGGTAGCGTTTGATCTCCCGTAATGCAGTCAGGGATCGCGCAGGATCGTTGCCAAACCTTGGCAATTCCACAAGCAGTAAGAATTTTGTAGTTAAAATAACGATGGGCAAAGCCCACGCTAGCAGCGCTAACAGACAAACGGCCAGTACTAATGAATAACAACCTAACCGTCACCAAACGCAATGGTGAGAAAGAGCCCATTGACCTCGAAAAGATCCATAAAGTCATCACATGGGCTGCAAAGGGGCTTAAAAACGTCTCTGTTTCCCAGGTGGAAATCAAGGCTCACATCCAGTTTTATGATGGCATCAAAACCAGCGAAATCCACGAAACTTTGATTAAGTCCGCGGCCGATCTGATTTCAACAGAGGCGCCGGATTATCAGTATCTTGCTGCCCGCCTGGCTATATTCCATCTGCGCAAAAAAGCCTATGGCCAGTTTGAGCCACCGGTGTTGTATGATCACGTGAAGAAAATGGTCGCTCAGGGCAAGTACGATGAGCATCTGCTCAGTGATTACAGCGCTGAAGAATTTGCCGAGATGGAATCCTACATCGATCACTGGCGTGACATGAATTTCAGCTACGCCGCGGTAAAGCAGCTGGAAGGAAAATATCTGGTTCAAAACCGTGTAACCGGTGAAATCTACGAAAGTGCCCAGTTTCTGTATGTGCTGGTGGCAGCCTGTCTGTTTGCCAATTATCCCAAAACCACCCGAATGGACTATGTACGCCGTTTTTATGACGCTACATCACTGTTCAAGATTTCATTGCCGACGCCGATCATGTCCGGGGTACGTACCCCTACCCGTCAGTTCAGCTCCTGCGTTCTGATTGAAACCGGTGACAGCCTCGATTCCATCAATGCTACCGCCAGTGCCATAGTTAAGTACGTCAGTCAGCGTGCCGGTATTGGTGTGAACGCTGGCCGCATTCGTGCTCTGGGCAGCCCAATCCGCGGTGGTGAAGCTTTCCACACTGGCTGTATTCCGTTCTACAAGTATTTCCAGACAGCCGTGAAAAGCTGTTCACAGGGCGGTGTACGTGGTGGCGCAGCTACCCTGTTCTACCCATTGTGGCACTGGGAAGTTGAATCGCTGCTGGTATTGAAAAACAACCGTGGCGTCGAAGAGAACCGGGTCCGTCACTTGGATTATGGTGTCCAGTTCAACAAGCTGATGTATCAGCGCATGATGAAAGACGACTACATTACGCTGTTCAGTCCTTCTGATGTACCGGGTTTGTACGATGCATTCTTTGCCGACCAGGCGAAATTTGAAGAGCTTTACGTCAAGTACGAAAACGACGAGAGCATTCGCAAGAAGCGCATCAAAGCCATGGAGCTGTTCAGTCTGTTTATGCAGGAGCGTGCAAGTACAGGCCGTATATACCTGCAAAATGTGGATCACTGTAATACACACAGCCCGTTTGACCCTAAAGTGGCTCCGGTACGCCAGAGCAATCTGTGTCTGGAAATTGCCTTACCGACCAAGCCTCTCGAGCACGTTAACGACGAAAACGGCGAAATTGCCCTGTGCACCCTTTCGGCGTTTAACCTGGGCGCTATCAAGTCACTGGATGAACTGGAAGAGTTGTCCGATTTGGCGGTACGTGCTCTGGACAGCCTGCTGGATTACCAGGACTACCCGGTTCCCGCAGCCTATAACGCAACCATGGGGCGTCGTACGCTCGGCATAGGTGTAATCAACTTCGCTTATTATCTGGCGAAACACGGCGTGAAGTATTCCGATTTCAGCGCCAACGGGCTGATTCACAGAACATTTGAAGCCATTCAGTTTTATCTGCTTAAGGCTTCCAACAATCTGGCCAGAGAACAAGGTGCATGTCCGAAATTTAATGAAACCACCTACTCCCAAGGTATCCTGCCAATAGATACCTACAAAAAGGATTTGGACGCCATTTGTAATGAGCCACTCCAATACGATTGGGAAACCCTGCGTGCCGACATTCAGGCCCATGGGTTACGCAATTCAACATTGTCAGCTCTGATGCCGTCGGAAACATCGTCACAAATATCCAATGCCACCAACGGTATTGAGCCGCCACGTGGCCATATCAGCATCAAGTCGAGTAAAGATGGCGTCCTGAAGCAGGTTGTTCCTGAGTACGACACACTCAAGGAAAAGTATGAGTTGTTGTGGGATATCCCCTCGAATGACGGCTATCTGCAGCTGGTGGGTATCATGCAGAAGTTTATTGACCAGACAATTTCTGCCAATACCAGTTATGACCCGGGCAAATACGAAAACGGCAAGGTGCCGATGAAGCTGTTGCTTAAAGATTTGCTTACTGCGTACAAGTTGGGTGTTAAGACTCTGTACTATCATAACACCCGTGATGGCGCAGCTGACTCCAGTACGCTGGAGACCAAGCAACAGGAGGCCAAGCCTCTTGCTCAGGAAGCGGTAATTGTCGAAGACGACGACTGCGCTGGTGGAGCTTGCAAAATCTAAGTCCCTCAGGGCATACCCGGAAGTTTTCACCTTCCGGGTATTCGTTCTTCTTGCTCGGCTGTACTCTGGTACCCTATGCATTACAGAGATCAACGCATTTCGTTTTTAGTGATTTAAATCAGTATGAAATACACCACTTTTAATCAACAAAGTGTCAACCCGCTGGTTGAGCCCATGTTTTTCGGCAATCCGGTTAATGTAGCCCGGTATGACCAGCAGCGACACGCGATTTTTGAAAAACTGATCGAAAAACAAATCAGCTTTTTCTGGCGCCCGGAAGAAGTGGATGTCAGCCGCGATCGCGTTGACTTCCAAAAGCTGACCGAAGCCGAGCAGCACATCTTCATCTCAAACCTGAAGTATCAGACACTGCTGGATTCGGTCCAGGGTCGAAGCCCGAATATTGCCTTCCTGCCCATCATTTCCTTGCCGGAACTGGAAACCTGGGTAGAGACCTGGTCATTCTTTGAGACCATTCACTCCCGCTCATACACGCACATATTGCGTAACCTGTTCTCCGACCCCAGCGATATTTTTAAAGACATTGTCGTCAATGAAGAGATCAAGCGACGTGCATCAGACATCTCCGGTTACTATGACGAACTCATTTTCCTGACTCAGTTGTGGCAAACCCAGGGAGAAGGCGTTCACACCGTTGACGGCGAAACCTACACAGTTTCCCTGCGTGAGCTGAAAAAGAAACTGTACCTGTGCATGAACTCAGTAAATGCGCTGGAAGCCATTCGTTTCTATGTTTCATTTGCCTGTACCTTTGCGTTTGCAGAGCGCGAGCTGATGGAAGGTAATTCAAAGATCATTCGTCTGATTGCCCGCGACGAAAACCTGCATTTAACCTCAACTCAGCACATTCTGAATTTGTGGGCCAAGGGCAAGGACGACCCGGAAATGGCAGAAATTGCCGAGGAATGTAAAGAGCAGGCCCGGGATATATTCCTGTCAGCGGTTGAACAGGAAAAGCAATGGGCTGAGTACCTGTTCCAGAACGGCTCTATGATCGGTCTTAACAAAGAAATTCTGTGCCAGTATGTGGAATACATCGCCCATCAGCGTATGTCGGCAATTGGGCTGGATTCCGGGTTTGACGTCAAGAGCAACCCCCTGCCCTGGATGAACAACTATCTGAATTCCGACAACGTTCAGGTTGCTCCGCAGGAGTCTGAAATCAGTTCTTATCTGGTTGGCCAAATTGACTCTTCCGTCAGCGAAGACGATTTCGCCGATTTCGAGCTTTGATCCAAGTTTGAATGAAAAAACCTGACACCGCCTTTCACATTGAAGTTATCGATGTGAAAGGCACCCTGTCTGACCCGGACAAAACCCTGCTCGAGTCTCTGGAAGCCGCGGACGTCCAAATCCATTATCATTGCCGCGAAGGCTACTGTGGAGCCTGTCGCACCAAGCTGATAGCTGGAGAAGTAGATTACACCACAGATCCCCTTGCCTACATCGACGACGATGAGATCCTGCCCTGTTGCTGCATCGCATTGACCGATCTGAAGATCAAAGTTCCCTTGTAAGAACACAACCGTTATTTCGACGCTTCGGCCTTCCGCCGATTGATCACCAGACCAATTCCGCCCAGTATGCAAGCCGAAGCCAGTAACATCTGACCACTAATGACTTCACCTAAAAACACCCATCCCAGCAACATGGCAAGCACAGGCACACTAAGTTGCACTGTGGCTGCCTGTGACGCAGCAAGAAATTTTACCACCCGATACCAGATTGCGTAGCCCAGACCGGATGTCACAACTCCGGAAAGCAGTGCACAGGCGACCCCCATCGATTGCCAGTTAACCGGTTGTGCAAGCGCAAGATGTAAAACCACCGCCAGCGGAACAGTAAACAGAAAGTTTCCGGCCGTCATAGCCAGTGGCGCACCGGCAGCCCTGCCAAGTAATGAGTAAGCCCCCCAGCCAATTCCTGCCATGGTCATTAGCGCCGCGCTCGACATTGGTGGTGCACTCAGCCCCGGTAACAGCAACACCACCAGACCTGCAACTGCCGCCCCCAACCCCAGCCACTGCCACAAGCTGAAGCGTTCACCGTGAAAAAATCCCCAGACCAGCATGGTCAGCTGCACGCTACCGAACAGGATCAATGCTCCAGTACCGGTGGACATACTGATATAGGCAAACGAAAAACCACTAGCATACACAAAAAGCGCCACTGCCCCGGACAGCGAGCCAAATGAGAAAGCACGGATGCCATTCCAATACGTAAGTAAAAACAGCGTAAAAGCACCGCTGATAAGGCGAATGCTGGTAAAACTGGCCGGATCAATGCTGCCCTCAAGTAATGCCATACGGCACAGCAATGAGTTGGCGGCAAATGCGAGCATTGCCACCGACAACCAGAGTCCATTGGTTATATTACGCATTTCGGCTATTCACCAGATGTGACGTGAACACGTACCTGTTCGTTTTCATGAAAAGTTATGCCAGTAATCTAAACATAAAAAAAGCCGCTTTACTGCGGCTTTGTTAGATCATTTGCGAACTTACAGGGCAAGACCGAGACGTTCTGCGACTTCGATGTAAGTTTCGACAACGGAGCCCAGCCCCTGACGAAAACGGTCTTTGTCCATTTTTTTGCGGGTTTCCTTGTCCCACAGACGGCAACCGTCCGGCGTAAATTCGTCACCCAGCACGATATTGCCGGCAGCATCCACACCGAATTCCAGTTTGTAGTCCACCAGCATCATACCTGCTTCGTCGAACAATGCTTTCAGTACAGCATTCACCTTGAACGTCAGAGCTTTCATTTCGGCAATTTGCGCTTCGCTGGCCCATCCGAACGAAACAATATGATAATCGTTCACCATAGGGTCGTGGAGTGCGTCATTCTTGAGGAAAAACTCAAACACTGGCGGATCCAGCAATAACCCTTCTTCAACGCCCAGCCGACGTACCAGAGAACCGGCAGCCACGTTTCGAACTACGCATTCAACCGGGATCATATCCAGTTTCTTAACCAGCGACTCGGTATCAGAAACCAATGCTTCAACCTGGGTTGCAATGCCCGCATCTTCCAGTTTGGTCATAATAAAGTGATTGAACTTGTTGTTCACTTCACCCTTGCGATCCAGCTGTTCAATTTTCTGGCCGTCAAAAGCGGAGGTATCGTTACGAAAATGCAGGATCAATTTATCACTGTCATCCGTCAGATAAACCGTTTTTGCCTTACCGCGGTACAATTCTTCGCGTTTTTCCATGGTTACTCTCAAAAATTAAATATCAAGGTTGTCTTGCGACATTGCCTCTACGAAAGCGTCATAAATGTCGGCTACAACGTTGGGCTCAAAGGGTTTACTTTCATTATTCATAAAAGTGATCGAGGTTTTCTCACCCATCTTGCCAACCCGAAGCCGGTAATCATCCTGTTCAAGCAATTCTCCGTCATCGGAGAACCACCCCTTCCACCAACTCTCATCCGCACCGTTGTAGGTTACAAACAGCAAACCAGTGGATTTATCCAAATCTTTCACATCAAAACCAAGTTTCCTCAGCACCAGTAACAACCGGGGCCAGGCGATATCATAACCAGCGTTGACAATAAAGGCAGCAGCACCATCGCTGTCATAACCCAACTCGGTATTCAGCCCCTGGCGGATTTGTGCCAGACGACGGCTGTCTTCCAGCCGAATTTGGTACTCATAGTGATTGATAACCTTGTTCAGTACATCTACTTCTTCACGACGTTCCTGCATAGCCAGAAGGTCACTCTTGACGTCCTCGCCCAAGGTTTCCCTGTAGTCTTTCAACTCAGCATGCAGTGCCGCTGTTCGACCATGAGGCTTCACTTCCATAGAAAATTCAAAGCGGCGTTCAGTCTGATGGGTTTCATCGGAGAAATCATACCAGCTGGCATCTTCCCCCATATCCTGCACCATCCAGTCGGTAACAAGAACACCAGCTTCAGGATCGAAACTTTCCACTCCGATGCCCTGTTGTTCAAGGTAAGCCAACAAAGAATTCCAGATTGCCTGGTTCAGAGGCTGACTGTCATCAACCTGATCAAACCAGATTGTAGCGGACTGATTTCCATCTTCCACCCGTGATCCGGCAACCAGCGGCAACACCAGTGTAGGTGACTGCACGGAGAGCTCACGCCCAATCAGGGAATGATCAGCGCCAGCGCCCAACTGAGGTAATTCATAGTCACCGGAATAATCTGGACTGTGCAGGTCCGCCGGAACCTTCAGCACAGCTTGTTGCTCTGCTTTCAGATATTCATAACTGCCTGAAGCGGTTTTTCTTTCCATTTGGCTCGAACAGCCTGTAAGGGCCACAACCAGAAGGCCACTTACTAAAGCCAGGGATTTGTTCATTGGCTATCCTCTTAACCAGAAATCATTTGATATTGTTTTAATATGTCTTCGATATGTTTTTGGCTGGCAAGTTCCGGTAAAACCATGGGCAATCTTAACACTGCACTTTGAATCAGGCCCATTTTGTATAAAGCCCACTTAGGCATCACCGGGTTGGGTTCAACGAACAAGGCATCATGAAGAAGTTCAATTTCCGAATTGATACGACGGCATTGGTCAAACTCTTTGTTTAGTGCTGCGTCACACATACGGGCCATGGCATTCGGTACCAGGTTTGCCGTAACAGAAATAACCCCATGACCGCCTTCACACAAAAACTCACAACTGCTGGCGTCATCACCACTTAACAGCAGAAAATCGTCTTCCACCAGCGCCTGAGTTTGCTTGAGGCGGTCTATATCACCGGTAGCATCCTTAAGCCCCACAATGTTTTTGTGCTTTGCCAATTCAGCGACGGTTTCCGGTAACATGTCCGCAACAGTGCGCCCCGGGACGTTATACAGCAGCACAGGCACATCGGTGGCGTCTGCGATGGCATTAAAATGGGCAATCATGCCAGCTTGCTGGGGTTTATTGTAATATGGAACCACACTCAAAAAACCATCCACGCCGAGCCCAGCCATTTGCTCGCTCAAAAAAATTGCTTCTGCAGTCGAGTTCGCGCCACTGCCAGCAATCACCGGAATTTTCCCGCCCACCATTGCTACCGTGCGCTTGACCACATCTATGTGCTCTTCAAAGGGTAAAGTTGCTGATTCACCGGTAGTGCCGACTGATACGATACCGTGGGTACCCTGTTCGATATGAAACTGAACCAGTTTTTCCAGCGCGGCGTAATCGATTTCGCCCTGGTCATTCATCGGTGTAATCAGTGCGACGTAACTGCCTGTAAACATAATCTCTCCGCTTTTTGTGAGCGCACATGTTAATTATCTGAGGCACTAAACACAAGCAATCCGGCGGGCAATTTTAAGATTATTTCCAACCCTTTAGCGCTGGCACAGCAAAAAAACTCTGTGATACCATTTCCGCTTGTTACTTTGGAACCGAAAACCCATGAAGCATCAATTAATTGTGACCATATTGGGCACCGACCACAGCGGTATATTGAGCGAGATAGCCTCTACCGTGTCCGAAGTGCATTGCAATATCCTCGACAGTCGCCAGGCTATTTACGGCAGAGAATTTTCCCTGACCATGATCCTGGAAGGTTCCCATCAGGCAATCACCAAAGCCGAATGCCTGCTCCCCCCCCTTTGCCAACGCCTTGATCTGCTGTCGATGATGAAACGTACCAGCCATCACGCCAAGCAAAACCTGGAGCACCTGTTCGACGTCGAATTCAGCGGAGTAGACGCAGCAGGACTGATCAAATCCGTGACCGGTTTTTTTGCCGACCGTAACGCATCTATCAGCGCGTTCCGACAACGCACTTTTACCGACAAAGCGTCGGGGCTTGAGATGATGCGCTGTAAATTTGTGGTCAGCATTCCGGATTCGGTGGATTTTGGCGAACTGGAATACTCTCTCAAACTCCTATTCGACAGCCTCAACCTGACCGGGAAGGTCGTCGACAAACACAAGAAGGACAACCATGAACACACTGCAAGCTGGTGACAGCGCCCCACAGTTCTCCCTGCCCGACCAGAATGGCTCGACTGTTACTCTTAACAGCCTGTCCGGTAAGAAAGTACTGGTGTATTTCTATCCTAAAGCCATGACACCAGGATGCACGGTTCAGGCCCAGTGCCTGCGCGACGTTAAATCAGAGCTGGAAAGTCACAATGTGGTGGTTTTGGGAATCAGCCCGGACGCGGTAAAACGCCTGCCCAAATTTATCGAGAAGGAAAGTCTGAATTTTACTCTGCTGTCGGACGAGGATCATTCCGTTGCCGATGCGTTCGGTGTTTGGGGCCGTAAAAAATTCATGGGCAAAGAGTACGACGGCATTCATCGCATCAGCTTTCTGATCGACGAAAGCGGCAAAATTATCAAAGTGTTTGATAAATTCAAAACCAAAGATCACCATCAGGTGGTGCTCGATTTCCTCAACAGACTCTAGGGCCTGTTGATCTTTGCTGTGGCGAGAGCCATGAAGCTTAGTCAGCTAAGTAAATGGCGAACAACGCAGTCATGTAAGCACTCAGAGTGAACCCGAAGGGCAGCACTTGTCCTTGGCGCAGCCTCCGTATGCTGCGCCCTGCTCAATACCTACGTATAAAAACCAACACCTATCCTGCCACCTCTACCACTAGAATACCCCCCCTACAGCCCCATTTAATGGCCCAAACCTTAATAACGACAAACTCAGGGAAAAGCGGAAATGGAAGTCTATTGAAAGCACCTCAAGAGGAATGCATTGCATGCTGTTTACCAAACATAACAATAAAATTCAGGCACTCAGCGAACAGAATGAGCAGTTGAAAGCAGTGGTTGAGTCCATCAACAACGCCGTGGCCAATATAGAATTCAGCCCTGACGGCACCATTCTGAGCGCCAACGCGCTATTTTTGGCCACCGTTGGCTACAGCCTTGAACAAATTCAGGGCAAGCATCACAGTATGTTCTGCCCGCCGCAACAGAAAAACTCCCGGTCATATCAGGAATTCTGGGAAAGGCTGCGTTCCGGCAAGGCTCAATCCGGTGAATTTCAGCGCGTGAAACAAGACGGCAGTGCAGTGTGGTTAAACGCCACCTATTTTCCGGTAATACAGCACAGAGAAGTTGTCAAAATCATCAAGATTGCAACCGATATCACAGCAGAAAGAAACGCCCTTACAGACAAAAACGCGGTGTTCGACGCGCTCGACCGTTCCAATGCGGTAATAGAATTCACGCCAAAAGGTGAGATAATTAATGCTAACCAAAACTTTCTTAATGCCGTAGGCTACGAACTGCACGAAATAAAAGGCAAGCACCACCGACTGTTTTGCAAACCCGGGTTCTACGAACAAAATCCAGGATTCTGGGAACAACTGGAAAATGGCGAATTCAAAAGTGGCCGGTTCCAGCGTCAGAATAAACGGGGGCAACCTGTCTGGATAGAGGCCACCTACAATCCGGTGTTCGATGACGCGGGGCGCGTGGTAAAAGTAATTAAGTTTGCCTCGGATGTAACCGCCCAGGTCGATCGGGAACTCAGCATTACGCAGGCCGCGGAAATTGCCCAGTCTACTTCGGTAGAGACCGAGCAGATTGCACAACAGGGCAGCGAGCAGTTGCGCCTTGCCGTCGAGACTTCGAGCCAGATAACGGAAAAAGTCACCAGTGCGATGACGTCGATCAATTCGTTAAACGAGCAGTCCAAAAATATATCAGCCATTGTCTCGACCATCAGTGCAATTGCTGAGCAAACCAATTTGCTTGCGCTGAATGCCGCTATCGAAGCCGCAAGAGCCGGTGAACAGGGGCGCGGGTTTGCCGTGGTTGCCGATGAAGTACGAAGCCTGGCAGCCAAAACCAACGACTCGACACATGAAATTAACGAAGTGGTGCTCAGAAATGAAGCCCTGACCCTAAATGCTACCAGACTTATGGAGGACGTTTCCGGGACTACCCAACGGGGATTGGAACAGATCCAGGGAGTAGCTGCGGTTATGCAGGAAATTCAGGCCGGGGCTGAGAACGTGTCGGTTACCGTCAGCAACCTGCAATTGGATTAGTCAGCCCGGCGGGCTGAACGCCCGCGAAAACCTTAGTCTGGCAAACTCTGAAACGTCTGCCCTACGGGGCAGTAGCATCTGGAAACTTTTCCTGCTCCGGCGAAGAGGACCAAGCGGTGATCACCGCTTTCACCAGGGTGGCCAGCGGGATGGCAAAAAACACACCCCAAAACCCCCATAACCCACCAAAAAACAGCACAGCAATGATAATGTACAACGGGTGTAAACTTACCGCTTCAGAAAATAACAATGGTACCAGCAAGTTACCGTCCAGTGCCTGAATCACCCCATAGGCAAACATCAAATACCAGAATTCAGGCGTAATGCCCCACTGGAACATGGCAACTACAGCCACAGGAATGGTTACGACAGCGGCTCCGATATAGGGTATCAATACCGACAATCCAACCAGCACTCCCAGCAATATGGCGTAACGCAAGTCCATAAGAACGAAGGTCACACAGGACACCGAACCCACAATCAGTATCTCAATTACCTTGCCGCGAATGTAATTGGCGATTTGCGCATTCATTTCATGCCCAACCTGGGTAATGAGCCTGCGTTCTTTCGGCAGCATACGGGAAATACTGTCAAGGAAGAAAAATTTGTCCTTCAACATGAAAAACACCATCAACGGCACCAGGATGAGATAAACCAGCAGCGCGGCGACATCAATCAGTGAGCTGAAAGAAGCAGAAATCAGGCTTTCTCCTACCCCGACTAACCGTTCATTAAGGCTTTCCATCATTTGATAGATTTGGTTAAGCTGAACGTAATCGGGGTACTTTTCCGGCAGGGTTAACACCCAGTCCTGGGCTTTTTGCCAGATCAGCGGGGTTTCCTGAATCAGGTTAATACTCTGGCGGGCCACCACCGGTACCAGCCCCACAAACAGCATCACCGCAATGGCTACGAATAGCAGCATCATAACGCCACAGGCAAAGCCCCTCCCCACCCCAATCCTGACCAGACGATTCACCGGCCAGTCGAGCAGATACGCAATGACCGCCGCTACCAGGACCGGCATTATCATTTGCCCCCATAGCAGCAATACTGCCGTGCTCAAAAGTATCAGGATGAGCAACATCGCTGCATCGGGATCAGAAAACTTGCGCCGATACCAGCGACCAAACACACTCAACATAGTCCTGTTCCTTTAACCGAACTCCTTATAATGCCTAGCATCATAGGGTAAACCCACGGCTTGGGGCAATACGCAAAATCGGCAATCCAAGCGGGCTCAGTAGCAATCAGCCCGCAGGTGCGGCACAATAGCGAAAAATTGCGACAGAAAAATGAAACTCTCAGCCATTCTATTCGCTCTAACCGGAACGAGCGCAAAATGCAGTACTCAATTTTTTTACCGTATTTAATGAGATCAATAGTGCGTAAAGGAATCAAAAGCGGGTTTTTTATCTTAGGGATGAGCTTAGCGGCCATCGCCCATAGTCAGACTCAAAACGACAAAAACATTCTCCCGGAAATTGGTGTTGTGGCCTCTGAAGTCATGCCGCTGGATAAAGAGATCCTGGTGGGTGATGCCGTAATGAGGCAAATGCGCAGCCAGGCCCCCCTGATTGCCGATCCAATCCTCGATGAATACCTGCAGGATTTGGGTAATCGGCTGGTTGCCTATGCCGATAATGCCAAGTTCCCATTCCGATTTTTTTGGGTCAATAATAACGACATTAATGCATTCGCGTTCTTCGGTGGCCACATTGGTGTTCATTCCGGGCTGATTTATCGGGCAAAAAATGAAAGTGAGCTCGCATCGGTTCTGGCGCACGAAATTGCCCACGTCACTCAGCGCCATATTGCAAGGCGCATGCAGGCACAACAACGTTCGTCCCCCCTTGCGCTGGCATCTATGCTGGGAGGCGTGCTCCTGGCTATCGCAAACCCTGAAGCGGGAATGGCGGCAATTTCAGCAGGCCAGGCAGCATCGGCGCAACTTCAGATTGACTATACCCGCTCAAACGAACAGGAAGCGGATCGTATCGGCATCGCCATGCTGGCAAGGGCTGGTTTTGATCCCCGGGGAGCGGCAACCTTTTTCTCAACCCTGGCAAGCCAGTATCGGATGGTTTCCAGGCCACCTGCCAGATTGCTGTCGCACCCACTGACGGAAAGCCGTATCGCTGATGCCCGATCCCGGGTGGACGATTACCCTGCGGTCAATCTGCCACAGAATTTATCCTTCGAACTGGCCAGGGCTCGGGTAGTGGCACGCTACACATTTGACTCGGAATACAGCCTGGAGTATTTCAAGGCAATGGTGGAGAAAAGCACCTATTCAATGCGGGAGGCCGGATTGTATGGGTTGGGCATCGCCTACCTGCGCAACGAACAATTTGACCAGGCCCGTAAAATTATCATCGACGACCTGCTGGCCAAGGATCCGGAAAACCTGTTCTATCTTGATGTTGCAACCGATATTTCACTGGCGCAGAGAAAATTCGATGAGGCTGTAGCGCGTCTGCAGCCCCATTTACAAAGAACCCCGCGAAACCAGGTTCTGGTGCTCAACCAGGCTAATGCCCTTAACGAAGCCCGGCGGTATGAGGAATCCATTGCGCTGCTGAAAGATTTTTTGCTGGTCCACAGGGAACATGAACTGGCCTACCAGATGCTCAGTGAAGCCTACAAGGGGGCAAAACAGTTTCAGGACATGCACCAGAGCAAAGCAGAAGTTTACGCTCTGTATGGTGCCTACAGCCGGGCCGTGGACGAACTGCAGTACGCCTACAATTTCAGTGGTGAAAGCCACCTCGAAAAACAGCGCATCCGTGCCCGCATAAAGCAATTAAGGGAAGAGGAAGAACGTCTAAAGCGGCTTTGACTTGAGTTTTTCCAATACCTCAACGAGCCGCTTGCTGGATATCTCCCCCATCAATTCCGCAGCGATTGTACCATCGGGTCCAATAACAAATGTGGCCGGAAGATACTGAGGTTTGGAGACCGGGAGCCGGGTATTTTCATCGGCCACAATCAGGTCATATTCTATATGATATTTTTGTTTCAGTGCCTGTACATCCGCCACTGAAAGAAGGTCGTAACTGACGCCAAAAAGCTGCACATCCCCGGGCCTGGTGCGGAAAAAATGGTTAAGTTCGGGAATTTCCTTGAGGCACGGTGAACACCATTCAGCAAAGTAATTCACTACTACCCATTGTTGCTCCAGCGTTTCCCAGCGATACTGCTTGCCGGTAACCGTTTCAAAATCCACCCGGCCGGCCTGATAGCTGACAACCCCGGCAACCGCAGCCAATACTCCCAACAGCGCCACAGCCAGATAACCCAGGCCTTTACTGACTTTATTTTGCACAGCCCTTTCCACCTCGCATTCACTCATCCAACCACTGCCAGCAGGAGTTTACGTCTGCGGGTGGATTGGTCCAGGTCAGCAATATACAATGCAGCTATCTCAACACAACGATAATGATTATGTCCAGAGTTACCATACTGCACAATCCTCGCTGCTCCAAAAGCCGTCAAACACTCGCCTTACTCCAGGAACAAGGCGTTGAACCCGACGTGATCGAATACCTGAAAACCCCACTGACGGTTGATGAACTTCGGACACTTTATTCAAAACTCAATCTCAAAACCGTTACTGCGATGATGAGAACCAAAGAAGCCGAATTTAAGCAGGCCGGGCTGGACCTGGAAAACGTCAGTGAGGATGCGTATTTTCAAGCTATGGCAGAGACACCCAAACTGCTGGAACGTCCGGTAGTAATAAACGGTGCCCGCGCCCGCATCGGACGGCCTCCTGAAGCCGTGCTGGAAATTCTTTAATGGGGCCGGTCCTTATTCTGTATTACAGCCGTAACGGAGCAACCGCCAAACTCGCCCGGGCTATTGCAACCGGTGTCGAATCCGCCGGGGCTACTGCTATGCTACGAACTGTTCCGCCGCTGGCAACTCACGGTGATGCACCGCCCGGCCCACTGCCCGAAAACGGTCCTCCATACGCCACACTGGATGATTTGACGGCTTGCAGTGCACTGGCACTAGGCAGCCCCACGCGCTTTGGCAACATGGCGGCGCCACTAAAACACTTCATCGACTCAAGCAGCCATCTTTGGTTAAAAGGTACACTCATCAACAAGCCTGCCTGTGTGTTCAGTTCAACCTCAAGTATGCACGGCGGACAGGAATCCACTTTACTGACAATGATGTTGCCACTGCTACATCACGGCATGGTGGTATGTGGATTGCCCTATTCGGAACCGGAACTGCATAGCACCACAACAGGGGGCTCCCCCTATGGTGCCACTCATGTCGAAAACGGTTCCGCCCCCGGACTCAGCGCCGATGAGCAATCCTTGTGTGTAGCCCAGGGAAAAAGACTGGCCAGCCTTGCCCGGCAACTAAGCCAGTTGCATTCATCTTAACGGAGTAATTCATGTCGTCCTCTACGCGTTTTTATCGTTATCTCGCCTTGTGCAGTCATTTACTGCTGATTGCCTGGATCATCCTGTGGCAATTTTATTTTCAGAAACAGTTTCAGTATTCACCGGTTTTCGTTGGTATTGTCTATGTGCTGCCTTTGCTGTTGCCACTGCCGGGCATTATTACGGCCAAACCTTACACCCACGCCTGGGCAAATTTCGTGGTTTTGTTTTACCTTCTGCATAGCCTTACCGTAATCTATGCGGTAGAGTCTGAGCGATATTATGCGTTGGTTGAACTCGCCCTTTGTATCGGCATGTTCATCGGCTGCAGCGTATTTGCGCGCAAACGCGGGCGTGAGTTGGGTCTTGGACTAAAAAAGCTCAAAACGGTAATGCAGGAAGAGCGGGAGCGCTTTGAAGGGAGGAAGTAATGAAGCTATGGTTGGTGGCACTGTTTACGTTGTTGTTATTGGGTTGTGGTGGTTCCGGAAGCCCCGACACAACCTCAGGTAAGACCGATACGCAACTGGCTCTGGAAATTACCGGGTCACTGCGGGTAGTTAAAGGCGATTCAGTCGCACTGGCAGTAACAGCTTCGGATCAAAGCCCAATCGAAACGGTAACCTGGTCCGTTTCTGATGCGGCTTTCCCAATTTTGGCGCCGCACACCCAGGCCATAGGTTTTGATGCAACAAAAACGGGTAATTTCAGTATTGACGTTGAAGCCACGCTGAATTCCGGCACCCGGTTAAGTAAAACCGTCACTCTGACTGTTGTTGAGGGCACGTCCCCCGCAGTCATTGTAAGACTTGCTCATCAAGCCACTGAGGGGGGGCGGGTATCACTGCAGTTGGACACCAACCGCAACGCCAGTGTGCGGCAGATAAGCTGGACGCAATTACAGGGCCCCCAGGCTGTCGACGTTAAATACGATGATGTAGGCACCCCCAGCAAACGCATTTTTTTTAAAGCTCCGCAGGTACTGCAGGATTCGGTTATTGAGTATGAGGCAACCGTAAGCTTCAGTGACGGCCATCAGGCCAGCGATTCTACTCTGATTGTGGTGAAAAACGCCGACGTCAACAGCAACGGTTTTTTTCCTTCCAGCGACCTGATAGTCACCGAACAGATGCAACCTTACCGCGCTGACAGCCCATACGCCCAGGCCTTATCTGACTGTGTCTATAACAATCAGCTGTCCCGCTCGTGCACGTTTGAGAAATTGCCGTTGATAGGCCAGGTAACCGACACCCCAACAATAGACGACATTCTGGACAGAACCTATGTTTCTCACCCCTGGATGGGCGACGCGTTGCGCGATTTTCTTGCGTATTCCAGTGCCAGTGAAGATTTGATTAACATGTTGCGCGCCACCACAGCCATCGTCATTTCCTATGAAGTAAGGCCGTCATTTTACTGGGTGGTCACGGGAGCTATTTACCTGGATGCGAACAATTTCTGGCGCACGCCGGAAGAACGGGACACGGTAAATACCGAGCCGGACTATCGCAGTGAATTTGGCCTTGATTTGGATTATGTAACCACCTGGCGCTATGTGAAAAATCAACAATACTACTATCCTCAGCCCGGACTTGCTGCAGAACTGCGTAACAGCCGCACTTTGCTGGGCATCGAGCAAGCTATCTCCTGGCTTCTTTATCACGAACTCGCCCACGCCAATGATTTTTTTCCACCCACGAGCTGGTCGAGCTTAACGGATAATGAAACCCCGCTGTCCTACGTATATGAAAATGCTCCCCAGTCTGATGGCCTGATTCTGGCGCATCCACTGATGTCTACCATGCTGGAAGAGCTGGCACAGGTCAACTACGGTGGCGCAGACGCCACCTCTGACCAACTGGCCATTACGGCTGAAGAAGTCGCCTGGGATTTTGAACGGGACGGTGCCGCTTCCTTCTATTCCTACTATACCGCAAGAGAGGATTACGCTACGCTGGTTGAGCGCTTTATGATGCTTTACCGGCTTGGTGTTTCTTCCGATGTCGGCGTATTTTCCAGTGACGCTATCAACCGCGGCGATTTATCTATCACCTGGGGACAGCGTGATCGCATCAATGACCCATCGGTGCAGCCAAGAGTGAAATATGCCGTGAACCGGGTGTTGCCCGAACTTGATGTGGATGCGATCCAGCTACAATTGCCTGATGCTGAACTGCTTCCGCCAGGAGTATCATGGTTTGATGTCCTGTACTCTGCACCCGGTAACTTCCTGATACCTATTAATGAACTACCGCCGGCAACTCCGCAATTTTTTGCCGTTCCCTCGTTTGAACAGACTCTGAAGCTGCCGGCGCACTGAATTGGCTAGCTGGGCCTACCCAAGGTCCAGCTCTCTTTTGACCATCGCAACAGAAAGCTTTTTTTGCTCCTGCAACGACCGGTTATCCAACCTTTCCAGCAACGACATCAGACTGGGCAAATCACGATCACTGTGATGCAGTAAGAACTGCAAAGCCTGCTCCGAGAGTTTAAGCCCCCGTTGCTGAGCCCGTTTTCGAATTACCTGTTTACGATGCTCATCAGACAGTGCCTGAAGCTGATAGGTTACGCCCCACCCCAGTCGGGAGCGCAAATCCGGCAGCACGAAATCCGGGTGTGACGGGCCCAGTTCAGACGTGCAAACCAATAGCCCCTGGTTCACTTCCAGCACACGGTTGATTAGGTCAAACAACGCCTCTTCCCACCGGGCATTGCCGGCAATACTCTGAATGTTGTCAAGGCAAATCAGGGAAAGGGATTCCAGGCCCTCAAATGCGTTTGGAGGCCAGTCTGCGGCCTCGTCGAGGTTGAGGTAACTGTGGCTGACGTTACGTCGGGCCAACTGATGACACACCGCATAAAGCAAATGGCTTTTGCCCCTACCCGGGCTGCCGATAATGTTGACCATGGGTATGCGTAGTCGACGTACCGTTTTCAGCCCTTCATTGGCCTGCCAGTCCGGAACTCCGTTCGCGATGTTTTTAAGCAGACCAACCAGCTCGGTATTTTTGGCCTCTACAAAGCTTTTAAAAGTTTCATCATTGGGTAACGTAACTGGCAAGGGCAACTGCATGATTAGTCATTCCAGTAATAATGCTTGCCTTCAACCCTTTGCCCGGCGCCATCCGTCACTGGTTGTAAATGGTTTTCCAGTGCAACGGCTGTCGCAAAATCCTCAAAAGACCCGATAAGTCCCAGACGGAACGTGCCCACAGAGCCACTTTGTTGTTCCAATACTGCCGCGTCAACAACCGACAGACTATTGAGATAGCGCAGCGCTTCAACGTAGCGGTTGAGGGAGTCAAGGTTGGCAACCGAAATTTCCACCGAACTCGCTTCGCCGGGTTCATCCACCGGGACTATCGCAAATTTTCCTGCCAGAAAATCGGCATATTCGTGCAGAAGATTTTCGCTCAACTGAACCGGTGATTCACCATACAGAGTACCAACGTGCACTTTGTCGCCGCCGATTAATACCCAATCCAGAGCATAGTCCCCCTCTCCGGTGTTGGCATTCATAGCGCGGAACTCTTCATCACTGAACGACGCCCTGCCCTGAAGCTTAGCCTGGCGCTCATTTGCCAGAGCCCGGTATAAGGCATCTTCCTGTTCATTGCCCCCATCACCAGGTTCGCCTGAACCAGAAGGTGAAAATTCGGCTGAAGACAATCCGTCGTTGCGGTAAATTCTTGCGCCGAGAACAAAGTCCGCACCATAGCGTTGCGAAGCCTGAGTAAGGGAACTGGCAAACTGGCCCCACACATCGTATATGGATATGGCCTGAGAATCAGTGATATCCATCAATGGCATGGAAACTGGCACCCCACGCTGCTCGGCAGTGGTTGTGATGACCTGCCCCAGCTCGCGACTGTTGGCTTCATCGAGAATCACGCGATTGCCGTTATCCTGCTCCAGCGCCAGCCAAAGCAAACCGTCCGGGCGACGCTGATCCCAGATTGGAAACCCTTCGGTTCTTAAAATAGATTCAATACTCTCGGCGTCAAAGTCCGCTACCAGATAAAGGGTCTGGTCAATAACTTCGAACTGGTAGGAACGCAATAATTTAGTAGGATTTCGAATTGCTGCACTGAGCACAGGATTTTTGACCGAATCCCGCTTGCCACTCATTTTAACCACTACCTGGGCTAACGCCTCACGACTGGCCCGAGACAAAGATTCCCTGCTTTGATCAGCCACAGGAATTTTGGCTCTGTTGGTTTCGACCACTTCGGTCGCCACAGTGGGGGCTGCCAGGCCGGCCAGCAACATTGTCAGCAAGGCGGCAACCGCACATTTACTGAACACGTTTCTCACTTTGGTAATCAAAACCTTTTGTCACTCCGTAACCGCAATCGCTACTACACTGTAGTCAAATGCATGAAAAAATGGGTGCCATTGTGTTCTATTTACGAAATATTTTCATCTTAAAAGTGGCAAATTTTTGTCTTCAATAATAAGCAGTAACATTGGCGATTGGACTTACCAGCACTTACTGGTAGAATCCGCGTTTTTCACCCAGAGCACCAGGGCAAAACCGTGAGCGAAAACAAAACTTCTCTGAGTTATAAAGATGCCGGAGTCGATATTGATGCCGGTAACCAGCTTGTCGAACGTATCAAATCCGTAACCAAACGTACCCACCGTCCGGAAGTTCGCGGCGGACTCGGCGGATTCGGCGCTCTGTGTGAGATCCCTGCAAAATACAAACGCCCGCTGCTGGTATCCGGTACCGACGGTGTAGGCACCAAATTGCGCGTTGCAATGGACGCCAACCGGCATCAGGGTGTGGGTATCGACCTGGTGGCCATGTGCGTGAACGACCTGATTGTCCAGGGGGCTGAGCCATTATTTTTCCTCGACTATTACGCCACCGGTAAACTCGACGTTGATACCGCAGCTTCAGTCGTAACTGGTATTGGTGAAGGCTGTGAACTGGCAGGTTGCGCACTGATTGGCGGCGAAACCGCAGAGATGCCCGGCATGTACCATGACGGTGATTACGATATTGCCGGCTTCTGTGTGGGCGTGGTTGAAGCAGACAACGTCATCGACGGCAGTCAGGTAAAGGCCGGGCAAAAGCTGATTGCACTGGGCGCATCAGGCCCCCACTCCAATGGCTATTCACTGGTCCGCAAAATTCTCGAAGTCAGTAATGCCGACGTTCAGCAGGATTTGGAAGGTAAACCCCTTATCGATCATCTGTTGGAGCCTACCCGAATTTACGTCAAATCGGTACTGGCACTGCTTGAAGAAGTCAAGGTAAGTGCCATTTCGCATATAACCGGTGGTGGTTTCTGGGAAAATATTCCCCGTGTATTGCCCGACGACGCCAAAGTTGTAATTGACGAGCAAAGCTGGCAGTGGCCTGCGGTATTCAGCTGGCTTCAGCAAAACGGTAACGTGACTCGTCACGAAATGTACCGCACCTTTAACTGTGGTGTGGGAATGGTTCTGGTTGTGGATGAACAGGACGTCGATAAAGCGTTATCGCTGTTGAATCAGCAGGGCGAAAATGCCTGGTTGATTGGAACGGTAGAAGCCAAAGACGGCGATCAGCAAGTCGAGATCCGTTAAATTATGTCTGACTGTGCAAAAATCTGTGTTCTGATATCCGGTAATGGTTCAAACCTGCAGGCCATGATAGACGCCATCGGCGCGGGCAAGTTAAATGCCCGCATTGTTGGTGTCATATCAAACAGGCCGGATGCCTATGGCCTTGAGCGTGCACGGCAAGCCAGTATAGACGCCTACTGCATCGACCATACAACGTTCGCTGACCGTGAATCTTTTGACCATGCATTGCAGGCACAAATCGACGCACTCGCCCCTGATGTCGTCGCCCTGGCAGGCTACATGCGCATCCTTACCCCCGCATTTGTTGATCACTTTTCCGGTAAGCTATTGAACATTCACCCATCTTTGTTGCCCAAGTACAAAGGTTTACATACCCACCAGCGTGCCATCGACAATGGCGATACCGAGCATGGGGTGAGCGTGCATTTTGTTACCCCGGAACTTGATGGTGGACCGGTTATCATTCAAAGCCGGGTCCCGGTTTTTGAAGACGATACCGCAGAAGAACTGGCGCAGCGTGTTCAGGAGCAGGAGCGCCGGATTTACCCCTTGGTATTGCACTGGTACTGTAGTGGCCGACTGACAATGAACGACAATAAGGCGGTGCTCGACAATGAAATTCTTCCGTTATCCGGCTATGCAAGCGACTAAATTGCACTTTTTTCCGAAGTTCATCGTCACGGTAATGCTGATGATCTTCGGCTTCACCGCCCATGCCGATGACGTACCGGAATCCCTCGTTCAGTTTCATGCCAAATACACCGCCTACAAATGGGGGGATGACGTTGGTACTGCAGAGATAAAATTACAGGAACTTGCTCCCCAGCAGTATGCTCTTACCTACTCTTCAGAAGTAAGTAAGTTTTTCCTTTCTGACGAACGTTTTGAATACTCGGTTTTTCATCTTCGTGGCGGCAAACTTGTTCCCGCTGAATACCGGTACAAACGCAAAGGGACAGGCCGGGACAGCAGTTTAACAGTACAATTTTCCCAGCAGCCCGAGCCGACAATCACCATCAGCGACCAAGCTTCCCTGCCATGGAACAACGAAACGGACAATCAGTTATACCGTATTGATGTTCCGCTCCAACTGGCGGCTGGCAAGCGCTCAATGGCCTATCACTTCATCAACTACCGGGGCGAACCAAAAACCTATCAGATAGACGTTGTGGGTGAGGAAAATATAGAGGTTCCATTTGGTCGGCTGGACACCATCAAGGTGAAAATCGTACGCCAGGCCAGCAGCCGTGAAACCTTTGCGTGGTTTGCCCCTACCCTTGACTACAATCTGGTGCGCTTACAGCAATTCAAAGACGGCCAGGAACAGGGCGATTTGAAGCTGAGCAGCTATATTCCTGTTAACTAGGGCCTGTACCCGGTTCTCCGCGTACATATTCATGTACTTCTGTGTCACGATTAGCGCCTCTTTGGCGCCTCATTTCTTGATCTTTGCCCACTGAAACTATAGCTTTAAGGCTATGCTGGTCTGACCTCGAATAGAACAGTTTAGTCACTATTAGCTTGATAGCATTGTTGATTTCATACACTACAAGCCAAAAACTAACCTGCTCAGCTAAACGGTCAGGCCTGATGATTCTAAGTCAGGAGAGACGTATGGCAGATTTAATCTGGTTTGTAGTGTTCGTAATTGCACTTGCAATTGCCTGTTACCATCGCATGAGTCTGTTCAATACCGTTGCCGTCACTGCAGGCATCATGGTACTGGGCTCAATCTTCGGGGATATTGGCGTATTTGGCTGGCTCGTATATCTGGTTATCACTGTCCCCCTGGCGGTTGCGGATATTCGCCGCCCCCACATAAGCGCAAAGCTACTGGGTTTTTACCGCAAGGTGATGCCGGAAATGTCTTCCACAGAACAGGAAGCCATTGACGCAGGCACGGTCTGGTGGGACGGTGACATTTTCAGTGGTGCGCCAGACTGGGATAAACTGCACGCTATCCCCAAAGGGCGTCTCACCCAGGAAGAACAGGCATTTCTGGATGGCCCGGTTGACCGTGTGTGCAGCATGGTTGATGAATGGCAAATCAACCACAAGGATGCCGACCTCTCGCCTGAAATCTGGCAATACCTCAAAGATAATAAATTTTTTGCCATGATCATCAAAAAGCAATACGGCGGCCTGGAGTATTCTGCGTTTGCACAGTCCCGGGTTCTGCAGAAACTGGCAGGCTGCAGCGCCGTGCTCTCCAGCACGGTAGGGGTCCCAAACTCACTGGGGCCAGGAGAATTACTTCAGCATTATGGCACCCCGGAACAACAGGACCATTATCTCCCCCGGCTGGCCAGCGGTGAAGAAATCCCCTGCTTCGCCTTAACCGGGCCGGAGGCCGGTTCCGATGCTGGGGCCATTCCTGATGTCGGCATTGTCTGCAAAGGCGAATGGCAGGGTGAAGAAATTCTGGGTATGCGATTGACCTTCGACAAACGCTACATCACCCTGGCGCCAGTAGCCACCGTAATCGGCCTTGCATTTAAACTGCAGGATCCCGACGGTTTGCTGGGCAAAACCAAAGAACTGGGCATTACCTGTGCGTTGATTCCACGGGACACCGAAGGGCTGGAAATCGGCCGCCGGCACCTGCCTCTCAATACACCGTTCCAGAACGGTCCGGTGCGCGGCAAGGACATTTTTGTACCACTGGATTTCATAATCGGTGGCCCCAGAATGGCGGGCAAGGGATGGCGCATGCTGATGGAGTGCCTGTCGGTTGGCCGCTGTATTACCCTGCCCTCTACCGCTGCCGGTGGTGCCAAAACCTGCGCGCTTGCGACTGGTGCCTATGCCCGTATCCGTCGTCAGTTTCGCATTCCGGTCGGCCATATGGAAGGGGTTGAAGAAATGCTGGCTCAGATTGGCGGCAATGCCTACCTGATGGACGCCGTAACCCGGTTCTCCACAGTTGGTGTTGATCTGGGAGAAAAGCCTTCGGTGATTTCCGCTATCAGCAAATATCACCTTACCGAAAAAATGCGCGTAGTGATCAATGCCGCAATGGATGTTCATGGCGGCAAAGGCATCATGCTTGGGCCGAACAATTACCTCGGCCGCAGCTACCAGGGGGCCCCCATATCCATTACCGTGGAAGGGGCAAACATTCTGACCCGAAATATGATGATATACGGTCAGGGCGCCATGCGTTGCCACCCTTACGTGCTGGATGAGATTCGGGCAGCCAGCCTGTTAGATCGCCAGGAACGTTTGGAAGCATTCGACAAAGCGGTATTTGGGCACATTGGCTTTGCCCTGGCAAACAAGATTCGCAGTGTGTGGTTTTCACTGACCGGCGGACGATTCTCCCAGGCTCCGTTTGCTGACGACACCGCCCGGTACTACCAGTTGCTACAGGGATACAGCGCCAATCTGGCCTTTTTATCTGACGTTTGCATGGCAGTGCTGGGTGGCGAGCTCAAACGCCGTGAACGCCTTTCTGCGCGCCTGGGAGACATACTCAGCGGGTTGTATCTGGCCAGCGCCACGCTGAAACGTTACGACGAGGATGGTCGCCTGCAGGAAGACGCGCCTTTGATGCACTGGGCGCTGCAGAATACCCTGTATGACATGGAAACGGCCATCATTGAATTGCTTGAAAACTTCCCTTCAAAATGGCTGGCGACAGGTTTAAAAGTGCTGATTCTTCCGTTTGGACGCCGGGTAAAAAAACCTTCTGACCAGTTGGAACATTCCATCGCACAAATGCTGCAGAAGCCGTGTCTCGCACGAAGCCGGTTGGGGGATGGCCAATACCTGACACGTGAGGAAGGAAATCCGTTTGGCGAACTCGAACAGACGCTGGATGACGTGCTGGCCAGTGAGCCTGTTTTTGAACGCATCTGTAAAGAGCGAGGGTTAAAACTCCCCTTCACGCGGCTGGATGAACTGGCCCGTGAAGCCCTCAAAGACGGTATTATATCAGAGCAGGAAGCCGAGCTGCTCACCCGCACGGAAAAAGCCCGCGTGAAAATCATAAGTGTAGATGATTTCGAGCACAAGGAGCTGACAGCAAACCTGGGGGCCAAAACCCGCCGCAAGTCCAAAGCTGCCTGAATCAAGAGTCTGGGGCCCGTGAGCGGGCCCCGTCATTTATCCCCTGTCACCGGACGCTCTCTGTAAAGCGCCATTAAACAAACTCTGCTTTTCCGCCTCGCTAATAAATGCCTGGTGAACACCATTACGCTGGATTTGTGTAAGCTGTTCAGCACTTAACCCGATAACGTCATAGGCAAGCTGGTATTCATGGGCTAGATCGATGGCGGAAACTCCGGGATCATCCGTATTTAGCGTGACAGCAACACCGGCTTGCAAAAAGTCTTTCATTGGATGGTGACGGGTGTCTGCCACAGTGGCAGTCTGATAGTTGGAGGTTGGGCAACTTTCAATGCCGATGTCATTGGCGACCAGATATTCTATCAGTTCAGGATCATTTTTAGCCGCAACACCATGGCCAATGCGGGTAGCGCCCAGTTCGCGAATAGCCTTCCATATGCTGGCAGGCCCGTCCGCTTCCCCCGCATGCACAGTGATTTGCCAACCGGCGTCACGGGCAAGTTTGAAGTGCGGCTCAAACAAGTGTGCCGGAAATCCCAATTCGTCACCTGCCAGATCAAGCGCGACAATACTGCCTTTGTGTGCAAGCAGTCCCTGCAGCTCCTGCCAGCAGGCCTGTGCACCAAACGTGCGGCTCAGAATGCCGATAAGACTGGCTTTGACACCGAACGCTTTTTCACCGTCTCTTACACCTGCAATAACGGCTTCAACCACCTCTGCTACCGGCACATCAAACTTTCGGCCCATGTAATAGGGGGAAAAGCGCAACTCTACGTAATCCAGACCTTCTTTACTTGCATCCTGCATATTTTCATAAGCAACCCGATAACACGCCTGGGCGTCAGCCAGTACAGAAACTCCATAATCGAGCTTTTCAAGAAACGCCAGCAAATCGGAGGTCCTGCCCTGTATCTGGGTAAGCGGAGCCAGTTCTGACTCACTTGCTACCGGCAACGCGATACCATGCAATTGTGCCAGTGACCAGATAGTTGAAGGCCGAATGTTACCATCCAAATGGCGATGCAAATCCACCAGTGGCAGCGATTTATCAATCATGCAGACTTTCCGCTACGGGGTTCAAAATCGATATTGTGTTTGTTCATCAGCAACACGGCCTGGGTACGGGATCGAATGTCGAGTTTACGCAAAACCGCACTGATATGAGCCTTAATGGTTGCTTCCGTCACATTCATTTCGTGGGCAATCTGCTTGTTCATCAGGCCCCGCCGAACGTAGCCCAGCACACGCATCTGCTTTGGCGTCAGTTGTCGAAACCGCTGCACTGTGTCACACAATTCATGTTCAATCTCCCTGAGCCGCTCCCTGAACCCTTGCGGAAGCCACTGCTCTTTTCGGCTGATCAGGCTAATCGCCTCTGCAATCTCTGCCGTAGGCGTCGATTTTGGAATGAAACCCTGTGCGCCGAGGTTCATCACCTGAGCCGCTGTTTCGATAGCTTCATTGGCTGAAATAACTGCCACCGGAAGGTTCGGGTAGGCCTGTCTGACACTGCTTAAGCCTACAAAGCCCTCTGCCCCCGGCATCGACAAATCAAGCAGCAGCAGGTCAATACCGGGGTTGGAGGAAAGCTCAGCCATCATCGAAGTAAGGCTGTCAGCCTGTAAAAAGCGTGTGCCTTTGAAATGCGGTGACAACGCACCGGTCAATGCTTCTCGGAATAAGGGATGATCATCTGCGACCAAAATGACTGCCATCGTTACTACTCGCCCCTGTGTTTTCTGGCACTTTAACAGGTAAATACTCTAGACTAAAAGCATTCATCAACACAATGCGCAACCTCAGGGCCAATGCTGTTTTATGCCGAATGGATTGGCAAATGTTCAGATCCAGGTAAAATTGCGCCAGTTTTTTGAGGACCACAGGGTAATAAGGTGCATAAGGAAGACAAGATTTTCGCCGCGCCGATGAATTCGGTAGAAGATTTTAAATTCGACGAAGCGGTAGCGGATGTCTTTCCGGACATGATCCAACGATCGGTACCGGGCTATCACACCATCATCAATACCATCGGCGAACTGGCCCAGAGGTACGTTACTCCCGGCTCTAACGTTTACGATTTGGGCTGCTCACTGGGCGCTGCCAGTCTGTCTGTGTCCAGGGCGACCAGCAAAACCCCCTGCCAGATTTTTGCCGTAGACAATTCTCCTGCCATGACAAAACGCTGTGAACGAATTGTCCAGAGTTTTACCCTGCCCAATGCCATTGACGTGCAGTGCCAGAGTGCACAGCAGACAGAAATAAAAAATGCGTCCATGGTGATCATGAATTTCACCCTGCAGTTCATTGCTCCCGCTGACCGGCCGGCACTGCTCAGGAAAATTGCTGACGGCCTCACTCCTGGCGGGATCCTGGTTTTGTCCGAAAAGATTCGTCACCCTTCGGCCGCAGGCAACGAGTTACTGGTAGATTTGCACCACCAGTTCAAACGCAATAACGGCTACAGTGAACTGGAAGTAAGCCAGAAACGCGCTGCGCTGGAGAATGTCATGCTGACAGACACATTTTCCGTTCACGAAAATCGGCTCAAAGATGCGGGTTTTCAGGATGTCGTCATGTGGTTCAAATGTTTTAATTTTACGTCTTTGATTGCAATTAAAGGCCCAAAGGAGACTGGTGTTGAATAAGTTGCTCTCCTCCTGGCTGGAACAAAGTTACGCTGCGCTTCTTGGCACCCCACTTTCCCACTGGCTGGAAACCTTGCCCGCACAGATGAAGCACTGGGCAAGCCAGGAGCTTCACGGTGAATTTAACAAGTGGTGCCGGTTACTGGACAAACTTCCCGTAACGGAACCCTCCCGCGTCGATTTGCTGCAATCGGTTACCTTCGGCACACAACAGGACGTTAATGACTATACACGCAAACAGATTGAGGGGCTGCTGCGACAATTTATGCCGTGGCGCAAAGGGCCGTTTTTTATTCATGGCC
The DNA here is from genome assembly GCF_003367475.1 of Alteromonas aestuariivivens. GTDB lineage: Bacteria > Pseudomonadota > Gammaproteobacteria > Enterobacterales > Alteromonadaceae > Alteromonas > Alteromonas aestuariivivens. The sequence goes on from NZ_QRHA01000003.1 coordinate 51,118, forward strand.
TGCATGTTGATACAGAATGGCGCTCCGACTGGAAATGGGAACGGGTTCTCCCACACATCAGTGAATTAAGCGGTCGCACCGTTCTGGATGTGGGGTGTGGCAGCGGCTATCACATGTGGCGCATGCTCGGCCACAATCCGAGTCGGGTATTTGGCATCGACCCAACGCAACTGTTCTTTATCCAGTTTCAGGCCATACGGCACTTTCATCAGGATGACAGGATCCACTTTTTACCGCTCGGTATTGAGCAAATGCAGCCGCTCAACGCTTTCGATACGGTTTTTTCAATGGGAGTGCTTTATCACCGCAAAGATCCCATTCAGTTCCTGACGCAACTCAAGCACCAACTGCGTAAAGGCGGTGAACTGGTGCTGGAAACCCTGGTTGTTGAAGGTGATGAACAAACCGTCCTGATGGCTGGTGAACGTTATGCACAAATGCGTAATGTCTGGTTCCTGCCCAGTGTTGCTGCACTCAAAGTGTGGCTCGAGCGAGTTGGATTTATCAACGTAAAACTGGCCGATATCAACCACACTACGGTTGAAGAACAGCGGGCCACAAACTGGATGGAATCCCAGTCTCTGGCAGATTTTCTTGACCCTCAAGACCCCAGTCTGACCATCGAGGGCTATCCGGCTCCTCAGCGGGCTGTGCTCATCGCTACCCGTGCCTGAGCCGAGACCTTAACCACCCTCGGCCTGCCCAACGGACAACCCGGGTTAAACCGGGTTAATACTGATGACAAACTACTGCGCTCGAAATTGCGGCGTCAAAAGTCTTCTCAAAATCCTCATTTACCATTTGTAAACTGCGGTTTTTTGGCGACTTTTTCCTTGCACTTTCTTCGCTCGCTACGTTTGTCTCCAGTCTGCAGAGTGTTTAATGTGAATAACCAGACTTTATCAACACTCTGAACCCGGATTAAACCGGGTTCGCCCTTTCTCTGTGCGTTGGGCTTTGCCTGTCCGGATACCCACAGACATTAAGCCAAGCTTGTGAGTTGGCACAATTGTTGTAACCTTATCTTTAGAAAAACCGTGTGAAAACGGCACAGATAAGGTAGCGCGATGGACATAGCCAGCTTTTTATCAGAGCACCAATTACCCGAAACTTATCGACAGACTGCACAAAACTGGTTCATACCGCTGGCGGATGAAATTAAGTCGCACTGCAGTGGTGCAAGGCGACCCTTTTTCGTCGGTGTTAACGGCTGTCAGGGTTCTGGAAAGTCGACTTTGTGTGATTTTCTGGTGTTCTATCTTGGCCAGGCCCATGGCCTGAACGTGGTCACGGTTTCTCTCGACGATTTCTATTTACCCAAATCAGACCGTAACGCACTGGCCATTAAAGTGCACCCTCTGCTCGCCACACGAGGGGTACCCGGCACCCACAACACGCCACTGGCTCTGGCCACGCTGGCGAGGCTGCGGGAATACGGTACCGTTTCTTTACCAAGATTTAATAAAGCAACTGATGATCCCCGCCCGGTAACCGAATGGCCTGTGATCAATAGCCCGCCCGACATCGTGCTTATTGAAGGCTGGTGCTGGGGAGTGCCTCCGCAACTGGAACAGGAACTTGACACCCCGGTCAATGAACTGGAAGCCAACGAAGATCCACTGGGTACCTGGCGCAGGTTTGTTAACAGCCAGCTTGCCGGTGATTACCAGACTCTTTTCAGCCAGATGCAGTACTGGGTGATGCTAAAAGGCCCTTCCTTTGATCATGTGTATCGGTGGCGCTGCGAACAGGAGCACAAGCTTCTGGCTAAACAGGGGCCCGCGGGATCCGGAATTATGACAGATGAACAAATCGCACGTTTTATTCAGCATTATCAGCGTCTGACGGAACACGGATTCACGACTTTGCCTGGTCGGTGTAATCATGTCTTCGAGTTGGATGAAAACCGTCACATAGCAAAGGTAGTTAAACAACCATTATGACAGGACACAAAACGGTTATCTTCACGGATATGGATGGCACCCTGCTGGACCATCATACGTATAGTTTCGAAGCCGCAATCCCTACACTGGAGATGTTGAAAACGCGCAACATTCCGGTGATCCCGACCACCAGCAAAACCTTCGCGGAGTTGCTTGAACTGCGCAAGCAGATTGGGCTGGACGGGCCCTTCATCGTCGAAAATGGCGCCGCCATTTACATTCCACACGGCTTTTTCAAACAGAAGCCTGCCGGAACAACCTGGCAGGACGGTTTCTGGTGTAAGGCTTTTATTTCCAACAAAGGGTATTGGCTCAAGCTGCTGGAAGTCATCAAACCGGAATTCTCCGGCAAGCTTACACACTTCAGTAGCATGACCATTGAGGACATACAGGAAGCAACCGGTCTCGATGAAGCCGCGGCCAGCCGCGCTGCGCAGCGGCAATTTGGCGAACCAATTCTGTGGACTGGTTCAGACAGTGAAAAGGAACAATTTATACAGGTCATTCGCAGTCGCGGAGGCTACCCTCTGGAAGGCGGGCGTTTCATTCATCTTTCCGGTGATTGCAACAAAGGGGCAGCACTGAGCTGGTTTATGGAAGAATATCAGCGCCAACATCATGCTGATTCCACATCCATTGCCCTGGGAGATGGCAAAAATGACGTTGCCATGCTCGAAGTTGCTGACATTGCAGTCCGCATCGCCTCCCCCAGTCATCCCCCCCCACAACTTGAAAAACAACAACAGGTGTACACCAGTACCCGACTCGGCCCTGAAGGCTGGACTGAAACCCTCACTCAATTGCTTGATTTAGACCATTAGGAGGACACATGGCCGATTTTTACCAGAATGGTGTGGTTACCACATTGCACAATCTTTCACGAAGACCCACCGAAGAACTGGAAGCGGAACTGCTGCGCTTTTCGCAAAAGCGCCCGATGGCACTCATTCTACCCTCGCTGTTTTCAGAACTCGAAGGTGACGCGCTACCGATGATAGTAGATGAACTGACCAACGTGCCCTACTTATCCGAAATCGTCATTGGCCTGGACCGGGCCGATAAAGCGCAGTATAAGCATGCACTGAAGTTTTTCAGCAAACTGCCCCAGCATCACCGGGTGTTATGGAATGACGGTCCCCGTCTTAAAGCCATTGACGAGGAACTGGCCAAACTCGGCCTGGCACCAAAGGAATTGGGTAAAGGCCGCAATGTCTGGTACTGCATGGGCTATGTACTGGCTTCCAACCGGGCAGAATCGGTGGCCCTGCACGATTGCGATATAGTGACCTACCACCGTGATTTGCTGGCGCGTCTGATTTATCCGGTTGCCAACCCCATGTTCAATTATGAATTCTGTAAGGGATATTATGCCCGTATCGCCAATGGCAAAATCAACGGGCGGGTATCCCGCCTACTGGTAACACCGCTGCTTCGCGCACTGAAACGTACGCTGGGTGACCACGAATACCTTGAGTTTATGGACAGCTTCCGCTACCCGCTGGCGGGCGAATTCTCTTTCCGCCGCGATGTGCTCAACGACATTCGCATCCCCAGTGACTGGGGCCTGGAAATTGGGGTGCTGTCTGAAATGCACCGCAACTATTCCCACAACCGCCTTTGTCAGGCAGACATTGCCGATGTGTATGACCACAAGCACCAAGATCTCTCGTTCAATAATGACGAGGGTGGTCTGTCAAAAATGTCCATCGACATCACCAAAGCGGTTTTTCGCAAGCTCGCTACCCAGGGTTTCACGTTCTCCAGCGAAATGTTCCGCTCCATAAAGGCAACATACTACCGCATCGCACTGGACTTCATTGAAACGTACCACAACGATGCCGCGATGAATGGCTTGTCACTGGATATTCACAGTGAAGAGAAAGCCGTAGAGTTGTTCGCCAGCAACATTATGAAAGCCGGCCAGAGCTTTCTTGAAAACCCGATGGAAACCCCATTTATCCCAAGCTGGAACCGGGTAACCAGTGCGGTACCGGATATTCTCGACCGGATACTGGAAGCGGTAGAAGCCGATACGTCTGAATTGTTAGGGTAACCTATGAACACGAACTGGAACCAATTACACGAAAAGGTCAGTCACCATTTGCAGGCCATTTACGCGGATGTCGTCACCGACATTGCGGTCGGGGATTTGGCTACCCGCCTAATGGAAATCATGCGTCTCAACAGTGACGATGACATCGCCACACCGCTACCCCACTGTAATCACTGGGATGAAGAAGACATCATCATGATCACCTACGGTGACAGCGTGATCCAGGAACAGGAGCGCCCGTTGTTTACGCTGTCCCGGTTCCTGCACACCTACTGCAAAAATACCATCAACAATGTGCACATACTGCCGTTTTTTCCCTACAGTTCTGACGATGGCTTTTCGGTTATCGATTATTCGAGCGTCAATGAATCACTCGGCGGCTGGGAAGATGTTGAACGGATTGCCGCCGACTATGGCCTGATGGTCGATTTGGTAATCAACCATTGTTCAGCCCGCAGTGTGTGGTTTGACAATTTTATTAAAGGTGACGGCCCAGGCAGCGATTTTTTCTTCACCGCAGACCCTTCCGCCGATTTAACAGGTGTGACCCGACCAAGAACCTCACCGTTACTGCGCGAAACCGAAACGGCCAACGGAACGCAGCATGTGTGGTGTACCTTCAGCCATGACCAGGTGGATTTTGACTTTCGCAACCCCAAAGTACTGATGACGTTTATGGAGATTATCCGCCAGTACATTGATGAGGGAGCGAAAATTTTCCGCCTCGACGCTGTGGCATTTTTATGGAAAATCATCGGCACCAGCTGCATCAATCTGCCTCAGACCCATGAAGTGATCCGCCTTATCCGCACACTGGTTGAACACGTGAACCCGGGGATTATGCTGATCACCGAAACCAATATTCCCAACCGGGAAAACCTCACTTACTTTGGTAACGCCAACGAAGCCCACGCCATCTATAACTTTTCGTTACCACCACTGTTGGTCAATACCATGGTTACCGGCAACTGTCTGTATCTGAAAAACTGGATGATGAGCATGCCGCCGGCACAAAACGGCACCACCTATTTCAACTTCATTGCCTCTCACGACGGCATTGGCCTGCGGCCAGCGGAAGGGCTGCTGAGTGACGAAGAATTGGGCACGCTGGTCAACACCATGCAACACTTTGGTGGCAAGATTTCCTGGCGAGCCTCTGAAAATGGTCAGCAAAAACCGTACGAAATCAACATTACCCTGTTCGATGCCCTGCAGGGAACCACCAAGGGGCCGGATAAGTACCAGGTTGACCGTTTTATTTGCGCCCACGCCATAATGCTCGGCCTGGAAGGGATCCCCGGCATTTACATCCACAGCCTGCTGGGCACTTCCAACGACTATGAAAAAGTCGCCAACACCGGGCAGAACCGTTCGATAAACCGCAAACGCTGGGACTATCGTGAACTGGAGGCCTTGCTTGATTCTCCCTATTCGCAACACCACAAAGTACTCACCCGGATCTCACAGCTTATCCGCATTCGCAAAGCGCAGTCGGCCTTTCACCCTAACGCCACCCAATTTACCCTGCAATTGGGCAATCACCTCTTCGGCTACTGGCGCCAGAGCCTGGACCGGAAACAGAGTATTTTCTGCATCAGCAACATAACCGATGAAGAGCAATCCATACTGCTGTCCGACATCAACCTCATCGGCACTGACAACTGGCTTGATCTGATATCCCGCGATCAAATCAACAGTTCCGCCGGTTTTATCCAGCTTAAACCCTACCAAACCGTCTGGATCAGTAACCAGGACATGGAGTAATCGAAAGTGCCTCTGTTGCAGCAGAGGCACTTTCTTTTCATTTCGTCAGCCTTTTTCAATTCACTCGTCACAGATGAATCACGGCCGTTGGCTTATTTACGGCATTGGTCCATAATCGCTGTTTTTAAATTCAAGGAGTGACAATGACGGACCCTGTATCTTCCGGCTGGCATTCATTGGACAGCGCACTCAGCCAGGCCCTGTCTCAGCTGAACGCCGTAACCGAAAGCGAATCTGTGCCATTGTCCTCGGCTTTGGGAAGAGTACTTGCCAGCCCCATTGTGGCAAAACACAATGTTCCGCCATGGGACAATTCCGCAATGGACGGTTACGCCGTAATCGCCAGCAATGCCGTTGCAGGGAAAACACTGAAAGTCACCGATACGCTTCTTGCGGGAATGAACGGAGAAACATTTGAGGTTACCCCGGATACAGCGATACGAATAATGACCGGAGCCCCGGTACCCCGTGGAGCCACCGCCGTGATCATGCAGGAAAATACCTGCAGGCTCGATAACGCGATTGAAGTTCTGCAAACTGCCCGGGCAGGCGAAAATATCCGCCCCATGGGCTGTGACATCGCCCAGGGTGATACCGTAATTGTTGCGGGAACCCGGCTTTCTGCCGCGCACCTTATGCTGATAGCGTCACTGGGTGCAGATTCTGTATCGGTTTTCCGTAAATTGCGGGTAGGCCTGATGGCGACCGGTGATGAACTTGTAAGCGCAGGAGAAGAGTGCCGCCCGGGGCAGATTTACGAATCCAACCGTGCCGGAATTGCTGGGTTGCTTGCGCCTTTTGAGGTGGAAATTCTCGACCTGGGTATTGTTCCCGATGAGCCACAAAGGTTAAAAAACACCTTTAAACAGGCTGCCAGCGAAGTCGACCTGCTTATCAGTAGTGGCGGTGTATCGGTAGGCGATGCCGATTTTGTCAAAGCCATTGTAGCTGAACTGGGCCGCATTGATTTTTGGAAGGTAGCCATTAAACCCGGTAAGCCCTTTGCATTTGGTCAGCTTGGCAAAGCCATTTTCTGCGGTGTACCGGGCAACCCTGTATCCAGTTATGTCACCACTCAAAAACTGGTTCTCCCCATTGTTCGTCACTTGCAGGGGGAATCCGCTATTGCAGAGTCCCGCACTCTGCCCCTCAAAGCACGGCTAAAGGGGAGCATAAATCGCAAACCCGGCAGGCTGGATTTTCAGCGTGCTCACGTCACCTTTGATGATCAGAACCAGGCCTGGGTTTCCCCTCTGCCCAAACAAAGTTCTGCAATCATGACGACAGTGACATCCGCCAACTGTTTTATGCTGATAGAGCAGAATGTTGCTGAGCTGAATGACGGTGACTGGGTGTGTATTCAACCTTTTGATTTGTACGGATTGTGGAAGTAAACGAAAAATGCAGTTAGTTTCCCGCCGCATGGCTGTTGAAAGCCGGCGGCTTATCAACCTCGCCTGGCCTTTGCTGATTGCCCAGGTGACCCAGATGATGATGGGTGTTATTGATACCATCATGGCTGGCCGGTACAGCGCCACCGACATGGCAGCAGTAGCTCTGGGATTCAGCATTACCATTCCATTGATGAGTTTTTTGCAGGGCCTGGCATTTGCCATTCCTCCCCTTATCTCCCGCTTGCATGGAAAAGGCCAGACGAATCAGATTGCCAATGCCGCCCAGCAAGCCGGTTATCTGTTACTCTGCATAAGCCTGCTTATCGTGGCCATATTTCCGTTTACCGGCCAATTAGTGGCGCTTTTCCCCATGGAAGAGGCCTTGTATACCATTACCGTAGACTATGTGCGCTACGTATTGCTGGCCATGCCAGGCTTTGCTCTTTACCAGTGGCTACGAAACTATTGCGAAGCACTTGGCAACACCAAGCCGACCATGGTAATCACGGTCATTGGGCTGTGCTTCAACGTTTTGGGCAACTATCTGTTTATTTACGGTGCCGGGCCCATCCCTGCTTTTGGTGGCGCAGGCTGTGGTTTGGCAACCTGCCTGGTTATTTATGCAATGTTATTCGCCACTCTCTTTTACACCCGTTATGCTCCGAGGCTGGCTCGCTACAGGCTGTTTGACACTCTCCATCGCCCACAATTGCGCCAGATAATGCGTACCTTCGGCCTCGGCTTACCCATCGCCATGACCTTACTGTTTGAGGTTACTCTGTTTGCTGTGGTTGCCCTGCTGCTGGCCCCCTTTGGCGCCAGCACAGTTGCCGCGCATCAGGTAGCACTGAATTTCTCGGCACTGATGTTTATGTTCCCGCTGAGCATGGGTATGGCTATCTCCATTCAGGTAAGTTACCGCATAGGCCAGAGCCGCCCGAGGCAAGCGCGCATTGCAGTCAAAAGCGCGTTACTGATTGGGCTATTGGTTGCCATCGCCACAGCTACCTTTACGGTACTGGCCAAAAAAGCCATCATCAGTTTGTATACCACGGATCAGGCCGTCGTTGAGCTGGCCAGCGCTTTGCTGATTTATGCCGCTTTGTTTCAGTTCTCGGATGCGGTCCAGGTCATATCCGCCAACACCCTGCGCGGGTTCAAGGATACGACTGCCATGTTCATCATTACCTTTTGCGCCTACTGGCTGATAGGTTTACCCACCGGCATCATTCTTGGCCGCACAGACTGGCTAACCGATGCCCCCATGTCCGCAGCGGGCTTCTGGATAGGCTTTATTGTGGGCTTGAGCAGCGCCGCCGTATTACTGGGCGGCAGGGTTTACGTATTGCAGAAGCGAAAGCTCGGCTAGCTTTTCCCATGATGCCGGTTATCCCCTTCCGCATCGGTTGAATTCTGTGGCGACAGCTTTTGTTGCCACAGATCACCGATAAGGGGATCGTCTCCGCCGTCAGTCTCCCAGGAATAACGTTTGAGCATTGGTTTCGGGTCACGGCGCCACCATAGAATGGCGCTCACCACGCCGCCCAGGGCACCGAAAAAATGGGACTCAAACGAAATCGCAGGGTCACGGGGAAAAATGCTCATCACCATGCCCCCATAGAGAAAAAAGGCGATCATCATTAACCCAACCGAGCGCCCGTCGCGACGAAATATGGCAACAAAAAACAGAAAGAAAAACAGCCCGTGGCTGACCCCGCTGGCGCCCAGATGCACGGCATCACGGCCAAACACCCACACACCGATTCCCGATGCCAGCCAACAGGCAAGCAGCACTCTGATGCGCGATTTTGGGTATCCGTACACCAGCGCACTGCCCAAAACCAGTAGTGGCATAGTATTGTTAAACAGATGCTCGTAGGAACCATGCACCAGGGGCGCACTGAATATCCCATACCATCGGCCCGTTTCTAGGGGCACTATTCCCAGCCGCCCCAGCGGCAGATCAAACAATACCCCTGCCGACTGAATCACCCACAATAACGCAACCATGCACACACTAATGGTAATGGCCCGGGACACTGAATAGCTTTGCATAACGTTCATAGCTGTAATACCAATCCACATAGTAAAGTTTTCACTCAGCGCGAGAATTCCGGCGTCCTGATAAAGAAATCACTTGCAGGTTTGGTGGTTCCAAATCAAAAGTGATTGATGCAGTCTAGGAAGTCGGAAGGCCGCGCCCTTCGGGAATCCCAAGGGCTAACCCTCTCCACGTTACTCGACTTTGAAAGGCCTGGGCATTCCTGCAATCGAGCGCCTTGATAGGGTTAGCCCTGGGGATTCTGAGCTGATCACTTTACTATGTGGATTGGTATAACATGGGAACTCTGCCGGCGAAATGCAATTGGCCGGGAGTCATTCATTCAGCAATGAAACTTTGCCCAGTCTTCCGGAGTGTCAATATCCCACTCAGCCTCGGGGTGTATCACTCCCTCACAGGTAGATGGAACTGTCATGGCTCCCTGACGCAACACCCACGCCGCGCCCCGGTCCCCTGTGAGCATGGTGAGTGTCTTACAATGCTCAACCGGGAATATGGCCGGGGCTGTGAGCCTGTCTTTCCAGGCACTGGCAACCATCTTGTGTGGACTTTGGTTTGAAGCCTTTACCAGCTTAGACAGGCTCGCTGTACTGACCCGGGGTTGATCACCCAATCCAATCAGCCAGTGGCTGGTTGCAGGAAACCGGGCCAGCCCGGCACTCAGCCCGCTGGCAAGACTGTTGCCCATACCCTGTTGCCAGTGCGGATTATAGTGGCAGATCACATCCGGGCGACGAATCTGGGAAGACAGCGCCTTGTGATACGCGCCGGTCACAAGTACCACTGGCTGAAGGGTAAGCGGCGCATAGACACCAATGACCTGCTCAATCAGGCTTTTTCCGCCTGAGGTTTCAAGCAGTTTATTGCGGCCATAACGGCTTGCGCTGCCGCCCGCCAGTAATACAACTCCTAACCGATACTGCAAGGTTGGCCTTTGAGCGGTCTGGCGTTGCGCTGAAACAGGGTGGCATGTGCCTGGGCCAACATTGACAGTGCAATGGATTCAGGCAGGTCCCCTCCGATTGCGAGCCCTGCCGGAGCCTGAAGCGCAACAGGAAGTTGCGATTCTTCAAGTTGTGCTTGCTGCAGCACTTTTTCGCTGCGATGAAAAGGCCCCAGCAGCGCCAGATACCTGAGACTGGTGGGAGGCTGGCGCGCTATGGTTTGCAGGGCGCTGGCGTCCATTTTTACCTGATGGTGCATCACAATTAGGGCGTCACAGCGTATAAACCACTCGCAGTCGGCCAGGAATTCGGGCTTTGAATCGTCGACATGGTGGGCGCTGGGAAATTCGCTGCGGCGTGCATAACGGGCACGGGGATCATTCACGGTCACCAGCCAGCCCAAATTGGCCGCCATGTTCGCCAATGGCTGCGCATCGACTCCACCTCCGAGAATACCAAGATGCACAGGAGGCTGAACGGTATGGGTAAACCAGCTTTGTGAAGCAGGCTCACCCGAGACGATTTTCCCACAGGCAATTCCGGCTTCGAGTGACTGGGCATAAACCACGGTTTGTTTGCGTTGCAGGGCCCGGAACAGCTTATCCAGTTCCAGGTACAGATTGTCCGCGCTGATGGGCTGCAGCAACAGCCTGACTTCTCCGCCACAGCCAATGCCCAGCCGCCAGGCAATATCCCCTTCTTCCTGCATGTCGTAAACAACCTGACGGCTGGTATTGGTTTCCCAGCACTTCCTGGCCTGATGAAACAGATCCTGCTCCAGGCAGCCACCACTAATCAGCCCCAGCTGCTGCCCCTGATCACTGAACAACATGGTAGCGCCCCGTTTGCGATACGCGGAGCCCTGGGTACCGATAACCGTTGCCAGTAGCCAGCGGCCTGTATCTCGCTGCGGGTACCAGTGTTCAAGCAAATGGTAGATATGATGATTCATATCCCTTCCCCTTCCACTCCAGCCTGAGACTGGGTTTGCCGGGTAATGGCAGACAATTGTTCGGTATGGCGCAGTACCAGGGTTTCGGCTATTTTGTCCTGAATGCCCTGCCGGTTTGGGTCCCACAATATTTGCAGAAAACCCAGTAAACCAGTGGCAAGGCCTGCGCCGTAGCCACCGTAACGGCCAAAACTTTCCCACAGCGTCATTGTAGTACCATCCAGCTTCAACACTTTGATTCCCATTAACCGCTTACCCGGCGTGTAGCCCCGCCACCATGCAGTACACACACTGTAGTACAGCGCCGCCCAGCCAAAACCTAATCCCAGATCTCCCAGAATACCCTTGATCCAGGCAATCACACTGTGAGAATTTTCCACACTGTCGGGCTGCGGTGCCGGCTCTGCGCCAGTGGGCGAGGCAGTCTGCGCTGAAGACAGAGGCGTGTCCGTCTGGGCTGGCTCTTCCGTACCTGCCGGGTCGGATCCTGGGGTTTGAACAGACTGATAGGCACTGTTGAACACAGCGCTGAGCTGCATTGATTGCTCTGCAGTTAAAGTCTGCTGTTCCAACAATTCGGTGAAAAACTCCATCGCTTTTTCCTGCCCGACACCAGATTCGCCTAAAGATTCTCCGAACGAGCCGGCAACCTCCGACATGCAATCGGTTTTACCGTCGCACTGATTCCAGCCCAGAATAAACGCCCCTTTGATCAACGAGCTTTCCAGCCCATTGACCTCAATGAACTTGTCATCCCACTCACTGGTTTGCTGGTACCCTTCAATGGTTACCCAAGCGATCAAAAACAACAGCACAGCCCCACTGACCCGCAGAATTTTCCGGGTTGCGCTGCGCTCTTCACGATGAGCAAGATTGCTGCCGGCTTTAAAAAACGTCAACGACAACAACAGGGCCAGAAAAATTGAGTTCGCACCACTTAAAATGGCAACCACAGCCAAATCAATTCCTTGTGCCAACACACGCCGCCACGGTGAAGCCAAAGGCTGCCCAAGTAATTCTTCGGCCACCTGAAAAGCATAAGGCGTAACTATCTGGCGGGTTTCCCGGTTGCCAGAACCACTGCTGTTATCGGAATAGGACGCCTGGGGCGGTATACTGCGTTCTGACATGACTTAATCCTTGCTTTATCCCTGCGCGATTTTTCATAAAACATCAATATAAACAGATGTCCCACCTAACTCCAGTTACGTGTTGGCTGCCCCTCGACTGAGGCACTGAATACTTGCAGCCAGGCCCTCCAGTGTCAGCGGAAACATGCGCTGTGACATCAGTTCCTGGATGATCCGTATTGAAGAATAATGCTGCCAGTAATTCTGCGGCTGGGGGTTGAGCCAGACCGCTTTGGTAAAATGGTCGGTAAGGCGCTGCAGCCAAAGCGCTCCCGGCTCATCATTCCAGTGTTCTACACTGCCGCCCGGATAAGTGATCTCATAAGGCCCCATGGTCGCATCGCCCACGAACACCAGCTTGTAGTCCCGGCCATAACGATGAATGATGTCCCATACCGATATCCGTTCGCGGTCCCGACGAGCATTGTCCTTCCATACCCCTTCATACACACAATTGTGAAAATAAAAGTACTCGAGATACTTGAATTCGCTGTGCACAGCGGAAAACAGTTCCTCTGTGGTGCGCACATACGGGTCCATCGAACCGCCCACATCGAAAAACATTAAAAGCTTCACGGCATTATGGCGCTGTGGAACCATATGAATGTCCAGCAAACCACCTTTTCTGGCTGTTTCGCCAATGGTCGTTGGCACATCCAGTTCTTCACTGGCGCCGGTGCGAGCGAACTTACGCAATTTACGAAGCGCCATTTTAATATTGCGGGTACCCAATTGGGCATCGCCGGACAGGTTCTGAAAGCGTCGCTGATCCCACACTTTTACGGCGGAAAAATTGCGATTGCCGCTTTGCCCCATACGCACACCTTCCGGGTTATAGCCGTATGCACCAAACGCCGACGTGCCGCCGGTACCTACCCACTTGTTGCCGCCCTGGTGACGTTTTTGCTGTTCCTCCAGCCGTTGTCTGAGAGTTTCCATCAGCTTTTCCAGCCCTCCCATTGCCTTTATTCTGGCTTTTTCTTCGTCGCTGAAGGTTCGCTTTAACGCATCACGCAACCACTCATCAGGAATGGATTCAAAGAATAAATCCCGCGATTGCACACCATCAAAATAGTCTGCAAAGGCCCTGTCAAACTTGTCAAACTGGGTTTCGTCTTTCACCAGCACCGTGCGGGCAAGAAAATAAAAGCCTTCCATATCAGCGTGCACAACGTGTTTTTCCAGCGCCGCAAGTAAATCGAGCAACTCTCTCAGGCTACAGGGAACACCGTATTGTCGAAGCGTGAAGAAAAACCGGATCAACATCAGCGACGGGCCAGAAACGCCAGCTTTTCGAACAGATGAATATCCTGTTCGTTTTTGAGCAGCGCGCCGTAAAGCGGTGGAATGCTGGCGGTGGTGTCTTTGTTCCTAAGAGCTTCGGGGGCAATGTCTTCCGCCACCAATAGCTTCAGCCAGTCGATGAGTTCTGAAGTCGAGGGTTTCTTCCTAAGCCCCGGAACCTCGCGCAATTCAAAGAAAGCCGCCAAAGCTTCATCCAGCAACTGCTTTTTTAGCTTAGGAAAATGCACAGCCACAATCTCACGCATTTCCTGTTCAGACGGAAACTGGATGTAATGAAAGAAGCAGCGGCGCAAAAACGCATCCGGCAGCTCTTTTTCGTTATTGGATGTTATTATCACTATGGGGCGCTGGGCTGCGGTAACCGTTTGCTGGGTTTCGTAAACAAAGAACTCCATTTTATCGAGTTCCTGCAATAAATCGTTGGGAAACTCTATGTCGGCCTTGTCAATTTCATCAATCAGCAACACCGGCCGTGTATCCGCCTCGAAGGCCTGCCACAGTTTCCCTTTCACAATATAATTGGCAATGTTATGAACCCGTTCATCGCCCAGTTGCGAATCCCGCAAACGGGAAACCGCATCGTATTCATACAACCCCTGCTGGGCCTTGGTGGTAGATTTGATGTGCCACTGGATCAAATTCGTGTTCAGGCTTCGGGCCAGTTCCTGCGCCAGCATGGTTTTGCCGGTGCCTGGCTCGCCTTTGATGAGTAACGGCCTTTCCAGGGTAATGGCGGCGTTTACCGCCAGTTGCAGCTCCTTGCTGGCGATATAATTTGCAGTACTTTGAAATGCCATAGACTTGCCTCAGAGCAGTATTTTACAGAAGTTCGTAACAATCTTTTCAATTAACCATATCATATAGCGAAAAAGCACTTTGCATTTTCGCGTTTGCCGCCAATGATATAGGGGTAACGTGTAATATCCCAATCAAGGATATCAATAAATATCTATCGGGTTTGGCAGCGCAGTCATCTAACAAAAAATCTGTGTCAGCAACCTGAACCATCGGGAACCCCTTTAAACAGGTAAGGAACCAGAATGCAATTATTCGACGACAACTCACTTTCCATTGGCCGCACTCCACTGGTAAAACTCAACCGTGTAACGAGTGGCAATGTTTACGCCAAAATTGAATCCCGCAACCCAAGTTTCAGCGTTAAGTGCCGTATTGGTGCCAACATGATCTGGGATGCCGAAAAACGCGGCGTGCTCAAGCCGGGCAAAGAAATCGTTGAACCCACCAGTGGTAACACCGGTATTGCACTGGCATTCGTTGCCGCTTCCCGTGGCTACAAGCTGACCCTGACCATGCCCAGCAGTATGAGTCTGGAACGACGCAAGCTGCTTAAGGCGCTGGGTGCCAATCTGGTTCTGACCGAAGCGCCAAAAGGCATGAAAGGCGCAGTGGCTGCAGCCCAGGAGATCGTCAATTCCGATCCTGAAAAATTCGTACTGCTGCAACAGTTTGACAACCCGGCCAACCCGGAAATTCATGAAAAAACCACCGGGCCTGAAATCTGGGAAGACACAGACGGTAAAATCGAAGCCTTTGTCGCTGGCGTTGGCACTGGCGGCACCATTACCGGTGTCAGCCGTTACATCAAAAACACCCAGGGCAAAGCCATTACGTCAGTCGCCGTTGAACCAACCGATTCACCGGTTATAACCCAGGCCAAAGCCGGTCAGGAACTGACTCCGGGGCCACACAAAATCCAGGGCATTGGAGCCGGATTCATCCCGGGCAACCTGGACCTGGATCTGGTTGACGAAGTTGAACAGGTTACCAATGAAGAGTGTATGGAAATGGCTCACCGCCTGATGAAAGAAGAAGGTATTCTGGCCGGCATATCTTCCGGTGCTGCGGTTGTCGCTGCCAAGCGCTTTGCTGAGCGCCCGGAAAACAAGGACAAGCTGGTTGTAGTATTGCTGGCCAGTGGTACTGAACGTTACCTGAGCAGCCCCTTGTTTGCAGGAGCCTTCTCGGATCAGGAAGAAGTACAGTAATATCAATATGTAATGGAAATTACAAAGCGAGGCACCATGCCTCGCTTTTTTTTTAGGCGGGGTTTTGTTATTTTGAATCGCACAATGAAATCGCCTGACGTTTCTGATGTCTGGAGCCAAGCACATCCGGCCCACCGGATTGCACCAATTGAAACGAGATCACAGTATGTTTTCCAAGTTCCTTCTTTTTCCTGTCTTTTTGGCAATGGTATTGAGCCTCGCTGGCTGTGGTGAAAAAGAACCGGGTGTTGGCCGCTATGGTATGCTCGATGAAAGCACCCCTGAATACACCGCAGTGCGCTTTATGCGCAGCATTTATCATGAAGATTCGGTTGACGTAGCCATCAGCCTGAGCACTGAGTCGATGGCCCGGGTTTTGAAAAATTACCACACCAACCGCAACGTTCAGCGCCACGTGATGAACCTGACCTTCGACAGTGTGGAAATAACGCCTGAGGGTGGTTCCAACGTAGGGCGAACCGAGTATGCACAGAAAGCCACCATTACGGTGTTCTTCAGCGGTATGAAAAATGAGGAACGCACCGAAGACTTACGCAGGGTAGATTTAGTCAAGGTGGACGGCGACTGGAAAATTGATCGCGTCCACCCTGACCATTTTCTTTGATTCAGGTGTTACTCGCCTGCTGCCAGACCTTCCCTGCGGGGGTCGGCACCACCGATCAATTTGCCAGCCTTGAGCTGGATGCCATGCAGGCCACTGTTTAAATCCATGATTTTAACCGGATGGCCTAACTGCTCCAGCGGTGACTGTAAGCGTTCAATCGGCGTGCCCTTCTCCAGTGCCGTGTAGTCATTACGGTTGGTCACTTTGGGTAAGTTAATCGCCTGCTGAATGTCCAGACCAAAATCCAGTACTCCAATTAATGTCTGGGCCACATAGCTGATGATACGGCTGCCACCCGGCGAACCCACCACCAGTTCCAGTTGGCCATCCGGAGCAAACACCATAGTGGGACTCATGGCACTGCGTGGCCGCTTATGAGGCTCTACCCGGTTTGGCACAAGAGCCTGGTCTTTCACGGACTGAAAAGAGAAATCGGTTAGCTGATTATTAAGCAAAAAACCCTCCACCATCAGACCGGAACCGAACATAAACTCAATGCTGGTGGTCATGGAAACGGCATTGCCCTGTTTATCGACTATAGAAATATGACTTGTGTTGGGCTGCTCAATGGAAACTCCGGCAGCCAGACGAACGTTTGCATAGGGCTGACCGGCCTGTGCCACTTCCCACTTACGGTCGGGTGCAATACCCTTTGCCCGCTCTCCCAGATAGTCCGTCGCCAACAAAGGTTCAATCGGCATCCGGGTAAAATCGGTGTCAGCTATGTAACGCTCTCGGTCCGCGAAGGTTTTGGCGCTGGCCTGTGCGAACATATTGACGAAAGCCACACTGTCAGGGGTGTATTGGGATAGCGTTTGTGGCTCGAGCATTTTCAGTAACTGAAACACATTGACGCCACCAGAACTTGGCGGAGCCATTCCGCATATCCGGTAAACGCGGTAATCACCGCACACCGGTTCACGCTCTACCACTTTGTAGCCAGCCAGATCATCCAGCGTCATCCTGCCCGCATTAATACTGGCATTATTCACTGTAGCTACTATTTTTTCTGCCAGTTCGCCGGTGTACATATAATCAGCGCCTTGCTGCGCCAGGCCTTTAAGTGTTTTGGCCAGTGCGGGGTTCTGCTTCACTGTACCCGCTTTTACCGGCTCGCCGCCCGGGAAAAAATACGCCGCACTGTCGCGGAAGGTTTTGAGCCCCGGGTGATAGTCCAGCGCTACCAGTTTTGCCATACGGGGGGAAACCGTAAAGCCGTTTTGCGCGGTACTGATGGCATCACTGAACAACGCATTCCAAGGCAGCTTACCAAATTTTTGCTGTGCCACTTCCAGTGCTTTCACAGCCCCGGGAACACCCACCGACTTGCCACCCACAACGGCTTCCAGCCACCCCATAGGTTTGTCGCCGTTCATAAACCAGTTGGGGTCCACGGCAGCAGGTGCCATCTCCCGGCCATCGAAAGTGTGCAGACGCTTGTTTTTGTTGTCCCAGTAAAGGATAAAAGCGCCACCACCCAGCCCGGAGCTTTGCGGCTCCACCAGAGTCAGCATGGCCTGCACCGCCACAGCGGCGTCAATTGCACTCCCGCCCTGCTCAAGGATGTGCTTTCCAGCTTCAGATGCGTAGGGGTTGGCAGCAACGACCATGTAGTCATCGGTAACCACGGCTTTCTTGTCGATGTAACCTGTGGCCGCTTCCGGTTCACGGGTCTCAACCGGAGTAAGTTTATCGGCCCAGGCACAACCGGCAAGCCAGAAGGCTCCCAGGGCAACAGCCAGTTTCAGAGTGACAGTGGATTGACGATACAGCAAAATCGAGTATTCCTTTATTTGAATTTATCCGGGTCTATCGGGCGTTTGTGTAAAAAGGCATCGAACGCTTCCTGGGCCGCTTCGGTAGTTAACGCTTCCAGAAATACGTCCATCTCTATTCCCATGTACTGATGAATGTTATCCCGATCAAAACACATTAGTTGTTTGGTCTGCATCAACGCAAATGTGGGCTTGGCCACCAGTTTACTGCATACGGTTTGTACGTGGGCGTCCAATTGCTCTGGCTCAAGCACCTGGCTGACCAGTCCGAACTGTTCTGCTTCCCGGGCACCAAAGGGCTCTCCCAACATCAACCACTCACTGGCCTTACGATGACCAGCCAATTTAGGCAGCAGGTAGCTTGACGCATATTCAGGAACCAGCGCCAGATTGATGAACGGCAAAACAAATTTACTGGTGGTTGCAGCATAGACCAAATCACAATGTAACAGCATGGTGGTACCAATGCCAACTGCCATGCCCTGCACCTTGGCCACTACAGGTTTTTCGAAATCAGCCAGCGCGCGCATAAACGCCGATACCTCAGTGACATTTCCGGTACCGCGGCCAGACGCAAAATCGCTGATGTCGTTGCCTGCAGTAAAGCTGTCTCCCTGCCCCTCCAGCAGCACCACCTTGATACCATCATCATTTTGCGCTTCGGTTAATGCATCAGCCATTTGCTGATACATCATGCGGGTTAAGGCATTTTTTTTCTGTGCCCTGGCCAGCGAGATAGTCAATACGCCTTTATCCACACTGCAATGAATTTCACTCATAAATACCTCCACTTGACGAGTTTATGCCGGATTAAATGTTATTTTTCTGTATCATAGCCAGTCATTCAACCAAACAACAATCACATTCAATGATAGTCTCTTTGCCGTACCGCCCCACCCAATGTTTGGGGCCCCTTCTGATTGCCCTACTGGCCATACTGGGATTTCTGTTTTCTCCGTACTCTAACGACTGGTTCGCCTACGACCGCTACGCCATTGAAGGGTTTGAAACCTGGCGACTGATAAGCGGCAATATTGTGCATACCAACGGTTTTCATCTGTTGCTGAACCTGGCAGGGCTGATATTGCTGTGGGCCCTGCACGGTGATCACTATCGCATTGGTCTGTTTCTGAAGCTGTTCGTCTGGTGTTGTCTGGGGACCAGTCTGGGCATTTACTTTTTCTCACCCAGTCTCATCTGGTACGCAGGCCTGTCTGGCGCATTGCACGGCGTATTTATCTGGGGTGCCTGTATGGACATCCGGATGGGCATAAAGTCAGGCTGGCTATTGCTTGCAGGCATCGTCTTCAAACTTGGTATGGAACAATGGCAGGGAAGCAGTGCCGAACTGGCAGAACTGATTGATGCCAATGTGGCGGTTGATGCCCATTTGTACGGCGCAATAAGCGGGTTGGCGCTGTTTTTGGTGATGTGGGCTTTGAGCCGCCCAGCGCAAAAGTAAAGCAGCGGCCCACGTGTAATTTTCACAGCGGAGCACAATAGAACAGACAATCGCGGGTGGCTATCTCGCGGTTGGTTGTTGCCATGAAAATCTGCATTGAGACGTTACAGAAAACCCGATTCCCCTCGCGATAGAACAACTGCCCTGAGCGATCGTTTCCATTGGCATCGTTCACCCTAAACGGCATCCCCGCCCCACTGAACCAGCCAATAAATTCACCGGCAGTTACAGCCCCGGAATTCAGGCTCTCAACATCCCGCCGCAGAGTAAAGTCTGCGGTGATAAGCTGAAAATTCTCAAAGTCCGCAGAATACTCTCTTTGCAACTCAACCCGATAGGGATTGCGGTAAACGTAGAGATCCGCGTTTGAAACTTCAGCCAGTGCATTTTCATCCAACAAGCGCGATATGCCATCGAAGGCCAGTTGATGGGCATGTTCCTGATGTGCACCACCGCATTCAATCGTGACAACCGGGAATTCAACCGCGAGTTCCATGAGCGCGCCAACCCGTGTATCGGTAACTATCAGATGGCGGGTAAAATATGCAGCAAGCTGGTGCACGGAATGTCGCTGGTGAACACTGACGGCAAAAGACGGGCTGCTACCAGACGTATTATGCATATCCAGGCACCATTCCGGCGCAAGTTTGGTAATAAGTTCCTTAATCTGGCCGGCTCGGCGGGCAACCGGATTCCGTTCGTCAGCGGTATCAAAATAACGATTCAGATCCGCATCATCGTTAACAAAACGCTGGGAAAACAAGGGCTCGGCCAACGCCCCCTCCACATTGCAAAATATCAGCCGGACATTGGTACTGGGAACACAGCCAGTTTTTAGCCAACGATGCAACGCCAGAAAACCCGAAGGTTCATTACCGTGGATCAGCGTAGTGATCACCCGCCAGCGGCCAGTATCCCGGCCACTGATATCCACAACGGTAAAACCCTCCAGCTGATGCAAAAAACGTAAAGGGTCCGGTTCAACTGGCTGCCCCGGTTTGAATTTTATGTGGCGGGGTTGTTCCAAAAACGTGTTCACCGCCACAGCTGCTCCCAGTGCGCCACAGGTTCCCCGGCGTACTGATGTTCATAATAACGTTCCAGCATAAGTTGGCATGCCTTCTCATCAGAATAGCTTTTTTTGTAATGCTGATAGGTTTTCTTGGTCCAAATGGCTCCATTTACCCCTGTTACAAGCCTGCGGTGAATGATGTTGAGGAATTTATCCCGCTCACTCAATTCAACTCCCAACTGGCTTAAACCATCATTGGCGATCCTAAGCATTTCGTCCACGGCACTGGTTATGGCCACTTCAACCGGTTTATTCTGATATTTTTGTGGCCATAAAATGCTGGCGTTGAGACTCTGCTTTGCCGCACGGTAGAAATTGTACTCTGCGTAGTCAAACGGCAGCCGGGCCAGGTATTCATCAACGTTTTCTTTCAGGCCCGAAATCATGCCTACGGCAAATGCTGCATTTGCTGCCATGTCAATTGCGCTTGGGCCTGCGGGCAATGCCCTCTGCTCCACCCTGAGATGGCCGTTGCCATGATGATCGTAAATTGCCCGGTTCCAGGGCCAGGTAGTCCCCATATGCAGGTTAAGTTCTGCCAACACCGGAGGATCCACAGCCGGATCTTCATCGAACAGTTGAGGCAGTATGGGATCATAAAGATTGACCGTTTCCGCAAAGACTTCCCAGGCACTTTTACGTACCCAGCCTTTACCAAACGTGACTCTTGAGGGTGGCCGCCAGCTTCCGTCCTTGTGTATGCGGCTGTCGATAGACTGTTTAAACAATGCCACACGGGTTTCGTCCCACAGGCATTTATGCATGAAAACCCCCGAATTGGCCCCCATCGCCACCGACATGGCCAGTGTCAGTTGTGATGCATTGAACACATCGGCGAATTCTTCTGGTTTGGCGGTTAAATGTACCTGCATAGAAGTATTGGCACCCTCAACCACAATTTCCGGTGTGGTGAAATTCAGTGACTCATCGCCATTTATCCTGATTTCAAATTGCTGCCCTCTGCGCCGGAGCAGTTCCCGCGACAACGCCCGGTATCGCCCCTCCCGGGTCATGTATTCACCGGTGAGTTTCTCTTCGCGCATAGTGGGCAGTGTGCCAATTGCCAGCGGCTTCACATCCAATTGTCTGGCTGCACCCAGCAGCTTTTGATACTTATCGAGCATTTCCAGCACCATGGCGCTGAAAGGCGTGCCCTGTGCGGGCACCGGAGAAAGATTGAGTTCCAGATTGTATTGATTCAATTCGGTTTGAAACTGATTGTCGCCCAGTAAATCAATCAGTTGCTGGTTTACTGGGTTAACTTCGCCGTGTGAATCCAACAGATATATCTCAATTTCGGCACCCAGGCTCGGGGGTTGCTGGCCGAAATTCGGTTGGGTAATAGCAGACTTCAGGCGGTCGGCCTGTTGGTGGATCCGCTGGTTAAAAGCTTCAAAATCAGCGCTGGTGAACTCCCGGTTTTCGAGTTTACGTCCCATGCCTGGCTCCTTTTGAATGGCCAGTTTTAGCATAACAGAACCGGGTAATTTTTAAACGCGCAGGCGCGTTTATGTGGCAGGGTTGCTGGTTGATCTGTGCCCTGCACTTTCGCAGGGCACAGATCACCGGATCACTTCAGTTTAGAGGTTGCTTTCGAACAATTTATAAATACGGCGGTACTCATCCAGCCAGGAACTGGGCTGCACAAAACCATGAGGTTCCACCGGGTAAATGGCTGTTTCAAAATCCGTTTTTTCAAGCTCAATCAAACGCTGAACCAAACGCACGGTATCCAGAAAGAACACGTTATCGTCCACCATTGGAGCATTGATCAGCAGTGGTTTTTCGAGCCCTTCTGCGAAATAAATCGGCGAACTGCGTTCAAACGCAATGGGATCAACATCCGGCGTATTCAGAATATTGGACGTGTACCCCGTATTGTAATGCGCCCAGTCAGTAACCGGACGCAATGCTGCTCCTGCCTGGAATAGTTCAGGTGCGGTAAACATGGACATAAACGTCAGGAAACCACCATAAGAGCCGCCATAAGTACCAATACGCTCGCGATCAACGTTGGCATTGCTTACCAGCCATTCAATGCCCTCGCGCAAATCCTGCACTTCCGGTGTCCCCATCTGGCGGTAAATCGCAGTGCGCCAATCCCGGCCGTAGCCAGCGGAAGCGCGGTAATCCATATCCAGCACTACGTAACCCTGTTGCGCCAGCATACTGTGGAACATGTATTCACGGAAATAGCCTGACCAGCCCAAATGGCTGTTTTGCAGGTAACCGGCACCATGATTGAATACCACCGCCCGACGAGGCTCACCCTGCAGATAGTCTTCGGGTAAATACACCCGTGCATAAATGGGTTGGGCTGTGTAGGACGAAGGTATGGCCACAACCTGCGGCGCGGTCCATGGCAATGCCAGGAATTCGTCACTCACGGTATCGGTAATCTGTTGAGCGCTGGCACCAGACTCAGCGGCTTGCAGATAAAGCTCCGGCGGCCTGCTGACTGTGCTGTGAGTAAGCAGCAGATTTTGTTCATCGGGGCTCAGTACGTAATCGGTCATACCATTCAGATCGGTCAGGGCTTCGTGTTGGCCGCTGTGTAAATCCACACGGTATATCTCGTAAATGCCCGGGTGCTTTTTATTTGCTTTGAAATACGCGTAGCGATCGTCGCTGGTAAGGGTTGGATCACTGACCACGTACTGGCCACTGGTCATGGCCCTTGGAGCCTGCCCGGGTGTCTGCACATACAGATGGGAATAACCGCTATGTTCAGACAGGAAATACAGTTTTTCCGACTGATTCAGCCAGCCAAACTCGTTGAAGTAATAGTTCACCCAGGCATCGTCATGCAAGCGATGCTGATTGACCAATGTTTTCCGGTCGAAATCAACCGTCGCAATCCAGCGATCCTTGTTGTCCCAGGCTTCCAGCATCAGCGCGACCTGCTCGCCATTGGCGTGCCAGCGTATAGATGGCTCACCCCAATAGCCCCCCTCCATCAGCATGATGTCTCTGGGCAAACGGTTTATCTGGTAGGTTTCACCCTTGGCCTTGGCATTTTCAGCCTTTACTTCGGCCAGCACATCTTCGTTGTAACCAGGCAGGGAGACAAATGACAACGGCGATTTTTTGCCGCTGACCAGGTCAACATACCAGACATCATGATTAACCGATTCCGCGTCGGCCACGCGGCGACGCACTTTTTTCGATGCGATGCGCCCATCTTCCTGAATATAGTGAGGCATGATGTCGGAGTCATCCCGCCATGCAACGTCCTTGGAGGTAACGAAGATGGCTTTGTCCCCTTTGGGGGAAACAGTTACCGCTACCAGCTGATCACCTTCGTTAAAGTAAACCGGATCAGGTGCAGCCGCAGGGCTGGCTTTTGCCAAAGCCTGCTCGTGATCCGCAATAGCCTGCTTGTCGCGCCGCTGTTTGGCAATGTACTCGATAAGACTGATTTGCTCCCCTGCAATATAATCCTTGGGTTCACTGACGGCCTCAGGTTTTTTCTTAAACTGCCAGCTGACTAACTGCTGGCGATGGCCGGATTGCAGATTGATAGCGATAATGCGGTTGCCCTGCTGAGCCATCAGGCGATTATCGGTCATAAAACGCAGGTGTTTAAGTGGCTCTCCTCCCCGCGTGATTTGCGCCACCGAGCCATCCTGGAACTGCACAAACACACTGTCTTCCACGCGAAAGGCAATCAGGGAACCTTCGGCGCTGGTTACCTTTTCATCAAAACGGTACAGATGCTGTTCTGATAGGGATACCTCGCTGGCGGACTGGGGTGCAGTAACCTTGGCGGCATAGACCGCTTTAACCGGACTGCCGGGCAACTTGCGTTCATAAACCAGTGCGCTGCCATCCAGTGACCAGCCGGGAGATTGGGGCTGACGACCCAACCAGTCCGGATCCGACATGATTTTTTCAAGAGTGATTATGCCGGAAGGGCTGACAGACTGGTCAGGAACCGGCTGGACCACAGTTGGCCCCACCTGCTGGTAGGTGCCGGAAGTTTGAGGTGCTGGGCCGGTGGCAGGCGCTTCTGTCGTTGAAACACAGGCAGACAACCCGGTTACCAGCCCCACTGTCGCCACAAATGTTGAAATTTTTTTCATATTATTGTCGGTCTTATAGCTGTACGGAATATCCCGACCATTATACTCAAGGCCTGCCTGCAACGGTCAAGCTTCGTCTACGTCAGCGGGTCAATCGTCTTGCGAAGTGATCGGAATGGGCGCAAACTTCGAATCAGGAAGGTCGATGATCTGATTCGGTCAACCGACATTTTTACGCATAAAACGGAAGCATAAACAATGAAAAAGATGATTTTAGCTGTGACTGTAGCGTTGCTCTCGGCCCCCACCTTTGCCTCAGAGTGCCCTTCAGTACTGAAATTTGTGAAACGTAAACTCAATTCACAGGAAACGGTTAACCTGTGCAGTGAATATCAGGGGAAGACACTACTGATTGTAAATACCGCCAGCTATTGTGGCTTTACCCCCCAGTTCGAAGGGCTGGAAGCCATGTATGAAAAATACAAAGATAAGAATTTTGCCGTTCTGGGTTTCCCTTCCCACGATTTTAACCAGGAAGCCAAAGATGAAGGCAAAACCGCGGAACTGTGCGAACTGACCTACGGCGTGAAGTTTCCCATGTTTGAACCCATCGCCGTCAAGGGTGACGACGCCGACCCTTTGTACCGGATGTTAAGCGAAGCCACCGGTGAAGAACCCAGCTGGAACTTCAATAAGTATCTGGTCGACAAAGACGGCAACATTGTCAAACACTATGGCAGCCGTGTAAAACCTACCGATGAAACTTTGGTTGAGGACATTGAGCGTTCACTGGCAATGTAACTCGCATAAAAAAGCCCCGCAGTCCTGCGGGGCAATCAAGCACACTCAACTTGGAACACACTTTAGCGGGAACGCCATCTGCACCGTTTGCATTAGCTCAGGATGAGATAACGTTTTTTGCTAACTGCATAGGGTTAGTCAGCCCCTCAGGCAATAAGTTCAACAATTTTTTGCTTTGCTTGAATTAATGCAGCTTCGGCGGATTTTTCACCCATATTAAGGCCTTCCGCGTAAACAAAACGGACGTCAGTGAGCCCAATAAATCCGAGGAAATGCTTCAGATACTGGCTTTGGGTATCCAGTTCGGTGCCCTGATACATCCCGCCCCGGGTTGCAAAAATGGTTACCCGCTTGCCTTCCAGTAACCCAACCGGGCCACTTTCTGTATAACGGAAAGTCACACCCGCGCGGGCGATTCGATCGAACCACGCTTTTAACACCGACGGAATTCCGAAATTGTACATGGGTACCGCCAGAACAATCTCGTCCGCCGCCTTTACCTCTTCAATCAAAAGGTCTGACTGGGATGCCAGTACCTCCTGCTCCTCTGTCCGGGTGTTTGCCGGCGTCATCCAGGCTGCCATCTCTTCAGCACTGAGATGACCAAGCTCACCCGACGACAGGTTGCGTTCAACCACACTGACACCTGACCTGCCTGACAGAGATGCCACATAGTCTTTGGCAAGCTGGCTGGAATGGCCGGAAGCCCCGTTTATGCTGGAATAGATCACTAGAATATTAGACATGCTTTGCTCTCCTTAATCTCAATACGGCTGAGTGTAGAAAAAACAAAACAGAACTAAAATTGCTTTAATTGGCTTAATTCATTCGAATTAGCAGAACGGATATTCAGGAATGGGGGTTGGATGAGGTGCAAGCATGGTGACCCCGCATTGTGATGGTACGAAACCGAGTTTGCCAAAACACAATCGCGAGAACATGACAATGAATCAGGATCACGTAGCTTGCAAAAAAAGATGATAACATCGTTAATTGAAAGATGCTCATCCGATGACAACTTTTTTACAAAAATTTCCCGGATGAGCGTAGGGCCTTTGGTGACAGGCTGTTATGCAAAGAAATCCAGTGCCTGGGCAAAATCGGCCACCAGGTCGTCAGTGTCTTCAATGCCCACCGACACCCGAATCATGGTCTCGCTGATGCCCATTCTGGCCCGTTCTTCCGGCCCATTTTCGTGGAATATGGTTGCCGCAACCGGCAACGCCAGTGTGCGATTATCGCCCAGATGCGTCGCACAGATAACTAATTTAAGCTGGTTCAAAAATTCAACCGGGTCGATATCATCAGTAACATCCAGGCTCAAAATGGCGCCGTAACCACCGGTTAGGTGCTCCCTAGCCAGAAAATGCTGTGGGTGATCGGCCAGCCCTGGATAGTATACCGCTTTGACCTTTGCATGGCTTTCTAGGAAAGTCGCCAGCCTCAGTGCGTTGGTGCAACTGCGCTGCAGCCGTAAAGCCAGAGTTTCAAGGCCAATGGATATACTGTGTGCCGACGCAGGAGCCAGCGTTGCACCCATGTCCCGCAAGCCTTTCTTTTTAATCTGGGTTAAGCCCCACTGAGCTGGCTCGCCAACCTGGTAGCCCGGTGCAATATTGCTAAAGCTGCGCCAGTCGAAGTTACCGGTATCAACAATCACCCCACCCAGCACGTTGCCATGCCCGGCGATATATTTAGTCAGAGAATTCACCACTAACGAGGCTTTCATGTTTTTCGCACTGAGCAAAGGTGGTGGCGTCATGGTGTTATCAACGATCAGCAATAACCCTCGCTCTTCACAATAGCGCCCTATCGCCTGCACATCGGCAACCTGGGTTACGGGGTTGGCCACTGTTTCAGTGAACACAGCTCGGGTATTGGGCTGGTAAGCCTGTTTCACGCACTGCACGTCGGTCACATCGACAAAACTGATCTGAACACCAAAATCCATCAGGGTATTCATCAAACTGCGGGTATTACCAAACAGGAACTGGCTGACAATCAGATGATCGCCGTGCCTGAACAGAGACAAAAAGGTCGCACTGATTGCTGCCATACCGGTCGCAAAACACAATGCGCCCACGCCGCCTTCCAGATCATTGATTATCTCCTGCAGCGCACTTACCGAAGGTGAGGAAGATCGTGAATACACATGCCCGGGAACCTTGCCCTGAAACACATCAATGATGCCCTGGGCATCTTCAAATTCAAACAATACCGAATTGCTGGTACTGGTATGCACCGCGCCCGATTGGGGTTTATTCAGGCGTCGGTCGGCATGCACCTGGCGGGTAGTAAATCCCTGCTTTGTCACGCTTTTGGCTCCGTTACTAAACATTTTTCTGGAAATTTGGCTGCAACGTTAGCATAAAATGCATAAAGAGTTTGCATTTGATTGTCGATATTGTCGGAAGGTAAAAGCACCGGGCCGAACAACACCCGTTTTCTGGCATAGTCAAAGCCAACACATTGCAAAGGTATGTCCGCTTTGTGGGCAATCAGCACACTGCCCTTTTTCCATGGGTAAACCGGGCTTCGGGTGCCTTCTGGCGCGATAACCAGCAAAATTTTGTGCTGCTTGCGAATTGCCTCTGCAATCGACTCCACCATACCGTGAGCCTGCCTTCGTTCAACAGGAATGCCGCCCAAGCGGGTAAACAAACCGCCCAGTGGCGAATTAAACAATGTGTGTTTACCGAAAAAAGACACCTTCAAACGCAACGCAAACAGGATAAAAACACCAAGCACAAAATCCCAGTTTGAAGTATGCGGCGCTACCGTGCACACCAGTTTTTCGCTGTTGTGCATTTCCCCTTCAATTTGCCAGCCAAACTTTTCCAGGCACCACTGGCAGACTCGAGATATTAATGTTGCGTCTCTTCGTGGGATCCTATCGGGCACTACCGCAGAACAGATTTTATGAACTGTGTTTGTCATTGGCACTCACCTCCTGCTCTGTAAACCCCTCTAAGATTGCCCCTCTCGGGCCTTGCTGCCAATGCGGATTGTTACCATAATGCGCTAACCGGAATTTGGGGCCAAACGCATGTGTATCCTATTTATCGCCTACCGACAAAGAGCAGACTTTCCCCTTATTATTGCTGCCAATCGCGATGAATTCCATCAACGGGCAACGGCCCCCAGCCAGTTTTGGCCAGAAAACCCTGATTTGCTGGCAGGCCGGGATTTAAAGGCCGGAGGCACATGGATGGGGGTTACGCGTAACGGATTCATCAGTGCTTTAACCAACATCCGGGAACCTCTTAGGCAAAATGACAAGGCCCGCAGCCGCGGAGAAGTGTGTGCCGGTTACCTGCACAATCCGCTCCCCCACCATCAGCAATTGAGCCAGTTAGTATCGCAACGCGCAGAGTTCAACGGCTACAATTTTCTGTTTGGTCACTGGTCAAAACCGGGTGTCTACAACAACCGCTACAACCAATACCAAAGTCTGGCGCCAGGTATACACGGGTTGTCCAACGCCCAGCTCAATAGCCCGTGGCCAAAAGTAACCAAGGGCATGCAGGCCCTTTCCCAATATTGCCAGCAGCAACGTGCAATACAGTGTGAGGATTTATTTGAACTACTGCGCAACGACGAACTTGCAGAAGACGAATTTTTGCCCGATACCGGCGTGGGCTACGAGTGGGAAAAAGCACTCTCAGCCATCTTCATCCGCAGCCCACAATATGGCACCCGCAGCTCAACCCTGCTGTTAATCAATTCAACCGGTCTGGCCTACTGGCAGGAGCGTACATTCAACCCAAATGGTGGGCTAAGCCATTGTCAGGAATTCGAATTTCCACTGGCTGAAAGTCAAAAGCGTACATAATCCCAATAATTTTACGGTTGCCTCTCGTTTTTTATTTCATCAGTGGCATAATGCCGAGCTCGCTTAATTATCACGCAACGTGAGGAACTATCGTGTTTGAAGTATTACCGCCTCTGGCTCCCGATCCGATTCTTGGTCTGTCTGCAGCTTATCGAGAAGATAGCAACCCGAATAAAATTGATTTGGGTGTGGGCGTTTACAAAGACGAACAAGGTAATACGCCGATCCTGACATCGGTGGCAAAGGCACAACGTATTCTGCTGGAGAAAGAAACCAGCAAAACCTACATCACCCCCCAGGGTAATCAGGGTTTTATTGACGGCATGCTTGCATTGCTGTTGGGTGAAAGCAGCCCGGTCCTATTGGCAGACCGGGTAGCTGCGGTTCAGGCCCCCGGTGGCTGTGGTGCGCTGCGCATATTGTCAGAATTGCTTGCACGTTGCTCAGACAAAACCCGTGTTTGGGTTAGCGACCCGACCTGGGCCAACCACATTCCACTGATTGGCTCTGCTGGTCTGGCTCTGGAAACCTACCCCTATTTCGATAAAGCCACTGCAGGCATTCGCTTTGACGCCATGATGGAAACGCTCAAGCAAACGCAAAAGGGTGACGTAGTGCTGCTGCACGGTTGCTGCCACAACCCCACCGGCGCCGATTTAACCAAAGAACAGTGGAATGCCATTCTGGAACTGGCCAAGGAACGTGAATTCCTGCCATTTATCGATGTTGCCTACCTGGGCTTTGGCGAAGGTCTGGAAGAAGATGCCTATGGCATACGTCTGCTGGTCGAAAATCTGCCGGAAGTGATTATTGCAGCGTCCTGCAGCAAAAACTTTGGTCTGTATCGTGAACGGGTGGGTCTGGCTGCTATCGTTACCGAAGACAGCACAACCCGTAAAATCGCACAAAGCCAAATTCAGTCGGTTGCCCGTGGCAGCTATTCCATGCCCCCCAGTTACGGCGGCGCTCTGGTCGACATCATTCTGGCCAACGCCAATCTTAAGCAGGAATGGGTTGGCGAAGTGAACGAAATGCGCACGCGTATGCAATCCCTGCGCGCCATGCTGGTCGACAAACTGGCCGAATACGGTGCACAAAAAGACTTCGGTTTCGTGAACGAGCAAAAAGGCATGTTCTCATTCCTGTGCATTACCCCTGAGCAGGTCAAGGAAGTCCGTGCCAAGCACAGTGTGTACTTCGTTGAATCCAGCCGCGTCAACATTGCCGGTATTAACCAGCACAACGTTGATGCACTGGCTAAAGCGCTGGTTTCAGTGCTGTAACAAAGCTAAGGTGCAACAACAAAGGGCCGCTGTAAAGGCGGCTCTTGCGTAAAACGTAAGTGATACAACCAAGGCATTACCTCGAAGAGGTGAATCAAAGAGAGTTCGATTATTCGAAAGTGCTTTTTTGCATTGCCATTCAGTTAGTGTGCTTCGGCTATTACCAGGTGTGCTTGGAGTACCCAAGCGAACCCAGACCTAATTAAACCTGAAGTATTCACCGCCGCTTTGAATGAATAGTGGCTCATGACCGCCGATAAAGCGATAGTCTGCTAAAGACAAGGAACGGACGTTCAACGATTAGTTGTGGCACGCAAACAGCGCGTTGTTAGAAATAACATACCTACCAACCCTCCAAGTGTGTACCTACCTCTTTGCCTTTTTCAGTATCGTCCTTAGCTAAATAACCGAAACGATTATGCTCATTTCGCATACTAAGCCGATGAAACGCAATACAAAAAAACAAATACACCAACCAGAAAAATAACAAAAGCCCACTGAATAGTAGGGTCTTCTCGATTGGCCCTAGGCCATCCCTAAAAAAGACAATTGGGATGCCAATTAACGCGACTAGCCAAGATATATGAAGAAACGATACTTTTGCGGCAGTCCTTATAATTGCCGAATTGTAGTAAGACAATGGCAACTCCTTCTGGTACTTCTCACTCCGTACTATGCGGAAAAATTTAACGATAGCTGTGCCGTGTCAGGCACCCTCATCCGGCTCAGCATCGAAGGAGCCAGGAATCTGTTCGTCACATGTTTCATAGGCCAAAATATCTTTCTCATTCCAAATGTCAAAATGGTCGATTACATCTAAATAATGAGCAGATTTACGAACATTAATCGCTAAGTATGTTTCATCCCATCTTTCTAATGAGCAATCCAAATCGCGAATTTGTTCAATATAATATTCTTGCTTTTGCCTATCGATTGATTTATCAAAGATTATTCTGAGTGTACGGTTACCACTTCGTGCTACTACATCTGTGATTTCTAAAACGCCGTCATCGTCCGAATAGGCTTTTACTTCATCCTTAAAATTTAACGAATATGAAAAGAATGGAACATTTTCTAGCCGATAAATATCGTTCCCTAAAGGTTCTGCCCACATAGACTCCCCACCAATCATCCAATGATTGGGTAAAGAAACGTGAACTTTAACTAATCCTTCATTACTCATTTAGATGTCTAGCACCTTAATATTGAGAATTGATAGTAACACCCGTTTCCACTGAAAAACTATGTTCTGAGTTTTCGTGGGCAGGGTTCAATGTCTGCTATACGCAATGCCATGCCGCCCTGCAAGCGTTACCAAGTGGCTTCATCAGACAAGGAGCGGACATTCAGTAACGCCCGTTAACGGGCGAGCGTAGTTTGTGTGTCCGTGCCAGCTCTGTTTGCTGGCGTTGTTCTTTCACGGCTTGTTATAAGCCATAGCGAAGACGTCCTTGTTCAACTTTGCTTAAGACAATTAATCAGAGTCACCGCCACAACCAGAGCCTTCGTTACCAGAATACAAAT
This sequence comes from Alteromonas aestuariivivens, assembly GCF_003367475.1. Taxonomy (GTDB): domain Bacteria; phylum Pseudomonadota; class Gammaproteobacteria; order Enterobacterales; family Alteromonadaceae; genus Alteromonas; species Alteromonas aestuariivivens. The sequence continues at coordinate 83,067 of NZ_QRHA01000003.1, forward strand.
TACCGCTTCCAGTGGAGTCTTTTACTGGATTGCCTGCACTACCGGCCGCGAAGGAGCCTCTTATTGAAAAGTGAACGATTAATGGCCCAAGTAAAGGAATTAGCCAATTCAAAAGCGCATATAAATACTTGGAATAACTTCTGACGAATAAAGTATCTTTAAAGGCGACTGAATTCAGAAACGCCCACACTATATGTATTCCAATTAAAACAGCAATTATGTAGGCCGGTGTCATTTTTTAAATCCGATGACTGATTTAAAAGACATTTTTGCAACAAATATTTTATTAAGCCAACTTGAAGGAGAGACTGCCGCCAACAACCCAATAACAACAAATAAGCCCATAAAAATAACAGCATCCAACTTTACCGAATACTCATTAGTAGGAACTCCGTTGTAAGTTATCGTGGCCTCAGGGTCCATCAAGATACCCAAAAACTGGTAAAGCATAAAACCACCGATAAGAATAAACCAAAATCCGATGAACCTGGCACCTTTTCGAAATCGCTTCATTGCCTTTAGTTGACGAGTATCCAATAGTTCCTCCATGACGTATAACAATTTAATAGTGCGTGAGCTGCGCGTTTTTCTACCGAGTATGTGTTCATTTTTTATCCATAGTGCCAGAACAACTCTTTTTCTGAAAGCCAAAGGAGGCATTGGCTGTAAGGAAGCAGGACATTCCTGCGCAGTTTTGAGGTTGGCTGAAATTCACCGAAAAATGAGATGTATTTAATATAGCGCCAGCGTCTGCAATACGTACGATGCCGAACTACAAGCTTCACCTGCCGACTCAGTTAGACAATAGCCGGACAGTCAACCCCCCACTAAGGGGCGATAACACATGGGCTAAAATTAGGAACGAAGTGACGCAGCCCATGTGTTAGCGTCCCAGCGAGCGAAGCGAGAGCTTTGAGTGGCTTGTTAGGTGCCATTTGTACTGCCACTATTGTTTTTAGCATGCTGCCAACAAAAATGACCAAGCGGAAACAGCATGAGCAAAATAAAAATACTTAAGAAACCGTTTTCCAAGTCTCCTGATACAAACCTAAATATGATACCCGCCAATGCGCCTAAACCAACAACTGAAAATATGACAATGATGGATATTGGCGAAAACAAGCGAGTATGTTGTTTGGAGGTTTGAAAAATAAGTTGATAGCTTAACTTGGCAAACCAAATAGCCAGAAGCAGTAAAACAAAAATGAAACCGATTATTTGAACAGATAAGGGAGCGGTTTTGTTTAGGAGTAAAAAGCCAATTAACGCAAAAAAAGCTAATGATATTGCAGAGGTAACTAAGCCAATACCTGCACGATAAAAGTTACCAATTTGGTTATCCAAATCCATATTAATTCCTTGTATGGCACCTAACGCCCCAAGCAGGGGCAATAACACGTAGGCTAAAATACGGAACGAAGTGACGGGAGCCTACGTGTTAGTGTCCCGCTGACTTGGTTTGTTATGTTTGTTACATTTCGTGCAAATTACCGCAGTGATGACACGGAAGCTCACGACTACGCATGATATTTATTAACTCACCAAAATCTTGATACCACCACCCTTTCCCTTTGACAAATTCAGGGCGACGTTTTCCTTTAGGCAATACAAGTATTCTCTTTGAGCATTTTGGACACTTTTGAAACGCGCCCCAAACGTAGATCGGTGCAGCCCACATGAACAAAAACGCTAAAACAAAGAGAATATAAATCACTAAAACTTTTTCAAACGGCTTATATATTACAGCGATTGGAGCAATAGGGAGAATCAACATAAATAGTGCTCGCCCAAAGAGCTGGGTACCAAAGCAAAGATTTACTGAAAGCCTATTTAACATCGGACAACCTTACAAGAAACATAACAGCTTATTACTGAGACTTCATAGTAACACCGGTTTCCCCTGAAAAAACATGTTCTGTGTTTTCATGGGAAGGGTTAAATGACTGCTATACGTATGGAGCTGCCTGGCAGCGAGCACCGACGGGCATCAATAGACAAGGAGCGGACGGTCAACACCCGCATAAAGGGCGATAACACATGGGCTAAAATTAGGAACGAAGTGACGCAGCCCATGTGTTAACGTCCCAGCGAGCTTGCGAGCGATTTAATGCGTTTGTTATATCGCACTTACAGTGAATTAGTTCCGACCAGATCTGACACATCTTCTTGAAAAGTTGAGAGTTACCCGTTTTGATAAAGGTGTCGAATCTTTAATCAAAACAAAATAGGTAACTCTCATGTTGCATACTAGCAATCCAATCATTAAACACAAAGCAGGACTGTTAAATCTGGCTGAAGAGCTGGGCAATGTATCGAAGGCCTGTAAAGTGATGGGCGTGTCCCGCGATACATTCTATCGGTATCAGGAACTGGTTGAGGAAGGCGGAGTCGATTCGCTATTAACCGTTCAAGACGCACACCTAATCTCAAAAACAGAGTCGATGAAGAGACCGAGCAGGCCGTCAGAGCACACGCTATTGCGTTTCCTGCACACGGTCAGGCGAGAACCAGTAATGAGCTGCGTAAAGTAGGCGTGTTCGTTTCAGGCAGCGGTGTTCGTTCGATATGGCTCAGGCATAATCTGGAAAACTTCAAAAAGCGACTTGCTGCACTGGAAGCCAAGGTTGAAAGTGATGGCATCATTCTGACAGATGAGCAGGTTGCCGCGCTTGAGAAGAAAAAGCAGGACGACGAGGCCTGCGGTGAAATTGAAACGCACCATCCCGGCTACCTAGGCTCGCAAGATACCTTCTACGTCGGCAACCTCAAAGGTGTCGGCCGCATTTACCAGCAAACCTTCGTCGATACCTACAGTAAAATTGCGTTCGCCAAGCTCTACACGACCAAAACGCCAATCACCTCGGCCGATATACTCAACGACAGAGTATTGCCGTTCTTTGAGGCGCAGGAGCTGCCGATGCTGAGAATACTGACAGACAGGGGTACAGAATACTGCGGCAAAGTAGAACAGCATGATTATCAGCTTTACTTAGCCATCAACGATATCGACCACACAAAAACCAAGGCGCGACATCCGCAAACCAATGGGATCTGTGAGCGATTCCACAAAACCATCCTGAATGAATTCTATCAGGTCACCTTCCGCAAAAAGCTCTATGACTCGCTGGAAGCATTACAGAAAGATCTGGACGAGTGGCTGGAATACTACAACAATGGAAGGACTCATCAGGGCAAAATGTGCTGCGGTAGAACGCCAATGGAAACATTAACCGATGGGAAGCAGATTTGGGCTGAGAAGAACTTAGCTCAAAGCTAATCTGACACTGGCACCGTAAAACGGGTAACTGTCAGATCAGGTCTGAGCTAGTACACTTACAGTGTTGATCTAGCGAACTCAAGCGATTGACCTCTTTCCTCAACTGACAACTGTTTTCTAATTTTCTCAGCAGCATCAAGAGCATCGGTATAAACATTTTTATCCGATTCATCTAGTTCGTCGAATTTTTCTGCGACCATGAAAACTGATTCATACCAGCCTAAAGCTTTTATGGCATCTTTTTGCTTGAAAGCAGGATCTGAATAAGCAAACCCCAAATGCCTTCTAGCTTCAAAATCCCCTTTCTTAACCGCCTCTTTCCAGTTATTTACGGCTAAAATTTTATTCTCTTTTACACCTAACCCTTGGTAATAAAGAAAATTTAAAGTACTTTGTGCCATTGCCTTCAACGAGTCATCACCTTCAAATCGACCCTCAGCTTTAGTTGCATATTGCCAGTGCGCGGCCGCAACAGAGTAAACATGATTTCGATAAGCTTGAGTTCCCATATAGAACTGGCATTCTATATCGGTATATTCAATTTCTTCCAAATACTCAATATTGCACTTTTCTGCGTAAACGACATTTGTTGTGAGAAGGCTGACAAGTAGAGCGACCAATTTATACATTTAAACTTTCCATGCGATATAACATTTAAATGAAGCGGCCCCTAAGAACCGCTTATTAATTTTTAGTGGACTGCATGGCACCGTGGTTACTGCTTGGGGTAGCCATACCTACCAGGATTCTCAAAAATTGTTGCCACAGCCACCATTGCCTCTTCCCTAGAGATCTCTGCACGCTGTAATAGAGCAACTGCTTCTTTTTGATTGCATGACGAAATGGCCGCATCAAACTCCTCCATGATACCGACATGGAAAAGACGTTCATTGATAGCCATTCCAGCGAGTTTGCTCATAGTCACCTTGAAGCCCTATAACGCCCCAAGCAGGGGCAATAACACGTAGGCTAAAATCCGGAACGAAGTGACGGGAGCCTACGTGTTAGTGTCCCGCTGACTTGGTTTGTTATATTTTCAGTTAAATATTACCGGCACGCTGACTGAGATTCCGCATCCTTCGCCGTAGGAAAACTCTAAGGTTTGATTACGAACCATTTCACCAGCAACGGTATACCAAGTAACTTTTTTACCGTCTTCATCGTAAGTTTGTAAAGGCACAAATAAAAATGGGGACTCGGAGTTACCGAAAATTAAAACAACATTTTCAAACTCACGATCATCTAGACTGCTAGGTGCGATTACTTCAACAACATAATCCCCATCAGACATTCTAGATTTAACATCGATAAGAGATTGATACTTTTGATTCCAAAGAAAAAAGTCTTCATCTGTTGCAATACAAGTTGTAGCTTCGGCTGTACCGCATAGAAACAAGCAAAATAAAACCCATTTCATTAGCATGTTACTCCGAAAATATAACAATTTAATAGTGCGCAAATTGCGCGTTTTTCTACCGAGCCTGTGCTCGTTTTTATCTATAGTGCCATGCTCGTCATGTTTATCAAAGCCAAGCATAACAATGGCTGTAAGTTGCTTGGTCTGATTATTAGTTAGACATAAACGCGCGATTGGGTCGTTTTTCTGAATATGGGGGAAAGTGATCAAACTTGTACATAACTACAGGTATGTCGCTTAGCATTTGCAATGCATAATTCGTGGTCAGCAATCGCTACAAATCATGTCGCCCAGAGACCGCTTCCTAGGCCATTCGAAACACTGTAGCTGCCCGAATTACAACTGTCTGCTTCACGTACTGTTATGACGCACAGCAAGCGTTACCAGGCGGCCCCATCAGACAAACAGCAGACGTTCAACGCCCAACTTAGGGGCAATAACACGCAGGCTAAACTGGGAGCGGAGCGACTGGGCCTGCGTGTTATTGTCCCAGTGAGCGCCAGCGAACGGCTACAGTTGTTTGTTAGCTGCTCTTCGCAAATGCCAATTTAGTGCCAAACCCAATAAATACAATACCTGTAACTGAGTTTAACCAAACTTTAAATTTAGGGTGGTTAGTTGCACTTTTAACCTTGGCAAGAGTAAATACCATTGCTGAAAACCATACAACATTAACTATTGCGTGGGCCGTAACAAGAGAATACGCACTGAACGCGCTACCATCTGCGGGCATGAATTGCGGAAAAGCAGCGAGGTAGAATATTGACACTTTAGGGTTAAGGGAATTAGTTAAAAAGCCTTCAAAGAACGCACCTTTTGTAGATACTGGTTTTTGTTGCAACTCCGGCTCTAAATTATGTACAACTGAATTTTGACTAACAGCGTTTCTAAGCGCTTTTACACCCAGCCAAATTAAATAGGCAGCCCCCAGCATTTTAAAAACAAAAAAGGCGTTTGCAGATTGTACCAATAGAATAGATATACCAAATATTGATAGCGTACCATGGACATAAAAAGCTGCCACAAAACCTGCAACATTGGCTAGACCTGCGCGATGCCCAGATAGAGGCACTGTTTTGGCAATAAGAAACCCATTAGGGCCAGGAGAAATTACGAGCAACGTTGCAACAGCGATAAACGTAAGAATATTGTTTAAATCCATTTCAAATCTCCGAAAAAAGAACAAATGCTAAACGGCAGCTAACATTTAAATGAAGCGGACCCTAAGAACCGCTTATTAATTTATAAGCCATTGTTAAAACTGCCTTGTTTAGTCTTTTTATAGTTTAACCACATTGCAAGTGAAAGAACAATGCCACCGGCCAATATTAGAAGGGCCCTGTTTGTTTGAGTTGACTGTAGTATGGGCGCAACCGTGTTGAGCCATAATGGGAAAAAGAAAGCGAATGGAATGACCGCGCAAATAAAAACAGCAAAAAAGAAATAGCAAATGGCGTTGTTAGCTAACCCTGATGGGGTTGGCCAACCGAAGCGAAGGTTTAACGACTTGTGACCTTTAATCAACAAGTTTACTGCGACTAAATAGATGGCAGCGCCAATTGTAAAAATGAATATTTCCATGGCCTTAAACTGGCTTATAACACTAAGCTCTAACGAATCCCCTCATAAATTAAAGCAGATTCAATAACATGGACACGCATGGCGCGATTTGATCTAATTTATTTCGCCAAAAACAATTCAGAACATCACACCATGCGTGACATCGCCATATTACATGATTTGCTTCAATATCAATGCCCTAATTTGCACCAAAAGCGTCTGAACTCGCTAATGGTCGCGGTGAAATCGTTGCTGGACGGGCAGCAACTGTCGCTTACGGAGCTGGGCCGCAATGTTACGGGCAACGTAGCGGCCAAACACAACATCAAACGGATTGACCGTTTGCTTGGGAACCGGGCCTTGTATCAGGAGCGTCTGGACATTTATCGCTGGCACGCGCGGTTGCTGTGTGGTGCCAATCCGATGCCGATAATCCTGATTGATTGGTCGGATGTACGGGAGCAGATGCGCCATCAAACCTTGAGGGCTTCTGTCAGTTTTGAAGGGCGTTCGGTAACCCTGTACGAGCGGGTATTCTCGTTTTCGGAATATAACTCTCCAGTCAGTCACAACCCATTCCTGCGTGAACTGGCGGCCATATTGCCGGCGACCTGCTGCCCATTAATAATCACGGATGCAGGCTATCGGAATCCCTGGTTTCGGGAGGTGGCAAAGCATGGCTGAGGCGGGTGCGCGGTGAAGTTGGATTCAAGTTGCAAGGCAGTGAAACCTGGCGCAGCAATAAATCCTATTATCCCTCTGCAAACGCCAAGGCCCGGTACCTGGGGTTGGGTGAGCTAGGCCGCAAGAGCCCCATCAACGCGCACTTGCATTTATACAAGGCAAAGCCCAAAGGGCGGCAGGACAGCCGATCATCCAAAGCAGGACGAAACCACACCGCCCAGCAAAGTTATCGGGATGGCAGCAAAGAGCCCTGGTTGCTGGCGACCAATCTACCAGCGTCGGCCATGACCTCAAAACAGCTAGTGAACCTGTATGCCAAACGGATGCAGATAGAAGAAAGTTTCCGGGATCTCAAAAGTCCACAGTATGGATTGGGCCTGCGTCACAGTAACAGTCGCTGTACCAAGCGCTTCGATATTCTGCTGCTCATCGCCATGCTGGCTGAGTGGCTGCTAAGACTGATCGGAATGGTAGCGCACAAACACCAGTGGCAGAGGGCGTTTCAGGCCAACACCATCCGGCATCGGCCGGTACTCTCGTTGATCCGCCTGGGCAGAGAAGTACGAAAACGAAGGCGGGATTATCCAGTTTCAACGGTTGAAATTCGGTGGGCAATCGACCAGTACATTCGGAGAATTCACGTCACTGGAGTGCCAGAATTATGAGGGGATCCCCCAGCGCCTCATTAAGAGGCAATAAAATAGCTGGTTAAAATTAGCGAGGCACGAGCAAAAACCAGCTGTTTTTTGTCCTGCTTGAATGACTTGTTAGGCATACCCTTCAATATGAGTACAATTTACTTTTGTAAAAACCCTTTGTCCTTTTATATATTCATAGTTTTCATGAAAAAAGCTCAAAGTAATATATGAACTAGGATCGACATTATAATGCCTGATTTTAAGATCTAAATTTAGCTCAGATATTAAATCAGAATATTGTGTAAAAGATATAGGATATTTAACGCCTTCCAAGCTTTTTAACGCATTGAATTGGTTATCATTATAATTTAAGTAAAGGTAAAGCCAATTACCAAATTTCTTTTTAGATGTTTTATTGGAAAAGTTATCAATTTCTTTAAGGTGACTGGTAGAAAGTCGGTTAATTATATTTTGACTCTCCTGACACAAAGGAGTGCAAAGAGAAGAATCACCGCTATCAAAATGTACCCTTTTTTTAATATTGCCTTTAAAGTCACAAAATACTTTATAAATGACAATATCTTGTAGTTTTTCTCCAAGTGTTTTGTTCGAAAATAGAACATCGAATTCATCCGCGTAAAGTGGATGTATAGATATTACTTTTCCAATTCCGTGCAATGTATCTACCCAATCTCCTGTTTTCACAAATTCCTCGCTATGCCTAACAGCTTATTACTGAGACTTCATAGTAACACCCGTTTCTCCTGAAAAACCATATTCTGTGTTTCATGGGAAAGGCAAAATGTCTGCTATACGTACAAAACAGCCCTTCACGATATAAGGTCTGAACAGCAGCGACTGGCACTTAAGCAGCCCTACATCGAGTAGAAACGATGCCAAGGGAATGTATCCAGGCATCGTGTTTGCTTTCCAAAACTCCAAACATTCCCATTGCAGGAATAATGCCTTGAGTACAGCACCGTTTTTTATGCATTACAGTCAGTCGATGACTGTAATGCATGGGGTACTCCTACGGCGCGATAATGCTTTGTTCGTAAGCAATTTTACGTATGTTTGCCTCAACGAAATAAAAATCGCCATAAACAATCGGTGTGCTGATTTCGCCGGCATTGCCCATATCTCCGGTAGCCTCGGCAAGCACAAATCCGTAATCAAAACTGTGCGGGCGGCTGTTGTTGCGGTCGGTTCGATACTGGGTGGTCAGTTCTGCCATAATATTGTCCGCCAGCGCCGCGTACTTTTCTTTTTCAGCGCGGTCATCAGCAATGGTTGCATAACGGTACAGTGCCGAGGCATAAAGGGCTGCAGCGGAGGTGTCACGGGGGATCTTCTGATGGCTCTGAGGGTAAGGTTCACTGCCACAGGGAACCAGTTTATCCCCCTGTAATACTGGCTCACCATACCAGTTTATCTTGCCTTGCAGGCGGTCCAGAGACTCCTGTGACAACAGCGAAGCATCCAGCGTTTGCGGGCGATAGCCTTTATAGGGCGTGATGTGCGCTTCCAGGCGCTTAGAACACAATTCCAGGATCCCGGAATAGACCGCCGTTTCCGGCGAGGTATTTTCAGCGTATTCATAGGCATTGTCGCGCGCAGCAAAAAAATCCCAGTACGGCACGTAACCGTCTTCCAGCAAATGCTCGATACTGCCGAGCAGGCGGTGTAAATGCGCGTTGAAATCCGGGAACTCTGATAAATCTATTTTGGCATTATCCATGGCTTCAACAATGGTCAGGTAACCATACAGCGACCACCCCTGCCCTCGCGCCCAGGCAGAAATGTTGCCGACCCCCTGCCAGTTTCCGGGCTTATTGGCACCGTAATCAAATACATGGTACGAAAGTGGGAACTGTTTTTTACTGTCAGACTCGTCATAAAAGTAATGATTGGCAAGAGTGGTTTTGGCGTGGGTAAACGCAATTTCATGGTAACGCTCGACATCACTGTCTAACAAATATTCCAGATTCATCATGTTGTCGATAATGACCGGGTAAGTCCAGGGGTTGGCCAGCGAATACAAACCGACAACCTGTTCTCCGTTCTCCACCGTGGTTAATTTCATGTTTGGTTCGAAATCCCAGGATTTGATCACACCTTTCTGGTCACTGTAACGGGCAGATAACGTGGCACGGCCGGTGTCCAGTAATTTCCGATACAGTTCGCGAGCTTGAGCATCCAGCCCTTCGTATTGCAAGGCTTCACCAAACGAATCGTACAGCATAAAGCCTAAATCGTGGGTGCTGCTCAGGGTGGCGTCGCCATACAGTGCCTGCTGAAAATATTTGGCACTGTTATACAGTTTTTGCTCCTCGCCACTCTGCCACTCAACATTCTCTTTGTTGGCGAGCAGTTTCCACATTAACCCGGGGAAAAAGCCGTTGGTCCATTTTTCATTTTTGTCCATGAAAATGCCACCGTGCTCCTCTGAGCGCGGTATGCAGATCATGGTTGGATCGGCTTCACAGGCAGGACGAAAATGGAGGTTGCGACCGTTTTCAATGTGGTCGATCATTTTCAGATACTGATTTTTGGCAAAAGTCAGGTTTGCCTGCGCCTGGCTCTCCGAAAAGGTTTCATCAGGCTGCACCGCTTGGGTTTGTTCAGATTTGTTGGTGCAACCCACAGCCATCAGCGTTGCCATAACCAAAGTAAACGATGTGCGTAATTTCATAATACTTGTAAATCCTTTAATTTCAGTTATCAGCAACCATATTGGAAGCGGCAGATCCCCCTCCAATACCCAGATCAATGATCTGCAAATACAGCGGTTGGCTACTGCCTGACTTTTTCTCCATCATATAAAAATACACTTTGCCATTAGCAATGTGCACCGTGCCATGATTGAAGGTTTTACCGCTCTGTGCATGGTATACAAGGGCAAAATTGTTAGTACCACCAATGCCTTTCTCGATAAACGGTCTGCCATCTTTTAAGCCGACAATGTAGATATCATTGCCCGCCGTATATATTTTGTCCGCGCCGGAAAAATCCTTTGTAGTGGTAAATTTCTTTGCACCCGCTGGCTTGTAGCTGTGCACGTTAACAGTCTGATTGTTCAGTTTGTCTTTTACCTTACCCACAATATGGATGTCCCCTCTGGCGGTTACATTCCAGTCAAAACCACCGGTAATGGACACCTGGTTCTTACCACTGGCCTCTACCAAATCACCGGGTTCACCTACTTTGATGGTGTCGGCATCCTGAACGGGAAAAACGGGTAAGGGCTTGCCTTCATGGGTTTTCCACTGGTCGCGGCCATCCGGGTGGTCAGAATAGGCGTAGTAAAAACCATTTTGATGGGAATACTTGTCTTCCTTGTTGGCCAGGCGGCGTTGAAACCCAACCCTCAGTTTTCCGTTTACGTATTTCATGTTGCCATACAAACCCCAGTCGTATGGCTGCCCATAGTTGCTGGCATCGGTAACATTGAAACGTATAAACGGCGACCATGTCTTATTATCAGCCTCGTATCTGGAAAACACGTAGCCGCCGTTATTGTCGCGCCCCTTACGCATGTACATTAACAAGGTACCGTCGGTATTGGTGAAAAATTTGGGGTAGGTCAAGCGGGAGTATTGTTCGTGATCTTCAACGCCAGTCAGGGAGAGGTGTTTGTAATCATCATTACCTTCACTTTTGGCGCTGGTATCTTTGACGAACTTATCCAGGGTAAATTCCGAATCGGGCAATGTGGCCGCGCCTGGAACACTGTAGGAATAGCGAAAATAATCATTGGCAAAACTGCCATCGCCGGGCCGGATGCGATCATAACCATGCATATCGTACAGCAGGTGAATGGTTCCATCGATTGGGCTTATTGCTACGGCTATGGTGTTGTGAGACTCGCCAATATGGCGAATGCCCTGCCACCCGGTATGCCGGTGAGGAAACTTAATGGTAGCAAGTGAACCGGTTAGCGTGTTGTACCGGGTTAACATTACGTGGCGGTTGTCTTTTCCGCCGTGATACCAGGTCAAAAACACGTAATCGCCAAAAGGTTTAACGCTGTCACCGTGAGCCGATATCTGCGGGCCAAAATAGTAGTCGTACTTCCCCTCTTTATTGTCGGGCGTACCGCGTTTGACTTTTACACCATCAAAATGCAGCGCAGAATCGGTTATTTTCACTTCCTGTTCCAGGGTAACCTCGGCACTAACCGTTGCAATACCACTGAGACATACCATCAGTAATAACTGTTTTTTCCAGTAATTCATCTTTTTATACACTTCCTGACTACAGACCAATCCAACAGAACAACCACGGTGTTCTGCCCTAATTGCCACCGGCTTGTTCTGTTTTGGTGGTAAAATAATCATTACCCCGATACTGGGACTGACTGGACCATTTTTCATTAACCCTGGGCAAATGTTGCGCCAGTTGCTGTTTTACCTGGGCATAGGCAGGGTCGCCCGCCAAATTGCGCCATTCTTCCTTGTCGATTTGATGATCATAGAGTTCTTCCGAACCGTCCTCATAACGGATGTAACGATAACGCTCGGTTTTTACCGCATGATTGTTTTCACCATAGGTGGTAACAGCAGCGTGCTGCCAGGGCGCATTCGGGTTGTGCAATAACGGAGTTAAATCTTTACCTTCGGTGTCGGGGTTTTCAGGCAAACCGCACATTTTTACCAGCGTGGGGTACAGGTCGAGCAAGCTCACTGGCTTGTTACTGACTTGTTTTTCCGACGATTTGGGGGGCTTTATAATGAGCGGTGTGCGGGTGGCCCGCTCCCACAACGTCATTTTGGCAAATTTGTCTTTCTCACCCAAATGGTACCCGTGGTCTCCCCACAAAACCACTGCCGTGTTGTTGGCATACTCACTGTTTTCCAGCGCATCCAGCACAATACCCACACAGGAATCCACGAAGGAAACACTGGCAAGGTAGGCCTGCACAATATTGCGGTACTCTCCGTTTTCCAGAGCCCACTGAGTAGTAGGCATCATGGGATGGTCTGAAATAATACGTGCAATTTCAGGCACATCGCTTAAATCTTCACTCATGTAAGGAGGCAAATACAAATCTTTGGCCGGGTGCATATCGAACCACTTTTGCGGCACATGCCAGGGCACATGCGGGCGTAAAAAGCCGCACGCCATAAAGAACGGTTTGTCGTGTTGCTGTTTCAGTTTATTGGCTATCCAATGCGCAGAATCAAAGTCCGGCATTTGATCATCGCGCTCCGGAAATGGGCCCCAATCGGTGCTGGTTTTGGGTTGATCCCATTTGAAGTTCTTCTCGGGGTATGGGCCGAACAGTTTTACCCGCCCACCAAAATCATCAAAACTTCCGTCTGCCACACTCTGGTGGAACACCTTACCCACAGCAGCGGTGTAATAACCGTGCTGTTTAAAATACTCACTTAAAAATACCGAATGGGCCGCTTTGTCGTTGGCTTTACGAATATTGTTATCTTCAATGTGACCGTAAATACCCGTGGTGGAAGGGGCGAGCCCGGTCATAATACTCGCACGGGAGGGGCCACATAAGGGCGCCGGCGCATGGGCGTTGGTAAACAGGGTCCCCTGATCGGCCAACTTGTCAATGTTAGGCGTTTTGGCATTTGGGTGCCCGCCCATTGCACCTACCCAATCGTTCAGGTCGTCCACAATCAGCATCAACACATTCGGGTACTGTTTTTTGAGTTCAGCCCAAACCTGAAAAGGCGTAAGCGCGGCACCAGCGCAGGCCGCTGTACCCAACATAAAGTTTCTTCTGCTTAGCATAATATCGTTCCTGTCTCCTTCCCGGTTAATTGGCAATAACCGAAGCCAAACTGGTGCCAACCCTCATATTATGGAAGTAGGCATTAACATTGTACTGGCAGGACTTTTTGTTGTACGCGCCCCACTTGGGATAAACAAAGCGCCCATCGTTGGTGCGGTGAAATACAGTCATTTTGTCGTCTGATAATTTCACCCGATACAGTTTTGATTTGAGGTTGTCGAGTGGTTGTTTCTCACCATTAAACCAAAACTCAACCAGACCACCAAAATCGTCTTTATCGACTTTAATTCGAACGACCAGTGACACCCATTCATTCTGAGGTACTGCTTTGCGCCACAAAACTGAACGACGGGCAAACTGGTTTTTTCTGCCCTCATAATCCGGACCAAAAGCGTTCAGGGTTAAATCCCCATCGTACTCCATGTTCAGCGGGTAATTCTGATCATGGGGGCTGGCAGATTTCCATTGAAATACGGTGATTTCCTTATCAATTTGAGCGCCGTCCTGGGTATCTATTTTCCAGTTCCAGGCAATGTAAATATCATCCCCCTCTTTTGGTGAAAGGGAATTAACCTCACCTTCAAAACGGGCAAACTCCCCCCGCTTACGGTTGATGGGTTTGTTAATTTTCCAAACTTTACCCTGCGTTTCGTCATCCACAACTTCTACCGATGACGGTGTCACGCCTTTCTCATCGCCTTTAACCACGCAATAATCCTGCGGGTAGTTGCCATCATCAAGCCGCTTAAAATAATCCGAAACTTTTTCACTGACATTGGGATCTGCCGACCACAAAATCTCCGCTGAAGCAGGCAGAGCATTCAGCGCAACAAATGTCATAAAAGCAATAATTTTTTTCATAATTCAACCTTCCAAATGCCTGTTTTCGGGCATGCTTACTCTTTCAGAAATCGGGGGCATAAACAAGTGTTTCCATTGCATTGAATTTACTGTAACCCCCTATATCCTGACTGACAATTTGTTCCCCCAGCAGCAACTCAGTGCGGCGAACCATGGGTAACGCCAACTTGTTCAATTGTGCCTTGGCACCGCCACCGGTAATTTGTTTCCATTGCCAGTTTTTTTGGCCAGTGATATACGGTATTACAAACTCGAAGCCCTGTTTGATGCTCGCACCGGTTTCTCTTTCATAATCCCAAAGGTCGACGGAAGTATTACGACGGCTCAAATCCGCGATCCTTGCCAGCGCCCAAAGATTATTCACGGTATAATTAACCGATTTGGTGCGAGCCAACTCCAGTGGCTGGCTACCATCAGGCTCAATCTGAGCGGCAATGCGGGTTGTCTTTGCCGCTTCAATTTTGGCTTCAGCCTGCTTAATTTTGCCGAGATAGATCATCAGGCCAATTGCCTGATAGTCATAATTGGTGCCATGGTTGTTTTTTCGCGTATCTTCCAGAATGCCAAATTCACTGGTTGTCAGCCAGGTGTAGTAGTCGCTGAACCATTTATCCATGGCTACCTTGTTTTGCTCATTCCACAACCCTGCTCTTTCCAGCAACTGAACACTGGTAATGACTTTGCCAATATCGGTCCAGTCAATAATGGCAAAATTGGTACCCTCGGCTGCGCCGGGAATGGCCTTACCGTAGTTAACGTTTGGGTTCATTCTGGTTTCAGGGTCAATAAACCAGACCTGAACGATTTCTCCCGCTTTTTCCAGGTACTTTTCATGGTCAGAAAAATAGTAAGCAATATTAAGTGTTCCCAATGAGTCGAGCATCTCCTTGCGGCGCTGCCAGTCTGTGGCAGCACTGTTACTTATTGGGTTGAACTGCCCGTCTTTGTATACCCAGGGCAAGCCATCAGGTTTGCTTTCGTCCGGCCAGTAATAAGAGCCAACCGTATGATAATCGTGAGTATCACCGCTGGCAGGTAAAACCGTTTTATTGGTTACCGGGTCGATCTCTTTTTTCAGCTCTTTGTTCGCTTGTTCAATAAGTTGTTCATAGGCTCTCAAAAACACCGGGTTCTTTGCCTGAATCTCTGAGCGGGACATTTTGAGCCTTGTTTCATTCAAATATATGAGTTCAGTACTGGCTATCGCGGTAGCCATTCCTCCACACAAGACCGCTGGCAAAACTGCAAAATAAGCGAGTTGGGTATTGAATAATTTCAGTATTCTAAACATCTAAGACTTCCGGGTAAGTGTTATCTGGTATTGACCAGGCTCAACTTCAATGGTGGTTGTTGAAAGCCCGGCACTCATGTTTTTCACCCCTTTGGCACTGACTTCCTCACTGAGGAAGATCCCATTAACCTGCAGGTTATCGCCAAGAGTACGCAGCGACTTGTTATCAAGGGTACTGTCTGCGCCCAGTAGGTATTTTGGAATTTCAATCAGGGCATGAGTATTGGGCGGAACGACCACTTCCATCGTCAGTTCACCGGCATTTCTTTTCCAGCCGGAATGTATAAGCCCATAAGGTGACTGGTAACTCGCCTGCGCCGAAGTCAGGTGTTCCGTAATCAGAGGTGCGATCCGTATGGTTTGATAGCCCGCGCTAAGGGGGCTGATCCCCGCTATACGCTCATACAACCACTGGCCAACAGCGCCGTAAGCGTAATGGTTCAACGAACCCGCCTTATTAGCATAGCCGTTCTCCCGCGTATAACCGTCCCAACGCTCCCACATGGTAGTAGCGCCCTGGCTTACCGAATACAGCCAGGAGGGATAGGTTTGCTTAAACACCAGATCAAGAGCGACATCCGCTCTACCGAGTTTGTCGAGCACTGGCGCGATCAGTGGCGTACCCAAAAAGCCGGTGCGTAAATGGCCCCCGGCGGCATCAAACTGTGCCAGCAGGTGTGGCACGGTTTTTTGGGTGGTAGCTTCATCAAGTAAATCGAACCCGATGGCCAACAGGTAGGCTGTTTGCGTTTGTTCACCTACCTGCAAGCGACCCTGCTCATCGAAAAAATGCCGCTGAAAAGTTTGTCTGGCCTGGGTAAACAATTGCTCATAGTGCTCCCAGTCCTGCTGCTTACCCAACACCTTGGCACTGCGGGCCACCAGGTCGAGTGAGCGAGCATAGAACGCGGTAGAAATCAGGCTGTGGTCGGTTTCACCCCGTCTGGAATCTTCCCGCCTGGAATAGGGCTGTAACCAGTCACCCACCGTCCACATGTTGCTAATACCCTTATCAAGCTGGCTTTGGTGATACTTGATCCAGCGGGTCATCATTGGGTAGTTTTCAGCCAGCACGTTTTTATCACCGGTGCGCCAGTAGATATCCCAGGGAATAGTAACTGCTGCATCCGACCAGCCGGCCTGGACAATATCACCCACTTCGTTGGGCACTACCACAGGCACACCGTGATTTTCAAACTGTTCTTCACGAAGCGATTTAAGCCAGGCCGCCCAGAAGGCGTGACTGTCGGCAATAAACAATGACGTGTTGGCAAATGCCAGTGCATCCCCTGTCCAGCCGAGTCGTTCAGAACGTTGCGGGCAGTCGGTGGGGATATCCAAAAAGTTGCCCTTTAAGCCCCATTCAATATTCGATTGCAACTGATTAAGTTGCGGGCTGGAACTGGCAAACGTGCCTGTCATAGCAAAGTCGGTGAACTGCACCACGCCGGTAACCCACGAAAGTTCTGGCTCGAAATTCGAATCGAAACCACTGATTTCAACATAGCGAAAGCCATGAAAGGTAAACTGTGGTTGCCATTCAACCACCCCGTCCTTGTTGGCGGTGTAATAATCCCGCTGCCCGGCACTGCCGAGGTTTTTGGTATAGAGCGAGCCGTCCGGATTAACCCCTTCACCAAAACGCATTTCAAGAGTTTGCCCTTTTAGCATCGGAAGTTTGATACGAGCCACACCCACCATGTTCTGGCCGAGATCAAACACAGTTTTACCCGCCACCTGTTTAAGCGAAATGGCGGGCAGCGTTTGTTTGTTCTTTACCGTGAAGTGACGTTTTGGCTGTAACAACACCTCTGGTTCCAACGCACTGGTTTTCACGCCCAGCCAGTTGCGGGTGTCATACCCTGCCTGATGCCATGAAGCGGTATCGCTGGTTAACTCGTGATTGGCGTCATACGCCTCACCGTCATACAGGCCTGAAGTACGAACCGGGCCGTTTTGCGTGGCCTGCCAGTTGTCATCCGTAACAACCACATGTTTGCTGCCATCGGTATACTCGATTTCAAGCTGGGCAAATACTTTCGGCGTCAGGCCAAGCTTTTTGTACCAGTGACGTTTAGGGCCAAAACGCCCGGCATACCAGCCTTCAGCAAGTTGGATACCAAAGGCATTTTCTCCCTGCTCAATGAGTTCCGAAACATCGTATGTCAGGGTCTCTATGCGCTTTTTATAGGGCGTGTAACCCGGAGTCAGCACATCTTCCCCCACCCGTTTGCCGTTCAAAAAGGCTTCAAACACCCCTTTGGCGGTAACGTATAAACGTGCCTGCCTAACGGTTTTTTCGGCACTAAATTCGGTACGCAAATGCTGCGGAACATGCACCGGTGTATCAAAGTTGTTCAGCGTTACTGGCTGTTGGCTGTCAATTTCTATCCACCTGGCCTGCCAGTCCTGGTTGGATAGCAACCCAAGCTCAAAACGGGCCATGTCACTCCAGCCGGAAGCCCTTCCCTGCTGGTCCCAGAAACGCACCTGCCAGTAGACTTTTTGCCTTGAAGCCAGTGGCTTGCCCTCATAATCGACAAAGGTACTCTGCGCACTGGTTACCCTTTTGCTGTCCCATAAGTCAGGCTGCTCTGGTAACAAACCCGGCTTACTGGCAACCACCAGCTGATAGCCGGTTTGATTTACAGCACCGCTGTGAGGCGGTAACTGCCATGAAAAATTGGGCGTGGCATCATAAAACCCCAGGGGATTAACAAAGCCCTGATTGATCTTCAACTCCACTGGCCCAGGGCTTGCCACTGTGGCGTTTTCGCCCGAATACGAGCAGGCCAGCAGACCTGCGCAAAGCAAAATTATTGCAACTGGGCCACATTGCCTGAACAGGTTTCCGTACCGGGTAAATCGGGTGTATACAACAAACATCGGTTTACTCCAGACTAAACGGCAGGCTACGAACAACCGGGCCGTTATCCCCCACCAGATACATGCGCCTGAAATCTGTGCCGTCCAGTTTTTCGGCAATCACGATTCTGGCGTCCGGGTGAGCATTGCGAATGAAGGAGCTTGCTGACGAGCCCGGGCTATCGAGATTACTCAGCGATTTGGGGCGCTTGTTGTTGCTTCTTTCAGGTTCCGTCACAACATCGTCCTTGAACCTGAGCAATTCTTCGCCCTTACTGAAGCTCATTCCACCGTCGTGGCTTTCCCACCAGCGCACAATGGTTTTATCGGTTTGCGGGTCGATACCGCTAAGTAAAAAGCGTACCTCTTCGCCCGAACTGACAAAATCCCCCCGAGCAATGGGTAAGCCGCTGGAAAAACTTCCGGCCCATTCTTCACCCGTCCAACTGAAATAGCGCGCATGCTTGGGCCCGCCAATCTGCCAGCCGATGTCTTCACCAATATAAGCGGAAATGTGCGGAATCCCCTCTGCGTCAACTTTTGTCGTGCCGTTGAAGGTCCACATGTCGCCGGTATTTACCGCAAGGGTTTTCTCATCCGCCTCCTCTTTGGTGAGCGGTATATTGAGTGCTTCCCCCTGAACATTCTTCCATTCACCAGTGACGGTATTGAACGTCATGTAGTAGAGGTTCTTGCGCTCCGTGGAGTGGCCACCCCGATTGTTGCGCGGAGCATCTCTGTCCCAGCAGTAGTGGTAATCAAAACCCACTACAATTTCATTGTTAAGGCCCTTTGAAACGTAGGCATACCAGCTGTCGACGCCGGGCATGTCATCGCGCCTTTTGTACTTAAGAAAGGAAACCGGCGCACCAAAGGTGCGGCCATGGTCGGTGGATTTCTGGTACACCCAGTCACTGCGGTGGGCACCGTGGCGATAGAACAGGTAGATGTCACCGTTGTCCATTTTTATCGCCTGGTTGTAGGTACCAAACGGGGCAATGTTGTCCAGAGCCTGCCAACTGCTGATGTCGTAGGGCCTGACCGAAACAGAATGCTTGTTGTGACCGGAGTGGGGATTGCCGAAAGCATTCTCGCCATGCAGTTCACTTACACCACCGTGGCCGCCGTAAAAAACATGAATATAACCCTCGTCATCAATCAACAGGGTTGGCTTGCCATGGCTGTCAATTATGCCATTCGGGTCCTTACCCAGTATGCTGGTTCCGGCCTGAAACGGGCCTAGCCAAAGTTTGTTGTTGTGGTCGTATGCAGCTACATACGGGTCTTCCAGAGTGCCCTGATAGGCAACATAGGTAACGCCATTGCGGTATTCACCCGCCGGGTGCTGAACCACTGCCACCCCTTCACCAAAGCCGTTGTCGGCAAAATAGTCGACGGTTGGCTGGGGTACTGAAACATCAGCGTTATTACATCCCGACAGCAAACCTGATAACAAAGCGGATATCAGCAAGGGTTTCAGGCATGACATAAATGTGTCCTTAATATTATTTTTTTTATCAATGAATCACTGCTTGGCACTGATGCTCCACTCCCCGGCTGCCAACCCGAATCTGAGGTATTTGTCGTCTTCACCAATAAAACTAACCCCGGGTAATGCACTAACAGGTTCACCGCGTTTCCAGGCTGACTGCTGGTTGATCATCACTTCATTAACGGCAAAATAGGCTTTAGGAATGCCCACGGTTGCGGTTGTCGACTGCGGTGATGTCAGATTGATTTGGATGGCAGTGGCCGTTCGGCTAATCTCAAAGTCAATGTCGCCTTTTACACTTGGAACCCGTTGTTGAATTCGTTTCATGTGCGCCATATTGGGCAGGATCTGATAGGTTTGCCAAGCCAGGGAAGTCGGTTCAATGCCGGCAACATAGCGGCTTAACACTGTACTTGGCGCATTCCAGGCATGGTTCTCCGTGCCCTTCCCGGTCATGTATTCGGTGAGTGTAGAACGTTCCTGGTTGTCTACCTGCTCACCGTAGCGGGTTTTCATTCTGGCCAGAGCTTCATCATAGCGCCCGGCAATCGCCATGGCGTTATACACCATCCATTCAAAATGGGGGCTGGCAAACTGGTTTGGCACCAGAACGTTATCCACTATTTGCTGGTATTGTGAGGGTTCTGCCAGACCAAACAGAATGGCGATGGCGTTGGCACGGTCGTCTTTGAACTTTTCAGGATCGCTGCTGAAAAAGCCGTCCTGCCAGTAGTGCTGTTGGTAAGCGGCTTTAATTGAATCTATACGCTGGTCATAGAACCCAATGTGGGTAGAGTCACCCAGGGCCACCGCCATTTTTCGTGCAGCAACCAAAGCACTGTAATACAGCGCATTTTGTATGGCGTCGTAATCAATGGTGTCCTGCGGGCCCCAATCGGTCCAATTCCAGGCACCGTTGCGTGTGGTTGCCAGACCGTTTTCTTTCAGTTCCCACAGGGTCAGGTAATTATGCACGTAAGGGTAGGCATATTCGAGAGTGTCCAGATCACCGGTGTTGTAATAGTAGTGCCACACGCCCTGTTCAATAAACTGCAGGCTTTGGGCTGGTAACTCGCGAAAACGCCCCGGCCCCAATCCGGCGAAAATACCTGACTCGGAATCGCTGAACGCCATGGTGACCTTGATCGCCTTTTTAAGTAAATCACGGCCCGGTTGGTCCATTGAATAGAATAGGTAACTGGCCTGGTCTGCCACATCACCTATCCACAAGCCCCGTTCCCTGTCGGGCGTATCCATAAAATTATCCCGTGCACAGATGTACAGAGTATTCTCGGCCATTTGCCAAATTCGGGTGAACCAGGGGTCATCCGATTCAAAATGCCCCGGGGTACTGCCAACACCGGTCCAGCGGTATTTCAGCCCATGCACGGTAACACCGGCTGGAATGGTGTATTCGATAATGCGGCCATTCAGCCAGGAATAGGACTCAAACTGCTGGCGGCCAGCTTTGGTGGTATAAAAGGTTTCGATGGTGTTCAAACGCATATTCGACGTTATATGAATGGCCTGCCCCGCTTCGGCCTCGATATCGAAGTAGGGCGTAAAATTTTTATTGAAATCGAGTTTGCACTCTATGGTTTCACCATCGGAAACAAACGGGAACGCGCTCTCCGGGTAATTGGTACAGTTCGCCAAACCATAGTTGTTCAGGATCGGTATTTCACTGGGATAGAGATCAAAAAAAGGCTCGCGGGGTGGCGGACGAAAGGTTCTGGCATTTTGCCACTGGGAATCGTCATAACCCGGCATGTACCAGGCGCCTGCACTCCAGTCGTCCATATCATTACGGGCATCGTACTTAATGCTCCATGCCGCCACTCGGTAAGGTGGCTTCTTGATCACCTTTTTGTCGTAGGCCGGATGGGGGTTAATTTTCCACGAATCGTCTGAAAGTATCAGCGTGTTACCCGCCTTAGCCTGAAAGATAAAGCCCCCCCTTCTTGAGGAAATATACGTGCCTTTCTGGCCTTCATCGCCGTAGTACCAGGTTAATGCCGCTATGGTGTTTTTACCCTTTTTCAAATATGGCGTAATGTCTACCTGGTCGTAGTATTTATTCGAAGCAATGGAGAAAAAATCCACTCGGGGTGAGGGTTTAACCGGGCTTGGCCCACCGGTATAACTGCCTTCAAACACCACCATCTCACCGTTGATCCACAGCCAGTATTTGGTGTCAGCGCTGATGTAAGCAATGGTTTTATCCTGGGTTTCAGCCAGGTTTACTTCTTTACGAAACGCCATCCACGAATTTGGGTCGGTGAACCGTTCTTTTTTCCATATCCATTCGGCCTCCCAGTCTACAGCCTGGGTATTGAAGGTAATAAACCCTAGTGTTGCCAAAACGGTCAGTAACAGCAGTTTTCTCATTCATTGCTCCGTGAATTGCCGGTTTATGCACCGTTTACAAAGCGGTGACTTTTATCAGGAAAAGCTGACCTCAAATGGGAATTGCTACCCTTTTTTAACAAAATTTTTTTGTTCATTTTTCACAGCAGGGGTATCAGTTTTATGATTTGGCATCTTTTCTTATAAAGGGGCCCCTATCTCTAACCGGATTCGGCGTTTAGCGGGCGTGAAACACGATCCGTTTTTGATACTGGAGCCATTGTGCAAATAAAGCAGTTGATTGCCTTTTCTTTTTACCTGTTCACATTCTGTGCTTCTGCAACATCGTTAGTTCAGCATTTCGAACACCCGGCAGAGCAACATAAACCCTGGGCGTTCTGGTACTGGATAAACGGCAATGTGACCGCTGAGGGTATTCGCGCTGACCTGACATCAATGGCCGATGCGGGGCTGGGTGGTGTTGTGCTCATGCACATCAATGAGCACAATGTGATCCCCCAGGGCCCAGTGCGATTTTTGTCTGCGGAATATCGGTCGTTATTGAAGCTTACCTTCAAAACAGCAGCAGAACTTGGGCTAAAGGTTAACCTGTACAACAGCGAAGGCTGGTCTGTGGCTGGTGGCCCATGGGTAACACCAGAACTGGGCATGAAAGAACTGAGCTGGAGTGAAATTCACACCACGGTTGCAGGCCAGGCTATTCAGTTTCCGCCCCCCCATTCCCCTCTGGGCTTTTACAAGGACATTACCACCCTGGCGTTTCCCACCCCACAAGCGTTTATTGAACCAGAGTTTTCCAGCCTGGTCAGTAAAATCACCGTTTCAGGTCAAAAACCAATTAAACCTGAACGAGCATCCAGAGCCATAGACGGGGACTGGAACAGCCAGGTCTCACCAACGGTTGATCCTGACAGTGGCGAAACCTACATCAAACTCGACTTCAAACAGGAATACACCTTCAGCAATGCTTTTGTGAAGTTTGCTGCCTATGGAATGATGGGACGCAACTACCTGATGGTGTCGGACGACGGCGAAAATTACCGGCAGGTGGCTTTTTCAAATCGCGGGCAAATATACGATGACATCAGCTGTTTTCAGTTCGAGCCTGTAACCACGCGCCATGCAAAAATCGTATTCAAACCCACTGACAACAAATTGCTGTACACCGCCATGCCGAAGGTGAAAGTATCGGTTAGGGAAATTATTCTGGACAACCGCCCGAGGCTGGATAACTGGTGCCAGAAAGCCGCTCATTCATTCCCGTTTTTTACCCCGGCCGCCGAACGAAACACCTTCGAGAACACGACTCACACAGGTACCAGCATAGCGCTGGATTCCATCATTGACGTTTCCCAATATCTGACCGAAGATGGCAAACTTAACTGGGTTCCTCCTTCAGACAACTGGACGGTGGTGCGTTTTGGCATGTCATCCACCGAAGCGATCAACCGGCCCGGCTCAGAAGGCGGTGAAGGCCTGGAAGTTGACAAATTAAGCGAGCTGGCCCTGGACGTTCACTTCGCAAATTACCTTGCCCGAGCGGTTGACCTTGCAGGCGAACACACCGGAACCAGCCTTGTCAGCACCCACGCCGACAGCTGGGAAGTCGGGCGTCAAAACTGGACGCAGGGTTTTACACAGGATTTCGCGGAAAAACGGGGCTATTCACCCATTCGGTATTTGCCCGCCACCCTGGGCTACCGAGTTGACAACAGCGAGACCAGCGAACGATTTTTGTGGGATCTGCGCAAAACGCTGGCCGACCTGATTGCCGAACGCTTTTACGGGGGAATGCAAAAACGTGCGAACGCCATGGGCATCCAGTTTTCCGCCCAATCAATGAAGCCGTTTATCGATAATTTGTACGCGCTTGGGCAAGCCGATATCATTTACGCCAACAGCAGTTTTCGCTCACTCAACCCACAGGACAACAAAAGTAATCAGGAATTTGCGTATCTGACCGCCAAAATGAGTGCATCCGCCGGTTCGATTTACGGCAAACCGGTGCGCTCTGAATCATTTACGTCACTGCCTCAGGCCAATCGCTGGCTGAGTCATCCGTTAACCTATAAATCGCAGGCTGATACCGACTTTGCCGCAGGGGTCACGCTGGTCACGCACCACCTGTTCACCCACCAGCCCTGGACAAACCTGCAACCGGGCATGACTCTGGGCTACTGGGGCCTGCACTTTGAACGCACTCAAACATGGTGGCATGAGATCAACGCCTGGAATGATTATGTAACCCGAGCCCAAGCCGTGCTGAGCCAGGGGCAGCCGGTGTTTGATGTTCTGCACCTTTTAGGCGACGATTCAGCAACCAAATTCGACCAAACCTTTGTAAATGAAACACTGCCGGAAGGCCATGATTTTGAATTTATTTCCGCCCACGGCCTGCTCAACAAACTGTCCGTAAACACCAACAATAATCTGGCCTACGATACCGGCAGGGAATATCGGGTTTTATCACTGGCTGACGATGTCAGCATGCGCCCGGCAGTACTGAGAATAATTCAAATGTTGCTCAGCCAGGGTGCCTTCATTGTAGGCAAGGCACCGGAGTTTTCCCCCAGCCTGACGAACGCCGCCCGTGCCGACCTGAAGGTTAAACAACTGGTAAAGGAAATCTGGCACGGGCAGTATGCTGATCAGATCTTCAACACGTTACCTGAGGCCTTCGCCGCGTTAGGTATTCAACCGGACGTGACCGTATCCGGCACTGAAAACCGCTTTATCTGGCGCCACCACTACCTCAATAACGGCGATTTGGATGTGTATTTCGTCAGCAATCTGGAGCATCAAAAAGCCGATGTTACCCTGGACTTGAGAGTGTCAGGCAAAATTCCTGAGCTGTGGGACCCGATGACCGGTCAGCGACTGCGGATCACCGATTACGCCGAACACAGTGGTCGCACTCAAATTAACCTGACCTTCGAACAGGCACAGTCTTTCTTTTTGGTTTTTGCCAACCAGCCAACCACACAGCAAACGCTTTCCACAGAAAAGCTGGCGCTGGTCCAATCGGTTACCTCCCCCTGGCGCGTTGAATTTATAAAAGGTGCCCAACAGCCTGAGCCGATTACCCTCAATAACCTGATTGACCTGAAAGATCACTCAACGGATGACGTGAAATTTTTCTCAGGTACTGCCCGCTATCAGACAGAATTCAGTTTCACTGGCAAAACCGATGGCAAGGATACGTACTGGCTGGATTTGGGTGAGGCCCATCAATTTGCCCGGGTAACCCTGAACGGCCATGATCTGGGGGTAAAAATGTGGGCCCCCTACCTGTTTGAAGTCGGCAGCCACCTCTCAACCGGCATTAACCGCCTGGAGGTGGAAGTGACCAACTTATGGCCCAACCGTTTGATTGGCGATGAACGCGAATACCCAGACACCGCCAGTTGGAAAAAAAATGGTTTTCAGGGTTTTCAGTTGACCGACTTTCCCGGTTGGTTGAAAGGAGCAACCCCTCAACAGCCCGGGCAACGTAATACCTTTGCCACCTGGAAACACTGGAGCAAAGACGATGCGCTGTTACCCTCGGGGCTGATTGGCCCGGTACAACTGTTCAAACGCAAAGCAGACAATCAGTGATTGGTGAAGCCCTGGATACACGCTGAAGAGAACCTAAGCGCAGATAATTCACACGGGCCTGCGAACAAAGGCCCTGCCAGACAGAAATTGGCAGGGCGCGCACACTTTAGTGGTTATTGTCAGGCCTGTAGTCAAAGTTCCAGGCATCCATAAACGAGGGGGTACGGGAGCTTTTCATTAACTGCGCCGCTTTTTCCACCACCTCCGGGTAGTTCTCAGCAACATTGTGGGTTTCTGAAGGATCGGTTGTCAGGTTGTATAACTCGATTGGCGGGTCAACTCTCTGCCTGTTTTTGTAAATCCGTACCGCCTTCCAGGCCGCTTTATTGTCGTCATCCATGCGCACTGCCTGAATGTGATAGCCCTTCATATTGTGAAATTCCCAATACAAACTGCTGTGTTGTTCCTGGCCTTCCTCGTTCAGCAATGTTGGCAGAAAGGAAATACCATCGGTGGGAGTGGTCAATTCAACACCGGCTAAATCAGCCAGTGTAGGTAGCACGTCCCAAAAGGCTGAAACGTGATCCGTGCGCTGCCCTTCCGCCACTTTGCCGGGCCAGCGTGCGATGGTCGGCATCCGAATTCCACCTTCATAAAGGTCACGCTTGTATCCCCGGAACTCGCCATTGCTGTCAAAAAATTCCAAATCCGCACCACCTTCAAAGCTCGGCCCGTTGTCACTGGTGAAAATCACCAGTGTATTGTCATCCAGGTTCAGTTCCTCCAACAAACGGGTGATTTGCCCCACGCTTTTGTCAATATGGCTGATCATGGCTGCCCGTGCCGCACGGGGCCTTCTTTGCGGTAAGTACAGTGCCCCAGGCCCATAGGGTGTTTCCTCAAAGTTGTAGGCATCAATCTCAGCTTCCGGAGCCTGCAATGCCGCATGCGGACCCGCATACGCCAGATACAGAAAGAAAGGCCGGTTGTGGTTTTCTTTTATGTAACGGAGGGCATCCTGCGTTAATCGTTCCTGCGCAAAGTCTTCCCGTAAAAACGCTTTATAGCTTTCAGGATCATAGGGGTCCAAACCCTCAGGAAATGGCTGGTGCGGATGTACCCATTCATTGTCCAGCGCCACCCATTGCTCATTGCGCCACAAGTGTGTTGGATAATGGTTGTGGGCCTGCTTTTGATCCAGATATCCAAAAAAATAATCGAAACCATGCCTGTTGGGCACACCATAAGAACCAGGCCCGCCCAGCCCCCACTTGCCGATCAGTGCGGTGGTGTAACCCGCCTGCTTCATCACTGTTGCCAGGGTAGTAGAGCCCGGGTTTAACGGCATCTGCCCGTATTCTTTGTCGTCAGTATAGTCGCCCAACTCATAGTTTCCCCGTATCTGGTTATGACCAGTATGCAAGCCTGTCATCAGCGCAGCCCGGGAAGGCGAACAAACCGTACTGCCAGCGTAATGCTGGGTAAAGGTTAACCCCTCGTTGGCAAACTGTTGAAGGTTTGGAGTACGAATTTTATCCTGCCCGTACGGCTCGATATCACCAATTCCCATGTCATCCACGATGATGTAGATCACATTGGGTTTGTCCTGCTCAATCGGCGCCGTTTGCTCTGCCGCATCCAAGCTACTCGAACAGCCTGCCAGAATTGCACTGCAGACTGCCGAAACGATGCACAGACCAAGATTAGATGTTTTTTTCCTGAACATTATCACTCACTCCATCTTTTGAGTCTTAATCTTTATCTGGAGACACAAAGTATTGATAATGACCCTACATTATCCATTTCAGTTTTTCATCAGCTTTTGTGCGGTCACAGTCGCAGTATAGTCCGCATCGAATTCCGGATTGACCTCGGTCGGGATCGGCGCCTGCACTGAATCTCGCCAGGCACTGAGCTCGCTACTCAGGCGGGCTGCGATCTCTGGCAGGAAGCCAGCAAGGTTAACGTGCTCACCCAAATCGTTGCTCAGGTCGTAGAGCTCGTAACTGTTATCTTCAAAATAATGATGCAGTTTCCATTTTCCCTGGCGCATTGTTGTACCCGGGCGGGTTCTGAACAACGGGTCCCGGCTTTGGTCTGCATTTGGGTTGTAGGCCTGCAAGTAAATGGGAAAGTGCCAGTACAAATTGCGCGGTTCGATTGGTTGTTCATCCAACCACAAGCGGGATAAATCAACGCCGTCCAGTACCCGGTTACTGACGTCGGCATTTACGAGATTTGCCAGGGTTGGGTAGAAATCGGCATTGATGACCGGAGTAGAATCTGTCCTGGGCATGACTCTTTTGGGCCAAGAGACCAGCAAAGGCACCCGCGTCCCCCCTTCATAGTAACTGCCCTTGCCGCCGCGCAAAGGATCCTGATACGCGATTGAGCGAATACCACCGTTGTCCGAGGTAAAAATGATCAGTGTATTGTGCAACAGCTTTTGCTCTTCCAGACTGCGCATGATGCGCCCAATATTAATATCCATAAGCTCGACCATAGCGGCATAAGTGGCATGCCTGCTACTTTGAATGCGAGGGTGGCTCAAATACTTTTCTTTCACTGAATCAATAGCCTGAAGCGGGGTATGTACGGTGTAATAAGGTACGTAGGCGAAGAATGACTGCTCTTTGACCTGTGAAATCCACGTGAGCAGTTCGCTGGTAATGCGGTTGGGCAGGTACTCCCCGTCAGGGCCATTGTCTAAAAATGGCAGATCGTACGGGCTGAAATAAGATTTCGGAAGCCCCCTGATGCTCCCTGCCACGTTGTGATCAAAGCCCTGAGTTCTGGGATCTTCGCCCAAATGCCATTTGCCAAATGAACCAGTGCTATAACCCACAGACTTAAACATTTCTGCCAGGGTTACAATGTCGTTATCAAGCACATCAACATTGGGAATTGGAATGAGCCTTCTTGTTTTTTCATCCCCTCGCGCTGAAGGCGATACGGTATAAACGCCATGCCGGGGTGAATATTGCCCGCTCATTAACACGGCACGGCTTGGCGCACAATTCGCTGCACCGGCGTAGGCATCGGTAAAAACAAGGCTTGTCGCGGCCAGCGCGTCTATGTTCGGTGTTTGAAATACATCCGTGTGGTCGTTGTAACCCACATCCGCCCAGCCCAGATCATCCACGACAATCATCAGTACATTCGGCGGCTTTACAGTTGTCTGCCCGGTCTGCGCCAGCGCATTGAATGGCAACAGCAAAAGCACGCTTTTGCCCGCAAAAAATAAAAGAGTTACCCATGACTTAACACGGCTTATTGCTTTCATTGACTTATTTCCCCTGCTTTTACAACTCTCTGAATCTGCTCTGTTCAATGTTAATGCCTACCTTTTCGACAGCCACGATGCTCACGGGCCCCGCTGGATGACCAGCCATCAGCATTGTGAATACCGAAACTCGAACTGAGGCCAATCAGAAATGCAGCAAAGCAAAAATGAATCGTTTCATTGCATTAACGTGGAAACGCTGAAGTTCCTGTACAGAGCACTGCGTGTGAACATGTGCCGCAAACCAATACGACCCTCGGTAAGGTCCGGGTGTTCATTGAGCGACCAATGGTAAACCTGGCTTTGCTCTTTGTTACTGACCTTCATCCACAGACTTTGCCCTTTTTTAATTACGGTGATTTGGTGTGGTACGTTGGGGCGGAAAAATCCGGTGTTGAAGTTGTCGCCTTTCAGATCCGTTCCGGCCAAGCCCTTATTGGCAAGGGGAAGGTAACGGCGTGCACGAATATAATCATTCTGCTCATCAAGGTTTACCATGGGATAGGCCGCGTAACTGATATGCAATGCGTCCATATTGTCAAAGTAGTGGCGCATAAAAGGCTCTTTGCGGTAATCAGCCCAGGCCATGATATCCTTCTCGAAACCGGGAGTGCCTTCACCGCTTGCCAGCACGTACAGGATTGTGACATAGCGCGTGGTTTCGTCAGTTCGCGTATATTCGTAGTCAATTTTTATGTCGCCTTCGAACACCTGTTTGGTCCATACCACCAGATGATGAGCGTGATTTTGCGCTTCAGGGCCAGCCTCGACATGCATCCCTTGCGGGGTATTCTCAACCGTGCCAACAAGCCCATCCACCAGCCAGTGTTGCTGCCAGTCCGTGTCGCCGCTATCAAACATTACCTGCTTCCAGCGGGCGCGGTTGATTTGATTGAATGTTTGTTCTGGATCCGAAGGATTACCCGTTACTGTTTGGGCCAGCTCCTCTCCCTGTGCAGAAACACTCATTAGCAGCAACAGCCATGTTTTGATGATTAACTTGTTCAATTTACCCCTCCTTCTTTTTATTTGTGTACAACATCGATTTGCCCGCCTTTGCGATAACCCATTCAACCCTGATGGGCACATCAGGCCATTAATCAATTTGACTTCCCCACCATTGGTTTTGTGGAGAAAAATTTTCATCCAGATAGGCTTCATGGCGTTTTTCTAAAGCAGGGATGGCATTGTCTTTGATGTTATCCAGCCGTGCCTGGCGTTTAGCCGGATCATATTCCGGGTTTGGGGTTGGAAATTTCGCCCCGGTATCCAGTAACCAATTATCCAACTGCGCCTCCAGTTCAGCGTTGCTGTGCTGCATGCCCTGGACGTACTCGGATAATGCGCGATATTCATCACCCTGAGCCAATTCAATGGGCAGCTTTTGCCAGGGTGACTCGGATTGCACTGTTTGCTGATGTAATTTGAATGCCTGCTCAGCTTCGTGATGCCTTATTTCAATCATCTGTTCCTGGATTTCGAACGCCCGCTGTTTTTGACTGTTGAATTTGGCCAGCTTATAAAGCGGTTTGTAATCGCGATAATCCGCATCTTTGGAGGTATTAAAAAAGCTCAGTGAGGTGTAATAGGCTTCATGTTCAATGGGGTCGTAAGGGTGAGCGTGGCATTGCACACAATTCATGGTCATGGCATTTAATACCGACCAGGTGGTGGCATTTCTGTCCATAACCGCAACCATACGGAATTCTTCGTCGTCTGTGCCCCCCTCACTGTTGGTCGGAGTCTGACGGTGAAAGCCGGTGGCGATGACGTTATTCAAACTGCGATCGGGAATTAAATCGCCCGCCAACTGTTCAATAACAAACTGATCATAAGGCTTATTGGCATTCAGGGCTTCAATCACCCACTGTTTGTACGGCCAGGTCTCACGGTATTCGTCGCGCGTGTAGCCATGGCTGTCAGCGTATCGTGCAAGGTCCATCCACATTGCAGCCCAGCGTTCACCATAGCGTGGTGAGGCCAGCAAACGATCGACATATTTTTCAAATGCATCCTCGCCGTCATCGGCCAGAAAATCGTCCAGTTCTTCGGGTGTCGGCGGCAACCCAACCAAATCGAAGGACACCCTTCTCAGCAGTGCTTCCCTGCTGGCAACATCAGCCAGTGAAAGGTTATGCGTTTCAAGGCTGGCCTGTAAAAAGGCGTCTATCTCATTATTGACCACCCGATGATTGCTAACCGTTGGCACATTGTGCGCTTGGGGTGGAATAAACGCCCAATGCTCCTCCCACTGTGCGCCCTGTTCAATCCATTGTCGAAGCAGCTGAATTTCATGTTCAGGCAATGGGGCGCCTTTATAGGGCATGCGCAGGTTTGGGTCCTGACTTTCTACCCTTGCAATCAGCTCAGATGCATCCGGGTCGCCCGGCACTATGGTTAAACGGCCAGAATGTCCGCGCCCTAGCGCCTCTTCACGATAGATAAATGAAACGTTGGCCTGTTTGCCTACCCCGCCGTGACACCCGGTACAACTCTTGTTCAAAATGGGGCGAATGTGCTGATTGAACGAGATAGTCTCAGCCAGTTCGGGAGACGGTTGTTTTGAACAGCCAGTGAGCCCCAAGAAGAGCGGTATACAACTTAATGTAAAGCGGAGACCTTTGAGCAGCATAATAATGGTTACCGAGTTTTAGTGGGCAGCACTGAGGCTTGTTGCGGGCAGGCGCAGGTCATATCGGACGATACGCCCCCACAGGTTCCATTCAGTGATGAACAGATTTCCGTTTGCGTCGAAGGTGATACCATGTGGCGCCGTAAACACCCCTTCGCGCCATTTTTCCGGGCTGGTGTTATTGGTATTTATTTCATCGTCGACGTCATTTGTTCCAAGGGTTTTTACCGTATTGCCCGCTTTGTCCAATAAGCTTACCCGCCCACTTATCTCGGCTATTGCAGCAATATCATTGTAAAAAGCCACCGAACTGGGGCGGCGCAACTCATCAGCGTAGACACCGATTAAAGTACCATCCAGCTGCATGTGGATCAGAC
The DNA here is from genome assembly GCF_003367475.1 of Alteromonas aestuariivivens. GTDB lineage: Bacteria > Pseudomonadota > Gammaproteobacteria > Enterobacterales > Alteromonadaceae > Alteromonas > Alteromonas aestuariivivens. The sequence goes on from NZ_QRHA01000003.1 coordinate 115,100, forward strand.
GGCCTTTTTTGCGGTCGGTGCACATCAGGCGGTTCGGCTCGAATCTGGGGTCTATATGAATTTTGTGGCAGTTATGGAAATTGTACGGTACTTCCCTACCGCCAAAAGTGCTCAGGTAATTACCCTCGGCGTCAAATTTATGGATAAAGTCTTTGCCGTAACCGTCAACGGTATAGATATTGTCATCGCTATCAATGGCAACCGCAGTCAGCCTTAATTCAGGGCGAGGCTGATTATCTGGCAACACACCGCTGCTATGAAATTGGCTGGGAACCGCATGTCTGGCATCCACGCTCAATACCACTTTACCGTCCAGGGTCATCTTAATCAGACGTTGTTGAACCAGCGATGCACCATAGAGATATTCCTGCCCGTCCTTGGCCCGGTGAATAACAAAACCATGAAAATCATCCGGTCCATTGGGCACATCACCGAGGTACTGGCCTGCAGCAGAATAGATGCGAATTCCGCCTTTGACGGTGTCATCACCCATAATGCTGACATAAAACTTACCGTCTGCCGCGACATCTATTTCTCCATGGGCCTTGCCAATCACCTCGCGACCATCTGCGAGTTCCTGCCATTCATTTGAGACTTCATAGCTATGATGTGAACCCTCATGGGCAAGCCCCGCTGCGGTTGTCAACACACCCGCGAATAGCAGGCTTACTCGCAGTACCTTGAAACGATAAAAATCTGATTTCATTGAATGTCTCACTGTTTTGACAAAATACATTTCACATGTTGTCACCATCAGTCACTATCAGTCACTATATACCATAAATTTTCAAAAAAGATAAATTCTGATTACGCATTTTTAACATGCATTCCGAAAAACCGCTCAGACCACTCAATAAAGAAACCGGGTTGAACAACGGCAAACACACCGGCGCAGTGTAGCTTGAAGTCAGGCCTGTGATTTACTTACCCAACACTACTGACTAATCAGACGAACCGGCCCCAACAGACCCGAACTCTGCAGCTCTCTTTGGTTTTCCTTGGCGAAAAAGTTGTAGCCGGTGAAGGTAACCCGCTCACTTTCAGGCGGCTTTTGGTTGGCATTCAGCCAGGGCACCGTATCACCTGTCATTGCGTAACCACTGGTATCCGGCAAGGCCTCATCACCAATCAGGCGGTTAACCCAGGTATTGGTGATCTTTACGGTCAATGTATTCTGTCCGGCCCGCACGGCTTCACGAATATCCAGGGCAAACGGGGGTTTCCACAAGGTGCCCATATCCTGCCCGTTTACAGAGACTTCAGCGATCTGCTGCACGTCGCCCAGGTCCAGATACAGCGGTTGGCTGCCTGGCCGCTGTTCAGGGCTTAAGGTGAATCTGGTTGAGTAAGTCGCCGTGCCCGAGTAGTACCTGATGCCTTCAAGGTCACTGTCAACCCAGTCAAACAACTGAGGAAAAGAGGCTTTACCCGGGCCGCCAAGGTCGGTATCAAACTCCACCGTCCATGGGCCAGATAATGCCGTTACATTGGTGTTGTGAGAGCGGCTTGTGTATACGTCGTTCACCAACTGTGAATGTTTGCCATTGTAAGCCGGCGGCTGATTGTCACGACGGATCAGCACGAAACGCCCTGCGTACGGCTCCAAACCCAATTCAGTAATCAATCGTTTGCCATTGCAGGTAAACTGCTTAATTTCTTCAATGCTGCCATCATCAACATTCCAGATTTCAGCTATCCCATCGCCGTCACGGATATCCACTTCAATCTGTTCAAAGGTTGGCTGGTCGTTGTAAAAATAATACAGGTCATTGCCACCAATACGGCGGTGCGCAAAGAATTTAGCTGGTTTACCATTTAATTTGAGATCAGGCTGATACTTCAGCCGCTCAATGGATTTTTCGAGGTCAAAACTGCTTATCAACCCTTTTTCATAAACCCTGATTTGTGGTTCGCTGTTATTGTCCTTACCCCACAAGGTATCTGCGATATGGGTAAATTCAGCTTGTGCTCCCCATTCGCTGAATCCGATGACGTTTTGCGGTTTATTACCGATGACGGTGGCACCAGCGGCAACCAGTTGCTGGATCCGTTTTAAGGTTTTCAAGTGCATATAATCGGTGCTGACCAACTGCAATGCTCGGTAGCGTGTGCCCTCCGGCAACACCAGATAACCGTCTTTCACACTCACACGATTCAGTAACACATCGGTGTTGGTGTAATCGTAGCCATAGCCATCGGGCACACCTGTGTTGTTACCGTTGCCCACGCGCAGTGGTGCCAAGTCGCCCAGATGAATAAGGAAATCCGCATCGGGTACACCCTGTTGCAGCAGGTACGAGCCGCGGGCCAGATACCGGAACCACTCTACCCCGCCGTTACTCCACCAGGTTTGGGTACGATCGATGTGGGAGCCTATGGAATCCATGGTCATGCCCGGTTTGACGTGGTTGTTTGGCTGGTGTGCAAAACGGTGGAACATGGTTTCATTAATGCCCCGGGCCCACATTTTGTCGCCGTAGTGTTTGTAAAAATACGGGTGCCCGTACCAGTTAACCGTGTTGATGGAGGTAAAGGATTCGGCCGAAATGATCTTTTTACCGTAAATGTGCCCCGACGATATGGCGGCCATTACCCGGCCGTTATACTCCTGGTCGCGCACCCAGAACTCCCCCATCAGGCGGTCGGCTTGACCACCCGCTGCCAGTTCGTCAAAAGGCCCCCATCCGTAAGGTTCGATGTAAGACTCGAGGCCGTATTGATTGGACAAACGGGTGAATTCACCAAAATAGTTTTCCACCATTAAGTCTGAGAGATGCTGACGAAACTCCTGGAGGACGGCACCGGTATGTTCAGGCGATTCAATCACACGGCCGGTCAACAGCGGTAACCAGGGGATCAAGTCGTAGTCGAATTGGGCCTGGAAACTCTTATCCAGGTCTCGCGTCCAGTTCTGGCCGCCCACTTCATAGCTGTCAATTTCAGTGGTTTTGAATGCCTCGATCCCTTTGGCCTGTGCCTGTTTTAACAGCTTGCCAACGTATTGTTCAAAGTGAAATCCCAGCGCCTCAGGGTCAAACTTGTCGACTTCCAGGCCTTCACCTTCCAGCGTAGCCGGCACATTAAACGCGCCGGTACTGGTGTAACCAAAACGCAAGACCCGCCAGTTTCCTTCGGGAACGACGACTCCCCCGTCAGGCAACTCTCCCCGATTTAATACTCGCACGTCGCTGGCTTTGGTAATCGCTTTTAAATCAACTTGTGGGGCCATGCTCAACCGGCCGCGTTCCATGGCGTTCATCGACAGCCAGTCATCCACTCTGGGAACCGCCCAAAGGTCAAAACGTTTAAGGGTAATCGGGTGGGTAAATACAAGCCGGAAATATTTTGCCTTGTAACCGTCTCGCTCGGTGCTCACCAACTGCGGGCTGAATGTCCACATTCTGGCACCGGTTCGCGGCCGGCGCAGGTTTTCAACCACAGTGGTGAAGTGAATGCCGTCGTCCGATATTTGCAACGCCGCATCACCATGCCGGTTAGGGGTTTCTATCTGTAAACTGCGCAGGCTGGCTGGCTCATCAACCTCAACCTGTACCCAGTACTCGCTGTTGTCATTTTCAATAAACTCAAGCTCGGTATCCCAGTCACTGTCGGCCAGAACAGTGGCATCCAGGGATGGATCCGAAACGGAATATTTGGCATTGGCAAACGCATTGCTTTGATTGAACGGGTTTTGTGGCAAGGCGATAACTGCCACATCCTGATATAAACCTTCGGCAAATCCGGGTTGTGGCAAAGCTATGTTTTGCCCGCCCTTCACGGCCAGTTCGGACCAGGTAATCCGCTTCATAGACATTTCAGGGGTCACCCAAGGACCGCCGCTGGAGGTCCAGCCGTCACTGTTGTGAACACCAAACTCAATATCGTTGTTGCCGGCCTCGGCGGCGGCATGCACCAGGTGATCAAAAAATTCGTCGGTGCCAAAACGCACGGGGCCGCGGGAGGAGTAAGGTTTGTCGCGACGATGCACATGAAAGAATATCGCCCCGCCGATACCCGCCTCTTGCATGGCTTTGAAGTCTTCAGTAAACCCTGGCTTGCTGAGGTTGCCATTCATGGCATGCATCCAGGTTTTAGGCAGGTAGGGCTTCGCTGGCTCCCTAAAATCAGATACCGACAACCCGTTGCCATTGACAGCCTGACTGAACAGACCAATCACCAGTGCTTGCAGGACACTTTTCTTATAATGCATAAATTTATCAAGCCGTGATAAACAGTTAACGTTTATAAGAAAAGGTTCTCCAAGTCAGAAATTGCTACCCTTCAATCAGATATTTTTATAATAACTACCCCATATTACGGTTTACTGATAATTCTCGCAGGCAAGCCGGTGAGGTGATCCAATTCAAAAGTTGTATTGGAAGGCAAAGGGAATTTGGGATAATCCGGTAAGGGTTTATCATTTGCTGGCAAACCGTAATAATTTAGCCCGCTCAGGACATTTTTTAAGTGTTGCGCCAACGCAAACTCAGGAAGCGCAAAGTCGTAAAAAGCCACTTCATCGATAATCCCGGAAAAGGCTTCCTTCTGCCACCTGGGTTCAGCGGGGTTGTTGCCTATGGCAGCGGTACCAGGGCCACCACTGAGCATTTTTGAACCCGCTGGATACTGGTGCGAAGCCTGTTTTTGACCATCTATGTAAATGGCTTTCAACCCGGATTGAACACTGTAGGTTGCCACCACATGGTGAAAATTTCCGTCTTTAAGATCTGCCAAACTGGGGCGACCATCCTGACCATCCAGCGGCAGTTTCAATTCGTGATAGCCCTGCCCCAGTATGAATAAACCAAAACTCAGGCTTTCGTTCACGTCGCCTTTTGGCATTAAGAAGTCTTTGCCTTTGTCGTTTTGGAAACTGAGCAGCATACGCAGTTCATCATCGCCGTGGTCCTTGCGAAATATCTCGTCAATTTCCATCGGCTCTCCTGAGTATTGCGGGCGAATCAGTGCTTCGATTGTCACACCATCGGTAACCGCAAAAGAGCCCGTTCCTGGCACAGTTCCGCCGCCGCTGCCAACCTCAATACGCGCACTGGCACTGTTGTCAAAGGCAAAGGCACCTCGGCCAACCAGCCCGTCAACCCGCTTAGCGCCCGATGCTGGCAAACCGTAAGCACTGCCGGCTGAATCAACCACCCTGTCACTTTGCCCATTAAAACTCCAGAAGTGACTTGGCCGCCAACGAGAAGGTATCAGCAGCGAGTTTTCACCGCTGGTGATCCGCGGTGCGCGATGGGTCAGGTCAAAGGTAAGCCCACTGCCATTAGACTGCACAATAAATCTGCGCCCATGAACGATGGTGTTATGGCCTGGGATAGATTCAACGGTAAGTTTGCCCTGCTTTAGCTTTATCTCATTGCGGTTAAACAACTTAATCACAGAGCCTGGTGCCAGGTGCAGGGTGTCGCCATCTACCAACTGGATGCTTGCCCCCTGTTCAGCCAGGTAATCCCCTGCCATTAAAGCACTGCCATCAATATCACCCTGTTGACCGAAAAGAGCAAGATTGCCTTGTAAAACCCGGGCGACATATGGTGTAGCGCTGCGATCGGCAAGCAGCCACAGCAAACTTGCTAACAAACACACCAGTACCAGCAGGCCAAAAAGCATAACCTTACGGGATTTACGCGAATCAGGTTCCCGATTCCGCTCATAAACCAGAGTACTGTTAATACCATCAGGGGGTGGCGGAGTAGCAGGCCGTACGATAACTTCCTCCGAAATACGCCTGTAAACAAACTCCATATTGAGTTCCGCGGGGGACTGCAACTGCATATGCATGTTCAGGTAATCGTAGTAGAAACGCTGGGCCTCAAAATTCCCTTTCAGGTGCCCTTCGAGCCGGGCAATTTGGTCCTCAGTCGCAATACCTGAGCAAACCGCATCCGCGATGTCTCTGACCTCGGGGTATTGGTCACTTCGACTCATACTGACGCCCCTGTATTTTTTTGCTCGACACAATCAAACAGCCGTTTGCGTAATTTGTGCACGGCTTTTCGAATGGCGTGAATCGATCTTCCTGTACTTTGGGCGATCTCCGGAGCAGTGAGATTTTGTGCATAAAAACGCTGATATATGTCCCTAAGCGGAGCGGAAAGCAGTGATTTACAATGCTCTAAATGGCGCCATTTTTGCTCTTGTGAATCATACCGGGATTCCATAATGGCGATGTTACGACTGAACTCCTGCAGAAAATCGTCACTTAATCCCAGCTGGTATTTTTTGTTTACCTGCCGATAATGCCGCACCCGGTTAAACGCAATGACATTCGCCCATTTCGAAAAATTCGTACCGGGTTCAAACTTTTCAAACTCTTTCCAAAGGGTTAAACAGGTTTCCTGAAAAATATCGTCTGCAATTGCGCGGTTGGATACGAATGCATAGATGTAGGCGTAAAGACGGTTTTTATCCGCTTCAAACAACTGCCTGAAAAGCGATGCACTGGTTGGCTTCGAGTCAGCTGAAGATAACTGCTGCTTTGAAATAGGATCCGTTGAATGCAAAATACAGCCTGTTTTAACCATAATTTAATCTTGTTAACCATAATCGCACTATACATTAACAGTATCCAAATCGACATATGCAGCTGAGAAATCACCGTATTTTTGCTCCAAACAGGTATTGGGCTGTTGATTACAAGCTCACTTTTCGAACCGGCCTGATTGTGACTGGCCCTATTAAACCAGCAGGTTGCAGCGGGCTGTCTTTGGTAATTTTGCTTTCAAAGGTTATCTCCGTTTCAAACGCTTTGGGCGCTGAACTATCCGGGAACTGCCCCGGATATTGTTGATCGCCCACCAAACGATTGACCCAGGTTGTGGCCACTTCAACCTCAAGCTGATTGCTACCCACTTTAAGCGCACCCGTAATATCCACCTTCAAGGGGCGGCTCCAGACTTCTCCAAAATCATTCCCATTCACCCGCACGCGTGCAATCACCCCCACCTGCCCCAGGTCCAGAACCCAACGCTGATCGCTACGCAGCATATCCGGTTCAAGCGAAAACTGATTTCGGTACACAACGGCACCGGAATAGTGTTTCAGCGCCAGCGGTTCCAGTTCGGTCAACGACACCAGTTTTTCCAGGGTGTGGTGAATAGCAACGTCCCTGTCTGCTTCAAAGGTCAGTTTCCACGGCTGATTCAAACGCTGTTCCAATGGCAAGTCATCCACTTTTATTTCCCGGGTCTGACCATCGTTAAACAGAACCTGATAGTGCCCATTTTGTGGAATATCAAGCACAATATTACCTTGTTGATCAAACGCAGACGGAAGCCAAACAGGTCCACCAAGCCCTGCTTGAGAAATGGCCTGCACGGCGTTTTCAGTGTTCCCGGGGGTAAAGGCTGCACTCGAAGATTTTTCAAAAACCACAAAAGCTGATTCCAGCCCCTGCAATTTTATTGGCAATGTCAACCGTTCATTCTCAACCTGATACTGGGCAACTGCTTTGGTTTCACCGGTCACCGCATTCCACAGCTGCGGCCGCCCCATATGTTCATCCAGCCTGAAGCTGGCCTGAAGTTTTACCTCGGCTTCAGACTGATTGGCGATAAAGTAAATCTCATGGGTGTTGCTGCTGCGATGGCTCCATATCACCGATTCTGGCAGGCCGGTAACATCCTGCTGCACACCAAGCTGTTGCATTACCGCGGCCAAATCAGCCTGGTCGTCAACCGCATAAAATACCTGCCCAAGCCCATACTTTGCCTGTGTCACCTGCCTGCCATCAATCTGTTGCCAAAGCTTATCGGCCATTCGCCAGACGTTTTCGTCGGCGTGCGGATAATTTTGCAAACTGGGGGAATGGGCGGGTTTGGGGCCGTAAACTGCACCGCCCTCAGCCACTAACTGGCTGATTTTTTCCAGCACCTCAGGGCGCATGTAAGGTAAATCAGGCAGAACCAGCAGCTTGAACGTCATGCCACTGGGCAACTCGAACAGACCATCCTTTACGGTCAATCCATTCAGTATGACTTCGGCGTTAATAAAGTCGTAGGAATACCCATCGGGAACCGCCGGGTTGAGTGCGCCGGTCATTTTCGGCACATCTTCACCGATGTAAAACAGGATATCGGCTACATACTGGCCCTGCTGCATCATATAATTGGCACGCTGGATGTAGTCCAGCCAGCTGCCCATAAAATCAAACCAGGTGTTATTACGGTTAAACTCAGAACCAAACCAGGCGTTCACACCAGGAAACTTATCCTCGTAGGCTTGTTGTATATAAACGTGAAGCAAGGTGTGATTGATGCCCTCTACGAATGACCAGTCACCGCGTTTTTTAAAGTTCCAGGGGTGATTTTTAAAGCCATCACTGCGCCCGGCAGTGAAAGATTCTGACATCACGGTTTTGTGGCCATAGATATGAGCCGCAGAAGACGCCGCTTTTAATTCAATAGCTCCTAAATTACCTGACGCCCAAAATTCACCGCTGACAATATCGGCCTGCCCCCCGTACTGCAAAAACTCACCAGGGAACCCCCAGTGGCCGTAATTTTCCAGCCACAACTTGAGGCCGTGCTGATGGGCGCGCTCTCGCAGGCCCGCTGCATATTCATAGGAAACTCTGTCGGCGACCATGCGCCGCACATCCCACAAAAAGCGTTCACTCTGTTCGGCACTGTTGACAATACGGCCGGTATACACTGGCAAATACGGAATTGGGCTGTAGCCAAACTGTTGTTCAAATTTTTCGGAAAAACCGTCAGTCCAGTTCTGGGCGCCCTGTTCATAGCTGTCGACAACCACATACTTCAGAGCGCGGCGCTCAAAGGGTGTCATCGTGTTGAGCACTTTACCGACATACTCATCAAAGTGAAATTGCGCAATGGCTTTGCTCAATTTGTCGATTTCCGGGCCCTTGGCGTTCTTGCTCGAGGGGCCATTGGTTGTGCCCGTTGAACGCATAAAATAATGCACCACAGTCCACTGCCCATCGGGCACTTGCCAGGTTAACCTGTCGCCTTCAACAAATTCGGTAATATCCAACACTTGCTCAGCACTGATGGCCATATCAGGTTCACTTTCCGGGGTGGGTTTGGGCCATTGATAGCTGTCATGTTTTGGCTGGGGTGTGGGGTGCACTTTGGCGAGCTTTTTCTCAACATAACGCTCCAGTTTATAACCGCTCGACACCACAATATCCTTGATACCTGGTATTTGTTCCGGCTTTGGGCTCGCATTAAATCCGGTTAAGCGCAAGCGATATTCCCGCGCAGTCACCGCTGGAAAGTTAATCACTATGGGGGCGTCATGCTCAGGGCCAATGGCTGGCATGGAGCGCGGCCGTTGCAATGAAAACGATCGAATAACATCAAACTGACCTTCGCTATTTTTCGCCAGCAAGGTGGCCTGGGCAGAAAACTGGTGTTGGGGGTAAATTTCCAGAGTCCGGGCCCGGAACGGCCGCTCATGGGCAAAGTCAACCTGCCAGTGGTCTGCATCATCGCTCGCGTTTTGAGTTAACACTTCAACAGGAAACGAATACACCGACTCCGGATTCCCATCTATCAAAGCAGTAACCTGCTTTTGTTCCACCGCTTCCTCAGCCACCTGATAGCGAACCGTTACGGAGGTTTGCTGATTGTTTAAACGCTCTTGTTCCCTGGCTGGTGTTCTGAACGCAAGGACTTTGACATCCTGAGCAAACCCCTCTGGTTTTCTCAACGTTAATGATGCCGGGAGTGTGTCTGAGCCCCGGCCGCTAACCTGGTACTCCTGGGAATCCAGATAGCGCATCGACTGCTCGGGCTGAACCCAGGGCCCGCCTGACTGGCTCCAGCCTGGCGAATTGAACAAGCCGATATCAATGTTGTAATCCGCTGCTTTTTCAATCGCAAAGCGCAGATGATCCCACCACTCATCGGTTAACGCGCTAACCTCACCATACCCTCCAACGCTTGGATTGAGGTGAATAATGCCGATTAATGCGGCACTGATGCCCGCTTCCTGCATGGCGGCCAGGTCACGCTCTATACCCGTTTTGGAGATGTGGTCGTTGATCCAGTACCAGTAGACCCAAGGTTTTACTGCCGCCGGTGGATTTTTAAAATTGCGCTTCAATTCTGCTGCAGAAGCATGATAGAAGGACTCTGGCATCGGGCTCACTGGTGTATGCAATGCGGGAGCTGTGTGATTCTGTAACGCTGAATTTGTCTCAAGCGGGCCTGTACAACTGCTCACTAAGGTTGCCATCAATATACTGACGGCAACGCGAACCAAACGAAGAGATGCTGTTTCCAAAGAACAGGACGAGCCTTGAGGTCGGACAGGGTGAGTCGGTATATCAGAGCTGGTTGGCCGGTGCCGCATACGTTATTCCTTCCATAGATGCGACAACGCAGCGTGATCTGGCTTTGGATCAGCAAATGGTTACCGCTATACAATTTGGGCCCAGTATAACGTGCTAACCGAAAAGATCAGCAGTCAATCAGGCGACTGACTGCGATCACCGCTCAGAAGCGGTCCATAGCATCAGGCCGGTTTCGCAACCTCTATAACCAGCTTGCCGAAGTTTTCGCCACGAAACAGCATCATCAGCGTATCGGGAAAGGTGTCTATTCCCTCAACCACATGCTCCTTCGCTTTTAATTTCCCTTGTGCTATCCAGCCTGCCATTTCCTTGGCCGCTTCGCCGTAATGCTCAGCATTATCAAACACTATGATGCCTTCCATTCGGGCTCGATTGATCAATAGTGACAGATAATTCGATGGCCCTTTGACAGGGGTTGTATTGTTGTACTGGCTGATCGCTCCGCAAATAACAATGCGCGCCTTGAAGTTAATCAGCGCCAGCACCGCATCCAGTATTTCGCCGCCAACATTATCAAAAAACACGTCGATCCCCTCGGGACAGGCAGCTTTCAGCCCGGACAATACATCCTGTTCCTTGTAATCGATGGCGGCGTCAAAACCGAGTTCCTGAGTAAGGTAATCGCATTTATCCTTGCCACCCGCGATACCTACCACGCGGCAGCCTTTCAGTTTGGCAATCTGACCAACTACCGCACCGACGGCTCCCGCCGCCCCGGATACCACCACGGTTTCACCAGCCTGAGGCTGCCCGGTGTTGAGTAACCCAAAATACGCGGTCATACCGGGCATGCCCAATACGCCTAAATATCGGGGAAGCGGTGCCAATGCCGGATCGACCTTGTGTAAGCTCTGCCCGGCAACTGTTGCGTACTGCTGAACTCCCAGCATCCCGTGGACAAAATCACCGACAGAAAAGTTTTCGTCGCCGGATTCCACCACCTGACCAATCGCTCCGGCGCGCATGACTTCACCAATTCCAACCGGTTCAATATAGGATTTGCCGTCATTCATCCAGCCACGCATGGCAGGGTCAAGAGAAAGGTACAGCACTTTCACCAGTACCTCACCCGCTTCAGGTTCACGTACCTGAGTCTCATTGAGTGTCCAGTTTTGAGCGGTAGGCTCACCCACCGGGCGAGAGGCCAGAAGCCACTGTTTATTTTGCATTGTCTGTGTCCTGTAAAAATTAGGATGCTGGAATTTTAGGGCCGCAGGCGTTCGGCGATAAAACCTCAATATCCGTTAACAAAAAGATGAAAACTCGACGTGCTTACAATAGGCGCTAACTTCTACTTTTCAAGATTGATGTCATGCTCTCCCTCCCCCAGGTTACCCGAAACTCGTGATTGATTTAGTCAGCCTGGCGGATTTCTACCCTACTACACCGCGAGTTCAAAAGAACCCAGCAAGCTACCTCTCAGAGGCGTAGCAATTTCAGTACACGGCAATCGCAAAAGTTTGCCATTTTGCCAGCCGAAAATATTGATTTATCCGAAAACGCATATAGACTGCCGGCCCCGTAAGCGGTGCACTATAATTAAAGCGCTTACGAGCATGTTTCAGTGCAAATGAAAAACAAACTCACTTGGTGAACACATGAAAACGACGAAAATCGCCACTATCGCTTTGGCGATAGCTTCCGCTCTCAGCACTACGGTTTCTGCTCAAGACACTCCGTCTACCCGACAGCAAAAAGAAACTTCTCTCGAAAAAATCACAGTTACGGCACAAAAACGCACTCAGTCCATTCAAGAGGTGCCACTTTCAATTGCTACTTTGAACGGTGAACAATTTGAAAGCCTGTTTTCTGCCGGTGAAGACATTCTGGCTCTGGCAACGCATGTTCCTGGCCTGTATGCAGAATCTTCAAACGGACGGGTTGCCCCTCGCTTTTACATTCGCGGTTTAGGCAACACGGATTTCGATTTGGCCGCATCACAACCGGTTTCCATTGTTATGGACGAGGTGGTAATGGAAAATGTGGTTCTGAAAAGCTTCCCGCTGTTTGATATCCAGCAGGTAGAAGTACTGCGTGGCCCTCAAGGCACACTGTTCGGGCGCAACACCACAGCCGGTATTGTTAAGTTTGATACGGTCAAACCCTCTCAGGATTTTGATGCCTACGCCAAACTGGGTTTCGGTACCTATAACACCCTGAACTTTGAAGGCGCAGTTGCCGGAGGCCTGACAGATGACCTTTCAGCACGTTTCTCTGTGTTGTCACAGCAGCGCGATGATTACATCGACAACGCCTTTACCGACCAAAAAGACGCGCTGGGTGGCTATGACGAAAAAGCCTGGCGTGCCCAGTTGCTGTATAACCCTAACGATCGTTTTTCTGCCTTACTGAACCTGCATGGTCGTGATTTGGAAGGCACAGCGTCAGTGTTTCGCGCCAACATCTTTGATAAAGGCAGCAATAATCTCAACGACAATTACGATCGCGAGACAGTTTACTTTGATGGTGACCTAGACGGTAATGGCGCAGACAACAACCCGCAGGAGTACGAAGGGTTTGGTTCGTCACTCAGACTGACCTATCAACTGGATACGGTTGAACTGGTATCAATCACCGCGTACGAAGAAGCTGATGGCTACAGCCTGGGCGATATCGACGGAGGCTCCGGCAGTGGTGAAACCTCTAACCCGGGTTTCATTCCATTTTCAGCCGTGACCCAGGACAGCCTGAACGACCTGGAACAGTTCACCCAGGAATTGCGGATTGCCAGCAATACTAACGGTGCCGTTAACTGGCAGGCTGGCGCGTTCTACTTTGATTCTTCTTTCAATGTGACCAGTATTGATGGCTACTTTGGTGCCACAACGGTATTCCATGAAAACACCACCTGGGCCATATTTGGTCAAAGCTCTTATCAGGTAACCGACAAGCTGAATGTAACCGGTGGCGTACGTTATACCCATGATGAAAAATCACTGGATGTGGGCGACCAGAACGTAAACGGCTTTGCGCTGGTCACAGGTGATGCCACCATCCAGGATTACGAGCACACCAATGTGGATGACGGTCAGGTGAGTTTCGAACTGAGTGCCAACTACAAGCTTACTGATGATGCGTCACTGTTCGCTCGCTATGCCAACGGCTTCCGCGCGCAAACCATTCAAGGACGGGATGTGGCCTTTGAAGGCTCGCCATCCGTTGCAGATGCTGAAACCATTAATTCGGTAGAATTGGGTATCAAGTCTGACCTTCTGGATAATACTCTTCGCCTGAACGCTGCCGCGTATTATTACCAAATCGACGACATGCAGTTTTCTGCCATTGGTGGGGGTAATAACTTTACCGCACTGGTAAACGCGGACAAAGGCGTGGGCTACGGTTTTGAAGTGGATGCCAAATGGTTGGCTACCGACAGCCTGACCCTTACAGCAGGATACAGCTACAATCACACCGAAATACAGGATGACAGCCTAACTGTGCAACCATGTGGCTCCAATGCAGACTTTGAAGGTAACTGCACCGTTACCGATCCTCGTCTGGAAGGAAACCTGGCTATCATTGACGGCAACCCGTTCCCACAGGCACCAGAAAGTATCCTTAGTTTCACTGCGCGCTACTCCGTACCGGTAGGTGAAAATGGCGAGGTGTTTGTTTATACCGATTGGGCATTCCAGGGTGAAACCAACCTGTTCCTTTATGAAGCAGTTGAATTTACCACCAAAGACAACTTTGAAGGCGGTCTGCGCGTTGGATATGAAAACTTCAACCACAATTACACCGTTGCTTTGTTCGGGCGTAATATTACCGACGAGCACAATGTAAAAGGCGCGGTTGATTTCAACAACCTTACAGGAATTATGAACGAGCCTCGCGTGTGGGGTGTAGAAGCCAAGGTTATGTTCTTTTAACCGAGGATCTTATTAACGGGTTTTGCAATTTCGCAGCAGACCCCACTTCCTGTTATCAAGCACCGCTTTTAGCGGTGCTTTTTTATGCCACCTGCTGAACCCGATTGTGATGCGCCTGCGCGACCAGTTTTTGTATGCTGCGACAGGCCCGAACATAACGGGAGTCACGCTGGTAATAAACCTGTTCCATCACCCGGCCTTTTTCATCAACCAGAAAACTCGCAAGCCGGGCCCGTCTGTATGGCAGATATACCTGATGGAGCTTGATCACACTTGAAACCGGTTTTGACATTATGACGCGATAAAAACAGAACGGCAGCTTCATACTCACAGCACGCCTGTCTCCTCCTTGCAAATACACAACAGACTGCAATTCATCCTGCCCTTCCATAACACGAATGCCATGCTGTTCGATTAATTTGTCCAACGTTTTAAGCCCTGTATCCATGTGTCACCCACAAAATACTGTATATACAAACAGTATAAATTCAATTGGATACTTTTCAACCATTTCAGGCAAAAAAATAGGGCAGCTTTTGCTGCCCCGATTCAATCGCTTATACCTGGATTTTATTCTGCGGCTGAAAGAGGCTCATGCACGCTTTTACGTCTGAACAACCCTTTGATATCATCCAGAATCAAATACAACGCTGGTACCAACAACAATGTGATAACGGTAGCAAACAGGATACCGAAGGCCAGTGATATCGCCATGGGGATAACCACCTGAGCCTGCAGGCTGCGCTCAAAAATAATTGGCATCAGGCCCATAAAGGTTGTCAGCGAGGTCAGTATGATTGCTCTGAACCGCTGACTGCCGGCACTAATGACCGCGTCCAGCATACGGTGCCCTTCCTTCCGGGCACGATTAACAAAATCGACCATAATAAGGCTGTCGTTCACTACCACGCCTGACAATGCGATAATTCCGCACAACGACAACACACTCACTGCCATACCCAAAACTAGATGGCCCACAATGGCACCAACAACCCCAAATGGGATCACCGACATGATGATCAGTGGCTGGGAATAGGACTTCAACGGCACTGCCAGCAAGGCATAAATGGCAAATAATGCAAACAGCAGCCCTTTTGCCAGTCCCATCATTGCCTCTGCCTGCTCACGGGAATTACCCTGAAGCTGGAAATGGACACCTGGGTATTGTTCAAGCAGCCCCGGCATCACATTTTCGGTAATTTCACGGGTAATTTCTCCCGGATCCAGACTGCCCTTATCCACTTTCGCTGTAACGGTAACAGAGCGGTTCCCATCCACGCGAACGATAGAATCATAACCTTTACCCAGCTGAATTTCTCCTACCTCTTCAAAGGGCACATCTTCACCCGTGGGCGCTCTTACCCGCATAGACTCCAGGTGTTCAACCGACGTTCGCTCCTGTTGCGGATACCGCACCATAACCTTGATTTCTTCTTCGTCGCGCTGTACCCGCTGAACCTCAGCGCCATAAAACCCGTACCGGACCTGTTGCCCCAATTGTTGCAGAGTTATGCCCAGGGCCTCAGCCTGAGGTTTGAGGGATAACTGGATTTCATCACTGCCGCCTGCGAAAGTGTCATTGATGTCTGTGACCCCCTGATAGCTGGCAAGCTGCTGTTTTAAATCGTTACTAATCGCCCGCAATGCATCAATATCTGCCGCAGTGAACTCGAAACTCAGATCTGCACCACCTCCCGGGCCCCCCGGAGAACCAATATTGAAGGATTTAACCCCTGGCAATTCAGGCATTTGTTGCCGCCAACGTTGATGGATATCAAAATCTGCAAGTTCCCGGGTTTCGCCCTTGGTGAGTTCAACAAACACCTCGCCGCCAAGGTTGCCATTGTCGTAGGCAATCGCATGTTTTACCACTGGAGCCATCCCTTCCTGCTGCAACTGTTCGTCCATTCGCCTCATGGACTCAACCAGGCTATCGATGGCGTGATCTCGCTGCTCAAGAGAAGACCCAGGCTGCAGTTCGATACTTGCCATCATGAAATCACTGGGAATGTTAGGGAAGAACACAAATCGGACAATACCGCCGCCAAACAGCCCAATAGTTATTATCAGCATGGCAATAAAGGTAGCAAGGGTGGTATAGCGATGTTTAAGCGCCGTTCCAAGCGCTGGGATGTAGATTTTCTCTATGAACGACTTTATACCTTCACTGAAAAAATCCCTGAATCGCTGGAAGCGATTGGCTTTCGCGGGATCATAGGGTTTCAGTTTCATGTGCACAAGGTGCGCTGGCAGTATGAGTTTTGACTCCAGCAACGAGAACGCAAGACAGATAATGACCACCAGCCCGATGGTTTTCCATATGATGCCGAAGGGGCCGGAAACCATCAGCATTGGTGAAAATGCCGCGATGGTGGTAAGCACCCCGAACGTTGCCGGCATGGCCACTTTTTGTACGCCGGCAATCACGTTTTCTGTGCTGTGGCCTTTGCGGTCTATTTCCGAGTAAGCAGACTCCCCCATAATAATGGCATCGTCCACCACAATTCCTAATACAAGAATAAAGGCGAACAGACTTAACAGGTTGATCGAAACCCCCAGCATATCGATGGGCATAACCAGCAAGGTACCCAAAAAACAGACCGGCAACCCGACTATCACCCAAAACGCCAGTTTAATTTTGAGAAACAGCGACAGCACGATGAACACCAGCAAGGCCCCAAATGCCATGTTCTCAAGCATCATGTTCAAGCGGTCAGCGAGGTAAAACGAACTGTCTCCCCAGCTGTCGGCGCTGATGTGCGCCGGAAAATCTTTGCGCGTTTTATCCAGATAATCATTAACCTGCCTGGAAATTTCCAGCGCATTCTGGTCACCAACAGCTCTTACTCTAAGGCTGACGGAAGGCTTGCCGTCGAATTCTGAATACTGGTTGTTTTCAATGAATCCATCGTCGATGAAGGCCACATCCCCAAGTGTAACGCGGGTACCGTCGGTGGCGGTTAACAAAACAATTTGGGCGAAGTCCCAGCCGGTGTAGGCCTGCCCGAGGGTTCTCAACAATATATCGCCATTCTTGGTACGAATGGAACCACCTGGCAAATCAACACTGGACTGCCGCACCCGGTCTACTACTTCTGAAAATGTTAAGTCGTACTTCTGCAAGTCCTGCTCGGAAAGTTCAATGGAGATTTCATAATCCCTGGCTCCCACTACGGAAACACTGGAGATACCGGGCAGGTTGGCAATATCATCCCGAATATCCTTGGCAAATTCCTTGAGCTCCCGTTCACTGGCATCTCCATAAACCGATAGCCAGATAACATCCTGCTGAACTTTTTGCCTGTATACCACAGGCTTCTCAGTGTTTAGTGGAAAACTGGGAATGGCATCCACCTGGGCCTTAATCTCATCAAGAACATCCTGAACGTTGTAGTTGTCCTCTATTTCGATACTGACGGTACCCATCCCTTCCCTTGCGGTAGAGGTGATCTGCTTGATGCCGTCGAGGTCTTTTACGGCTTCCTCAATTTTCAGTATGACGCCTTCTTCAACCTCCTGCGGTGCGGCGCCCAAATAAGGTACCCTGACATTCACAATGCTTATTTCGAAAGCAGGAAATATTTGTTTCTGGATTGATGCGGCGCCAAACAGACCGCCAACAATGAGGATCCACATCAACAGGTTGGCGGCCACATGATTGCGTGCGAACCAGGCAATAACGCCGTGCTGAGTATCAATTTTATTCATCACAGAGCCTCGGAAACCTGGATTGAATCAGAATCATCGCGCATATCTTTCTCCGTATCGTCAGGGTCCCCGGCCACACGTACCTCCATGCCCTGAAACGGATTGGGAACCGCACTTACGACAACCCTTTCACCATCCAGTAACCCATCAGACAGATACACCAGTGATTCCGTAGAACGCACCGATACCACTTCCCGGATATCAAGCTGATTCTGGTTATTTACCACCAGCACGGTATTATCGAGCCGCAATACACTGCGCGGAAGACTGAATAATTCCTGTCGCTGGGTGCCGTGAATACTGGCCTGAACAAACTGCCCAAAACGCAACGGAACCGGCGATTTGTTACCCGATTCACGCAAATAGGGGTCGATAACCTGCACAATGGCGTAAATTACCCGATTGCCAGAATCCATCACTCCCTCGGTACGAACCAGTTCACCGTGCCAGTGACGGGTTTTACCGGCCACAACAGCACTTAAATCCACTTTATTGCGATTGGTTACCCCCGCAGACAAATCAATAAATGCCAACTCGCGATCGGTTATTGGCAATCTGACTTCGGCGACATTGGTGGCGTAAATTTCGCCCAGCGCACTCCCGGCACTGACAAACTGACCAATATCTGCACTTCTGCTTACAACCAGACCATTATAAGGCGCACGAATTTGCGTTCTCTGCAAATTGCGATTGGCCCGCTCCAATTTCGCCTCCGCAGCCTGGACATTGGCCTGCTCTTTTGCCAGTTGCGGCTTTCTTAGCCCCAGCTCAGGGGGCAGAACATTATCAACTGAACGCCATTCCTGCTCAGCAACTTTTGCCCTCGCACGTTCTTCAGCCAGTGAAGCCTGAGCCTGAGCCAGTTCTGCAGCTGCCAGCTTCACTTCCGTGACGTAATCTTCCTGCTCCAGGGTGATGAGCACATCGCCTTTTTTAAACATGCCACCGGTAACAAACCCGTCTGCCATTGAAACTACCCGGCCACCAACCTGGGCACTCAGACTGGTCCGGTTTAGTGGCACCACATTTCCCTGCGAGCTGACAGTAAATTCAACAGCCTGTTTACCCACCGTCAGAGTTTCAACCAACAGAGCTTTTGATTCGACCGGCTTTTGTTCCGGCGCCTTACGACCTTCTATCATCATCTTCGCCACAACTGCAGCGATTAACACGATGGCAAAAGGCAAGCCTACTTTCAGCCACTTTGAATGCTTCATTTTACTCCCTACCCCGGATCTCAAACCTTTTTATTATTTGCACGGTGCCGCTACGGATAAATGCGGAAATTTCGCATTAACCGCATGGAAACTTCGATTAAATTGTTTGCAATAATGATACAGGCGCAAACCTGCAAGATTGCATTAAGACGCCTGCATTCTAACCACAACCTGAATTCACTTCTCGTAATAAGTTGTTAAAAATTATTAATTTCCACAATCACAATGGGCATCTGCAACAAGCGCATCCTGAGTACGCCCAATGCAGTATTTTGATCACAATGAGCGAGCCAAGGTTTTTAACGCAAGATCTCTATTGAAAAATGACGCGGCCAGAACTCTAAAATTAACGATTATTTAACACAAAAGCACTTGTGCTGATTATTTTTTAATCTTATTTTGGTACTGGGCACCACTCAACAAGCCATTACAGAGGGAAATTATGAGCTTAAAAAAACAGTATCTGAAATCAAAACCCGTGTGCAAAGTCACTTTCCGTTTAAACTCTGAAGAAGCAGGCAACGCCGATTCAGCCAAATTGGTAGGCGATTTCAATGCTTGGAACGCGTCCGTGGAACCAATGAAAAAACTGAAAAACGGCGATTTCACCCAAACCATTGAGCTGGAAAAGGATCAGGAATATCAGTTCCGTTATCTGCTTGACGACGAAACCTGGGAAAATGACTGGTCCGCAGACAGTTACCAGCCTTCGCCAGTCAGCCTTGAAGATAATTCGGTGGTTATTGTCTGAATCAATCCGCTCAGCCTACAGAGTATTGATTCAAAGTATTAATCTCTTGGATACTCTTCAGACTGATGACAAACCACAATTTAACGTACTAAACGGTTTGTTGTCAGTCTGAAGGGCGCCGGGATAGCCTCTTTGCTACAACGCTTTCTCAAGTTCCGGCAAAATTTCAAACAGATCTCCCACCAGCCCATAATCTGCGACCTGAAAAATGGGGGCGTCTTCGTCCTTATTGATAGCGACAATTATTTTGGAGTCTTTCATTCCGGCCAGATGCTGAATCGCTCCGGAAATTCCAACCGCAATGTACAATTGGGGAGCGACAATTTTACCCGTTTGGCCTACCTGCATATCGTTAGGTACAAAGCCTGCATCGACCGCGGCCCGTGATGCTCCGACCGCAGCACCCAGTTTGTCGGCAATGGCCTCAAGCAACGCAAAATTTTCGCCGTTTTGCATGCCTCTGCCACCAGAAATCACCACCTCCGCCGCTGTCAGTTCAGGTCTTTCCGATACAGTCAGCTGCTCTGAATCGAAGCGCACACGAGGGTCTTCCTTAATAACATCCAGCGTTTCGACTGGCGCATTGTTACCGGTTTCAACCGCATCGAAAGCCGCACTGCGTATTGTCAGAATTTTGATCGGCTCGTTGCATGAAACGGTTGCAATAGCATTACCCGCATAAATAGGCCGAACAAAAGTGGCACTGTTTTCGATTTGGATAATGTCCGATATCTGCGCCACATCGAGTAATGCCGCCACTCTGGGCATAAAGTTCTTACCACCCGTGGTTGCCGCAGCCAGAATATGACTGTAGTCCTTCGCGATCGACACAACCAATTGCGCACAATTTTCTGCCAGTTGGTGTGCATAGGCAGAATGGTTAACCTGCAATACTCGGGTAACTCCCTTCAACTCAGCGGCCTGTGAAGCAACCTGCGCACAATGCTCACCTGCAACCAGCACATGAATGTCATCAGCAAGCTGACTCGCTGCACTTACCAGTTTCGCGGTGTCAGCCTTCAACTGGCTGTTGTCATGCTCTGCATATACCAGTACCGTCATGGGATCACCTTCGCTTCATTTCTTAATTTTTCAACCAGTTCTGTAACACCGGAAACTTTTGTTCCGCCGCTTCGCTTCTGCGGTGGTGTAACCTTGAGAATTTCCACACGTGGTGATAGATCGACACCAAACTCATCGGCAGGCTTTACATCCAGCGGTTTGCGTTTAGCTTTCATAATATTGGGTAATGATGCGTAACGAGGTTCGTTAAGACGCAAATCTGTTGTAACGACAGCAGGAAGCGTCAGAACCAGAGTTTGCAGACCACCATCGATCTCACGGGTTACTTTAACTGTGCCTTGTTCAACAGAAACCTCGGAAGCAAATGTTCCCTGGGGTAAATTGGCCATTGCCGCCAACATCTGTCCGGTTTGGTTATTGTCCGAATCGATGCTCTGTTTACCCAGAATAATCAGTTGCGGTTGTTCCTGCTCAACCACTTTAGTTAGCAATTTGGCAACATGCAGGGAATCCAGGGGTTGTTCGCAATCAATATGAAGACCACGATCGGCCCCCAAGGCCATTGCTGTTCGAATTTGCTCCTGGCAGGTTTTGTCTCCGATAGAAACCACCAGAACCTCAGTCGCGATCCCCTTTTCTTTGAGCCTGACCGCTTCTTCAACAGCAATTTCACAGAACGGATTCATTGCCATTTTTGTATTGGTCAAATCCACACTGGAGTTGTCGGGTTTGACTCTCACTTTAACGTTGTAATCAATAACACGTTTTATCGGTACAAGTATTTTCATCCGGATCCTCATGTTGGTTCAGGACAAGATCGCAGGGTTCGGTAACTGGCATTGTTTGGCTGGCGCTTTAATGCGCTTCTGTGTCCAACCAGTTCATTCATTGTATAAACGCCCGTGAACCCGGTTATTGCGGCTCGCAGGACGAATCTCGATCTTGATGTCAAGTTTGCCAAAATGTACTTACTGTTGACGTAAACGTCAACCTGTTCTAACGTTGCATTATCTAATTTTTTACATCTTTTTGACACTTCAGCCAAATTAGTACTGCACTGTCTTTTTTACTTTTGTAACGTTTGAGGAGCCTGCTTTGGAACGCGAATCGATGGAGTTTGACGTAGTTATAGTCGGTGCCGGCCCGGCAGGATTGTCCGCAGCCTGTAAGCTTATGCAACTTGCACAGGAAAAGGAGCTGTCACTAACAGTGTGTGTGGTTGAAAAAGGTTCCGAAGTTGGAGCACACATTCTTTCCGGCGCAGTATTTGAACCCAAAGCGCTGAACGAACTCTTTCCCGACTGGCAGTCCAGGCAAGCACCTGTAGGGACAGCTGTCACGGATGATCACCTGTACTATCTTAAAAATCAGTCCGATTCCCAACGTCTGCCAGAATTTGCTACTCCCAGGTCCATGCACAACCAAGGCAATTATGTGACTTCAATGGGCAATCTGTGTCGCTGGCTGGCTGAACAGGCTGAACAGCTTGGAGCAGAAATTTTTCCCGGTTTTGCCGCTGCCCGGGTACTTTATCGGGAAGATGGCAGTGTAGGCGGAGTCATTACCGGCGACATGGGCCTGGACGCCAATGGAAATCCCAAAGACAGTTACCTGCCAGGTATGGAACTCAAAGCCAGATACACCCTGTTTGCTGAGGGGTGTCGAGGTCATCTGGGTAAGGAACTGAGCAAAAAATTTGATCTTGATAAACATAGTAGTCCGCAACATTATGCAATCGGATTTAAAGAGATATGGGACATAGACCCTTCACTTCATCAACCGGGCATGGTTGTTCACACCGGTGGTTGGCCGCTTGATAAAGCCACCGGAGGCGGGTATTTGTACCATGCGGAAAACAATCAGGTATTTGTCGGTTTGATCGTGGATTTAAATTACGCTAACCCACATCTCAGCCCATTTGATGAATTTCAGCGAATGAAACACCACCCGATATACAGCCAGTTTCTGGAAAGCGGAAAACGGGTCGCCTACGGTGCAAGAGCCATTGCCAAAGGTGGATTTCACTCATTACCTAAAATGGTATTTCCCGGTGGATTATTAATTGGCTGTAACGCTGGAACTCTGAACTTCGCCAAAATCAAAGGCAATCACACCGCGATGAAATCCGGTATGCTGGCCGCCGAATCGGTTTTTTCAGCATTGCAGCAAGCCAGCTCTGACACACACAACACCGCACTGGATTTCACCCAAAGAATGAAAGATTCCTGGCTGTATGATGAATTGTATCGTGCACGAAACTTTGGTCCGGCAATTCATAAATATGGTACTTTTTACGGCGGAGTATTTAATACCATTGAGCAAAATTATTTTGCCGGCAGGCTTCCAATTAACCTGAAAGATGATCACCCAGATTACAGCCAAATGCATCAGGCAGACACATCTCCCAAAATCGCCTACCCAAAGCCGGATGGAAAAATAAGTTTTGACAAGCTTTCTTCAGTATTCCTGTCTAATACCAATCACGAAGAAGACCAGCCTTGTCACTTGCAGTTAATCGACGATTCAATTCCTGTCACAGTGAATCTTCCCAAATTTAATGAGCCTGCACAAAGATACTGCCCTGCCGGAGTTTATGAGATCGTGCAAAAAAACGGTGAGGACAAACTGCAAATTAATGCACAAAATTGCGTACACTGTAAAACCTGTGACATTAAAGATCCCTCCCAGAATATTCATTGGGTAACCCCGGAAGGCTCCGGCGGGCCAAATTATCCCAACATGTAAATCTAATTTATAAAAGCGGACATAATCTGCTTTTTTTTTACCCAAAACTTAATTACTATTTAAAGGATTTCTTTGCTAAATAACGTTAAGGTTAATAAATGAACGATTTTCTAGATATTTTAACTCACGGAAGACGTTTACAGGGAGCAGTAAAGGATTTAAGCATCTCCGAACTGGAAGCCGTACAAGATAAACTAACGAATATTATTGAGAAGCGGAAAGAAAAAGAGATAGAAAAACAAAAAGAAGAGCAGGCAAAGCTCCAAAAAATTGCAGATATCCAAAAGCAACTGGCAGAAGCTGGATTGGATCTGAACGACCTAAAAGCAATCGGTGGCGAATCCGTTAAAAAGCGGGTTACCGGCAAAAAG
Organism: Alteromonas aestuariivivens; assembly: GCF_003367475.1. Taxonomy (GTDB): domain Bacteria; phylum Pseudomonadota; class Gammaproteobacteria; order Enterobacterales; family Alteromonadaceae; genus Alteromonas; species Alteromonas aestuariivivens. The sequence continues at coordinate 139,120 of NZ_QRHA01000003.1, forward strand.
CGCCCGGTAAAATATCAAATCACCGATGAGAGCGGAAAAGAGCACCCTTGGACAGGCATCGGTCGTATGCCAAAGGTATTCAAAAATGCGTTAGAACAAGGCAAAAATCTGGAAGACTTTGCTATCTAAATCTTGAAGAAAGTTTAAAAAGCGGTGGGAAAATACCCGCCGTTTTTTAAAATCACCGCCCTCCCCCATGGCTTTCCTACATTATTCAGCTTAATTATGCACGATCGGTTGTCTTTTCAGAAATATCAACGCTCTTCATCGTCTTCGTGGCTGGTTTTAATCCACGGCTTATTTGGGGATTCAGACAATCTGTCTGCACTGCGCAGGCATTTCGAATCCAAAATCAATGTATTGAGTGTCGACTTACTCGATCATGGCCGTTCTGTACACACCAGCGAATTTCAGTTAGAAGATAATGTGACCGCATTGTTCAATACGCTGGATGAACTGGAAATTCAACAGGCAAACTTGCTCGGACACTCTCTGGGCGGCAAGGTTGCAATGCTTGCAGCGTTGCGAAGTCCACAACGGGTATCTAACCTGATGGTGGCAGATATTGCTCCGGTTACCTACCCTGCGCGTCACCAGAGCATCTTCGCTGGATTGAATTCTGTTGATTTGGAGACCCTTTCGTCCCGCAGACAGGCCGATGAACAAATGAAGGCAGATATTCCTGAAAATGGGATCCGGCAGTTTTTGCTCAAAGGGCTGTATCAGCACGCGGACAATTCCTGGCAATGGCGGTTCAATCTAAAGGGCCTGAGTGAGCATTATGATAATGTTACAAGCTGGCCAGAAAGCAATACTACCTACCCGGGTCCTACCCTGTTTATCAAGGGCGGAGACTCTGACTACATTACGTCTGCACACCGAAGCGCTATTGCACAATATTTTCCGGCGGCTAAGGCGCATATTCTTGAAAGCGCCGGTCATTGGCTTCATGCAGAGAAGCCAGCCATGTTCAATCGAATTGTGGAAAAATTTCTTAAACACCAACTGGATCAATAAGCGGGCAAAAATTCACAATTTCTTTGTTCTTCCCTGCTTCATTGCTTTGTAGTGTGGTATAGTTTGCGCCAATTTTTAGCTGACCAACCGATGCACGCTGTATGCTCGCTGAACATTACGAACTGATTGAATCATTAATGCTCAATATCGGACTGGTAGGTCTGTTCGGTTTAATGGGCTATGCCGTTCATGATGTGCTGAAAAAAAACAATGTCCCCAGAACCGGTCGCTTTGTGGCTTACGGAGTTTTGGGATTGGGCGCTTTAGGCTTTATCGCTAAAGGTATCATTGAATTGTTCTGGCTAAGTACAGGCATGGGCTAGAACGGATTTATTTTACAGAGGTTAATTATGGCAAGTGTGGGCCTGTTTTTTGGCAGTGACACGGGTAATACCGAACATGTCGCAAAGATGATCCAAAAAGAACTGGGTAAACATCTGATTGACGTTCAGGACATCGCAAAAAGCACCAAAGAAGATATCGCCAATTTTGATTTGCTGATTTTTGGCATCCCTACCTGGTACTATGGAGAAGCCCAGTGTGACTGGGACGATTTCTTCCCGGAACTGGAACAAATCGACTTCACTGACAAACTGGTTGCCATATTTGGTTGCGGCGATCAGGAAGACTACGCCGAATATTTTCTCGATGCCATGGGCATGATCCGTGACATCGTAGAACCCAAGGGCGCCATCCTGGTTGGACAATGGCCCACTGAGGGCTACGACTTTGAAGCCTCCAAGGGTCTGGCAGATGAAAATCACTTTGTTGGTCTTGGGATTGACGAAGATCGCCAGCCAGAGCTTACCGAAGACAGGGTCAAAGCCTGGTGTAAACAACTCTACGAAGAACTGTGTCTGGCCGAACTGGCTTAATGGTACAGGGCATTAAAAGGGCCGCTTCGGCCCTTTTAACTGGTATAAACACCCTTACCTACCCAATATACTGAATGTCACATTCCCGGCGTTATTGGTTACGCCATAGCTTCGACATGCCAATTGCGTGTCAGCGACAAAACTCCCAAAAGAACTTCTGCCGAAATAATCACAACAAACCCGATTATTTTTCAATCTGTTACAGGTACGGGGCAGGCTTTTGCTTCCAAATCAGAACAACTTACCTATAATAGCTGCTAAATGCGAAACCCGAATTTGATAGCGAGCTCATGGATCAAAACAAAGAACTAAAAAAAGCCGGCCTCAAGGTTACTCTGCCCCGACTAAAAATTCTGCAAATTTTGCAGGAGCCAGAGAATCAGCATATCAGTGCCGAAGATGTTTATAAGATTTTGATCGAACAGGGCGAAGAAATAGGTCTGGCGACCGTATATCGGGTACTCAACCAGTTCGATGATGCCGGCATTCTTAACCGACACCATTTTGAGGGTGGAAAGTCGGTATTTGAAATAAGCCACAAGGCCCATCACGACCACCTGGTTTGCCTGAAATGCGGCAAGGTAGTCGAATTCGAAGACGATGTTATTGAGCAAAGGCAGACTGAAGTGGCGCGCAGAAACAAGATGAAGCTGACCCACCACAGTCTGTACCTGTACGGAGAATGTCTGGATGGCGAGTGCGACAATCCGGACGAAGAATAACAGTCCTTTTGAATAGAAAAATGCCTGCTAACCGCAGGCTTTCTTTTAACAGGAAAATTTGTACTTGTTGTAAGCCTGAATGGCTCTCTCCCAGACAGGGCCAGGTCTGCCACTGCCAACCTTGTGTCCGTCCACTTCTATAACCGGTGAGATTTCCTTACTGGAACTGGTTAGCCAGACCTCTTGGGCATTGAGCAATTCTCTGACCGTAACCACGCTCTCGCTGAACACCAGCCCTTCCCGTTTAAAGCTCTCCAATGCCAGCTTACGTGTAATACCCGGAAGCAGCTGGTTATCCAGCGGTGGTGTCCGGATGACACCATTGTCGACCACAAAGACATTGGACGAACTGGCTTCTGTAACCTGACGCTCGCGATTATAGAGAATGGTTTCCTGGTTGCCCTGCCGCTGCCCGTGTTCAAAATGCATCACATTACCCAACAGAGCAGTGGATTTAATGTGGCAACGGTGCCAGCGTAAATCTTCGCACAGAGAAACTTTCAGCCCCTTAACCAGCTTTCGATCTGCTGGCGGAGGCGGTGAAATCTCAAAAGCAAAGGCAAATATGGTTGCAGTAATGTGTTTCGGATAGGCGTGAAACCGCTTTGTATCGGTACCGCGGGAGACATGCAAATAAACGCCGATATTGTCGCTTGCCAGTTTGCTCTTGTTTCGCAATATGAGGGTTGAGATGATCTGCTGGTATTCCTGATCCCGGTAAGGATTTTTAATTTCCAGCTCAGCCAGACCATTATTCATTCTTTCAAGGTGTGCAGCCAGTCCCACTGCCTTGCCCCCATAAGACGGTATCACTTCATAAATACCATCACCAAACAGGAACCCCCTGTCCATGGGTGAGATTCTGGCCTCATCCAACGGCAAATACTGGCCGTTTAAAAACGCTATTGTCATGAGATTATTTACCTTTCCTGTAAAGGTGACGTCGTTGTCTGGCCAGTAACCATGTGGCTCTGGCATTGTTTGTATCTATGGAAGTAAAGGTTACCCGGTCGCCGGGGGTGGCCTGAGCAAGGCGGGGAATATCGTACAGTGCCACACAACCTATTTTAGGATATCCCCCGAGGGTCTGCCTGTCTTTCATCATTATGATCGGCTGACCGTCGGAAGGAACCTGAATAGCCCCCTGATTGATCCCCTCCGAACGCAGGTCCGTGCGTCCACATCGCACAGGAGTGCCCTGCAACCGATATCCCATTCTATCCACCTGACTCGACAGTTGAAAGGATTCACTAAAAAACAGATTTTTTGTTGCCCCGGAGAACCAGTCTGCCTGATAACCCAATATCACCTCCAGGGGACGGGTCAATGCATACTCCGGCTGTATTTGGACTGGTACGCTGCGATCGGGGCACTGCTTTGGACACACCTTCAACTGTGTTCCTGAAGCAAGCGGTTTGCCGTCCCCTGCCAGGCCTCCAAGTCCTTCACGTATTACGGTACTGACCGAGCCCATCGCCGATTTCAGTGCCCAGTCTGCCGAGAAGGCAAGGTAATGTCGGGTGCCAATCCGATGAGGCTGAATGCGAAGTGTCCCGCCTTTGAGCGAAGACAGAGTCTGCCACAACGGTTGCAATTGCCCGTTAAACCACACTTCTGCTCCTGGGCCAGTAACAGCAAAAGCAATAGTTGCAGGCAAATCAACAATGACCTGCCCAATAAATTCAATTGCCGGGTTGGCTGATTCGTTGTCACACAACCAATTGGCCCAATGAAATGCAGGCTCATCCATAGGACCCGACTGACAGAAGCCCTGTTGCTGCAACCCGCTTCGCCCGCCATCGACAATCATTGACAGCAATCCTTTATCAGCAATGTTCAGCAATAATTGCTTGGCGCTATTATCGCTCATGGCACCATTCCTGATATTGCTGCTCACTGATGGCCTCAAACTGCACCGTGTCGCCTACCGCAAGCAGACTTGCAGGTGACTTGCCAACGTCAAACATCGGCACCGGGCACAGTCCGAGCAGATTCCACCCTCCCGGGGAGGCCTGGGGATACACCGCTGTCTGCCTGTCGGCAATAGCAACAGCTCCCTTTGGAACACGCTTGCGCGGGGTTGCCAGCCTGGGGCAAGCCAACTGCTCAGGCAATTCGCCAAGATAGGCGAACCCCGGAGCAAACCCTACAGCAAACACCCGGAATCTGGCTTGCGTGTGCAAATCAACAATCTGGGATTGCAACAACCCGGTGTACGAACACAGGTGTTCGAAATCGTTGCATTGAGAAGCCCCGTACCAGACCGGTAACCGATGATGGTGGCCTTCAAAACGGACTGTCTGGCTATTCATTGGCAATTCAGCCAGGCAGCGGTACACACCATGGTCATCAGTAAGCCAGGGATCAAACACTATAGTCAGGGAATCATACGCCGGCAGCAATTCTTTCAGCCAGGTCGGATTAAGGTATTGAAGTGCCTGAACACAATGCTGCACCGCCTGATTGGACTGAGTGAGATCATCACCGCCAAAATACAGGATAAGGCCGTCCAGCCCTGCACTGCGGATATCGGTAATCCGACCAAACGGCCTCATAATGCAGTGTTACCGCTGGGAGCCTGACCCAGCTTGGCCTTGGTCATGATTTTGCGTAGCTCCGCCGCCATTCCCACCGCATCGGGAGAATCACCGTGCACACACAAAGTATCTATTGGCAATTGCAACACATTACCAGACTCAGTAACCACTTCCTGGCGATTCAGCATTCTGACTGCCTGCCCGATAGCCTGCTCAAAAGACAGCACCGCGCCCTCAAGCCTTCGGGACATAAGGTATCCATCATCGGTATAACGCCTGTCTACAAAAGCCTCAAACCACAACACCAGACCTAACGTGTTAGCCTGCTGCTGCAGTTCCGGATAGCGCGGATGGGCCTGAATCATCAACGGTAAACGCGCTTCGCTAAATTCAGCAACGGCCTCCATAACCGTATTACGAACCTCGGCATTCTTCATCAGGTCATTGTAGAGTGCGCCATGGGGTTTGACGTACGCCAGTTCCACACCCTGACATTTTGCCATGCCCCACAGTGCTGATATCTGATAGAGCAAACACGCCTTTAACTCATCGGCGGCCATATTCATACTGCGACGTCCGAACCCCTGTAGATCCGGATAGGAAGGGTGAGCGCCAACGGCAACATTATGGCGCTTTGCCAACCCAATGGCATTCTGAAGAACCAGCGGGTCACCTGCATGAAAGCCGCAGGCAATGTTGGCCTGGTCAATATACACCATGATTTGCTCATCTACGGGCATTGTCCAGGCACCGAAGCCCTCTCCCAAATCGCAATTTAACATCATTGTTGTTTAGCTCTGCTGACCATTTAGGTATTATGTTAACCGCAATTTCATTTTCAGTCAGGCCTTGATGATACACATTGGCAAACCCAACCGGTTGACCGTGGTCGCCGAATTTCCTTTTGGATTCCACCTTTCCTGTCCCGAGAGCGAAGATACTTACGTTACACTGCCCTCCCACATTGCCCCCAAGGGCCTAAAATGCGGTGATGAGCTGGATGTTTTTGTAGGCACGGACGAAAGTGGCGCACTGGTGGCATCGCTCAGGCAGCCTTTGCTGCAGGTCGGGCAGACCGCCGTACTCAAAGCTGCAGGCGCCACAGCCTTTGGCGCATTTTTTGACTGGGGTCTGGAAAAAGACCTGCTGGTACCCAGCGAATACCAGGAAAGCCCGGTTAACCCGGGGATGCGCTATGTGGTTCATGCCTTCTACGACAACGACAGCAAGCGTATTCTTGGCGCAACCCGCCTGCACTATTTTTTAAAAGAACAAGCAGAAGAACTCAGCCCCGGCGACACGGTAGAATGCCTGGTTTACGCAAAAACCGAACTGGGGCTCAAGGTTGTCATTGACGGCCGCTATCTGGGGCTGATATTCCACAGCGATGCGTTCAAGCCGCTCAAGGTTGGTGATGCCACCAGCGCGGTGATCAAACATATCCGCCCGGACGGGAAAATTGACGTTGCTTTGCAAAGAACAGACAAAACCGGGCGTAGCAGCCTTGAGCAGGCCATCATCGAGGATCTTCAGGCCCACGGCGGCCTCTCTACGTTAACCGACAAAAGCGCACCGGATGAAATCTACCAGCGTTTTAACGTCAGCAAAGGCGCATACAAGAAAGCTCTGGGTGCCTTATTTAAACAGCGCCGGATCCTGATCGACAAACAGACGATCCGGCTTCTTGATTCCGATTCTTGATTTTGGAGGTCGTTTTTTAGCATGAAATCAAATGTAGTTTGGGAAAAGGATCTGACTTTTTCAGCCAGCACTGAAACCGGCTTTAACACAATTATGGACGGCGAAGGCAAAGCGTTGTCTCCCATGGAGGCGGTACTTAATTCGGTAGGCGCCTGCTCCAGCATCGACATTGTCGATATTCTGAAAAAAGGGCGTTTTACGCTTACAAAGTGCGAGTGTGTGCTGGAAGCAAAACGGGCAGAGAACCCACCAAGGGTATTCACCGATATTCACGCACATTACAAGGTTCAGGGCGAGGGCCTGACCGAAAAAGCAGTGCAACGGGCCGTTACCTTGTCGGCCGAAAAATACTGTTCAGTCATGCTGATGCTGCAAAAATCGGTCAACATCACCACCAGCTTTGAAATCCTGGCCGGCGAATAATTTGGTTTTTTTAACCACCTTTTAGTTAATTCGGTCACCTAAATTGGCTGGCCGAATTTAAACCCAATCCATAAACACCTTTATCACTCTGTTTTATAAGGAAATTTAATTAAAACCCAAGAGTGGCACAGTCAATGCTCAAATGAGTGAAAACTTACATAACATTGACATAGGTCATCTCCATGGAACTGAACAAAACCCCAATCGCACGCGCTCTGGTTTTTGCGGGATTAATTGGTTTATCCGCAAACCTGAGCGGCTGCGGCAACGCAGAAGCCACCGACTCTTCCGCCAAAACCAACGAAACCGAAGTTATCAGCATTCCCGTCGAAACCCGCCCACTCACCTCTGGCAGCATCACATTCACCTACAACACCACAGCCATTCTTGAAGCCAAAGAAGAAGCCTTCGTGGTGGCCAGGGCATCCGGTATCATTGAACACATTCATGTTGAGGAAGGCGATTACGTGGAGAAAGGACAAACCCTGGCCCAACTCGATAAAAAGCGCTACGAGCTGAACCTGGCTCGGGCCAAAGCAGATTTACGCGGCATCGAGCAGGAGCTCAACAAAATTAACAAGGTTTATTCCCAGAAACTGGTCAGTGACGATACCTTTGACAAACTCACTGCCCAATACGAAGCAGCGCAGGCAACTTTGCGCCTGGCTGAACTGGATCTCAAGGAAACCACCATTACTGCTCCCATCAGTGGCTACATCGCTGAACGAAATGCAAAGGTTGGTAATCTGACTGAATCTTTCCAGCGGGAAAAAATGTTCCACATTGTTCAGCAAAAGGAACTTCAGGGCATCGTGTACCTGCCGGAGAGTGAATTGCGCAACTTGCGCCAGGGGCAATCTGCCACACTTACGGTTCCCGCTATTACTGAACACGTTGCGGCGTATGTGGACCGCATCAGCCCGGTAGTGGATGCCCAGACAGGCACATTCAAAGTCACGTTGCAGGTGCCCAATGACGACGAACGTCTTAAAGCCGGCATGTTCAGTGAAGTCGCGTTAAATTACGCCCGCCGTGAAAACGCCATGCTGATGCCACGCAAAGCCCTGGTTAGCATTGACAATCAAACCAGCGTGTTTGTAGTGCATGACGGCGTTGCCAGTAAAGTGGATGTCGCTCTGGGGTTTGAGGAAGGCGATGTGGTTGAAGTCACTGAAGGGCTGAATGGTGATGAATCGGTAGTGACTGCCGGTCACCAGAACCTGAAAGACCAGTCTCCCGTGGAAGTCGTGAACAGCTGATATTTTCACAGCAGGTGACTTTCCATTAACCTTCAGGGAGCCAGAAAATGAATATTGTTGAAATTGCCGTCAAACGTCCTGTAGCCGTTGCCATGTTTACCTTTGCCATTCTGTTGTTTGGCATGGTTTCACTGGGGCGGCTTTCCGTCAACCTGTTACCGGATTTGTCCTACCCTACCCTGACTATCCGTGCAGATTATCCAGGTGCCGCCCCCGGTGAGGTGGAACAGCTGGTGTCCAAACCCATAGAGGAGGCAATCGGCGTTGTTAAAGGCGTGCGCACTGTTACCTCTACATCCCGTCCGGGCCAGTCTGATGTGGTGCTGGAATTTGCATGGGGAACCGATATGGACTTCGCCAGCCTGGAAGTGCGGGAAAAGCTCGACATTTTGCAGCTGCCCCTGGATGTTAAAAAGCCAAGATTGCTGCGCTTTAACCCCAGCCTTGACCCTATTCTGCGCCTTGGCCTGAGCCATCAGAGCGAAAACTCCGCCAATAATGACACCGTGGAAGATATGAAACGGTTGCGGGTATATGCCGATGAGCAGATAAAACGGCGCCTAGAATCCATCGAGGGCGTCGCATCAGTCCGCATTGGCGGTGGCCTGGAAAATGAAATTCAGATTCTGATAGATCAGAACAAGGCCAGTCAGCTGAACATCAAACTCGCAACGGTTATAGACCGACTGAAAAGTGAAAATGTTAATACCTCCGGCGGCCGAATAAACGAGGGCTCTCAGGCGTATCTGGTGCGAACGCTGAATCAGTTTGATGACCTCGAGCAGATACGAAATATGTACGTGGGTCGTTTTGAAGGAAAAAATATTCAGCTTAAAGACATAGCTCAAATTACCAACGCCCATAAGGAGCGCAATGCCATTACCCGATTTAATGGCATTGAGGGCACCGAAATTGCCATCTACAAAGAGGGCGATGCCAATGCGGTGAATGTTGCTGAAAAAGTGAAGCAACAACTGGCTTCCGTACGCCAGAATTTGCCTTCCCAATACCAATTGGATCTGGTCTATGACCAGAGCGTGTTTATCAAAAATGCTATTGACGACGTTCTGTCTGCAGCTTTGATTGGCGGCTTATTAGCTATGCTGGTGTTGTACCTGTTTCTGCGTGACTTCTGGACCACGGTCATCATCTCGGTATCAATCCCGGTTTCAATTGTTGCCACATTCAACCTGATGTACGGCAACGACATAAGCCTTAACATCATGAGCCTGGGTGGTATTGCGCTGGCCGTTGGTCTGCTGGTAGACAACAGCATTGTGGTTCTTGAGAATATTGATCGGCACCGCAAACGTCAGCCAAACCAGTCAGATGCCCGGCTGGCGGCGGTTCAGGGTAGCAAGGAAGTCGCTGGGGCCATCATTGCTTCAACGCTTACTACCATGGCAGTGTTTATCCCCTTGGTGTTTGTGGAAGGCATTGCCGGTCAACTGTTTCGCGACCAGGCTCTGACCGTGTCCTTCGCTTTGCTGGCCTCTCTGATCGTGGCACTGACACTCATCCCTACCCTGGCCAGCCGATCAAAAAGATCCGGGCTAGAGCACGAAGAAGTTTTTTCACAGCCCAAAACCAATATGCCAGCCAGCCTGCCTGCCCGTATTTTCTACTGGGTGACCTTTCCAGTTCGCATGATTATGCGCGCAGTATTCGTCTATCTGCCTGCCGCCGCTATGACCCTGGCAATTGGTTTTTGGCGTATTGCGGCCAAAGGGCTTTACTGGCTGTTTTACCCCCTTACGATTGTATTTTCAGCGCTAATGTCCGCGCTTGAAAAAGGATATGAAAAAGTTTTGTGCGCTGCGTTATCCTTTCGCATTGCGGTACTGGGCGCCATAATTGCCGTCTCATCGGGTGCGCTTCTTTTGGTGCCCAAACTTGGTATGGAGCTCATTCCTCAAATGTCGCAGGGTGAATTCCACGTTGAAGTCAATTTGCCTGCAGGAGCAAAAGTAGAACAGACCGACACTCTGCTTGCAGAACTCGCTGAACTGGCAAACCGTCAGCCTGGCGTTCAGCGTTCCTATTCACTCGCAGGTACCGGCAGTCTTATTTCTGCAGCACCCAGCCAGGGTGGAGACCACTGGGGAAAACTGAATGTAGTCATGGAACCGGACGCCAGCACTGAACAAACCGAAGCGGCACGTGCAGCCCTGCGCCAATATCTGGCTACCCGGGCTGGGGTTGAAAGCCAGTTCGGTGAACCCGAGCTGTTCAGCTTTGATGCCCCTATCCAGATTGAGATCCGCGGTTACGACCTTAACCAGTTACAGCTGGCAAGCCTGCGCATTACCGAAGCCATGGAAAAACAACCTCGCTTTGCCGACATCAACAGCACCCTGCGCCCCGGAAACCCTGAAATCAAAATTGAATTCAATCACGCAAGGCTGTCAAGGCTTGAACTTGACGCACCAACGGTATCGCAACTTATCGCTGCCAAAATTGGCGGTAAAGTTGCGACCCAATACAGTCTGGAGGATCGCAAGGTTGACATTCTGGTGCGTACCCAGCAACAGCAACGGGATGACATTCGTGATGTGCAGGCAATAGTGGTAAACCCGGGCAGTCAGCACCCCATTCCACTGGGCTCGGTCGCCGATGTATACATGAGTACCGGCCCTGGCGAAATCACCCGTCTGGGCCAGCAGCGGGTAGCGATAATTCAGGCAAATCTGACGTTTGGTGACTTGGCTCAGGGGGTCACCGCAGCCCAATCGATTATCGATAGTGTTTCGCTTCCGTTGCAAATTCAGGCTGAAATAGCCGGCCAAAGTGAAGACATGCAACAGAGTTTCCGCTCTCTCATGTTCGCTCTGGCAATGGCTGTATTCCTGGTCTACCTGGTTATGGCGTCGCAATTCGAGTCGTTGCTGCACCCGCTGCTGATCCTGTTCGCGGTACCTTTGGCCGGTGCCGGCTCAGTGTACGGACTGTTTTTTACCGGTACCCATGTCAGTGTGGTGGTGTTTATTGGCCTGATAATGCTCAGTGGCATCGTGGTCAACAACGCCATTGTACTGGTTGATCGCATTAACCAATTGCGCCACCAAGGCATGGACAAGCACTCAGCCATTATCGATGCAGGAAAAAGCCGCTTGCGCCCCATCGTAATGACCTCCCTGACGACCATACTTGGATTGCTGCCGATGGCAGTGGGCATTGGCAACGGCGCTGAAGTGAGAACGCCAATGGCCATCACAGTGATATTCGGCCTGTTGTTTGCGTCGCTGCTGACGCTGGTACTTTTGCCGGTACTTTACAGCCTGTTTGATCGCAAACATTTCGAAAAAGAGACCGCCATCATCCCTCAGGGAGAAACCACCTATGGATAAGATTGCTTCAACCGGTGCCGCCCTCGCCCGATTTGCCATGCGTAAGCCCGTGACCGTGTGTATGTGCTTCATGTCCATGCTGCTATTTGGGATCGTTGCGGGCAGGTTACTGCCACTGGAAAAATTTCCGGGTATCGACATTCCGGAGATGGTGATTGAAATCCCCTATAACGATGCCACTCCGGCAGAAATTGAACGCATGATCACACGCCCTGTAGAGGAAGCCGTTGCCACCATGTCCGGCATCAAGCGCTTACGTGCTACCTCAAAAGAAGACCGGGCACTCATTCAGGTTGAATTTGCCTGGGAGGAAAACATCAAAGCCAAAGGCATCGAAGCGCGGGAAAAAATTGACGCGATCCGGCATCTGTTACCAGCCGACGTTGAACGAATCATGGTATACAAATTCAACACCAATGATATGCCAGTGTTCCAGCTAAGGGTATCCAGTGACAGGGATTTATCCAATGCTTACGATTTATTAGACCGCAATCTCAAACAGCCGCTGGAGCGGGTTGAGGGCGTCTCCAAAGTGGAACTGTACGGCGTACAGAAAAAGCAAATCACCATACGTCTTTTGCCTGAAAAACTGGCTGCGCTGAGAATCGACACCACGGCCCTGGGCAAGGTATTGCAAAATGCCAATTTCTCCATGACCGCCGGCCAGCTTGACGCACTCGATCAGAAAATCAGCGTCAATCCTCAGGGCGCATTCACTGACATTCGTGATTTTGAACAGCTCTACATTCGCCAGGATGTGCGTCTGAAAGACATCGCAGAAATTGCTTACGAACTGCCAAAACGCACCGAGGGTCGTCACCTCGATCGGACCTTCGCGGTGGGTTTCAACGTATATCGGGAATCCGGCAGTAACCTCGTGGAAGTATCTGAAAAAGTCCTTAAGGTTATCAACAAAGCTAAGCGCGATCCTGAGTTTCAGGGCATTAACCTGTTCATTATGGAAGACACCGCTGACAGCGTCACATCGTCATTATCAGACCTGATTTATGCGGGCCTGCTGGGGGCCGGTTTATCCGTTGTTGTGCTGTTTTTGTTCCTTCGCCAGCTGACAACCACCCTCATAGTGGTGTTGTCGGTTCCTTTCTCAATCTGTATCACGCTGGGCGTAATGTATCTAATGGGATATTCACTTAATATCCTGTCGCTTATGGGTTTAATGCTGGCAGTAGGAATGCTGGTAGACAACGCAGTGGTAATAACCGAAAGCATATTTCAGGAACGCCAGGGCTGCAGCGATGCCAAACTCGCGACCCAAAGAGGTGTCAGCAAGGTCAGCCTGGCAGTTATTGCAGGCACAGCGACCACCGCCATCGTATTTTTACCCAACATTGTGGGTGTGAAAATAGACGTAACGGTATTTTTGGAACACGTCGCCATTGCCATTTGCATTTCATTGTTCGCATCCCTGCTCATCGCTCAAACCCTGATCCCTTTGCTGGCATCCAGGATCAGACTTCCGGCAGATAAGGTTGTGCAGAAGCCAGCGTACATTCATCGCTATGGCCGAGTGCTTAACTGGACTTTGCACAATCAGGGCAAAACAGCATTGATTGCAGTTCTTATTCTGCTCAGCACTGCCATTCCGATGCAATTTGTCTCCGGTGATGATGAAGGGAACAACAATCAGGAGCGAATCTGGCTGAACTATCATCTGACACAGAATTACAGCCTTGAAGAAGTTGAGCAAACCGTCAATAAGATGGAAGACTTTCTGTATGCCAACCAGGAAGCGTTTTACATCAAGCAGGTATACAGCTATTTCGAAGCGGGTCATGCCGTCTCCGGTATTACCCTGGTGGACGATTTGCCTATTGATGTTGGTACACTGAAGAAGAAAATTCGTGACGCCATGCCAACCTTTGTACGAGCGCGCCCCTCCTTTCAATGGAATGAGGGCAACGGTGGCGGTGTCCGACTGACTTTGCTGGGTGAATCTTCTGATCGGTTGCGTAACCTTGCTAATCAGATTGTTCCGGTGATTGCCAATATCGATGGGCTGGAAGACGTCAAGGCTGATCTGGGCAGCGAACGGGAAGAAATACAAGTCCGCATTGACCGGGAGAAAGCCTATCGGCTGGGCTTGAATGTCAGTGACATCGCCAGTCTGGTGGCCACCGCACTGCGCGGCAACAGTTTGCGTACCTTTCGATTTGGTGACAGCGGCGAAATCAATGTCCGGGTAATGTATGGTAAAGACATCCAGGCATCTGTGCAGGCAATGAAAAACATAAGTATTGCTTTCCAGCAAGGCAGAAGCATCACACTGGATATGGTTGCTGAAATCACCACAGTTCCACAATTGGCTGAAATTCAGCGCCATTACCGTCAAACAGCACTTTCAATTGGCGCTAACCTGAGCGACAACACCACAGTTGAACAGGCCCGTGGGCGGATTGAAAAAGCAATGGGCTACGTTACCCTTCCCGATGGTTACAACTGGACACTGGACGGAAGTTTTCGCCGCCAGGATGAAGCCAATGCGGTAATGCAGATGAATATGTTGCTGGCTATCTGCATGATTTACGTTGTTATGGCTGCACTGTTCGAATCTTTGCTGTTGCCAACTGCGGTCATCACGTCACTGCTGTTTTCTTTTACCGGTGTATTCTGGGCGTTTTTTGTCACCGCTACCCCCATGTCCATCATGGGGATGATAGGAATGTTGATTCTGATGGGAATTGTGGTTAACAACGGCATCGTGCTGGTTGACCGAATCAATCAGCTGATTGAACAGGGCGAGAATTTATACCAGGCGGTGGTGGATGGATGTCAGTCACGGATCCGCCCTATCTTGATGACGGTTGCAACAACAGTACTTGGTTTGGTTCCGTTAGCCCTTGGTAGCACACGGATAGGCGGCGATGGCCCTCCCTATTCCCCCATGGCCATCGCCATAATCGGAGGATTGATTTTCTCAACCTTGACCAGCTTATTCCTTGTACCTTTGGCGTACGTTCTGCTGCTCAAACTGCGTTTTCATACCCAACGCATGATGGCTGAAAGTCGAACTCGAGTATCCCGATGGGTAAGGATAGGCGCCGAGTAATACACGCCAACAATAGCCATTGACCCGGGGGCGCGCCTCTCTGCTGAAAAGGTTCGCCACCCGGTTCTTTAGCCCGGTCATGATTAGCTACGGGTAATCAGAAACTCGTGAACAGAGCTTGCATCGCGCTGTACAGAGAACTCAATCAGGCTGGCACCGTTACAAGTCAGACCTTCCTCGGAAGTTACCATGCGCAATACTTCACGCTGACTAGCGGCAATACGACCAACATTGCGAGCCAGGCTGGAGCGAAGTACGCGTACATCATCCATAACTACTGCTTTACAGAAGCTAGAGAAACGGGTGTCACCTACGAAACGTACGTCTTTTTCAGGAGCGGCAGCCAGGGCTTGTGATGACAGTGCAGCAAAACCCAGTACAACAGCGGCAGTTTTCTTAAATGTTTTCATGTTCAAATCCTCAAATGTTTTGGCAAACTCGATAGTGGTATTTCGTACACCGCAGTATCTCGTCGGTGCACTATATTTATGCCTCAACTTAAAAAGATTTGCTGTTGGAATATTGTTGAAGGTGAGTAAACTGATGGTAAAACTGAATGTTACACATCCTTTAACGACTTAAATCATTGTATTTATTGCGTTTTTCTCACATGCATATTCCGTTAAGATCTATTAAATTAAAAAACAATTCAAAAAAAGTCTAGTTAGAGCGGTCATTTTTCAACCAAAATGAAAAAAACTTTCTGAAAGTTTCACAAAATTACCGCTCTTATTAGTCGTTTTTTGAGCTATATGGCAGATAATGTTGTAATAAAACTACATTTCAAACGTAATTCCGCTCTCTTTTTGTAGTGATTGTATCAATGTATCCATGCCATGTAGCGTAGCCAATCAACGGCATCAAAAACACAAATCCAATGAATCCGGTGACAAATCCAATGGCAACCGCACTGAAAATCAACCCACCCCAAATGAACATGGGGACTTTGTTTAGCCAAACGGCGTTAACACTGGTTAGAACAGCAGTGGCTAAGTCTACTTTGCGCTCCATCAGGATCGGTTGCGTGAACGCGCTGATAAACAGCATAAAGGAAACAAAGGCAGCTCCCACCAGCGTACCCAATGCCAAAAATGGCAGCAAAGAATCCAGTGAATCATCCAGATAAGGCGGATAGAGCGCATGAATAAGTGAAGCAACCCGCAACCAGAAAATCATCAGAACCATCAAAAGGATCCCAAAACCCCATTCGTTAACTGCGTTTCGCTTCATCGCGCGCAGAGAATGCCTGAGCGTTGGCTTATGCCCTTTTTCCAGTTCCCAGCTGACATCGTAAAGCCCAGCTGCCAGAAACGGTCCAATCAGCATAAAACACACTATGGCGGGAAGGATAACCAGGTGCCAGCCCGTCATTCTGACCAAAAATACAATTAGCCAGGGAATGACCGCGAACATAATGCCGTAGAAAAGGCTTATGACAGGAGTACGCAGGAAATCCCTGAGCCCCAGCGACAACCACTTTATCGGATCACCAATGTCGAGCTCTTTACAGGGAATTACCCGGGAAATACCGCTTTGTGTTATTGCATTACTTTGGGCATCTTTGAAGTGTTGTGACATAATTTTCCTCACCTCGTTGAATTAGCGCAATGTGCCAGACTGGCACCTTTAACTATTCTTTACGATAGGCTCAGATGGAAAAGTTCACAAATATTTAACCTTAATTTTGCGACCGAATCATTTGGTTACCGGGACGGGTTGCCAGTGGACCACGGTACCGAAATGCCGATACATCTTTTCATTCAGCTCTCCAAAACGGGTAACTGGCTGCTTTTTACCACTGATACAGCTGAAAACAAAACGGTGACAATTGTTCGACCATACGTGGTATTCGGAATAGCTGAATACCTGACCAACGCTGCGGGTAATAGCCTGCTCGTCAACCAATGGGCGTAAATTGCCGTCACAGGCCACATAAATCCGGTTGCCGGAACGGTCGGCCAGAAAACGCCTGGGCGAAACTGCACGTACCAGTCCGTTGCCTTTCAGTTCAATAATTTGATCATCAACCCAAATTCCGGTGTGCTGAAAAACTTCATATATGCCGCAGCATACTACCGAACCATTCTTAGGTTGCACTTCCATTTTACAGTCACCAGGAAAGTGGCCAAGATGACCGCTTTGACGCTGTTGTTCACGAGCCAACTGACTACCCGCATACGCTGCAACCAGCCCTGCGCCGAGCCAAACAAGAGGTAACGCCATGTGCCTTTAACCTCATAAATTCCATCCCTTTACTTATTTAGACACAGTCACCACCTTGTTCAATGAAGAAATTGTAAGCAGGAGTGTGATAGCCTTACCCAAAGAGGCTTTAAAAACAGCCATAAACGCAAAAATTTGTTTAATAAAGAACGGCCTTTAGGATACTCTTGGCCCCCTGATAATAGATGTAGTACACCATGAAACCTGTTGAACGCTCGCACAAACTCGATAACGTTTGTTATGACATTCGCGGCCCCATTGCAGCCCAGGCGCGCAAAATGGAAGACGAAGGCCATAGGATTTTAAAGCTGAATATCGGTAACCCTGCGCCATTTGGTTTTGATGCCCCAGACGACATACTCAAAGATGTGATCCACAACCTGCCTACCTCCCAGGGTTATTCAGATTCTGCAGGTATTTATGCTGCCAGGGTGGCAGTCATGCAGTACTATCAGCAAATGAACATCCAGAACGTGGGCGTTGACGACATCTACATTGGCAACGGAGTCAGTGAGTTAATTATGATGTCGATGCAGGCGCTGCTGAACACAGGCGACGAGGTTTTACTGCCTAGCCCGGATTACCCGTTATGGACCGCTGCTGTCAGCCTGTCGTCGGGAACGCCTGTGCATTATCGTTGCGACGAACAGGCTGACTGGTTCCCCGATATCGATGATATCAAGGGCAAGCTCACCAGTCGTACCCGGGCCATTGTACTGATCAACCCCAACAATCCAACCGGCGCGGTATACAGCAAGGAATTGTTGCAGGAAGTTGTGGAACTGGCCCGCGAACATAATCTGGTTATATTCAGTGACGAGATTTACGACAAAATTCTGTATGACAGCCACAAACATACCTGTATCGCATCACTGTGCGATGACGTGTTTATTGTTACCCTGAGTGGTTTGTCAAAGAACTACCGGGTTGCTGGATTTCGGGCCGGCTGGCTGGTTGTTAGCGGGAATAAGCGCATTGCCAGAGACTACATCGAAGGTTTGAACATGTTGTCTTCCATGCGTATGTGCGCGAATGTTCCCTGTCAGAGTGCCATTCAAACCGCATTGGGCGGTTACCAGAGTATTAATGATCTGGTCCGGGATGGCGGGCGTTTAAAAATACAGCGCGACCTGGCAAGCACCATGCTGAATGACATTCCCGGCATTCACTGTGTTAAACCCAAGGGGGCCATGTACTGTTTTGCCCGTGTTGACGACAAAAAATTCAATATTGTTAATGATGAACAGATGATATTTGACTTGCTCAGCAAAGAAAAAATCCTGCTGGTGCACGGTCGCGCATTTAACCTTTCTGAAGGAGTGTATTTCAGGCTGGTATTTTTGCCCCACAGTGACGTGCTAAAACCGGCTTTAACAAGAATTGGGAATTTTTTCGAGCATTACCAACAGGTTAGCAAATAATTCTGCTATGACTGAACAAAGCCACTTTTTTGCCCATTTGGCCAGGATGAAACTGATCCATCGCTGGCCACTTATGCACAATGTCCGCAGTGAAAATGTTCAGGAACACAGTTTGCAGGTGGCCATGGTCGCTCATGCACTGGCGTTAATTCGAAACCGATTTTTCAACGGCAGTCTGAATCCGGATCGCGTGGCTACCCTGGCCATGTTTCACGATGTATCAGAGGTGCTTACCGGAGACCTACCCACCCCGGTAAAATACTACAATCCAGCCATACGAGATGAGTATAAAAAGATTGAAGGCATTGCCAGGCAAAAACTGATTGCCATGGCACCTGAAGAATTCCGCGATGACTATTCGCAACTGATTGACGAACAGTTCTTTACCGAAGACGAAGCATTTATTGTTAAAGCAGCCGACGTTCTGTGTGCCTATTTAAAAACACTCGAAGAGCTCAGTGCCGGTAACCGGGAATTTAAACTGGCTAAAAATCGTCTCGATCGAATTCTCAAGGAATATCATTCTCCCGAAGTGGATTACTTTTTGTCCCGCTATGCACCCAGCTTTACGCTGAGCCTGGATGAAATTACCCAGGAAGATCCACATCAGGGCTAACTGCATCCAGGAGCGCATGTGATTCCGACCGACCAATCCACACTGGTTTCGAGCCACTACCGGCCGGATGATGCCCTGTGGTTTGAACGCCTTCAGCCCCGAACCCAGGCGAGGGACGGCGATCATCGCACGCCTTATCAAAGGGACAAAGCCCGTGTACTGCACTCTGAAGCCTTTCGCAGGCTGCAGGCAAAAACACAGGTATTGGGTGTCGGATTAAGTGACTTCTATCGAACCCGCCTGACACACTCACTGGAAGCAGCTCAAATCGGTACGGGCATCGCAGCACAGCTCTCGGCAAAATATCCGCTTTTCTCGCAGGATCTGGGCCTGGATCCGACCTTAATCGAAACCTTATGTCTGGCCCATGATATCGGCCACCCTCCTTTTGGTCACGGTGGCGAAATTGCGCTGAATTTCATGATGAGGGAACATGGAGGATTTGAAGGTAACGGCCAGACCTTTCGCATCATAACCCAGTTGGAGCCTTACACCGCAAGCCATGGAATGAACCTGTGCCGCCGCAGCATCCTGGGTCTGGTCAAATACCCGAATTTCCTCGACAGTCTGACCGATCCTTGCCTTCTGCCCCGCGCACCGGACACCCTGAGGCAGGTAAAGGCTGCACAATGGCAACCGGCAAAAGGCCTGTTCCGCTGCGATCAAGAACTGCTTGAATGGCTATTACTTCCCTTAAACGAAGCAGACAAAACTACCTTTATGGCTTTCAATCGCCAACCGGGAAAACACGCCAAAACCAGTTTCAAATCATTTGACTGTTCCATCATGGAGCTTGCCGATGACGTCGCCTATGGCATTCATGATCTGGAAGATGCAATCGTTATGGGTATGGTGAATCAAACGGAGTTTATGGAGGCACTGGTATACCCGATAAAATCGCTTGGGACACCCTGGCTATCGGATAATATCGAGTTTTTGGCAAAGCGCCTCTTCAGTGATCATCAGTATGAACGCAAAAACGCCATTGGCGCACTGGTGAACGCCTTCATTACAGCCATCGTTATTAAACAGCACCAACGGTTTGAGCACCCTCTGCTCGACTTTCAAGCCACACTGCCTGAATTGCACTTTAAGGCGTTGGAGCATTTCAAGGCTTTTGTCTATCAGAAAGTCATCCGCAAGCCGGAAGTTCAGCAACTGGAATACAAGGGTCAGCAGATGGTGATGGCATTGTTTGAAACCTTTGCCTCAGACCCTGAACGCCTGTTACCTCACACTACCCGCAAGCGATGGTCCGCAGCCGAAAGCCACGGGTCGGGTATGCGGATTATTGCAGACTATATCTCCGGCATGACCGATGAATTTGCAAGCCGTCAGTATGCAAGCCTTTTCACTCCCAGGCAGGGGCCTGGTCAAAGCTGGGATACGACATTTTAGCACCGAGCCTCAAGTTCAACCCCTATCTGAAAGTTGAAGACGATAACTTCGGTCTCTATGAATGACGGTCAATACCTGACAAAAGGACGGATACCATGGCTCGCATTTTTCGCCCCTCACAACAATTCACCGACAATCAGGTTACTGACGAGTCGGTGTATAATCAAAGACGCCAGCTTATTAAAACTCTGGGGTTTGTCGGAGCGGGAGCACTGCTGATGCCTTCAGCTGGCGCCGTTGACTGGTTTAGCAGCAGCAAAAAAACCGATATGCCTCAGTTACGCCCGTTAAAGCACACCAAGCCCGCTGAGTATCAGAGCAGTGAAACTCTCACGCCGTTCGATAAAGTCACCACGCACAACAATTTTTACGAATTTGGTACCGACAAGTCTGACCCGGCAAAACGGGCATCCGGCTTTGCAGTGAGCCCATGGACACTGACGGTCGATGGTTTGGTTGAACAACCCTTCACACTGGGATTGGAAGACCTTGATAAGAAATTTTCACTGCAGGAGCGCATATACCGGTTAAGATGTGTTGAGGCCTGGTCGATGGTGATCCCCTGGCTGGGATTTGAACTCGGCAGCCTGCTCGAACAGGCCCAACCTCTGTCGGCGGCACGCTTTGTGGCTTTCGAGACCCTCTATGACCCACAAAGAATGCCAGGGCAGGCCAACCGTTTTATCGGCGGAGGAATTGATTACCCCTACGTTGAGGGCCTGACACTGCAGGAAGCCATGCACCCGCTCACCATCCTCGCAACAGGGTTGTACGGAAAAAGTCTGCCTCCGCAAAACGGAGCCCCTGTGCGTTTGGTTGTGCCCTGGAAATACGGGTTTAAAAGCATAAAATCCATCGTAAGAATACGCCTTACCGATAAACAACCTCCGACAACCTGGAACAGGCTGGCCCCGCAGGAGTACGGTTTTTATGCCAACGTGAATCCAGACGTTGATCACCCCAGATGGAGCCAGGCCAGTGAACGTCGAATCACCGATGGTGGCCTGTTAGCCCGTAATCGAATTCCAACCCGGCTATTCAACGGCTACGAGGAAGTCGCACCATTGTACAAAAATCTCGACCTGCGAAAAAATTACTAATGAACCGCTTATTCGTCCGGCCCATTCGGCTTTCACGGTGGCAGGTTGTAACTTTGAAAACGGCCATTCATGTTTTGTGCCTGGGCTATCTGATAACCGTTTTCAGCCTCGCCATACTGGACCGTTTGGGTGCCGACCCGGTGGAATCGCTGCTGCATGCCACGGGGCTGGGAAGTATTAACTTATTGATGGTCACACTGTGTATTTCTCCTCTTGCACAACGCTTGCCTTGCGGTGATTTGATACGTTGTCGTCGCCTGGTTGGGCTTTACTGTTTCAGCTACGCCCTGGCACATTTTGCCGCCTATCTACTTTTTGAATTACAGCTCGACTGGACATTACTTACGTCTGAAATCATTGAACGCCCCTACATCACTGTTGGATTCACAGCCCTTATGCTGCTGCTAGTGCTCGCAGCAACCTCACCAAATGCAATACAAAGACGGCTTCGGCATCGCTGGCAGACGGTACACAACTTCGTGTACCTTTGTGCTGCACTGGGGTTGTTACACTATACCTGGTCACTTAAAACCCTTTGGGGGAACCCGTTATTTTACTGGGCCGGATTTGTGCTGCTGATGAGCCAACGGAAAAGCAAACTGGCTGCGTGGAGTAAGTCTGTGGGCACTTTATTCTCACCTCGGGCAAGCTCAGAAAAGAGCTAAACTCTGTGGCAATTGCCCTGCTTCGTTAAAATTCGACTTCCGACAACATCCAACCTAGACCTCTCTTGGTGGTCTAGGCCGCTGCCCGCCAAACGTACTGTTTCACCAACAAACCAGGCCCGGTCACAAAAAACCATCCAGTCTCCCACGACAGAAGAGCGCCAGTTCAAAGCAGAGCTATACCAACAGACTGATAAGAGAAATCACATTCATCTGCCGCAATTGTCCCACGCTAAAAAAACTCAAAAATTGCTTGCTAGATAAAAAACAATCAACTACTGTATAAATATACACTGCATATAAATACAAAGGTGAAATATGTCTATGTCTGCAAATCTGCCCAACAACGTGTTTCAATTTCCATTACCGTTAATGCCACCGACTCCGGAGCCAAAAACAACAAAAGGGTGGTCTTATTTGATCTCTGACTCAGTAGCATTTAAAAAAGATGTTCTGAATGCCATTAGAATCCAGAAACCAACGCAGGAAAAAATCCCGCTATGGATCCGAAAACTCATCACAAGTGGCCAATGCACCACCATCTATGTTGAAGATTTGAGTCTTCCTGAACAGGAACAGGAATCCATCCGCCGCTTGTGCCAGGAATTCTCGGTTTCAGTGGTAAATGTAGGGGTTTGCCTTAGAGGAAATCAGCCCGTCGGTCAAAATGTCGTGATAGGCCCTTGGTGAGCTTGCCTTGAACCGCTACAATTTACCGCCATCATTCACTCCGACAAAAAGGAGTGGCAGATTTCGTCGTTGGTAACGGATAATTACCAGGCTGCACCTGCTTTACGAATAGGAATGCCATGTCTGAAAATTGTTATTGCGGTAGCCAAAGGGCCTTCGTAGATTGTTGTGGGCCGTTAATTTCTGCCCAAATTGCTGCCCCATCGCCCGAAAGTTTAATGCGATCACGCTATACTGCCTACTGTTTAGGCAATTACGATTATATTCTTGCGACCTATGCTCAAGCCCCCCGCAGTGCTTTGAGTATTGCCAGCCTGGAAGACAGTGCCCGGGGTACCCAGTGGTTAACTTTGATTGTCCACCCATCCCCCACCTTACTGCCATCCCAGGTTGAATACAGTGCGTATTATTTTCTTCCGGGCAAAAAACTGGGTGTGCTTCATGAAACTTCGAATTTTGTGATGGAAGACAACCAGTGGCGATACCTGGACGGTGAATTGCATGACGACTGTGGCACCGTGAACCAGGGCAGGAATGACAAATGCGTTTGTGGCAGTGGTAAAAAATTTAAGCAATGTTGCCTCAACAAAGCCTGATAATTTTTCTACGCCCTTAACCCAGATTGAATAAAAAAACAGTGTGCGGGGCCCAATAGCCGCATTCACCGCGCCTTGCGCTGCTTTACATTGCTCTGTGAATGGGCGTTCTCAACAAGCGCTTCCATTGCTCTATCAAACTCCAGCCACACGGGCCCCCCGTCAGGCTCCTTAATTCCTAGCCGGGCACGGGCATCAAATGTATGCCACAACCCCCAGTCTCCTCTTGCATGCACCCTGCTGCGGGGAGACTGCACCGTTGGAAATACGTTTATATCAGTAAAAACCGCGCCGCCTGTTTTTGGCGGGCGCAGGTAATCAACTGCAAAATAATCCAGTGACAATACTTTTGCTATCCTGGTTATCTGCTCTTTTTCATAATCCGTTGGAACAAAGTCGTACTCAATACCAACTGCCCTTCGGTTACACACATGCCAACTGTCTGACAGCATTACTTCACTGCCTCTCACCATCCCTGCAAGGTAATGCGCCCGATAGCGACGAAACAGCCCATCATTATTTAGGCAATGAATGTATTCAAATGCCTTGCAACCGGGCCGTTCACCATCAAAGTAGTCCAGCCATTTACGCTTTCCCTGCTTGCCGATGGATTTATACACTACCAGGCATTTACCAATGTCCTGCTGGGTAAAACGAAAGCGCGGAACACTCACTCCGGCGCGTTCAAGGCGGGGAAAGGCCGAAGCTTTATGATAGGCATTGTATGTTCCCGGCTCATTGATAACTGCTGCACCGCATCGCACAAACGGAGAAATTTTACGCTTTAGTTTATCGAGCAGATCAGGATGAATTGGATCTTGGTCGTAAATCCAGATCACATCGGCTTCACTCAAATCACCACGAACCGTTGCTGAACAAAGAGAACTGCCGCGGTTAATTGCCCATGCAGTAAGCTCTGCAAACCGTGGAATGGTATCCCCCGCCCCCAAAAGATGGATTCGAATCTGTCTTTTGGGTGGCATTGTCCGTTTGCGATACCAAGTGATTGGCCCTTTTCCGTACCCTACTTTTTTCGGATCGATACCGAACAAAAACCAGCTCCACTGGACCAGGAAGTCCGCGACTTCAAGTGGGATACTGTGGCTTTGACGAATAACTGCATCGCGAAGTTTGTCAAAAAAAGTCCTGTTTTCTTCAGGCTGAGGAATTACCGGCAATGAAGTCTGCTCATTCACTGGCGAAGACGGATAGGAAATCGCGTGCAAGCAATTTTTCTTGGTGCCATCCAACACAGATTAATCCTTAACTCGCAGTTAGAAAGGGGAGCATAGGAACAGGATGTTAAGAATTGTTATATAAGGAGTGCTGCAAGATTTGCCAAGCATCCTTGTCCCAGGCTTTGAAGTTTGCCCTACGGCTTGAAGAGCGCTTTAATTCAGATTAGACAAGCATTAAGTAACTGTCAATTTAGGCTAAATTGACAATTTGAAAATCCCCAGGAGAATCCCCAGGAGAATCCTCAGCATGGATGATGAACTGACATCTGTCGGCAAAATACATCGCTAACAGCTATTAGCCCGGTTAGCAAACACACCTCCTCTGCCACCACTTAGCGTATTAAATACGGCAGGCACAGTTCTATGCAAAATGCGCGCAATCAAAACAGCCAGCATCACTGTTATAAGCGCCGTTAATATATAGTTGATGATCAAATAGCCGCCCCCAGATGGTAGAATCACATCCAGAAACTGCTTAATAGCCTGGTTCATAGGCCAGTGTATGGCGTGCAGAAAAAACGCCAGTGGCCCAAGTTTAACCAGCAGTTGCCCGGGTTTACCCATTACCAGGTAGGGAGATATCGTCCAGAATGCAGCGACGCCAAAAAGTCTCATGATTCTGGTAGCAAAATCCAACAGGAAATCTTCAGTTGGGTTAGCCTCATCAAAAACAAACGGAGCCAGTGTTCGCAATGCCACAAGCCAAACGTAAAACAGCATCAGGCTGATAGCCGCCCTGCGACTCACTTCAGGAAATTGCATATAACCAAAGCGCACCATGGCCCCAAGGTAAAAGAAAAAAACCACATCCGAACGAAAAAATATCAAAAAATCAAAACCGGACAGCCACCCAAGGGCCAGCAACGTGAATCCGGCCCATGGGTTCCTGCGTAAGAACAGCGCCAACAACGGGCTAATCGCCACCGTAAGTAACAAGTCACGTAAAAACCAGAATTGAAAATTAATCGGGTGTTGAGTGACCCCAAACAGCGAATTAATCACCGAGGACCAATCCATTTCATTCATCGAATAGCGAACGTATGACAGTGCCGGAGAATCAGGGTAGAGGTGAAAAATAACCACCATCGCCCCCAGCACCAAAGCATTCCACAAAATCATTGGCAGTAAAACTGAGCGTGAGCGGCTAATAAATCGCCCGACAAAGAACGCAGACCCAGGTTTGAAATTTTTAAAAAACAGCCAGCCTGAAATTGTGCTCAGCAATGGCACTGCACTGAAAAAGAAAAACAAAATGTAGCTGTTAAAGAAAGTCGCTAGCGGAAATGGGCTTTCAATCAATCCCCGAAAGGGAGAAATATCACTGCCTGGATAAGAGCCATAATGTAATAAGACCAACCCAATGATCAGTAAAAATCGCAACATGTTGATTCTGTCGAACCAAACGTCCTCTTGAGGGTAACTGATAGCAGCATTAATCACGTTTGAATGCCTGTCCGTATGGCTCGCGTCAAGTTTCAAAATGGCCACTCCAAATTGTCCAATTTATCCGCCGATAACTGCTTTTATCCATTCATGTATGTTTTAACGGATTCATAACACTACCGATTCACAGCCATTATCAGACCTCAACTGCAGAATGGTAGAGCCCTTGAATTAATCTGAACCCGGTTTAATACCCCACACAGGATGATTCGGTTCAAGTCGATTCCGTCACCCATTCTATTCCGTCACCGAAAATAAGGCGGCAGAATAAGATAATATCATTAGACGCGGAACGTGACCTGGGTGCTGCAATACAATTCGAATTAGCCCTCGCCCCCTGCCGACCTGAAAAATTATAGCTCTGGTTCAATAACAAACTCACAGGGTCGATGAACAATATCCTAAAACCAAGTCTTGATATTCCTAGCTTTAGGATGGACACTGAAAAACCCAGCAATACCGTTCATAGCACTGATCGCACCATCAGAACAAGAATAAAACGACAACAGGAATCACGATGAAATATCCGACTAAAACACTGGTAGCTCTCATTGTCGGCACCAGCCTGATTGGCTGCGGCGAATCTTCCACTAATGCACAAGCCACAGACCAGACCATGGCTACGACGCTAACGGCACAGGACGCAAAAGCATTCTTGCAGCAGGCACAGGCCGATATCGAAAAAATTCAGCTTCCCTCAGCGCATGCACAATGGAGTTACGCCACAAACATTAATCTTGATACTGCGGCCGTTGCTGCGTACATGAACGAGCAGTACTCAAATCTTATCGCCAAACTGGCCAAACAGGCCGCATCCTTTAACAACGTTGAGGTGGACACTGACACCCGACGTCAACTGGACCTGTTGCGCAACGGTTTGACCATGCCACCGCCTCAGGATAGCGCAAAATCCGCCCGACTCGCGCAAATCAGTGCTGATCTCGATGGTTTATACGGAGCAGGAAAGTACTGCCGAAACGAACAGGAATGTTTCAGCCTGGTTGAAATGAGTGCAGAAATAGCCACTTCCCGAAACCCAGACCTGCTGCTTGAATTCTGGGAAGGCTGGCGGCAAGCCTCAATCCCCATGAAATCATTGTATGCTGAGCAGGTCGAATTGGCCAACAAGGGGGCTCAGGAGCAGGGCTTTGCCAACGTCAGTGAGCTATGGCAAGGGCAATACGATATGCCTGCGGATGAATTTCCCGGGGAACTTGATCGCCTTTGGGGTCAGGTACAACCCTTCTACGAAGCACTACACTGTCATGTCAGAGCAAAATTAGGCGAGTTTTACGGCGAAGATCAAGTCCCACAGGACAAGCCTATCCCTGCCCATCTGCTCGGCAACATGTGGGCACAGAGCTGGGGAAACATTTATGACATCGTAAAACCTGAACAGGAAATGCAGGTTCCGGATGTCACAGCGGCACTCACAGCCCAGGGTTACGATGAAATCAGAATGGTCAGGCAAGCTGAATCTTTTTTCACTTCTTTAGGCTTCGAACCTCTACCCGACACATTCTGGCAACGATCACAGTTTCAAAAACCCGATGATCGCGAAGTGCAATGTCACGCTTCTGCCTGGGACCTTGATGACAAAGAAGATTTGCGCATCAAAATGTGCATTCAAATTACCGGGGAAGAATTCAACACCATTCATCATGAATTGGGCCACAATATTTATCAGCGGGCATACCAGCATCAGCCACTGCTGTACCGCAATTCCGCGAATGACGGCTTCCACGAGGCCATTGGTGATACTATTGCGCTGTCCATTACCCCCAAGTACCTCAAGCAAATTGGCCTGATTGATGATATACCCGATGCCTCCAATGATATAGGCATGCTCTTACAGATTGCGCTGGACAAAATCGCCTTCATTCCGTTCGGATTGATGGTTGACCAATGGCGATGGAAAGTTTTTTCCGGCGAAATTAGCCCGGAAAAATATAACGAACTGTGGTGGCAGTTACGCGAGCAATACCAGGGGGTTGCAGCCCCTATAGAGCGCTCGGCTGATGCATTCGACCCCGGAGCTAAATACCACGTCCCCGCGAACGTGCCATATACACGGTATTTCCTGGCCCATATCCTGCAATTTCAGTTTCACAAAGCGTTGTGCGACATAGCTGGCGACCAGGGCCCTCTCAACCGTTGTACCATTTATGGCAGCAAAGAAGCAGGAACCGCGCTCAATGCCATGCTCGAAATGGGTGCCAGCCAGCCATGGCAAAGCGCATTGGAAACCCTGACGGGAACCAGCCAGATGGATGCCAGCACCATTCAGGATTACTTTGCACCGCTCAAAAACTGGCTGGATGAGCAAAACCAGGGGCGCCAGTGCGGTTGGTAACCTGACGGCAATGCGCATATAGACAACCGGCGAAAGGAATGCTGTTCGCCGGTTTTTTATTTTAGGAATTAGCGGAAATCTTGAGTTGCTTCACGCTTTGTAGAATACTGAAATTCGCGTTAGACAAGGAAAAAAGAGTCATGGATCACGAGTTTTTTATGCAAGCGGCGGTTGAGCAGGCTCAAAAAAGCCTGGACGAAGGCGGCATTCCCATCGGGTCAGTGCTGGTTATCGATGGAAAAATCGTTGGCAGAGGCCACAACCAGAGAATGCAGAAGCAGAGCCCTACCCTTCACGCTGAAATGGATGCACTGGAATCTGCAGGGCGCCTGACAGCTGCCGATTACCAGCGAAGTACGTTATATACCACCCTGTCCCCCTGCTCAATGTGCACCGGTGCCGCGCTGCTGTATAAAATTCCCAGGATTGTAATTGGCGAGAATCTCAGTTTTATGGGAGAAGAGCCGTTACTCAAATCTCGTGGCGTTGAGGTCATTGTGCTCGACAATCCTCAATGTAAGGCGCTGATGCAGAAGTTTATGCAACGCCACCCGGAGGAATGGGCAGAGGACATTGGTGAACCCCATCAGGCCTATGACTAAGAGAGCCAGTTCTAATTTTGCAAACCGGAAAATTTTTCTGACAACAATATTTTTCTATTGTAACTAATTGCACGCTAGTTGAGAGGTCAGCATGTTAATTCTATTTGCCATTGCGCTTTTTTTCATATTGATCGCACTCGGAATTCACTTTTATAGCCGCTATCTTACCCACCAGGCCACGCAATTCTGCGCCAGATGTGGAACTGAATTCGGGTGGGATTCAAGCTTTAACTGGTATACCGTAGATGAGAAAGAAGTCGCCCTGTGCGATCGATGCCACACCAGTGGTGGAATACGTTATTAAGGGTCAATTTGGGAACCAAGCCAGCTGCCATCGCTGCTTTTTTCAAACATGATCCGCTCATGTGGCTGCTCAGCAACACTCAAGTAGTCAACCCGTTCGATGATGAGGCGGATGACACAAAACTGCGGCGGGTAATTTTCCAACGGAAAGCCTCTCCCGCTGCAATCGAAATATTCGGAAGCGTGCAATTGGTTGCGGAAATATTGCTGACGGCCCGGTTCTGAAAGCCTCTGCCAGTGTGCTTCAAGCAAATTATGATGGCCGGAAGATGTCAACACTTCCCCCTGGCACGCAAATCGATACTGCTCACGGGTCTGCGAGAAATACCAGCAACCGGATACATTGCGATTACTCTGCAAATGCTGGCATTTTTCAGTGCGCAAATCAGATACAATCAACAGCGCTTCCGGTGACGACTCCAGTTCCCTGAAGACAACTGTACGATTGTGGGGTATTCCGTGCTCATCACAGGTGGCCATCTGAAAATAGCGATTTTCAGGAGTTGTGGCCAGCGTCAGGCTGGCATGCAATCGCTGCTGCCAGCTACGCTCTGGGATCATGACGGCCGGGCCAGGGGAAACAGTGAGTAAAAATTCCCGGTGGTAATTCGGGCTAGCTCTGCAACCGTAATGCCCTTCAATTGCGCGATAAACTCAGCCACCTCAACCACATAGCCAGGCTGGTTCTGCTTGCCTCGGTGGGGTACCGGAGCCAGCCAGGGCGAATCAGTCTCAATCAGCAACCGTTCAAGAGGTACCGCTTTAACCACCTCTCTTAGCGCGCTGGCAGAGTGAAAGGTTACGATACCGGAAATGGAAATGTAAAAACCCAGTTCCATTGCAGCCTGCGCCATTTCGAGATCTTCTGTGAAACAATGCAGCACGCCTCCGGTTGTTGGCGCTTTGTGTTCCTTCAGCAGATCAATGGTGTCCTGTTTGGCGTCCCGCGTATGAATAATCAATGGCTTATTCAGTTCGTTCGCTACCCTGATGTGATCGATAAAGGATTGACGCTGGACCTCCCGGGTGTCAGAACTGTAAAAATAATCCAACCCGGTTTCACCAACGGCAACCACACTGGGATGAGCCGCTTTTTCCAGCAGTTCAGCATAGCTGCAGGCGTCTTCCTGATGCAATGGGTGAACACCACAGGACACCGAGACATCCTTATATTCGGCCACTTTAGCCAGCATGTCGTCAAATTCCTTAACCGACACCGCAACACACAAAAAGTGCTCCACGCCACGCTGACGGGCAAATGCGAGAGTTTCCGACAATTGCTGATCGTTTTGCTTCAACCGATCAAGGTGACAGTGAGAATCTACGAACAAAATGACTCCTCAATAAATGGTAATTCAACCTGCTCAGGCAAATAACGACAACAGGCCGGTAAGGACCACCGATTTGTTTACCCCTGGGTGCTGCAACACCCGTTTCGCTTCAAGGCAGTGGGAAAAACGCTGCTGATCCTCAGATTGCTGATGCTGAATATATTGTTCGTGAGCATAAAGCTGACACCAGTTCACCACCTGTTCCGCGTTTTCCTGCCACTCCCGGGCCAACTCCAACGCATCGGTTTGCCCACAGAGCAGTTGTGTAAAGCGTT
Source organism: Alteromonas aestuariivivens (assembly GCF_003367475.1). Lineage (GTDB taxonomy): Bacteria > Pseudomonadota > Gammaproteobacteria > Enterobacterales > Alteromonadaceae > Alteromonas > Alteromonas aestuariivivens. The sequence goes on from NZ_QRHA01000003.1 coordinate 170,322, forward strand.
CAAAAAAAAGCTGATAAGACAGTCCTTCCTGTTGCTCCAAAGCCCCCTTCAGGCGCAAAGGCGCACCACCATAGGCCTTAAGCAGCGCGACAGAAGCGTTTGTAACGCCCTGTGACTTCAACCATTCCAGACTCAGATGCGATTCGGGTACAGAAAAAACCTGCTTTTCGCAACGGCTGAGTATGGTCGGTAACAACCGCTGAATTTTATCCGTTATAAGCAGAATATATGTATTCCCGGTGGGCTCTTCGAGCGTCTTGAGCAATGCGTTGGCGGCCGATTCGGTAAGACTGTCGGCGGCAAAAATAACCATAACCTTGTTGCCGCCAAGTTGAGCAGTACCACTGAGTTTACGTATGCCATCCCGAATCAGGTCCACGCCAATTTGCTTTTCACTCATCAGTTGCAGATAGTCCGGATGGGTTTCTGCCTCGAACAACATACAGCTCTGACACTGGCCACAGGCGCCATCGGAAACCGGCTGTTTACAAAGCAATACCTTGCCCAGCCAACGTGCCAGTATACCTTTACCAATCCCGGCGGGCCCTGCGAGTAACAACGCATGGTGCAGTCGCCGTTCCATAAGCCGGTTGAAAAAACGCTGACTCACAGGGGAAAACCACGGCAACATCAGGATGCAAACTCCCTGACCTGCGCCTGAACCTGCCTGTGAACGGCTTCCATTTCCTGCATGGCATCGATTACCCTGATTGTTGAATCGGCCTCAGCGAGCTGTAAATATCTGGCCCGGGTACGCTCGAAAAAAGCCAGCCCGGAAAGTTCAATTCGGTCCAGTTCACCACGGCCTCTGGCCCGGTTAAGCCCCACCTGCGGGTCCACATCCAGATACAGGGTCAAGTCAGGCTTAAAGCCATCCAGCGTAATATCAGACAGGGTTCTCATCAACGCTGCGTCGATACCTCTCCCCCCGCCCTGATAGGCTTGCGAGGAGAGATCGTGCCGGTCTCCGACCACCCAGACACCATCAGCCAAAGCAGGTTTGATTACATTCTCCAGCAATTGCAAGCGCGCTGCATACATCAGCATGAGCTCGGTTTTTTCCGCAACCCGCTCTTCCCACGGGTGTTTCACACATTCACGGATGGCTTCCGCCATAGGCGTGCCGCCTGGCTCGCGTGTTGTAATACATGCAATTCCCTGTTGTTTCAGGATATCAACGACCAAGCCAATGACCGAACTCTTTCCCGCCCCCTCCAGGCCTTCGACAACGATAAATTTTCCGCTCATGGTATCTGTTACTTCTCTTTGTTGATCTGATACTGATAGACAGCCCGGTTGTGCGCTTCCAGGGTTTCAGAAAACTGATGGGTACCATCACCACGCGCGACAAAGTACAACTCATCGGTAACCATCGGTTTCAGAGCAGCCTGAATGGCCGCCCGGCCAGCCATCGCGATTGGCGTTGGCGGCAACCCCTTAATCACATAGGTATTGTACGCGGTTTTTTGTTTCAGATGTGCCCGGGTAATATTGCCATCAAATTCGCTCCCGAGGCCGTAAATTACCGTTGGGTCGGTCTGCAAGCGCATATTCCGGTTCAGACGGTTTACGAACACCCCTGCTATACGTGCACGCTCTTCTGGCACCGCTGTTTCCTTTTCAACAATTGAAGCCAGAATCAACGCCTCGTAAGGCGAGCCCAGCGGCAAATCTTCTGACCGCTGAGGCCACTGTACTGACATAAACTCAATCATGGCGGCCATGGCTCTTGTCAGAATGGCCGAAACCGGAGTGCCTGAAGTAAAGTAATAGGTATCGGCCAGCAACAAACCTTCCAGACCCGACAACGGCGTTTTCATCGGCCATGGCCAGCTCCTCAGCAGGTGTTCCGCCTGTTCATCGGTCATATCAAAGTCAAGATGCTCCTGGGCTTTCAACGTACCCAGCCACTGGGAGTAACTTTGCCCTTCAATCAAACCGACACTGAACTGAAATTCCTCACCACTGGACAATACCTCAAAGGCATCTTCGACATTCATACCTGGTTGCACCTGGTAAGTTCCTGCCTTAACAGCACCAGCGGACTTATCCAGCTTTAACCATACTCTTACCGCTAAAGGGTGTGTTTTCAGCCAGCCTTTCTGGCGCAACAACTTTGCCGCCTGATGCCCCGTGGTGCCCGCCTCTATCGTTACAAGTTGTGCCCTTGAAAGCGCAAGTGGCGTATTGAGCTGCTCCTGCCACATTGTGTAAGCTACAACCAGAACAACAACAGCAAGTACCGCAGTACCCAACAACGCTCTAATCCAGCTGGTCATACTCTTCCTGATATGAGGTGATTACATTGTTTGCCAGTTGCCTGACCGGCTCCGGATCAAATGTTTGCTCCGCAGCCCCGCCCATACCTGTTACCGGAACTATCTGCATAAGGGCGTTACACAGCATTACCGCTTGAGCCTGGCCCAGCTGAGACAGGGAGTATCGCCCCACTTCAACAGTCACACCGCTATTGGCGAACCAATCAAGCAAAAAACCGCGCATGACACCTGCCACTCCACAGTCACTCAATTCTGGTGTATACCAAATCCCGTCACGCAACCAGAATAAATTAGCCGCGCTGGTTTCGACCACACATCCCTGCTGATCACAAACAATGGCATCCTGGGCAGTGCTGTTTGCAAGCTCGCGTTTTATCAGTACCTGTTCAAGGCGGTTTAAATGCTTAAGCCCGGCCAGCGCAGGCTGACGGGCCAGTTTCAGAGAACTGACATCTACCTGAATTCCGCTCTGACGCCACTGATTATAGTGTTCGGGGAGCATATGCCGGGTAATAAATATGCCTGATGAACACTGTGCGCTACGGGCATACCCCCGGCCACCTTCGCCGGCACTCAACAATACTTTCAATACACCATGCTGCATATCGGTGGCATGAGAGCGAATCTGGGCCGCAAGGGCTTCGGCATCGAAGGAAATTCCCAATTTAGCACTGTCATGCTGCAGTCGGTCGAGATGGCGGCGAAACAGCGCTACACGCCCCTGGTCGACCGCCATGGTGGTAAAAACGCCGTCACCGTAATTTGCGGCCCGATCGTTTATTGAAAATTGGTTCGGATGGGTTGCGTAATCCAAAACTGCCCTGTATTACTCAATGGAAAAGCGCTCAGTATAACACCCTCTTGCGGGCCTTTTAAAAGCAAAAAGGCAACCGTAACGGTTGCCTTCGACAGATTTGTCTCAATCGCATCAGATGCGTTTAAAGATCAATGACCCGTTGGTTCCGCCAAACCCAAACGAGTTACACAGAGCATACGGTTCATCAAAGGATTTTTTGGTATGCGCCACAAAATCCAGATCACAGCCTTCACCGGGTTGGTCAAGGTTAATAGTGGGCGGTGCCACTTTGTCGCGCAATGCCAGAATAGTGAAGATTGCTTCAACCGAACCCGCGGCACCCAACAAGTGCCCGGTCATGGATTTGGTTGAACTCACCAGTACTTTACAAGCATGCTCACCAAACACCCGCTTGACCGCTGCCACTTCAGCCACATCACCCGCTGGCGTTGAGGTACCGTGGGCATTGATGTAACCAATAACGTCGCTGGAAATGCCAGCATCCTTCAATGCATTTACCATTGCAGCCGCAGCGCCTTCGCCGTCTTCCGGTGGTGATGTCATATGATAGGCGTCACCGCTCATGCCAAAGCCAACCAGTTCCGCATAGATGGTTGCGCCACGGGCTACCGCAGACTCATACTCTTCGAGCATGACCACGCCTGCCCCTTCGCCCATTACGAAGCCATCACGGTCTTTGTCCCAGGGGCGGCTGGCCGCCTGTGGATCGTCATTGCGTGAAGACAACGCTCTGGCGGAGGCAAACCCGGCAATGCCTAACGGCGTAATGGAAGCTTCGGCTCCGCCCGCCAGCATGGCATCCGCATCTCCATAGGCGATGGTTCTGGCAGCAACACCGATATTGTGTACACCTGTGGTACAGGCGGTCACGATATTCAGGTTAGGGCCTTTCAGGCCTTCCATAATGGAAAGAAAGCCGGAAATCATATTGGTGATGGTCGAAGGCACGAAAAATGGCGATACGCGCTTAGGGCCACTGTTGAGCAACTTCAGATGATTCTGTTCAATCTGCTCAAGGCCACCTATGCCCGAGCCGATTGCCACACCAACACGGTCTGCATTGGAGGCGTCTACCACCAGACCGGAATGCGCCAGCGCCTGCTTACCAGCTGCAATACCCAGCTGGATGAAGCGGTCCATTTTCTTTGCTTCTTTCTTTTCGATGTATTCTTGCGGATCAAAGTCATTGACCTGACCTGCAAAACGGGTGGAATAGTTACTGCAGTCGAAATGCGTGATGTCACCGATACCGCTTTCGCCGTTCAGAAGACGGCTCCAGGTTTGGTCAACAGACTGACCCAACGGAGACAACATGCCAAGACCAGTAACCACTACGCGACGTTTTGTCACAAAAAGCCCTCGTATTGGAACTAAGGTGGGTATACAGAAAACGGCTCAGATGAGCCGTTTTTCAAGGTAAGGAGCTTACGCGTCCTTGTTAGCGTTGATGTAGTCAATTGCTGACTGAACAGTAGTGATTTTCTCTGCTTCTTCGTCAGGAATCTCAGTATCGAATTCTTCTTCCAACGCCATCACCAACTCAACAGTGTCGAGTGAGTCCGCGCCCAAATCGTCAACGAATGAGGCCTCAGGTTTTACTTCTTCTTCTTTCACGCCAAGCTGCTCAACGATGATCTTTTTAACGCGTTCTTCAATGTTACTCATAGTTCTAGGTTTCCCTTAACGTCACTAGATTTTTCTAAAGTGTCGCTAGTTTATTTTGCAAGGTATCCGCTTGCAAGCACCAGAAACAACAAATTTCGTGGTCAAACCAGCAACGTTCCAAAGTGTATTAAATTAAAATTCTACAACCAGGCTGCCTGTATACTACAACCCCAGCTTAAATGTTTACACACAAATGTGCAATTAACTCATGTACATACCGCCATTCACATGAATGGTTTCACCGGTAATGTATGCCGCACCTTCGCTTGCCAGAAAGGTTACCGTTGCCGCTATCTCTTCAGGCTGCCCCAACCGGTTGGCCGGAATGTCCTTAAAGATCGCCTCTCGCTGGTCGTCTGTCAATGCTTTCGTCATATCCGTGTCAATAAAGCCGGGAGCAACCACATTGATAGTGATGCCTCGGGAGGCCACTTCCCTGGCCATCGATTTACTGAAACCAATCACCCCGGCTTTGGCGGCGGCGTAGTTTGCCTGACCTGCGTTCCCGGCGCAACCCACCACTGAACCAACATTAATAATACGCCCTTTGCGCTTTTTCATCATGCCGCGCAGTACCGCTTTGGATAACGTAAAGATGGACGTCAGGTTGGTATCAATAATGTCCTGCCACTCTTCATCTTTCATTCTCATCAGCAGATTGTCACGAGTGATACCGGCGTTATTGACCAGAATATCCACACCACCAAACTCATCGCCAATGGACTTGATTACTGATTCGACTGCAGCTTTGTCTGTTACATTGAGGCATTGTCCTTTGCCACCAAAAGGTTGCAGATATTCGCCAATGGCTGAAGCTCCACCTTCACTGGTAGCAGTGCCGATTACCTTAGCCCCCTGCTCTGCGAGTGACATGGCAATGGCTTTACCAATTCCGCGGCTGGCACCTGTGACCAGCGCGACTTTTCCGTCAAATTGTTTCATTTCGTGATCCTTTTACGCAGATAGCTCAAAGTTCTGCCAGTGTTTCTGGCGTATTTATCGCAAATGCATCCAGTGATTTATCAATACGCTTGATCAATCCGGTCAGGACTTTACCCGGCCCAACCTCAATCACACGCTCCACGCCGGCAGATGCAAGGTATTCCACACTGCGAGTCCACTGTACGGGACAATACAACTGACGCACCAAAGCAGAACGAATGGCGTGAGGCTCGGTCTCGATAGTGACATCAACATTATTCACCACGTTAATAGCTGGCGTTTGAATACTGATCCCGGACAAAGCTTCATCCAGCTTATCTGCCGCAGGGCGCATAAGCTCACAATGGGAAGGCACGCTGACTGCAAGTGGCAGTGCTCTTTTTGCACCGGCTTCCTTACAGGCACTTGCCGCCTGTTCTGTCGCTGACTTTTCACCGGCAATTACTACCTGGCCTGGAGAATTGAAATTCACAGGCGCGACCACCTCGCCTGTGGCAATAGCAGTCTGATGACAGATTTCGGTAATGGCCGCATCATCCAGGCCAATAATGGCGTACATCGCTCCTGCACCTGCCGGCACGGCCTGCTGCATATACTGACCGCGGGCTTCGGTAAGCTTTACCGCGTCTTCAAATGCCAGCGCACCACCACAAACCAAGGCAGAATACTCACCCAAACTGTGCCCCGCCAGATAGGAAGCCTGCAATCCACGTTCCTGCAATAAACGCCAGACCGCAACACTGGCAGTCAACAACGCAGGCTGGGTAACCTGTGTTTCATTCAGTTTGCCGTCGGCATCGTTTTGCACAAGATCCCACAAATCGTATCCGAGGATATTCGAAGCCTGGTTAAAGGTATCCAGAACGGAGGAATGTGCATCAGCCAGTTCTTTGAGCATTCCGGCGGATTGCGAACCCTGTCCAGGAAATACGCATGCTATGCGTGTCATATAGAGTTCCTTATTCTTAATCTTGGATTGGAAAAGATTTAAGCCTGTACTAATAGCGGACCAGCGCAGACGCCCACGCGAAACCGCCACCAAAGGCTTCAAGCAACAAATTCTGGCCTCGCTGGATTCGGCCATCGCGAATGGCGGTATCCAGTGCAGTAGGTACGGTTGCAGCGGAGGTGTTGCCGTACTTTTCCAGGGTCAGTACAACCTGATCCAACGACATGTCGAGTTTCTTGGCGGTTGCCTTAATAATACGGAAATTGGCCTGATGAGGTACCAGCCAGTCAAGATCCGACTTGGCCATGTTGTTGGCTTCCAGGGTCTGTTCAACCACTTCAGACAATTTGGTTACCGCAACTTTGAAAACTTCGTTGCCTTTCATTACCCCCCAGTTCTGGTGTATGGAGGCTTCATCACCGCGTGTCGGGTGTCCAACGTATAGCAAATCGCCGTAGGAACCTGCGGCATTAATGTGGGTAGACAGAATGCCGGGCTCATCACTGGCTTCAATCAGAGTTGCTCCAGCCGCATCGCCAAACAGGATCACCATGCTTCGGTCCGCAGGGTCAACAAGCCGGCTTAAACAATCGGTTCCTACCACCAGAATGCGCTTGGCCATTCCGGACTTGATGTACTGATCCGCAACACTCAGCGCGTAGCAATAACCAGCACATGCTGCAGCTACGTCAAAGGCTGGTATACCGTCGATACCCAGCATACGCTGGATTTCACAGGCTGTACTCGGCAGAGCATAACGCCCACTGGTGGTGGCGCAGACAATCATGTCGATGGATTTTGGATCGATATCGGCGGCTTCTATGGCTTTCTTACTGGCTTCATAGCCCATGGTAGCTGCGGTCTCATCTGCGCCGATGATACGCCGCTCCTTGATTCCGGTACGATCGGTTATCCACTCATCACTGGTGTCTACCATAGATTCCAGGTCCGCGTTCGTGCGAACTTCACTAGGATAATAACTACCTGTACCGATAAATCGTGAATATTTACTCAAAGCTGCTCCAACAAGACGGTTTCAATTTTGCTTCTTATTTTTTCGGGAACCCGCATTCTGGCTTCTTCTCTTGCCTGACGTATGGCGTAGTAAAAAGCATCAGCCGAGGCGTTCCCATGACTCTTGATAACAATTCCGCGCAATCCTATCAGACTGGCACCGTTATACTGGTCGGGGTTCACCCGATTATAAATAGTTTTTAGCAGCGGCAGCGCCACACGGGCCATAAATCGAGTAAAAACATTTACCTGTGATTGCCTTTTGACCTCTTTGATAACCAGCTTGGCCAGCCCTTCGGTAGATTTTAGCGCGATGTTGCCGGTAAAACCGTCGGTCACCACCACATCCGCAACGTCAGCAAAAATGTCATCCCCTTCTACATAGCCTATATAGTTTAAACCGCGCGCGTTGCGGAACAGCTGGTCCGCATATTTCACCTGCGCATTGCCTTTGATGTCTTCTTCCCCCACATTCAGCAGCGCGACCCTGGGAGTGTCAATTCCGGCCACCTGTTGCGCAAGAACCGAGCCCATTACGCCATACTGAAACAGGATTTCCGAAGTACAGTTAACGTTGGCACCCAAATCGAGCAGAAAAACCTTATGATGTTCCGCGGTAGGCATGGCTGAAATAAGAGCCGGACGATCTATGCCTGGCAAAGTTTTTAGGATGTAGAATGCCAAAGTCAGCAAGGCGCCTGTGTTTCCGGCGCTTACGCAAGCGTCCGCTTCACCACTTTGCACCAGCTCAATGATTCGGCGCATGGAGGAGAATTTTTTAGTGCGCAGCGCCGCCGTGGGGGCTTCGCCCATCTCAACCACTTCGTCACAATGCTCAATGGTTACCTGGGTACGTTGCTGATCACTTAGTTCAAGCAGTGCTGGTTCTATAACCGTGCGTTGGCCACACAGTATAAAGTGGGTATCGGGGTGTTTTTGAATCGCCTTAAGGGCGGCGGAAAGGATAACAGGGGGACCATGATCGCCCCCCATGATATCTAACGCGATGGTTAGCTCAGACAAAATATTGTCACCGACAGCGATTAGCCAGCGATAACTTTTTTGCCTTTATAGTAACCATCAGCGGTTACGTGATGACGACGGTGTGTTTCGCCCGACGTTGAATCGACAGACAAAGTCGCGCCTGTCAATGCATCGTGAGAGCGACGCATACCGCGCTTAGAACGCGTTTTACGATTTTGTTGTACTGCCATAACTTACTCCTGGTCTCGCTTAAGTTCTTTCAAAACCGCGAAAGGGTTTGGTCGCTCTTGTTCCGGTTCGATTTCGCCAAACTGCATATCGTCTTCGCTTACCGTGCAATCCTCCTCTGCATGAAGGGGCACAATAGGTAAAGACAGGATCAGCTCGTCTTCAAATAATTGAAGTAAATCGACTTCTCCTTGGTCGTTAACCTCAACCGGATCGTAAGCTGCGGGTAACTCTTCACTGTCCTGATGCCCCTGCACCGGGCTGAAACAGAACGTTACGTGAAGTGGAAAGTCAAACTCTCCGTTACATCGCTGACAGAGAAGTGTGACCTGTGTATCAAGATGGCCGTGAAAAACAGTAAGACCCTGCGCGTCTTTTTCAAACTGTACTTCGGCGTCCACCCAGTCATCACAACGGACAACAGTACCGCACAGTCGTTCCATATCTTTACTCGCCATCACGCCCCGATAATCGGAACGCTTCATAGCGCTTTTGACTGGCTCAACGGAATGCGGTAATTTCACTTTCTGCATAGGGCGCGCATAATATAGGCTCCACCCTTTGGTGTCAAAGATTTAATCACCGGAATCAGAAATATCCTGGCGATAACCGGCCGAAAGTTCGCACTGGTGTGTGAACAGAAAAATAAATTACCTTACCCCAGCACTGAAGTTTTATACTGCGACATATGTTTCGCTTAAGCAATAGGCCAATGAAGCCCATTATTCTCGCATCATCTTCCCGTTATCGTCAGGCGCAGTTGGCCTCGCTGGGGCTTGATGTACCCGCCATCGCTCCTGATGTGGATGAAACCCCCACAGAACAGGAATCGGCGCAGCAACTCGCAATGCGTCTGGCACAAGCCAAAGCTCGCGCAGTGGCAATAAGACATCCTGAAGCGCTCGTTATTGGCAGTGACCAGGTAGCCTGCGTAGAAGTAAACGGGCAACCACGATTGCTGGGTAAACCTGGCAACTTTGACAATGCCGTGGTGCAATTACAGATGTGTCAGGGCAAAACCGTCAACTTCTACACTGCCGTGTGCGTTCATAGCGAAAGCCAGAACTTGTCGTACGCTGATATAGATATTACCCAGGTTCATTTTCGCCCGCTGTCTCTTTCAGCAATCAAACGCTATGTGCGCACTGAGGAACCTTATGACTGTGCCGGCAGCTTTAAAAGCGAGGGCAAAGGCATTTTATTGTTCGATGCCATTGACTCCCGCGATCCAAACAGTCTTATTGGCTTACCGGTATTGCTTTTAAGGGACTTGCTTGCACAATCCGGTGTCGACCTGCTCGAGCTTGCGACTCGCTGATTCAGACTGGGGTAATAACAGGCCCAGTAGTTCGTTAACCGAATGAACAATGACCAAAGGGTCAAACGCCTGCAAATTCACCGGCGCATGCACACCGTAGGAAACTGCGATCCGGTCCATTCCCAAGGCTTTCGCCATTTGCATGTCGTAGGTGGTGTCACCAATCATAACCGCCTCATCCACATCAACTCCGGTCTCGACAAGCAGTTGGGCAAGCATATCCGGGGAAGGTTTGGAGTCCGCCTCACAGGCGCAGCGGGAATGGCTGAAAAAATGACCGGTCGCCGTACTGTCCCAGGCTCGTTGCAGCCCTCTTCTTGCCTTACCGGTTGCTACCGCAAGAGTGATCCCCGCACTTGTGAGTGCCGTCAGTAACGCCTCCACACCATCAAACAATGGGCAGGGTGTAGCGTCCTGCTGCAGATAAATCTGCTTGTATGCCAGCACCACTTTATCAGCCATCTCGTCGTCAATATCAAACAACTGCCTGATGGCAGGTTGCAGACTGATGCCAATAATGTGCGCCACTGCGTTATCGGTGGGTACAGGAAGGCCGCAGGCCTTTGCAGCCAACTGCATACAATTGATGATTTTGGCGGCTGAATCCATCAGGGTTCCGTCCCAGTCAAAAATCACTAACTTGTACTGCTTCATTTCAATTTATCCAATACTGCAATTAACTCTTCACTCAGCGGGGCTTCAAAACGGATGGGCTGCTCGGTTTTAGGGTGAGTCAGACTGATACTTGCTGCGTGCAAAAACAAACGATTCAGGCCAAGGCTACGCATGTGCGCATCAAACTCACTGTCGCCGTACTTGGGATCACAGGCGATAGGATGACCGGCATGCTGGCAATGCACCCGGATTTGGTGGGTACGGCCGGTGATTGGCGAGGCTTCAACCAGTGTCGCGCCCTTATAGCTTTGCAACAGTCGATAACGGGTCTCCGATGGTTTCCCTGCGTCACTGACGCTGACCAGTCTTTCACCGGACTGCAACACATTCTTCTTTAACGGCGCTTTTACCTTAAAACGATTTTCTGGCCACTGCCCCGCGACCAAAGCCTGATAACGTTTGTCCATCTGGCCACAACGCAATTGCTCATGCAGATGTCGCAAAGCCGAACGACGTTTTGCAATCAAAATACACCCTGACGTATCGCGGTCAAGCCTGTGAACCAGTTCCATAAAAGGCGTGTCAGGCCTCAAAGCTCTCAGCCCTTCAATTAATCCAAAACTCAGGCCGCTACCACCGTGAACTGCGGTACCCGATGCCTTGTTGATAACCAGCAAGCGGTCATCCTCGAACAGAATCTGTGACTCAAGCTCAGCGATTTTCTGCAGTTTAGGGGATGGCGCAGGTGCACCTTCAGATACCCGCACGGGGGGCACACGCACCAGATCACCCGCCTGCAGCTTGTATTCGGGCTTAACACGCCCCTTGTTGACCCGTACCTCGCCTTTACGCAGGATACGGTAAATCATGCTTTTGGGTACGCCTTTTAGCTGGGTACGCAGAAAGTTGTCGACTCGCTGGCCCTGCTGGTCAGCATCGATAGTAATAAATTGAACGGTTTGAGGGGCGTCTTGTTTCATGGGCCCGGAGTATACCGCATATCCCCAAGGCCCCACTAGCAACCATTTTATAATGCCGCTATTTTTTTACAGTCCCTTATTCCTTTACCTGTGCTGCTCTAGCCCGTTCGATACGCTCTTCTATTGAAGGGTGAGAGCTGAAAAGCCTCATCAGGTAATCATTCCCGGGATGAGAATCGGCCAGAGTTTGCATGGCATCAGCAAAATCCTCTGGTTGCAAACCAACGCGCGGCGCCTGTTGCAGGGCAAACTCATCCGCCTGCCATTCCAGTTTTTGTGAATACTGGTTTTGCACCACAGTACCGGAAACACCAAAGAATAACTCCACAGCTCCACTCACATCGCCAAAAAAATAGCTGATGATTAAGGTAGAGGCCAGCGATTCGGCAATCATCCGCATGGAATGCCGGTGTTCCACATGCCCTATTTCATGCAACAGAACAGCATTTAGCAGCTGTGCGTCGCCGTCCATCAGTTCAACAATACCATCGGTAAACACTATGGTACCGTCGGGCAACGCAAAAGCGTTGGCCCCCATTTCGTCAGAGTCTCGAAAAAGAACCTTGTAGAATTTTTCATCGTCACTGAACTGCTCGATGGTAGCTGAAAACGCCATCTGCAAATCAGACTGACGCTGGGCGTCCAGCTGGCTTGCGTTCAAGATCGATTTATCCAGTGCCGCGAGCGTATGTGCCGAGGTGACTTTGGTAAGTGAATAAGGTACGTAGGCGGCAAAAGTTATAGCCAGTGCAGGTACCAAATATTTAAAAATACCAAACAGTAAAATTGGCGAAAACACCAGGCTACCTATCAACCACGCCCGGCTTTTTTCCAGCTTTGATGCAACAGACATATGGCTGTTTCCATCCAGCCAGCTGTCCAGTTCCGGGCCCCCTTCGACATAGAGCATATCCCTGTTTGGCAGCACTACCTCTCTAGGCAAATTGCCCACCCTGCTCTGTACCTTAAGTTCCGGTTGTTCACTGCAACAAACCAGCTCACCGCCTTCTGACCCAGACACCAGCAGCTGTTTCTCTGTTATCCTGACAATTACCCGCTGGCAGCTCGAACTGCCAGCAAGGTAATATTGCCCCTCATAAGGACCGTACATTACGATCCCTTAGCCCAGTGACACATCAAGATCAAACAGCGTCGAAACTTCTTCAGCAGCAGAACTGGCTGTCTGCTCAGGAGTTGCCACGACTTCATCTAGCCCTGGAAGCACATTCACCTGGGTGTGAGCTGCAAAAAATTGTGTGGTTCGCACCTTAGCCCAGGGTAACGCCAGGCCAAGTGAAAAAATAACCGCCAGTAAATTGGTAACCCTGAGTTTCAGTAAACCACCTACCGACATATCTGAACCAAACGTTGCTGCATTTTCCAGCTGGCTAACACTAAACATGTGGTTTCTGATGAGGGCTGTATAAATGCTGCTGGTTACGCCATACACAATCACATACATCAGAAGACTGATAACCGTACTGATGCGTGCCACTCCATCTGCTTGCCCTTCAAACCCTCCTGCAACAAAACCTACCGTGAATGCAAAGCAGAATGCGATTACAACGCCAACGAAAAAAGCAGCATAGCTGGCTTTGAAGTAAGTACCGGCTTCCAGGCTGGTGGTAAATTTCCTATCGCCGTAACGGGTGTTCTCAAGAATGAAGGTATCCATTTTTTTCAACGCCCAAGGCAGTGCCAGATACAAAGTAAAAACCGTCGCAATTGGGTAGAGCACGAAAGCTCTAAAGGCCTGCCCATACTGCCCGACAAATCCAAATCGAACATTACGGTAGGCCGTCATTCCCATATTGAAATTCAACCCCTTGCAAATAAGCCACGGGTACACAATAAACAAAGCTATTGCAATCACCCCACTCAATATCGGGCTGTACAAGGATGACAGAAAGTAGGCGCTGAATAACAGCACCGCAATAATTCTTCCTTTCAGAATTTGCATGGGTTCCGCCAAATAGGAGAACCGATGACCGTCAATGGACAGATTGCCGTAGAAGTAGCGTTTGCTTCTGACTTTGGCCCACGCTGAGTAGATCCCCAGTGTCGCAACAGTCAGCAACAAATTAACAATCCAGATAGAGAAAAATTCGCCTGCTTTGCCACTGAACTCAACCTCAGCAGCTCTTGTACTCTCAGGCTCCCGAAACTGATTCACTGGATTATCCGGATGGTCTGCAATCAGTGCGTCCAGTTCTGAAGCATTTTCGGGATATGCCTTGTCATCCACAGTTTGCCTGGCTTCGAGCAGTTCCTGGTATGAATAACTCGCAAAGTCTAGGTTATTTTTCATATTAAATCCTTGATATTATTATTGTTCCCTTAAATCCCACTAACGGTTTAATTTTAGGGCTGAATTTCCATTTAATGGAACTCGTCAGTTTCAGTCAAGCACTAAAGCTCATAACGCTTCATTTACATACTTAACATTTCACTGCGCAGAAAAGCGCTAAACCAATGCCTGTATTCCCAATACTGCTAAGGTTTACATATGCGGAGTGATTCCAGGTATCGGATTGCACTACGGCAATTTCAGTATCCAACAATTGAGTCCAATACAGCACAGAACAAAATAAATGACTACTGCCCTAAAGTGCGGCTTCGTTTCCACCGAAGCAACCGAACCCATAAATATCCCGGAGAGTCGATCATGAGTAACAACTCCCCCATTATGAAGGAAATCAAACGGGAGATTTGCAAACGTTACTGGTATGCCAGGTTTGATTTCATATTTAATCACTTGTTACTTTTGATTATGGTAGTGGCAAGCAGTTATCCGGCTTTTGCTCAGATATTCAGCCAGGGAAATGAAAAATACACGGCTGCTATTGCAGCAATTCCTGCCTTCATACTTTTGTTCCAGAGAACATTTAAATGGGAACAGCGCGGTGAATGGCACTGGGAATATCACCGCCGCCTGATTGCACTGTCCAGGGAAGTGCGGGACCAAAACCTGCCTTTGCAGCAGGCCAGCATAAAACTCACTTTACTGGAGCAGGAATTTGCCGGAACCTTTCCCGGCGTGAATTACTCCGCAGGCAAAGAGCCTAAAACATAGGTTGCAAATAGCCACCGGATTCACGCACATAGCGCTGAATATAGGGCTGTAGTTGCCTCGCCCATATTTGATATCCAAACTGATTGAGATGCAGCATGTCGGGCGTAATCCCCCTGTTTAATGTGCCATCTGTCTTCAAAAACGCGTCATCGAAGCGGGCAAACAGAATTTCGGCTTCAGATGCCAGGTCCGCCAATAAGTCGTTGGCTTTGTTGTTATTGATCCTCAAAGAATCGTCACTATCTGCGCCACGGGGAAAAATTCCCAGCAGTAATACCGGGCTAGCCGGAATACGGATTCGCAATTCAGCTAAAATGGCTTTGACACCATCACGAATAGCTTCCGGCGTGTCCATGCGATGCCCGGTATTATTGGTTCCAATTAACAATATCGCCAACGCAGGTTCCTGTCTCTCCAACTCTCCTTGCTGCAGGCGCCACAACACATTTTCTGTGCGATCACCGCTAAACCCCAGGTTCAGTGTGTCTATATCTGCGAAATACTGCCTCCAGACAGCCCCCCCTTCGTTCTCCCAACCATGGATAATCGAATCTCCTATCAACACCAACTCAGCCGTTTTGCCGCGTGCCTGGGCGACCTTTTGCTCATGACGGGGTAACCACCAGGCTGTCGCCCAGGGTTCATTCAACACCGCAGGAATAACGCTGCGCTCCTGTGAAACAGATACAATAGCCGTAGCTTTGTTGCCTGACTGCGAAGTGGTACTTTTCAATTCTGTTGGCCCCCTGTTTAACGCGCACCGAAGCAAGCCCGGCTTTAAAATAGCTCCTATCCAACGAAGCATAAAGCGGAAATCAACTGGCCTGAAAGGCCGCATTACGCTTGCCAAAATTGCTTGTGTGGTTATTTGCTTGCCTATTTCTTGTCTTTAGTGCGATAATCGCTGCGTTTTATCAGCAATAGTTGTGCTGTGAAACCGGTTAGAGCTTAAAGTTAGCCACTTGCCTGAGTTGTCGGCCTGACATTAATCAAAATGGCCAGCCTTACGAAAAAGGTAGTACTAAAACCTTTTGACGACTTCACACAACCCAGGCCCCAAGAAACAATAAAGTTCGCCGTTTAGAAATACAGAATTGAATTGACAATCCCCCTTTGGCAACACAATCGAAGGGTGATGGAAAGCGTTATCGTAATGGTTAAGGGCCGTCGTTCCCGGCACCCGAAAGACATCAAAAAACCCGAATCCAAACCGGGAAAATCTGCGATGTAAGGGTAATACGACACACAACAAAGTCCCCGTCCGGCCGTGAGGCTGCGCGGTGAGGGTTTGCACATGTCACTTTAATTTTGTATCTGAACGGCTGTAAAAAACAGAGTTAGATACAATGAAAAGAATGTTGATTAATGCAACTCAACAAGAAGAGTTGCGGGTTGCCCTGGTTGATGGGCAACGTTTGTATGATCTTGATATTGAAAGTCCCGGGCACGAACAAAAAAAAGCGAACATTTACAAGGGTAAAATTACCCGTGTAGAACCCAGCCTTGAAGCCGCTTTTGTTGATTACGGTGCTGAACGCCACGGCTTCCTTCCTCTCAAAGAAATTGCCAGAACCTACTTCCCTAAAGGCTACAAATTTGACGGCCGTCCAAACATCAAGGACGTGATCAAAGAAGGTCAGGAAGTTATTGTACAGATTGATAAGGAAGAGCGAGGCCAAAAGGGTGCTGCTCTGACTACTTTCCTGTCACTGGCTGGCAGTTACCTGGTGCTGATGCCCAACAACCCTCGTGCTGGCGGCATTTCCCGCCGCATTGAAGGCGACGAGCGTACCGAACTCAAGGCAGCTCTGAGTAAGCTCGACCTGCCAGATGGCATGGGGCTGATTGTGCGTACTGCCGGTGTAGGCAAATCCTACGAGGAACTCGAATGGGATTTGAAAGTCTTGCTCACTCATTGGCAAGCTGTCTCAAAAGTAGCAGAAGAACGCTCTGCTCCTTTCCTGATCCATCAGGAATCCAACGTCATCGTGCGGGCAATTCGGGATTATCTGCGTCGTGATATCGGCGAAATCCTGATCGACAACAACCGCGTATACGAACAGGCATTGCAGCATATTCAACTGGTTCGGCCGGACTTTGCAAGCCGGGTAAAACTTTATTCCGGTGATGTACCATTATTCAGTCACTATCAAATCGAAAGCCAGATTGAATCCGCATTCCAGCGTGAAGTGCGACTGCCTTCCGGTGGCTCGATTGTCATCGATCCGACCGAAGCTCTGACCTCAATCGATATCAACTCCGCCCGCGCAACCAAGGGCGGTGATATTGAAGAGACCGCACTAAATACTAATCTGGAAGCAGCAGACGAAATCGCCCGCCAATTGCGTTTGCGCGATTTGGGTGGTCTGGTTGTAATCGACTTCATCGACATGACCCCTCCCCGTCATCAGCGGGAAGTTGAAAACCGTTTAAAAGATGCAGTGCGCTCAGACCGTGCACGGGTCCAACTGGGACGTATTTCCCGTTTTGGCCTGCTGGAAATGTCGCGCCAGCGCCTGCGCCCTTCCCTGGGTGAATCTGCTCACCATGTCTGCCCGCGCTGTTCTGGTCACGGTACCATTCGGGGAACAGAATCGCTGGCCCTTTCCATTCTTCGCATCATTGAAGAGGAAAGCATCAAGGACAATACCGGTCAAATTGAAGCCCAGTTACCGGTTCCGGTTGCAACCTATTTGCTGAATGAAAAGCGCAAATCGATCAACTCGCTCGAAAAACGCCACGGCGTTTCATTGCTGCTGATCCCGAATGCAAACCTGGAAACGCCACACTATCAGGTAACCCGACGCCGTCCTGACGATATTATTTCAGATGCCAGCTATAACGTTGAACTGATCGCCTCTGAAGAAACCCCGGCAGATCGGCCTGTCGCTGCTCCGGTCAAACGTGAAGAGCCAGCTCTGCAAGGTTTGGTGGCGCCGACTCAGGCCCCGGTTGCTCCTGCTGCAAAACCAGCCAACGAGGAAACCGCTAAGTCACCTTCTTTGTTTGCTCGAATTGGTAAATGGCTGGGCGAGTTGTTCAGCAGTGAAGAAGAGCAAAAGCCGGAAGCTACGCCCAAGCAGGCACAAGGGAAATCTGGCCAGTCTTCCCGCCAGCGTAATCAGGACAACACCAACCGCCGCTCAAGAAGCAACAAAAATCGCCGCAGCAAACCAGCTGACAGCGAAACCAATGCTGAAGAACAGAGCGGAAATCGTTCGCGCCAGCAGGACGACCGACGCAGTAAAGGGCGCGGCAATCGTTCACGTCGCAACAACCGTGACGAGCAGCAAAGTATTCAGGATACCCAGGTACAGGCTGACAGCAGCGCTGAGCAAAAGGCAACTGACTCCAAACCCAAACAGGTTGCGGAGCGTCGCAAGCGTCGTGACGGTCGTCGCAGTGTAAGAGTGGCCGCTTCTGATAAAACTCAGTCTGAGGTAACGAAGTCAACTCAAGCCCCTGCTACTGTTGAAGATAAGAAGCCAGTAAGCACCGCTGAAGCTGTTGTAGCGGAAACCAAGCTGATAAATGAACAGCCTGGCGATGCGCCTGAGTTCACCGCTGTTGAAGTACCGAACGAAAAGGCTGCCCAGACCCAACAGGTACAAACTGCTGCGGTGACAACTGGTTCCCCGGAAAATGTAACCAGCGAAGATACAGATTCTGGAGCCAGTGAAAATGACCAGGCCGAGCAGGAAAAACGTGAAAACGGAGGCCGCAGCCGCAGTCGCCGGTCACCTCGTCATGTTCGGGCAGCGGGACAGCGCCGCAAGAAAGAGCAAGTCAAAGATGACGAAAGCGCATCTGAAGAAACTTCAGTGGAGCAAAACGCAGAGTCGGTTGAGCATACCAGTGCTCAGGTAGCTGCAGAAACTGTGGAGGCTGTAAACGACACGCAGACTAAAACAGAAGCTCAGGATGCAGATAGCATTGTTGAAACAGAAGCCAAGCCTAAGAGCCGTAAACCAAGAGCCAAGGCAAAGCCTGCGGCCGGGGAAATCCGTCAGGACGAAATGCAGTTTGATACGCCTGAAACACAGCTTAAACAGGCAGACGAACCAGCAGAATCGGCCCCTGAGGCAGCAAACGAACCTGAACAGGTGGAAATTAAACTGACTGAATCTTCCGAGCCGGCAGATAGTGTTGCTGACAAAGGCGTAATTCAATCCTCTGCAGAAGAGACCCATCCTGAAGCCACCAACGTTGTTACGGAAGCGGTTGAGACATCGAGTGTACCCAAGGCTAAGCCCAAAGCACCAGCGCCAGTTACCACAATACAGATAGCCAGTGGCAAAGGGCGGGTAAATGTGTCACACCCAATGGCACTGCCGGCGTCGGTAGAGGCCACCTTCGGGGAAGTAGCTCTGACTCCAAGGTCTGACGATAGCCGTCCGCAACTGGCAGTGTCCGGTCGACTGGCTTCGATGGCACACATTAAGTCAGGGGCGTCCGCACCGCCAACCAAACCTGAATCGGAAGTAGTGGCCTAGTGCCCTCTTCCCAAGCCGTGTCCTAACCGACACGGCTTTTTTTGTTATGGTCGCCGAACTTCCAAACCCTGCATTAATTCTGTTGCTTAAATCTGCCACTCAGGATCCGGATATCTGCCGGGTGTCAGTGCTGCAAACCTTGTGGAGTGGCTATGGCCAGTGCCTGCGTTATTACTCATTGCAGAACCAGGAGTACCGGGTCGCAAAAATCATCTCCCCTCCCCAGGCTGCAGAGCATCCAAAAGGCTGGGCGAGCGAAACCGCACATAACCGAAAACTGGAATCATACAGAGTAGAAACCGCCTTCTACACCCGCATCCAATCGCAACTCAACGCACCTGCTTTCAGCGCGAAACTACTGTTTCAATATCAAAGCAGGGACACTTCGCTGCTGGTACTGGAAGACCTGAAGTATTCCGGGTTCAGCGTCACACCCACCACTTTGTCTGCACAACAATGCCAACCGGTACTACAGTGGCTGGCGCAGTTTCATGGTCAATTTATCGGAATCGATACTCCGGGTACGTGGTCAAGGGGCACATACTGGCATCTCGGCACACGACAAAAGGAGTTCGAGGCCATGCCGGGGGGACCTCTGAAAAGTTCAGCCAGCAAGCTCGAAAAGGCTCTATTCTGCAGCCCTTACCAGACTCTTCTGCATGGCGACGCAAAAGTTGCCAACTTCTGTTTTACGCCGGATTTCAGCCAGGCTGCGGCAGTGGATTTTCAGTACACAGGAAAAGGCATTGGAGTACAGGACCTGGTGTATTTTTTAGGGAGCGCGTTAGAAGAGTCGGAGCAAAAGGTACATTTTGATGAATTGGTCGACAATTATTTTGAATACCTGTGGCGAGTTATTGCCAACAAATCCGGTCATCAAAAAGCCAATGAGGTTACAGCGGACTGGCGTGTCCGTACTGATATTGCCTGCGCCGATTTTCACCGCTTTCTTGCGGGCTGGAGCCCGGGCCACTGGAAAATCAATGCTTTGCTTAAAAGTCAGACCCAAAGGGCATTAAAAATACTGGCGGATTAGGCCAGCATTTTCTCAGCACATTACCAGGTCAGATCATCCGGGATCTGGTAATCGGCGTACCAGTCATCGTCTTCAGCACCGGATTCTTCCTGATGACTGTCAGCACGGTACACCACGCTAAATTCATCGCGTTGTGCAATCTTGTCTGCTACCGGAGTGGGCACCAGTTCGTAACCTTCGTCCAGCCGCACGACGGTCAGACGGCCCTGGGTAACCAACTTGTGAACTTCCGCACTAACATACATCCGCTTTACCAGATTGTTGTCAGAGAAGTTAAGAACCGTTTCACCATTGCCCTTACTCTGGACATTCATGGTTATCAGCTGACGCACCTGAGCTGCAACTGAACGTTTTTCCAGTTCCTGCTGACGCTCCTGATTCAGGGCACGATCACGGGCCTTCTTCTGCTCTGTCGCCTGTAGCGCAGCGAGTTTATTTTCATCCAAGTCGACTTGCTTGCTCTTGTTTTTGAGCTTCTGCTTTTTACGTTTATCGGCGCGAGCCTGACGGGCGCTGGATTTATCAGCCAGACCCGCCTTTAGTAACTGATCCTGCAATGACGTTGCCAAAATCTTCTACCTGCTTATGTTAACTATTTCTTTTTACCACTTTGCTGCTGCCATTTTCCATCCTGGAACCAGGCTGACCAGCCGGTAGCTTTACCCTGCTCATTTTCTGACATCACGTACTGCTGTTTGGTCTTGCGGCTGTAGCGAACGATGGCCGGATTACCTTCCGGGTCTGTCTTGGGCGCATCCGCCAGGTAATAAAATTTTGGCGACAATCTATCGCGAAAACGCGCCAGTTCTTCCACCATTGGAGCACGGGTTTCCCTTGATTTGGGAAAATTGTGAGCCGCCAGGAAAATGCCGGAAGCCCCGTCTCTTAAAACAAAATGAGCGTCCGATTGTGAACAGGGTAGCTCAGGCAAATCCACTGGATCTTCCTTAGGTGGTGCTGCCTCCCCGTTGCGCAACAGTTTACGTGTATTCTTGCACGCTTCGTTGGTGCAACCAAAATATTTACCAAACCGGCCGGTTTTGAGTTCCATATTGCTGCCGCACTTATCGCACTCAATAACTGGTCCGTCATAGCCCTTTATTTTGAAGGTTCCGCTTTCTACATAAGTGCCCGGACAGGTCGGCGTGTTGCCGCATACATGCAACTTACGGGTTTCATCCACCAGATAAGTATCCATTGCAGTACCGCAAATATCACAGCGACGCTTAGCGCGCAAAGCTTCGGTTTCAAGTTCCTCTTCGTCGTCTACCTTAACAACCTCATCGCCTGAGGTAAGGTTCATGGTGTTGGTGCAACGCTCTTTAGGCGGCAGATTGTAGCCAGAGCAGCCAAGAAAAACCCCTGTACTGGCAGTACGGACATTCATCTCACGGCCACACTTATCACAATTGATTCCGGCAGGCACCGCCTGGTTTGCGCGCATGCCTCCCTCTTCAGGATCTTTTTCGGCAGCCAGCAGCTTGCCATAGAATTCTGAATAGAAATCGTTGAGAACCTGCTTCCAGTTTTTCTTGCCTTCGGCAATGTCGTCCAGACGTTGCTCCATGTTGGCGGTGAAGTCGTAGTTCATCAAATCGTCGAAATTTTCCATCAAACGATCATTAACAATCTCACCCATTTTCTCTGCATAAAAACGCTTATTTTCAAGCCGTACATAACCACGGTCCTGAATGGTAGAGATAATGCTTGCGTAGGTGGAAGGACGGCCAATTCCACGCTTTTCCAGTTCTTTTACCAGTGAGGCTTCATTGAAACGGGCGACCGGCTTGGTAAAGTGCTGTTTGGGATCGAGAGCCTGAAGGGCCAGTTTGTCGCCTTTCTGCACATCCGGCAGCATCAGTTCTTCTTCACCCTTTTTACGCAACTGTGGCTGAACCTTGGTCCAACCGTCAAACTTCAATACCCGGCCTTTGGCCGTCAGTTCGTAATCCCCGGCCGCAACCTTGATGGTAGTGGCATCGTATTTGGCCGGTGTCATCTGGCAGGCCACAAACTGTCGCCAAATCAGTTCGTACAAACGCTGGGCATCGCGCTCCATGTCACTCAAAGACTCAGACTTAACCATTACATTCGACGGTCGGATGGCCTCGTGAGCCTCCTGGGCCCCTTCCTTGCTGCCATAGCGCAGAGAAGAATCCGGTAAATAGGCGGCACCAAAATTATCATCGATATAGGCCCGGCAGCTATCCAGTGCCTCCTGGCTCAGATTGGTCGAATCGGTACGCATATAGGTAATGTGGCCCGCTTCGTATAAGCGTTGGGCCATCATCATGGTTTTCTTGACTCCGAATCCCAGCCTGGTACTTGCGGCCTGTTGTAGCGTCGAAGTAATAAACGGTGCAGACGGTCGGCTTTGGGTTGGTTTGGATTCGCGGCTCTCAACCACATAACTGGCACCGTCAAGTTGCGCCACTGCCTTGTCTGCATCAGCCTTATTGACCGGTTTAAAGGCTTTGTCCTGATAACGATTGACCAGCATTCTCAGAGCAGAGCGCTCAGAGGTCGTCAGATCAGCATGTATGTCCCAGAACTCCTCCGGCACAAAAGCCTTGATTTCACGTTCCCGTTCCACCACCAGGCGCACCGCAACCGATTGTACACGACCTGCAGACAGCCCCCGGGCAATTTTTTTCCATAACAGCGGGGAAACCATAAAGCCCACTACCCGGTCAAGAAAACGCCGGGCCTGCTGTGCGTTAACTCTATCAACATTCACCTCACCAGGATGCGAAAAAGCTTCCTGTATGGCATTTTTGGTAATTTCGTTGAATACCACGCGCTGGTACTGGGTGTTTTTATTGCCAAGAAGTTCCCGCAGATGCCAGGCTATCGCCTCCCCTTCGCGGTCCAAATCCGTTGCCAGATAAACCGTATCAGCGTCTTTCGCCAGTTTTTTCAGTTCATTGACAACTTTCTCTTTACCCTGCAGCACCTGATAATGAGCCTGCCAGTCCCGCTCAGGATCAACGCCCATGCGATCAACAAGCTTTTGATATTCGTACTTTCTCAGATACTCCTGCTTTTCAGCTTCGGAGTAGTTCTTTAATTCTTTGGCGCTTTTTTTCGGTTCTACTTTTCCGAGCGCTTTGGTCGGGAGATCGCGGACGTGGCCAACGGACGATTTCACGATAAAATTTTTACCGAGATATTTATTTATCGTCTTCGCTTTGGCCGGCGACTCGACTATGACCAGTGACTTTGCCATATAATTGAACCAAACCTTTTGATTTTTATGGGCTATTTGCCTCAGTGAGAATTCAGGACAGACGCCGGGAAACTGCCCTGCGGGCGTCTGATCATTTTAAACATATATCTACAAAGTGAATGGAAAACAAGATCTTCTTAATACTTATTCTTATATAAAGGTCTGAACGCCAATCAATACGTACACTTTTTAACCAGTTACGTTGGCAATGTCCGGAAAACCCGTATAATGCCGCTCATTCTCTTTCACATACAGCCATTTTGAATTGGTGCAGAACCTACACCAATCAAGTGCTTTTTGTCGATAGTAAATCAAAGATTTCCATGGAGACATCGCCAGTTCCATGGTTC
Organism: Alteromonas aestuariivivens; assembly: GCF_003367475.1. Taxonomy (GTDB): domain Bacteria; phylum Pseudomonadota; class Gammaproteobacteria; order Enterobacterales; family Alteromonadaceae; genus Alteromonas; species Alteromonas aestuariivivens. The sequence goes on from NZ_QRHA01000003.1 coordinate 194,291, forward strand.
AAAGAGGGATATATGAAACAATTTGAAGTAAATTTCGACGGTCTGGTCGGCCCTACCCATAATTATGCAGGCCTGTCGTTCGGCAATGTAGCCTCCCAAAGCAACGCAAACGCAATCAGCAGTCCCAAACAGGCGGCCAAGCAGGGACTGGCGAAAATGAAGGCACTCAGCGACATGGGCATGGTTCAGGGCATTCTTGCCCCGCAGGAGCGCCCCGACATTGCCACCTTACGCCGATTAGGTTTCAGTGGCAGCGACGCTTCAGTACTTGAGCAAGCCGCTAAACAGGCTCGTGAGGTTTTTCTGGCTTGCTGCTCTGCATCCAGCATGTGGACCGCAAATGCCGCCACCGTCTCTCCCAGCGCCGATACGGCGGACGGACGTGTTCATTTTACCCCGGCTAATCTGACTAACAAATTTCACCGTTCGCTGGAGCCTGAAGTTACCGGACGCATCCTTAAGGCAACGTTCGCCAACGAGAAATATTTTGCTCACCACGCTCACCTGCCGGACAACGAGCACTTTGGTGACGAAGGTGCGGCAAATCACACACGCTTGTGTTCGAGCTACGGACACTCAGGTGTAGAGATGTTTGTTTACGGGCGTTATGCCTTTGACACCAGTAAACCCGCGCCCAGAAAATACCCTGCCCGCCAGACTCTGGAAGCATGCCAGGCTATTGCGCGCCTGCATGGCCTGGACGAAGATAGCGTGGTATATGTCCAGCAAAACCCCGACGTAATAGATCAGGGTGTATTCCATAACGACGTAATTGCAGTCGGCAATCAGAATGTGCTGTTTTTCCACGAGCAGGCATTCTATAACAAGGAAGACGCTCTTGCGGAAACTCGCCGTAAATTTGGCGACTCTCCCCTGCATTTTATTGAGGTCAGCAGCGACGCGGTTTCGGTTCAGGATGCGGTTAAATCTTACCTGTTCAATACCCAGATCCTCACTCTGCCTGATGGAAATATGACCATCATTGCCCCTACCGAGTGCCAGGAGAATGAATCAGTTTACCGGTATCTGAACGAACTGGTGACGCTCAACACCCCAATTAAGTCGGTCAATTATTTTGACGTAAAACAAAGTATGCGCAACGGCGGTGGCCCTGCTTGCCTGAGATTGCGCGTAGCACTGGACCAACAGGAGCTGGATGCGGTTAACCCCAACACCCTGATTAATGATGCCCAGTTTGACCGTCTCAACCGTTGGGTTGATAAACACTACCGTGATGAACTGAACGAAGCGGATTTACGCGACCCACAATTGCTGATTGAATCCCGCACTGCGCTGGACGAACTGACCCAGTTGCTCAAACTTGGCTCTGTTTACCCGTTTCAGCAGGACTAACTATTTACAAGCCCGGCGAAGACCGGGCTTTTTAATGCCTGCCGTTACGCGAATGGATTCAAACTGACGAATAATACTGATAAATAGCAAAAAGCCCGGATATCCCGGGCTTTTGTTTGCTTTTCAGCACTATCTATTCAGTATCGGAACACAGTGTACCGGTACCAAACGGGCTATCAGGTGGCGGAGCTGCCTCATCATCAATGTCTGAAGAAGCAATACTGTAATTGAACTTCATGGATGCACTGGCTTCACTTCCGAACGACTCAGCGAACACAGACACTTCAGAGTCATACCAAATCGCATAAGCCTTCGGGTAACGCAGTTGAAGTGTTGCCTGACCATTCGCATCAGTGATGCTACCGTTCTTGAAGCTCAACGAACCGACGATACCAGGAGTCAGGAAGTTGTCATTATTGAAATCTTCAGAAGATTCCAGGATACCATTTTCATTTTGATCTTCATTATCACAGGTCGCAGAAACCATTGGGAACCAGACATCACCGTCCCATCCCCAGGTACCTTTTCGATATACCCCGCCTTTACTGAGCTTGATCGGAGTTGATGATGCTGTCAGTTCAACATTTTCAACCGGCTGACCTGCTGAATCTGTAACGAATACTGCAAACTCTTTGAGATAGGTAGAGTCATCTACAACCTGCAGAACATTACCTGTACCAATGGACACATCAAATGCACGCTTACCCACTGTCAGCGTAACGGTATCAAACACCGCTGAATTGTTGCCAATTTCAGCCCGAATCAGTACTGCATCTTCGCTGGTAACTGAACCCGAAGTAAATACCGTGGAAGCCACACCGTTACTGTCAGTGGTTGCCTGCGAAGGAGAAACGGAGCCCGTGCTGGTATCGTCTACGTTAAAGCTAACCACCGCACCTTTTACCAGGTTACCGGAAGCGTCTTTAACTATCGCGGTAATGGTACTGGTCTGTCCGTCCGGGCCAATTTGATCGGGACTGGCGTCAACCTGGACGGTAGCCGGCACTGTTGCCACGAATTCAACCTGTACCCGAGCACTAACTTCTTCACCTTCCGAGTCGGTACCAGTCGCTGTAATAGAAGAGCCACCGGCATTATCGGAGCGAAGCGTAAAGCTTGCCTGGCCGCTTGCGTCTGTGGTACCAGTAGCACCGGAAACGATGGTTCCACGGGAAGCCGTAAAGGTCACATCACCACCCACAAAAGGGCTGCCTTCGCGGTTCCAGGTTACCGTAAGGGTAACTTCTTCACCCAGTTCCACATCATCTTCAGGATAAGTGGTGAAAGAGAAAGCGTCTTCCTGAACGTTGATTTCCAGTTCACCACTGGCGTTCAATGCACTGGCACTGATAACTGCCACACCAGACTCACCACCGGTATACTGAACCGTTGCCTGGCCATCTGCGCCACTGACAACAGATGAACTCGACAGGGTTCCCTTATCGGCAGTCACTTCAATGGCCTGGTTGGCAATCGCGACACCGTCGGAGTCCTGCACACGCAACGTTAAATCAACGGTGTCGCCCAAAGTGATGGAACGGCTTCCGTTAATGAAAACTTCGGTACCGGTGATAAGAATGTCGACTGACTGGGTCAGCGTGCCGGTTTGCGCAGTAACGGTAATGGTGCGGTTAGCGGCATTATTTTGGGTAGAAAGCATCGCCCGGGCTGTGCCATCCGCGGCAGATTCACCCTGGGTCACCTGCAGTTCAACACCGGCATCGGATGACGTGGAGAAACTTACGTCTACCCCTTCCATCAACACGCTTTGAGCATTTTTGACTAACGCTATCAACTCAACCTTGTCAGAACCACTGGATGCCATTTGCACTGCACTGGAATACAGTTCCAGAGTCGCAGGTTCAAGGCTGCCCTGGCCGTTACCACTGGAGGTAAAGGTAATGGTAGCGGTTTTTGTCAAGTCACCGGAAGTCACAGTTGCGGAAATTTCACCGCCTCCGGCCCCCGCTCCCACAGTCATCACCATGGCTGCCAGACCGCTGGAGTTGGTGGTCGCAATGCCGTTTCCAGCAAACACCGCCATGTTAGCCGGGTTGGAAGCAAACACCACCGATGCGTCGATCGGTGCTCCGCTCTCGTCAGTCACAGTTGCCAGGATGGTCAAAGGGTTACCAATCGACAAGGCTTTGTCAGACTCACCATTGGCATTGACCATTTCCAGACTGATATTAATGGCCGGTTCTGACTCACCACCGCCTTCACCAGGGGTGTTGTCGCCTCTGTCGAGGGAACCACCGCCTCCGCAGGCAATTAGCAGTAACAACGTGCTGAATAGGGTCAGCGACTTAGCAAATGCTCTCATAGTTGTCTTCCTGGACCTCTTATTGATGACTATTGGGTCGTTTTACGTTTAAATCTCTACAAAATCTGGCAAACTAATCGGGCAATTTAGAATAAGAACATAACGCTCAGGGAACATTCATGTCTCAAACCGCACACAAATACAGCTTAACCACGAGAATTTTTATCGGCATGACCGCCGGAATCTTGATCGGCTTTCTGCTTCAAATTCTATTCGATGATAACGGAGATCTACGCTTTTCGATATTTGGAATAGAGGTTTCCACGTATGGCATTCTGGTAGAAGGTATATTTTCAACCGTCGGCCAAATCTTCATAGCCAGCCTGAAAATGCTGGTTGTCCCACTGGTATTGGTATCACTGATTTGCGGAACCTGCAGCCTGACCGACCCCAGCAAATTGGGGCGTCTGGGCGCAAAGTCCGTTGGCCTGTATATTCTCACTACTGCCATTGCGGTAACACTGGCAATCAGCATGGGTTTACTGGTGGCACCCGGTGAAGGCCTGAATCTCACTACCGAAGCTGACTACGCTGCCAAGCAAGCCCCCTCGCTTTCTGATGTTATTGTCAATATGTTCCCCGCCAATCCCATTAATGCCATGGCGGAAGGAAACATGCTTCAAATCATTGTATTTGCAGTACTGTTTGGTATTGCAATGGCGATGACCGGAGAAGCAGGTAAACGTTTAGGGGCGTTTTTTGAAGACGTTAACACCGTCATCATGCGATTGGTTACCATCATAATGAACCTGGCTCCTTATGGCGTATTCGTATTAATGGCCAAACTTTTCGCCACCATAGGCCTGGGAACTATCGCCAGCCTGGCCAAATACTTCTTCCTGGTACTGGTGGTCCTGGCGCTGCATGCCTTTATTACCTACCCAATAATGCTGAAACTGCTAACCGGCCTCAACCCATTGATTCTTATAAAAAAGATGCGTGACGCTGCGCTGTTCGCATTCAGCACATCCAGCAGCAGTGCCACTCTACCGGTAACCATGGAAACCGCCCGCAATAAATTGGGCGTAGGCAACTCGGTATCTTCTTTCACACTGCCTCTTGGCGCCACCATCAATATGGACGGCACTGCCATCATGCAAGGTGTAGCAACGGTATTCATCGCCCAGGTTTACGCTGTGGACTTGTCGGCCAGTGATTACATCATGGTGGTTCTGACGGCCACACTTGCTTCCGTTGGTACTGCGGGTGTTCCGGGCGTTGGATTGATCATGCTGGCCATGGTGCTGCAGCAGGTTAACCTGCCAGTTGAAGGTATTGCGCTTATCATTGGCGTGGACCGCCTGCTGGATATGACCCGAACGGCGGTAAACATTACCGGCGACTGCACGGTTGCCTGCATTGTCGCCAAGACTGAGGGTGAACTAAACGAACAGGTCTACAACGACCCGGAAGCCGGCGAACGCGAGGAAGAACTGGATTTCCATCACTTCGACCGCAACGCCTGAAATAACGCCGGCTAGCCGTTTAACGCGCGGGCCGGCGAAACTCTCACCGCACGTTGTGCCGGGTACAGCGTCGCTACAACACATAGCACAAATGCAATCAGCACAGTAAACGCCACATCCTGCCAATGCAATTGTGACGGTAAAAAGTTAATAAAATAGACATCACCGGAAAGTAATGTAATACCCGTTAGGGATTCCAGCCAGGCGACAATAGCGGATAAATTCGGCGCGATCAGTAACGCCATGCCGGTTCCGGCAACAATACCTATCACCCCGTTCAGAACCCCCTGGATCACAAATGTCTGCCGAATCAGCCCATCATCAGCACCCATGGTTTTTAAAATCGCAATGGCTGCACGTTTTTCCCGCACTGACATCACCAGGGTGGAAACAATGTTAAAGCAGGCCACCGCAATCACCAGTGTCAAGGCGATATAAACCACGGTGCGGACCAATTGAATGTCCTGGTAAAGATGCCCCTGGGTTCGGGTCCAGTCTGACATGTACACGGCCTGGGGAAACGCGAAGCCTATTTCACGCATTGTAGCGTAAGCACCAAACGGGTTCTCAAGGGTAAAACGTAACCCTTGGGCACCACTTTGAATACCCGCCACTTCTGACGCACGGGAAAGGTGCATGATACCAAGGTAATTGTCCAGTTCTCCGCCAATAATCAAACGCCCGGCGATGGTCAGTTTTACGGTCTTAGGCGCTTTGAAACTGAGATCGTCGGTAACCGTCGGGATAAGGATCTGAATATTATCCCCAATGTCCAGACTGAGCTTTTGCATGATCCCGTTCCCCAGCAAAACACCATCTGGTGTAGCCAGAAAACGTTGCCAGTCCTGTTCATCCACTTCCTGCGAAAATGCATCCGCAGATTGTTCCTGATAGGCCATACCCGTCAATTCAACTGCTTTAAGAGCCCCCTTATGCTGCAGCATTCCGGTAATCTTTGTGTAGGGTTCAACCTTAAGGATATCCTCACGCTGTTGAAACTGACGCTGATGTTCCTGCCAATCCGCAATGCCACGCTGGTTGACGGAGTAGAGCTCACCGTGAGGGATCACTGACAGGATGCGCTGGGTCAGCTCGTGCTCAAAACCATTCATAATTGATAACAGCGTGATAAGGACAAAACAGCCCAATCCGACACCAAAAGTAGATGAAAAAGAAATAAAAGAAACGAAGCGACTTTGCTGTTTACCTCGCCTGAAGCGGCGGGCCAGTTTCCAGGCAAGATTCAACTCAGTTCACTCCCTTCGCGAACCAGCGATAACTGACCGTCCTGAAGAGTAAGAACCCTATCCATTTTATCAGCCAGAGCATTGTCATGGGTAACCACAACAAAACTGGTGTTGAGTTGTTCGCTCAGTGATTTCAACAGGTTGTAAACCTGCAAACCAGTTTTGTGGTCAAGGTTACCTGTCGGTTCATCGGCGAGTACAACCGAAGGACGTGTCACTAACGCTCTGGCAATAGCCACTCGCTGACGTTCTCCACCTGAAAGTTCAGAGGGTTTGTGTGACAACCGATGCTGGAGCCCAACATGCTCCAGCATGCTTTTCGCCTGTGTGATCGCCTCAGATTCTTTCATGCCGCCAATCAACAGCGGCATAGCGACGTTTTCAAGCGCGCTGAATTCCGCGAGCAGGTGATGGAACTGATAAATGAAACCCATATGACGGTTTCTGAGCCTCGACAGCTCAGAAGCTTTCATTCCAAACAGCGACTGCCCCTGAAATTCAACCTCACCCTGACTGGGCTTATCCAACCCCCCTAAAATGTGCAGCAAGGTGCTTTTACCAGAACCGGAGCTACCCAGAATCGCGACCTGTTCCCCCGGTGAAACAGAGAAAGACACATCATTCAATACCTGTGTGTTGTTTTCGCCATCATGGTAATGCTTACTGATATGCCGGCAGGCCAACAGTTGTTCCATATCCTATTCTTATATTTTCCGCTGAACACAAGTTGGAAATGGTAACAAGAATGCTGTATCCAATGCCATCTTATTCTAGGTATGGAGTGCAGCGAAAAACGATTAATGTGGTTTAAGGATTTCTAGGGCCTGATGATCTTTGCTGTTCGAAATTTGTTCTCTCAGAGTGCTTTCAGGGCAAGGCGAGAGCCATGAAGCTTAGTCAGCTAAGTAAATGGCGAACAACGTAGCCATGGAAGCACTCAGGTTTGTTTTTCCTTTCCCGAAAGATACGCAAAACCTGCTTTGGGGATTCTCGTTCTGCTTTTTTCAGGCACAAAAAAACCACCTCGCGGTGGCTTATTGCTTTCCCTTGAATGGCGGAGCGGACGGGACTCGAACCCGCGACCCCCGGCGTGACAGGCCGGTATTCTAACCAACTGAACTACCGCTCCGCAAAGGGAATAAATTGTGTGAAACGAAATGGCGGAGCGGACGGGACTCGAACCCGCGACCCCCGGCGTGACAGGCCGGTATTCTAACCAACTGAACTACCGCTCCGAAGACCAAGTGTTTCGATTTGAAAAGTGGCGGAGCGGACGGGACTCGAACCCGCGACCCCCGGCGTGACAGGCCGGTATTCTAACCAACTGAACTACCGCTCCACAATTTTCAAATATATCAGCAAGTTACAAGCAATTCTAGAATCGCCCTGCCCTCACTGCGGCGCAGATAATACGGTTTCACCCTAGCAGAGTCAACGGTTTTTTTTGAATATATTGCCCGCAGCGCACTGTTTGCCTGATTTATCACCATATTGATGCAATAGCCACCAGCGAGGCGAAAATGCGTACAACCCAAAAGCCTAAGCTGCCAATTTTCGTCTGCGCCATATCAGCAACCCGACAATCATTCCCCCTGCCATCAAAATACTTCCGTTAACGGCCAGCAACCACATTGTCAATGTTGCGGAATCCATCTCGGGTTCAGATTCTGGCGATATAGTGGCTACCAATTCGTAATCTGACGGTATTTCGTCAGATAAAGTTTCTTCATCAAAGGGGGCCTGCAGCTCTAATTCGGAGACTTCCTCGATAAACTCTTCTTCTGGGACAGGAAATTCAGCTAAAAAGGTAAACTCCGGCACATCCAAAATAAACTCACGGCCATTCACGGTACTGCCATAGGCCGTTAGCTTGACTCTGAAAATGCCTTCTTCGTAGGCAATAATGCGATGTTCCCGGATATCACTACTGAGTTTGGTCAGGGAAAAATTTTGCATATCTCCGTTAGGGTAACGAATTTTTCCGTCCACCAGCAGCGTGTCCATTTTTACCAGTTCGCGGTTCGCATCAATTAACAGAGCATGGTAGCCCTCCTCGCCTGAGTCCTGCACTACAGAAACGTTGACTGGATTGGGATGCAGGCGCAGCTCCGGCTCAACCTGTTCGCGGGTGAACATGGGGGTAGAAACCCGAAATACCGGTGTCCATTCGCCTGCAGGTACCGACAGGTTGAACTGACCGGTAAATACCCCGTCCAGAGGCGCCTCATCCATTCCGCGGCCATTATCCTCGAACCGGGCAACCAGCTCATTATCGGCGCCAAAGTTGTCAAAATCAGGGTTATTAGTGCTGATAAGTTCGAAGGTCAGCTCGACCAGGTCACGAAACTGATTAAACTCCAACGGCTTGCCTCCGTTCGTCAGGTGCGCCGTCTGCTTGAGAATTTCACCGGAAAAAATCATCGACGGCAACGGAGCCACATGCAGTTTGAGGTCCGACAGAACCATTGCCCGGCTGCCTGGCAAAACCTGCCCTACTGCCTGCCAGGGGCCGGGTACCGGATTTTTAATACGAATCAGATCATAAGTTTCGGTGTAAAACCAGTACATAGGGCCATCTTCATCCATGTCCTCCACCTGGCCTTGAAAAATTTTCGAACCGTCCGGCTGAACCAGCACAACCGGGGCAGAACCGTACTCCCGAAAAAACACCAGGGTCAACTCTTCAACGTTGTGATCAACCCGAAAGCGGTTTTGCAGCAACTGAATGGAATTATGAAACTCGCTGCCGAGCTGCTCAATAGGCGATTCGGCGGTTGGATTTACTGCATCTGATGCTTGTTGCTGGGCTGACGCGTAGAAACAGCACAATGCCGCCAGGCCAGCCAGCCACAGCTTAGGCCGGAACAAGCTGAATTTCTCACTGATTACTGGTCTGAAGACACTCGCCACAAGCACTGCCCACCGCTTTTTTGCACAATATCCAATCGCGCTTCATGTTGTTCCAATTCATCGGCGCTGGCGCGAATAACCTTTAATTTATTTCCATTTAAGGCCACTCGGCGAATACCGTTGCCACTGGCATCCCCCTCTTCATTGTTCTGACCGGCCAAATTCAATTTGGTCTGGCCACCCGTCATTATCAGGTAAACATCGGCCAGGATTTCGGCATCCAGCAATGCGCCGTGAAGGTCACGATGGCTGTTGTCTATACCGTAGCGTTTGCACAACGCATCCAGGTTGTTCTTCTGACCAGGGTGCATTTTCCTGGCCATCACCAAAGTATCCAGCACGCCGCAAATCTCAGAAGTTATGATTCCATGCGTTGTCGGACACTGGCCAAATTCATGGTCCATAAAGCCGACGTCAAACGGGGCATTATGAATAACCAGTTGAGCGCCGCGAATGAACTCTACGAAATCTGCCGCAACCTCACGGAACTTGGGCTTGTCGGCCAGAAATTCGTTTGTGATCCCGTGAACTTCAACGGCTTCCTGCTCCACTTCCCGTTCAGGATTAATGTAAACGTGAAAGTGGTTGCCGGAAAGGCGACGATTGATAACTTCAACACACCCGATTTCGATGATGCGATGGCCTTCTTTTGGGTCAATACCAGTAGTTTCGGTATCCAGTACTATTTGACGCATGATATCTCTAAAATTTCATCCTGCTTTTTTGCTAGTATATCAAGCCCTCAGCATCAGGCTATGGGCGAGAAGAAAAAAGGAGCCGGCGTGGCACAAAAACACATCGAAATTTTTACTGACGGATCCTGTCTGGGCAACCCCGGTCCCGGCGGATACGGTGCAGTTATGAAATACAAACAACACCAGAAAGAGCTCAGTGGCGGGTATTTTATGACGACCAACAACCGTATGGAATTGCTGGCCCCGATTGAAGCGCTCAACAGTCTGACCGAATCCTGTCGGGTTGATCTGACCACCGACAGCCAGTACGTAAAAAACGGTATCAATCAGTGGATCCACAACTGGCGCAGGAACGGTTGGCGTACTGCCGACAAAAAACCGGTAAAGAACGCCGATCTGTGGAAACTGCTGGACGAGGCAGTAAAAAAACACGACGTTCACTGGCACTGGGTTAAAGGGCACTCCGGCCATCCGGAAAACGAACGCTGTGACGAATTGGCCCGTGCCGCCGCAGAATCACCCAGCCGCGAAGACAAAGGTTTTCAGCCCAGCTGATCGATCCTGCCTTCTCAATGCGCCCGACACCATGCCTTCAGGCTCATTACCAAACCATGACCAGTTTACCCATGGTGTCATTGTCTTCTATTCGTTGATGGGCCAGGCCAATTTCGCTAACCGGCAGTATGCTGTCAATGTTGGCGTGCAACTCTCCGCATCTGAACGCTTCAAGACAGCGCTGGCTGAATTGCCTCACCAGATTAGCTTTATAGCCATCGCTGCGGTTACGAAGGGTTGACCCCTGTATTCGAGCCCGCTTTGCCAATAGCAAGGCCATATCAAGTGCATCTGCATAGCGACCTCCCAGCATAGCCAGATAAACGATACACCCATCCTGCGCAAGTACGTTAAGATTACGGTTCAGGTATTCCTTGCCGACAAAATCCACCACACCATTGGCTCCGCCAGGCCACGTTTCGGCCAGCACATGGGAAAAATCCTGCTCGCGATAGTTTACTAGAATTTCCGCTCCCATCTTTGCGCACAGGCTTAGCTTTTCCTCTCCAGAGGCTGTGGCAGCGGTGCTGATATTAAACCTCCGGCACAATTGCAGTGCTGCCAGCCCTACCCCACTGGCTCCGGCATGGATAAGCGCTTTGTCGCCGGAATCAAGCCCTGCAATTTCAAATAAAGACTGATAGGCCGTCAAAAACACTTCTGCCACACCCGCAGCTTCAGCGAACGTCATCGTGTCAGGGACAGGCATAAGATGCTCAGGATTGACCACAACCTGCTCGGCATACCCGCCACCAGCAACCAAACCAAAAACCCGGTCTCCCGGCACCCAGGCCGATACATCCGAACCTGCCTCAATGACGGTTCCTGCCACTTCCAGCCCCAAAATCGGGCTTTCACCAGCGGGAGGCGGATAACGCCCTTGCCGCTGCAGGGTGTCTGCACGGTTTACACCGAATGCAGCAACATTCACACGAACTTTATCCTTTAGCAGCTGTGGTGCATCCATTTGCCCAATCAATAAACATTCAGGCCCCCGCCCGGGTTGATGATCTACAAAACGCATATATCGATGCCTGTTGAATGAACTCACCACACTCTAGCAAGGCTGGCAGGCAAAAGTCGATAATCGGGTAAATACTGTATATACTTCGCCGCCGTTAAACTGGGTACAAGGTTCTGCCAATGTCTGCCACCGCCATTCTCGCTCCTAATCGAGAAAAATCTCTACTTCGCCGCCATCCGTGGGTATTTGCCAGTGCCATTGCACAAATCAAAGGGCGTTGCCGTGCCGGAGATACCATTGATGTGTTGAGTTCCGATGGGAAATGGCTGGGACGCGGAGCTTATTCACCGGAATCCCAAATCAGGGTACGCATCTGGACATTCAATCAGCAGGAAGTAGTTGATAATGGTTTCTTTGTCAGACGCATGGAACAGGCACTTGCCCTGCGCCAACGCCTGATCGCAGGTTCCGATACCAACGCATTTCGCCTGATTGCGTCCGAGTCTGATGGCCTGCCTGGCGTGACTATTGATGTATACAACAGTGTTGCCGTGGTGCAGTTGCTAAGTGCAGGCGCTGACCGCCAGCGCAGCAAAATTGTCTGGGCACTCAACAAGGTTATGCCTGATTTGGCGGTATTCGAGCGCAGTGATGTGGATATTCGTAGCAAGGAAGGGTTGCAGCCCGTCATTCAGACATTGGCCGGCGAACCGCAAAAGGTGGTCGACATCACTGAAAACGGCATCAAAATCAAGGTGGATATCGAGCACGGCCATAAAACCGGTTTTTACCTCGACCAGCGGGACAGCCGTGCTGCTGCGGGCCGCTACGCCAGGGATGCAGAGGTACTGAATTGCTTCAGCTACACGGGCACCTTTTCCTGTTATGCTCTCAAAGGCGGAGCCCGTCACGTTACCAATGTGGATGTATCCCAGCCTGCACTGGACCTGGCACAGCAGCATCTGGAAATGAACGGGCTGGACCCGCAAAAATGCAGCATGGTGAACGCCGATGTGTTTGAAACCCTGCGCATATATCACCGTGAACAGCGTCAGTTTGATATGGTGATCCTCGACCCACCAAAGTTTGTCGACAGCAAAGCCTCGTTGAATCGTGCCGCCCGGGGCTATAAAGACATCAACCTCTATGGAATTCACGCAGTAAAACCCGGGGGATTACTGCTGACGTTCAGTTGCTCCGGGCTCATGCCTGGCGAGTTGTTTCAGAAAATTGTTGCTGACGCCGCTCTGGATGCTGGCCGTACCATAAAAATTATTGAACGCCTCTCACAGGCCAAAGATCACCCGGTTATTGGCAGCTTCCCGGAAGGCTACTACCTGAAAGGTCTGGTTTGTGAAGTCACTGACTAACGGCTTGCAACCAAACGCTTTTAGTGAACAAAAGGTGTGAATCCTTCACGGCTGACCATCCTCCGCGGTTCGGGCCTGCGCTGACCGCGGACTGACTGAACTCGTTGCCATACCTTTTCATGAAAATAAAACATAACAGTATTGATGGCAGGTTCAACCAAAGCCACAGCCCCACCCACTACCACACTACCAGTAAGCCAATACGCCACACTGAATGCGACGGTAAAATGCATTACAGCAAAACTGACTGTCTTTTTCATGGTCTTCCCCATCACTCAATAATAATAGGAATTATTATTAATTAAAGCAGTGATCGCTAATGCCTTTAAGCGATGGAGTTCATGCAAGAAATCGATTCACCGCGGTGCAACCGCAATGGTTAATTCATTTCTGAAATTTCGACGCCGATAACACAGCTGGATTCAGATTCTGGCTCGCATCGCACCACAGTAGCGACTGCAGAAAGTGAGGGGACTTGTGAACTCTGGGAGTCAATTGACACATTCACCTTAGTACCAATTTCCAATGAGGGCTCTTCCACCTCTAAAGACATGCCGGTTGCGCTGATATCCTTACATACCGCCTGCAATGTTCTGCTGGATTCCTCATCGTTTACCTCAAGTAAACAGGGTGAGTTCACCATCATTCTGAAAAAATTCCTTTTATCGTCGTATCCGAGCATTCCTACCTCTCCCAGTTATTAAGCCGCTTGCGACCCTAGTTCTTTTATAGGGTGACTAGGGAAGCTTGTCAATGTAGAAAAAAGTCTAAAAATCTTCCAGATAGTTCAGTATACGCTTAACCGAAACCGGATAGGCGGTTCCCAATTGCTGGGCAAACAGGGACACCCGCAACTCTTCCAGCATCCATCGTGCATCCATCAACGCCTGAGGTGCTTTTCCGATGGGGTACTTACCCACTGTTTTGTCAAACTCCGAACGGGCTTTTTCCACACTGATTTGTTGCAGTCTGTCGCGGTTCGGGTCTACCGGCAGTTTCTCAAGTCGACGAACCAGAGCTTTAATATAGCGATTCCAGTCATCCAGCCGATGAGCACCAATATCGGTAACGAAGCCGGGATAGACCAGCGTACTCAGATGTTGCTTGACGTCGCCCAGCGCGCTGACCATGGTTAATGGCACGTTGCCTTTCATTTGCTTCTGGCATTGATGGGCCAGTGTCAGCCCCGTCTCAACTTGCTGGGCAATCTTTAACACCGTGTCATTGATTTCTGAGCGCACAACATCGAGGCACTGGGAAAACTCAGCTTTGGTCCGCACTTCGCACTGATGTTGCTGACAAAAATCCCCAACAAGCGCGTCTATACCGGCCAGAATACAATCATCAATCAGAGCCTTGACTTGACCAAAGGGATTAAAGTACAGGCCTAGTTTGGCTTTATTGGGCAACTTGTTCTGCAAATAATTCAGCGGCGAAGGCATGGCGTTTTTAATCAGTATATTCACGCCCTGACGATGCAGTAGGCGGGCTCGTGGTGCCTCTTCGACCAGCTCAATATTCACCTTGTTACCCTGACGCACCAGAGAAGGAAATGCCTGAACTTCAAAGCCTCCCAGACGCTGAGTAAAGGTTTCGGGAAGCGCCTCAAAATCCCATTCTTCAAGACCTTTACGTTCCAGCTCAGGGGTGGCCGCTGCTTCAAAAGTCTGCTTCACCTGGCCCTGGCACTGGGTTTTGAGCGCATCCAGATCGTCGCCCCGGGCGATGGGTTTCTGGTTTTCACCCACCACGGCAAAATGCACGGTTAAATGGCGTTCAAGCTGACTGAGATTCCAGTCTTCCGGCTCTACAGAAACACCGGTCATTTTGCGCAGCTTGCGGGTTACCGCTTCGATAAGGGATACGGGGCGCCCCTTATCATCCTGGGGTGATATGTCAGAAAGGCAGGCCTGGGCAAAATTTGGTGCAGGCACAAAATTGCGCCGCAACCGTTTTGGCAGGCTTTTTATGAGAGCCACAATCAGTTCTTCGCGAAGACCGGGCACCTGCCAGTCAAAGCCGATGTTTTCAACCTGATTAAGCAGTGGCAAGGGAATGTTTACCGTGACACCGTCGTCGTCTGCATTAGGCTCAAAATGGTAACTGACAGGTAAGCGCAAATTGCCCTGCTGCCAGGTATCCGGAAATGCCAGTTCCACAGCCATTCCCGGTTGCTGGCGAAATACATCTTCTTCAGTAAAAGTCAGGTCCTGGGCTCTGCCCGCAGACTTCATCCATTTTTTAAACGCCGCTTCATTATTCACTTCAGCCGGAATGCGGCTGGCATAGAAACCCACCAGTGATTCATCGTCCACCATCAGATCCCGTCTACGGGTCTTTTGTTCCAGCTCGTCAGCCTGCTCAAGCAATGCACGGTTGTGAGTCAAAAAATCGTAATTGAGTTTGCACTCTCCCTCAATTAACCCGTGACGAATAAACAGTTCCTGGCTGACCGCCGGATCAATTTGGCTGTACACCACCGCCCGGCGCGGAATTAATGGCAGTCCGAATAAAGTGACCTTTTCCCACGCCATCACCGCACCGCGCTTTTTTGACCAGTGGGGTTCTGAATAGCTGCTTTGAGTAAGGTGCTTCGCAAGGGGTTCAACCCACTGCGGGTCGATACGAGCGTTCATACGCCCAAACAGCTTTGAGGTTTCCACCAGTTCGGCAGACATCACCCACTTGGGTTGGCTTTTGGCCAGGTAGGACCCGGGAAAAATCATAAAGCGGGTATTACGTGCCCCAAGGTATTCTTTGTCCTTGTCCTTAAACCCAAGATGAGACAACAGCCCTGTGCTGATGGCCTGGTGAATGCTTTGGTAATCCGCCTGATGATGCCCGCTTATGCCCAGCCCCAACTCCGCTGCCGACTTTTTCAGCTGGCTGACAATGTCCTGCCACTCCCGCATACGCAGGTAATTAACAAACTGGTTTTTGCACCATTTACGCAACTGATTGTTGGACAATTCACTCTGTTGCTTACGAAACTCCTGCCAGAGGTTTAGCAGGGCAATAAAATCCGAGTCTTTATCGGCAAACTCACTGTGGCGTTCATCTGCCTGCTGGCGCTTATCCTGAGGGCGTTCCCTTGGATCCTGAATCGATAAACCCGCAGCAATCACCATTACTTCCATCACTGCGTTGAGTTTCCCTGCTTCAATCACCATGCGAGCATAGCGTGGGTCAATCGGCAGTCGGGCTATCTGGCGGCCGAGCCGGGTAAGCTGAACCTTGCCTTTATCGCGTTCAATGGCTTGAATTTCTTCAAGCAGACGAAAGCCATCATTGATATTGCGGTTATCCGGCGGCTGAACAAAAGGGAACGCGCCAATGTCACCCAGGCCCAATGCCAGCATCTGCAGGATCACCGAAGCCAGGTTAGTGCGCAATATCTCCGGGTCGGTGAATTCCGGCCGGCCCTGATAATCCTCTTCACTGTACAAACGAATACAGATCCCGTCCGACACCCGCCCGCAACGCCCGGCCCGCTGATTGGCAGAGGCCTGGGAAATGGGTTCAATGGGCAGTCGCTGCACCTTACTGCGCGCACTGTATCGTGAAATCCGTGCGGTGCCCGGGTCAATGACATACTTGATACCGGGTACAGTGAGAGAGGTTTCAGCAACATTGGTGGCCAGCACAATCCGCTGGCCACTGTGCGACTGAAAAATACGATTTTGTTCGGCGGCAGACAAACGGGCATACAAAGGCACAATTTCGGTATTGCGATACTGCTGGCGCTGCAACGCCTCCTGGGTATCACGAATTTCGCGCTCGCCGCTCAGAAATACCAGAATATCACCGGGTGCTGCCCGCTTGAGTTCATCCACTGCGCCTATAATGGCGTCGGTCTGGTCGATGTCGTCACCCTGCTCGAGAGGGTCATGGTAGCGAATTTCCACCGGATAGGTACGCCCGCTGACTTCGATAATGGGCGCATTGTTAAAGTGTTTGGAAAAACGCTCGGGATCAATGGTGGCTGAGGTGATAATCAGCTTCATTTCAGGGCGTTTGTGCAATAACTGGCTCAGGTATCCGAGCAGAAAATCAATGTTGAGGCTGCGCTCGTGCGCCTCGTCAATAATAATGGTGTCATACTGGTTGAGAAAGCGGTCCTGCTGCATTTCTGCCAGTAACATACCGTCAGTCATCAGTTTCACATAGCTGCTGTCGCTGACCTGATCAGTAAAACGAATTTTAAATCCCACTTTCTCGCCCAAGGGCGTGTTGAGTTCTTCCGCGATCCGGTTCGCAACACTTCGGGCGGCCAGGCGGCGTGGCTGAGTATGGGCAATTAGTCCATCGACTCCCCGCCCCAGCTCCAGACAAATTTTCGGTAGCTGTGTGGTTTTTCCTGAACCGGTTTCACCCGCCACAATGACAACCTGATGGCTGGCAATTGCGGCCTTTATTGCTTCTTTTTTATCGCTGACCGGTAGTGGCGGGTATTCCACCTTTGGCAGATTTAGCTCCCGCCATTCACGCCGTTCACGCGATGCCTGGATCTGTTGTGTCAGTGCATGCAATCTGGATTCACTACCTTCCACCTGACGTTTAAGCTCGTCACTCAAACGATGCAAACGGCGCTTAAAACGAAAACGATCAACCAGCATGCACTGTTCAAGCTGTTCAAACAGTGGCTTTAATGGCGAAGATAGCGAACTGGACGGCAAAGCAGAACCCCGTAAATCTGATTGGGCGCCAATGCTAGAAGATAGCTGAGTATTTTTCCAGTAAACACAGCCTTACAAAGTGATAAAAAACCGTTTCTGTTCGCAAAAAGTGTCAGCGTTCACTGAGGGAACGTTTCAGACAGGAAAGTCTTTTGTTTAAACTACCCACAGTGAACGAAGCGAAGGACGATCAGGCTATTTTTTTATAGCCTGAACGCAACTGGATATCGATGGCTCGCAAGACGCTGGAACGGTTGATTGTACCGACAAGTACACCATCGTCATCTACTACAGGATAAATTCTGGGTTTCTCCTTGAGTAACAGCTGAGACAACTCCAGCACAGAGGTGTAGGGTTTTACCGTTAATGCCGGGGTGCGCATAATGTCATGTACCCGGCATACCTGCTCCCGGTAATAACTGGATTCAATCATTCGTTGCAGGCAATCCTGCTCTGACAGGAAGCCTACCACCCTGCCTTTATCATCCACCACCGGGCCACCGGTCTGACTGCTTTGCAGTAAGCGTTCTACCGCTTCTGCTACCGGCATATCCAGACGCAACTTAACTGGATGCAGATTCATATAGTCACAGACTTGCAGTGATTCCATTTCGCCTCCCAAACTGTTGGCCGCCAGGCAACCAACTCTGCGCTTGTGTTCTTAATAATGTATTTATCAGCAGATTATCGGCTAACCCGCTGATCAGCCGGGCCACTTTTGTGTTCGCTGGCCCCTTACTGTAAGCCTAGTCTGTGTTGCTAAATGGAGCTATTTTTTCAGTGAATATTTCAGAATTATGAAAACTATGGTGATGCAGCAAGAAGGATACAACGCCATGACCCACAGTAATATTATGGCATTTGCCAAGCTACCTGGCAGGCGCTTACACGGTTAATCCCACTACGTATTTGGGCTGTTCCTGTGTAGCATTGGTATTGTGTCCCAGTCGGTGTACACTTCCCGCTTTGTTAGACTGACGACTACGGTATTCCCAAAATCATGAGTACACCAGCAACTTTTCTGTGGCACGACTACGAAACCTTTGGAACCAGTCCACAAAAAGATCTGCCCTGTCAGTTTGCTGCCGTTCGCACCGATGCGGACCTTAACATTGTCGGTAAGCCGATCAATATCATCAGCCAGATTGCCAACGATTACCTGCCCAGCCCGCAAGCCTGCCTGATCACAGGAATTACCCCGCAGCAAACGCTCAGAGACGGCATGATAGAAGCGGAATTTGCCCGTCAGATTTTCGCTCACATGAGTGAGCCCAATACATGTGTTGTGGGCTACAACAGTTTGCGCTTTGACGATGAAGTCACTCGTCACTTGTTTTATCGCAATTTTCTCGACCCCTACTCCCGTGAATGGCGAAATGGCAACAGCCGCTGGGACATTATAGATTTGGCCCGAGCCTGTTACGCCCTTCGCCCGGAAGGCATTCACTGGCCCACCCGGGAGGATGGCTCCCCCAGCTTCAAACTGGAAATTCTGACCGAGGCGAATAACCTCGATCACGGCCAGGCACACGATGCTTTGTCTGACGTCTACGCCACTATCGGGCTGGCGAAACTGATTAAAAACCAGCAACCCAAACTGTTTGATTATGCCTTTGCTCTCAGAGACAAACATCGGGTTGCCAGAATGCTGAACACTGAACAACCGACAGCGGTTCTGCACGTATCCTCGAAACTGCCGGCGAGCCAGGGTTGTGCCACATGGGTCATGCCGGTGGGCATTCATCCGCACAATCCGAATGCAGTGGTATGCATTGATTTATCCAAATCTCCACAGCAGTTGTTTGATACCCCAACCGACGTCTTGCGTGAACGGCTGTATGCATCGGCCGATACTCTGGGCGACCCGGCACTGCGGCCAGGACTCAAACTCATTCACATAAACCGGTCGCCGTTTGTCACATCCCCCGCCGCTATGACCGATGAAAATGCTGAGCGGCTTGGCCTGGACAAAGCAGCCTGCCGGGAGAATTTCAATGCTCTGAAACAGTCGCCTGATGCCCGAAAAAAAGCGGTAGCTGTATTCGATGAACCGCATACAGAGCGTTATGACGACCCCGATCATGCACTCTACAGCAGTGGCTTCCTCAATCAGGAAGAGCGGCGCTGGTGTGAACAGGTGAATCGTGCAAAACCTGACGCTCTGTCTTCAATGGCTGAACTGACCCACAACAACCGGCTAAAAAACCAGCTGTTCCGCTACAGAGCGCGAAATTATCCGCAAACATTAACAGCCGATGAAATGCAGAAATGGCAAGCGCACCGGCAGGCCCGGCTAACCGACCCCGGCTCACCGGCAGCCTATACACTGGAACCGTTCATGTTTGAATTGGAAAGCCTGGCACAGGAATACGCCAGTGATATCAACCGGCAACGTATTTTGAAAGCGCTGTACCAGTATGCGGAAAATCTTTGACCTGCCCGGGTAATTCGGGATAGTGTTCTAAAGTCTTAAGTGCAATGAGCCGATACTGCAATATGCGGTCGGGCCTAATCGAGAGAAGTAATGAAAGGCGTATCTGTTGTCATTGACGAAAGCGGAGACTATTTGGACCTCACGCTGGAACCTGAGCATTTTGAACAGGAACTGCAGACCAGTTCTCTGTTGGAGTACATTGCACAGGGCGAATTTGCCCAGCTTTATCTGTCCAAATCCACCGTCAAATCTGCCTGTGATAACGCCAATCACTATTTTAAAACCGGTGACCATACTATTGTTACTGAACGCATTGGCGAAAGGCGTCACGCCGAAGTGGATTTTCGGATAGCCGAAGACGGCATGTCGGCGGTAATGAGCCTCACCGCACCCTATGGCGGAAAGCTGCCAACCGTAAAAATGGTGATAAGCCTTGCTGCCAGAAACAATATCAGCCGGGGCCTGAGTTCCAAACGCATCAAAGCGCTTTTGACACAAGCCAGACAGGGGGCGCCCGGTGAGGTATTTGAAAGCCTCATCGCAAAAGGGCTTCCACCCCGAAACGGCAAAAATTCACGTTTTATTCCGCTTGTGCCCAACGCTCTGGAACGGGTTTTAAGGCCTCAAACCAGCGGTGGTGACCGGGTAGATATGCGCAATCTCGGCGAAGTTATCTGCGTTAAAATTCACACAGAAGTGTTGAGACGTGCAGAGCCAACCCTGGGCCGCAAAGGCTTTACCGTATCGGGGACCGTGCTCGAAGCAAACTCCGGGAAACAGGTCGAATTCAAAACCGGCAGCGGTACAGTCGTCAGCGATAGAGATCCAAACCTTCTTGTTGCAGCCATTTCGGGCATGCCGAAATTCAAAGACCAGACAATGAATATTGAAGACACCTTCATCTGCAGTGGTGTCAATGTAGGAACCGGGCACGTAAATTACGACGGCGCCGTGCTGGTAAACGGTGACGTCACAGAAAAGATGGTTATTAAAGCAACCGGTGACGTTACAGTAAATGGCTTTGTCGAATCCGCACACATCGAATCCGGTGGCGATATCATCATCACCGAAGGCGCAATGGGTAAGGTTAATGAAGATTCCACTGACTTCAGTTGCCACCTGACCGCCGCAGGCAGTATTCACGTACAACACGGTCAGGGCATTGACATACAGTGTGCCGGCAACATCACCGTTGGCCGCCAGTTGGCCTACAGCCGCCTGCGTTGTGGTGGTTCAGTTACCGTCGGTCAAATCGACAACCCTCAGGGAAACCTGTTTGCCTGCGAGATCGTCAGCCAGTCCAAGGTTATCGCTGGTACGCTGGGGGCGGTTTCCGGCAGCACCCTCAAAGTGGACTTCAGCCCGGGATTCAACCTGCTGTTGGAGCGCAAAGATTCACTGGACGAACTGCTCAAACAATTGCGAGAAAATAACCTCAGGCACCAGGAAAAACTCAAGATTATCAAATCCAAACTGGTACCTGAAGAACTTCGCCCTAAAGTGGAAGAAGCCAAAGAGCTGTTAAAAAATGAATCGGCACTGCTCAACTGGATTGAAATGAAAGCCGAGGAAATGAAGCAGGCAAAAGAAGTCTACCTTAACGATGTACAACTGGTCGCTAACAAGCGCCTGTACCCGGGCGTTTCAGTAAAACTCAATAATCGAAACTGGCGTTCTGAACGGGAATACGATCGTTCAAAAGTGGTTTACGAAGCCCACCAGTGGCAGTTCAAACCGACCGTGTAATAATCAGCAGCGGGGAGTGTAATAAAAAACTCCCCCGTGTAGCCTAACGCCCACTTAGCATTTCACCAGATATCCACCACTTCTGCCGCTCACCAGGTTGGTGCAGAAAAAAACTCAGATACCGCCTCCACATATACCGGAAACCTTATAATCCGCTAAACATAACCCGTTGCCCCAAATTGTGTCAGCTACGCCCTAAAATAGTGACATCTAATTGATTTAATTAATTTTTTAGCACAACTATTGCATATGATTTCGTTAAGACTTAGGCTGAATGCTACGTGTATTTTTTAGACAGAGTGACCTATGAAAAATAATAATATCCAAAATCTTCCATCCGTTGATACTTCACGCCGCAACTGGCTAAAAACCGTTGGGCTTGGTGCTGGTGCAGTTGCATTAACAGGTTGCTTTGATTCAGGTGTTAAAGAGCTCCAGGCTGCTGGCATGAAGACTGAGCACTTTCCCACCGCCACACCAAATCTGAACGATGGCCTTATTCGGCTGTCTTCCAATGAAAACGCATTTGGGCCATCTGCCAAAGCTGTTGAAGCGATGCAGGGTGAGCTGTTTAACCTGAACCGCTATGCCGATGCTACCGTAAATGTACTGGTCAAAAAAATAGCCGAACAGGAAGGCGTATCGGAAGAACAGATTGTCGTAACCAATGGTTCATCCCCCATTCTTTTCGGCTATGCAGACTGGATCACCAAAAACGGCAATAAGCTGGTCACTTCCATGGCCACCTACGAAGGAATTCCACGTGGCGCCGAATTCATGGGCGCTGACGTAACTTATGTTCCTCTTGACGCCAATATGGATTTCGACCTCGATGCCATTGAAGCAGCTGTTACGGAAGACACCACCGCTGTTTATATCTGCAACCCGAACAATCCAACCGGCCGTGCCCTGGATCCGGTTAAGCTGACCGAATTTGCAAAACGAGTTTCTCAAAAAGCCCAGGTCTTTATCGACGAAGCTTACATTGAAATGTCTGATGCTTACCCGGCTAATGTTCAGTCCAAACTGGCGGCTGAAGGCTACAATGTTGTTATCTGCAGAACCTTCTCCAAAATTCACGCTATGGCTGGTCAGCGACTTGGTTATGCCATTATGCCCGCTGAACAGGCAAAACAGATGGGCCGGATGTTGAGAATGGGCGGTGTGAACTATCTGGGTCTGGTTGCAGGTATGGCCAGCATGGACGATCACAACAACCTCAATGTTATGCGCGAACGTATCAAAACCGAGCGTCTTAAACTTACCTCTACCGCCGACGCACTTGGTCGCCCCTACGCAAAGAACCCACAGGGTAATTTCATCTACATGGATACCGGCATGCCTCATGCGGAGTTTGCCGAAAAAATGAAGGCGCTGGGGATCAAGGTAGTAGGCAGAACCTGGCCCGGCTACGACACATGGTCACGAATCAGCATCGGAACCCCTGAAGAAAACGACGCTTGTGTATCCGCATTGAAAGCCGTATACGCATAAACGGATCATCTCCAGGAAACGGCCCAAACCTATTTGGGCCGTTTTTATTTCCCCCTCACTTTTGATTCCCCTCCGCGGGAAACGCCGCCTGTTTTGCAGGGTTGTTTGGTGCTTTTCTAAAACCTATCGGCAAAATTTGCGGAACATGCTGCATATACACGTAATAGCGCTTACCAAACCTTGCCAACAAATCCCTTTCCTCGTAACCAATTCCAATAAACACATAAAAAGAAAGTAAACTGGATGCAATCAAATGCCCTAATGTCATTACAGGCGTAGCCCAAAGCACGAAAAGAATCCCCAAATACATGGGATGCCTTGAAACTTTGTACAAAGAAGGCGTAATAAAGGGAATATCCGGCTCTTTCATACCCCTCATTGCATGCCACGTTTGTGATATACCAAACAGTTGCCCGTGGCTGATCATGAATGTCGCCCACAATACGAGCCCTGCACCGGCAGCAAAAGCCAGTTGCAGCAAGCCTGACCACACACCGCTTACAAACCAGACCTGATATTCCATGGGTTGCCACGCCAAATACAACCATATCAGTACCACACAGGTTGCCAGCACAAATACACTTCGCTCCAGCGCCTGAGGCACAAACTGTGTCAGCCAGAGCTTAAATTTTCCCCGCGCCATTACACTGTGTTGCACGCCAAAAGCAAGCACAAGCAAGGCATTGGCCAGGCCCTCAGGAATGCCCGGAATGGCAAACATAACCGGGCCGGCATCGACGGTTTTAACGAACTCCGGTAACTCTACATACAGGCTTATCATTGAGCCCCCAATAAAGACCAGCAAGTAAGAGAATACGCACCAGAAAATCAGATAGATAACCGTACTGATGGCAAAGTGAACTGTTTTCATAAACTTTCCCCTGAAAGGATATGTGAAAGTGATTCTCGCAACGCAGCCAGCCGAGGGTAGCCAGGGTTGTGAACGGCTGTGGGTTCAAACATGGCCCGTATAAATGCTGATCAACTAAAATCAGTTATTGATTGAGAAACCGTTGAAAAGTGCTGGCTACTGGTGAGCGGCTTCGTAGGAAAAACGAGCCTCAGTTGGTTCAACAACGCTTTACGGCTTCTCACAAAGTGGCTGAATGTTAAGCGAATGGGTTCACTCTTAAACGTGGCATAAATTTCTGCGCTGTCAATGTCAGCCGAATTATCCCCCCTGAAGCGAAGTGATGCTGCCTCATACAGATTCAGACATTCACTGCCGCCGAGCTTTAACGCGGGAAATGAGTTAGGATTCAGTCAGCGACACAGGCCTTGCCATTGCCCTGACGGCGTGAGTGGTAAAGAGCTTTAAAGGTACGGTCGTACCAGTCAGTGAAAGTCTCATTATTTTCAAGGGCAGCCAGGCCGACAGCGACCTGAATGCCATACTGATTCAGTTCACGATGCTGATTAACGGCAGATATCAGCCTGTCAGCCAGAACCTTGGCGGCAGAGATTGGGGTTTGCGGGCAAAGGATCAAAAAAGACTCCCCTCCCCACCGACCGGCAATGTCGACTTCCCTGACCACTGACAAGCAAATGCCAGCCACGGTTTTCAGCACATTGTCTTTGGTGCTCACGCCATGTACGGCAAGTAGTTCGTCCAGATTGGATAACTCCAGCAGTAAAAGGGTAGCGGATGAGTGAAAACGCTGGAAACGGGACACTTCCTCTTCGGCTTTATGCATCATGTAGTTACGGTTATACAGCCCGGTAACCGAATCGTGGGACGACAAAAACTCCAGTGTGCGGTTCTTTTCTACCAGCGCCGACTGCAGGGACTCCAACTCTTCGTTTTTCTCACTCAGCATCGTATTGCATTGGCGAATAACCCGCCGACGCCAGTAAAATACGGCAATGATGGAAATCAGCAAAACAACAAACACTACCGACTCAGTGTAATCCTGCTGACGGGAAATCTGAACATTATTCCAGCGTTTGTAGATGTCTACCCTTCGGGCCTCGGGGATGGCTTCAATCGCATTGTTGAGACGGGGAACCAGATCAGCGAAATGCTTATTGACACCGAATCCCAGAGAGTCATAAGGCTCCGCATACCCGGTGATAATCAGATTTTTCACGTTCAGATTATTCATGTTGGCATTCACACTGAGCAGCGACCCAACCAACAGGTCGATTTCGCCGGCAGCAAGCCGCTTTATGCCTTCACTTTCCGACTCCACATATTCCACCCGAATGTCCGGGTAGTAACGGGCCAGATACTCTGCATGACGGTAACCTTGTACCACTCCCAGCAGGCGGTCTCCAATTCCCGCATACCCTTGCAGTATGGGTGTGCCGGCCCGTGCAACAATAACGTTGGGAGCTTCGAAATACGGCAAAGTAAAACTGAGAAACTGTCGGCGGGAAGGCGTGACGTTGAGAAGCGGGATCACCATACACCGCTCTTGCTCTATAAACTCCAGAGACTGCCCCCAACTCTCGGTTTCAACCAGTTGAAAATCAATCTCAGCCAGTTCGCCTATCAGGCGGAGGTAATCCGCAGAAATGCCAATATGTTTGCCGTCTCTAATGGCCTCATAGGGCATCCAGTTCGGGTCAATACAGTAGGTTACCGGTTGTTTTGCTTGTTCGGCACCGGCACTGATGGCGACCAGTGAACCCAACATAAAGGCGTAGCAGATTTGCAACAAATGACGCTTCGACACCAAGGTAAGTTTCCGCACAGCAAAACAAATTTAATGTTGTCGACCAGTATCCATGCTCGCACAGATTATTGCAACCACCGATCCTGCCCATTTGCGCTGCGGTGCTCAGAGTCTGAACAAAAAAGATTCCGATCAGCTGAAAACCGCAACGAAAAGAAAAGTTAAAACTAGACCGACTCAATGGCAACGGCCACGGCTTCCCCACCTCCGATACACAAAGAAGCGATACCCCGTTTAAGCCCTTTTTGCCGCAAAGCATGTAACAGAGTCACCAGAATACGCGCACCTGAAGCGCCGATAGGATGCCCTAAAGCACAGGCCCCTCCCTTAATATTCACTTTGTCGGGGTCCAGGCCAAGGCCGGAAATCGCCAGCATGGTGACCATCGCAAAGGCTTCGTTTATCTCAAAAAGATCCACATCATCAAGTGACCACCCGGTTTTCTGCAGCAGCTTTTTCATTGCTCCTACCGGTGCCAAAGTAAAATTTTCAGGCTCAATTGAATGCGTTGTGTGCGCAACCACTTTTGCCAGCGCCGTTAGTCCTAAATCCCTGGCCCTGGATTCTGACATCAGCAGCAGTGCAGCTGCACCATCTGAAATGGAACTTGAATTTGCGGCGGTAACGGTCCCATCCTTTTTAAACGCAGGGCGCAAAACCGGTATTTTTTCAGGCCGTGCAACCAAGGGGCCTTCGTCGGTATCCACAACGGTTTCGCCTTTTCGATCAGTCACGGTTACGGCCGCTATTTCATCCTTGAATTCGCCCTTGTCAATGGCCGCCTGGGCTTTGCCCAGCGATCCCAGTGCAAATTCATCCATTTGAACTCGGGTGATACCTTCCTGATCGGCGGTGGCCTGTGCAAAACACCCCATCGCCTTGCCGTCATACGCGTTCTCAAGTCCATCCAGCATCATGTGGTCCAGCACCTGACCATGACCCATACGATATCCGGAACGAGCCTTCGGCAGCAGGTACGGCGCATTGCTCATGCTCTCCATCCCCCCGGCCAACACAACATCTGCACTGCCTGCCCGAATAATGTCATGCGCAAGCATCACCGCTTTCAGGCCTGAACCGCAAACCTTATTGATGGTAGTTACTCCGGCATGCAATGGTAACCCGGCTTCCAGGGATGCCTGCCTGGCTGGAGACTGGCCAAGCCCGGCAGGCAGTACGCAGCCCATGATCACCTCATCAATCTGGTTACTATCCATACCTTCACACGCGGCGCGGATGGCAACCGCCCCCAGTTGCGTGGCGGTCACAGAAGTCAGACTGCCGTTAAAACTTCCCATTGGCGTGCGCTTAGCCGCCACAATAACGATATTTTCACTGCTCATGTCGGGTTCCGTTGTCAGCGATTGCCCCCTGTTGCGGTGCCCAGGGCCGGACAATCTGTTGCTCAGTAAGAGAGACAGGGTAGCGCCTGTGTAAAAAAGAAAACACAGTGCTTTGGTATTACTCCAAGTTACCTGCTCTGGATGTTGACGTTATCAAAATGTTAATTTACCTTAACGTTAAATTCAATTTACGTTAACGTTAAGTTAATACTTTGACCCCTGGTGGGTCCTACAGGACTGGCGTGATGACCCTTAACCATTCTGAAACTACTTACTCCATTGGTGAGCTGGCCAAGGAGTACGATATTACGACCCGATCCATTCGATTTTATGAGGAGCAGGGCTTAATCACCCCAACCCGAATCGGCCAGAATCGGGTTTACCACAACAAGGACAGAGTGAGGCTGAAGCTGATATTGCGCGGAAAACGGCTGGGATTTTCTCTGGCTGAGGTACGAAATCTTTTTGAACTGTATGACGTGAATCCAAATTCGGCGGTTCAGCTGGAAACCATGCTGGCAATGACTGCGAATAAGCGCACTACCCTGCTTCAACAACTGGACGACATCCAGATGCTACTCAGTGAACTGGACGAGGTTGAAGCTCGCTGCCGGGAAGAACTCGCAGAAATACGACAAGGAAATCAATAATGACCCGCCCGTACCCTACTCTCAATTTTGACCTTGGTGATGACATCAATATGCTCCGCGAGCACGTGCAACACTTTGCCCGGAAAGAAATTGCCCCACTTGCAGCTGAAGCCGATGAGAACAATCAGTTCCCGAATTCATTATGGCCAAAGCTCGGCGATATGGGCTTATTGGGCATCACTGTGTCTGAACAGTACGGTGGTTCAGAAATGGGTTACCTTGCCCATACCATAGCCATGGAGGAAGTCAGCCGGGCATCCGCGGGTATTGGGCTGAGTTATGGTGCGCATTCAAACCTTTGTGTAAACCAAATCTATCGAAACGGTACCGATGCCCAAAAGGAACGTTACCTTCCCGGGCTGGTGACAGGTGAACAGATTGGTGCACTGGCAATGAGTGAACCCAACGCTGGCTCCGACGTTGTCAGTATGAAGCTGAAAGCTGAACGCCACGGTGATTGCTTTATTCTCAATGGCAACAAAATGTGGATCACCAACGGTCCCGACGCACATACCTTCGTGGTTTACGCAAAAACCGACCCCGACGCCGGCTCAAAAGGCATCACGGCATTTATCATCGAGCGGGACGCCCCGGGCTTTAGCCGGGCGCAAAAGCTGGACAAACTGGGTATGCGTTCCTCCAACACCTGTGAACTGGTGTTTGAAAACTGTGAAGTTCCTGCAGAAAACGTGCTGGGTAAAGTTGGGGGTGGCAGCCGGGTGCTGATGAGCGGTCTGGATTATGAAAGGCTGGTACTGTCCGGTGGGCCACTTGGAATAATGCAGGCCTGTATGGACGCTGTCATTCCTTACATTCATGACCGGCAGCAGTTCGGGCAATCCATCGGACAATTCCAGCTGGTGCAAGGCAAGGTTGCCGACATGTACACCCAAATGAATGCTGCCAGAGCCTACGTTTACACCGTGGCCAAAGCCTGTGACCGGGGTGAAACCACACGCAAGGATGCCGCCGGCGCCATTCTTTATTCTGCCGAACTGGCCACCCGCATGGCGCTGGACGCCATTCAGTTGCTGGGAGGCAACGGGTACATCAATGACTACCCCACAGGGCGTTTACTCAGAGATGCCAAACTGTATGAAATTGGTGCCGGAACTTCGGAAATAAGGCGAATGCTGATTGGCCGTGAACTGTTCAGGGAAACGGAATAATTCCATGACCGGCCGGCCAGATTTCTGCCCTGTGCGACATTGTCTTTAAATTGGAGGCGGTATGCCCGTTGTTAAATCCAGGATCAACACCAAAGCCGAATCGTATGCGCACAACACAAAGCACATGCGCAGCCTGGTTGATGACCTGTGCCAAAAAGTGGCAAAAATCAAACTCGGCGGTGGGGAAGACGCCGCAACGCGCCATCAGGCCAGGGGTAAACTGCTGCCCCGGGAACGCATTAATTACCTGCTGGATGACGGCTCCCCTTTTCTGGAAATCGGCCAGCTCGCTGGCTGGAATGTTTACCAAGACTATGTTCCCTGCGCCGGTGTCATCGCCGGAATTGGACGTGTTTCGGGCACTGAGTGCATGATTGTGGCCAACGATGCCACGGTTAAAGGCGGCACCTACTACCCAATGACGGTCAAGAAGCACTTGCGTGCCCAGACCATTGCTGAACAAAATCACCTGCCCTGCATCTATCTGGTTGATTCTGGCGGCGCGAATTTACCTCGCCAGGACGAGGTGTTTCCGGACCGGGAGCATTTTGGGCGAATTTTTTTCAATCAGGCCAACATGTCCGCCCAGAACATTCCTCAGATAGCGGTTGTCATGGGCTCTTGCACTGCAGGCGGTGCATACGTTCCCGCCATGGCCGACGAGAGTATTATTGTCAAACAGCAGGGCACCATATTTCTTGGTGGGCCGCCGCTGGTCAAAGCAGCGACCGGTGAAATTGTCAGCGCCGAAGAATTGGGGGGTGGTGAGGTTCATACCCGCACTTCCGGAGTCGCTGACCAACTGGCCAATAACGACCACCATGCACTTGAACTGGCCCGGGACGCCATTGCCCGGCTAAACCGGGTTAAGCACATCCAGCTTGATGTCCAGCCAAGCCGAGAGCCGCTTTATCCGCCGGAAGAGCTGTATGGCATTGTTCCCGCCGACAGCCGTCAAACCGTGGATGTCCGGGAAATCATCGCCCGGATTGTCGACGGCTCGGAGCTTGACGAATTCAAACCCCTGTACGGTACCACTCTGGTGTGCGGCTTTGCCCGTTTGTTTGGCTACCCGGTTGGCATCGTAGCCAACAACGGCATTCTGTTTGGTGAAAGCGCTCTTAAAGGGACTCACTTCATTGAATTGTGTGCCAAACGGAAAATTCCGCTGATTTTCCTGCAGAACATCACTGGCTTTATGGTTGGCAAACAATACGAAGCAGACGGCATCGCCAAGCACGGCGCCAAAATGGTCACGGCAGTGGCCTGCGCCAAAGTTCCCAAACTGACGGTGCTCATTGGCGGCAGCTTTGGTGCAGGTAACTATGGAATGTGCGGACGCGCCTACGACCCAAGATTTCTGTTTATGTGGCCAAACGCCCGAATTTCGGTAATGGGTGGTGAACAGGCCGCCGGAGTCCTGGCTCGGGTTAAACGGGAACAAAAAGAACGCAGCGGAGAAAACTGGTCAGCCGAGCAGGAAGCAGAATTCAAACAACCTATTATTGAAACCTATGAAAAACAGGGCCACCCCTACTACGCTTCCGCCCGTTTGTGGGATGACGGCGTGATTGACCCCGCAGACACCCGCATGGTTTTGGGCTTATCGCTCTCTGCATGCCTGAACAAGCCACTGGAAGACACCACATTCGGTGTATTTCGAATGTAACCATAAAGGGAAACCAGAAATGAACTCACAGCTAGAAACCCTTTTGTATGTCGTTGATAAACGTGGCATTGCAAGCATTACACTGAACCGCCCGCACAAGCACAATGCATTCGACGATACCATGATCAAGGAACTGACCGACTGTTTTAACCGGGCTGCCCAAGACGACGCAGTGCGGGCTTTGATTCTGCAGGCAAGCGGCAATACCTTCTGTGCCGGAGCCGACCTGCACTGGATGCAGCGCATGGCAAACTACACCGAAGAGCAAAATCGCCAGGACGCCCTTGCTCTGTCGGGCATGCTGCAAACCCTTTACACCCTGCCGAAACCCACCATTGCCAGAGTACAGGGGGCTGCATTTGGTGGCGCTGTAGGGCTGATTGCCTGCTGTGATATTGCCGTTGGCAGCCTGCTGAGCAAGTTCTGTTTCAGCGAGGCCAGGGTTGGCTTGATTCCGGCGACCATCAGCCCGTACGTCATCAAAGCCATCGGAGAGCGGGAATGCCGACGCTATTTTCAAACCGCAGAAGTTTTCTCTGCCCGCAGGGCCAAGCGCTTTGGGTTACTCAGCGAAGCTGTTACCGAAGAGGAACTGGGCCGCTGCATCGAAAATTTACTGGGCCACATTCTTGCCAACGGCCCGGTTGCCGTACGAGAGTCCAAACTGCTGGTTCAGCAGGTTTCCGGCCAGCCGATAAATCGGGGGTTGATGGACACCACGAGCCAGATGATAGCGCGGATCCGGGTATCCAATGAAGGCCAGGAAGGATTGCATGCGTTCTTTGAGAAGCGCCCCGCCCAATGGCAGGAGCCCGGAGCATGATAGACAAACTGCTTATTGCAAATCGAGGGGAAATTGCCTGCCGCATTATCCGTACGGCCCGAAAAATCGGCATTGCTACTGTGGCTGTATACTCGGACGCCGACGCCAGCGCATTGCATGTTGCCCTGGCCGATGAATCAATTCATATTGGCTCTCCCCCGGCAAAAGAAAGCTATCTGGCTGCCGACAAAATTATCGCCGCAGCCCGTAAGCTGGGCGCGAATGCCATCCACCCTGGTTACGGCTTCCTGTCGGAAAACGCCGACTTTGCACGCCTGTGTGAAAACAATCAGATTATCTTCGTCGGCCCGCCTGCTGCCGCCATTGAGGCAATGGGTTCCAAATCGGCAGCAAAAAAAATCATGCAAAAGGCCGGGGTTCCATTAATCCCCGGCTATCACGACAACGACCAGTCTGACACAGCATTGCAAAAAGCCGCTCAGGAGATGGGCTACCCGGTGCTGTTGAAAGCCAGCTCCGGAGGTGGGGGAAAAGGCATGCGCCAGGTATGGCGGCAGGAAGATTTTACCGCCGCTCTTGAAGCTGCCAGGCGCGAGGCCCTGGCCAGCTTTGGCGATGACGCCATGCTGGTGGAGAAATACCTTACCCGCCCCCGCCATGTTGAAGTTCAGATTTTTTGTGATCAGCACGGCCAGGGAGTTTACCTGTTTGAGCGGGATTGCTCAGTGCAGCGGAGACACCAAAAAATCATCGAAGAAGCGCCCGCTCCGGGCCTTGGCGCAGCTCTGCGTAAACAGATGGGGGAAACGGCGCTGCGGGCTGCTCAGGCCATCGATTATGTTGGAGCCGGTACGGTAGAGTTTCTGCTCGACGAAGACGGCCAGTTTTATTTTATGGAAATGAACACCCGGTTGCAGGTAGAGCATCCGGTCACCGAAAAAATTACCGGTGAAGATCTGGTGGAGTGGCAGCTGCGTGTGGCAGAAGGAGCACCGCTGCCCAAAAGTCAACAACAACTCACGGCCAAAGGCCATGCTTTTGAAGCCAGAATCTACGCTGAAGATCCTGCCAACGGCTTTTTACCTTCAACCGGCAGATTGAAAATGCTGCAGCCCCCAGAGGAAGACACTCACACCCGTGTTGACACGGGGGTACAGGAAGGCGACGAGGTGTCGGTGTTTTACGACCCCATGATAGCCAAGCTGGTGGTGTGGGATGAAAACCGGGACAAGGCTCTCCAGCGCCTTTTAAGCGCCCTGCAACAGTATTATGTGGATGGTGTAACCACCAACATTCCTTTTTTGTACTCCGTCGCTGCCAGTGAGCCATTTCGCTCTGCACGTCTGGTTACCACCTTTATCGACTTGTACCAGGACCAGTTACTTCCCGGGCGCCCGGAACTGGCAGAAGACACCCTGGCGATAATGGCACTGCTTGAAATGCTAAACAGACAACGAGGGAGCACGATAAACCGCGAGGACCCCCACTCCCCATGGTCCCTGCAAAATGCGTGGCGGGCAAACGAAGTGCACTGCCAGCAACTGCGGTTAACCGCGGGCAACCAGGAGTTTGAGTTGTACATTACCCCTTCCAAAGGTATTGAACCTGCCCCGGGCTCATGGCAGGTTCAATACCGCCAACAAGTTTGGCAAGTGAGTGGTTCGCTGGAAGGTCACTACATCCATGCCATCATTAACGGCCATCGCAGCCGGGTCGCTTGGTCCGGTAATGAACAGGGATTTGTCATATTCACCGCTGGCCACGCATTGCGTTTCGCGGCGGTCACGCCGGATCTGGGTGATACGGAAATTGCCGGTGCGAACCCTTCTTTTCAGGCCCCCATGAACGGAACCATTGTGAAGCTGACTGCCGAGCCAGGTGAGCAGGTAAAAGCAGGAGCAACCCTTATGATCATGGAAGCCATGAAGATGGAACACTGCATCACCGCCCCTGTGGACGGCAAAGTTAAGCAGTATTTTTTCGCCGCTGGCGATTTGGTCGACGGCGGCACAACCTTGCTGGAGTATGAACCTTATGAAGCATGATTTTCCCCGGAAGGTGAGTATCGTGGAAGTCGGGCCCCGTGACGGGCTGCAGAATGAAGCTGTTATTCTTTCCACTGAAGACAAGATTGACCTGGTGAACCAGTTGGCAAATGCGGGCCTGAAACGCATCGAAACCGGCAGCTTTGTATCCCCCCGATGGGTACCTCAAATGGCCGATTCCGCCGACGTTTTTGCCGGCATAGTGCGACACCCTGGGGTGGTATATTCCGCCCTGACGCCAAATTTACAGGGCCTGGAAGCCGCCATCAACGCCAAAGCAGACGAAGTCGCCGTATTTGCTTCCGCTTCTGAAAGTTTTTCGCGTAAAAACATAAACTGCAGCATTAGTGAAAGCCTGGCCCGGTTCAAACCGGTGCTGGCTGAAGCAAAAAATGTGGGTATCAAAGTGCGGGGCTATGTTTCCTGTGTATTGGGTTGCCCTTACGAGGGCTACGTTGACCCCGTTTCGGTAGCATCCGTGACCGCCGAGCTCATCAGTATGGGCTGCTATGAGGTTTCTCTGGGCGACACCACGGGCGTAGGCACACCTCTGGCCACCGGAAATCTGATTGAAAAAGTTACCGGTGTGGTCCCAGTGAATATGTTGGCCGCCCACTTTCATGACACCTATGGTCAGGCTCTTACCAACCTTGTGATTGCGCTACAACACGGCATCACAACAATAGACTCATCCGTCGCTGGTTTGGGTGGCTGCCCTTATGCCAACGGAGCCGAAGGAAACGTTGCTACCGAAGATGTGGTGTACATGCTTGCCGGAATGGGAATAGAAACCGGGGTGAATCTGGAAGCCGTGATCGCGGCCGGTAAAACGATAAGCCAGAAACTCGAACGGCAACCCTCTTCCCGGGTTTCCAGAGAATGGGTTAGCCACGCAGTCTGAACCCAGGCAGGGATTTAATGTTTCTTTTCATCCGGCAGGAAGCCGGTCAGCAAAACGCCAGCAAGCAACATTGCCGACATTGGATAGACCAGACTGAAACTGAGCAACTCACCCAATACAGAATACAGCACGCCGAAAAACAGCAGAATTCCCCCTATCGCCGTGTTGCTGAATGCCACAAGCTCCGTGCGATTCTGCCCATCCTTCACATCAAGGCTGAATGTCTTACGCCCGGAACGCACTCCGGAATGGGCAACCGACAAAACGAAAAACAGCAATGCCGATTGAAACAGTGAAGCCTGGGTCAGTATCACCAGCCCCATACAGGCAGCGATAGCCAGCATTCCAGCCAGTTGCAATGTCAACCGGGCACTGTGATCCGCAACCCGGCCCCACACAAAACCGCTCGTCAGCGAGGCCAGGGCCTGCCCCGCCAGGTAAACCGGCAACAGCGATTGCGCATTATGTTGGCTTTCAAGCATAAAATACGGTGCCACCAATGCAGAGTGAACAAACAGCCCACGTACCAGAACAAACCGATAGACTACCGGATCAAAATTCCAGCCCTGGGTTAACGACGGTACACGTTTACCATCCTGCTCAATATTCACAAAGGTTTTTACCGGCCACAACACCAGCACTGCACAGGCAAAACCGAGTGCCGCCAATGCCACCAGCGCTATCAACCAGCCATCCGCCAGTTGTGGCTGATAAACCACCAGCGGCACTGCTATGGCAAGCGTCAATGCCCCGGACAAACTGGCGGCTATTCCAATTAAACGGCCACGTTGCCCTTTGGGTACCAAGCCAGCCTGAATGTCCTTCATGGTCAGGGAGCAGCCCGCCCTTGCGACAGAGAATAGCGCCAAAGCCAACAATACCGTCATTCCAGCAAACCATGGTGACATAAACAACACAGCGGCGATCATCACCAGCGCCATAAGCCCCTGCACAGCCATTCCAGCCCGCCAGACCCAATGACGGGCCCGAATGGTTCTCAGGGCAATTCCAAACACGGCCTGGGGCAACAACGCACCGGACTCCCGTATCGGCACAAGCCAGCCAATCATCCAGGCCGGTGCACCTGCCAATGTAAGAAGAGCGGGTAACGTCGTTTTGGCGGAAATCAGCAAGTCGGCAAGCTTGTTCAGGGTCAGGGCTGCCAGCAATCGTCGCTTACCCGTATTTTTCACAGCAGACATCTCTCCCTATTTCAGCTTTTGCTCCATAGCGCCCTTGTATGCGACGACGGGCCTTTCGGATGATTCACTAAATAACTTAAGGTACACCACAGAGCCTTTCATTAAAAAACCCGTCGAAAAGCGGGATCGTGTTGCCAGCAATTAAAACGAAGCCCCCAGATGGCAGAATACCTCTCAGTCAAACTGATAGGTATAAGACACACTGACTCGCTTGTCAGCTTCATCGAGGTACGTATTGTTGTTCATAAAAAAGCCAAATACACTCAGTGAGTGGGTTGAATTGGGAGCAAAGCTCAATCCCAGCCCTCCGAATACGCCCTTATAATTTTCGCCCTCGGCGTTCTTTGAACCATAACTGGCCGCCAGGAAGCTGAGCATTGTCCAGTGCGTCTGCAGCGGTTTGAGTGAAAAAGCCCCAAGCTAACCACTGCCACCTTTTGAAGACACCATATGAAAGCCACCTTCCGGTGAAATATCTACGGTGATGTTGTCGGTGGAGCACGGTTCTGAGCACTCGGGATACTCGCCGTCGTTATAGGTGTATCCGGCCATGGGAAAAATTTGAAACCCACCGGGGACAAACCCAAAGTAACTCAGTGGCATAAAAGTACCAATACTGTAATTGGTCTGATTCGCACCATTAACATACTGGTTCTTGCCAAAATTGAAATTGATGATGGTTAACGGGAACAACCAGGAACCACCAACCCGCCACTCGCTGGCGTCGCTGTTCACTCTGAGATTGATTTTGCGAGCCTGATCAAACGCAAACGAACCTGACACGGAAACATTGCTGTCATCAAAATCAAAATTGTCGGCGTAGGAAACACCAACTTTGGTTATCACTTTTGTGGGGTCATCGGCGAGCTTGTCACGATTGTCTTTGACATTACCGGCCTGAGACATAGCGACAGCCGGAATAATACCCAGCAACAGAGTGGCAATTTTCAAACATGGCATGAGTAACCTCTTGAACTAAATTGTGAACACTGCTGGGTTTGCTTTGAAATCAGAATATCGCTGTACTGCCAGCAAGGATGAACGAGAGTGGATGAAACCGCTCATAAAAAGGAAAGTTTAGTGCATCTGCTGAGCAATACCCCAGGGCCATTCAGAAAGCGGGCTTGTTCGGCCTAACCAGGTTGTCCCCCTCAGGGGGATGGGGACAACTCGGCTCAGCCCCGGTTTTCTATCACCGTTTTCAGATTTTGCAGGCCGGTTTCAAAATCCGGTCCGATGAGGTTGTCAATCATCAGAACAAAATATCTGTCCACCGGGTTCATACCGACGCTGCCCTGATCACTCCAAGTTACCCGGGTGCCTTCTGAAACCGGTTCAAGCAGGAATTTTCCCGTAGACCCCATATCAAACTCAGGAAAATAAAGGCTGTAGACAACCTGGCGGTTGTGATGCAATTCGGTGATTTCCATCTCACCATCACCCTCGGTTTGGCTCTGCCAGGTCGTTCTCATACCGATAGCCCGGTCCGGGCCTGAATAGGTAATTTTCATTTCAGGATCGCGCTTAAACCAGACGCCCCATTGGGGCCAGGCGCGCAAATCAACCACATTTGCGTAAATCTCTTCAGGTGGCGCATCAATCACGATACTTCGCTCCACCGTGTACTCTTTCGGTAACATAAACCCGGCCATTGCCACTACCACAACCAGGACTACTGCACCGTAAAGCAATTTCTTTAACACGGCCATGCAGAACTCCGTTCTTAAGTGTCTGAACCCAAGATTCTATAACACCACATTAACAATTGGCAGCATTAAATTCGTTAAACTGGCGGGAAAATTGTTTTAAAACAAAAGCTCTTACCCTGTCACCATCAACATCTTCAAGCCATTCTATGAAATGCCCTGGTGCGCCCTCAGCCAGACTGATCCTGCCAGCAGACGGACTTTGGGTATCTACCACCACCCTGCCGCTTCGGACCCGGTAACAGTCGGCTTCCAGCCCAAGTACACTGGTCGCCAGTATATCCCACAGAAAATAGGTAAATTCATAGGCTGGAATAGCGGTTACCGTTGCCGCCCAGAATTGCCCTGCCAGATCAGAAACCTCAGTCTGACAATCCGCCAGTTGCCGCAGGAAAGCGCGGTCGACCGGCAGAGCGTTGGTTGCGTCCAGAGGAACCAAACAAACCGGTACTTGGCTTGCTATCAGTGTTTCGGTGGCCTTTGGGTCCCAGTACGCATTCCATTCGGCACTGCCATCATGGTCATGCATTGCGACGTTACCTTTGACATTTATAGCCCCGCCCATCCATATCACCTGCTCAATTTTTTCGGCCAGTTCGGGGTGGTGTGACAGCACCCAGGCCAAATTGGTGGCGGGCCCGGTCATCAACACAGTGATCGGTTCATCACTTTGCATCAGAAAAGACGCCATCCACTCGTGAGCAGGTTGCGATACCACATTGTGTCGATTCTCACTGACCCGCAGCATTGCGGGTACCGAATGACAAATCTTTGGCTGGGCACGCCAGTCCGGTGGAAACGGGTTGGGACCCGCTAACTCCCCAACGCTGACGGGAATATGGGTCTGACCAGTCAGGGTCAGTAACTTCAGGGTGCTGGTCAGTGCATCGTCCGCATAACAGTCTGCCGGAGTTATGCTAACACCTTGTAAATCAACGGTTGGAAGGCTTAAAAGCAGGATCAGTGAAAGCAAGTCATCGATGCCGCCATCGTGGTCAAAAATCACTTTGCGACGAATATCTGTATCAGTCATGGAATTCACAGGCTGGTGAATAATTATTTCTTGTGTAATATGGACTTAACATTACCACGAAAATCAGAAACACCCGAACAAAAATGGCACAGCAGTATCGTGTTTTTATTACATGGAGAGCGATAATATGGCTGACAACAGTTCGCGCTATATCAGTAACCTGACCCGCGATACCTACGCGTTAATCCTGGCTGGAGGCAGAGGGTCTCGTTTGCATGAACTGACAACCTGGCGTGCAAAGCCGGCACTTTATTTTGGCGGAAAATTTCGTATTATCGATTTTCCTTTATCAAACTGTATCAACAGCGGCATTCGCCGTGTAGGGGTGGTCACCCAATACAAATCCCACTCTCTGATCCGGCATCTGGTGCGCGGATGGGGGCACTTCAAAAAGGAGCTGGGCGAATCCATTGAAATTCTTCCTGCTTCCCAGCGTTTTTCCGACAACTGGTACGAAGGCACCGCCGATGCGGTATTCCAGAACATCGACATCATTCGTGATGAGTTACCCCGGTTTGTCATGATCCTCTCCGGTGATCATATATATCGTATGGATTACGGCAATATGCTGGCACATCACGTGGAAAGCGGAGCTAAAATGACGGTTTCCTGCATGTCGGTTCCTCTCGAAGAGGCCGCAGGCGCATTCGGGGTTATGGAAGTTGATGAAAATTACCGGA
Organism: Alteromonas aestuariivivens; assembly: GCF_003367475.1. Lineage (GTDB taxonomy): Bacteria > Pseudomonadota > Gammaproteobacteria > Enterobacterales > Alteromonadaceae > Alteromonas > Alteromonas aestuariivivens. The sequence continues at coordinate 233,381 of NZ_QRHA01000003.1, forward strand.
TCCTCGGTTTTGAGGAAAAGCCAGCCAATCCACCACCGTTACCCAATGACCCAACCCGTTGTTTAGCTTCAATGGGGAACTACGTATTTGATACCGAATTCCTGTTCGAGCAACTGCGAAAAGACGCCAAAAATACCGGCTCTGAGCGGGATTTCGGTAAAGACATCATTCCGTCGATTATCAAGGATCATCCCGTCTACGCATTTCCGTTCAAAAACAGCAATAGCGGCAATGCCTACTGGCGCGATGTAGGAACCATAGATTCTTTCTGGGAAGCCAACATGGAAATGGTGGCACCGGTGCCCCAACTGAATCTATACGACCAAAAATGGCCAATCTGGACTTATCAGGAACAACTCCCGCCTGCGAAATTTGTCTGGGAAGATTTGGACCGTCGCGGAGAGGCCATCAATTCGGTAGTTTCCGGTGGCTGCATTATCTCAGGATCCACCCTGAGAAGAAGCCTGGTATTCTCGAACGTGAGAGTCCACTCCTACGGATTGATAGAAGAAGCGGTGATCCTGCCGGACGTAGAAATCAAACGCCACTGCAAACTGCGTAAGGTTATTATTGATCGCGGCTGTACCATTCCTGAAGGAACCGTCATCGGTTACGACCACGAAGAAGACAAAGCCCGTGGATTCCGCGTTTCTGAAAAGGGCGTTGTGCTGGTTACCCGTGAAATGCTCGGGCTGCCGGTAGGCGGCCTGAACCCTTCCAAAGTTTAAGCCTTTAGCCCGCTCTCTGATATTCTCCAAAGAGCGGGCTTTTCCATGTCAAAGGTTAATCAATACCGTTGATAAACGCATCACAGGTGCGATTCAGTTCATCAATTGATACGTCGGACTGAACCTGGCACCCTGCCAGAAAACCCATATCATCGCCGCTTCCCTGGGTCAGCTTCGCTCCCTTTCCGTTGGCTGAGAGATTCATCATCTTCTTGATAAGTTTACCTTCATCAATAATCTCAAAATTGTACGGCGATTTGAGGGTGGTGAATTTAGCCCAGAAATCTTGGTAATTCTCCGAGGCATTTTCCTTCAAATCGTAATATTTGGAGACATAGTAGGCGTTGTCCTCATTGGCGTTGGGGGTAAAGTTCGCGTGCCCGACAACCAGTTGATCCTGCTGATACGGGTCTATCTCAACAGCCAGATAGAGCTCACTGTCCCCATCCATTTTGAGATCAGACAGCGCACCCGACAGATTACCGATAGAGAACGCAATGTTCGAATCTTCAACACTCACCTTGGCCTTGTGCAGAAACGCCGGCAACATTTCCTTTGGCAGGCTGACAAATTCCTGCCACTCACTCATTTTTGCCGAATAAGACAGCATGATCCGATGCAGATTCTCATGATAGGACAACTTCTCAACCTCAATGGCGGCGGTTGAATTTTCCGACAAATCACACGCCACCCCTTTAGGCACCGGTAAACAGTAAATCATGATCCCTCTGTCAGAGTAAGTATCGTTCCAGATAGCCATGTGCCATACCCGGCCATACACGTCCTTGATAGCTTCCTCGTAAGCGGGTTCACCGTAGGAACTGATGTGAACCTGGGTATTCATAACCGTGCGATGCCACTGCACCGAATTCAAAAATCCGTCCAGAATACCCTTCTTATTGTTGATGAAGTCAATCAGCTTGGTTCCTTGCGGCTTATCAAGCGTAAACTGGTAGTCCCCTAACATCTTGTCGCTTGAGCTGAAATACAGGGATTCATCTTCGTGAATTTTCACCACCCGTGTATCGGAAGGTTCAAACAGAAACCACTCTCCGTTTCCATTGATGTCGATCACTGACAACATGTTCTCATTGGACTGGTTCTTTAAATATTTACTTACGTTAGGATGATTGGGGAAAATATCCTGCTGATATTTCTCCTCAAATTCCTGCCGGCCACTGACAAACCGGGAATACAGACTGTTTTCAGCCTCCTGGCGAAGCTCCGAAATGCTTTTGGGTAACGGCGTGGAAAACTTCCAGGTGTATCGGTGAGTCTTGGTGGATTCCATCTCAGCCAGCTGGTTGTCAAAAAATTCCGCGCTTTCCGTAGTAAATTCCACCAGTTCCTGAATTGGCAACGCATGGTTAAGGTTTTCGCTGGTGGACTTTTTGGTCACAATCCCGATGACTTCACCGGCCAGATTCAGCAAGGGGCCGCCACTGTTACCCGGAGAAGCAGCGGCAGAAAAACGGATATTTTTCCAAAGCCCGTTTACGGGTTCATAGGTAAAGGACGTCAGTGACCCTTTGCGGAAAATTACCCCCTCACCCAACGCATTGCCCGCCGCATATACCGTATCGCCTGCTTCGTAGTTTTGTGCGATAGCAAAGTTGTAATAATCCGAAGTATCCTGCTTGATTTTGAACTGCACAAGGTCGCGGTAATCCGAGTATTTTTCAATTTCAACAATCTTGAACACCTGCCCCTGGTGGTCACGGATTGAAAAATTGTTTGAAAACTGTGAGCGATATCCGACTTGGAAAACATGTGCAGCAGATACAAACGTATCCTCACCAATCAGAAATGCGGTTCCGACGCTGTAATATTTATCGTTGCGAATGTGAAAGGGAATCAAATCGAAAGGAAAATCGTCTTTGTATTCGGTTGTATCTTCCAGTTTTAATGTGACTATCTCAAAAATTCCCTTTTTGTACTGTTTAATCTGATCGGACGTCAGTTCGTCTTCGGCAAGACAAACCTGGGAGAAACCCAAAACAACCATCAGGTAAAAAAACCTACTCAATATTCTATCCACTAGAACAGCTCCATGTGTTAAAGCTCGCGCTCTGAAAAACTTTCCCTTCACTTCATCAAGCAAAAAGACAACTTACGTCGAGGGAAGTTCACTCAGTGCTTCCCTGCGATTGCTCACAATATCCGTTAATTTTGCAGCCAGTTCAAGGCCCTTTCCCCGCTCTTTCCTCTCCATTTTGCACCGCTCGTCATAACAACTGGAGCAATCCAATCCTTTGGTCCAGGCAATCACAAATTGGCGAACGCGGCGAAACTTAGGTAGGATAAAGCCAGACAACTCATCCGACCAGAAGATTAAAAATGAAGATTGATGAATTACTTGCATTGCCTGAACCAGAGCACATTAATGAGCACCAGTGGCAGTTTGATAATGTGACCATAACCGGTGACTGGTCACAAGGTCGCACTGCATTTGGAGGAATTTCCGCCGGCATTCTGTACCAGGCGGCCCGACATGGGATCCGTGAAGATCGGGTACTGCGTTCATTTAACACCAACTTTATTGGCCCTCTGGAGGTCGATATGCCATTTTCTGTCAGGGCACAACTGCTGCGGGAAGGCAGCAACGTTTCGCAGGTAATGGTTCAGGCCATTCAAAAGGGTAAAGTATGCGTGATGAGCCAGGCCTGTTTTGGGTTAGCCCGTCGCTCGAAAATACAGGTGGAAAACCGGGACACACATTCAATGCCACTGCCGGTGAAAGCCAAATTTATTCCCCAGATACCTAAAGTTACGCCTAAGTTTCTGCGTCACTTTGATCTCGCTATTGACGATGGCGGTATTCCGTTCACTGGCCGTTCCAAAAGCCACTATCATGGTTTTATGCGTTTTAAAGATGCCCCCCAAGCCATCGGCGATGGCCATATTATTACCATGATAGATGCCTGGCCCCCTACTCTGCTGCAAATGATGCGTTTCCCGGCCCCAGCCAGCACTGTGAGCTGGAACCTCGAATTTATCCACCCACACAGGCCGGTCACCGGTGCCGACTGGTTCGCCTATCAGGCGCACACCCGCCAGGCAGCCGATGGCTATGGCCATACCGAAGCAACAATTTGGGATAAGGACGGTGAAGTGATTGCTCTTAGCCGACAGACTGTCGCAATCTTCGACTGATACACATTGTGATGCCGACCCTCTGATAGCGGCGGATCGGCTCAATAAAGCATAAAAGAATTGGGATTGAACAACGAAATTACACTGACACACTGAAGGTTGGTGATATCCAGCGCATCTTCCAAATCTTCTCGGGAAAAGTTCAGCGACTCATGATAAGCCTCTTTGAGATTGTGATAGCTCGGATAGATATCTGCATTCACATTATCCAGCGCCAGCACGTAAGCCAGCTTCAGGATATCGGTGTCCGTATCCTGCTCACTATCTGCCACATCGTGCAACCGCCCCACGGGCCGATAAATACTCTGGGGTATTTGCCAGTGCATTAGCAGCCTTGCTGACAGCTCTGCGTAGGTAAAGCCCAAAATGGCCCTTTGCAGTTCCGACGGTGTAACCTGTTTATTGTAGGCCGCGCAGCGCCTTGCCTGCTCAGGATGGCTTGCTACCATCACCAGTTCACCCACATTGTGCAGCAGCCCACTGACAAAATATCGCTCGGACTCACGCTGACCTTTCTGCTCCGCCAGGTATTTTGACAATAATCCGCAACTGACACTCTGCTCCCAGTACTTGTCCAAATCTATCACTTTGGCGGATATATCATTAAAGGCGTGGGACACCCCATAGGCAAGCGCCAAATCGTAGGCGGCCCGGGTACCGATTACCTGCAAGGCTTTACTGATGGTTTCTACCTTGTTCGGAAAACGGTAGAGGGCACTGTTCGCGACCTTGAGAAGCTGCGCTGTGAGCCCTGGATCATGCGCAATGATGTCCGCTATGTCGTCTATGCTGGCCGAATGATCATCCATGCATTCCTTAATCCGGGTAACGGCTTCAGGTAAGACAAACAGCTCGCTCGCATTCGCCGCAAGTTCATTGACATTCATACAGGCACCTCATTTTTCAACCAAACTGACGGCGAGTGAGCCAAACCCGACTGCGACTGAGCCTTGTGCCTGTAAATGGACAGCAATTGCATTCTCCGTACTTAATCCCGGTATTTTTAATACATATAGGTCAAACGGGCGGCGCGTGCCACCCAATTGGCTGCAATTCTGCATTTTATACGGGGGAGATTTCAAGAGGTTGAAGCGCATTATTGCTTTTGGCGAACGAAATCTTTCAGTTCCTGGGCAGACCAGGTTTCATATCCACTCTGATGCGTCGCCTGTTGCTCTGCCTCACCAACCGCTTCCAAAAGGGCTTGGTTAACCGGGCATGGCAGACTATAGCGCCTGGCCTCGGCTATCACTGCCCCATGCAGGTATTCGACTTCAGTTTTTCTGCCATTGTGCAAATCCCACCACATTGATGTTCGCGCGCTCGGGTCAATATCCAGCATTCTGCGGGCGATTCGGCTGAACAGAAAATTTGGCAGGCGTAACAACACCGGCAGAAAGCGCCCGTGGATATTGGCAACGAGTGGCAACTGCATACCTTCAGCCCTGCACACCTCTAGCAACTCCTCCATGGCAGCCGCAATAACCCATCGATACTGGCGAATCTGGAGCATTTCTCTGACAGGCAGGCCCGATAACGCATTCACGCTGTTACCCAGATTCAATTGCAGTTTGGCCCACAATACCGCCGTCATATCGTCGGCCGCCCGAACCTGCAACATGGGGTGCTGCAGCTCCGCAAGCCGATGTTTGAGGGTCAGGTCTGATCCCCGCAGATTCTCCAGTACCAGGGTACCTTCGGTACTTTTGTGCAGTCTTGCAGGGCACTCAAATACCACATTGAACGGAACCATTACCCTGCGGACACAATTTTCCGCAAAAGCCCGCCTGACAGCGGCATCGCTACCTACGCCGTTCTGACAACACAGTATCTCTGTTTCCGGTCCAATCCACGGAGCAACATCAATTAATGCTTGCTCCAGTTGCGTGCATTTAACAGTGAGCCACACCACGTCTGCATACCCGTTGCTCTCCCCGCTATTCGGCACGGCTATGCTGTACCGGGCAAAGTCCAGATTTCGGCCAGCCAGATCGCTCACCACAAAACCGGCCTGCAGCCTCTCTGCCCAGATTCCCCGCGCGACAAATTGAACGTTTTGCCCGTTAGCAGTCAGAATACTCCCTAAATAGGAGCCGATTAACCCGCAGCCAAATACACAATGTGTGGCCAAACATCCTCCGAAAATCAGGTCAAAGTACCATTCAACCACAAATTTGCTAAACTCGCTGGCTTTGTTAGCCTCAGGACCGTTTACTGTGTCAGACATTCCGCAGCCCCGAACCATTTCCAACCGTCACGCAGTTATCATCGGTGCTGTGTGGCCAGAGCCTAATTCCTCAGCCGCAGGACAGAACATGCAGGGACTGATCACCACACTGAGGGACATGGGCTGGCGGGTTACATTCCTTACGGCAGCGACTGACAGCACACACAAATGGGACCTGACTTCCCTGTATGTAACCAGCGAAACCATAGCGCTCAACTGCAGTACCTTCAATCAGACCATTGAATCTCTGGCTCCGGACATCGTTGTGTTTGACCGGTTTATGACCGAAGAACAATTTTCCTGGCGGGTTCGAAAAGTTTGCCCTCATGCGGCCCTGGTTTTGAATACCGAAGATCTGCACAGTCTCAGAAATGCCCGTCACGAAGCCATCAAACAAGGGCGCGATGCCATGCAGCCCGAGCTTAATAGCGAACTGGCCTGCCGTGAAGTAGCGGCCATTTTACGCAGTGACCTGAGTCTGATCATCTCCGATTACGAGTACCGGTTGTTGACTCAGCATTACGGTGTGCCTGTATCGTCGATGCTGCACCTGCCTTTGCTACTCGATGAAACCAGCGAAGTCACCCCGCCGTTTAAAGCCCGCGAAGGATTTGTCACCATCGGCAATTTCCGCCACGCCCCCAATTGGGATGCGGTACTGCAGCTTAAGCAAAAAATCTGGCCACACATACGCAAACAGTTACCCGATGCACACCTGACAATATATGGCGCCTACCCGCCGAAAAAGGCGACGGCACTGTCGGACAAAGCCCAGGGATTTCAGGTGGCCGGCTGGGTTTCGGATGCTGCAGAAGCGTTGCGCCAGGCGAGAGTGCTGCTTGCGCCCTTGCGCTTCGGGGCAGGAGTAAAAGGAAAGTTACTCAGTGCCATGCAGTGCGGTACGCCAAGCGTAACCACGCCGATTGGAGCCGAAGGCATCGGTGCTGCAGAACAATGGCCAGGAGCAGTGTGTTCAAGCGAAAGTGACTTTATAGAATCGGCAGTCCGACTCTACACCCAGCCCAACGAATGGCAGTCCAGTTGCGCCAGAATACCGGCTCTGCTGCAGAAAAAATTCAACAGTAAAACCAATTGCCAAACCTTGCAGAATGCGCTGCTGCAACTGGTTGAAAGTTTGACCGCAAGGCGCAATTCGAACTTTCTACAGCAACTGCTCTGGCACCACAGTCTGCGCAGTACCCAGTATATGTCCCAATGGATAGAGGAAAAAAATCGCCCCCGCTAACTCATATCCCCCTGGCTCAACAAACGCAGCAGGGGGGGATCTCGGATGTTATTGCCAAACCCCGCATAACCGCAGTAATGTAGATATCATGGTAATGTGTGTGGAACATTTATGCCTGCCCGGAACACTCCCGTAATCGGGTTTATGCTTATCACCCTTTTGATCCTGCCCGGACACTCTGCTCCCGCTCTGGCGCAACACAATGGCGACTGGGACACACTGGTACTTTGTGAAGGTATGGGTGATGCCGTTGGTCTGGTTCGCGAAGGCCGGGAATCCGGCATTGACGATAATGAAAATCAGGGCGTAGACATGATCAATCGCATCAGCGCCCACGCCCAGACCGACCTGATGCCTGCCATAAACGGCTTTATCGATTCCTCGCGACAGCTTCCTGCAGTGTGGGCTGCACCGCTGTTCACCCATGCGTGTCTGTTTAATTATCTTTATGACTTTGCGACAGTAGAGCGCATTTCCCGACTGATTGCCTACCGATGTAAGCTGAAAGAGCCTGATATGAAGTGTATTCAGGAAGTGTTTATAAGCTTGCCACAACAGCAGGTCATCTGATGGCATGTAAAAGTCAGCAATTGTCTCATTCAGCCCACAAGGCCATTCAGCCTTTTAATCACTTCTCGGATCCCATTTCCACGCGACTGGCTCAAATGTCGGGCCAATCCGATTTCTGTAAGGTATGCTGAAAAGTCAGTATCCTTTAGTTGGGATAAGGCCTGATGATTGGCCTTTTCAAGCAGAATGGCGAGCACTCCGCGAACAATCTTGCTCGGTGAATAAGCCACAATTGTTGCCGCTGCTGATTCGGATGACAGCGCCAGCCAGACCTCACTTTCACAGCCGGGAACCGCGTATTCCTCAACACACAACCAGCTTTCTGGCGTATTGAGCTGGCGGCCGGCTATCATCAGTTGCCGGGTCACTTCATCCCATCCCCTCGCATTGGCCACCGCCCGCGCCAGCGGCAACAGATCCTGGGCGCTGTTTTGTGTGTTCATTACCAACCCTCAGTCCTCACCTTCGCCAGACAGGGCTTTAGTCACTTCGTCACCATCCAGGGCCAGCGCATCCGTGGCCGGTCCGGCAGGAAATATCAGTAATTCGGTTTGATTTGCCATCAGTCCTGGCAGCCAGGTTTGAACGAAAGTACTTAACTCCACCGAAATCTGCCTGGCGGGTTGTTGTGATGAAAGGGACCAGGCTTTTGCCAGATCCTGATGGGGCCACACTGGCAAACACACGCTGTCACCGTGCTCCACCATAACAAACCCTGCGTCACCCTGTAACAACCAGACCTGCTGTGCTTTTTGTACATATTGAATAAAAAGTTCAGCTCTTTCTTCCGGACTTAGCTGGCAAGCTTGTCTGATCAGATTTTCAGACAATGATTCTGTTACAGTATTGGGGAACACATTCAAATCTCAATTTGGGAAAGACTGGCGATTATAGTTATGAGAGCGATACTGTGCCAGCCCCGCGCTGTGTTCAAAGAAAAAATGACAGTTCATGCTGTTGCCTCCCCCGATTCCAGCCAACGGCGCGAAATCAGCGGTTAAGCTGCTGCATGAGTTCTGTTACCATTGGGTGAGTTTCAGCTATCTACACAAACTGTTTCAATGAAAATAATTTCTTTTAATATCAACGGAATTCGCGCCAGACTCCACCAACTGGCAGCACTGATCGAAAAACATCAGCCCGACGTTATCGGACTACAGGAAATTAAGGTCCACAACGACCAATTTCCACTGGAGGCTGTTCAGGCTCTGGGGTATCACGTATTTTTCCACGGTCAGAAAAGTCACTATGGTGTAGCCATGCTAACCAGACAAGAGCCTTTGGATGTTCAGCTTGGCTTTCCCACCGACGAGCCAGATGCCCAGCGACGTATGATCATGGTAACCGTAAAGGGTGAAAATTCCGGTCAGCCGGTTACAGTTTTGAACGGTTATTTCCCCCAGGGGGAAAACCAGAGCCACGAGATCAAATATCCGGCAAAACGTAAATTCTATGCTGATCTGATGACACATCTTAATGAGCACCACAGCGTGGATGACAATGTCATTGTGATGGGCGACCTGAATATCTCCCCCACCGACCTGGACATCGGCATTGGTGAAGACAATCGCAAACGCTGGCTACGCAGCGGGAAATGCAGTTTCCTGCCAGAAGAGCGTGAGTGGATTGAGCGGCTGTATGACTGGGGGCTGACCGATTCCTATCGGGCACAAAATCCACAGGAAGACGACCGCTTTAGCTGGTTTGACTATCGCTCAAAAGGCTTTGACGACAACCGGGGGCTGAGGATTGACCACATTCTTGCTACACCTCCGTTGCACAAGACCCTGCAGGAAACCGGAATCGATTACGATCTTCGCGCAATGGAAAAGCCATCCGATCACGCTCCAATTTGGGCGGTGTACGATATTTAAATCATCATAACCGGAGCTGACCGTGACAACATTGCAAAGCCTGGCAGTCATAGTTTTCATCAGCGTTCTTATATTGCTGGCGCGCCGTCTGCAATGGTCCGGATTTATTCAAGACCGGACTCAACAGCATCTGGTCTTTGGCAGCACAGCGGCACTGTTCTTCCTGTGGATTTTCAGGGTGGGAATTTTCAGTGGTCTGGATGTGCATTTTTTGTGGCTTACTGCGCTAACGCTGACGCTGGGTTTCCACTGGGCAGCATTGGCGGGCTCCGCTGCCCTGCTCGGTGTTACCCTGGTTGGCAAAGAAACCTGGGAAATGCTGGGAATCAACGGCTTGCTCGGCGTATTGGCCCCGGTTTCCGTCACTTACCTAATCTACATGCTGTCATTCCACAAACTGCCGAGAAACTTCTTCGTCTATGTGTTTGTGTGCGCTTTTTTCCCCGGTGCAGCAATGATTGCCATGAAAATGACCCTGCTTGGCAGTTACTATACTCTGGATGGCTTGTACGACTGGGATACGGTAGTCGATAACTACCTGTTACTTATCCCTTTATTGCTTTTTCCGGAAGGTCTGCTGAATGGTATGACCATGACCCTTCTGATTGTCTACCGGCCACATTGGGTGTGTACTTTTCACGACAAATTTTACCTCGACAAGCCATAATCCGGATTCATCAAAGTGCACATTGGTATTTATATTTACGACAACGCAGAAGTACTCGACTTTTCAGGCCCTTTTGAGGTGTTTTCCACCGCCAAACGGCTCGGAGCGCCACACTGGCAGGTAAGTTTGATTTCCCAGGCCGGAAAATGCGTCTCTGCACGGGGCGGTTTTAACGTGACACCACATTTTGGCTTTCATGATCATCCTGAGCTGGATGTCATAATTGTAGCGGGCGGAGTACATGAGGCGGAATTGCTTAAACCAGATGTCATGCACTGGCTTCAATCCCAAAACAGAAGCACCCGGATTACCGCATCGGTATGTACCGGTGCTTTTCTGCTCGCCGAAGCAGGTTTTCTGGATGATTTAAAAGTCACGACCCATTGGGAGGATCAGGCCCAACTGCAACGCCAGTTTCCCCGGTTGAACGTGGTGGCAAATCAAAGCTGGGTCAGTGCTGGTAAATTCGTCACTTCCGGTGGAATTTCGGCAGGGATTGATATGAGTCTGTATCTGGTATCCAGATTGGTGAGCGACGAACTGGCTGCAGCAACCGCCCGCCAGATGGAATACCGATGGAATCATCGGCCCGCGCTTTCAGCCCCCTGACAGAGCCGACAAGCGCAGGCTGGCGGCATTTAATCCCGCCTGAACAATATGTCCATCACGTCATTGAGTTCGGTTTTGCCTTCACGAATTTCCTCTTCGCTCAGACCGGCAATTTCATGGGGAAACACCAGCCATTCTTCGGATTTGTTAACATAATAATCCGGGATAAGGTCGGTTTTGTTGTTGGCAGGCTTGTACCAGGGGCATGCGATACGAATGTCTTTCGGCAAATTCAATCGCATCAGCTTGCGGATTTGATTGATCAGCGCATCAACACTGCGGCCTGAGTCAAATACATCATCCACTATCAGTAATTTATCTTCGGCATTGGCATTTTCCACCAGATAGTGCAAACCGTGCACCCGAATTTCCTTCGACTGCTTGTTGATGCCGTAATACGACGACGTTCTGACTGCAATGTGGTCGGTTGAGGTGTTTTTGAATTCAAAATACTCCTGCACCGCAATGCCAATTGGTGCACCGCCACGCCAAATGCCGATTATAAAATCCGGGCGAAACCCATCATCATAGACTTGCGCCGCCAGGCGGAACGAGTCCTGCAGCAAAGATTGAGAGGTAATAAAATTCTTTTTCATAGCATCTTCCCGGCCCGGAATTTAAAAGACCGGGAGTATAGTGAATTCCACTCCGGAATGCACGACCTATAATTAACCATATGGTCAGGATTTGACACAATTGTCAGTCATTCTGCAAAGCCTGTGCTGGCTGCACCCGCATGGCACGAATTGCCGGATACAAGCTCGCCAGCAAGCACAACACCAGCGAAAGTACAGTAACACTAACCACCTGCCCCCACTGAAGGTTTACCGGGATCCCCTGCCCGTCTGCCGAGAGAGCCAAAGGGACACCGAAAAGACTCAAAAGGCCATTTAGCTGAGTGGCCAGAAGCACCCCAAGCACCAATCCAATAATAGCCCCTTTTATGCCATTGAATAGGCCATTAAGCATAAACACCTGCATTATTTTTGCCCCGCCCAGCCCTTGGGTTTGCAGTATGGCAATGTCTCCCTGCTTTTCGGAAACCACCATTACCAGCGCTGAAACAATATTGAAAGCTGCCACGGCGATGATCAGCAACAGCATAAGAAACATCATGTTTTTTTCCATTTTGACGGCGTCAAACAACGGCCCCTGACGGCTGCGCCAGTCATCTGCTTCAAATCCAAGCTGCTGTATTCCGGCCAGAACCGGCTTATATTGAAACGCATCCGCCAGGAACAGCCGGGTTTGGGGCACCGACCCGGCCGGTTGACGCATCAACTTCTGTAAATCAGACAGATGCATCAGTACAACCTTGTCGTCCATCTGCGCACCCACATCAAAAATCGCTGACACCTGCATCAGTCGCTGGCTCGGAAGACGGCCAAACGGTGTATACACACTGGCGCCAGCTACCAGTACCCTGAGAGTATCACCGGGGCGAATATCCAGCTGCACCGCCAGAGCCCGGCCAATCATTACCCGGAAGGCTCCCGGCTGTAAATCCTCAAACTGGCCAACCACTAAATGTTCAGAAACCACGCTGTATTCTGACATTGCCTGCGGCATTACGCCCTGCAACTGTACTCCTCTCAACCCTTGCCGGGACTGTATGACGCCTTCAGACTCCTGATACGGCATGCTGGCCATCACACCCGGCAGGGCCTGAATGTCCTGCTCTTTCATTGCCTGGGGTATCACAATATGTGGCACAATCCCCAGCACCCGCTGCTTAAGCTGAGACTCAAATCCATTCATCACGGATAACACCACAATCAAAGACATCAGACCCAGTGCAATTCCGGCAACGGAGAAGCCATTGATGAAAGATACGAAACTGTTGTGTTTTCCCGCGGTTGAATAACGAAGGGCAATGTAGGCAGAAACTGGATGAAACATAGCGTTTTGAAGCGGCAGTCCTGATGGGTGGGGCCGGGAATGATGAAGTAAAAATAACCTTTTCCCTGACTAAATCCACGCCTATTAGTAAAACGTCAATACTACGTGTAAGCTACAGAGCGTACAAGGTTTAGGTGGCAGGAAAGTCGAATGGACAGTTTAACCCTGGAACAAAAACAGGCGCAGTTTGCAGAGTATTTTATGATCCACCACAGTCTCAGGATCAACATCGCACTTTTACCCAAAGATGCCTCTCTGCCTCCCGAGGACCAACTGGCCGACCATATGCCGTACGCTTTTCGCATGGCAAGCGAATTGGCCACAATTGACGCACAGGCACTGCGCCCACTGAGAAATCTCAGTGATCACGCCAGTGATCTGGCCGATTATCTCAACCATCAGGCCCGAAAGATTGATCTGATGATGTCTTACATTCTTCAGCAACAGGATGATCCCAGCCAGCGTTTTGAAACAATCCAGTTTGGTGGTGGTGGTGTGGTCATCAGGCACAGCGAGCCCATGCAAATCGGCCTGCAGGCAGAGCTTAAGCTGTTTCTGCCGGAAGAATCTGCGGCAATTTATTGTTTTGGTGAAGTAATTGCTTGCCAGCAGGAATCGGATGACTACCATATAGCGTTTATTTTTAACCGAATACGCGAACAGGATCAGGAACTTCTGGTACGCGCAAGCCTGCATTTACAAACCATGCAACTGCGTAAACGAGCTCAGCACAGGCAATCACCAGACGCATCCGGCTAACGGTTTTCGATTCATCGGCTTCTGTTTGGTACATCATCAGGGTGACATGACAGCATCAATTTTATCGTTGCCACTGCCGAAATCCAGGGCAGGCAAGGCAATTCAGGACCACCAGCGCTGGGGACAGCTGCAGGGCAGCAGCCAGGCACTGGCGGTCAGTCAGGCGCACAAACAGCACAAGGGCCCCGTGGTTCTGATTACTGCGGATACGCCCTCCGCGTTAAAGCTGGAAAAAGAACTGGCATTTTTTCTGGACACAGACAACTCCGCAATTACCTTGCTCCCAGACTGGGAGACCCTCCCTTACGACAGTTTTTCACCGCACCAGGACATCATATCCCAGCGCCTGGAAACCCTTTACCGGTTTACCTGCGAACCAAACGGAATTTTTATCGTCCCGGTCAACACCCTGATGCAGAGACTGGCGCCGGTAACCTACCTGAACCAGTATCTGCTGATGCTCAATAAAGGCCAAACCCTTGACCGCGAACAGTTTCGCCGCAATCTGGAACAGGCCGGCTACCTGCATGTGAGCCAGGTGATGAGCCACAGTGAATTTTCGATTCGCGGCAGCATCATCGATTTGTTTCCCATGGGCAGTGAGCAGCCATTTCGTCTGGATTTGTTTGACGACGAAATTGACACCATTCGCTACTTTGATCCGGACACTCAGCGCTCGGACGAGAGTGTAGACAGTATTCGGCTGCTGCCGGCAAGGGAATTTCCCACCGACAAGGCAGCACTGACCTTATTCCGGCAGCAATACCTCAGCCGGTTTGACGCCAGCAACGCGCAGGAATCGGTTCTGGCCCAGGTTAGCAAAGGCACAATGCCAAGCGGCGTAGAGTATTATTTGCCGCTGTTTTTTGAAACTACCGCTACCCTGTTTGACTACCTACATCCTGATTCGTTGTTGCTGATGCACGGTGACCTGCAAAATGCCAGTGAGCTTTACTGGGCGGATGTCAACGAGCGCTACGAACAGCATCGTTACAACCCGGTGCGGCCGCTGTTGCCACCCGAAGAGTTGTTTCTGCCGATAAATCAGCTGTTCGAAGCCGTCAAAAAGTGGCCCCGTGTGTCGCTCTCAAACCCAATGCTGGAAGAGCGGGCCGGTTACTGCAACCTCGGCTGTGAAAAACTGACCGACATTGCGTTTAGTCCCCAGAAAAAACAACCAGCTGACCGTCTTCTGATAGCACTTCAACAGGCCTCACAGCGGGGAGCAAAAGTGTTGTTCTGCGCCGAATCCCAGGGGCGCAGGGAAAACCTGATGAACCTGTTGCATAAAGCAGGCATTCGCCCCAAGGTGTTCGAACATTTTTCGGATTTTCTTGCCAGCCATGAAATCCTCGGTGTCACCATCGGTATGGTTGAGCATAGCTTTACCTGGTACAACCCGGATGGTGAACTGCTGCTGATCACGGAAACCGAATTGCTCGGGCACAAGATCAGCCAACGACGCCTGCGGGACAAACGCGCCGCGACCGACGAAAATGCCGTTATCCGCAATCTGGCTGAGCTGTCAGTCGGGCAGCCGGTAGTCCACCTTGATCATGGCGTAGGCCGTTACCTCGGGTTACAGACTCTGGATGCAGGAGGAGTGCCCACCGAGTATTTGTCGATTGAATACGCCAAACAGGCCAAACTGTATGTACCTGTGTCGTCATTACACCTTATTTCCCGTTACACCGGTGGTGACATTGACCACGCACCACTCAACGCCCTTGGCTCTGATGCCTGGAGCAAAGCCAAGCAGAAAGCCGCCGAGAAAGTTCGCGACGTAGCCGCGGAACTGCTGGACGTTTACGCCAAACGGGCTGCTAAACCCGGCTTTGCCTACAAGATAGACTGGGAGGAATACCAGAGTTTCGCCGACAGCTTTCCGTTTGAAGAGACACCAGATCAGCTGCAGGCCATCAACGCCGTTATCCAGGATATGGGCAGCCCAAGTGCAATGGACCGGCTGGTGTGCGGCGATGTAGGCTTTGGCAAAACCGAAGTGGCCATGCGCGCCGCGTTTTTGGCAGCCAACGCGGGTAAGCAGGTGGCGATTCTGGTGCCCACTACCCTGCTGGCCCAGCAACATTATGAGAATTTCAAGGACCGTTTCGCCAACTGGCCGTTCAATATCGAGGTCATGAGCCGCTTCGTCAGCGCAAAGGCCCAGAAATCCGTGATTGACGGTATTCAAAGTGGCAAGGTCGACATCGTCGTTGGCACACACAAACTGCTGCAGGACGACATTCGTTTTAACGATCTTGGCCTCGTCATCATTGATGAAGAACATCGCTTTGGCGTACGGCAAAAGGAAAAGTTCAAGGCCCTGAGAGCCGATGTGGACATTCTCACCCTGACTGCTACCCCAATTCCAAGAACCCTGAACATGGCGCTTTCCGGCATGCGTGATTTATCGATTATTGCCACCGCGCCAGCCAAACGCCTGTCGATAAAAACCTTTGTGCAGCAACGCAACAAGGCGGTTATCCGGGAAGCCATCATGCGCGAAATCCTCCGCGGGGGGCAGGTATATTTCCTGCACAACGAAGTGGAAAGTATCGAAAAAACCGCCCAGGAAGTGGCGGAAATTGTCCCCGAGGCCCGAATAGCTATTGGCCACGGGCAAATGCGGGAGCGGGAACTGGAAGCAGTAATGAGTGATTTTTACCACCAGCGCTACAATGTTCTGGTATGTACAACCATTATTGAGACCGGAATCGACGTGCCAACCGCCAACACCATCATAATGGACCGCGCGGATCATCTCGGACTGGCCCAGCTACACCAGTTACGGGGGCGAGTGGGACGTTCCCATCACCAGGCATACGCCTACCTGCTCACACCGCATCCCAAGCGTATGACGCGGGACGCAGCCAAACGTCTTGACGCAATTGCGGCGCTGGAAGATTTGGGCGCAGGCTTTGCCCTGGCTACCCACGATCTGGAGATCCGTGGCGCCGGTGAACTGCTCGGTGATGACCAGTCAGGCCAAATTGCCAGCATCGGCTTCACCTTATATATGGACATGCTGGATCAGGCAGTAACCGCCCTCAAGGAAGGTAAGGAACCTTCGCTTGACGAGGCCATGGCCAGCCACACCGAGGTAGAATTGCGCATTCCTGCGCTTCTGCCTGAAGACTACATTGCTGATGTCAACACCCGACTGTCATTGTATAAGCGACTGGCCAGTTGCAAAAACAAAACCGAAATCGACGAATTTCAGATAGAATGCATTGACCGCTTTGGTTTGCTGCCCGATGCCGCAAAAAATCTGGTGCAGGTAGCGGAATTGAAGTTACGGGCCCGGGAGCTGGGGATCCTCAAGATTGACCTCTCTGCAGGTGGTGGTACCGTCGAATTCAAACAAACCACCTCGGTTGACCCCGGATACATCATTCAGCTGGTGCAAACTCAGCCGAAGGTATTTAAATTCGAGGGCAGCCAGAAACTGCGTATCGTTAAAACCACCCAATCCGCGTCAGAGCGGCTTCAACTGGTAGACGATATGCTGACCGATTTTGCCAGGGAGTCGCATTAGGGTGTGTTTATCTTTGTTCGTAATTTATGTTGGAGACTAAAATGGTTGAGCACATGGCGTCTGTGACGCAGTTTGGCAATCCAAAAAAGTCAGTGACAACACTGTTATGGGTCATTTTAGCTTCCATCCGAAGGACAACCCGGAGGGCAGTGGCCATTATTGCACCATACTGCCCACAAATTCGCTCATTTAGGCCCACTAAACATCACTCATTTGCGATTGTATCGCGCAATAATGACCGACTGCATAAACAATGAACAAAAATAAACATACCCTAGATATGAAGCACTTCATTGCCGGTTTCTCAATGCTGTTATTCGGCAGCGGAGTTGCCCCTGCTGTCAGCGCCGCAGAAGACTGGTGGTTTGATGTTGAGGTGATCCTGTTTGAACGTGATGCGTCGATCAGTCAGTTGCAGGAGCAATTTTCCTATGCTCCCTCGCTCGACCCGGTTTCCACCGACTGGGATCTGATCACCAATCTGCTGCAACCGGACATCAGCTGGTTAAATCAGGGGCTCAAAGACTGCTCACCGACTTCTGCACTTCAGGCCAACAACCTGCTCAAGGTGAAAGGAGACTTTTCATCTGATTTTTCCTCATCCAGAAACCTTTCCAGCCAGACTGCAGCACAATCTTTGTCTGCTCCGAACGGTTTGCAGGAAGCGCCTTTTGAACTTTCCGACACAGACATTGCCGAGTACTGGCTGGAGTTTGTCGCCCCCATATCCCAACATTCAGTATCTATACCCAAAGTTGGAGAATGTGATCCCAACAGTGCATGGTTGAGCTGGGATGAAAATGGCTGGCATAAGGAAACGCCAAACAACCTGCTGCCCTACCCTGACCGATTGCAAGTGGTGCTGGAAGGCGAATTGCTCGAAAACGAAGACCGTCCTCACATTTTACCCAGTGACGCACAGGAGCTGGAAAAGCTGTCGCAACAAATTCGATGGGCAAAAGGTATCACCCGCATGTTGCATGTGGTTTGGCGCCAGCCAGTGGTATTCGGGCAGAGTAATGCCAAATCCGTGCGTTTGTTTGCAGGGCAGAATTACCAGCGTCAATTCGACCTAAACGGCCGGCCAATTGCTCCTGTTGAACAGCAAAGTGACCCGGCAACTGAGCCCACCGAGCAGCCCTCTTTGACTGTACAAACAGATTTTTTTGATCAGTTGGAAGAGCAGTTGAATACCGCTCAACCGATTTCGCTGGAAGAAGTGCTCGACACTCCTGAACTGTCGGCCGGCGAAGAACCACCGGTTACCCGTCTTGCCTATCAGAACTCCGGTACTGCTATATGGCAGCTTGACGGGTACTTAAAGGTCTTTTTAAAGAACATCAACCAGGTACCTTATCTTCACATTGACAGCGAACTGTTCTACAGGCAGCCAGTCCCGGCTGACTCGCCACAGCACGGCTCACAACCGGAATACCAGCTGGTATCCGTGCCCTTTAAACAGATCCGCCGGGTGATCAGTAACCAGCTGCATTATTTTGATCATCCGCTTTTCGGAATGGTGGTACAGATTCGACGTTATCAGTTACCAGAAGAGTTCGACTGAGGAAGCAGATGAAGGTTTATACCCGCACAGGTGACGGCGGCTCCACACAGGTGTTTGCCTCTGAACCGCTAAGAATGGATAAAGATGACGCCGTTTTGGAATGTTACGGCTGTCTGGATGAGCTAAACTGCCAAATTGGCCTGCTCGCGTGTCAGGCTAATGAATTTAAGGCCGAGCTGGAAGTCTGTCAGCAACGGCTTTTTCAGGTTGGTTTTGCAATTTCAGCCCATACCCAGCTCAGCCAGGCTGATGTGGATGAACTGGAAATGCGCATCGACGCACTGACAGAAAAGCTCCCTGTGCAGAATCATTTCATTTTACCCGGGGGTTGCCAGCCTGCGTCACAGGCACACCTTTGCCGGGCAGTGTGCCGGCGGGCGGAACGGAACCTGGTTACGGTATCCAGAAACTACCCGGTTCCGGGAATTGTTCTGGCTTATGTTAACCGGCTGTCAGATTATTTTTTCGTACTCGCCAGGGCGCTGAATCATGCATCTGGCGTCATGGATGTAAAAGTATAACACCGTTGTCCCGTTCCCCGGGCCGGCATTCTTCGCCAATACCGGCAACTAGACCCGGGTAACCATCATCACCGCAGTGACCACAACCGCAACAATGACGTTCAGAATAGCCCCCTCTTTCGCCATGGTCTGAATGGATATTTTACCGCTACTGAAAACGATGGCATTGGTGGGTGTAGCCACCGGCATCATGAATGCACAGCTGGCACTGATGGCGGCTGGCATCATCAGGACGATGGGGTCAACACCAACCGCTACAGATGCACTGGCCAGAACCGGCATCAGTAGCGTTGCGGTTGCGGTGTTAGACGTGATTTCGGTCATAAAGCTCACTGCCAGGCACAGAATCAACAGCAGCGCCACAATAGGAAGCACCGACAACCCTTCAAGCCCCTGCCCCAACACCTGACTCAGGCCCGATGCGCTGAAAGCATTGGCCAGACAGATGCCCCCGGCAAACACCAGCAGCATCCCCCAAGGAATTTGCTGGGCCGTATCCCAATCCAGAACCTGCCCCGGATTTTGTTTGTCTCCGTCTGGAACCAAAAACATCAGCAGGACTCCGGCAATCGCAACGGTACTGTCATTGATAGCGTCCATACCCAGCCAACCGCTCCAGTAAGGACGAAACACCCATGCAAGAGCCACAGAGGAAAATATTACCAGCACACGAACTTCGGCCGAACGCCACGGCCCAACCTTCGGCAATTCACACTCCGGCATATGCCTCAAGCCTCGTGTCAGCCACAACGCCATCAGCGGAATAGCCAGTACAACAATGGGTATGCCAGTGGTCATCCAGTCCAGAAAACTTATTTCGTTGCCTGTTGCCTGCTGATACACGCTCATAAATATGATATTAGGAGGAGTGCCAATAATCGTTCCGACACCACCAAGACTGGCGGCATAGGCAATGCCCAGCAAAATTGCCGATGCCAGGGCTGGTGCGTGCATGGAACTGATGATAGCCAGTGCAATAGGCATTAACATCAGTGCCGTTGCCGTATTCGATATCCACATGCTTAACCCGGCAGCAGTCAACATAAAGCCTAGTACCAGCCGTCTCGCGCTTTGCGTTCCGGTAATACGCAACATATATACGGCAAGCCGATGATGCACGCCGGACTTCTCCAACGCTTTTGATAGCATGAACGCGCCCATCAGCAGCAATATAACGTGGCTGCCCAAGGCTGATGACGCCTGGCGAAAATCGATGATCCCTGCCATGGGAAAAGCCACAAAAGGGATCAACGCAGTCACCGCAATAGGAAAAGCTTCTGTAAGCCACAGCACGGCTATCAGCAAAGTAATTCCTGCCGTTGTACTCATGGCAGGGTCCAACCCGGCCACCTTTAGAGCCATGGACAGAAGCAAGCTGGCTACACCAGCAATCAGAACAAACTTATATTTGACCTTCATAAGACTTTAACAACACGCAGGCTTGCGCGTATTCCTTACTCGCATGTGATGGTATTGGGCGTCCTGAAAGCCTTGGTAAACGGGTATTCGCTGGACGGCTCTGGCTTAGGCCATCCAAAATTTGTGTGGCACCGGGTGTATGATTACAGGCAAGTATCATGTCACACCCCGCCTCAAGCGCCATTTCTGCGCGGGACAAATAGTCTCCCGCCACACTGGCACCGTGCATGGATAAATCGTCGGAAAAAATGACCCCATCAAACCCCAGTCGCTGACGCAACTGGGTTTGCAGCCAGAAAGGAGAAAAACCCGCCGGATTGGCGTCAAGGCATGAGTAAATCACGTGGGCGGGCATAACGGCATCAAGCAAATGTTGCTCAATCAACCTGCGGAACACAACCAGGTCAACGTGTTCAATTTGCTCCATAGTCCTGTCATCTACCGGCAACGCAACATGGGAGTCAGGTGCCACACTGCCGTGACCGGGGAAATGCTTTCCGGTAGAGGGCATGTTTCCGGCACGCATGCCATCAATCAGAGCGCTGGCAAGCGTCACCACCTTTTCTGGCTCTGCAGCGAACCCTCTGTCTCCGATCACCTGTGACACGCCATTCACGTCCAGCACAGGCGCAAAACTGAAATCGATATCCATTGATTTCAGTTCATAGGCCATGATCATGCCACAGGCCCTAGCAAGAACCTGCGCTTCTTTTATTTCGGAGGCCAGAGACTGAATTGCGCCCATGGCCGGAAGCCGGGTAAAACCATCACGAAATCGCTGAACCCGGCCGCCTTCGTGATCTACCGCAATCAATATTGGTCTTTTGGCAGCACGACGAATATCTGCAATTAACGCTTTCAGTTGGGCTTTGTCGTAGTAATTGCGCGCAAACAGGATCACCCCACCGGTGAGCGGATGCTCCAGCATCTCTTTTTCTTCTTTGAGTAATTCCTGTTGCTGACAATCCAGCATTAATGGGCCCATTTTGCCTCCGCAGTGCGCTCCCTGTTCAGTTACACAGGAAGAAGAGTTAGGATAGAGAAAAAAGAACAGATTTACACCTGTTAAATTGAAATAAGTGGTTGGTTCTTAAACTTTTTACATTCAGGGTTTAGCCATTTTGCTAAGCCTTGCCCGATGGTTTGAAACCAATTCACTCAACCATGCGCAAGAAACGGTGCCTTGCACTACGCCAATCTCAGCCCCCAAATGGGCATGGCGGCTCATTATGTCTTTGAGGAAACCATGACTCCAGCGATAAATTTACTCAACAAGAAAAAGCTGCCGTATCAGATATTAAAGTATGTACACGATACCAGTGCCCCCGCATACGGACTGGAGGCGGCAGAAAAATTGTCGCTTCCTGTGAACAGCGTATTCAAAACACTGGTTGTAGAGCTCGATGGAAAATCCTGCGCTGTAGCGTTAATTCCCGTCAACCAGAAACTCAGTATGAAAAAGCTCGCCAAAGCTGCCGGCAGCAAAAAAGCATCGATGATCCGGCCTGAAGACGCTGAGCGCATAACCGGTTACCAGGTGGGTGGAGTCAGTCCCTTGGGGCAAAAGAAAGCCCTACCTACTTGGTTGCATGTGTCGGCGCAGTGGTTACAGCGAATGTATGTCAGTGGTGGTCGGCGTGGGTTGGAAATTGAGATATCGCCACCGGATTTAATCGGTTTGGTTCGAGGAAAAGTGGCGGATTTGACCGAATAAAACGGCCAAATCCATCCGCCAATCTATTCACCTTCGGAAGACAGATTGTGTTGATAACGTTCCTGCCACATTCGCTTGGCCTGCTGAATTTCAGCCTTGCCCGGAGCATCTCCATTGGCCAGGGTCGTTGCTATGTTTTCAACAATCGAGTCCCGCTTGGCCAGCAAAGCTTCCGCTTTGGCAAACAGATCTTTAGCCTGGGGATATTGGGTTTTCAAATCGTCCATGCCTTCAAGCCGATAATAGCGTTGTTCAAACGCTTCGTTGAACAGCGCTCGATTGGCATTAAAAATTACGTATTCCTCTGCCTGCACAGAGCCAAGGTATTCAATATCAGACCGGGCGAGTTCAGCCTCTTCGGCTACGTACAGGGCTTTATCAAGCCATTCCTTTACAGCCTTGTCGTCCTGTTTTTTGACCGCCTCCTTAACCCCTTCCTGTAAATCACTGGCATGTAAAATATCCATAACAGTGATAACCGGTACCCGCGCGACGCTCTCGGCAGACTGTTGAGACAAATAAACAAACCAACCGGTTAGGGCCAGCCCAAACAAACTTAAAGCGATGATCAACTTCTTCATGGCTTCCTCTGGTACAAATACATCGAAACCCGTGTCTTACTGTAAGACAACAAATAGGCACATGGGTTTTAACAGGATTAATTCAAGGGCTCAGTGTAAGCTCAAAACCCCAATTTTCTGGAATAAAAATAGCCTGCCCTCGCCGGTAATCAGCAAGGGCAGGCAGTATCAGCAGGGGGAGCAGCCATCCTGGCTGCGTCTCAGGATTTACTGAACGGGAGGCTTAGAGTTTTCAACCCGGCTTTTCAGTTTCTGACCAGGCCTGAACGTCACCACACGGCGGGCTTTGATAGGAATGTCCTCACCGGTTTTCGGGTTGCGCCCGGGACGTTCATTTTTATCACGCAGGTCAAAATTACCAAAACCTGACAGTTTCACTTGTTCACCGGATTCCAACGCTTCTTTGATTTCCTCAAAGAAAGCTTCCACCAAGTCCTTAGCATCTCTTTTGTTAATACCCAGTTTATCGAATAAGTGTTCAGCCATCTCGGCTTTGGTCAATGCCATAGTTTACTCTCTTAACGCTGCCCCGAATTCAGACTCAAGACCCTTAACGATGGTTTCCACTGACTGCTGAATCTCAGCTTCTTCCAACGTTTTCTGTGGATCCTGCAAGATTAGTGATAAGGCCAGGCTCTTATACCCGGGCTCAATACCCTTGCCTTTATACACGTCGAACAAGTTTAGGCCAACTAGTTGATTTACGCCAATTTTTTCTACAAAAGAAAGTATCGAACCAACAGTGACTTCTTCCTTGACGGTAATCGCAATATCACGACGATTTGCCGGGTACTTTGAAATGACTTTCGCAGTGGGTAATTGGCGTTCTGTAAGCGCTGTCAGCGCAAGTTCAAACACAAACGGACGCCCGTTCACACCCAGCAATTTGGTAAATTGAGGGTGAACGGCACCAATGTGCCCGATGACTGTGCCCTCAAGACGTATTTCTGCACTCATACCCGGATGCAATGCAGGATGCTCAGCTGCCACAAACTCAATCAGATGAGATTTTCCTGTCAGAGCCAGTAACGCTTCGACATCGGCTTTGGCATCAAAGAAATCGACGGCGGTGCTTTCCTGATCCCAGTGCTCTTCATTTCTGGGCCCTGCTATCACCCCTCCGAGCATTGGCTCCTGACGCACACCACTCGGCGCATCAGCATCCGGAATGAAACGTAAGCCACTTTCAAACAACCGAATACGACTTTGCTGACGTTTTTGATTGTATGCCGTTGCTCCGAGCAAGCCCGGCCACAGGCTGACCCGCATAACTGACATATCGGCCGAAATCGGGTGCGGAAGCACCAAACCTTCGAGCTCAGGAAACAGCGCTGACTGAATTTTCGGGTCGACAAATGAATAGGTTATCGCTTCATTATACCCCCGGGCAATCAGCAGCGATTTCAGTGACTGCGTACTGAGTTGTGCTTCTGAAGCAGCCAGCATTTGCAGGCTGGCTTTAGGCGCTTCGTTAGGAATATTATTGTAGCCATAAACCCGGGCGATCTCTTCAATCAAATCTTCTTCTATCGAGATATCAAATCGATAGCTGGGTACTGTGGCTAACCAGCCTTCATCGGTCATTTCCGTTGCAAGCCCCAGACGAGTCAACATTTGTGTTACCTTGGTGTCATCGATAGTGATCCCGAGTACCCGCTTGAGTCTGGCACGACGCAATGACACTTGTGATACCGCAGGAAGCGCCTCTTCAGCTACCGCTTCAACGACAGGCCCTGGCTGACCACCGCAGATTTCGAGGATCAGTGCTGTCGCCCGCTCCATGGCCTGCTTCTGCAATTGCGGATCAACACCACGTTCATAGCGATGTGAAGCATCGGTGTGCAAGCCGTACTGACGGGCCCGGCCCTGAATGGCATCACGGCTGAAAAACGCACTCTCCAGCAGAATGTGCTGAGTCTGCGCATTCACACCAGAGTGTAACCCACCGAAAATGCCTGCCATCGCAAGTGGTTTTTGATCATCGGCAATGACAAGGGTGTTATCACTGAGAGACACCGTATTTTCATCGAGCAGGGTAAGTTGTTCACCTTCATGTGCCAGGCGCACCCGAATACTGCCATCTATGCTTTCCAGATTAAAAGCATGCATGGGCTGCCCCAGTTCCAGCAGCACGAAATTGGTTACATCTACAATCGGGTCAATACTGCGAATTCCGCAGCGGCGAAGCTTTTCCACCAGCCACAGGGGTGACTTGGCCTGCACGTTGACGTTGCACACTACTCTGCCCAGATAACGCGGGCAGGCTTGCGGCGCCTCAAGATGAATGGCCAGCTTGTCACCAATGGTCGGCTCTACCGGCGCCACTTCAGGCTCATGCACATCCAGATTGTTCAACACCCCAACTTCACGGGCAATACCTCGAATGCCAAGGCAATCTGCGCGGTTAGGAGTCAGGTCCACCTCAATGGTGTGATCATCCAGACCAAGATACTCGCGGATATCGGCCCCAATAGGCGCATCCAGCGGCAACTCGACAATACCGTCGTGGTCTTCACTGATACCCAGTTCAGAAAAACTGCACAGCATTCCCATTGACGGTTCACCGCGCAGCTTAGCCTTCTTGATTTTGAAATCGCCGGGCAAAACCGCGCCGACAACGGCGACGGCCACTTTGAGGCCCTGACGGCAGTTAGGTGCACCGCATACAATGTCCAGCAATTCGTCGCCGCCAACATTCACTTTGGTAACCCGAAGTTTATCGGCGTTGGGGTGCTGACCGCACTCAACCACTTCGCCTACCACTACGCCCTCAAACTGCCCCGCAACCGGCTCAACAACGTCGACTTCCAGCCCGGCCATACTCAACTGCTCAGAAAGAACCTCGACAGAAATTGCCGGGTCTATCCATTCACGTAACCACTTTTCACTGAATTTCATATTCGGTCTTGCCTGCCTTAATTAAACTGCTTTAGGAAACGGAGGTCGTTTTCAAAGAATGAACGCAAATCGGTAACGCCGTAACGCAACATGGTCAAACGTTCTACTCCCATACCAAAGGCAAAACCAGTGAACTCTTCGGGGTCGATATTGACAGCTCTGAGTACATTCGGATGCACCATCCCACAACCCAGCACTTCGAGCCACTGTCCATTCTTACCCATCACGTCCACTTCCGCAGAAGGCTCGGTAAACGGAAAATAGGAAGGACGAAAACGCACCTGCAACGACTCTTCGAAGAAATGATGCAGAAAATCATGCAAAATACCTTTGAGTTCGGTAAAGGTGACATTTCTGTCCACCATCAGGCCTTCAACCTGATGAAACATTGGGGTGTGAGTCTGATCGTAATCATTACGATAAACCCGCCCTGGAGAAATGATCCTCAAAGGCGGCTTCTCTACTTCCATCGTACGTATTTGCACGCCGGAAGTTTGCGTACGCAGCATTACGTCCGGATTGAAATAAAAGGTATCATGATCAGCTCTGGCCGGATGGTTTGCCGGAATATTCAAAGCATCAAAATTGTGAAAGCCATCTTCAACCTCAGGACCTGTCTTGACCGCAAATCCCAGTTGGCCGAAAAATGATTCAATTCGTTCAATTGTGCGGCTGACCGGATGCAAATTTCCCGGAACTGTGGTTCGCCCCGGTAACGTGACATCAATAGCTTCTTCCGCCAGCTTACTATTCATTTCAGCACTGCGAAGTGCTTCGCCCTTGGCGTGAATGGCCTGTTGAATTTGCTGTTTGGCCTGGTTGATTTTCTGGCCGGCGGCCGGGCGCTCTTCAGCAGACAATTTACCCAAACTTTTCAGCAGTTCAGTTAAATGCCCCTTCTTACCCATAAATTCGACCCTGACCTGGTCGAGCGTGGCTGCCTCTTCGGCAGCGTCAATCAAACTGACGGCCTGATTGATAATGGCTTCAAGCTCCATGATTCCCTCAAATTGGTATAATGGCTGGAATACTGCGCCTAATTCAAGTTTGCAGCGTGCCTGAGTATAAAAGGCGGTAGTTTACACGACAGCTCTTTGGTGGTGCTACCCTAACGAGCTGATTAATCCCTCTTTATTGAGATTTTTGTACCGTCAAAGCACACCGGCAGACGAATTTTCCTGCCATAAAGCTGTTTAATGCAAATTCAGATGGAGTAAAACCCATTTCTCACGTACGCATTCCCGCCAGCTTCCGGGTTGTTCAGTGGAATTAAGGTATGAAAATAGCCCTTGTAATGTCCGCATGTGTTTTCCTCAACCATGCCTGAGCACTTTTTGACCACAAAATCCTCATTAACCAACCTCTTTTTCACTTGCCGCTCACCCACAGGCGGTCAAATTTTAACCTTCGAAATAAAAAAAAATCTTTCATTATTCAATTTAATACGTTTGTGAATTTTCTAACTCATTAATATTAATAGCGTTTATATAAAAGCATACCTATAGATAAGTGATAATAACTAATACCTTTTGTAATCCCCAATTCCCACCTCTATTCTGGCCCGGCGTTGACGAACTAACAGTCACTTCGCAACAAAAAACTTTAGCAGTATCGAGGTTTTCCCATGTTGAACAAAAATCTTCTTTCCAACCGATTTATCAAAAAGGCTGTTCTTACAGCGTCCGCCGCCGCAGCAATGACCTTTACGTCTTTTGGCACCCTTGCAGTAAACGAGCAAATGAAGCCACTTACCGGTTTGTACGCGCTCGATTGTAATCGTGGCCAGTTCCGCGACGACTGCGTTAGTGACCATGATTTTGTTGATGGCTACGCGTGGCGTATTTCCTGGCAGGAAATGGAACCTCAGCAAGACAAGTATGACTTCAGTGGTCTGGACCACATTGTTAAGTTACTGAACGAAAGAAATCAGAAACTGTCTCTGATCATCATGCCTGATCTGCCGGATTACCTGGCAAAAACTCCTGGCATGGACACTTACATCTATGAAAATCAGGCTGTGCCTTCACCTTGGGATCCTAAATTGATGGAGCGTTACACCAAGTTTGTAAATGCTCTGGCCATGCACAAAATGCCTGATCCGAAGAAAGGCAATCGCATGGTTCCTTATCGCTATCATTCGGTAAACGCAGTTCTGCACCCTACCTTCCCGGGAACTCCGCGAGGTGGCATGCGCAATGAAGGTATCCAAATCAAAGACATCCCTGGATACTCTCGTAGCAAACTGATTGACCAACACGTAGACCAGGTTGTCAGCTTGTTCCGCAACACTTTCCGTAAGCAAGCACTGTTCTTCTCACTGTGGCCAATTAATGACAGTGATCGTTCTTACCGTTTGTACGATGCACTGAACGACAAATTTGCAGAGTACGATAACGTAGGTATCTGGATGGACAACCTGGCTGCAAGCCGTGCCTGTACAAACTGTGAACCCTATACAGGCTACCCACAGGAAACCTGGGCAACGCACATGACCAACGTATCGGGCAAGCTGATGACTGGTTTCCAGATGCTGGGTTCATGGGAAAAGCCTTTCAATGTTAACCACGTACCTAAAGTGGCAAACGGCTCGCCTATGGACGGCATGGATTACGCGATGAAAGCTTTTGACTCTCAGTATTTTGAAGTTTACACCTGGGATCTGGAGCGCAAAGACTGGCAAGCAGGCCTGAAGCAATTCCAGGAAATACTTCACAAATAAGCAAGCTGTGTTAACAATATTTTTACCACACCCTCTCAATGAGGGTGTGTTTTTTTTCATACAGACCCACCCTTTATAATGAATTTTTCTTTCAGTTGTCACCCACAGCCCGAATAAATCTCATACTTTTTTGTAAAAAATACACATATTACAAATCAATTGCTTATACCCAAAAAGCTCAACATTCATCCAGTTAATTATAACAATTCGACCTTTCGGCTTACTCCTTGCTACCCCTGTAATTGTCGGGTGAATTGAGAGCTGGTGCCTTTCTGTCTGTCAGCTCTACAGGCTCTGCTGCACCGACTCTCCGGTAAGACAGAAAACGATATATGGAATCGCAGTAGGTCTTTAGCTGGCTCCAACCAAGCCTGTAAAGCCGTTCAAAGCAATCCCCAAATGCAGTGCCTCTATGGACAAGGGCTATCGCTTTGCGAATGGACTTCGCGAATTCCTCTTAAATTCCGCTTCATTACAACGATATTATTAGGTGCAACATGAGAAAGTATTCTTATCAAACACGTGTATTTTCGACGCGATCCTGTTCTTTTTTTTCGGGATTACTTTTTTTCTGCTTTTCCTTCCTGTCCTATGGCCAAGGTCTGTATATTCTGGACGGTAAAAATGGGACCTACCGGGATGGTAACATCCGGGATTTGGATTTCATTGATGGTTATGCCTGGCGATATTCCTGGAAAGATCTCGAAACAGGCCAGGGCCGGTACAATTTTGCGCCTCTGGAACACATTGTTACCAAACTGGCTGCGAAGAACCAAAAATTATCCTGGGTGATGATGGGCGATATCCCAACTTACATAACCTCGATGAGAAGAGTGAATACCTATATAAGCGGTGGCGTACTCAAGCCCTCTCCCTGGGACAGCACCGTTTTGGAGCAGTACGCCAATTTTATCCAGGCAGCCGCCAACTACCCCATTGCCGATCCACAACAAGGGGGCAGAAAAGTGGCACTTAAATACCATTCTGCCTTTGGATTGATCCACCCTACCTTCCCGGGCCTCCCGGATGGTGCAATTCGAGACAACGCCAGCACTAAAATCTACCAGGTTCCGGGCTACTCACGCTCCAATCTCGTGGATTACCATATCGATTACGTACTTGATCTAGTCTCCCGGCAATTTCCCGGCACCCCTCTGGTTGTCTCATTCTGGCCCATACATGATGACAATCGCAGAAGTCCACTGTGGAGTGATATACAATCCGAAGTGCTGCAGTTTGACAACGTTATGATTTGGATGGATAACCTGGCGGCGAGTCGCCCCTGCACGAACTGCAATCCGGTAACAGGCTACCCCAGCAGCACCTGGGCGCAGCACATGACCAATACGGGCGCCCGGGCAAGAACCGGTTTCCAGATGCTAAGCAGCTGGGACAAGACGTTCAACAGCAAACACGTCCCTAAAGTCAAGAATGCTACACCGATGGATGGCATAAATTATGCTATCGATGACTTTGATGCGGATTACTTTGAAATTTACGTCTGGGACGTGGAAAAAACCGCCTGGCAAGCCAATTTGCGTCAGTTGCACAATCAATTACAGTAACGGTCTTGTAACTTTTGCTTAATAATGCACCTCAACAAGAGGTGCTTCGTTCTATTTGCACCAGTTTGGGTAGCTTCCAAGCCGCATGCGGCGCCCTGCTCCAGGCCAAAAAATCAGTGCCTTTAAGCAAAACTTAAGATATTTTTTTATTATTATTTTCAGATAATTAAGTTTCGCATCTGACGTTTTTTGCAAGGTTCTTTCAAACAACATTAGAACTAAGGCAAACATGTTGCTATTATTCTGGTACATCGCATTATGATGACTCAGTCGCTTCAAATAATCGTTTCAATGGAAGAAGGATTAAAGCCGCTATGCAAACTGCACCATTCACGGTGGACTTTATTGGCATAGGCTCAGGTAAATGCGGTTCTACTTGGATTTATGAAAATATCGTCAAGCACCCCGAAATCAGTGACGTAAACCTCAAAGAGCTGAATTACTTCAGCGATCTTTACCCCGAACATGACTTCAGCTGGTATCAATCTCAGTTTGGAACAAAAGACGACGGGCTGATCAAGGGGGAGTTCTCTGTCACTTATCTTGCGCACCCTGAAGCGCCGAAGAGAATCAAAAAGCATTTTCCGAATGCCAAATTGATTGCAATTGTGCGTAACCCGGTAAAACGCGCATTTTCCAATTATCTGCACTCCATCCGAAAAGGTGACATTTCACCCAGCCTGTCATTTTCTGACTATATTAAGGATGAGGATAACCTTGCTCCTGGCCGTTACCACGAGTACCTGAAAAACTTTTATGATGTATTTCCAAAAGAACAAATACTGGTTATTGTTCTGGAAGAGTTTCTGCGCGATATTCCTACAGGAATGCGGCAGATATACCAACACATTGGTGTTAAAGATATCGATTACCTCCCGGAGGGATACAACATCCCGTCTAATGAAGCGAAAAACTATCGCTTTCTGCTGTTAGAAAATGTTCTGGTTCAAAGCTATCGGTGGTTATCTCGCCGCGGTTACACCCGTTTTGTAAAATGGGTGGTTGACTCCGGTATTGCCAAAGTGCTGCGACGGTTCAACGACAGTCAGCAACGTCCTCCGTCCATCGACGATGTGAGTAAACAAAAACTGGCGACCTATTTCGAATACCACAATCAGGAATTTGAAAAGCTTGTAGGTCGTAATACCAAGGTATGGTCTTAGTTTTTTAGTACTCCCTCCCCTTTCGTAGTTTACAGGGAAGTCTGTACTCGCAGTTTGACGAGCCAACTACATATTGAGTGAGAAGCCATGGATAGCCGTGTTGTTTTCCTGATCGGTGCCCCTCGGTCGGGTACCACTATGCTGGAAAGGATCATTTCCGGTCACAGTCAGGTGATGGGTGGGCCAGAACCCCATCTTTTAACCCCTTTAGCGCATTTGGGGGTTTGGAAGAATGTGGACAAGGCCCCCTACGACCACATCGTAGCCGGTATTGGGCAAAAAGACTTCATTCAAAGTTTGCCCAACCGGGATCTGGATTACTGGCATGCGTGTAATCGTTATGCCCAGACCCTTTACAATTGCGCCACCGGGAACAATCCGGATACCGTATATCTGGACAAAACTCCTGAGTATGCAACCGTTTGGCCTTTTCTCAAAAAAGTGTTCCCTAAAGCGAAATACATCGTGATAAGTCGCCATCCTGCGGCCATTTTTTCGTCCTTTGCGAACAGCTTTTTTGAAGGCGATTATGCACTGACTCAAAAGCACGAACCTTTATTTGAGCGTTACATACCTGCTATATCGGCCATGTTGCAAGACCCGGATATGGATATCTTCCACATCCGCTATGAAGATTTGGTGTCGGATCCACAACGGTATGCCCAGGAACTATGTCAGTTTTTAAACCTGCAGTTCGAGCCGGAAATGCTCTGTGTCGACAAAAGCAAATCCACCAGCGGCCTTGGTGACCCGATAGGCATCAAAAAATACAAGGGGCTGAGTAAACAAAGCATCGAACGCTGGGCCCACGAAATGGTCGAGAATCCAAACAATTACCAATTCTTAAAAAATCTGCTCGCCCGCATCTCTGCAGACGATTTGGCGACATACGGATACGCGCCGGAGTTGGTGTGGAAACCGGTTTCTGATTTGCTCAGCCAGAACAGTCAGAAAAACAGGCAGGCCGGTAACCATTCCTCATCATGGACGAGTTACAAGCTTCAACGGAAGACAATAATAACGCTAAGGAACTTTGCTCAAAACAACTTGTTGTTTCGCAATTCACTGAGCAAGTTACGTTTGGCATGCGACGTACTTTTACGGGAGTACTGAGTTAGTAAAAGGCAGCAGGGAACAAACAAGGATTTAACAGTGGTTTCATAAAGTTGTAGGAATCTACTTAACGCTTAATCGTAAGGATTAATTATGGAATACCGTAAAGACTACTCAGATCTCAACGGCCACGAAGAAATTGAGATCGTCAACGCTGTTGAAGGTAGCGATAGCTACGAATACTCAGCCAGAATGAAAGAACGAATTGCTTTTTCAGAAACCGGCAAACCATACAAGGGAATTTCAGTTATTTTTCCGGCCTACAACGAAGAAGATAACGTTGAGCGTGCAGTGAACGCTGCACTAAGTTCTTTCAGACGCTTTTTCGATAAAATCGAAATTATCGTTGTTGATGACGGCAGCCGGGACAAAACCTGTGAACGCTTGGACGCTTTAGCTGAAACCACTCCTGAAGTAGTGGCCAAGCACCATGCAAAGAACCGTGGTTACGGTGCCGCTCTGCGAACCGGCATCGAGTCGGCGCAATACGATCTTATTTTCTTTTCTGACTCCGATTTACAATTTGACCTAGATGAAATCGAACTGCTTCTGGAATGGATTGATCATCATGACATCGTTACCGGATACCGCGCAAAGCGTGCAGACCCGATGATCCGAAAACTCAATGCCTGGGCCTGGGGTACGCTGGTGAAAACCTTACTGGGTGTCAAAGTCAGGGATATCGATTGTGCTTTCAAGTTATTCCATCGTCATGTGTTTGATGGCTACAAACTGGAATCGGTTGGGGCAATGATCAACACCGAAATTCTTGCCCGCGCCAAGCAGAACAAAATGACCATCAAGGAAGTGCCGGTAAATCACTATTCCCGCGAAGTTGGTGAGCAGACCGGAGCAAACATCAAAGTAATATTCAAGGCGTTCCGTGAACTCATTGAAATGCACGGAAAGCTGCGAAAACCACAAGGTGCGGCCATGGATTTGGCCATGAACAAGAAGTAACTGGGGTTTTACACCAGATACAGTAAGGATTGAATTAAATACGAGGGACTGCTTGTGGAATCGATTGGTTATCGTTTCGAGAAAGTTGCGGAGCGGCGCAAAGACGCTGTAGCGCTGGTAATAGACTCCGTTGAGTATACGTATGCACAATTGTTGGCAGATGTCAGGATCGCCAAAAACTGCATGCTGGCTCAGGGTTTACGGGAAAATGACTGCATTGCCAACCTGTATCCGAATGGGTACCCGTTTGTTGTATATTCTCTGGCGACTTTTGCACTGGGAGGGATCCTGTTGCCTGTCAACAACACCTACCAACCCAACGAGCTTCAGTACTATCTCGAAACGGCTGAGGTCAAGGGGCTGTGCAGTCCCACAGGGCTGCCAGCTGCTGTTGACTGCGCATCCCGTCATACGATTCCCTGGTTTGACGAAACGGCCCTTGAACAACATTCATCCTTTTCCAGTAGCAGCATGAGCCAAAGCGGTGGAATGTATTTATTTTCATCCGGCTCAACCGGAAAATCCAAACGCGTCTTTCGTACTCAACAGGATCTGGTGTGTGAGTACAGCATGATGTCAGAAGTCAATGGTGCAAACGAGCAAGACATTGTTTTATGCACTCTGCCGCTGTATCACGCTCATGGTTTTGGTAATGCACTTCTTATGGCGCTGCTTTCCGGCGCAAAGTGCATTGTACTTACTCATGAATTTAACGGGCGTAAAACCATGCAAGCCATAGCAGACTACAAAGTCAGTTTGTATCCTGCCGTACCTTTCATGTTTCAGATCATGGCTCTGGCCCGATTTAATCCCCCTCTCGACTTCAGCTCACTTCGTTACTGTTTGTCCTCCGGTGCGCCATTGTCAGAGAAAATCTTCAAGGATTTTCACGA
This sequence comes from Alteromonas aestuariivivens, assembly GCF_003367475.1. Classification (GTDB taxonomy): domain Bacteria; phylum Pseudomonadota; class Gammaproteobacteria; order Enterobacterales; family Alteromonadaceae; genus Alteromonas; species Alteromonas aestuariivivens. The sequence goes on from NZ_QRHA01000003.1 coordinate 267,761, forward strand.
TAGAACAGGCATATACATCGGTCAAATTTACGGTAGCAGTGAAACCGGAGCTATGTTCATCAACACACACCCCTGCCCTGAAAGTAAAAAAACTGTCGGCTTCCCACTCCCTGGTATTGACGTCGAAATTCGAAGTGACGAAGGAGAAGTATTGCTAGCCGGAGAAGAGGGAGAAATATGGGTCCGCAGTCCGGCAATGACCAAGCAATATGATGGGATGCCTGAAGCGACAGCGGCAGCATTTGTGGACGGCTGGTTTTTCACCGGTGACATGGGGGTATTTTCCGAATTCGGTCTCACTGTAACAGGACGCAAAAAGCTGTTGATAAATGTAGCCGGCAACAAAGTGGATCCTCTGGAAGTTGAAACACTAATCAATTCCCACGAACAGGTGGAAGAGTCTGTAGTGGTGGCCAAGCCCCATGAGACTTATGGAGAACAGGTGGTTGCCTACGTGGTGCTGTTACCGCAGTCACAAGCCAGCGTAGAAGACCTTCAACATTACGTAAAAGGCAAGCTTGTTGAATATAAGGTACCGAAACAAATCATTTTTCTGAGTGCGATCCCCAAAAGCCCCTTAGGAAAAATTTTGCGCAAGTATCTGTAGTACATCGATGTTCAAGTTTCACTGCTCAGGAGAGTAAAAAGATGATTGAACCGTATTACTGTAAGACTGAAAACGAGCAAACCTTATTCAGGAAAGACGGATTTGTGAAAGGCTGGTCAATTCCTCAACGTGGCATGGAAAAGCAGCTCCCAATGGAGGAAGTTCCCCCGTTTCTGCGAACCCTTCTTGTCACCGATGGTACCGTGACCAAGAGTCTGGAGGCTTACTTTTGGGAGCCGGTTACTGTGGTCCCCATTGATCAGGGGCTGCGCAAGGCAGAATACGATGTACCCTGGCTAAAAGTAAGCAGTGGAGAGGATGTTCTGACCCGCGAGGTCAAACTGCAGGGAGCGAACAGCCACAGCGTTTATGCCACAGCCTTCTCAATTATCCGGCCAAAAATCATTCCTGCCTTTTTCCGGCAACGTTTGCTGCGAGGCGAAATTGGTATTGGCATGCTGATTCGCGATTCGGGCATGGAATCGTATCGTGAAGTTCTGGAAATTGGCCTTGAGCGTTTCCCCAGTTTTCATTACGACGAGAATTCGAACCGGATAGAAAAAATTAAAGTGCTGTTTCGCACCTATCGCATTGTACTGGGTGGTGAAGCGGCAATACTGATCACCGAACGCTTTCCCAAGGCGTTGTTTGAGTGATCCAAACAAGGAAGAGCATACATCAGAGAGGTAAAAACCATGTCATTGAATGTACTTGAATTACTCAAATCCACTATTGGTCAGGTTAAAGGAGAAGACTTTAGCGATACACCCACATCGTCACCTCTGGACCTTGACTCAATTAACCGGATAACGCTGATCGCAGAAATGGAGAATGTCTTCAATATCAACATCAGCGATATGGATATCGAACCAGAGACATTTGAATCCATCGATTCACTGTCGAGCTTTGTCAAGGGTGTGATCAAATGAGAATGACCTTCAAAGAATTTTTGGCACTGGTTAAATCTGACATCGACCTTAAGAAACACTGGTTTCTCAAGAACGATACGCCATTCAATAAAAATGTCCGAGTGTGGCTTGAACCCGGGACCATCGCGGTAGTTGTCTACCGTTTTGGTCACTGGACCAATCATGTAAAAGTACCCATTCTCAAGCAGTTGTTGAGACTGATTTACATTCTGGGTAAATCCGTGGTGGTGCTGGGTTTTGGAATTTATATTCCTTCGCGCTTCAAAATGGGTAAAGGGCTGGCCATTCACAACTTCTCAGGCATTTTTATTCCCCCTACCACGGCGGGCGACAATCTGTTTGTTTTTCAAAATGTAACTATTGGGCACCTTCGTGGTCAGGGAGGCCGCCCACCCAAAATCGGAAATAACGTATTTTTGGGTGCCGGCGCCAAGATCCTCGGCGATATAACAATTGGCAATAATGTGGTAGTGGGAGCCAATTCACTGGTAATGAACGACGTGCCGGACGGGTGCACCGTAGTAGGCGTTCCTGCCAGGGTAGTTTCCAAGGAAACAACCTGGATCCAGGAAAAACTCGACGGAGTGGGCGACCACTGGTGATGTGACTTCAATGACGTGAACAAGGCGGGACCAAGGAACGGTGACATGAACTTAACAGCTGACATCAAACAGTCTATGCGGATTCAGGAGAAAAGTGGTGCCTGTGGCTTGATTTCAACACTTTTCAGCTCCGTTTTTTGGGCAGTAGCGGTATACCGCTACGGTCGGATGATTCAGCGACTTCCGGCGCCACTGGCGATTCCGGCAAAAATTGCATACTGGACAATGTTTTACCTGATTCAATCCCTTTTTGGCATAAGTATTCAGCTGTGGGGAAAAATTGGCGAAGGATTTGTAATTGTCAGAGGTGGGTGCATTTTTATTGTGGCAGAATCGATTGGCCGGCAGTTTACGGTTTTTCCCGGTGTAACCGTCGGTAATGTTCGAGGTTCAAAACGCCTGCCAATTATTGGCGATAACGTCACTCTGGAACCCGGTGTAAAAGTGCTGGGCGAGGTGAATATTGGAAACAACGTCATAGTCCGTGCAAATAGCCTGGTACTCAGCGACGTTCCTGACAACTCGGTAGTCATTGGCAACCCCGTCAAAATTACCAGTACCTCTTCTTCGGTAGCTTACAAGCCCCCGATCCCCAAACCTGCTCACCTGGCTCCGTACTGCGGGCCCTTAAACGACTTATCTGAGACTGATTTATGCAAAGAAAACTGAAAATTGCCATGGTTGCTTCCTGCCCTTTTCCTGCAAACCATGGTACTCCGGGCGCAATACGAGAGCTTTCACTGTTTTTGCACAAGCAGGGGCACGAAGTTCACGTTGTGACTTACCCACAGTATGAAGAAGGCCTGACTACAGAGGGCCTGATTATCCATCGAGTTGAATCCAAGCGATTTAAAGATGACAAAATAACGATTGGTCCCAGCAAATCCAGAGTGGTCTACGATTACCTGCTGATTCCCAAACTAATCGAAGTCATCCGGACGCACGACATCGATATTATCCACGCTCACAATTACGAAGCCAACATTGCCGGCTGGGTAGCCAAACTGTTTACCAAAACCCCGTTAGTCTATAACGGTATCAACAGCATGGCAGATGAATTACCCACTTACAATGTTCTGAAGCCAAAGTGGTTTTTTCGTGCATTCGGAAAACTGCTCGACTACATCGTTCCCCGCATGGGCAACGCCTCCATGGTGCTCTCCGATGAACTCAAGGGTTACCTGACAGAAAATATGAACATCAATAGTGATAAGGTTTTTGTTATCCCCCCGGGCGTGGATCCCAGCCTGTTCTCCCATGGTAACAGGCAGGTAATATTCGACAAACTCAGCCTGTCCCCTGATACCCCCATTATCTTGTACACCGGAGCGATTGAGGGATTTCAGCGCATCGATCTGCTGATGAGAGCAATGGGGACCGTAGCCAAACAAATGCCCGAAGCAAAACTGCTGATTGCCGGAAATGTCAAGAATGACAAGGCCAAAACAGAGTTACTGAAGTTAGCTGAGGAAGTCGGTGCGCACAATAATGTCATTATGGTGGAAAACGTTAGTTTCCCTCAATTACCAGACTTCCTCGATGCTGCGACAGTTACTGTCAGTCCCCGAACTTCGTGTCCAGGCTATCCGATTAAGTTGCTGAACTATATGGCCGCTGGAAAAGCTATCGTGAGTTTTGCCGGCAGCGCAAAAGCTTTGTGTCACGGCTACAACGGCTACGTAGCAAAGGACGAAGATACCGAGGACTTTGCTAAAGGCATTCTCATGCTGTTGAAAGACCCACAACTCTCTGCCGTTCTGGGTCAACGGGCATTTGAAACCATCCAAGGTAACTTTGACTGGGACGCCATTGCCAGAGGAACGGTGGAAATTTACGCACAGTTAGTGGACAGGGGGCAAATTGATACCGCCCGACTTCGCAATGTCGTCAAGAAATCCTACATACCCGAGTTTGTGGAAGTCACCAGTGCTGGCAGCAGCTTTCTCAAGGAAGGGGTACTGACCTTTCCGCAGTATGACCAGTAAACCAGACGTTAAGGCCAAAGGAACGGAACGACCGGACTATGAAGTTGATGTTTACTGATATTAGAAGAAAGCAGCAGAACTACGTGTTGGTTCAACGCTTTTTTAATCAGGTTGTAAAGGTGCTTTTACAACATGGGACAATTGCGGTGATGTTTTATCGTTTTGGCCACTGTTGCACATTGATGCCTGTGCCGGTTCGCCTGCCGTTTGAACTTGTGCACGCATTAATGGCGCCATTGGTAAAGTTACTGACTGGAATTTATATCAATCCGCGTCAGACCATTGGTGGTGGGTTTGTCATCCATAACTTCAGTAATGTGCATATCGATTGTGCACACATTGGCAAAAATCTGACGATTAATCAGGGGGTATATATTGGAAAAGGCGCTCTTTCTAAAGACAAACCTTCGATAGGCAACAACGTCTATGTGGGAGCTGGTGCAAAAATCATTGGAAAAGTCCGTATCGGCGACAATGCGATTGTGGCTGCCAATTCCTGCATCATCAAAGATGTTCCGGACTGCTGTTTAGTGTCGGGTGTACCGGGGGTTTTGATATCGAGAACGATCACCTCGGACTATGTGCAAAGGGGTAAACCCCACAACAAGTAACCAGAGAGAGACATACTGTGGCAACACCTTTAGTACATGCATGTGTAGGCGTCACGCTGGTAGCCATACCACTGTTGACCAATAAGCAGCATTTTAACCTGCCCATGCCCAAAGTGATCGCAGGGTCCATACTCTTTGCGTGCCTGCCAGACCTGGATCTGATTTACTCCTATTTACTCACCGGTGACGCAATTCGCTTACATTTCAAACATACGCATACACTGGTATTTTCTCTGATTTCAGGCTGGTTGGTGTGGTGGTTTACCAACACCAAGCTTGCCCTGGCAGCCACCTTACTGGTTCTCAGTCACGTCATTGTAGATGGGCTTACTGGTCCGGAACTGGGCTTCTACAGTACGCCTGGCGTACCCGCTTTCCTGCCATTCAGCCAGCTACCGGTCAGCTTTCCGATGACCCTGTTCCATGGTGTGGAACACGATAACTGGTTTAGTCAGAACAACCTGATAAATGCGGTATACGACATCGCTATCTATGGGCCAATACTAGCCATAAGTTGCTGGTGTCTGATCCGCAGAAAGACGTTGGATTCATTCAAAGATAGGGAGCAAAAAGGGTGAAAACTGTCATTCATTATTTTGTTAAAGTGATTATCCCCGCGACCATTATATTAATCTTGCTCGCAATGGCGTTTCTGTTGCTCAGAGAAATGCGCCGTCATTCCAATATTGTTAACGCCGACTCCGCCCGACAAGCCGGCCAACCCCTTCCGGTCAGTGTCTACGAAGCCAACGTAGCTCCCATTCAGCCTCTGATTGTAGGCAGTTGTACCACTCAACCAAGTAAGACCGTGGAACTGGCCAGCGCCATCAACGATATCATCATCACCGGAAGTTATTTTGTCGAAGGAGATCTGGTTTCTGAGGGTCAAAAATTGCTTGAGCTGGACAAACGTCAAATACAGGCAAGCATCAGCAAGGCACAGGATCGTATTCGCTGGCTCAATGAGGAGATACGTGAGCGGGCAAGCCTGGTGCAGTATTACAAAGAAAACAGAGCCAGCGGGCAATCGCTGGAGATTGATTACCGGCGTGCGCTTATTGACCTGATACAGGCTGAAGGAGATCGTTCAACCGCTGATGAAGAGTTAACCCTGGCTCAGGTTGATTTGGAAAAGACCGACATAATCTCGCCCGTCACCGGGCGGGTGGATATCATAGCCGCCAAGGGCGAAGTCGCGCGGGTCAACCAGACTGTAGCCACTATTACTGTAGTCAATCCCATGGTTGCAAATTGTGTGTTTGATACCTCTGACTATCAGTTTTTGATGGCAAAACGCAATGAAGGCGAAGTTGTCCTGAAAGGTCTGGACGGTTATCAGTTTTCAGGGCGCTTTTTGCAGGAAGCGCCATTGGATCCGGAAGCCGAACAAATCGATAACCTCAACTGGTATTTCACCATCAACAATGATCATCTGATGGTACAAGCCAATATGACCGGCTTCATTCGATTTACGTCCACCGAAGAGGTACTGCGCATCCCTGCAGTTGCACTGCTTAACCAAAATCAGAACCAGGCTCAGGTATTCAGGGTTAATGATACGACCGCTAACCTCGTGACAGTAAATACCGGTCAGCGGGCCAGCGGTTTTGTTGCCATAACCAGTGGTCTGGAACCCGGTGACAGAGTGGTCGTAGCGGGCCAGCTTGACTTGATCGACGGCGACTACGTAAACCCTATTGACCCAAGGGATGTCACATTCAGTTATGGCCAGTAACCGTCGCCTGCTAAAAAACTCCGCCGCCGTCACGCTTAGCGTTGCCATAGGAGGTATTCTGGTTTTTCTGGCCATGATAATTCTGGCCAGATACCTCGGTGTGGAGGATTTTGGAATTTTTTCCACCCTGTTGGCAATCGTCAGTCTGATTCAGCTGTTCGCCGATGGCGGAATGGTAAACATCACCATACGGGATGTTGCCAGAGATAATCAAAGCCTCAACAGGTACATTGGCAGCACATCCATCGGCTTAATCATGGTTTCTGCCTTACTACTGCTAATCACCGGGGGGGTTGTTTATGTGGCTGACATACCCAGTAAGGTGGGTGTATCTCTGTTGCTAATGTTACTGGCACAGCTTTGTGCTCTGCAGGGCCTGATTTTTGGTGCTGCAATAAGGGCGATGGAAGACATGGAAATCACGGCATTTATTGGCGTTGTACATAAGCTGATGCTGGTAGCGGCCATGTGGGGCACATTGGAACTTGGTGGAGACCTGACAGCGGTATGCGCCGCAAACCTGATAGTCAACCTGATTCAGACTTTATGGCTACAGTGGGTAGTGCACCGAAAGTATGGTGCGCTGGTGTACCGATTTGACCGCACGCTTTGGAAAACCGTATTTAAGGATTCCCTACCCCTGGGGATCTCCATGGTACTGCGTAAGCTGACTGTGCATCTGGACATACTCCTGCTGTCTGTCCTGGCGACGGTTTTTGCCGTTGGCCTTTACAGCTCCGCCTACCGGGTTTTGCAGCTAATCGAAACGGCTTCAATTGCTTTTAGCGGCGTAATGCTTCCGGTTTTGTCACAGTTGGCTGTTCAGGACAAAACCCGGTATGCCGGTATGCTCAACAATGTACTTACCTTTATGCTTGCCGCAGCAATCCCCCTTGCAGCATGGTTATGGGTTGCGTCTGACAACCTGGTTCTGGCACTTTACGGAGAAGACTACAAATCAGCAGGGCAGGTACTGCAGGTTCTGGGTATCGGCTTGATTGCACTGATCCCCGCCTCCCTGTTACACCCTGCGTTTGCGGCCATTAACGAGCAAAAGATTTTGATGAAACTGGCGATTGCCAGCCTGGCGCTGAACTCAGTACTGGGAGTTATTCTAATTTGGTATTTCAGCTATCTGGGTGCCGCAATTGGCACTGCAGTCACCGAATGCGTGGTATTTTTCACCGGTTTAGTCATTCTCGGAAAGCTGGGTTATGGATTCCGTAATCTAAGCAAAGTCCTCACGATCCTGTTGTCTGTATGCCTGACAATGCTCGTGTACCAGTTGCTTCCTCAGCAGGCCGGGCTGCTACCGGAATTACTCAGACTCAGTGCCTGTATCCCCGTTTACCTGATGTGCCTGTTCACATTGCGGGTGTATTCCATTCGGGATATCCAGTTGATGCTTAAAAAGCCGAACGGCAATGAGCAACCCGTGGTGAATTCCTAATGCGAACGAATACGCTTGACCACCATATTCAATACAAAAAGCTGGGAGCCGCCCTGCTCTTTTTAATGATTATGGCGATACTGATACTGATTCTGCGTCTGGATTGGCTAAACATGCCTTTGTCAGCCAATCACGTGGGTGCAGACATCAGGCTGTTTGGTCTCTCCATGCCAATAATCGTGCTGATCGGCTATCTGTTGGCGATAGTTCTTGGACTGATGCATTTTCAACTGGGGCTACCATTCCTGCTGTTACCCCCGCTACTTGGGCTGTGCTGGCCAGTCATCATTGCTAATGAGACTTCAGGCCTGCTGCCTACATTTTTTGAGGAAGCTCGAGCCCGCTCTCTGGTGGAACAGGTTTTTCGCCTGCAGGTACAAAACAATTTCAACATGCAACCAACCTACACGGCAGTGTACGATGTCCGGAGTGTACTGGAGCGCACGGTAGCTATCCTGAGCAACCTCAGTTTTGGCTGGTACGCGTTTGTCATCATGGGGCTTTTGATGCCTCTGGTATTCCGTCTGATAACACAGAAAAAGCAGCGCACCACGCTGTACTACCTGACGGTCGGCCTGGTTGTGATGATGATATTCAGCTTCTACTATGCCCGCGACCCCTATCGGTTATCAGGCATCAGCGCGGACGCTTCACGCTCTGTCCAACTCATAGAACACTGCGGACAAAAACTCAAAGAAAATCCCGAGCTTTCCCAGTCTGACTATTTTGTTACCCAGTGCGCCCGTGCTTACTCCAATTACGCCGGTTGGGCTGGCCCGGTTTCCCATATTCCGGTCATCTACGACTTTATGGGCAACAATAACTTTTTGTATCTTTCTCAGCACCAGTTTGCGGAAATGGAGCAAAGGCTCACACCACTACTCTACCTTCCGGTACACAATGATCTCGATAAGATGTTTCTGCTGTTTGCCATGCGTCACTATCGTATGCTGCAAAATATTCGCGCGCTGGACGCCATTAAGAAGCAGGATTACAACCTTGCGGCCAATATGCTTACCAACACGGCCTGGTTCAGGGAAGATGTGTCGTCGTGGATCCTGTTTGGATACGCGCGATCCAAGCAGGGCCAGTTACACGACACCATATCCAGTTTCGAAGAAGCCGTTCAGGAACTGAACAATCACACGGTCATCGCCAATCTGTACTGCACTCTGGGTGATACCATGGTCAGCAATACCTACTTCGAGCAAGCCCGGTATTATTATCAACAGTGCATCGACTTTGACAGCGAAGGGAATTATTGGGCCGTAAGCGGATTGGGAGGGACCTGACGTGAGCATCCGGCTTCTACTGCTTTATCTTCTCGTTTGTATAGGTTTTCTCTCCAGTTTGAGTGATATTCTCACCCACTTCACAGAAAAACCGCAGTGGCAGACACACTCGGGTATGTGGATGAAAACGGCAGGTAACTCAGAACAGCTGATTGCCAGAGCGCGCCTTACCGTTACCCAGCATGAGAAAGCTGTTTTTTTGAATCTCGCATCCAGAGATACAGCCGAGCTATATCTCAACGGTGACAAAATATGGCGAAACCCCGCTGCCAACGAATATCTTTTGGGCAAATTTGATTTGACGCCTTTCGTTCGTCCCGGTGCCAATATGCTGGTGATCAAAGTATTCAGCAACTCGCATTCCTCACCGGCTCTGCTACAGGCGTTCGTTGAATCTAAACGAATGGGTTCAAGCGAGGTTCAGCCCGTTGCTTTGCAGTGGGAAGTCGCCGCTAACGCACAGAACAACCAGTATCTGGCGCCCTGGGGCAAGCACGTTTACGGAAGCGGCAACTGGGCCCCCCCGACCCTTGTAAAAATGCCCGATAGCTTGGCCCCCGGTCATTCCGGATTCCCGGTTTCCACCAATACAGGTAACGCCATGGGCGACTGGTTCTGGTCAAACAACCCCATCGACCAGACCCTCGAATTGAACCGTTCACTGTTTGTATCACAAGGTGATGAACTGTACATGGGTATCGCCATCGATGGTTCCTACGAGATACGTATCAACCAGGCAACGGCAGCCATATTTGCCGGTCACCCCAACGCGGTTCAGTATCACGATCTGAGCAGCTTTCTGCGACGGGGGTACAACCGTATCGACATTTATCTGCAGTCCAAGGTGTTTCAGCCACAGGCCGCCATCATTGGCTACCTGTATACTTTGGAGGGCCAGCAGGATCTATCTCAAATCGAGTTTTGGGAAGCCGACCACGAAATTCTCTATCATGGCAAATTGGCTGAGTCCCCTCCCGGCGTTCGTTTTCGCCCTGTAAAACAGGCAACTCTCAATTCCCGGGTCATCGTAACAAACCTATTGGTCAACGCATTCCCTTTGATACTGGCGTTTCTTTGTTGTGTCCTGATTAAATCTCTCTTACAGGGGTTTAAAATTCGGGACAGCATTGAATCGATTACCGGTGTCGCACTGGTCCTTTGTCTGGGCGGGATACTATTGATGCTGCTGCAAATAGCGGGGCTGGCTTTGCCTACTATTTTGCTTCCTTACATCGGTCTTTTCAGTGCCATGCTGCTGTGTCTGTCATTGCTGGTAACCAAACAGGAGAAGATCACCGATGGAAACTAATCCCCAGGAGTTACTGCAAAGAAGGCTAAAATGGCTTGCAATCACAGTGATTGTAGCAACATCTTTTTTTCTGCGATTAAGTGTGATTGACGAACGCTCAATCAGCCAGGATGAGTCAACCATGGTGTTGTTCGCCGAAGGCATTCTGTCGTCCACATCCCCGACTTTTCCAACCATTAATCAAAATAATGGTTTGTTCGCTATGTCTACATACGAACTGGTTCCATTTCCGATTGCCCTTTCCATGGCGTTCCTTGGAAAGTCGGAATTTGCTGTCAGAATTCCCGCACTGATTTTCTCCAGCCTTACCGCAATGCTAATTGTGCTTGCGGGAGAACGATTTCACAGTCTCAGGGCCGGGCTTATGGCTGCGGGCTGTTTTGCAGTATTACCCTGGGCAATCTACTGGGGCACCAATGCATTTTACCCCTCACAGTTGCAACTGTTGACCCTGATCACAATGCTGGTGCTGCACGCTATCCTTTTACATGGCAATACCCGGCCAAAATTATTCTATGCCATAGCACTTTGCGTCATCACAACCTACCTCACCTGGGAAGGCTCCGGATTTTTGTTGCCAGTATTTTTCGTTGTTGCAATTATTCTGACATGGGGTCGATGGAACTGGCTTAAGACGATTCATGCCTGGATAGCCGCAGTCATCATTGTTGTGCTTTTGGTTGTTCAGTTAACCTGGCGTACCGTATTACGTGCGCCCTACACAGGGCTTGGCACAAGTCGCTCTGATGTGTCGTTTCTCGAGCCTGCTTATGAGGCCTATTCGTTCGACCCAACCTTTTATATAACCGCTCTCACCACTCCTGAAAGCCTGCTTATTCTGCTCGCATTTGCGATGGGCATTTATGTGTTACGTAAACAATGGAGCCCCATGTTTCTGGTAATGACAGTGAGTTTTGCCATATTGCTACTCACCACAATGCTGGGCTATTACGCCCTCCGCTATGTCTATTTTATGCTACCGGCCATACTGATTGTGGCTTCCTGCACGTTGATTGAAATAACCCGGCCCATCGGTACTCTGGCGCTGAGAGCTGGCATGAAACCCAAGTATTTCCAGGCTCTCTCATTTGCCCTTGTGTTTGGACTCACCGTATACATCAGTTCCCCCTGGGGATTTAAACTCTATGAACGATCGCGGTTTGGTTTTTCCCCCCATGAATTGAGCTACGAATCCAAAGGGTTTGGATTCAGGAGCATTTATCAGGCATTCAACCATTATTACCAGCAAGGTGACTTAGTGGTTATCCAGGCTCCCTTTCCATTCATGTTCTACACCACGCTGACCGGCGATCACTATATCCAGCAAGGGACCTCCACAACCGTAGTTTATTACCCGGATGCCATGCCCTATTATCTGGACAAATGGATAGGTAATCCGGTTATACAGGACCGGTTCACGCTTAAAGAAATCCTTCACAAACATCGGCGTGTCTGGTTTTTATTCGCACCTTCCGGGGCGTCATTATCCAGTGCCGGAGAAGACATGGTGTCCTATCTCGATCAGCATACCCGAACCATGTGGGAGATATCAGACGGAAAATTGATGCTGTGGGAGAACCCCTACTTCATCCAATAGGAATAAAAACATTGAAGAAGGTAATTCACTGGCTTGCTTTTCTTGTTATTTCGTTTCACACGCAGGCTGACGTGCCTGGGGGTATTTACGTCCTCATTCCACCAGATAAAGCCATACCGGAGCGATTGCTTCAATCTTCGCAGATTACCGGGATGGTAATTCGGGCAAACTGGCAGGAAATTTATGTATCGGAGCAGGAAATTGATGTAACTGAGATTAAGCTGAAACTGCAACAAATCACCAAAGCAGGTAAAGCGGCCAGCCTTGTCGTCAATAATGGAGGCCTCAATACACCTGAACAAATTCAAAAAGAAATCAAAAACTGGCTGCAATTCAGCAACAAAAATCGCTTTCATGACACCCATAAACAGGATGTGGGGATCCCGCTTTTTTGGGATGAAACCCTGTTGAAACACAAAACCAATCTGCTCCGGCTGCTGGCCCGTGAACTGGCCGGGTTCAAAGCCCTGAAACTGATTTCGGTTCAATGTGCAAATGCAACAACCGACGACTGGAACGTCCCGCCCAATCTCCAGTGGAATCAATCCCGATTCGATGACGACAAACTGTTCTTCGCCTGCAAAAGCCTGATTGACAGTGCAGCAACACTGTTTCCAACTGCTGCTGTACGTATGGCCGTTGGTCCAATTCAACCCCCTCTGATGCGGGACCGATACGCACTTGCCCGACGTATATACCATTATGCCAGCCAGACTTATCCGGGAAGGTTTTACATACAGCGACACAATCTTTCCACCACAACGCCGAACCCAAACGAAACCCGACGATTAATGGGATGGCAACTGATATTTGACGCCAGACCGTACGCTGCTGCACAATTTCTCTGGCCTGTATCGGACACCAAAAGTTGCCGTACAAACGGACAGATTTCCCCCTGCGACAGCCTGACGATGCTGGATGATATCTACAACCTGATATCGGGCTACAGGCTGCATTACCTGGAAGTATATGCCAGTGATGCACTGCGATTCGCCGACAAGCCCCAGTACCAGCAATTCACCAAAATGTTCGACGGTACTGGCACAATCACTGCCACCCAAGTGCCCGCTGTTTCAGTAAACTCAGCGGCCATTTCCCCAGATTCAACCCAGCAGGGCAACCCCATGCCAGAGCACACCGATCAAAAAGACCATCAGCAAGCCGGCCAGCTTCCGTCTCCGCTGGATAGCCTAGCCCCAGGGGATTCCTGGGGAAGATGGAAAAATCAAGTCGGAGAGAGACCACTACCCAGATTGGTTTCACACCTTACTTTCAAAAGTGAACTACTCAAAACCGAGGTAGGATATACCCTTTACTTACCCAAAAACACCAGCAATCAGGCACTGCCTGTCATCTACTGGCTGCATGGCAAAGGGGGGAATGAAATACGCGGGGCATACATCCCCCAATACCTTGAAAAAGCAATTCAAAAAGGAATTATCCGCCCTACTGCCATGGTGCTGATCAATGGTGGTCTGCATTCGTTTTACAGTAACAGCTTTGATGGCAAACACCCGGTTGAAGACATGCTGATTCAGGAGTTAATTCCCTTGGCAGAGTCCCGGCACTCCATTGGAGGAAATCCCGATATGCGGATGCTGGAAGGTTTTTCAATGGGGGGATTCGGAGCCTTGAAACTGGCAGCCAAATACCCTGATTACTTCAATTCGGTGCAAACGTACGGCGCCGCCCTGCTCAGTGAACAATTCATGCCATTCAAGCAGGATGCTGCTGCCTATCAAAACGTATTCAGCAGCGACCCGAATTACTTTATCCTGAATTCCCCCTCATACTGGCTGAAACACAATGCAGATAAAATCCGTAAAAGGCATCTGGCAATAAGGATGCTGGTCGGCAGTAAGGACGGCACCAGGCGCTACAATGATGCTGCTCATGAAGCACTGCAAAAACTGGGGTTAGAACATGAATACGGCAAACTTGAAGGGGTCGCCCATACACCTCGTATGTACTACGAAGCAGACCCCTATGGCAGTTTTGGATTTCACGAGCAAGCGCTTAGGATGAGGGAAAGCGACCATTCATTTTGACAAAACCCCATACCGCAATAATTAGTATCTTTAATCACAAAAACAAACACATAGAAAAAAGATCAAAAAAAAATTCAAACTTTAGTCGAAAAAAGTGAAATTGGTCATTTAGCTATTATACTGGAGCTAAGCAGACATTTTTTAGCTCGCCTTCCTGTTCTGAGCGCAATGTTTGCATTGCTCGTAACCCGCGGGCACTCCCAGATGCAATGTTTCCGATGTCCGGTCAAAACTGATGTACCGTCTGCGGGTACAACTGATGTTTTTAATAATTAACCGATTGTTACGACCACCTGAATAACCACACTACGATTGAGAAACGACAAAACAGGCCAAAGGATTGGTAAGTTGAAAATTTTCCTGCGTTGAACCCGATTCACTGACACTGCTTTGTGTCGGCAATAATTCTCATGCTTGATATTTGTAGTTTAGGGCTTTTCAGACCCAGCTCATGTTGAAGTCGTAAAATTGAGCTCCGTAGCATTTTAATGACACGAGGAGAGAAACGTGTATCCAAATGCAAGCGACACACCCAATACTCTTGAGCCAAAGCCTCGTTCTCTGCTGAGGCTGGTCAGGGCTCCTGTACTCGCAGCCCTGGCAGGGCTTTCGCTGACAATACAGGCAGGTCCGCTCCCCCCACCGATATCCGTCAACGATTTCTACGCCAACGCCAATCCCCCAGCTGACCAGGTTGAGCTAGGTAAATTGTTGTTCTGGGACAAGATCTTAAGCGGCAATCAGGATATTTCCTGCGGCACCTGTCACAACCCCACATCGGGTACCGGTGACGGTCTCTCTCTGGGGTTGGGAACTGGCTCAGAAGGGCATGGTATGATGCGTACTACCATCCATCTTCCGCCAACTGACTCTCGGGCCCGGGGGCGCATCGTGCGAAACGCACTACCTCTTTATAACCTGGGCTGGGAAGGTTTTGAAGTCTTTCAATGGGACGGTGATCTGATAGTCGATCCCAGCGAACCAACAGGATTTGTTAATCCATTAGGAAACAGTTTTCCAACCGGATTCCAGAACCCTCTGGCTGCACACAACTTCCTGCCACCTGCACAGCCGCGGGAAATGGCCGGCATTGACCCGGCCAATCCCATCGCAGCGCTGGGTCTGGCTCAGGATATGTTAGGTGTCTGGGACGCCTACACTGCCCGTCTGGCAGCCATTCCTGAATACGTTGATTTGTTTCGTTCAGTCTACAGCGACGTAAATCAGGGCTCAGATATTACCGTAGTGCATGTAACCAATTCGCTGGCAGCCTACCAGATTAAACACTTCACCTCGGTTAACAGCCGGTTTGACACCTACCTCAGGGGCAACCGGGGAGCCCTGACAGGCCAGGAACGCCGTGGAGCGGATTTATTTTATGGTAAAGCCGGTTGTGATACCTGTCACTCAGGGCCACTACTGACAGATCAGGACTTTCACGCAATCTCCATTCCCCAAATCGGTCCGGGACGGCAGTTTGGATTTGGAGGGGTAGATAATGGTCGCATGCGCAACAGCGGGAGACTCGCAGACCAATACAAGTACCGCACACCGTCGCTTCGCAATGTAGCGTTAACGGCCCCCTATGGTCATGATGGTGCCTACGATACCCTGGAAGCCGTCGTACGCCACCACCTTAATCCCGTTGTATCATTAAACGGCTATAATACCGACGAAGCTGTACTACCTGACAGCGATCGAATGGGTGATTTGGATTTTGTCGAACACAATAATGCTGGTGCCAGAGCAGACCGTGCATCACAGAATGAATTGGATCCTGTTGCCCTGACCGCACGCGAATTACGAGACCTGATGAGTTTCCTGCAAACTCTCACCGACCCCGCTATGCTGGACAAGCGGGACGCTATTCCAAAGCGGGTCCCCAGTGGACTGCCGGTGTTTGATTAAAGTAAGGATACCAGCAAACGCCAGCCAGAAGATTGAGCGCTCAGCTTAACATTCTGATGCAATGGAAAACGCCAGCGAGAGCCACTTTTAACTCTCGCTGGCGTTACCTATCTGGAAAGATTGATACTTCTCGTCTGCACAAAAAGCCAGCTTTAAAAGCCCCACATACCAATATTGTCAATTTTAAGACGTCTGGGCTGCTGCAACAGATAAAGCACCATTGACGCGAGATCTTCATTCTGGATAAGGCCATTGTCGACCGCGTCCTGGGGTTGTTTCTGCGATTGGATCAATGCCGGATTGAGTGAATGCACATGAATGCCATATTGTCTGACTTCTTCCTGCAGTGCTTTACCCAATCCCACCATGGCAAATTTGGATGCACAGTAAACACCGGCATTGGCATAACCGTTCAAGGCAGCCTGAGAAGCAATATTAATGATGTAACCCTCGCGGCTTTCAATCATGTGCGGCACCACCGATTTGCACATCAGATAAGTGCCTTTGACGTTGGTGTTCATCACCTCATCCCAGTCCTGTTCCGCAGTTTCCCAAACCAGAGTTTCCTTCCCAAAACCACTGTTATTAATGAGTACCTGCACCGGACCAAATTCACCAATCACAGCATCAATAAACGCTTCAACCTGAGCCGCTTGACTGACATCACACACCCTGCCAATGATATTGCCGGGGTGCGTTTGCGAGAATTCAGCAACGGTTTCATCAATGTGCTTCTGGGTTCTGCCACATATAGCCACCTTCATACCCTGGTTCAGCAGATACTCCGCAAGGGTTTTCCCCAACCCCTTACCTCCGCCGGTGACAACCGCCACTTTATTGGTTAAATCATATAGATGAGACATCACTCCCCCTGCTTAATATTGATATGAATGAAAACGATCGATGATAGTGTAGCTTCTGATGCCGAATGGGCTGCAAGCTAGATTAGAAACGAAAAACGGCGAGCTTCCTGCTCGCCGTTTCCCGAAAGAACTTAAACTTAATTTAGTTAAAAAATTAAGCTAATGCGCCTTTAGCCGCTTCGACTAATGCGCTGAATGCTGCTTTGTCATGTACCGCAATGTCAGCAAGGATCTTACGATCGATTTCAACAGAAGCCTTTTTCAGACCATTGATGAAACGGCTGTAAGAAATGCCATTCTGACGTGCAGCAGCGTTGATACGTGCAATCCACAGTTGACGGAATTGACGCTTACGCTGACGACGGTCACGATAAGCATATTGACCAGCTTTGGTTACAGCTTGCACCGCTACGCGATAAACGCGACTGCGGGCACCGTAATAACCTTTTGCCTGCTTGAGGACTTTCTTGTGACGAGCACGTGCAATAGTACCGCGTTTTACTCTAGCCATTATTCAGTCTCCTAGTCTTAAACGTAAGGCAGCATGCGCTGAACCAGTTTGGTATCAGAGTCATGAACCAATTTCTTGCCACGCAAATGGCGTTTACGCTTACTGCTCTTCTTGGTCAGAATGTGACGCAAGTGAGACTGTTTGCTTTTAAAGCGGCCAGAGCCCGTTTTCTTGAAACGCTTGGCGGCACCACTGTTCGATTTCATTTTAGGCATTGCTAAAACTCCGCATTGTAAATATCAACCTTCGGATGTGCAGTCATCGTTGGGCTGGTTAATGTTTGCAGCAGGGTGTTTTGGGGTGCAGATTCCCAAAAACTTTAAACCACTACTACTTCTTAATTGGGGCGAGCACCATGATCATTTGCCGGCCTTCCACCCGTCGGGGGAAAGACTCGCAGTTGGCAACGTCTTCCAGATCGCCTTTAACGCGATTCAAAAGTTCGATACCGATCTCCTGGTGCGCCATTTCACGTCCGCGGAAACGGATGGTTACTTTGGCTTTATCACCACCTTCCAGAAAGCGACGCAGGTTGCGCAGTTTTACCTGGTAATCGCCTTCATCAGTGCCAGGGCGAAATTTAATCTCCTTGACCTGAATTTGCTTCTGTTTTTTCTTCTGCTCTTTCTGAGCTTTACTTTTTTCAAAGAGGAATTTGCCATAGTCCATAATTTTACAGACTGGCGGCTCAGCATTGGGACTGATTTCAACCAAGTCGAGGCTCGCCTCTTCGGCCGATTGCAAAGCTTCATTCAAGCTCACAACCCCTACCTGCTCACCTTCTACACCAATAAGTCGTACTTCTCGGGCTTTGATTTCATCATTAATGCGGGCTTTATCACCCTGAGCCTTGTTGTTAGCGCCTTTAATGTGCTATTCCTCCAAAAATCTTAATCATAAAGTCCGCTTCCCGGTTCCAATCGGAAAAGCAGACCGCTTCATGCGTATCGCATGATAAATCGTTACTTAATGGCTTTATCGGCAATTTCTTGCTTTGCCATTCCTATAAAGGCTTCCAGGGTCATTTTACCCAAGTCTTCGCCTCTGCGGGTACGCACCGCTACTTCGCCGCTCTCCATTTCCTTGTCGCCTACGACCAACATGTACGGGATGCGCTTAAGCGTGTGCTCGCGGATTTTAAAGCCTATCTTCTCATTTCTCAAGTCAGACTTTGCTCTAAAGCCCATTTCCTGCAGTTTTTTCACACAATCTTTAGCATAATCGGCTTGATTGTCGGTAATATTCATCACCACAATCTGCTGAGGCGCCAGCCACAACGGGAAATATCCGGCGAATTCTTCGGTCAGAATACCGATAAAACGCTCAAGAGAACCTAGAATGGCTCGGTGAATCATCACAGGAACCCGGCGCTCACCGTCTTCGGCGACATAACTGGAGCCCAGGCGCCCAGGCATGGAGAAATCCAACTGGATGGTGCCACACTGCCAGGCCCGGTCAAGACAGTCATGCAGGGTAAATTCAATCTTAGGCCCATAAAACGCGCCCTCACCCGGCTGGTAGTCAAACTCGATGTTATTGGCTTTAAGTGCTTCAGCCAGTGCCGATTCGGATTTATCCCAGATTTCATCTGAGCCCACACGTTTTTCAGGGCGGGTTGACAGCTTCACTGCCACCTTTTCAAAACCGAACGCTGCGTAGGTCTCGTACACCATCTGAATACAACCGCTGACTTCCGCAAGGATCTGCTCTTCGGTACAGAAAATATGAGCATCATCCTGAGTAAAACCACGCACCCGCATAAGACCGTGCAAGGCGCCGGAAGGCTCATTACGGTGACAACAGCCGAATTCCGCCATTCTGAGCGGCAGATCACGGTATGACTTCAGTCCCTGGTTGAAAATTTGCACGTGGCCCGGGCAGTTCATTGGCTTGATTGCGTACTCACGCTTTTCCGATTCTGTGGTAAACATGTTTTCGGAATACTTGTCCCAATGGCCTGATTTTTCCCACAGGCTCCGATCCATCATCAGCGGGCCCTTCACTTCATCGTATCCGTATTCACGCAGCTTGCGACGGACAAACTGTTCCAGCTCGGTGTAAATCGACCAGCCATCGTTGTGCCAGAACACCATACCGGGCGCTTCTTCCTGCCAATGGAACAAATCCAGAGTTTTACCAATTTTGCGGTGGTCGCGTTTTTCCGCTTCTTCCAAACGGGTAAGGTAAGATTTCAACTGCTTTTTGTCTGCCCAGGCTGTGCCGTAGATACGTTGCAGCATTTTATTATTGCTGTCGCCACGCCAGTATGCACCGGCCACTTTCATAAGTTTGAAATGATGGCAGAACTTCATGTTTGGCACGTGAGGCCCACGGCACATATCGACGTATTCTTCGTGATGGTAAAGGCCAGGGAAACTGTCTTTGGGAATGTTTTCGTCCAGGATCTGAATTTTGTACGATTCGCCACGCTGGGCAAAGGTTTCTCTTGCCTGTGCCCAGCTGACTTTTTTCTTGATCACGTTGTAATCGGATTTCGCCAGTTCCAGCATACGCTTTTCAAGCTTCTGCAGATCTTCCTGAGTCAGCGAATGATCCATTTCCACATCGTAATAGAAGCCGTTGTCAATTACCGGACCAATTGCCATTTTCGTACCCGGCCACAATTGCTTGATGGCGTGCCCGATAAGGTGAGCACAGCTATGACGGATGATCTCCAACCCTTCCTCGTCGCGGGCGGTAATAATTTGTAACTGGGCGTCCTGTTCGATTAGCTCTACCGCGTCAACCAGTTCCCCATTCACTTTTCCGGCGATGGTAGCTTTGGCCAGCCCCGGACCGATATCTTGTGCGACGTCCATAACGGACACTGAGTGGTCGAAAGCGCGCTGGCTTCCATCAGGAAGGGTGATTACAGGCATTATTATTCCTTTACAGTGGTGACGCCTACTCTGCGCCACTTGTTCATAAAATCAAAACCCGACAACGGGCAAAAACGGCTTGGCCAGACTCATCCGCAATGCTTAAATCTGAATAAAAAGCGGGTAAGGGCCATCAAAACCAAAGGATTATAACGGCTGATATGACACATGCAATGAATTCCCGGTTCGCATGTAAGATCAGCTCATCAGGTATGGAACTAGCAATGGAGAAAAATTGGGTCATAATCAGTGTGGAACAGACCTGTTAGATTTATCTTCCACATGTGGCATTTCATCAGCGAACGTATCAGCGAGGCGACTGGAGCACTGTTTGTATGTCAAAGCCGAACCGAAGTTCAGGGCGGTGACACTCACCAATGCTACGTCATTCGTGACGATACCCACCGATATTTCGTCAAAGTTTGTGCTCAGCAATGCCATGGTCAACTGGCATGCGAAGCGGACGGGCTCAAGGCAATTGCCAAAACAGGGCAGCTGCTTACTCCCCCTCTAATTTGCCATGGCAGTGTGGAACTGGGGCACCAGGAGTCGGAGTACCTTGTTCTCGGATTTGTCCGGTTTATTAGCCCCGAGGCGTCACACTGGTATATGCTGGGAGAGCAGCTCGCACGGTTGCACCAGCAACCCACTGACGGTCAGTATGGATGGCGAACGGACAATTTTATTGGCAAGACCCGTCAGAAAAATCAATGGAATGGAAATTGGGCGTGTTTTTTCGCCGAACAACGTATTGGCTGGATGCTGGAAGAACTCGCCCGGCATAACCAACGACTGGTGAATATCGATGTCTTTATAACCCAGATTGCTCAGTTTCTCAGTTCCCACCGTCCTGAACCAGCCTTATTACACGGTGACCTATGGAGCGGTAACGCCAGCATTTGCAAGCGTGGCCCCATTGTGTACGACCCGGCCGTTTACATCGGCGATCGGGAAACTGACCTGGCCATGAGCGAGCTGTTTGGTGCCTTTCCGGCCGGGTTTTATCAGGGCTACCACGACACCTACGCCATTGATGGTGACTATGCAAGGCGCAAATCTCTATATCAACTGTATCATCTGCTGAATCACGCACTGATTTTCGGCGGACACTATCTGGCCTCCTGCAAATCTGCCATTATACACTTTCAGCAACAACTCTAGAGGTCACTGTTTGACTGTTTCCAATCCAGTAGTTCTGATCACCGGTGCAGCCAGGCGCATTGGTGCTACCTTAGCCCGGCATATGCACCAAGCGGGTTACCGGGTCATCATTCATTATCAGCATTCCGCCTCCCAGGCGAGTCTGCTGGCAGATGAACTCAATGCCCAGCGTCCTAATTCTGCGTTGACCCTTTCGGCAGATTTGTGCGACATAAACCAGGTCGAGTCACTTGCTGAGCGTGCAAGCACTGCGTTTGGACAAGTTGACGTGCTGGTAAACAATGCCTCTTCGTTTTACCCCACCCCTGTTGGAAATATAACCGCTCAGGACTGGCATCTGCTGGTGGGTAGTAACGTTCAGGGCCCTTTGTTTCTCAGTCAGGCATTACTGCCTTCCCTCAGGCGCGAGGGAGGGAGCATTATTAATTTGATTGACATGCACATAGACCGCCCCCTGCCGAAACATTCGGTGTATTGCCTGGCCAAATCGGCACTGGCTTCCCTCACCCGCTCGCTGGCCAATGAACTGGCTCCTGCAGTACGAGTCAATGGCATCGCTCCGGGCGCCATACTCTGGCCGGAACGTGAACTGGATGATGCCGAGAAAAATGCACTTCTCGCTACCGTCCCACTCGGCAAGCTGGGTGACCCCCAGGCCATCGCTCAGGCACTGGATTATTTGCTTAAAGCAGATTACGTCACAGGCCAGATCCTGTATGTGGATGGCGGCCGCAGCATCATGTCCAACGCCAGTGCGTGAGACACACTGCGTTTACCGGTATACCACTGTGTGTTTACTGGCTGTTTTTTTAAGCGGGTGTATTGCCAGTAAAGGGCTTGAAGGTGATACAGCAGAGTACCGCAAAAGACTGGCACGGGTATTGAGACTGGAGTTAAGCGAGCCATCTGAGGCGCAGATGTTAACCTTCCCAGACACCCGATTGATGCGACAGGACATTTCCGCCGTAACCATCAATCTTACCCAGTGGTACGGACTTCGAAGTTGCAGACTGGGCACATTAATCGCCGAACGCAATACAACGCTTGGAAAAACCGCCCCATCCTCACAACGCCTTATTTACGAGGCAAAACTGATTGAAGCTCTGCAGGATTGTCTGCTCGGGCAACCTCAACAAAGCGCGCAAACCCAACAACTCCGTGGTTGGCTGCGAACCAAGCTGGACCAGTATCCTGCCGTCTGGGCGAACCTTATTCAAACCAGCCCGGAGATGCGTCAGGCATTTACGATGGGGCACGACAATCTGGCCATAGCGCCCGGAGCCGGGGCTGATGCCAGTGTGAGAGCGCTTCAACTACTTGGCCAACAAAGGGAATACAACACCGTAACGGACAGAGAGCTTGAGCAACAACTCAAAACTCTGGCTAATGAACGGTTGCCTGCCACAATATGGCGGCTTCAGGCACAGCTTACTGCAGAGCTGGAAAACCTTAATAATCAATTACCACAGTTTTTCCAGCAACTTGCCTGCCCTGGCCGTAAGGCAAGTGAACAGGTGGAGATACTCAGAAATGTGTTTTATCTGTTTTTTATCCAGAAAATTCAGCCTGTGGCCAGCCGGTTGAACCACCACAGCTATCAGCTTAAGCCTGTTTGGCAGGCGTGGCTGAGTGACGATGCGCTGCACCCCGAGTTTCGCTATTACCTGAAATACCACACCGAAGAAGCGTTTACCGCTTATCAACAAGCCATGGCCCAGCACATCGAACTGTGGCAGCAGCTTTTTGCGCGCTGTTCACTATCTCCCCAGGCCCCAGCCTTACTCTGAACCATACATTACAGTATGTTGCCGCCCGCTTCCGGATCCCGTGATTTGGCCGCCTGCTGACGAATGGTCTCGTTGTCACTGGACACGTCTTCGTTTAACTGGGACTGGGTAGTAACTTCCTCGGGCGCGGTGCGCGCCCACTGCGCGGGAGCCTCTGGCTTGGCTGCAGGCCCAGCTTTGTCTTCAGATTGATGAATGACTGGGATCCCTTGCGGAAAAATAATCTCCCTGGCGTCATCAGGCATGCTGATCCCCTGCCGGGTGTACAAGGCCACCAATTCCCGCATCAGTACCGAGCTCATTTTCACTACGCTGGTTTGTTCCACATTGATCCAGTAATACACTTTGATATTGACCGTAGCGGACCCCAGACTGTCTATCAGCACCTGGGGTGCAGGATCATCCAGCACCTGGGGGCGGGACGCCAGCAAGTCCACAGCCAGTTGCTGCGCGACGGCAATGTCGTTGTCATAACCCACGCCAATGACAAACTGACCGCGCATTTTCGGGTTGGCGGTGAAGTTTTTAATCACACCTTTATAAATGCTGGCATTGGGGATCTGTATATGATTGCCATCAAAATCGACCAGTGTGGTGGCCCGGGTGGTAACCTTTTGCACAATTCCCATATGCTGGTTGATTTGTACCACATCATTCAGCTTAAAAGGCCGTTGCACAGTGAGTAACAAACTGGAGACAAAATTTTCTGCAATATCCCGAAACGCAAAGCCCAGAATAATACCCAAAATGCCGGTACCACTGACTACCGCCACGGCAAACTCGGTCAGTCCGGCCAGTTTAAGAAACAGATAACAGCCCATCAGTACAATCAGCACCGCTATCGTTCTGCGGGTTACCAGCCGCATCAATGCGTTTTGTGAAGAACGGAAAAACGGGCTCACCACCCAGGACGACAACGGGTTGGCCAAAAAAAGGGTAAGTAACAACAGCAACAACCCCAAAGCGATTCCGGGAAGTTGCTGCCACAACGACAGACCAAAATCATTCAGTAGGTCACCCATTTTTTGCCAGTTAGCGTTGGAGTCCACAGTAATTCCTCTCTAGATGAGTCGTTTTGGTTGTTTAACACCTGATGAAGATCTGACCGTGCGCGATATTGTTTTGTTTGTGTCCGGCACTTAAAAAGTGTAGTGCCAGATTATCGATCTGGCGCGCAACCTCAGGCCAAAACTCACTTATTCGCATTTTGGTTGGCAGCAGCGTCAGATTTCGCTATTTTGTTACCTTTGTGTATCGCGTTGGGCAGGGAGTATGGTGTCTCGCAAAAACCTTCTGGCACTGATAGAACAGCATTACCCGGCGCTACCGCCTTCTTCCCGCGCCATTGCCAACTATCTGCAGAAAAATCCGCTGGCGATGCTGAGCCAGTCAGTTGCCGACATCGCAGGCAATACCAGTACATCAAAGGCCACGGTGAGCCGTTTTTTTCGCCAGTTGGGTTTTGAGTCACACCAGGATGCCAAACAGAATTATCTCGCCCTGCGACAAAGCGGAGTTCCTCTGGAAACCGCCACCGCGCCAACGGATCAAGCCAAGCAGGAACTGGCAAATCTGCAACTTACCTATCATAACCTGGACAGTGAAGCACTGCAGGTCATTACCGAAAAACTGGCCACTGCCAGCCGGATCACCGTGATTGGATTTCGCAACGCCTACCCCATGGCATTGCATTTTCGCCAGCAACTCAAACAAATTCGTTCCACCGTGCGACTATTACCCCAGCCCGGGCAAACATTAGGGGAAGATTTGCTCGATATGGCCGAAGACGAAGTGATCATTCTGATGGGATTCAGACGTCGAACCCGAATATTTTCCTCGCTGGTGGAAATCCTCAAGGACCGGTATACCGTGTTGATTACCGATCCCACCGGCCAGGTCTACAACCAGAAAGTCAACCACCTGATTGTTTGCCACCTGGGCCAGGATTCGCCCTTCGACAGCTATGCCGCGCCCATGAGTGTAATTTCGCTGCTGTGCAACCGGGTCTACCTGCAGTTGGGAGACAGTGCCTTCAACCGTTCTGATCGTATCACCCGTGCCTATGACCAGTTAGGTGAACTGGAACCCTGAGCACGCTCACCGGGTCTATCCGGTAAACCGGCTTACCATTGTGAACATCCTGGTCCATACTGATTTATCAGAGCAAACATTGCACGAACCGAAAGAGACGAAAGGAGCGGTATGGGCTCACAGTTGATTACAGTCGAGGCGTCAGCGGCGATTCTGTCATTCTGGTTTGAAGAGCTGTGTGAAGAACACTGGTTTAAAGCGGATGCAGCGCTGGACGCCATGATTCGGGCGCGATTTCTGGCGGTGCACGAAGCAGCCTGCCAGGGCGAACTCTGGCCATGGCGCGCGACGCCGCAGGGCCGTCTGGCGGAAATACTGGTCCTCGACCAGTTTTCGCGCAACCTGTACCGTGATGACCCCAAAGCCTACGCCGCCGACCCAATGGCATTGGCGCTGGCCCAGGAAGCACTGAGTGTGAATGCCGACACAGCACTGGAGAACCAGCAAAAACTGTTTTTATACATGCCCTTTATGCACAGTGAATCTTTGGAGGTGCACGACATCGCGTATGAACTTTTCAGCGCCCCCGGCCTTGAGCAACACCTCGCTTACGAGAACCAGCATCGCAAGCTGCTGCTGGAGTTTGGTCGTTATCCGCAGCGCAATGCCGTGCTCGGCCGGCCTTCCAGCGAAGCTGAACTGCGCTATTTGTCTGCCGGTTCAAAAAGCTGACCCCATACCTTTTTTCGTGCGGTGGCAGCAAAGGAAAAAAGCACCGCCAAACACAATTGTTTCACTTGACTTAATTATGAAACAATTGTTTCATTGTGTTGTTATCCAACGGAATGAATCATGAAAACAACAGTACAGCCCAACCCCTTTATCCTCGTTACCCCCCCAAACCCAGAAAACGGAGCTAGTTCCTTACCGTTAAGCGGTATGCGACTGGCGGTGAAAGATTTGTTTCACATTGAGGGATTGGAAACCACTGCCGGAAATCCGGATTGGGCTCGTACTCACCCTTTGCCAACCCACACAGCCAGTGCAGTAGCCCGGCTGCTCGAAAGAGGGGCACATGTGGTTGGCAAAACCGTTACGGATGAGTTGGCGTACAGTCTTAACGGCCAAAACGTGCATTACGGAACCCCAGTCAACCCCATTACTCCCGACCGGCTGCCCGGAGGATCATCATCGGGATCAGCCGTGGCCGTTGCAGCAGATTTAGCCGACATTGGCCTGGGTACCGATACCGGCGGTTCCATAAGAGTACCTGCCAGTTACAATGGCTTGTTCGGCCTGCGCCCGACGCATGGTGCGATCGGCTGCGACAATATGGTTGCGCTGGCCCCATCCTTCGACACAGTTGGCTGGATGACCCGGGACCTCGACACCCTGGTCAAGGTGGCCGAAGCCATGTTCAATGGATCACTGCCCCGCTTCCATCAACCAAGGCTTGGGGTGCTGACTTCGCTGCTCAATCACGCGCAGCACCGGGAGCAGATAGAAACATGGCTTCAAGCCGACTCAGTTCGCGATGCATTTGAATCAATAACAGCGCTTTCAACTGATTGGGGCCCGGTTCCCCCCGGAGAGTTATTCCGGGTATTGCAGGGAGCTGAAATCTGGCAACAGCACGGTGAATGGATATCCGCAACCCAACCCGCGATTGCGGCAGACATCCGCAGCCGGCTGGATTGGTGCAAAACCATTACGGACCAGCAGGTTGAGTTGGCAAAGGCTGGCCAGGGTACAGTTATCAAACAACTGGATGCGCTATTCGGGCAGGCAGACATACTGCTGCTCCCCACTACCCCTGGGCTGGCACCAAAACTGGATGAAGCCCCAAAGAACCTGGTCAGCTATCGTAACCACCTGCTGAATTTCACGGCTCTGGCCGGGCTTGGCGGGCTGCCGCAATTACATTTGCCGGTATTTTCAGTATCCGGTGCACCTTGCGGAGTGTCCCTGCTGGGCAAAAAAGGCAGCGATCTTGCTTTGCTTGCTGTGGCAACTCAAATTCTGGAATTCGAACTATGACAAAAAAAATCGCCACAGGGTTTACCGCTCCCCACTATGCTGCCGCCCAGGTGGGCAATCAGGTTCTTGAGCGGGGCGGCACAGCTATTGAGGCGATGGTCGCCGCTGCCGCATCCATAGCGGTGGAATACCCGCACATGAACGGTCTGGGCGGAGACGGCTTCTGGCTTATCAGCGAACCGGGCAAAAAGCCTATCGCCATAGACGCTTCAGGCACCGCAGCCAGTGGAGCCACACCGGAGTTTTACGCCGGGCACAGCGCCATTCCAAGCCGCGGAGGTAAAGCGGCCCTTACCATGGCCGGCGCCGTTGCCGGCTGGCAGAAGGCTCTCGACATCAGCCACCAATGGCAGCCGGGCATACCACTGACAGAACTGCTCGATACCGCTATCAGCCAGGCCAATTGGGGCATTGAGGTCACCACCAGCCTTTCCGATGCCAGCTTCAAAACCTTTGAGGAACTGGGTTCCGCCGCCAACTTCGCTCCTTTCCTGATCAAAGGCAAGCCGCTGAAGAAAGGTAAAATCGTCAAGCTCACTCAATTGTCGGCGACCCTGCAACAGCTTGCCCACGCCGGGCTGAGTGATTTTTATCAGGGCGACATCGCTCAGCAACTGGCCAATGACCTGGCGGATGCCGGTTCTCCCATCACGCTGGAAGATTTTCACCAGTACCAGGCTTCTTTTGTAGAGCCCCTCGCGGTCACCACGTCCAAAGGCACACTCTACAACTTGCCTGCCCCAACCCAGGGTATTGCCTCGCTGTTGATTCTGGCCCTGTATGACCGGGTGTGGCAGCAGGGTAAATCCGACGCCGACATGGTGCATTTACTGATTGAGTGCACCAAACAGGCCTTCATAGCCCGTAACCGCTATGTGACTGACCCTAGCCGGCTGAGCACGGAATTGCAGGCACTCCTGAGCGATGATGCGCTCAGCCAAATGCTGCAGGCCATTGACTTGGAATCGGCTCAGACCTGGCCCCATCCGGCCAGACCCGGCGATACCATCTGGATGGGGGCGTGTGACAACCAGGGACGAATGGTCAGTTACATTCAAAGCCTTTACTGGGAATTTGGCAGTGGTGTGGTCAGTCCGTCCACCGGTATTGTATGGAACAACCGCGGCACCTCGTTCTCATTACAGCCCAATGATTTGCAAGCCCTGAAACCGGGCCTGAAACCATTCCACACTCTCAATCCGGCGTTTGCCGAACTGAACGACGGGCGCAGGATGAGCTATGGCACTATGGGTGGCGAGGGGCAACCACAAACCCAGGCTGCCATATTCAGCCGCTACGTATACCACAATCAGCCGCTGGCAAAGTCAATCACCCTCGGTCGCTGGCTGCTGGGGCGAACCTGGGGTGATCAAAGCCACAACCTCAAGGCCGAAACCGACGTGGCCGAGTATGTGGGTGAGGAACTGCTGCGCCGTGGGCACGAGATGGTCGTTGTACCACCGTGCAACGAATTAATGGGGCATGCCGGTGCCGTGGTTTTGCATCCAAACGGTTATACCGATGCTGCCACCGATCCGCGCAGCGACGGTAAAGCGTTCGCATCTTCTCTTGGGGACTCGTTGTAACTTAAGGAATTTCAATGGAATTTATAGCTGAACACGCCAGTACCTTTGTTGCACTGGCTGGAACCGGTGTGTTTGCCGGTCTGTTGGCAGGCCTGCTGGGCGTAGGCGGTGGCATTGTCATCGTTCCGGTACTGTTTTTCCTGTTTCAGGCGCTGGGAGTATCAGCAGACTCGGCAATGGTGATCGCCACCGCAACCTCACTGGCCACCATTGTCCCCACTTCGGTCAGCTCCATCCGCGCGCACCATGGGAAAGGAAATGTCGACTGGCCCCTGTTAAAACAGTGGGCTCCGTTCATTCTGATTGGCGTGCTGATGGGAAGTTACCTGGTCACCAGGGTGAAAGGGGAATGGCTGAGCATTATGTTTGGTGTTATTGCTACCTTGTCGGCCATCAACATGCTTATTGGCCGCAAGGATGCCCTGTTCAGCGGCCTGCCCGGGCGCACCGGCCAGGGCATCATGGCTGGCAGTATTGGTCTTTTCAGTTCGATGGTAGGCATCGGTGGTGGAACGCTTACCGTGCCCACGCTCACATTTTGCAACTACCCCGCTCACCGGGCGGTAGGTACGGCTGCTGCTGTAGGCCTGCTGATTTCCCTGCCTGCTGCTGTCACCCTGCTGTTTGCCGGTGCCAGCCCGCAAGACGCGCCGGTTGGCACTGTTGGACTAGTGAATCTGGTTGGATTTATCTGCATTGTACCGCTTACGGTGCTGTTCGCCCCGGTTGGAGCAGCGCTGGCCAATCGGCTGGATGCCGGCAAACTGAAAAAAGTCTTTGCCATCGTTCTCATTATTACCGGCGTTCGCATGCTGGCCCAATCTTTCGTTTAGGAGCAAAAAATGAAAGCCTTGTCTTTACCACCGCGCCTGCTGATGGGCCCAGGCCCAATCAACTGTTACCCCCGGGTACTGCAGGCAATGTCCACCCAGTTGGTGGGGCAATACGACCCTGTCATGACCGCTTACATGAATGAGGTTATGGCACTCTACCGCCAGGTATTCAATACTCAAAACACCCAGACGTTGCTGATCGACGGAACGTCCCGGGCCGGTATTGAAGCAGTGCTGGTATCCTGCCTGGAGCCCGGTGACAAAGTACTGGTGCCGATTTTCGGCCGTTTTGGACACCTGCTGGCCGAAATTGCCGAACGCGCAGACGCCGAGGTTCACACCATTGAAGTCCCCTGGGGTGAAGTTTTTGACCCAGAGCAAATTGAACAGGCCATTCGTAAGATACGGCCTAAAGTGCTGGCGCTGGTGCAGGGAGACACCTCAACCACCATGCTACAGCCGCTTGAACACATTGGTGCTATCTGCCGCCAGTACGACGTTCTGTTCTACTCTGACGCCACTGCATCCATTGGCGGTAACCCGTTTGAAACCGACGCCTGGCAGTTGGATGCCGTTTCGGTGGGCTTACAGAAATGTCTTGGCGGCCCTTCCGGTAGCGCCCCCGTTACCATGAGCGACCGGTTTGTGGACTGTGTGCGCCAACGTCATCATGTTGAAGCTGGCATTCGTGACCCACACCACAAAGATGCCAGCGGTTCACGCATTCGCTCCAACTATTTTGATTTACCCATGATTATGGATTATTGGGGAGATGAACGTCTGAACCACCATACCGAAGCCGCTTCCATGCTGTTCTGTGCCAGAGAATGTGCCGTCAACCTGCTGGAAGAAGGCCAGCAGGCGGTTATTGAACGGCACAAGATGGCCGGAGTCGCCATGCTGGCAGGGATCCAGGCCATGAATCTGGCCCCGTTTGGCAACCTCAAACATAAAATGAATAATGTGGTGGGGGTTTACATTCCCATGGGCGTTGAAGGCGAACAAATCCGCAGCGAAATGCTGAACACTTTCAACATTGAAATTGGTACCAGTTTCGGCCCACTGAAAGGCAAAATCTGGCGTATT
The DNA here is from genome assembly GCF_003367475.1 of Alteromonas aestuariivivens. Taxonomy (GTDB): domain Bacteria; phylum Pseudomonadota; class Gammaproteobacteria; order Enterobacterales; family Alteromonadaceae; genus Alteromonas; species Alteromonas aestuariivivens. Next base: position 298,608 of record NZ_QRHA01000003.1, read on the forward strand.
GGCACCATGGGCTATAACGCCCGCCAGGATGCGGTACTGCACACTCTGCAGTCTCTGGAAACCGTTCTGAGAAGAGCGGGTCATAAACTCTCTCCTGGAGCAGGCGTAGACGCAGCCATGGACGTTTATGCCAAGGCTATTGCATGATGCTGTTTGAAGATGCCGCCGCCCAGGTCATGGCCCGTTGCGACGAACTGGGAAACATCAGCCAATCGCTGCAACATCTGGACAGACGTTACCTGACCGAGCAACACCGTCACGCCAATCAGCTGGTGGCACACTGGATGGCCGAAACAGAAATGGATAGCTGGGTGGACGCCGCAGGTAATGTATGGGGCCGCTACGCCAGTGACGTACCTGACGCCCCGCGTTTAATCCTTGGCAGCCACCTGGATACAGTGCCCAATGGGGGGCGTTACGATGGCATGCTGGGCGTGGTAGCGCCCATTTCGTTGCTGGCCATTCTCAAAGGGCAGCAGGTAAAACTGCCATTCCATGTTGATGTGGTAGGCTTTGGAGACGAAGAAGGCACCCGATTTGGTTCAACCCTGCTGGGAAGCCGGGCACTCACCGGCACCTGGCCGGATGAATGGGCCAAACTCACCGACAGCGATGGCAAATCACTGGCTAAGGCTCTGCTGGAATTCGGCCTGGATTTCAGCCGGATAAAAGAAGCCGCAATCGCCCCAGCGCAACTGCTCGGCTACGTGGAGCTTCATATTGAACAGGGCCCTGTGCTGGAGCAGCAAAATCTTGCGGTCGGCGTTGTCAGCGGCATTGCGGGCGCCCGAAGGTTTGAAATAGCGCTGTCCGGCATGGCCGGGCATGCCGGTACCGTTCCGATGAATATGCGTCAGGATGCCCTGTGCGCCGCCAGTGAAATGATTCTCTGCGTCGAACAGCTGGCCATTCAACACGCCCTGGTGGCCACTGTCGGCAAAATTAGCAACCGCCCTAACGGGGTAAATGTTATTGCCGGCAACACCAGTTTTTCACTGGACATACGAAGCGAATCGGACGCTCTTAGGGATGCCACAGTGGATGAAATTTTTACCTGCTTTCAGCAAATTGCCCAACGACGAGGTGTTTCACTGCAAATCCAGCAAACTCACAGTGCCCCGGCTGTATTGTGCTCGGAATTTCTGCAGCAAAATTTGCGCAATGCCGTGGCCGGGTGCGGTTACCCTGTGCTGACACTGCCTTCGGGAGCGGGTCACGACGCTATGGCAATGGCTGACATTTGCCCGGTTGCCATGCTGTTTACCCGCTGTCACCGTGGCATCAGCCACCACCCCGACGAAGCCATCCGACAGGATGATGTAGCGGTAAGCCTGCAGGTACTGCACCGCTTTCTTACCCAACTGAAATTTTGATGACCTTTGATATACAGGAGTAAAGGATGATAATTCCACGGATATACCACGATGAACAAGGCAAGAGCCACTTTGGTGAGATTGACATACCGTTGTCAGACGGAGGCCCGATAGGCCTGCTTTCGGAACGTTTCGATGCGGGTACCATTATTTTCAGGGAAACTCCCGCAGACTACGATTTCAAATGGCACCCCGCCCCGGCCCGCCAGCTGCTGTTCATTCTCAAAGGGCGTGCGGAATTTACTGTGTCTTCAGGAGAGCGTAAGGTGTTTGGCGCCGGAGACGTCCTGTTGCTGGAAGACACTGAGGGTGAAGGCCACTGCAGCCGGGCAATGTACAACGAAGTCAGACATTCCATTTTTGTTACCCTTCCCGACCACGTTACATTCTAGGTTGCTGCGGGCCATGCCCGCTGCATTTCCCACCGTTTAACGCTAAAAATCAAGGCATTACTTGACTCACTGGTCAGGTTATTGATTGAATACCGAAACTGACCATTCACAGCCGATCCCCTATGCGCCTTGCCTTAACACTTTCTATTGTTGCCGTCATGACCCTGATGGTGCCATGTACCTTTGCTGATGAGAACCATCGACGCATGTCGCAGTGGTTTCGTGACTTTAAGAATGAAGCCTCAGACCAACAACTCTACAACTTCTTATGGCAGTTTCCCAAAGGCGCGGATTTGCATCATCACCTGTCAGGCTCTGCGTTCAGTGAATGGTGGTACGAGCTTGCCATTAACCCCCAACTGAACGGCGGCTATCATTACTATACACGGGTGAAGTTTAATCACTGCCGCGGCTATGGCACTGATGAGTTTGGGCCTGACCCACAATATCTGATGTTCCGAACCCTGCAAGAGTCCAGTTGGGAGCGACTTGATGATTGTGAAAAGGGTGAATACCTGCCGCTCATTAAGTTGTCAGAACAACAGCAGCAGGCGTTTCTTGACAGCATTCGGCTGGATAAACAACACGAAGGACGGGATGAATTTTTCCAGACCCACTGGCAGCGCCTCAATGAAATGACCAGTAACCCCACTCTGATGGCACAACTGCTACTGAAAAATATGCAGGCCTATCAGCAGGAAGGGTTGATCTATCTTGAAACCCAGGTCAATGTGGCCAACAAATTAAAGCCTGATGGCGAGCACTACTCACCCGAAGCGGCACTGGCAATCTACAAACAAATGCTTGCCAGCCCCGCAGCCAAACAAACCGGGGTAAGGGTAAAATTCCAGTACGCCCTGCTGCGCTTTTTACCGAATGCAGAAGAGCGCCTGCGCTGGATGTACGATTTTGTCGATCGGAACCGAGACATCTACGTCGGCATAAACTTTGTCGGCCGGGAAGACAATGACAAAGGCCATCCTTTGCGCTTTCTTCCGGTACTCAGAGAACTGCGTCATCAGTACCCCAGTATTCCTCTGGCCATACACGCCGGTGAGGTGGATGAACCCAATGCCCACGTTCGCAATACTTTGTTGCTGGGTGCCAATCGTATCGGCCACGGCCTGAATACCATAACCGATCCGGATACCCTGCTGTTGATGCGACACGGCCCTTACCTTATAGAAATCAATCTGATATCCAATAAACTTCTGGAATACGTGGAAAACTACCGCCAACACCCGTTCCCGGAATATCTGCGCACCGGTATTCCGGTGGCGCTTTCCACTGACGACAGAGGCATGTGGGACAGTAACCTGACAGACGAATATTTTATTGCGGTAAAGCACTTCAACCTTTCCTGGCAGGAACTGGTTACCTTGTCTCGTAATGGTCTTACCCACAGCTTCTTGCCTGAGGAAGAGAAAAATTCTGCGCTAGCGCAATTCCAGTCCAGCCTAGACCGTTTTATTGAGGCCCGCCTGCAGAATAAAACGCTTGAACAAAGCCCGCCCAAACGCCAGTTTATCTGTGGCCATACCCCCGCCTTATGTGCATTAGCTAACGAAATCCAGTAGGTCTTTTCCCCTGAAGGGGGCTGCAAGCTCATCTCTTGCAGCCCCTCACACTCCAAAATGCACCAAAATAAGACTAACGCACCCACCATATCACTATTTTGGTGCGCCACAAAAACAAACCGGTTAGTTTTCACCCAACAATTTCATTAACAACTTTGTAAAGAATTGAATTATACAATAAAAACAATAGGTTAAAGCCAATCCCGCACCTGACCATATGGACAGTAATCTGGCACAATATCTGCAAACTCTGGCAGATAATTCACTAAGTAAATAACCAAAATAGTGCTTTGTGAAAATATTAAAACTACAGCGAGGAAGAACATGACACACTCAACATTCACCAAAAGCCCGCTTGCCCGCGCGGTAACACTGGGCCTGATGGTTTTACTGCCAGGTCAGGCGTTGGCGCAAGAGGCTGAGAGCAAAGCAGCTCAGGAAGGCGCCATCGAGAAAATTGAAGTAACCGGCTCTTTGGGCAGCTTGCCAGGTCAGGATGTTGAGGCTGTATTCGGCTTTGGCAAATCCATTCTGGAAACTCCACGTTCGGCATCTACCATCTCCGATCTTCAGATGGAACGTTTTAACGTATCCGACATCGATGAACTGGTTGCATTTGCCCCCGGTACGTTTACGCAGTCTTTCTTCGGTGTTGCAGGCTCCTTGGATGTGCGGGGAACGCCGGGTGAAGTTTACTTCCGGGGCGTAAGACGACTGGACAACCCGGGCAACTACCCCACACCAATTGGTGCATCCAGCAGCGTAGATATCGTTCGTGGCCCGGCATCACCAATTTATGGTCCGGCCAAAATTGGTGGCTACCTGAACTTCAATCCTAAGTCAGCCAAAGTTGGCCGCGGTGCCTATATTGAAGAGCCAACAGGCGCAATGTCTTACACCACCGGCTCCTGGGACAAAAATATTGTCTCCGCCGAAGTAGGTGGCCCTGGCAAAGTAACAGGCAAAGACTTCGGTTACTACATCTACGCAGAAGTAGAAAATTCTGATTCTTACTACAGAAACAGTAAAACTGACCAGTCAGTAGTACAAGCCGCTTTTGATATGGAGTTAACTGACAGTCTGAGTATTGAATTTGGTGGTATGTACCATAAATACGATGGTAACCAAAACGCTGGATGGAACCGCCTGACCCAAGACCTTATCGACCACGGCACCTACATTACCGGTGACGCCAAGCCTCTTGATGCTAATGGTGACGGCAGCATTGATCACTTTGAATATTTTGCTGGTGGTTTGTTTGTAGGCGGTATCGATGCACAGACTGAAGACGGTTCAAGCTTCGGTGACTCTCTGGCACTGGTCAATGTCGGAACAACTAAGCTTGGGCGTGACCAAACTCTTATTGCAGCTGACGACGTATTGGCTAACGAAGTAACTACTCTTTACTTTGACACTATTTATTACTCAGACAGTGGCTGGGAAGTCAAAAACCAGCTGTTTTATGAAAGCTACGAGAACCTCAATGAAAATGCCTATGGCTTCTCTCAGTTCCATGATGCTTTTGTAGTAGAAGACAAAATTGTTGTTGCTACCGAGTTTGAAACCGACAGCTTGTATGCTCAGTTCCAAATTTCACCTTCCGTTCGCTATACGGATTTTGAAAGTGGTGATGACTTTATCAATGAATACTTTGACCGTAGAGATTTGACCGGTCCATCAACTGCACTTGACAGACGTTTGTTGGCAACTCGAGCAGGCTGGGGTTACTCCAACTATGATAAGGGCAACTACCTCAACCTGGGCTTGGCGGCCATGACCGACCTGACCTGGGAATCAGGGCTGAGTCTGGTACTGGGTGTGCGTTATGATTCCGTTGACGTTGAAAGTACAACACCCGGCGGCATAACTCTGTTTGACGGTGACGAAGACATCACTGCAGAAGACAAAGAAGATGGAATTTCCTGGAATGCCAGTATTTCCTACAAAACTCCATTTGGCTTAATCCCTTACATTACAGCCGCTGAGCAGGTTACCATTGTAGCTGGCCAGGGTGCCAACATCGATGTTGAAAATATCCCTGGCGGATACTTTGATACGTCAGAGTTGTTCGAATACGGTGTCAAAGGTTCATTTCTGGATGACAGCCTGTACTTTGCGTTATCCATTTACGAGCAAGAACGTACTGACATCAACGCTCAGTCCAGCGTAACAAACAATACCACCAACAACGAAGGTACCGAGTTTGAACTGCGTTGGGTTGTGAATGAGCAATTAGTCCTTACAGCAGTTTACACCAATATCGAAGTAACCAACCTGACTGTGCTTGATGGCGGCGGTTTCCAATTCGGCTTCTTCGGTGCAGAGGACTTCCCGAACATCGACGATCCCTCAATCTTTTTTGGTGGAACGCCTAACGGTAACACTGCCTATGCGAACACAGGGGCTGTTAAAGCAGGTATTCCAGAAAACACCTACGGTCTGACCGCAACCTATGACTTCCAGAACGGTTACGCCGCTAGCGTCAGTGTCATCGACGTAGATGAAGTTGCTTCAGGTTTCTCAGGTGCGGTAACGTTACCTTCTTATACTTTGGTGAACGCTGGTTTGTCATACCAGACCGAATCCTGGGGTGTAAACTTGACGGTTAAAAACCTGACGAATGAAGAGTATTTCCGCTCTAATTTCCCAGATTTGTTTGGAACCGCAATCGTACTTCCTGAGTTGCCTCGTCACTGGAATGCGAAATTTAACTACAAATTCTAACCAAATTTTGCTGTAACATTGCAACGGCATAAACCGTCATGGTTTATGCCGTTTTGTTTTATTAATGGAGTATTCATCATGCCAAGATTCGTGCCTTTGTGGGCGCTGCTGACTCTCTGCGTCAGCCTGCTATCCGGTTGCCAGAGCGACCAGTCAACATCCGCAGCCCATTCCCCTGCCCCGCTAAAAGTGAAAGCTGTGGTCGTCACCATGTTTGAAATAGGTGAAGATACCGGCGACAAAGCCGGTGAATTTCAGATGTGGAAAGAGCGCTACGGGCTGGATACGGTATATCCGTTCCCACAATCCTTCCACGACATCCACGTGAATGAAGAAAAAGGCGTACTCGCTATTGTCACCGGCATGGGCATTGCCCGCGCCACTGCGGCAATCATGGCGCTGGGGCTGGATCCAAGATTCGACTTGACCGAAGCCTACTGGCTGGTCGCTGGCATTGCCGGTATTGACCCTGCCGACGGTACCATTGGCTCTGCCGTGTGGGCCGACTACCTGATCGACGGTGACCTGGCCCATCAGATTGACGGGCGCGAAATTCCTGAAGACTGGTCAACCGGTTATTTCCCGCTATTTGCTAATGAACCCTATCAACAACCGGAAGATGGCAGTGCGCCGCAGGCACATAATGGTGAAATGTACCAGTTGAATGCCAATTTGGTTAACTGGGCCTATCAGCTCACTGAGTCACTAACCCTTATGGACACACACGGTATGGAGGCGCTGCGCAGCCGCTACACCGCGCATCCGAAAGCCATGCAAACCCCAATTGTGATGAAGGGCGCGCAAATGGCCTCTTCAACGTTCTGGCATGGTGAACTGTTCAATCAGTGGGCCAACGACTGGACCAAATACTGGACCAACGGTAATGGCAACTTCATGACATCCGGTATGGAAGACACCGGCAGTTATCAGGCTATGATTTACCTGGATCGCGCCGGTAAGGTCGACAAGCAGCGTTTTCTTGTCTTGCGCACGGCGAGTAATTTCACCATGCAGCCTCCTGGCCTGACTGCAGCTGAAAACCTCAAGATGGAAAGCTCTGGTGAAGGCTATGCGGGCATGGTCCCGTCACTGGAAGCAGCTTATCTGGTTGGCAGCACCGTTGTCGACGAACTGGTAAACAACTGGGCTAAATATCAGACTCAGTTACCCCTGCCTGCTGCGGAATAAGGTTTTTTGGGGCAGGCTTGAGCCTGCTCCCCTGTTACCCCTGCACATCAGGGCGTGAGCGTGTTAATCCACTTCTGTTTAATTGAATCATCCAGAAAACTGGCTTTAAAGCTGTTGATGGCCAATTGGCGCAACTGCACTTCTGTCATATCCAAAGCATCACAAAGAGCCTGATAATTGGCATTTAACTGACCACCAAAATACGCAGGGTCATCTGAGTTTACCGTTACCAGCAGCCCCTCCTCCAACAACCGAAGAATATTGTGCTGCTGCATCGCACTGATAACCCGAAGTTTGAGATTACTCAATGGGCAAACCGTCAGCGGGAGCTGACGCATCTTGATGTAAGCCATTAATTCGGTGTCTTCCTCACAGCGCACCCCATGGTCGATTCGATCAACCCCTAACAGCTTGATGGCCTGCCAGATGTACTCAGGTGGCCCCTCTTCACCGGCGTGAGCAACACACTTAAACCCCAGCTCCCGCGCCCTGGCGAACACACGCTCAAATTTTGATGGCGGGTTTCCCACTTCGGAACTGTCAAGACCGACAGCGGTTATGTGTGCATAGTAAGGCTTTGCAAACTCCAGGGTATCCATGGCCTCTTCTTCGCTCAGGTGGCGCAGGAAGCTCATGATCAGCATTGCACTCATGCCCCACTGTGATTCGGCATCCTTAATGGCGCGCAAAAAACCGGGCATAAATACCTCAAAGCCCACGCCCCGCTCGGTGTGCGTTTGAGGGTCAAACATAATTTCTGCATGCACAATATTCTGTTCACGGCAGCGGCACAGGTAACGCCACATCAACTGATAAAAATCCTCCTCATCCCTGAGTACACTAGCCCCCTGGTAGTAAATATCCAGAAAGCTCTGCAAGTCTTCAAACTGATACGCCGCCCTGATTTCCTCTACACTCTGGTACGGTAAGGAAACCTGATGTTTGCTGGCCAGTTGCCATAAAAGTTCAGGCTCCAGGCTGCCTTCAATGTGCAAATGCAATTCGGCTTTAGGTAATTGACTGATTGTCTCTGTATTCATTCAAACCTCTCTTGGGCTACCCCTTAGCACCAATCTAATGCACGCTCACAATTTCGGTGCAAAAGATTGGCAAAACTATGATAGCCTTAAACAAAATGTCATCGACAATGGCCCCAACCAAGGGGAAAGCTGCAAATTTTAGGCATGCGGAGCAACAATTTGCCTGATTAATGAGCACTGAAACCCGGTTCGATGACCGCTAAAGCAGTAATAACACAAATCAGGCCCGTTGCGCACCCGAAAGCTGACTATGTGGTCAGGTAATTGCTTTATGCAGGATGACAATAATAAATCCCATCAATTGAGAGCAACCATGTCTTCAAACGCACTAATTGAACGAATATTCAAACTTCAGGAACACGGAACAACCATTAAGACTGAAGTGATAGCCGGCCTGACTACCTTTGCCGCCATGTCTTACATTCTGGTGGTCAACCCCAGCATTCTAGGCCTCAGCGGAATGCCGGTTGAAGGGCTTATCACAGTGACGGCGCTTGCGGCCTGCCTTGGCACGCTGCTGATGGCTGCCCTGACCAATTACCCCATTGCCATGGCACCAGGGATGGGGCTTAACGCCTTCTTTGCCTTCACAATCTGTATGACACGGGAAATGCCATGGGAAGCGGCCTTGGGCATCGTTTTCTGGAATGGCATTCTGTTTCTGATGCTGACACTGACTGGCATTCGAACCAAAATTGCCGAGGCAATTCCGGCGGAACTTAAAATCGGTGTTCAGTGCGGTATTGGATTGTTCATCGCGTTCATCGGTTTAAAGAATGCCGGCCTTATCGTGGACCATCCCGCCACGTTTGTAACCATTGGTGATCTGTCTCACCCTCCCGTATTACTTGCTCTGGCTGGTATTATTCTGACTGTGATCATGGTAATGAAGCGGGTGACTGGCGCCATTCTGGTGTCTATTGTGGTACTCACGCTGATTGGGTATTTCATCCCCACAGAATCCGGATTCCTGACGGCTCACCCCGATGCCGTTGTAGGTATGCCTGACAGCATTTCCGATACATTTTTGGCTATGGACATCTGGTACCCCATCGATAACTTTTCACAAACCTGGGACCTGATATTTGCCCTGATGTTTGTCAACATGTTCGATACCATTGGTACCCTGATTGGGGTATCGCGCAACGCCAATCTGCTGGATGAAAACGGCCGCCTGCCCAAAATTGGCAGCGCCATGACCGCCGATGCTTCGGCCAGCGTAGTGGGTGCGGCGTTGGGTACCTCGCCTGTCACCAGTTACGTTGAATCTGCAGCGGGCGTATCTGCAGGTGGCCGCACTGGCCTCACCGCAGTAGTTGTTGCCCTGTGTTTCGTCGGCGCTTTGTTCCTGACCCCGTTGATGAAAGTCATACCACTGATGGCAACAACCCCGGCGCTGATAATGGTGGGTATTCTGATGATGGAATCCATCCGCCAACTTGATTTTGACGATTTAGGCGCACTGGCCACCACATTCGTCGCCCTGATTGCCATGCCGCTGACCTTCAGTATCAGTGAGGGCATCGCGCTGGGATTCATCACCTACACCGCTGTTATGGTCGGTTCCGGCCGGTTCCGCCAGGTTAGCCTGATTACCTATATGCTGGCTGCCCTGTTCGTACTCCGGTACCTGTTTGATTTGAAATAGGCTCAATTCCTGTCGAGCCATATGGCTAGGGAGTGTTTATCTTTGTGCATTGTTTATGCAGTCAGTCATTATTGCGCCAGACAATCACAAATGAGTGAGGTTTAGCGGGCCTAAATGAACGAATTTGTGGGCAGTATGGCGCAATAATGGCCACTGCCCAACGGGTTGAAGCTAAAATGACCGATAACCGCGTTGTCGCTGACTTATTGGATTGCCAAACTGCGTCACCGACGCCTTGTTCTCAGCCATTTTAGTTTCCAACATAAATAATGAACAAAGATAAACACTCCCTAGGGCCTGTTGATCTTTACTGTTCAAAATTTGTTCTCTCTGAGTGGTTTCAGGGCAAGGCGAGAGTCATGAAGCTTAGTCAGCTAAGTAAATGGCGAGCAACGCAGCCATGGAAGCACTCAGAGTGAACCCGAAGGGCAGCGTTTGTCGCGCTTTTGTGCAAGGCAACTCGTTGCAAAATTGAACACCAAAGATCAACAGGCCCTAGAATCCCGCGGGAGTTTCGCCCCCGCAAAGAAATATTGTTTTTCTTGTCTGTCAAAAGGTTAGCTGAATAACCAAAAAATTAACGCAAATTTTACATTCAGACAGCTTGAGTAACCTGCCAGTCCATTGCTAAATTTAATTCAGCCTGTTCAAGGCCATCAGCGATCATTGTTCCTCTTGCATTCTTTGTCCGCGTATTTGATAGGGCTGCCCTTGCACCGGCATAAAAACCAAATCATAACAAGGAAGCTTTTCCATGATAGTTCAATTTTTCGACCCCCTGGACAATCTGTCTTTTGAAATGCCTTTGGTCGCCATCAATGACCGTTTATGCAGTAAACTGAGAAGAAATTTTTATTTTGGTGGCTACTGTAAAATTGATACCGAAACCGTTAACTCGGTAGAACGATTACAAACATTACGGGAACAGCACAAGCAACCGAAACCGGAATCCAAAGCTTCACCGCACCAGCTCAGTGTGCAGGAACAGGCCAATATTCTGGCCGCGTTATCGGTAATGCAGGAAATTCTGTTGAGCGGCGATTTGCCGAAATTCAGCCGAATGCACGCCATTTCATCGATTGATGTGCTCTCGCCGGCAAAATGTCAGGCGCTGATAAGCCGGTTGGCAAGAAGCCACCTTTCACTCACCCCTCAACCCGAAACCGCGCTCGAACAGGCCTGAAAAAGGCACTGGCAAACAGCCGGTCACCCAGACCGGCCCTAGAATTATTTAAGCCCATCATTTGAGAATGTCATGGCTTTATCGGCCATAAACAGAACCTTGATGTGCCTGCCATCATCGCTTCCCCAAATACAGCTTGTTGAACCCAGTGTTTCTGAGCAGTTGTCCGGCTTACCAATGATGGTTTCAACCTGCTGCTGTGACATGCCCATCTCCAGCTTGTCGTAATTCTCTTTATTCAGCTTTGAACAACCGGCCAGCGCCACAGCCAGGGCTACCAGGCCCAGTACTTTTAGTTTCATTGTTGATTATCCTTTGTTTGCGATTTGCTTCAGGCAGTAAGTCTATTTCTGATACGGATGATGCTCAAGCCAGTGACGGGCGATGTTTTCCCGGGTTGCCAGCCAAACCTGCTCATGCCCTTGTACATACTCAATAAAGCGCTGCAGTGCAGCCAGCCTTGCCGGTCTGCCAACGATTCTGCAGTGCAATCCTATAGAGAGCATTTTAGGGGCATAGGTTCCCTCCTCATACAAAACATCGAACGCATCTTTCAGATACTGAAAAAATTGCTCACCACTGTTAAACCCCTGAGGAGTCGCAAAGCGCATGTCGTTAGTATCCAGAGTATAGGGCACCATTAGCAGCGGCCGGGCGTAATGGGTGTCATAATAGGGCAAATCGTCAGCGTATGAGTCAGCGCAGTAAACAATGTCATCGCGCTCTGCCAGCAGTTCCAGCGTGTGGGGGCTGGTACGACCGGTGTACCAGCCGGCAGGTTTACTGCCGGTCAGAGCTTCATGCAATTGTATCGATTCATCAATCATCTTGCGTTCGGTTTCGCGATCCATATCCTGAAAATGGATCCAGCGTAACGCGTGACTGGCAATTTCCCAGTTGGCTTCTTGCATGGCCGCCAGCGCTTGGGGATTACGTTGCAGGGCCATGGTCACACCAAACACGGTGACAGGAATATCATACTTTGTCAGCAACCGGTGCAGGCGCCAGAACCCCACACGACTGCCATACTCGTACAGCGACTCCATACTCATATGGCGATCGGCAAAGGGTTGCGCCCCGACGATCTCAGAGAGAAAAATTTCCGAATGGCTGTCACCATGCAGTACACAATTTTCCCCCCCTTCCTCATAGTTCAGAACAAACTGAACTGCAATTCTGGCGTCATTCGGCCATTTTGGATGCGGGGGCTGGGCTCCGTATCCAACCAGATCACGAGGGTAAGAGGCGTTGCACGTTTTTTCAGACATCAAATTGAACTCCGGTATTTTTCAGGTACAGTCAGACCGCACCCGGTTAAAATGACCTCAATCAGTTGCTGGGTCGCGGCCTGATAATCGGCCTTCTTCATCTTCGCGCCGCGCAAGCGTGTTACCTGAACGGCAAAATCGGCATAGTGCTGGGTACTGGACCAGATGTGAAACAGCAGATAGTAGGGGTCCATACGGCGCATTTTGCCGCTGTCCATCCAGGCCTTCAGAATTGCAATTCGACTGGCCATCCATTTAGCGTGCTCGTCATCAAAGTATCGGTTCAGATTCGGCGCGCCGTTCAGGATTTCCATGGCAAATATTTTTGATGCAACAGGATGGGTACGGGACATTTCCACCTTTTCGGTAATATAACTGGCCAGAATCTCAGCCGGGTCATCCTCCGCTGTCGCCTGGTCAAAACGGGAATTCCACAAACTAAGGGTTTGTTGCAACACTGCCAGATACAAATCCTGCTTGGACTTGAAGTAATACAATACGTTGGTTTTGGGAAGACCAGCACCGTCAGCGATTTGCTGAACCGAGGTGCCTTTAAAACCGTTTTGCGCGAATGCTTTCTCGGCCGCATCCATGATCCGGGCCTTGTTCTTGGCCCCTACTCCTGCGTCCGCCATCTTGCTTAATGTCATTGGTGTTTTCAATTCCTTGTGTGAACGTTGCCGATCCTGACCATTCAGTCATAGTGCCACATTGTCATAGTGGCACAAGAAATAATTCTTCTGGCTTCAGATTTTGTACCAGGCCTCAGCAAAATTGCATTTGAGCATGAAACTTGCGTACGGTTTTTGGCGAAAAAACGAAACTTCGAACCCGTCCAGGTTTCAAATAAACAGCCTTTGGACGTTTTTCCAGCAAAATCGGGTTTAACGGAAAATGAGAGCGTCATGCCTGTTGAAGGGTTGGCGTGTTTTTTTAATCAAAAAACTGACCATTTGGTCTACTTTTAAGTTGCAAAGACAGATATAGTAATGCCTAAACAAGCATTTAGTATACCCGGGAGAACGGCATGGTCCGCTTTTTACTAAACAGGGAACTCGTAGAAATAAGCGCAGCTGCCGACCTGACAGTGTTACAGTTTTTGCGCGAACAACGCGCACTTACCGGCACCAAAGAAGGTTGTGCTGCCGGAGACTGTGGGGCCTGCACAGTGGTTGTGGCGGAACTTAATCCGGACGAAAGCGGCCTTCACTACCGCAGTATAAACAGTTGTATTGCACTGCTATCGGCACTGGACGGAAAGCAGCTGATCACTGTTGAGCACCTTGCTCGCGATAAGAAGTTGCACCCGGTACAGGAAGCGATGGTTCGTCATCACGGCTCACAGTGCGGTTTTTGTACTCCCGGTTTTGTGATGTCACTCTTTTCCCTTTATCACTCTTCGCGTAATGAAGCGGCGCCTTTGGTACGCAGCGACGTTGAACAGGCGCTATCAGGTAATCTGTGCCGTTGCACCGGTTATCGCCCGATTATCGATGCCGCGCTGGACGCCTGTAACCAACCTGTTGCGGATGAATTTCTGCGTGATCAACAGCAAACCATGTCTGCACTCAAGGCTCTGGGTACAGATTCCTGCTCCACTGCTTCACAATTGCTGATACCGACCAGTCGCCAGATGCTCGCCGATTACCGTACTCGATATCCGGACGCTCCACTGGTAGCAGGGAGCACCGATTTAAGTCTGGAGGTCACTCAGAAAGGACACAAATTTGACCGCCTGATCAGCCTGGCAAAGATGGAACCACTGAAAAAATGCACCGATGAAGGGCAAACGATCCAAATTGGTGCTGCAGCCCCCCTATCCGACATTACTCCACTGTTGCTCAGCCACTACCCAAGCCTGAAGGAACTGATACACAGGTTTGCGTCACTGCCAATTCGAAACCAGGCGACGTTAGGGGGTAACGTCGCCAATGCCTCGCCAATTGGCGACATGCCACCGGTGCTCCTGGCACTTGGTGCCCAAATTTTCGTCGACAATGGTGAAACAGAGCGTTCAATCCCGGTAGCAGAGTTTTTCACTGGCTACCGAAAAACCGCCCTGCAATCGGACGAATGGATCAGCCGTATTGACGTTGATAAGCTCAGCAAGAATCAGTGTCTATCCGCTTACAAAGTCTCAAAACGCCACGAGGATGACATATCCGCCGTTTGCGCGGTATTCAATATTGCGGTTACAAACGGTGTAATCGAAAACGTTCAAAGCGGTTTTGGCGGCGTTGCCGCAACCCCCGTCAGTTGTCCCCAACTCAGCGACGCTCTCACAGGTAAACGTTGGGATTGCCAGGAAACCCTGAATCTGGGCAAACAGATCCTGCAACAAGCATTCAGCCCCATTGACGATGTCCGCGCCAGTGCAGAGTATCGCAGAACGGTGCTGGCTAACCTGTGGCATCGATTCTGGCTTGAACATCAAAGTAGCAATTCTGCCAAACATCAATTGGTGGAAACCCGGGTGGTGACCTATGCGTAAACTGATTGATCAAAACCTCACCACCACACCGAAAGGCGCAGTGAATCAGTCTGTACCTCACGAAAGTGCTATCCGCCAGGTAACGGGCCTGGCCCGTTATGTCGATGATATGCCACATCCTTCTGACCTTTGCTACGCCGCAGTAGGATTGAGCCAAGCTGCTGCCGGTCAGTTGAGTCAGATTGATCTTGAAGCGGTAAGAAGCAGCACCGGTGTTATTGATGTGATTACCGTAGACGACATCACTGGCCACCGCGACATTGCCCCGGTTTTCGACGGCGACCCAATTCTGGCAGAGCAGGAAATCAAATTTTACGGCCAGCCCGTTTTCGCCGTTCTGGCAGACACCCACCAGCACGCCTGGCAGGCAGCCAACAAAGCGCAGATAAATATCATACCCCAACCGCCACTGTTAGATGTGGACGCTGCACTTGAGCAGGAGTCGTTTGTGCGCCCTTCTCACCGCATGCAGCAGGGAGATTTCTGCACGGCCTTTGAGGGCGCACCGATCAAAATTGACGGTGAGCTCAATATTGGCGGCCAGGAGCACATGTATCTGGAAGGCCAGGTGTCCCTTGCAGTGCCCGGTGAAGAAGATCGCATGACCATCTATACCTCCAGCCAGCACCCCAGCGAAGTGCAGAAACTGGTCGCCGAAGTACTGGGAGTTAAACTGCACCGGGTTACCGTCGATATGCGCCGCATGGGCGGCGGTTTCGGTGGCAAGGAAACCCAGGCAGCTCAATGGGCCTGTCTCGCGGCCGTACTTGCGCACCGCAACCGGCGGGCGGTGAAAATGCGCTTGCCCAGAGAAATCGACATGGTGGTGACCGGTAAGCGACATCCGTTCGAAAACCGTTATTCAGTAGGCGTAGACGAAATAGGTAAAATCCTCGCGGCACAGGTTGAAGTGCGAGGCAACTGTGGTCACTCGGCCGACCTTTCCGATGCAATTGTCGACCGCGCCATGTTTCACGTCGACAACGGCTACTACCTGGCAGCCTGCGACGTGGTTGGTCACCGGCTTAAAACCCACTGCGTGTCCCACACTGCGTTTCGGGGGTTTGGTGGCCCACAGGGCATGATCATGGCCGAAGCCATGATGGATGCCATCGCACGCAAAACCGGGCAGGACCCTCTGACTGTGCGCAAACTCAACCTCTATGGGCCTGACACCGGTACCACCACCCAGTATGGCATGCAGATAGAAAACAACCTGCTGCCAGACATGATTGCGCGGCTTGAGCACAGCAGCCAGTATTGGCAACGGCGGGAAGCAATTCGTCAATACAATCAAACCAGCCCAATCATTAAAAAAGGGTTGGCCATGACACCGGTGAAATTCGGCATTTCATTCACCGCCAAACACCTTAACCAGGCCGGTGCCCTGGTGCACATTTACACCGATGGCAGCATACAGGTTAACCACGGTGGAACTGAAATGGGTCAGGGGCTGCACACCAAAATAGCGCAAATTGTTGCCAATGAATTTGGAGTGGCCATTGATGATGTGGAGGTAACCGCAACGCGCACAGACAAGGTTCCCAATACCTCGCCCACCGCCGCGTCCAGCGGGACAGATCTTAATGGCAAGGCCGCCCAGAATGCTTGCTTAGCTATCAAGCAGCGCCTTATCGAATATTACGCCGGCCAGTTGGGTGTAGCGCCCGACAACGCACGTTTCAGTGAACGCAAACTGTTCATTGGCGAGCACAGTATTGACTTTGTTCAACTGGTTCAGGATGCCTACATGGCCAGGGTTTCCCTGTCTTCCAGCGGCTTTTATCGCACCCCAAAAATTCACTATGACCGCGCCTCGGGCAACGGGCGACCGTTCTTTTACTTTGCCTATGGCGTTGCGGTTTCGGAAGTCAGCATCGACATTCTCACCGGTGAATACCGGGTCAATGAGGTGGATATTTTGCACGATGTTGGCACCAGCCTGAATCCGGCCATTGATATCGGGCAGATC
This sequence comes from Alteromonas aestuariivivens, assembly GCF_003367475.1. Taxonomy (GTDB): domain Bacteria; phylum Pseudomonadota; class Gammaproteobacteria; order Enterobacterales; family Alteromonadaceae; genus Alteromonas; species Alteromonas aestuariivivens. The sequence goes on from NZ_QRHA01000003.1 coordinate 315,464, forward strand.
GAAGGCGGATTTATACAGGGCATGGGCTGGCTGACAAGTGAAGAATTGTTGTGGAATAACGAAGGCCGACTCATCAGCAACAATATGGCCACCTACAAAATTCCGGCCATAGGCGACACGCCAGAGCGGATTAGTGTGGAGTTGTACCCTCGCCCCAATGATGAAGACAGCATTTACCACTCCAAAGCCGTCGGTGAACCGCCGTTTATGCTCGCCATTTCTGTTTGGTGCGCACTGAAAGATGCGATTTCCAGCCTTGCAGGCTATCGGGTTGACCCGCAGCTTCATGCCCCGGCAACACCGGAAAAAGTGCTGAGTGCGATACAACAGGTTGTCAAGGAGGCAGTATGAGAACCCAGACCTGGTTTGAGGCACTGTATCAATGCCAGCAACTGGGGGCTCCGTACGTGCTGGTAACGGTGCTGAACGCTGCCGGCTCTACCCCGCGGGAGGCTGGCAGCAAAATGGTGGTAACTGCCGATTCGGTACACGACACCATTGGCGGCGGTCATCTGGAATTCAAAAGCATTGAACTGGCCCGGCATTTGTTGCTGGAGAACCGGGACTGCCAGCAAATTCATTCTTTCCCACTGGCCAGCACGCTGGGTCAGTGCTGTGGCGGCGCAGTCAAAGTATTGCTGGAAGCCAAAGCGGCCCATTGCCAGCATGTAGCGGTCTTTGGTGCCGGCCATGTCGCCCAGGCTCTGGTGCCCATTCTGGCCCAGCTCCCCCTGCAAATTCACTGGGTTGACAGCCGGGCACAGCTGTTTGAACACACTCCCGTTGCTGCCAACGTTGATACCGTGGTTGACGACGATCCGGTAGGCGAAATTGCCCGGCTACCAGACAACTGCTGGCTGGTGATCCTGACCCACAACCACCAGCTGGATTATGAACTGGTGTTGAATGCACTCAGGCAAAAACGCTTTGATTATGTTGGCATGATAGGGTCCGACACCAAAGCCCGCCGATTCGAAACCCGGCTACGAAATCGCGGCCTCAATGATCAGGACCTGGCGCCTCTGGTCAGCCCTATCGGTAATCTGTCGGTGCCAGGGAAACGCCCAATTGAAGTGGCGGTGTCCATAAGTGCGCAAATCATTGAACGGCTCAACCAGCCCCAGAACCACGCCCCACGGCCCCAGCGTTCTTCCAATCTGCCACTCACCAAGGAATCCGAAGTATGACCCTTGAACAACTCAACCAACTCCACAAAGCCAAGGCCAGCGAATGGTTTGCCGCAACGTGTGCGGCAAAGAAATGGGTGGACATTATGGTGGCCCACCGCCCCTATTCCAGTATAGAGGCAGTCAGGCAGCAGGCCCTCGAAGCCTGGAAAACCATGCAGCAAGAAGACTTACTGGAAGCCTTTTCCGCCCACCCCATGATAGGCGATATGAATAGCCTGCGCGAAAAGTACGCCCACACCAAAACCATGGCAGCGGGTGAACAAAGCGGTGCGGCCCAGGCCGGTGAAGCCACGCTGGAGGCGTTGCGGGACGGCAACCTCGCCTATCTCGACAAGCATGGGTTTATTTTTATCATCTGCGCCACCGGGCTCAGCGCTGAAACCATGCTGGAAGCGTTAAATGCACGCCTGCCAAACGATACCCCGACAGAAATACGCAACGCTGCCGAGCAGCAGATAAAGATCACGTTACTAAGAATCGAAAAGAATTTGTCACAGGAAGTCACGCCATGAACACCCTATCCAGTCACGTTCTCGACACCACGGCCGGCTGCCCGGCAGCCGGGATCCCCATAACCCTGACCACCCCGGACGGCCAGTCTTATGAAGGTATGACCGACGACGACGGCCGCTGTAAAGACTGGGGGCAACCAACTCTTGACGCCGGCATCTATCACCTGCGTTTTCATTGCCACGGTTATCTGTCCACGCGCCATGGCAACAGCTTCTACCCCTATGTGGACATTGCCTTCGAACTGGCTGACAACGGTGGTCACTACCACGTACCGTTGCTGATCTCACCCTTTGGTTTCAGCAGCTACCGGGGAAGCTAAGTGGCTAGCAACATTCAACTTTTTCGAGCCAGTATTGTTCACTTCCCGCATCAGACCCATACGCCGGACGACGACGCCATTTTTTTCGAAGATGGGGCGTTGGTGATCAGAAATGACACCATTGTTGATGTAGGCGTATACGCTGAAATTCAGAACCTCTATCCTGAAGCTCAACTGCATGATCATCGCGGCAAGTGGATATTGCCCGGCTTTATCGACAGCCACTTGCACTACCCACAAACAGAAATCATCGGTCAGTACGGCAAGCAATTACTGCACTGGCTGGAAACTTACACCTTCCCTACGGAAAAACGTTTCAGTGAGCGGGATTATGCCGAGCGGATCGCCGCGGTGTTCTTGCGCCAACTGCTTAAAAACGGCACCACGACCGGGCTGGTATTTTCAACGGTGCATCAATCCGCTACCGAAACCCTGTTTGAACAGGCTAGCCAGCTGAATATGGCGATGGTAACCGGTAAGGTCTGCATGGACCGTAATTGCCCGGATTACCTCATGGACTCTCCAGCTCTTGCCCAAAGGGAAAGTGCCGAACTGATTGAACGCTGGCACGGTAAAGGAAGGAATCTGTATGCCCTCACCCCCAGATTTGCTCCCACCAGCAGCGAAGCACAGATGGCCGCTCTGGGCGAACTGGCCCAGCAATACCAGGATGTATTCATTCAGACCCACCTTTCCGAAAATCTGGACGAAATTGCCTGGGTGAAGAGCCTTTATCCGGATCAGGATGGGTATTTAGCCGTTTACGATAAATACCATATGGTGCGCAGCCGTGCCGTGTTTGGCCATTGTGTCCACCTTACCGATGAAGAATGGCAGCGCCTGCATGATGCCAACGCCAGCGTCGCGTTTTGCCCCACATCGAATCTGTTTCTGGGCAGTGGGCTGTTTGATCTGGCCAAGGCTCAGGCCAGTCAGGTGCATCTTACACTGGCTTCAGATGTGGGCGGTGGTACCGGCTTTAACCTGTTGCGTACCTATGGCGAGGGCTACAAAATCTGCCAACTGCGACACACAGCATACTCGCCGTTGCATGGCCTTTACAGCATGACCCAGGGTGCCGCTATCGCCCACCAGCTTAGCCACAGTATTGGTAACCTGAATCCCGGCACCCATGCGGATTTTGTTATTCTGCAACCGGCTTTTGACGAACTGACACAGTTGCGCCTTGCCGATTCCAGGGACCCACAGGATATGATTTTTGCAATGAGCATGCTGGGTGACGATCGCGCCATCTTTGAAACCTGGGTCGCAGGTGAGTGTGTTTACGCCAAACAGGAGGAAATGCCCTATGCCATGGTTTGACTGGCTCTCATTATTCGTACGCTGGTTTCACGTGATTGCCGGTGTCGCCTGGATAGGCGCTTCATTTTATTTTATCTGGCTGGACAACAGCCTGGAGAGCCCGCCGGAGTGGAAAAAGCAAAAGGGCATCAAAGGCGATTTATGGGCGGTACACGGTGGCGGTTTTTACGAGGTTGCCAAATACGCCTACGGCCCGGAGAAAATGCCTGAAAACCTGCACTGGTTTAAGTGGGAAGCCTACACCACCTGGCTGAGTGGTTTTGCCTTGCTGATTCTGGTGTACTACCTGGGGGCATCCGCCTATCTTATCGATCCTTCAGTAATGCCAATGGAAAGCGGGCAGGCCATTGGTTTGGGGCTGGCACTGGTATTTGGCGGATTGGTTTTATACGAGCTGGCCTGTCGCAGCCCGTTGAGCCAGTACCCGGTAGTTTTTGCCTGTTGTCTGGCGGTAATGATTTGCCTTGCCACTTACCTCGCATGCCACTGGTTCAGCGGCCGGGGGGCATATATCCATGTGGGCGCCCTGATCGGAACCATCATGGCCGGGAACGTGCTGTTCAATATCATGCCTGCGCAACGCAAAATGGTGGCGGCGGTTGCCAACAAACAGGACATCAATCCCGCCTGGGGCGAAGGTGCCAAACTGCGCTCTGTGCACAACAATTACTTTACCCTGCCACTGCTGTTTATCATGATCAGCAATCACTACCCTATGACCTATCAGCATGAATGGAACTGGCTGGTACTCATTCTGATTATTGCGATTTCTGCGTGGATCCGGCATTTTTTCAATTTGCGCCACCACGGTATCGTCAAACCCGGCATACTGGTGTCAGGGGCTGCAGCCATGCTTGCTCTGAGTATTTGGGTTTCGTGGCCGGATGCCTCTCCCGCTTCGCTCAATACGCAGGAAAGCACCAAGGCCAATACTGAAGTGGATGACCAAACTGTTATGCAGCTGGTTGAAACCCATTGTCAGAGCTGCCATTCCCGTTCACCCACAGACGACATTTTCAAAATAGCTCCTCTGGGGGTTGTGCTTGACGGTTGGGAAGATGTGGAGCGGCTTGCTCCTCAGATAGTACAGCGGGCTGCCATAACCAAAGATATGCCTTTTATGAACAAAACCAATATGACTGAGGATGAACGCAACCAGCTGGCGCAGTGGTATCAGCAACGTCAGCCGTAATTATGCAACCAGCCTGCGGCGTGTTTAACGTGAGTAGCCGGACTTTATAACACTCTGCGCGCCCCTTGCGGGGCGCTACACCCGCTGCTTATCCCTATACATCTGTTTATCAGCGGCGTCTATCCATTGCTGGGCATGTTGAAAGGAGGGCTGCCAGCTAACCCGCCCACAGCTGAATTTTAACGGAATGTCTCGCTCTTCCTCAGGAAGCCGAAAATGAATATTGAGTTGTAACAAACGCTGGTAAAACTGTTCTGCAGCGCCCTGCTCGGTATCGCACAACAACACAAGAAATTCATCACCACCGTAACGCCCAAGCTTGTCAGACTCCCTCAAACCATGCTGCAATCCTTCCGCAAAACTTCTGAGCGCGCAATCCCCTGCCCAGTGGCCATACTCATCGTTAATTTGCTTAAAATCATCCAAATCGAGGAACATCAGGGTTGCAACAGATTCGCTTCGCTGCAGTCGTTTTACTTCAGCTTCAATCTGGTGGAGTATTTCCCGGCGATTATACAGGCCAGTCAGACTGTCAATCCGGTTCATCCTTGCCAGTTGTTTATTGGCGCGCCTCAGCGCATTTTCCAGTTCACGATCCGAACTGATATCCTCAGCCAGGCCTATAAGGTAGAGCTTTTTGCCTTTTTCATCGGTGATCACGTTTCCTCTGTCGCGAATGTAACGTACTTCACCGTCTGGCCTCAGTACCCGGTACTCAAGCTCCCAGCGGCTGTTATTTACCTGCTCGTAATGGGCAACGACCCGGGCATGGTCATCCGGATGCACAAAACTCAGATAACTTCGTGGTGAGCGAAGCAGTGCCTCCTGCGGCCGGCCCCAAATCTTCTGAAACCCTTCATTTACGTAGAACAGAGAATCCAGCCGCGGCGACGCCACCCAGATCATAATGTGATCGGACATGGCGCCAATAATTTTGCCGAACGTTCTTTCGGTTTCATACAGCTGTGCAGCAATACGTTTCTTCTCCGCAATATCATCAACCACGGAAACAAAAAAATCCGGGTTGCCCTGTGCGTCCCTGACCAGCGAGACCGTCAGGCGCCCCCAGACCCTGAGGCCTGACTTATGAACGTACTGTTTCTCTATGGAAAAGGTTTCACTCACGCCCTCCAGCAGAGAGTGAACATGATGCAGGTCAATAGCCAGGTATTCTTCCGGCGTAACCTGCTGGAAGGTCATGTTGGTCAGCTCATCTTCCGAGTAACCAAGAAACTCACACAGGCGGGGATTTACCTCAATGAAACGCCCTTCCGGGCTGACGTGAGCCATACCCATTGCACAATGCTGAAATATCTTCTGATATGACTCTGCAGACGATTTGTCAGGCATTCAGGTCCTTCCAATGTCGGATGAAATTCTAAAGTTCACAGTCACAGACAAGACTTCTCCTGACGGCGCTAGGTGTTAGGCGCTAACGCCAACAAAAAATACACAATTCTGAATATGAGGCAGGCTGAGTACCTTTTTTATCATCAATGCTCCGGCATGGCGGGCATAGGTAAGTACCTTATCTGAGTGTAGACTCAAAAAGTAATGAATGAAAACCCGACCATTGTCGTATATACCGGTTATAACTTTGGCATTGACTGGAAACCGCCATAAAAACACTCCCCGCCAAATTCGGTGTATATGTGTAACAACTGCTACACTGGCTTTAGGTCGTTGCATTAAAAGCCTTTTTCTGTGCCCTGCCTTATAAAGTTGCCATCAGAAATGGGAAAACAACAAACTGCATATTGGAGAAAATACCATGTCTACCAGTAAAATTATTGCCATTGCTCTGTTTATTGTTGGCGCCGGATTATTGTACTACGGGTACCAGATTTCCGGGTCAGTCTCTTCCCAGCTCCAGGAATCGGTCACCGGCTCCATGTCTGACAAAGCTATATGGCACTACGCCGGGGGAATTATTTGCCTGGTGGTGGGTGCGATACTCATCAAAAAATAACTTTCAAAGACAGCCGCTTGGCAATCTCAGGGGGGCATAATCACATCTCCCCTGAGGTTAAGCATAAATTCGACAACACCTTCCTCGATTCCAGACAAAGTTCAACGCCATTTAAACAACGACGTTACTGGTTGCCACTTGCATGCATTAACCGTTTTACGCTGGCGGGATCCTTTAGCCTCTCCTAAACTCACACTGATCGATTTTGTTTGTTAATGAATGTTTAATGATCTGTTACGTGTAATTTAGATTCTAACTGAAGATACTGTCAGACAGGAAGAACCAAAATCGAGCAAAAATACTCAAATAATACTGCATCGCAAACACAGTTTTTGCTGTTTATAAAAGGTTACTACGGTGTGAATCAACAAAGCGTATAACGCGAACAGATTCAAAGTGTTTGAAGAGCAATCTCATCCACAACTCCCAGAGGAATAAATATGAATGGACCCGCACTGAAAAACATTCAACACCACTGCCGCATTGCCAGCCAGGTCGTCAGGCGCGGCACACTCGCACTGCTGGTTTTGTGTTTCACCAGCCAGGCGGCCGTAACGTTGGAAACCGAGGTTAAAATAACCGACTATGGCCTGCATTTTGACGGACAAAATCTCGATTACGGTACGCTGGGCAACGCCGATACCACTACCGAAACCTATGACTACTTTTTTGGGCCCAATATTTCTGCCCACGGAGATGCCGTAAAAACCTACAAGCACTACGTATTTATGACCTGGTATCGTGGTGGAAAATACGACCGTCATGTCATGTTATCCCGCTACAATACACAAACAGGGGCTATTGCCTCCATTGAGTTTCCCCATCAGCACACTGGCTTCAGAGGTGACCCAAACGTAGGGGAATCCCACAATACCATCGCGCTCGCAATCAGCCCGATAAACGGCACAATCCACATGCTCTACGACATGCACGCTTACACTGACACCAATCATGGCGGCGCTTTCGAAGACGACTATTTTCGCTATACCTACAGTATTCCCGGAGCAGCTGACGTTTCTGACAATAACTTTACCCTCACCCAGTTTGTAAAGGATACCAGTAGCCTCAGCCAGGGAAGCGATGATTACAAACATCTCACCATGACCGGAAACTTAAGCGATAAAGCAAACTTTGCCAGCCTTACCTATCCGACATTTTTCACCAACACCGATGGCACTTTATTGCTCTACATGCGCAAAGGCGGTAACAACAACGGTGGTTATGTATTTAACCGCTACGACGACGCCACTCAAACCTGGTCGAACTTTACCGAATTTAACGTGGTAAGTGCTGTGAACTATGGTAACGCCTACAATTGGGGATTGTATGGCCACATGAAATACGTCAACGGTAAGCTCAGGGTCGGCTTTCAACAACGGAGCAGCAACAACAACGACAAATTCAAATATCAGAACGGCCTCTACTACGCCTATTCTGATCACCCTGAAGGCAATGGCAGCTGGAAAAATCATCAAGGCCAGAATATGACCTTTCCACTGATCAACTCGGATGAAATCAAATTTTACGAGCCGGGAGATTTGATTACTCACACCGAAGCAAATTCGGTTTACATTGTTGGCAATTTTGACTGGACAGTAACGGATGCGGGAGATGTGCATTTCATCAGCAAGGTGCGCTCAACAGACACCAGCAGGCCCGATTATCAGGAAGTGTACCTGCATTCTTACAAACCAGCCGGCAGCGGCAGTTTCATCCATTCAACCAATTTTACCGGTGCCACTGATATTTATACTGCTGGCAACAATGTCTATATCATTGGTTTAAATTCATCCGGGTACCCCTACGTAGAAAAGGCCACCGGAGGCACCAATAATTTCACCCAGGTTTACGAACAAACATCGGGAACCCAGTTTGACCATGGTGTAGTACATATAGACAACGGCAAACTGTATTACTACCTGATGGAAAATTCATCCGGCACCACCCAGCCGCTTTACCTGCAGATAATAGACCTCGATATCTATCAGGCCCCGGTGGTGAGCTTCCAGCAATCCGCTATCACACTGGACGAAGGCTACCAGCAACTTTATCTCGATGTAGGGGCTGTCAGTCCAACCGCCGGAGTGCTTATCAGCAATGTGAAACTTTATGTGGATGGGAATTTCATTCGCCAGGAGTTAGTGGCACCTTACGAATGGGGGCATTCGGGCTCTCCGAATTCAGCAGAACTGCTTGGGCTCAGCGCTGGCCAGCATACCATTACAGCGGTGGCGACAGATGAAAACGGGCTGGAGGGTGAAGCATCGCTAACCGTAACCGTGAATAATACAGCGGTACCAGTTGTCAGCTTTCCGTCATCCAGTATCACATTGGAAGAAGGTTATCAGCAGCTCTACCTTGATGTAAGTGCGGTTAGCCCGGCAACAGGTGTTTCGATTAGCGATGTAAAGCTTTACGTTGATGGTAATTTCATTCGCCAGGAGTTAGTGGCACCTTACGAATGGGGGCATTCGGGCTCTCCGAACTCAGCGGAACTGCTTGGGCTTAGCGCTGGCCAGCATACCATTACAGCAGTGGCGACGGATGAAAATGGGCTGGAGGGGCAAAGTTCACTGGCCGTAACCGTTAACGCCTCTTCAGGAGCCTGCAGCAGTACCACCGATATAACGTGGGACACCCGTACCGAAGTGCAATTGAGTGGTTCTGACAGCTGCATTCGTTTTGACAGAGATCTGACCGGTAGCACCGTACAATTCTGGGACAGTGACACAAACACCTCCTGCGACTTTAACGGCACGGCAAGTTCGGTAGATGGCACAGGTTCAATTGTAATTGATGCCACCTACAAACAATCTTCCGATTACACAGGAACTGTGCTGCAACTGACGCCAAGCAATGGTTGTCAGTTTATCAAAGTAAGAGCGTACTAAGTGACAACCTCCTGTCGGGCGATGCCCGTTCATCGCCGACAGGATTCCCCTTTGAAGGACGGAGCCTTGATATTTGCTATGCCACTTTGATTTCACAACAGGGGTTAATTGGCACGGCCCACTTTCCCGATAGTAACTATTGATCAACGGGATACAATAGTTACCCGTCCTGACGGCAAATGAATCAGCAAAAAATCTCCCTTAACAATGCGAGGATTTTTCTTTAGTGACTGAATCAAGATTTCTCTTTTTCGTGCCTCTATAAAAGATGGCATAGATGCAATTCGATTTAGAATTTCAAGAGGCGTGTTTTCATTGCTTACCAATGATATCAGCGTTCCAATGTGCTCTTCCTTTTTTGATAGTGCTTCAAGCAAATCAATAGGTGAAGACGGATTTCCAGCTAATAAATTATCAATTTCATAACCTGTAGGAATTTCAAAACCTTCCAATTCCCGAAGTCTTTCTGGGCGAGTCTCTGGATTGGATGCGTCCTGATATGCTGAATATTCAAGAAAAGCTTTAGCCGAAAAACCAACGTATAGGAAAACAAAAAAAATCAATCCAGAAATACGAACAAAAGCCCCAATTAAATTACCTTCAAATCTTTTCACTTTGATTTCATTCAAAAAATATGATAACCCCATCACAAGCACCATCGCCACAACAACAATACTTAAAACATAAAAACCGAGTTGAGGATCCACTTTTCCATACAAGATCACACCATTAAAAAAAAGGTAAGGAACAACCGCAAAAAAAGAGAAAAGAAAACCACCTGAATGAGGACCAAAAACCTTACTCAACATTAACTTTTCCCTGCAATTAAGTTCAAATAGGTTAAGCCATGATTATTTTCATTTGGCTCTTCTAAATCAAAATATTTAACCATTCCAGCATCACCACCAGAATTCAAAAAATAGTATAGCGAGCTTTTAAATTAACTATCGTAAACCCATGGTAACGAAGCAGTCTGACAAATAGATGTTACCCCGCTATATATTCTAAATAACTGTTCGGAAGTTCAGATTCCCCTGCATAATTGTTCCTGAGAGCAGAAACAGTGCAAACGCAGGCTTGTGATTTTTTATCCCATTCAGGACAGCCATATCGATATCATCGGTATTCCACAACAGGCAGCATGTACAATTTCCTTTAGCGGTTGTTTAAAGGAAAACGCCCCTGGATGACTCGAACTTTTAACCCAACAAAATTGGTATTTAATGAGATGGCATTTTTACAGTAATAATAATTACTTAGAAAAGTTGATGGATTTGAAACAGTGCAAGGCGAGTAAGTGGTGCGTCTACCCTGACTCGAACAGGGGACCTCTACCATGTCAAGGTAGCGCTCTAACCAACTGAGCTATAGACGCATTTTAGAAATGTTTCCGCAACAGAGCAGCGGATTCGGCGCGTATAATAGCGACGCTGCCTGTGGGGTGCAAGCACATTTTTGCAAGAACCAACCGTTTGTTCACTAATTCAGCAGTTTGCTCTGCCGGGTGCCAATTCCCATTCCTAACCTGAATAACTGTCCTAAAGTCCGCTCCTCCACTGACACTCAGGAACCGTTATTCAGTCCGAGGAAGACTCACCGCCTCCTTCATCATCACCACTGTCATTATCAACCGGAGCCGGATCGGTTTTATCCGGCCGCCGGTGCTGATGTGGCGGTTGATTCTGCGCAGGGGACATTTGCAATTCAAGCTGCTCCTGCTGATGCTGGAACAGATGCACGTCCCGCTGAGGGAAAGGTATACTGATACCCGCCTCGTCAAACGCCAATTTTACCTGCTTGGTCAAATCCCAGTACACCCGCCAGTAATCATCGGTTTTGGCCCAGGGTCGGCAGACAAAATCGACTGAAGACTCACCCAGTGAATTGACTTCAATCACGGTTTCCGGATCTTTCAGAACCAGCGGATGGTTCTCTACAACCTGCCACATCACTTCTTCGGCTTTGTCGATGTCATCCGAGTAACTGATGCCAAACACCAAATCTACCCGGCGCTGGTGACTCGCGGTGGCATTGGTAATGATTTGCCCCCACACCTGTTTGTTGGGTACCAGTGTGACCTGGTTATCAAAAGTACGGATGGTCGTATTCACCAGACTGACGCTGTCTACTTTTCCAAACACCCCTCCCACTTCAACAATGTCATCCACATCGAAGGGTTTATAAAGAAGTAACATGATCCCGGCGGCAAAGTTACCCAGCGTATCCTGCAAGGCAAAGCCAAGAATGAAGGCTCCGCCACCAACCAGAGCAAGGATTGCCCCCACTTCCACGCCAACAATTGACAGTGCCACCAGCAGACCCACAAACAGAACTGTGCGCTTGACAAAGGTGTCCAGAAAGTTCTTCAGCAATGACGACATATTGCGGCTTCGGGCTATGGCCTTGTTGGCCAGTGAACCTATGATTTTGGCCAGCACCCAGAAAATCAGCATCACCACTACAAAACTCAGCAGCTTTTTGGCCCACTTAATACCGCCCTCTTTCGATGTGAACCAGCCGGTTAACGCAGACCAGATTGCCTGCCCATCGCTTGCCTGTACTTTAATGCCGGTTACTGCATCAGCGTACAGGCGGTAATCTTCGGCTTCGCCGCCTTTTTCCTTGAACGCCTCAATGGCAATATCAAATCGTTCCAGCAATGCGGCTTTTTGTTCACGCAATGCGTTTATCTTTTCCAGGTCCTGCCGCTTTTGCTGTTCTGCCTGTTCAGTTTGCTGATCACCGGAATCGGCTTGTTTACTCTCAATGACGGCGTTTTGCTTGCGTATGCGGATTTCTTCCATTGCTATATCACGGACTTTCGCCTGCAGCAGGCCTTGCCAGCCTAAGACTTCTGCTTCCAGTTCGCTTTTTGTGAGCGGGTCGAGCAATAAACTCAGATGATCGGTGGGGATTTCAGGCTCTGAAACGGTTGTTGCCGATGGAGCTTCCTGTGCCAAGACTTGAAGGCCGCAAACCGTTGGAACAAAGACAGCAATAAAATAGACTAAGTACGTTCTCATACCATAACTTCCCTGCAAGATTTCAGCGAGCTGCTCAGGTCCGCATTGCGGCCATAGTCGCAACCTGTTCCAGGTCAGTTAGAACTTTACACCTGTTGTTGCTATCCCAGGGTGATTTCACTGACCTGCTCATAGAGCATAGACAGTGTGCGAAGAATATGCCCAATCCCTTCAGGCGATACGGGCATACCATTGGCAATGAAAAACACAGGTCAGACGCAGGTGAAAGGAAGCGGGCGCAGTTTATCCATAACACTGCCATCCTGGGTAATGCGCATAAAGTATTCCCCCAGACGGTCAGTCTCCGACAATACCTTCTGCCAGTAGCGAATGCGGGTCTGATCATCAAGCTTCTCAAAGTCTTTGCGGTCGGGGATCTTTCCGTAGGGCAGACTGGCGACAAATTCCGCCGATGGGACCAGCATCACCACATTACGATAACTGCTGGCGTGCGGGCGACGGCGTTTTAACCCCTTGTCAAACCAACCCGGCACCGGATGAGGGTAGAAGTGCGGATAAAGCACCAGACCCGGTTTGGGCCCAAAAGCCAAATCGAAGTGATAGTCAATAATCCCACCGTCGCGGTAAACGCCCTCAGGAGCGGCAATAATTTTTTCAACACCGTTAAGCACTATGGGAATGGAACCGGAAGCCAGCAACGCATCCTTGACATTGTTGTAGCCCAGCTCAACCGAACGGGTTTCAATGGAATAGGGATCTTCGATGGTCAGATGGGCGCCCGGCGCTGAAAACACATAACGGGTATACTGCCGCTGCAGGGCCCTGCGACTGAAAGTATTGGCTAACGCACTCAGAGCAAGCCCGGACATCTGGGCCATACGACTCTCCTTCTGCATCAGCCCGCTGCATTTGGCGACGAAAAAGTGCGCCTTAAAACGTTCGTTGGTCAGTATGTCCATAACGCCTTCGTCGCCCAGGGTATAATCAATCAGTTGCCGGCCTTTGCGGGAAATTTCCTGGGCCGAAGGTTTATTGGAATAAACCGTTTGAGAATAGTGCTCTGCCAGTCGGTTGATGGCTTTGAGCGGGTCCTGCTGAACCATGCAGGCGGCGCGAAAGGCACCTGCAGATGAGCCAATGATGTTTATCTGCCCGCCCCGGCTCTGAAAATATTCAGGGAATAACACCCTGTCCAAACCTGCTAGAACAAACCACTTCGGGCCACCCGATGCACCGAGAAAATAATTAAACAGTAATGGGTAAAACCCTTTTTCCCGCAATAAAGCCAGCGCATCCGGCCCTGCATAAACATCAAGTGGGGCAGCCAACAGAGTCTCCTCGTTCAAAACGTGTGGCGCACAATTTACCAGTTAGCTGCAGGAATTCAAATCTGCACAATGACCACGCAATTCAGTCCACCGGATTACGATAACCCACCCGGAGCCGCCTGATAAAACAAAACCCATGCTCGGCATCTATAGCGGCTACACAACGCTCAAGTACTGTACAGTCGTTCGCATAAACCCACCCTCCTGTAAAGCAAAGAAACCGACAATAATCCAAAAATAATGTTGTTCTGAGTGTAGACATCGGCTGTGGAAAATGCTTGGGGATAACCGGATCTTATCCACTGAGCATTCTTTGACCAATAATATTAAATCTTTAATATCAACAACTTAAAATAATCCACCAGACTACTCAACAAACTTATCCACAGATAAAGTGGATAACACGTGGCACTGTCGCCATTCTGTGATTTAATGGCTCACACAAGGTAGGTGCCGTCAAGACAGGATAACAATGCCAAAACAAACACTGGAAATTCTGCCACAGGAATTCACCATTCACAGTCTGGATGGCAATGCACAAATTCCAGCGGCAGTGCTGAAAAGCCCGTTGTATTTTGTCGGTAAAACCTCAGATGAACTCTCCATTGTGGTCCCGTCTGATGTCACTGTGGACTCACTGGAATCTGATGAGCACTGGCGAGCCCTGGAACTTATTGGGCCGTTACACCTTTCCATGGTGGGAATAATGGCACAAATCGGAGACGTACTGGCCAAAGCCAAAATCAGCATTTTTGTAATATCAACGTTTGAAACCGATTTCTTTCTGGTTAAAAGTACCAAGCTTCAGGATGCCGTAACTGCATTGAAAAAAGCGGGTTATCGGGTCAGCTGAATGATTGTCACCGCCAGTATCCCCTCATCAAAACCAGAACAGTTCCGCCACGAAATCACGGTACTCAGCCCGGTTAGCGGCTCTGTAGTGCCACGCTCAAACGTAAATGCTCCGCTGTTTCATTCCGGCTCTCTGGGCCCCGGGGTTTGTGTTATGGCTCAGTCGAACCGAATTCTGGCGCCTTTTCCCGGTAAGGTTGTGGCGATGCCGGAAATTGGCTACGAACTCCATTTTAGAGCGCAAAACGGGCTTAAACTGCGTATCCAGGTGGGGGAATCCTCCCCTCAACTGATGGGGGAGCGCTGGCAACGTCTGGTTCAACCAGATACTAACGTGCCCCCAGGCACACCTCTGGCAGGGTTTGACCCACTGTGGCTCAATCAGCATCAGCTATCACCGGTTTGCATCATTACCGTGACAAATCGCCGTGGCATCAAAGCCCTCACTAGCCCGAATCACACCCGCCTTCGGGCCATGGAAGATCCCCTGTTTACACTTTATTTGTGAGCCCCTGTGTTAGTGCTCTTTCCCCCTGCAGGTTGCAACGCAGGTTACCGGGTAGTTTTTGCATCAGGGCATCGCAAAGGATAGACTTCGGCTACTTTAATTCAGGAACTCAAGCACATGAGCACTACTTTGTATGGGATAAGCAACTGCGACACCATTAAAAAGGCCCGCAAATGGCTGGCAGATAACAACGTTGAAGCCCAATTTCATGATTACCGCAAAGACGGCCTGGACCCTGACTGGCTGGAAACTGCTGAGCAGCATCTGGGGTGGGAAGCGCTACTCAACAAACGTGGCACAACTTTCCGCCAACTCTCTGATGCGCAAAAAACTGATCTAAACCGGGACAAGGCTCTGGCTTTGCTTGTGGCTCATCCGGCCATGATAAAACGCCCGGTTCTGGTTCACGAAGGGCAATATTATCTGGGATTCAAACCCGACATGTATAAGGAATTGTTCGCTCAATGAATGACGTAATTGAACTGGCCTGCGATTTAATCAACCGTCGTTCAGTAACACCTGAAGACGCAGGCTGCCAGACGTTGATGGCACAGCTGCTGGAACCGGCAGGCTTTTGTAACGAGACCATGGTATTTGAGGATACCACTAATCTCTGGTCCAGAAGAGGAACCAGTGGCCCGGTATTCTGCTTTGCCGGTCACACCGATGTGGTACCCAGTGGGCCGGAAGACGCCTGGCAAACGCCCCCTTTTGTTGCTACACAAAAAGACGGTAATCTGCACGGACGCGGTGCCGCAGACATGAAAGGCAGTCTGGCAGCCATGCTGGTGGCCACGCAACGGTTTGTGCAGGAGCACCCGGATCACAAGGGCAGCATTGCCTACCTCATTACCAGCGACGAAGAAGGGCCCTTTATCAACGGTACCACCCGGGTTATCGATACCCTGGAAGCCCGCAATGAAAAAATCACCTGGTGCGTGGTGGGTGAACCCTCAAGTACCGAGCGGGTTGGCGACGTTGTCAAGAACGGCCGTCGAGGCTCACTGACCGGCGACCTGATAGTCAAGGGAATTCAGGGCCATGTGGCCTACCCGCACCTGGCCAGAAATCCGGTTCACTGTGCTGCCCCTGCCCTGGCCGAATTGGCTCAGGCCCACTGGGACGACGGCAACGCCTCTTTTCCGCCTACCAGTTTTCAGATATCCAATATTCAGGCAGGTACCGGAGCAGGCAATGTTATTCCCGGCACCCTGCATGTGTGCTTTAATTTCCGGTTCTCTACCGAAGTTACCGACCAGCAGCTGATTGAACGGGTCGAGCAGATCCTCAACCGACACGAACTGGACTTCGAGATCAAATGGACTTTTAACGGTCAACCCTTTCTGACTGACTCCGGTGCACTTGTCGAAGCCACACAGAGTGCGATCTTGGAGGTAACCGGGCAGCCAGTTGAACTGTCCACCGCAGGCGGCACTTCGGATGGACGTTTTATCGCACCAACCGGGGCTGAAGTGGTTGAACTGGGACCGGTCAATGCCACCATTCATAAAATTGACGAACACGTCAAAATGGACGATCTTCGTACCTTAACCGAAGTTTACTATCGCCTTATGGTACACCTGCTGACATGATCATCACTGCCTCGCACTGGTTGGGACAACAAAGCCCGTTTCTGGCCGACGCCGGAAACGGTCACCGCCTGCATTGTGACGTTGTCGCCGCATTTATTGCATTACAGGGCGCTGCTGAGCAGGACGGTGTGGACTGCCAGCTTACCAGCAGTTTTCGCAGTTTTGATCGTCAGCTCTCTATTTGGAACCGCAAATGGCAGGGCGAACTTCCCCTCTACAACGCAGACGGCATTCTGCTTGATACCGCTTCACTGACCGAAGATGAACGCATTGAGGCCATACTGACCTGGTCAGCACTGCCCGGCGGCTCTCGCCATCACTGGGGTACCGACATGGATGTGTATGATGAAAATTCAGTCAACCGCTGTGGGCACCGACTTGAGCTGGTGGACGCCGAGTATCAACCCGGAGGCCCGTGCTTCGAACTGGCACAATGGCTGGAGCAGAATTGTGAAGCCTACGGTTTTTACCGCCCTTTTCGCCACTACACCGGTGGAGTTGCCCGGGAACTCTGGCACCTCAGCCACCGCGCTACCGCCAGCCAGTTCGAAGCGCTACGAAGTAAAGATGCACTGGCCAGTGCCCTGGCAGAAAGTGATTTGCTTGGTAAGGAAAGCGTGCTGGCGCGCTTTGATGAGTTGTACCGGCGATATGTGCTTAACCGTGGAGTCGCGTTATGAGTTTGGGGTGGACAATACTCATCATTCTGCTGGTACTGGGTGTGGTGATTGGCAACATTACGCTGCTGAAGTACAGCGCCCGCTTTAAAATGCCGAAAAGCTACCGGCCACCCGAGCACAAACAGGGAACCGGTTTCGATGACGACGAAGACGACTGGGGCGCACCTTCCGGTAAAAATTCATCACCCCAGAACCAGAAACCGCCTGAAGATAATCAGCCGTGACGGGTATCAGCCGATATCCTGTACACGTACTGCGGTGCCGCTGATGCTAACCATCAGCATGCTGCCTTTATCACCGATAACTTCATAATCAATATCAACCCCAACCACTGCATTGGCGCCCATAGCCAGCGCTTCCTGCTCGATTTCGGCAAAGGCGAGTTTTCTGGCTTTGGTCAGTTCGTCTTCATACGCGCCGGAACGCCCGCCCACAATGTCCCGGATTGAGGCAAACATGTCCTTGAACAAATTGGCACCCATTACCGCTTCGCCTATTACAATGCCGTAATAATGAGTGATCCGTTTGCCCTCCAGTTGAGGGGTGGTCGATATGATCATGCGTTATCCCTATAGTGATAGTGTTTGTCGAATTTGTGCAATTGCCGCAAGCGCCGTTTCATCCGCATAGGGCCTGGCGGGCAACTTACCCCACACCGGTTGTGGCCACAGGCTGTCGCCCTGAAAACGGGCAATATGGTGGACATGCAGCTGACTGACCACATTACCTATGGCAGCAATGTTGAGCTTGTCAGGCTGGTACAGGGTTGTCAAAGCCTGGGCAACCTGGTTCGATTCCGCCCAAAGCTGCTGTTGCTCCGCAGCATCCAGCTCAAGAATTTCGGTGATGCCTTCGCGTCTGGGCACCAGAATAAGCCAGGGAAACTGACTGTCATTCATCAGCAATACCCGGCACAACGGCAAGTCCCCTACTTCCAGGCAGTCTGCGGCAAGCCGTTTATCCAGTTCAAACATCCCATTCCTCCAGTTGAGTCGGTACCACCGTCAACAAAGCCCGTTGTCCGATTGCCACCCTGGCATTCGGAAATACAATGGCCTCTCCATTATACTCAGCCCGATATTGGGCACCGCTCTCCGACGCCAGTAAAGTTCCGGCAGCAAAATCGGTAAAATTGGGGGTGTCATCCGCAAAGTGTAAGACAAAATCTTCCTGATGTTTGTTTATAACCTGATTCACCCGAAACAGTTCCACTTCATCCGGCTTGATACGGGGCGCAAAGTCCGCCTCGCTGACAAGGCGGGTCAGTGCCATTTTCGCTGCTTCGAAGCGGCTCATATCGTTTTGCCCAAAAGGCTGTACCTTGCCAAGCTCCACAGTAAACCCATGGGCCTGATGCTGATACGATGAATAATAACTGAACGTCGTTGTCGGGCTTTCAGACAGCAAAACGGTGCGCACGCCACACTCAGCCAGAAAAGCCAGTTGAGACAGGCTGTGCCTGCGCTCATGCAAATAGGGGTACACCGCAAATTTTTCATTTTTTGAGGCCCTAATAGCGGTGTGCAAATCGTAGTGCAAACGAACGCCATCACTTCCCCCGGCATAAAAGTCACTAACGGCCTGCTCCAGCGCCCTGGCCCGCCGACGTTCCTCATTTACCAGGCCAGGCCCCATGGAATGAGCACCGCTGAACAGACGGTTCATGTTCTCTTCAACAAAGCGCTCGCCCAGATCCATGGCTGGAAGATTACCAAAAAGAAACAGTACCCGATGGCAAAGCAGCAAATCCCCGGTAAGGACCCGCTTTACCAGTTCGTCACAAATTTCTATCGGCGCGGTTTCGTTGCCGTGTACACCACAGGAAAGCACAACATGCCTGGCAGGAGACGCCTGGACAGGCGGTTCAAAGGAAATAATACCCGCTGCCGGAATCGATACACTGGTGCCGTTAGGCAAGGTGAAAGGCGCGACCGATGCGAGCAATTCGGGCTGTAATCGGGAGACACTCAGAAACTCTCCCCGTGCGAGTGCACTGATAGTCATACTGCTACCCAGGAATCTAACAAATGTGGGCTAGTCTAACGGGTTCGGCACGCAATGCCAAAAAGGATTTGAAACTCAGAAAAGAAAGACTAGCGCATAGCATGGCGCATTGGAGAGCCGCCGACAATGATGTCCTCACTGGCCAGGCGCACAAATTCCTGGAGCGGCACTGCCGGTGAAAACAGAAAGCCCTGCCCCAGTTCAACCCCGACTTCCCGCAGCACGTGAAGCTGCTCGACCGTTTCCACACCTTCAGCAAGCACTTTACAGCCCTTGGCATTACCAATAATTTTAGCCGCTTCGATAATGGCCCGGTTAACCGGATTGTCGCTTAACGACATGACAAAGGTTTTATCAATTTTCAGACAATTGAATTCCAGTTCACGAATGTAGGCCAGATTGGAGTAACCCTTGCCGAAATCGTCCACCGAGATGTCAATCCCCAGCGCGCGCAGTTGCGACAATTGCCGGCGAACCATCAGGGAATTCGACAGGGCTACATCCTCGGTAAGCTCCAGTTCAATATTGGACAAAGCAATATCGTAACTCTGGCTGAGCATTTCCAGGGTTGGCACCAGACGACTGTCGTACAGTTGGGTGGGAGAGATATTCACGGACAACACAATGTTGATCCCCTGCGCCTTGAGCAGGGACTGACTGCGAAAGGCCTGCTCGAAGGTCCAGTAAGCCAGTTCATTCATCATGTTGTAGGATTCTGCCGCTTCAATTAACGGCCCGGGAAACAGCAGGCCATCCAGCGGATGGTTCCAGCGCAATAAGCATTCCGCGCCAATAATCTCCAGCGTTGAGAGGTTCACCTTGGGCTGAAAATACAGCTCCAGTTCATTATGAGACAACGCCCGTTTCAGGTCGGCCTTAAGCGCAAGACTGCGGCCGGTATCCGCCTTTTCGGTCATCCCCAGTACAGAAAAATTCTCGTATTTGTTTTCCTTAGCGTGTTTCAACGCTGCTTCGGCGCGGGAAACAAACGCGGTAAGGTTGAAATTGCTGCGACAACCACTCACCACGCCCACGTTAAAATCGGCGATGAATGCATGATTGCGGTAGTTCATCGGAGTTTTAAAATGTTCGACGAGACGTTCAAAACGGTATTGCATGAGGTAACGACTGGCTTTACCGGGAAACATCAGGCCAAACACGTCTCCGCTGATGCGCCCAAACTCAATATCCTCATCAAAAAGTGCCAGGATACGGTTGGCAATTTCGAGTAAAAAGCGGTCGCCCACGGTAATACCCAGACTGGTGGTTACGTCGGAAAAGCGCACCACATCCACCAGCATGAGGGAAAATTCCGAGTGTCGTCTGGCGCGCTGATCGATAGCATCAATAAAGGCATATCGGTTCGGGATTGTCGCCAGAGACTGGTGCAATCGGCTCATCGTTTACGCTTCCCCGCGCGCTGGGCTGTTAGCCTTGTTAGACTAAAGCATGATTAAAATGAAATCCGGGCCCATCAAATCACGCAACATTGTGTTACGCAACTGTTATAACGTATAAAACTAAATACCTTGTTATGCTGCAGCATTCCGGGGTAAACCGGATTCAGGCCATTCCCTGCCGGAGTGCTCTCTGTCAGCCAGGTAAAGCCTGTTTAAAAAACCGTGCAACAAAAAACAGGCGCCTAAGCGCCCGTTTTACAAGATATTTCCGGTGTGATGTCAGGATTCCACTTTACAGGATTCCAGCTTCCAGATTTTTTCAACGTAATCGCGGATCGAGCGGTCTGAGGTAAATTTACCCATCTTGGCGGTATTAATGATTGCCATGCGAGCCCAACGTTCCTTGTCACGGTACGCTGCGTCTATCACTTTATGCGCCTCGGAATAAGCCTGGTAATCCGCCAGAACCATATAAGGGTCGCCACCCTCCAGCAAACTCTGTTTAATGGAAACCAGCGCACCTGGTTGGCCGGGAGTAAAGTAATCCGTTTCGAGCCAGTCCAGCACAGCCTTGATCTCGGCATCGTTGTAGTAATAGTCGTAAGGATTGTAGCCACTGGCTTTCAAGGCCTCGACCTCTTCTACGGTCATACCGAAAATCACAATATTGTCATCACCAACTTCTTCAGCAATTTCAATATTCGCCCCATCCAGGGTACCGATGGTCACAGCACCATTCAGAGCCAGTTTCATGTTCCCGGTTCCTGAAGCTTCCTTACCAGCGGTACTGATTTGCTCTGAGACGTCTGTTGCGGGGATCATTTTCTCAGCCAACGACACCCGGTAGTTAGGCATAAATACCACTTTGAGCTTGTTGTTCACCCGCGGGTCGTTGTTGACCTTGTCCGCTACCTTATTAATGGCAAAGATGATGTCTTTGGCGAGTTTGTAACCCGGCGCGGCCTTGGCCCCGAAGATGAACACGCGAGGATGCATGTCGTAGTCCGGATCCTCAAGCAGGCGACGGTACAAGGCCATAATGTGTAAAAGATTCAAATGCTGGCGCTTGTATTCATGCAGGCGCTTTATCTGAACATCAAATATGGCGTTAACGTCCACATCAATGCCCATGCTTTGCTTTATTTCGTCAGCCAGCGCCTGCTTGTTGGCCTGTTTAACCTTCATAAACTGCTTTTGAAAGGTCTTGTTGTCGGCATGTTTCGCCAGCCCCTGAAGCTTGTCCAGATCCATCGGCCAGTCGCTGCCAATCTTTTTGTCAATCAGCTTGGAAAGCTCCGGATTACAGGCTTTCAGCCAGCGGCGTGGCGTGATCCCATTGGTCACATTGGTCAGTTTACCAGGCCACAGTTGGTCGAACTCCGGGAACAGGTTCTGCTTGACGAGACGCGAGTGAATCTCCGCCACACCGTTAACGGCAAACGAACCGATAACCGAGAGATGCCCCATGCGCACCATTTTCTCGTTGCCTTCCTCAATAATGGACAGGCGCGCCTTCATGGCATTGTCGTTAGGCCATTGCTTGTCTACCAGCGCCATAAAGCGGTGGTTGATTTCATAGATAATTTCAAGGTGCCGCGGCAGGATCTTTTCGAACATACGGGCAGGCCATTTTTCCAGCGCTTCTGGCAACAGAGTATGGTTGGTGTAAGCGAACACGTTGGTACAGATGTTCCATGCACTGTCCCAATCCAGTTCCGCACGATCAACCAGTATGCGCATCAGTTCTGGGATAGCGATTGCCGGGTGGGTGTCGTTAAGCTGAATAACCACCTGATCAGCAAAGCGGCTCCAGTCATCACCATGAGCGCGTTTGTAACGGCGAATGATGTCCTTCAGCGAGCATGAGCTGAAGAAATACTGCTGGATAAGACGCAGTTCTTTGCCTGCCTCGGTCTCATCGTTCGGATACAACACCTTGGAGATAGTTTCTGCCAGCACGTTTTCACGCTGGGCATCCACATAGCCACCGGCATTGAACACATCCCAGTTAAAGTAACCGGAAGACTGGCTCTGCCACAAACGCAGTACGTTCACGGTATTGCCGCCGTAGCCGACGATAGGAATATCCCATGGAACCCCTTTCACGATAGCGCCGGGGTGCCATTCTTTATGGATACGCCCATTGTCACCGTATTTGGTTTCAACATAACCGTACAGAGACACTTCCTGAATCGACTCCGGGCGGCAGATTTCCCACGGGTTGCCATAATCACGCCAGCTGTCGGGGCGCTCTATCTGGGCTCCGCCGTGAATCTCCTGGCGAAACAGACCGTGTTCATAGTGAATTCCATAGCCAATTGCCGGCAATTCCATGGTCGCCAGAGAGTCAATAAAACAGGCTGCCAGACGACCCAGACCGCCGTTCCCCAGCGCCATGTCCGGCTCTTCTTCCAGCACATCCGAAAGTTCAACGCCAAGCTCTTTGAGTGCCCCCTGCGCCACTTCAAACAGTCCGAAGTTTTGCAGGTTATTGGACAGCAAACGCCCCATTAGAAATTCTGCGGACAGATAATGCACCGCGCGGGTATCGTTCAGATAGTGGGTTTTCTGGGTTTTGCGCAAGCCTTCCAGCACCTGTTCCTGCATGGCTGCACAGGTTGCTTTCCACCAGGCGTGGTTGTTAGCTTTGTTTTCATCAGTACCAAGCGTACTGTGCAGATGGCGGATCACCGCCTGTTTGAAATCTTTTTTGTCGATACTGACCTCAGTCAGCTTTTTCGCAGACGTCACTTTTGCGTTCATTGCAGTTTCTCACTCTAGCCTTGGTCACGATTTTCCCAGCTAATGAGAAAATTTTCGTGAGTGATTCTGTAATAAAATTACATTTATAGACAACGATATGACAGCAATATAGCAGTGTTCAAGACAGCTTTACGTAAAATAAATGTTAATTATCAAAAAAAATGGATGAAAACGTATGCATTCACCCATTTATTTACAACGGAAAAGCAAGGTGCTAACAGAGCATTAACAACCTCTGTATTATTTGATGATCTTCGCCACCAATTGCTCCGCTTCTTTGAGTAACTCATGTAAGTGAGTTTCACCATTGAAGCTTTCAGCGTAAATTTTATAAATCTGCTCTGTACCGGAAGGCCGGGCAGCAAACCAACCGTTAGCGGTTGACACTTTTACCCCTCCGATAGCAGCATTGTTACCCGGAGCGTGGGTTTGAACGCTCTCTATCCGTTCCCCGGCCAGGGTATCGCTGGTGACAACCGAGGCGTCCATTGCAGACAATTTGGCTTTTTCTTCCAGGCTCGCTGCCACATCCGTACGCTGATAACACGGGGAACCAAACCGCTGTGTAAGAGCCTGATAGTGCTCGCCCGGATCTTTGCCGGTCACCGCCAGAATTTCTGCTGCCAGCAAACACAGAATGAAGCCGTCTTTGTCGGTGGCCCAGGTGTTACCATCCCGTTGCAGAAAGATACCGCCGGCACTCTCTTCACCAGCAAAGCCGATTTCACTGTTTGCCATGCCCTGAACGAACCATTTGAAGCCCACCGGCATCTCTGCAAGGGTTTTCCCCAATGCCGAAGCAACGCGGTCAATCATGCTGCTGGAGACCAGGGTTTTGCCAACGGTCAGCGAAGCAGGCCACTGAGGGCGATGCTGATACAAATAATCAATGGCAACCGCAAGGTAATGGTTAGGGTTCATCAGGCCACTGCTCTTACATACGATACCGTGACGGTCAAAATCCGGATCATTCCCGAAGGCGAGGTCAAACTTGTCTTTCAGCTCAATTAATCCTGCCATTGCATAGGCTGAGGAACAGTCCATGCGCAGTTTTCCGTCCTTGTCGCGGCGCATAAAGCCGAATTGCGGGTCAACCTTGTCATTGACAACGGTAATATCCAACCCGTATTTCTCGGCGATGCGTTGCCAATAGCCTACCCCGGCACCGCCCAACGGATCCGTTCCAAGTTTCAAGCCCGCTTTAGCGATGGCCTGCATGTCAATGACTTCGGCCAGGTCATCAATGTAGGGCTCCATAAAGTCCTGTTCCGATACCTTGCCCGATGCCATGGCAGAGCGCAGGTCAAGTCGCTTTACGCCTTTGTTTCCGCCGGCGATGAGGTCATTGGCACGCTTCTGGATTTGGCTGGTAACGTCACTGTCAGCCGGGCCGCCGTCCGGTGGATTGTATTTAAATCCCCCATCTTCCGGTGGGTTGTGAGAAGGCGTGATCACCACACCGTCAGCCAGTTCATCCTGACGCCCGCGATTGTAGCGCACGATAGTGCGTGAAATAACCGGCGTAGGGGTATATCCGCGGCTGGCATTATCACTTCGCTGGATCACCACCTTAACCTCATTGGCAGCCAGAACCTCAATAGCGGTCATCATTGCAGGTTCAGACAGCGCGTGCGTGTCCTTGCCGATGAACAACGGGCCTGTATAACCCTGCTCCAGCCGGTATTCCGCCAACGCCTGACAAATGGCACTGATGTGCGTGTCGGTGAAGGTGGCGTGCATTGCACTGCCTCGGTGGCCCGACGTGCCAAAACTCACCGCTTCCGCCGGATCGGCCGGGTTTGGATTGTACGAATAATACTGGCTGACCAGCTGTGCGACGTTGATCAGTTGTTCTGGTGCGGCGGGCTGTCCAGCCTGCGGATGTAATGCCATGAGAGGTCCTTTTTCAATCAGTTTGGTTAGTGTCTGTTTATTATCCGTTTGGAGACGTTTCCGGAGCAAAGCGTGCAACGATAGTACGAATTAATGCGTCGTCATACCCCAATACCTGCAAAACCTGCTCCAGCATAGCGACTTTTTTGCCGGTGTTGTTGTTGGTTACCACCCAGTAGGGGCTATTTGGAATTGCTTTAGGGTTGGTGCTGCTACCAGTCTGCAACAACGCTTCCTTACTGGTTGCAAAGTAGATGCGGTTTTTACCTTTGATTTGCGTCACCCTGGAAAACGCATTCGGATCAGCCTCGTGCAGCGAAGAAAGCACAAACAAAAACTGTTCAACCCGCTTGCTGAACGCCGCCAGACTGTGGTCGGTGATCACTTCCAGAAGGTCGGTTTGCGGGCCGGTTACCTCAACAACATTCTCTTCGGGCTGAGGGGCAATATCGGCAACCGGTTCAGCATCGGTCACTTCGTCCTGCTGAACCAGAGATTGAGGCAGCGGCGATTCGGGCATCAGCAACCGGCGTAAAATATCCGACGCGCTTTCGCCGATGTGCTTGGTCTGAGCGGCGATAAAAGCGTACAAATCGTCTTCAATTTCAATTCTTTTCATAACTACTTCCTAATTGGGTTGCACCACTGTGGGCTACCTGGACACACCTGCAGCCTCCTGAACGCTGGGCTGCAACAATCTTATGTGGTCCAAGAATGTACCAGAAAGCCGCCCAACGATGAAGTGTCGCAAAGCATTGGCGATCAATTTCCATCCATGAACAGGAATGAACGTGCAAAAAGATTGCCTGATGCTAAGGTCTTGATTAGGCTAAATGATACTCATGTATCAGCGGTGGGGTTTTGGATTTTTCCACAACTGGTAGTCTGTTTCAGTAAAGAACTGTGGGATACCCCTGACTATGCGTGCAGAATTTCAGCCGGTTGTTAACGCCCTGAGTCAACATATTATTGGCAAGCAGCAGCAAATCAAGCTGGCGCTCACCTGCCTTTTGGCAAATGGCCATTTGCTGATTGAAGATCTCCCCGGGATGGGCAAAACCACCCTGTCTCACTCACTGGCCAGAGCGTTTGGCATGGACTTTTCCCGTATCCAGTTTACTTCCGATTTGCTGCCCTCCGACATGCTGGGCGTCAACATTTACAATACTCAGCAGAATGCCTTTCAGTTCCGCCCTGGCCCGGTGTTCAGCCAGCTGGTACTGGCCGATGAAATCAACCGTGCCAGCCCCAAAACCCAGAGTGCGCTGCTCGAAGCGATGGAAGAACAGCAGGTCAGCATTGACGGTGTCACCCACCCTTTACCGCAACCATTCTTTGTAATTGGCACCCAAAACCCCAGCCATCAGGCCGGAACCTACCCCTTGCCGGAATCGCAACTCGACAGGTTTCTGATGCGCATATCACTGGGGTACCCCAGCTGGGAAGCAGAAAAAGCCATGCTGGAAGCCAGCAGCATCCGGCGTAATCCGGACATCGAAACCTGCGTAGAGACCCAGTCGCTGGTGACCATGCAGGATGCGGTAAACAAAGTGCACTGCAGTGACGCTGTGATCAACTACATTCTGAAACTGGTAGCGCTCAGCCGGGACGACATCGGCTACCCAAACCCCTTGTCGCCCAGAGCCAGCAAAGCACTGATGCAGGCATCAAAGGCTTGGGCGTACCTGCATGACCGCCCCTATGTGGTCCCCGAGGACGTACAGGCCGTATTTGTTTCTGTTGCCGAGCACCGGTTGCGATCGCAGCAGGACGAACGCAACCAGGACAGCATTCTGAGCCGCAGACTGCTTGAAAGCGTTGATCCACTCGCTGCGTAGGCCCGGACATTGAACACCCTGAAAACCCGCTGGCAGCAGCAGTCCCTGCGCTGGCTGGATGACCGCATTCCGGCAAGAACCAAGCATACTTTGAACCTGCGTTCCATTTTCATTTTTCCAAGCAAATTTGGACTCAGCTACCTGCTGATGTGCGGTTGCCTTTTTCTGTTGGGCACCAACTATCAGAACAACCTCATGCTGTTGCTGTGTTATTTTCTGCTCGCTCTGCTGCTGGTTTGCCTGTTCAAAAGTTACCTGAATTTTGCATGCCTGACGTTAACGGTTGATCCTATCCAATCGGTTTTTGCCGGCAATAATGCGGTTCTATCCATTCAAATCCAGGCCGCGAATGTGAGGCCCGGGACATCAGGTGGGCATGACGACAAGTTTCCGCAAGGCCAGTTGCATTTTCGCTGGCTTCGGCAAAAATCAATGTTCAACTGCGATTTGAATCAGGCAGAGCGCTCAATCCGGCTGCCCTACATTACCCAGCGAAGGGGAGTTTACCCACTCCCCAGGGTAACCTGTATCAGCGAATATCCCCTGGGACTCTACCGCTGCTGGACACATCTGGACTTCGACCAGCGGCTTGTGGTCTACCCAGCGCCCGTGCCCTGTGAAATGCAGTTGGAAAGCCGTTCCCAGGAGGCGGGTAAAAACGCAACCTCACAACCAGGGCACGATGATTTCTACTCCCTCCGGCCGTTTGTTCCGGGCGAACCACTAAACCGGGTAGCGTGGAAAAACGTAGCCAAAGGTGCAGACTGGGTCAGTAAATCATTCAGTCAGCAACAATCCTTGGGCGGGTTCCTGCGCCTGAACTTGTCCAGCCGCGATATCGAGAAAGAACTGGGCAAACTGGCCTTTCAGGTGCTGCAGCTGAGTGACAATCAGGTACCCTTTGGGCTGATACTGGGTTCAAAGTGCGTTGAACCCGGCAGCGGAGAGCGCCACAAGCAAACCTGCCTGCTCGCACTGGCCCGGTACGGCACCCTGGAGAGTGCGGTATGAAAGCTGGCCGTCTGCCCATAGCCGGCAACAGAAACAGCCTGATCATCGCACTTGTGTTTGCTGTGCTGAGCATCAGTTTGTATTCGCCCCTGATGCTTTGGGTGTTGCTGCTTGCGCTGTGCGCCGTCACTGTCAGGGTTGCCTTGTACCTGGGTTGGTATCACCATGCTCCCAACCACCGCACTGTCAACCTGCTGGCAATATTGTCCGCCTCCACTTTGGCCTGGTTCAGTTCCGAACTGGGCTTTTTGTTGTCGATGGTAAACCTCCTGGTGATGGCCTGCAGCCTGAAGCTGATGCTGCTTAAAAACCGGCGGGATTTCCTGCAGCTGTTCATTTGTGGGCTGTTTATTCTTGGCTGTGGTTACATATTTACCCAGACCCTGTTCAGCGCCCTTTTCTACCTCGCCGTGCTGGTTGCCCTGTTGATAGCCCAATTTGGGGCTTACGCGCCGCGCATGCCTCTCAAACAGCAACTTCGCCAATTACTGACACTGTGTGTGCAGGCGTCACCGATTGCTCTGGTGCTGTTCATCGTTCTGCCCAAGCTACCACCAATGTGGCAAATGCCTGCGGCAAAATCCGCCGCCACCGGGCTGTCTGAAAAAGTTACACCCGGAGACATCGCCCGCCTCAGTCAGTCATCTGATCTGGTATTCAATGCCACATTCAACAACGCACTGCCCGACATGAAAGACCGCTACTGGCGCGCGCTGACACTGGAGCATTTTGACGGCAAGAGCTGGCAGGTAAGCCCGCTGCGCAAAAACACACGGGAGAAACAACAATGGATGAATATGGAATTTGCCCCTGCCGTGAGTGGCCCGGCCTATCAATACCAGGTTATTGCTGAGCCATCCGGCCAGCGCTGGCTGTATGCGATGGATTTAGCAGTGCCCGGCGATTCAGCCAGCCGTGCGGCCATTTGGCAAAGCAACGACTACCTGCTGATAGCCCACCAGCCTCTGATGAGCAAATGGGCCTATCAGGTAAATTCCTATCCGCATGTGCCGCTCAATCAGGCATCTTTTCCCTTCGACCAGCGTATCAACCTGCAGCTTCCTGACAATGGGAACCCCAAAACCCGCCAGTGGGTGAGCCAGCTCAGACAGCGATACCCAGAGGACGGAGCCCTGCTCAATGCTCTGATGGATCACTTTGCCAATGCCGGATTCCGCTACACGCTTGAGCCTCCGGTAATGCCCATCGACCCGGTAGACACATTCCTGTTTGAGCATAAAAGCGGATTTTGCTCCCATTATGCCAGCGCAATGGCATATGCCCTAAGGCTTGCGGGGATCCCCGCCCGCATGGTCACCGGGTATCATGGCGGCTCCCTGTTAACCGACCAGGTTCTCAGTGTTCACCAGTACGATGCCCATGCCTGGATAGAGGCGCACCTTGGAGACAGTGGCTGGGTTCGTTTTGACCCCACCAGTGTTGTAGCCCCCGCCCGCATCCGGTTCGGGCTTGAACAGGCGATAAACGAGAGCGGAGAGTCGTACACCCGCAACCCGTTTTACGGGTTGAAACAGTTTGCTTTGCTGGCTGAACTGAATCACCTTTTTGCCAATATCGACTACCTTTGGAGCCGGTGGGTGCTGGGTTTCAATGCCAATCGTCAGCAGGATTTGTTCCAGTGGCTGCTCGGTAGCCTGACACCACTTCGGCTTACCTTGCTCTTCCTTGCCGTACTGGCACTGATAGCAGGATTACTGGCACTGTATTTTTTACCCGGCTGGCGCAAGCCCGCACGGCCCAAACACGTTAGGCTGTACCAGCAGGCAGAAGTTTTAGTATCCACCCATACCGGGCAGGCACGCAACAATCAGCCGGTGGGAGCCTACTGTGCCAAAGTTTCCCCACTTTTGCCCGAAACAGCCGCGCAACAGTTTAAAACCTTGTGCAATGCTTTCGAAGTCATTGAGTACAAATCTTCCCCCCCCAACACCTCCGCCTTGCTGGCAATGCGCAGAGCGCAAAAAAAGTTGTTCAGGGCGCTCAAACACTCTCACTCTTCCGTTGCCTGACTAGACTGCTGCAAACAACAGCTAACTTTGCAGAGCGAAGTCAGGAACAGCGATGTCTATCAGCTGAATCACAGCCACAAAAAAGCCCGCCAAATGGCGGGCTTTTATAAGCGTCTTCGCTAGCGAAGGATTACTTGGCAGCTTTACGCGCCTTGGCTTCTTCGATAATTTTTTCTGCAACGTTGTTAGGACATGCAGAGTAGTGGCTGAATTCCATCGAGAACTGGCCACGACCGGAAGTCATGGTACGCAGTTGACCGATGTAACCGAACATTTCAGACAGAGGTACATCTGCCTTGATGCGTACACCAGTTACACCCGCTTCCTGGTCCTTGATCATGCCGCGACGACGGTTGAGGTCACCGATTACATCACCTACGTGATCTTCCGGAGTGAACACGTCCACTTTCATGATCGGCTCAAGCAACTGAGGACCGGCTTTAGGCATGGACTGACGGAAAGCACCTTTTGCAGCGATTTCAAACGCAATCGCAGAGGAGTCAACCGCGTGGAAGCCACCGTCGTACAGTTCAACTTCTACGTCCAGTACCGGGTAACCTGCCAATGGACCTTGATCCATCATGACTTTGAAGCCCTTCTCGATAGCCGGGAAGAATTCCTTAGGAACGTTACCACCAACAACCGTAGACTTGAATGTGAAGCCAGAGTTCACTTCGCCAGGGCGAATGCGGTAATCAATCTTACCGAACTGACCAGAACCACCAGATTGCTTCTTATGCGTGTAGCTGTCTTCGATGGCCTGCGTGATGGTTTCGCGGTAAGCAACCTGAGGCTGACCAACAATCAGTTCAACACCGTAAGTCCGCTTCAGAATGTCAACCTTGATGTCCAGATGCAATTCACCCATACCTTTCAGGATGGTTTCACCGGAATCTTCGTCAGTTTCAACCTGGAACGATGGATCTTCTGCAACCAGTTTACCGATCGCAATACCCATCTTCTCAGTGGCGCCTTTGTCTTTAGGCTTAACCGCAATGGAGATTACCGGCTCAGGGAAGATCATTGGCTCAAGGGTACAAGGGTTGTTCGGATCACACAGGGTGTGACCAGTCTGAACGTTCTTCATACCAACCACTGCCAAAATGTCACCCGCTTGTGCAGAAGACAGTTCGGTACGGTCATTGGCGTGCATTTCCACCATACGGCCAATACGCTCGGTTTTACCCGTCGCGCTGTTCAGGATGGTGTCACCTTTATTCAACTTACCGGAGTAAATACGAATAAAGGTAAGCGCGCCGAAACGGTCGTCCATGATTTTGAACGCCAGTGCGCGGAACGGCTCGTCAACAGATACAGTCGCCACTTTACCAGTCGGCTCACCGGTTTCTTCGTCAGTCAGATCCTGCGGATCAACTTCAGTCGGGCTTGGCAGATAATCAACAACTGCGTCCAGAACCAGCTGAACACCCTTGTTTTTAAATGCAGAACCACAGAAGGTCGGGAAGAACGCCAGGTCACGGGTACCCTTGCGGATACAACGCTTGATGTCTTCGATGGAAGGCTCTTCACCGTCCATGTAAGCCATCATCAGGTCGTCGTCCTGCTCAACGGCAGTCTCGATCAACTGCTCGCGGTACTCAGCGGCTTTTTCAACCAAATCAGCTGGGATATCAACCACTTCGTAGTTTTCTGGCAGACCAGAGTCATCCCATACGTAAGCTTTCTGTTCCAGTACGTCAACCACGCCTTTGAAATCGTCTTCAATACCGATTGGCAGGGTCATTACCAGCGGGTTAGCGCCCAGTACTTTCTTAACCTGACCAACAACGCGGTAAAAATCTGCACCCATACGGTCCAGTTTGTTAACGAAAATCAGACGGGAAACTTCTGACTCGTTTGCATAGCGCCAGTTGGTTTCAGACTGAGGCTCAACACCACCTGAACCACAGAAAACACCGATACCGCCGTCCAGTACTTTCAATGAACGATATACTTCAACGGTGAAGTCAACGTGTCCGGGAGTGTCGATGATGTTCATACGGTGACCTTTCCAGAAACAGGTGGTCGCAGCTGACTGGATTGTAATTCCGCGCTCGGCTTCCTGTTCCATGAAGTCAGTAGTTGACTCACCATCGTGTACTTCACCGGTTTTGTGGATTTTACCGGTGAGCTTCAAAATACGTTCTGTAGTGGTAGTTTTACCCGCGTCTACGTGGGCGAAAATACCAATGTTTCTGTAGAGAGATAAGTCTGACATTAGTTCACTTTCATTGGTTCAGAGTAAAAAAACGGCGGGATTATAAAGGATTTCTGTACCAGATTTATACCTTTTTCCTCGAAAAGTATAAAACTCATTCAGCTCATCCGCGCCAACTGTTCATTTAAACCTTTATAATCAAAGGCTTAATAAATTTCATTCAATTTCTCCCCGGATCACCGAAACCGTCACTTCATCACGATTGTGATACAGATGACGAACTCGCAACGTAAAGGTGGTTTTGAGTTTTTGCAGTCGCTTTTCCAGCTGGGATATTGCCGACTCCACGCATTCATAGCGTTTTTTCATAGGCAGCTTCAAATTAAAGATGGCGTGGTCGGCCCAGTGATTAACCAGCCAGTCACCCATCAGCTTTGCTACCCTGTCGGGTTGCTCGATCATATCACACACCAGCAAATCTACACGACCCATTTGTGGTTTATAGGTGAATCCATCGGCCGCGAAATGCTGTACCTGGCCGGTTGCCATCAAGGCTTCATCAATAAGACCGTTGTCGATGGCTTCCACAAACAGCCCCCTCTGCACCAGCTGATAAGTCCAGCCACCCGGGCAGGCCCCCAGGTCCACGGCCCGCCCACCACTTCGAAATACACGCTCACGCTGGCTCACGTCGAGCATGGTCACAATGGCCTCCTCCAGCTTGAGCGTTGAACGACTGGGCGCAGCGGGTGGAAACTTGAGGCGGCAAATGCCGTTTTCAAACGCGGCCGGAAATTGCGCCAGGCTGTAGCCCAGCTGGCATTGATCGAATCCGGTAAAGAACACGTGCAGGCAGGCCTGGTGAAGATTTTCTTTCTGGCTTATCAGGCCTGGCTTGCGCAGTGCCTGGCGCAGCGGAACAGAAAATTTGCGGCAGAATTTGGCCAGCTCCCGACCTGCGTCGGTATCGGCATGCTCCACCAGTAAGCGCCCGAACGGACCCGACACTTTTACCAGCGACGCCACTGCATCCACAATGGGGGTGATACGATCGGCCTTATCGAGTTCATCCAGCGTTTCACACACCGCCACCAACTGGCGGGGAAATACGGTTGAACTCAAAGGCAACTGCTGCGCAAGTCGCTTGCCATCCGCGCTGTTGTATAAATGATAATGTACATACCCCTGCCCGGCATTAAACTGGGGGTAACCGTACAGGTTGAGCTCACCGGCACGCTGTGCCAGCTCTTTTGCCGTATCCGCCTCATAACCTGTACGGCAATAGGCAAGTAAACTACTCATAAGCTGGCCCCTTGAGTGCAGCAAACAGGAACATGAGCCAGCCCCCAATAAAGCACAACCCTCCCAATGGCGTCACCGGCCCAAATACCCACACATCCAGAGTTGCGAGTAAATACAGGCTGCCACTGAACAGAACTGTTCCCGCCACAAACAGCCAGCCGGCAAGTTCAGCGAAAGGAAGGTGCAACATGCGCCCTAACGTGGGCAACAGCAAAATCGCCAGCGCATGATACATCTGATAACGAACACCTATCTCAAAGGTCTGCAGCGCCGCCGGCTCCAGCCAGGCTTTCAGCCCATGAGCGCCAAATGCCCCGAGTATCACAGCCAGCAATGCGCTTATCACGCCAAACAAGATAAACCCTTTCAACGATGTTGCTCCATAAAATGTACCGCCCTGTCTGCGGCTTCTGCCAAATGCTGTGTATAGTCAAAACCGCTGGCTTTGCGAGGCTTCAGGCTGTGATCGCCATCGGCCAGGAAATGGGTTTCAATGCTGCTGGCAAGGGGGTATTGCTGAACCTCTTCCCGGCGGCCGAAAGTATCCCGCTCGCCCTGCAGAACAAGCAGCGGTTTGCTCAAGGATACAAGATGTTCAGTACGCAGTTTTTCAGGCTTGCCTGGTGGGTGGAAGGGATAGCCCATAACCACAGCGCCTTTTACATCGGCCTGTTCCACCAGCAAGGTCGCTGCCCGCCCGCCCATGGACTTTCCGCCCACAAAAGTCGCCAAAGGCTGACGCTGCGCCATCTCGCTGATGACTTGCTGAAAATGCTCCAGCAGGCGGGGCATTCTGTCAGGAGGGCGACGTTTACCGGTTTCGGCAATGGTCTGCATATAAGGAAAATTAAACCGCACCACTTCAATACCGCGCTCGCCCAGTAAGTCCGCCATTTGCTGCATGAAGGGTGAGTCCATGCCGGCGCCAGCTCCATGAGCGAAAATCAGCCGGGCTAGGGGATTCTGCGCGGGAGTTACAAGGTAATCAGACATCTTCCTGTTCTTCTTCAACCTGGGCCAGGATCCACTGGCGAAAAGCGGCTATTTTACCTAATTCGGCCTGAGATTCATCACACACCACGTAAAAAGCATCACGGCTTTCCACCCGCTCTTCAAACGGCATAATTAAACGCCCGGCATCAATTTCCGGGCGCGCCAGAATGGTATTGCCCAGTGCTATCCCCTGCCCCAGCGCAGCAGCCTGCAATACCAGCATGGAGTGGCTGAATACCGGGCCCTGATTAACATTAACTCCCTGCACATCAACCTGCTTGAGCCAATTTTTCCAGGCCGAACGGCTGAGGTCGTGAAGAAGTACATGGTGACGGAGATCATCCAGGCTGTTTAACGGTTTTGGCCCATTAAACAGGCTGGGAGAACACAGCGGGGTTAGAAATTCACGGTGCAACTGGTCGGCATGCACACCGCTCCAGCGCCCTTTGCCATAGTAAATAGCCACATCTACGTCATCGTCGAGAAAGCCTTCATCAAAATCGACCGCTTTAATGCGAACGTCGATATCCGGTTCTGCGAGGCTGAACTTGCTGATGCGTGGCACCAGCCACTGGCTGGCAAAGCTGGGTGGCATCGCTACAGTAATTGCGCCTTTACTTCCACGGGCCAAAAGCCTGTCTGTGGCCTCCTGCAGGTGTTTGAATATGTCTTTCAGTTCGAGAAAATACGCCTGACCTTCCTCCGTCAGAAGCAGGGTTCGATTTCGCCGGATGAATAATTTCATCGACAAAAACTCTTCCAGCGCTTTAATTTGATGGCTCACAGCAGCCTGCGTGACGTACAACTCATCAGCCGCGCGGGTGAAGCTCAGGTGACGGGCCGCAGCCTCAAAGGCCTTCAGTGCATTAAGGGGCGGCAAACGGCGGTGCATAAGATTTCCGTAGAAAGAATAAAATCACAGGGCATGGCAATCGTTTCTGGGTGGGTATATTCGCTGGTGCTCCAGGAAGATAATGTAGCAGCATTGTCAGCGCTGCTCAGGCATTTCCTGACGCAGGCGCTCTTACAGCCGCCTGCGCTTAGCTTCATAGCCGGTTCCGTGAGGTTTATCCGACACTGGTATCAAGTGGCGCAAAGCTCTTGACCAGTTCATCGAGCGCCTTCATTTGTGCCAGATAGGGCTCCAGTTTCGCCAGTGGCAACGCACAGGGGCCGTCACACATGGCTTCGTCCGGGTTCGGATGGGCTTCAATAAATAACCCCGCCAGACCTAACGCCATACCACTGCGGGCAAGTTGTGCGGCCTGGGCCCGGCGACCGTCGGCTGAAGTCTCGCGCCCTCCGGGCATTTGCAGCGCATGGGTTGCATCAAAAATCACCGGAGCAAACTCTTTCATGATGTCCATGCCCAGCATGTCTACCACCAGATTGTTGTATCCAAAACAGCTGCCACGCTCACACAGGATAACTTTGTCATTGCCGGCTTCGTTAATCTTTTTAAGGATATGGCGCATTTCGTGTGGTGCCAGAAACTGCGGCTTCTTAACATTAATCACCGCGCCGGTTTTGGCCATTTCCACCACCAGGTCAGTCTGGCGAGCCAGAAACGCCGGCAACTGGATAACATCAACGACTTCAGCAACAGGAGCGGCCTGATAGGGCTCATGTACGTCGGTGATAACTGGTACCTTGAAGGTTTGCTTGATTTCGGCAAAGATCTTCAGACCTTCTTCCATGCCCGGCCCACGGAACGACGTAATGGATGAACGGTTGGCCTTGTCAAACGAAGCTTTAAACACGTAGGGGATACCCAGTTTTTGGGTAATTTCCACATAATGCTCCGCAATGCGCATGGCCAGGTCACGAGACTCCAGTACGTTCATACCGCCAAATAAAACAAACGGAAGGTTGTTCGCAACATTGATGTCGCCAATCGAAATGCATTGATTTGCTGTTGTCATAATAGTTCTACACCTAATTTCAGAAAAACAGGGGTTGCTTGGTCACCGCAACGTGCGCAGTCATTGCCAGAAAGGCCAATGCCCCAACAAAACCCAACCACTGAACAGCCGAAGTTCGAGCCCATTTCAGCGCAATCAGCCCCATCAATATGTACGCCAGCACCCCAAACAACTTGAGGGTCAGCCAGCCATTTACAAACGGGTATTGAGAAAGAATAAAACACAGCCACAACGCACTGGCGAGCAGCACCGTGTCAATGATATGGGGAGTAATTTTCAGCCATTTCTTTTGTAAGACCGAAGCGTTAAAGCGGGACCATAAAAAACGCCCCACGAAGAGAAAAATACTCAGTGCCACCGCGCTCAGGTGAATGTGCTTTGCCATCAGATACATATTGTTGTTCTCTTATCGTGTTGTAATTTCAGTTTGTATTCGGAAAGCGACGCTGAATGGCCATCAACCCATCCACATTGCCCAATACATGGCTGACAACGACCGGGTCAAACTGCCGGCCACTTTGCTGTTCAAACAGTTCAAGCACCTTCTCCAGCGGCCAGGCCGCTTTGTAGCTACGCGTGTTGAGTAATGCATCGAATACATCCAATGCCGAAGCCATTCTGCTTTCCAGCGCAATCTGCTCGCCTGAAAGCCCCTGTGGATACCCCGCTCCATCCCAACGCTCATGATGTTGCCTGGCCAGGGTTGCCGCCAGCTGAATAGTGGCGCTATCGGAGCCCTTAAGCATCTCATAGCCAAATTCTGCATGCCGCCGAATAGCAAATTTCTCTTCTTCGCTCAACACCTTATCGCTGTTCAGCAAACTGGCAGGTATACGGGAGTTGCCCACATCGTGCAAGGGCATCGCCAGTTTCAGGGTGGCAACTTCCGCCTCAGGCAGCCCCATACTGCGCGCCAGAATCTCTGCCATCGCCACCATTCGGGTGATATGGCGGCTGCCCGGTAACTCCTGTTCAACCGCGTTGCCAAGGCGCTCAATAACGTCCTGTTGCGCCCGCTGTGTGTCTTCACTCACCATTATGTTGTCAAATGCCAACTGAACGTTCTGCGCAAAACGCCGGATTAGCCGTTTGTCCGTTTCGCTGACCCGACGAGGCAAGCCTGAGAGGTACAGCAACGAACCACTGCGGGTTTTGCTGTGGCAATAGGCAACCACATGGTCTTCTGCATACACAATTGACTTCTCCCTGAGCGCCTGCTGACAAAGCTCGTATTCATGCTCGTTTACAGCCTCCTTGAGCAACATGCCTTCCTTTTCTGCGTATTCACCGTTGCCGGCAAATACGTAAAGTTCTCTGGGATTGTGCTGGGATATGGGATTGGGAGCCACCACAGCGGTGGTAATATAGGCCACATCCCGCGAGCACCCCAGTATTGATGCCATCTGCTGAATAATGCCTTGCATAAAGGTTTCCAGCGATCGTGAGGAAAACAGATTGGCGGAAGCGTCGATAATTTTCTCAAGCCCGGCGCGGCTTTCCTCAATCACAATAATGTCACGGTAGGAGCGCAATGCGGCGATGATAACGGTAAACAGCTTCTGTGCAGTAAGTTCCGTTTTGCTTTTGTAGTCGTTGATGTCGTAAT
The DNA here is from genome assembly GCF_003367475.1 of Alteromonas aestuariivivens. Lineage (GTDB taxonomy): Bacteria > Pseudomonadota > Gammaproteobacteria > Enterobacterales > Alteromonadaceae > Alteromonas > Alteromonas aestuariivivens. The sequence goes on from NZ_QRHA01000003.1 coordinate 353,725, forward strand.
TGATGATAACGTCTTTTTCCGGTGCCTGGCCTGGCTGCCCGGTACGCAGAATAATGCGGGTAAAATGATTGTCGAGTTCGTTGCGAATAAACTGGGCCACCTGCAGGCCGGCATCGTCCGATTCCATTACCACGTCCAGCAGCACCACGGCGATATCATCATGTTCGCGAAACCGCTTTTTGGCTTCTTTTCCACTGTAAGCACTAATGAACTCGAGGGTTTTGCCATTCAGCATGAAGTCACTGAGGGCCAGTTTGGTGACCGCGTGAACTTCCGGTTCATCATCAACAATGAGCACCTTCCATTGGCCGAGATCCTCGCGAGGCTCTTCTTCAACGTCTTCGGCAAACAGCAAATCGTCGTTCATGCGGAATCATCCTGGTTTTACGGCTTGCACAAAGCATAGTACTGAATGGTGAATTATACGCAACTTTTCAGGCACCCCAAGGTGACTCTGTCAAGGCCGTTAAGGTCTTGGCGTGTCTCAATTTTTTCAAATCCGCCTTGGGCTAATTCAGCTCTGATGGCGGCCCCCTGTGCATACCCGTGCTCGATCAACAACCACCCTCGGGGTTTGAGGAAAGCCACCGCCTGACTGACGATGTGCCGGATATCATCCATACCATCTTTACCGGATGTCAATGCCGAAGCAGGTTCAAACCGCACATCACCCTGACTGAGATACTCAGAGCCGGATTCAACATACGGAGGATTGGATACCAGCAGATCAAACTTAAGGCCCTCCAGCGCAGAAAACCAGTGACTGTGCAAAAACCGGGCGTTGCTGATGCCGTTCAGCCGGGCATTTAGCATGGCCAGTTGCACCGCCTCTTCCACCACGTCGACACCAATCAGGTTACAATCCGGCCGCTCGCTGGCAATAGCCAGGGCAATTGCACCGGTACCGGTGCCCAAATCACAGATATCCGCACCAGTAGGCAGGTTCAGCGCAAGAGCAAGTTCAACCAGTAATTCGGTTTCCGGGCGCGGAATTAACGTGGCAGTGCTGACCTTGAGATTGAGCGACCAAAAACCCTGGGTTCCGGTAATGTAGGCCACTGGCTCTCCGGCCAACCGCCGCTCGACGTTTTTCTGAAAGCACTCAAGCTGAGCGGCGCTAAGGATTTTATCCGGCCAGGTAAACAGGTAGGTTTGCGACTGCTCCAACACAGATGCCAGCATTATCCGCGCGTCGACCTGGGGTGACTCGCCGCCGGATAACTGATCACAGGCCCAGGCCAGAGCCTGATCGATGCGCATGAGATAGCCGCTTATTCGTCGGCCAGAGAGGCCAGCAGATCGGCCTGGTGCTCCTGACGGATCGGCGCCAGCAGTGCATCCAGATCACCTTCCACCACCTCATCGAGACGATACAGCGTCAGGTTGATGCGGTGATCGGTCACCCGGCCCTGCGGGAAATTGTAAGTACGAATACGCTCTGAGCGATCACCACTTCCCACCAGGCTGCGGCGCGTGGATGCTTCTTCCGCAGCACGTTTTTCTTCTTCAATCTGATTAAGACGGGCCTGCAGCACCGACATCGCCTTGGCCCGGTTTTTATGTTGTGAACGCTCATCCTGGCATTCCACTACAATGCCGGAAGGCAAGTGAGTGATTCGAATGGCAGAGTCGGTTTTGTTGACGTGCTGACCACCGGCACCGGAAGCCCGGAAAGTATCAATGCGCAATTCCGAAGGGTTAATTTCAATTGCCTCTGACTCAGGAATTTCCGGCAATACCGCAACCGTACAGGCCGACGTGTGAATACGCCCTTGTGATTCCGTTGCCGGAACCCGCTGCACTCGGTGACCACCAGATTCAAATTTGAGTACTCCGTACACGCCATCGCCAGTTACATTGGCTATCACTTCCTTGAAACCGCCATGCTCACCTTCGTTACTGCTTACCACCTCTACTCGCCAGCCCTGTGTTTCGGCGTAGCGGCTGTACATGCGGAACAGATCACCGGCAAATATCGCCGCCTCGTCACCGCCGGCACCAGCACGGATCTCCAGAAAGCAGTTGTGATCGTCATTGGGGTCTTTGGGTAACAGCAACACCTGCAACTCGCCTTCCAAACGCTCCAGTTCCGACTTGGCCTGCTTCATCTCTTCCTGCGCCATTTCACGCATTTCGGCATCATCCTCGTTGAGCATTTCCTGTGCGGAAGCCAAATCTTCCTGAGCCTGCCGATAGGCATGAAAGCCCTTAACCACCTCTTCAAGCTGGCTGTATTCTTTGGACAGATTGCGGAATTTTTCCTGGTTGCCTATTACCTCAGGATCGCCCAGCAGCGCCTGCACTTCATCAAAGCGCTCGACCAGGTTTTCCAGTTTTGCGAGGACCGACTCTTTCATATTTACGTTTTAACCTTCATTTTTATCACTGTCCGGATCCGTATCCAGTTCCAGTGCCTGCCCTAACCAGTGAGTGAGAGCGTTGTTATTTTGTGCCGCCGCTTCCCTGAGGGCGCGGGTTGTACCGTGCATAAGGGTATTACTGAGCTTATACGCCAGTTCCTGAACCACTTCGTGGGAGGCTTTACCATCCTGAATTTGCTGTAGTGCACGCTCAACCAGTTCATCGCGCTGGCGAGTTCCCCGCTGACGAAACTGGCGTACCAAATCTATTGACTGCCTGGATTGTTTCCACGTTAGGTAGGCTTCCACCTGGCTGCTGATGATGGATTCCGCTTCAACGGCGGCCTGCTCCCGGGAGGCCATATTCTGCTGCACTATGTGCTGTAAATCATCCACTGTATACAGGTAGGCGTCGCCCAGTTCGTTGACCTGAGCTTCAATGTCGCGGGGAACGGCCAAATCCACCAGAAACATGGGGGCGTTGCGCCGCTGCCTGAGGGCATCCTCAACCATACCTTTACCTATCAACGGCAGCTGGCTGGCGGTAGAACTGATAACGATATCGAAATCTTTGAGGTGCTCAGGCAGTTGGGACAATGTCATCACGTCCGCCCCCAGAGTGCCGGCCAGTGCTTCCGCACGAGCAACGGTACGATTGGCTACCGCCAGCCGCTCCACCCCCTGTTCTTTCAGGTGCTGGGCCACCAGTTCAATGGTTTCCCCGGCTCCTACCAAAAGTACCGAACGCTTGGGTAACGCAGAAAAAATGTGCTTAGCCAGTTGCACCGCGGCGTAGGCTACTGAGACAGCATTAGCGCCAATTTCGGTTTCACTGCGTACCCGCTTGGCAACAGAAAACGTCTGCTGAAACAGCTTTTCAAAATCTGAGCTGACCATGCCGGAATTTTTGGCGTTATTGTACGCCTGCTTTATCTGGCCAAGGATTTGCGGTTCACCCAGTATCAGCGAGTCCAGCCCACTGGCAACCCGCATAATGTGGCGTACCGCCTCGCCCTGCTCAAACGCATAGCTATTATTGATGATGGCCTGCTGGTCCAGCTGGTGGTAGTCGGCAAGCCAGTTCAGTAATTCTGCCGGACCCTGCGACTGGGAACTGTTGACGTAAATTTCCGTACGATTACAGGTGGACACGATCACCGACTCCTCCACACCGTCTAACTGCTGCAGCGAAGCCAGCGCCGACACCAGGGAATCCGGCGTAAAGGCGACTTTCTCTCGCAGTGCGACAGGCGCAGTTTTGTGGTTGATTCCGAGGGCGATCAGGGTCATTAACATTCAAGCAGGCTTTGTAGGAGCGGCATTGTACGAAAAAGCCAAAATGATTGAAAGTGTTGCCGAATCTGTGTTCCCATATGGGCCATACAGAATTGGTGAGTAAGCTAATGCGGTTCCGACCTTCGTGCGCACTGCTGCTGGTGATTTTATTGGCAGGTGGTTGCGCAACCCAGCCAATCCGCCCACAGGCACCAGTAGACCTGCCGGAACAAATTGCGCAGCTGAGCCAGATTAACCAATGGCAAGTGCAGGGTAAAATGGCCATCCGCGATCAGAATGAAGCGGTTAGCGCCAATTTAAACTGGCAGGTAGACAACAGCGACTTTCATTTTCGACTGACCAATTTCCTCGGTGTAACCCTGGTTGACATGACCAATCAGGACGGCGTTGCAACGCTGGAAGCGGACGATGAGGTCTATCAGGAAAGCGACCCGAGTTGGCTGGTTTATCAGGTTACTGGCTGGCACATCCCGCTTTCGCCGCTGCTGATGTGGGTAAAAGGCGTGCCACTGGCAACTGACCAGTACACCCTGAATGAAAGCGGCTTACTGGCAAGCCTGACACCTGGCTGCAACCGGTGCGGTGCATGGCAAATAACCTATGATGATTACCGGGAAACCGGCGGTTACTGGCTGCCCCACGCCATTACCCTGACACAACCCCTTCAACCAACCAATTTTATAAAAATACGCATTCGTACATGGACTCTTCAAACCATTTAAAAGCAGCCGCCTGGTGGCCAAGCCCGGCTAAACTTAATTTGTTTCTGCATATTCTTGGCCGCTACCCTAACGGGTATCATCAACTGCAAAGCCTGTTTCAGATGCTGGATTTTGGCGATCGCCTGGCTTTTAGCGTCAATGACACCGGTTTAATAACCCTATCGCCCTCCATTGAAGGGGTGGCCGACGACGATAACCTGATAGTGCGGGCAGCCCGATTGCTACAGACCAAAGCCAAGGTAACACAGGGTGTGCACATTCAGCTCGACAAACAGTTGTTTATGGGCGGAGGCATAGGTGGCGGCTCTTCGAATGCTGCCACCACCCTGGTGGCACTCAATCACCTGTGGCAGTGTAATTTAAGTGAAGAGGTGCTGGCTGCATTGGGGCTGAGCTTAGGTGCCGATGTGCCCATATTCGTGCACGGCAAAACCGCATTTGCCGGCGGAGTAGGTGAACATATAGACGCTACCGAGTTGCCTGAACAATGGTACCTGGTAGTAAACCCGGGAGTTCATATCAGTACGGCGGAAATTTTCGGTGCGCCTGAATTACCCCGCAGTACCCCGCCAATGAATTGGCAGGATTACTGCTTTGAGCAAACCCGCAACGATTGCCAGCAAATTGCATGTAAACGCTATCCCGAAGTTGCAAAATTATTACAGTGGTTGCTACACTACGCACCGTCGCGAATGACGGGCACCGGTGCGTGTGTATTTGCCACTTTTGCCGACCAAAAACTAGCCTTAGAGGTGCAGGCTAAATTGCCTTGCAACTGGAGCAGTTTTGTTGCCAAAGGGGTGAACCTGTCACCTTTAAAACAAAAACTCTATGAAGTGAACGCTGCTCGGGACATGAACTAAACTATTGGGGTATAGCCAAGTTGGTAAGGCAGCGGGTTTTGATCCCGCCATTCGTTGGTTCGAGTCCAGCTACCCCAGCCACTCCCATTATCATCGCACTGAGGAAACACTTGTGCCAGATATGAAGATCTTTGCAGGTAACGCCGTACCGGAACTTGCCCAGAAAGTCGCCGATCGCCTTTATACCCGTTTGGGTAACGCCAGCGTAGGCCGGTTCAGCGACGGAGAGATTTGCGTCGAAATTCATGAAAACGTCCGTGGATCGGACGTTTTTATTATCCAGTCTACCTGCGCGCCTACCAACGACAACCTTATGGAACTGATAGTGATGATCGATGCCCTGCGTCGAGCTTCCGCCGGACGCATCACCGCAGTAATTCCATACTTCGGCTATGCTCGCCAGGACCGCCGGGTGCGCTCAGCCCGGGTGCCCATCACCGCTAAAGTTATTGCAGACTTTTTGTCCAACGTTGGGGTTGACCGGGTGCTCACCATTGACCTGCACGCCGAACAGATCCAGGGCTTCTTCGATGTACCGGTAGACAATGCTTTCGGTACACCCATTCTGCTGGCCGATATGATGCAACGTGAATTTGTGGCTCCTGTGGTGGTATCCCCGGACATTGGTGGTGTGGTGCGTGCCCGCGCTACAGCCAAATTGCTCAACGACGCCGACCTCGCCATCATCGACAAACGCCGCCCCAAAGCTAACGTGGCCCAGGTAATGAACATTATTGGTGATGTGGAAGATCGCGACTGTATTATTGTTGATGACATGATCGACACCGGCGGTACGCTGGCCAAAGCCGCTGAAGCGCTGAAAAGCCACGGTGCGCGCAAGGTATACGCCTATGCCACTCACGCTATATTCTCAGGCAATGCACCAAACAATCTGCGTGACTCGCTAATTGACGAAATCATTGTTACCGACAGTATTCCGCTGAGCAAAGAAATGCAGGGCATCGAAAAGGTCAAGCAACTGACCCTTTCAGAGATGCTGGCAGAAACTATTCGCCGTATCAGTAACGAAGAATCCATTTCAGCGATGTTCGAATACTAAACAACACTTTAGGGCACCTCAGTTGTGTGGTGCCCGGTTTCCCTTCTCTCCATCTCCCAGAAGTTTTCTCGATTCGGCACTATAATTCAGAGTTGGCGCAACTAGCCGAGATATCTTCCGTATAACCTAACCGCAATTTTGCAATAAAGGGCAAGTTGGATGATCCGCATAATTATATTTTTCTGCTCAGTTATTCAGTTTTCCTGCGCCAGCGCTACAATCCGCCCCGATGCAAATACAAACTCCGGTAGTACAATTTCAATGCAAATTTCCGATTCTCAAACCCAGGCTGAAACGTTAACCGGCACCATAGTTTACAAAACTATGGAAGGTGGGTTTTATGCGTTTGAAGCCGAAAATGGTAAACATTACACCCTTCAGGGCCTGGACAATTCGTATCGCCGAAACGGATTAAAAGTAATGATAACCGGCATGGCTTTGCCCGACGTAATGACTTTCACGCAATACGGGACCGTATTTAAGATAACCAGTATTGAGGTGCTGGACGACTCCCAGGTCACCCCGCCGCCCAGCGATTACTGAACTCTGACCGAGACCCTAAGTCAAAAGACTCAACATTCGTTTGCTTATTACCAACAAGTATAAAATTAACGCTTTGTAAAACGATTCACCTTATGCTGTAACCCTCTGATTAAAAAGGGTCTTATTAGTACCGGATTAGTCAACCACTTCGACCTTTTTGTCACAAAAAAACATTAGTTGCCCCTTGGCTTAACAGGTTGATATAGTGGGGCAAAACTTCGGAATTAAGGGCAATGCGGACTTACAAAATTATACCAATACGACGCCGTACTTTTGCCCCGCTTTTAAATCTATTAAGTTGTTAGTTGCTTAAGCAAGGATTGCATTTGAATTCGAAAAAAGTTGAATTAGGCGGTCGAGAGTATTCCTTAATCGTATGCTCTATATTGATAGCTTTCCCTAGTATTGGTTGCCTATTTGGTTTGTTTTGGCTTCTATTCGGCGGTAACTTTGCTTACGAAGGTTGGTACTTCATAGCTTTTTCAGTGTATTTTGGGGCTTTGTTTTTACCAGTTGCTGTTTACTTTTATTTATGGCCAAAGCCTTATATTAATAATCGATTACGACTAATTTGCTCAATTCCATTTATCGTTATGCTTTTGTCTAGTCTCCTATATATCTGGAATATGGCATTTGCGTAAAACAGCAACTAACAAGTTGCCTAAGTTCGCCGCAAAAAGCGCGGCTGGGACAACTACTCACTGGGCTTTGCCCAACAACGTTCGCATTTGCCCCTTGGCAAAGCGTTATATTCACAAGGACGATTTTGAATTTTTCGGTTGAAACTATTTTTGGCACATACTCAGGTTCGATTAATCTACAAAATGATATTGTGGAGGTCATTGATGTTTATTCCCAGAAATCAATGCAACTAACTATCGCCCATTTTGAAGGCCCAAACCCTAGCCAAGATTTGGTAGACGGTTTTGGTGTGGGAGCCCGCGGCATTCATATTGAAGTATGTAAACTCATTGAGTCAATTGAAAAGCAAAAGGATGGTAAATTTGGATTTATTCAGTCATTTTTAAATTCAGATATAATTCGACGCTTGAATAGCTTTTTTGCAGAACACCAGTTTCTTATGTTTTTTCTAACAGTGGTAGGGTTAGTCCTAGGTTTTATCGGACTAATGTGAATATAACAAACCAAGTAAGCGGGACAATTACACGCAGGCTCCCGTCACTTCGTTCCGTATTATAGCCTGCGTGTAATTGCCCCTTCTTGGGGTGTTAGTTGCTTAAGCAAGGATTGCATTTGAATTCGAAAAAAGTTGAATTAGGCGGTCGAGAGTATTCCTTAATCGTATGCTCTATATTGATAGCTTTCCCTAGTATTGGTTGCCTATTTGGTTTGTTTTGGCTTCTATTCGGCGGTAACTTTGCTTACGAAGGTTGGTACTTCATAGCTTTTTCAGTGTATTTTGGGGCTTTGTTTTTACCAGTTGCTGTTTACTTTTATTTATGGCCAAAGCCTTATATTAATAATCGATTACGACTAATTTGCTCAATTCCATTTATCGTTATGCTTTTGTCTAGTCTCCTATATATCTGGAATATGGCATTTGCGTAAAACAGCAACTAACAAGTTGCCTAAGTTCGCCGCAAAAAGCGCGGCTGGGACAACTACTCACTGGGCTTTGCCCAACAACGTTCGCATTTGCCCCTTGGCAAAGCGTTATGTGACAGGAGGTTTTTTTGATAAAAAAGGGATTTAATTGGTTTCTGAGCAGGCTTCCTTTTTATTCACTATTCTTTATCTTTCCAGTACTGGGGATGATGAACTGTCAGGGATGGAATGAAGGCAGCATGACATCTGAATCATGTCTGGTAAACACGTCATTTCTACAGGCATATGCAGATTTTTATTATGCACTAGTGCTATTTTCTTCTTTTATGCTGTTAATACCGCTGGTAATTTACATAGTCATCGCGATTTGGCTCTCAGAAATCTTAGGCCGCAAACTAGCTGATAACTAATGTCACATAACAAAAAAATTATGTCGCCCGCAAGCGGGCTGGGACACAAACACGCAGGCGGCTTCGCCATTATCGCCTGCCTGTTTGTGCCCCATATTTAGAAGTTATGCGCTTTAGGTTTTAAAGAGAGAAAACATGGAAAATGCAATAGCTACAATTCAGGAAAACGTGTTCGTAATTTGTTTAATTGCGCTCTGTTCTACAGTGATTGGGTACGTATTTGTTGGTAAGTTATCCAGATCTATGGGTATGTCACGATCTACCAGTATACTAATCAGCAAGCTATGCACCGTTGTACTTATATTCTTTGTTTCAACTGTTTACGTTCAAAGCCGGTAGTATTCAGCAATGTCAGCACATAACAATGCGCTGTTGTCGTTCCCTTCGGTCACTGGGACGCAAACATGTGGGCGCTTCGCGATTATCGCCCACATGTCTGCGCCCCAAAGCTAAGCGTTATGTGCCTTTCAGATAATTAGCTAATGAAGATTTTTTCGAAATATCACAATTTTTTCTCCTACTTAAATAATTTAACTTTGGTTATTGTAGTTGTGATAGCAATAGCTTCTCTCAAAGACCTAGATAGCATTACAATTTACAAGGTCGTTAAAGCGTTTCTTTATTGTTTTTGTGGCTTGATTGCATTGTGCCTTTTAATAGCATTGCCATATGACTTAGCTCTTTCACGCAGAGATAAACAAATGTGTAAGCGAATAAAAATAGACTATAACGAAATGTTTTTATCATTGGCTCCCAAGCAAAAACAGACGATCCGAAAAAGGTTCAAAAAGTTGGCTCAAAGCCATGATGAATCAACTATAGATTGGTTAAACTTTGAAGAAAAAGATGGCACATAACAAACCGCTGTAGTCGGTCGCAAGCTCCCTGGGACAAATACATGCAGGCTCCAGTCGCTTCGCTCCTAATTTTAGCCTGCATGTATTTGCCCCTAAGCGGGGCGTTAGCTACTTAAAACTATGCCAATAGAAAGAATCGGAAAATATCTAGAAACAGCAGACTTGGGAATGACTCATTCCTTGGGAATTGAGACAAACCAAATGGAGAACTGCATAAATGAGATTCAAGATAGAAGAATTCTTGGTGTTTTCGGGTGCCCAGTGTTTGGCTTCAAACAAGAAGACTTAGATTTTCTGAGCGAAATACCATTCATTAAACAGGTTTGGTTCTGGGAGATCGGTCTTAAAGATATAGGTGGGCTATATTCCCTACAAGATTTGACCTACTTTGGCATACATGAAAAGCGGCCCGCTATCGACTTCTCTAAATTCCCTAAGCTTGAAAAGGCTGTTTGGCACCCTATCCGCAAAGATAGTGGCCTTGGAGATCTAGATTCTCTTCAGGGGCTTGATGTTTGGAGATTCAAACCAAAAGATAAAACCTATGAAAGTATTGAGCTGCCAAAAAAACTGAAACAACTTGATCTTAACTGGTGTAATCCTATTTCACTTAACGGCATGCCCGTTCTGTCAGAGCTAGAGGAACTACAAATTCACTACTGTAGAAATCTTGAGTCTATCGAATCGATATTCGATTTTGCGCCGAATCTAAAGAAGCTAGTAATTACGCGCTGTGCAAACCTCAAAGGTTTCGAAGTTGTTTCAAATCATGATTGGGAGCACATGTATATAGAGGTCAAAGGTAAAACCGTAGCTAACAAGTCAAAGCACTCGGACGGCGTAAACGCCGCCGGTGTTTGAAGCGTTATGTACTTAAGGGAATATGAACCTTTTATTCGTTTGTTCAGAAAATAGATTGCGTAGTCCTACAGCCGAAGAAGTATTCTCTGAATATGACGGTGTTAACGCTATCGGATGCGGCACCAACCTGGATGCTGAGACGCCATTGTCTGGCGATCTCATCGAATGGGCTGATGTTATTTTTGTCATGGAAAAGTCCCACAAAAATAAAGTATCGAAAAAATATAAAGAACTACTACAAGGCAAAAAATTGGCCTGCTTGGATATACCTGACAATTATGATCGTATGCAGCCAGAGCTGGTTCGGCTGCTTAAAAATAAGGTGCCAAGGTATATTAGGTTGTAATCGGCACGTACATAACAAACCGCTGTAGTCGGTCGCAAGCTCTCTGGGACAATAACACGTGGGCTCAGTCGCTTCGCTCCAAATTTTAGCCCACGTGTTATTGCCCCTAAGCGGGGCGTTATGTTGCAATGGAATGTATATGAATTATTTGTTTTTAAGTGTTTCAGTTTTTATCGGGTGTGTGATTTGCTGGCCTCTATTTAGATTCATGTATAAAGCAGTAACTCAAAATGCTCCTGAATTT
>NZ_QRHA01000030.1 GCF_003367475.1 Alteromonas aestuariivivens
CATCGGCTGGGCTAACAATCGCATTAACCACTCGCTTCGCTCGCTGGGGACAAAAACACGTAGGCTCCCTCGCTTCGCTCGTTATTGTAGCCTACGTCTTTTTGCCCGTTATGCGGAGCGTTATAAGCCAAAAGGAAATTCATGCTAACAGTTGAGAAAGACAAGGATGCTGAACAGGTTTATATCCATGGTTCTCCAGAACAGTTGCGCTGGCTAGCACGCAGACTAGACGCTATTGCCATGCAAGCTGAAAAATCCGGAAATGCTCATGATCATTTTATGACAGAAGACTGGGGTGGAAATGAATTAACCAATGATCTTATTGGCAACCCAGAATCTCACGCAATAGTGAACCACTTGATAGTGTATGGCATGCTTCAAAGTAAATTGTCTTATAACAAACCACTCAAGGCTCTCGCTTCGCTCGGTGGGACGCTAACACATGGGCTGCGTCACTTCGTTCCTAATTTTAGCCCATGTGTTATCGCCCCTTAGTGGGGCGTTATGTGCCAAAGGAAGTTCATGGATAAGTTGGAAAAATGGAACTTGATCAAAGCAGACCTTCAAATGGCTTATCAACTCTTACCTACGAATGTTAAACAATCGGATTTTGGATATCGGGAATGTGACTTTCTTGAGTATATACAAAACAATGAACTTCGATTGGCAATGGAAGAACTAGATGGAGTTATTGAGGACAATCAGCCACCAAGTAGTGAATTTTGGCAACACTTGGTTAATGCAGCTCAATTAATGGGTAGCCCAAAAGAGCAGGGATATAGGTTGTATTTAAGTGTCACATAACAAAAAAATTATGTCGCCCGCCAGGGCGGGCTGGGACACAAACACGCAGGCTCTGCTTCGCAATTTAGCCTACGTGTTTGTGCCCCATATTTAGGTGTTAGCCCCCAGTACTCTCTCAATGTTGCTCAGCAACGCTGTTATACAGAAACGGCAAGGGCTACCCACCCGGCTCACCTTTCCGCAGTCAGCCCAACCTCTTTTTTTGGCAGCGCTATAAACGCAG
>NZ_QRHA01000031.1 GCF_003367475.1 Alteromonas aestuariivivens
CGGCTCACCACAGCTTTTCGCAGACTTACACGTCCTTCATCGCCTCTAACTGCCAAGGCATCCACCGTATACGCTTTGTCACTTAACCATACAACCCCAAAAAACCTCGTTAGAGCTTTTTACTCGCCTTTTGAATCCGAGTAAGAGTAATGTCGTATGATGACAAGCTAATCGTGTATTACCTTGTTATCAATCAAATCGATAACAAGTAATTCAAGTCAAGTAGAGTAATGGCGTGAAAGAACATCTTTCGATATTCAATCTCAGTTACTCAATTTTGATTGATTACTAATATCAGCTTTCCAAATTGTTAAAGAACATGGTGGTAATAAATACCATCTTAAAAAACACTGCTTCGAATGCGTTTTGAGATGGTGGAGCTAAGCAGGATCGAACTGCTGACCTCCTGAATGCAAATCAGGCGCTCTCCCAGCTGAGCTATAGCCCCATCTATATGGCTTGCATACTAACTTATGGGTTAGTGGGTTTCTTTCTTGATCGAGGCATCGGATTGCGTAGTGTGCCCGTAGCACATGAGCAATTCGATAACGAAGAGCAAGGAAGAAATGGTAGGCTTGGGCAGACTTGAACTGCCGACCTCACCCTTATCAGGGGTGCGCTCTAACCAGCTGAGCTACAAGCCTATTGGGTAAGGTATACCTTAGCGTTCTTTTCTTTCGATAAACAAAACAATCTGTGTGAGCACTGCGCTAAATGAATGTCAGCGTCGATTTTTTGGTAAGGAGGTGATCCAACCGCAGGTTCCCCTACGGTTACCTTGTTACGACTTCACCCCAGTCATGAAACACA
>NZ_QRHA01000032.1 GCF_003367475.1 Alteromonas aestuariivivens
AAAAACCGGCTTCAATAGCCAGCCCTTCACGTTTGTGATCGTCAATGACATTAAACAATCGGTAGTTTCGGCCATCAGCAAGCTGATCATGCATAAAGTCCATCGACCAAACCTGGTCAGACCGGGTAGGTTCTTTCAGTGGCTCAGGCTTGCTGCGATTCAGCCGTCGCTTGGGACGAATACGCAAGTTCAGGGCTTCTTCACAGTAAATGCGGTAAACACGCTTGTGATTCCAGGGCTTGCCTTCAACGTTGCGAAGGTAGCTGAAACACAGTCCAAACCCCCAGTCGCTATCATCTTCTGTAAGCTGCACCAGGCGACTGGCAATCTCTTCGTTTTCATCACGCAGTTTCGGTTGATAGCGATAGCAGGTCTCGCTGACCGAAAACACACGGCAAGCGAAGCGAATACTGATAGTGCGGTTGGCCACTGACTTCTGAGCGAGCTGACGTCGCTCACAGGGCTTTACCACTTTTTTACCATGGCTTCCTGAATGATTTCGGCTTTAAGGCGCTCTTCCGCGTACATCTTCTTGAGTCGCCGGTTTTCATCTTCGAGCTCTTTTAGCCGGGCCATGAGTGAAGCGTCCATGCCGCCGTATTTGGCCCGCCACTTGTAAAAGGTGGCACTGCTCATGCCGTGCTCACGGCAAAGCTCAGGAACCGGGGCTCCGGCGTCCGCCTGCTTAAGAATGGCCAGGATCTGACTGTCCGTGTATCGTGATTTTTTCATGCAGAATCTCCTGCGTTCAGGTTACGAGAAAATTCTACTTTTGGCTGCTGTTATTTTTAGGGGGGATTACC
>NZ_QRHA01000033.1 GCF_003367475.1 Alteromonas aestuariivivens
ATCAAATCGATAACAAGTAATTCAAGTCAAGTAGAGTAATGGCGTGAAAGAACATCTTTCGATATTCAATCTCAGTTACTCAATTTTGATTGATTACTAATATCAGCTTTCCAAATTGTTAAAGAACATTTAAGGTAAAAACCTTAATCAATGATGCAGATCATTCATTAAGACTCTTACGAACAGACTGACTAAAGGTTTAATCGTCCGATTTCTTTCTTAGGCAAGGACGTTTGACGCGTAGTGTGCAATCAGCACATGAGCGTTAAACGGACGCAGCATAAGGAAGAAATGGTAGGCTTGGGCAGACTTGAACTGCCGACCTCACCCTTATCAGGGGTGCGCTCTAACCAGCTGAGCTACAAGCCTGTGGTGGAGCTAAGCAGGATCGAACTGCTGACCTCCTGAATGCAAATCAGGCGCTCTCCCAGCTGAGCTATAGCCCCATTTTTGTGCTTCGCCTTTGGGTTTTATTCTTCGCCTTGGTTCGTCGCTCACTCAGTTACATACTCTGTGTATGCGCCTTCGCTCACTCCTCAGCCGGCTCGACTAAAAACCAAATGCTCGCAAAAACTTGGTTTAATGGTTCTTTTCTATTTATAACAAAACAATCTGTGTGAGCACTGCGCTAAATGAATGTCAGCGTCGATTTTTTGGTAAGGAGGTGATCCAACCGCAGGTTCCCCTACGGTTACCTTGTTACGACTTCACCCCAGTCATGAAACAC
>NZ_QRHA01000034.1 GCF_003367475.1 Alteromonas aestuariivivens
CCGCCTGCTTAAGAATGGCCAGGATCTGACTGTCCGTGTATCGTGATTTTTTCATGCAGAATCTCCTGCGTTCAGGTTACGAGAAAATTCTACTTTTGGCTGCTGTTATTTTTAGGGGGGATTACCGTGCAATAGTAGCCTTTATATTGAATGTTTGGCCGCCCGAAACCAGCCAGCACTTAGAGAACCACTCAATTAGCTCATTTGTAGCAATATCCCAAGGATCAAGTGATTCATCCTTGTTAGTGTATTCTTCTTCTAGCTCATACGGATAAACGTGATCTATTTCTAGCAGGCCAGGATCAACTGGCGATGGATATTCTGCTTTTCCATCGATGTAGATAAAGTGCTCAGAATTATCTTTGTCCATAAAGAACGCTCTTACTGGAAACTCGGATGAAAAACCATCGACAAAGATTTCGAAGGCAAGAGTGGTAACTTCTTCGGGATAATTGTATTCAATTAACTCTTTAAGAATTGTGCAAAGATCGTTGCTCAGTTTTTCTAAGTACTCGCTGACCTTTTCTTTAAATTCTTGCTCGATACTCATTTCTCTCCATGATCATAACGCCCACATAAGTGGCAACAAAACGTAGCGGCGATTTTGGTTAAACTTGCGAAGCACAAAACTAAATCGCCGCGTAGTTTTGGCGTCCCAGCCAGCTTGCTGGCGACTTGATGTGCTTGTTAGG
>NZ_QRHA01000035.1 GCF_003367475.1 Alteromonas aestuariivivens
TAGCTAACAAGCAAAGGCAAGGCGACGCGTACCGCGCGCTTGCTTTGAGCGTTAGGCCGCTTATCATCTGGTTAGTAACTAAGCTTCCATTTTCTGATTGCGTAATGGTAACTCTTTATTTCGGAGGCTCGGCTTTAAGTTGTAACCATTTTTTCTAAGTTGTTGAAATTTCGATTGTTGCAAGTAAGGTGGACTACGTAGCTAAGAAGGCTGACGAAACGATAAGGAATCACATGAAAAATCTATATCGCTATTTAATAGCTTTTGCACTGCTGGTAGTGGCCATTGGCTCATACAGTTATGGTAATACCACAGGCTTGTTTATATTTGTCATCTTAGGTTTCGCATTTGAAGCTGCATTTTGGTTAAAGCTATTCCCTATCAAAAACAAGGCAAAGAATAGCCAGTAGTTAAAGCCAGCAGCCTAACAAGCACATCAAGTCGCCAGCAAGCTGGCTGGGACGCCAAAACTACGCGGCGATTTAGTTTTGTGCTTCGCAAGTTTAACCAAAATCGCCGCTACGTTTTGTTGCCACTTATGTGGGCGTTA
>NZ_QRHA01000004.1 GCF_003367475.1 Alteromonas aestuariivivens
AGCCATGATCAAACTCTTCAATTAAATAGTTCGAAATTTATGAATCGTCGGTTGACACTCGTTAACGAGTGCCCACACAGATTGTCTTGTTATCAATTTTTAAAGAACAGGGCCGTTTCCGGCTTGCTTCGTTGTTACCCCGAAGCGGGATGCGCATTCTACGCTTTCCGTTCTCAGTGTCAACACTTTTTTGAAAATTTATTTTTCAAGGCGTTTCGCTGAAAACCGCTTCACACAAGGCTTTGAGACCTTTTGCCGTACTCATCTTTTTGACTTTCCTGCCGAAGCGGAGGCGCATTTTAGAGATTAATAATTAAAGGTCAATACCCATACCTTAAAATAATTGCCATTTTCGAACTGAACGGTTAGTTTTTAGTCACACATGGTGATTTCTAGACAATTTGAACTAATTTCTACAAAGGTAGCTCTAAACGTCCACGAATCATTGGCTGTTTTATACTGTTGTGAATAAGGGTAAAAGGATGCTGCACAAACATGGTCTGTTGGTCATAATGACCGCACTCTGCTGCGTAATGTCAGCGAATGCATCTCTCACTACGCCTCAGGAAACTTCCGATTCGCTCCAATCCAACTTTTTAAAACGCCAGGTTGACCAAAATATGTCCGTTGGGCGTGCGATTCGAAGTATCGCCGGCCACTATCCTCAAGAGGTGGTTTCAATAGTGGATGTTGCCCTCGACACCTACCCCGAAAGTTACGAGGAGATCATTTACGCGGCCATATCTGCGCAACCTACTTCAACCGAAGAAATAGTTCAGCTAGCTCTAGAGAAGAAAGTTGGCAGTTGCGCTTCAATAGTAAAGCTGGCCATTGAAGCTGAACCCAGTTACGCGAACTTTGTGGTTAAGGCCGCAGCAAAGAGTACACCTGACGATTTAGATGAAATTGTCCGCATTGCGGTTCTTACTCAACCGGACTCAGCAGATTCCATCGTACAATCGCTAAGCCAGGATTACCCCAGTAAATTAGTAGAGATTCTTTCTACCGCGCTGAATGCGGTGCCGTTTGTTGGCGAGTATGTTGTTGATGCACTGCTCGCGGTATTTCCCAACCAGACCGAGCAGGTCATTTCCACAGCCATAGAATCAGCCCATTCGAACCAGGAACAAGTTTTAAAAATACTCGCATCCGCCCAGCATGCCGGTTTGGCACAAGACAAGGTACGCAGTTTGGCTGCCCAATCAGGGATAAGTGAAGAACAGCTGACTGCTGCGCTTAAGTAACTTATGCTCGGCTTATGGGCTAGGCCGCGAAGATGTCTTCGCCCTCATCCATATAATAGGCACACGTCAGCACCTTACTTATGGCCTGACGCAACGCATCATTAATTGGTAACAGTTCGTTGCCCCAGCCCGGATCTATCTGAGCTATCCTTTGACGACCATGACTGATGGATGGCGGTGGCGTGCTTGATATCGTTATCAGAGCATTTTGATACTTTCCAGGCATTGCTTGTTTTATCTGCTTGCACACCGATAGCCCCGGCATACCATGCTTGTTGCTATAACCCGCTGCGCCGAACATTCGGCAAATACCTGGCCGCCAGGTATAAATAGTGCAGTAGCCTTTCTCGCCATCCAATGAATTGCGATGATAATGCGCACAGGCGAAACCGGAATACTCAGCCAGTTTATCTAGCATAGACTCTGCTATCCCCTGATCAAAAAAGTGCAAGGCCAATGGCAGCATTTCTAACGGCGATACTTCGATATCCGGGTTGTTGCAACATGCACCACACCCATCCAGGCAGCTCAAGCCTGTAGTTTTCTGATATTCGCCAAACTCATTTGCCAATGAAGTAAAAACTGATTCAACCTGACTAGAAAGATCACGCAGCCGCTGCATGTAGACTCCGCAAAAAAACAATAAAAGGAATATATCGCTCAGAGGAAGACAGGGAACCCTGACACTGAGCTAAGGCCGCCGATGATAGGGCCTCGGATGTAAGATAGGCAATTAATTATTTAGATTTTTATTTCAGCAACTTATGCTCAATTAGAGTACTAACCACTCCTGAGTTTAGAAACCCAGGAGTGTAAGTAAGTCAATCAGCGCCAAACAAATCCCTGCTGTAGACCTTCGCTAGACTGTCACTGATTTCATCGGTAATTCGGTTTGCAATAATAACGTCAGAAACTTCTTTGAATTCTTCAATGTTTTGAATCACTCTTGAGTGAAAATATTCATCCTCACTTAACACGGGCTCGTAAACCACTACTTCAATACCTTTCGCTTTGATGCGTTTCATGATCCCCTGGATAGCACTTGCTCTAAAGTTATCAGAGCCGGCTTTCATAATGAGACGGTAAACCCCCACAACTTTTGGGTTTTTAGCAATAATCGAATCTGCGATAAAATCCTTTCGGGTTCTGTTGGCATCCACAATCGCCTGGATCATGTTGTTAGGCACATCCTGATAGTTGGCGAGCAGTTGCTTAGTATCTTTAGGCAGACAATATCCCCCATAGCCAAAGCTGGGGTTGTTGTAGTGGTTACCTATGCGAGGGTCAAGGCTGACACCTTCGATAATTTGCTTGGTGTTCAGACCGTGGCTTTCGGCATAGCTGTCCAATTCATTGAAGTAGGCAACACGCATAGCCAGATAGGTGTTTGCAAACAATTTGATAGCTTCCGCTTCTGTACTGTTGGTAAAAAGTACATCGATTTCTTTCTTTATTGCGCCCTGCTCAAGTAAATTCGCAAATACTTTTGCTCTCTCGCTTTGTTCACCAACAATGATACGGCTGGGGTGAAGGTTATCGTAAAGCGCCTTGCCTTCACGCAAAAATTCCGGTGAAAATATCAGGTTTTCCGTACCGAAACGTTCCTTTGCTTCTGCTGTAAATCCGACCGGGACTGTCGACTTAATAACCATGACGGCATTGGGGTTTACATCCATAACCATCCTGATTACGGCTTCTACACTTTTGGTATTGAAGTAGTTTGTTTGCGGATCGTAATCGGTTGGGGTGGCAATAACTACATAGTCTGCATCTTTATAAGCAACCTCCGCATCGAGTGTTGCTGTCAGGTCCAGCTGTTTCTCGGACAAATAAGCAGAGATTTCCTTGTCTTCGATAGGCGATTGTTTATTGTTGAGCAATTCGACCTTCTCAGGCACTAAATCGACGGCAGTAACTGAATTGTGCTGCGCCAAAAGAACAGCGTTTGATAATCCTACGTAGCCGGTGCCAGCTACAGCAATTTTTAAACCTTTTTGTACTTCTTCCATTTTATCTCAACTCAATTTACTTACTTGTTACTGCATCAGTGATTTTGCTCAGAAATATACTCATGCTCTTCTTTTATTGCAAAATTCTCTCTCTTAAGCGTCAGATTAGGGTTGTACGCGGGATCATGCTTAATAACTTTTGCCCATCTGCTTTGTAAGAAACGTAACTCTTTGTTAAAACGGGCCGCTTTTTCAGGTGAAATATCCAGCCCACGGCTTACCGATTCATGGTGATACAATTCAGCTTCAGCACAATAGATATTGCGTTTCCCAAGCTCTCTTATACGCAAACAAAAGTCAACGTCATTAAATGCAACCGCTAAATCCCTTTCATTTAGTCCGCCCACCTGTTCAAACAGCTCCCTCCTGACCAATAGACATGCCGCGGTCACCGCACTAAAGCTTTGCGTAGCAATTAGTCTGTTCATATATCCCGGATGGTCATGAGGATAATATTTATGAGCATGGCCGGCTCCGCCACCGTACCCCAAAACAACCCCGGCATGCTGTATGCGCCCGTCAGAATATAACAATTTAGCGCCAACGCAACCAACATCACCTCGCAGAACGTGGCCTACCATGTAATCCAGCCAAAGTGGGCTAATAACTTCAATGTCATTGTTTATCAGGCCTACCACTTCGCCTTTCGCATGCGCGACACCAAAATTATTTATTGCCGAATAATTAAACGGGCCGGGATATTTCAACACTCGAATTTGAGAGTGAGCATTTAATTCTTCGAAATATGCCAGGCTGGCTGGATCCTCTGAACCGTTGTCTATCAGAAGTATTTCATAGTTTTTATATTTGGTTTTAGTTTGTATAGACTCAATACAAGCTTTAACAAGTTCTTTGCCGTCTTTCGTTGGAATTATCAGAGATACAAGCGGCTGTTTATGTCTGGACCACAACACGCTGTTGACCTGATGCTGACCGATTTCAGAAATTTGCGCCCCCATGTGGTTTTGTAAAACCTTTGCAACTGACGCAAGATAATTCGTACTTGTTTTTCGGCTATGAACCAGTGTGTAAGGCAAATGACCAACAGATGCATTGGGAAATGATAACCAGGCCAATACTATCAATTCAGGAATGGAACCAACCGCTTCGAGACCAAGTTTGCTGAGCAAACTATTGTTTACTACAACGGCTGTCTGTACATAAGCCGTACTAATCTGCAAATCAGGGTTCCAGTCGGGCAGAAAACGAGGAGATTTCAAATGCCCCACATCATCTTCTGAATCAGTATCCGAATAAACCAATTCATATTCTGCAGCAGCTTTTCCGAACTCAGATTGTGCAAAATGAGAGAGAGTATCTCCGCTATTCAGAAACAATGTGGGTAATTTATTATCAATTTCAGCAGCAGCTTCAGCCAATGTGGCTACCGATTTACACACAGGGTATGTAACTACTTCGCCAATCAAAAAAATTCGCCCGGCGTTGCTCACGACAGATGATATCGATTGCAATGTCAGCTCAATATCCTCCCCCCCGAAAATGACAATATTGAGCCCTGTCATTTCAGCAGATGAATTTCTCCGCGCGAGAAGGTCTTCCTGACGCCCAAGATATTTCTGATACATTGCAAAGCGCATCTTTTTGTTCGGATAACCGTAAAACAAACCTGAACGTCTCAGAGAGCGGCTGTATAGCTCTGTGAGGAATGCGTTTGTCTTAAGTTTGTTTTTCAGTGGGGCAGGCAATAACCCTATAATACCTTTCACTGTCAGCATTGCGGACTTCTTCATGCTGCGTGTAACTCTCCATTAAAAAGTAAATAGCCGCTAAAAAAGCGGCTACAGAGCATAACATAGTTTGAGGATCTTCTATCAGTTTACAAACCTAAACGTTCCCCCTGATAACTGCCATCCTGAACGGCTTTCCACCAGTTTTCATTATTAAGATACCATTGCACGGTTTTGCGGATCCCGCTTTCGAAAGTTTCCTGCGGAGCCCAGCCCAGTTCACGCTGAATTTTGGAAGCGTCAATGGCATAGCGCATGTCGTGCCCTGGGCGGTCAGCCACATAGGTAATTTGTTCCGCGTAAGCCGGGTCTTTGGGCACCAACTCATCCAGAATGGTACAAATGGTTTTCACCACTTCGATATTCTGTTTTTCGTTATGACCACCGATATTGTAGGTTTCACCAATCGCCCCCTGAGTGGCGACCACAACCAACGCCCGAGCGTGATCTTCCACATACAGCCAGTCACGAATTTGATTCCCATTACCATATACAGGTAATGGCTTGCCCGCCAACGCATTCAGGATCACCAATGGAATTAACTTTTCAGGGAAATGAAACGGGCCATAGTTATTGGAGCAATTGGTTACCACGGTAGGCAACTTAAAGGTTCGTAACCAGGCACGGACTAAGTGATCAGACGCCGCTTTGGATGCGGAATACGGCGAACTGGGTGCGTAAGGCGTGGTTTCGGTAAACAGAGGCAGTTCACCGCCTTCTGCAACTTCATCCGGGTGGGGCAAGTCTCCGTACACTTCATCAGTAGAAATGTGGTGGAAGCGGAAGCCCGCCTTTTTCGCGTCACTCATAGATGCGTAATAAGCCCGGGCCTGCTCAAGCAGTACGTAAGTGCCCACTACGTTGGTTTGAATGAATTCACCCGGCCCATCAATGGAGCGGTCGACGTGAGACTCGGCAGCCAGATGCATGATAATGTCGGGCTGATAATGTGCAAATACCCGCCTAACGCCCTCTGCATCGCAAATATCGACCTGCTCAAAGTGGTAACGCTCGCTATCGCTTACCGACAGCAGGGACTCGAGATTACCGGCATAGGTAAGTTTGTCGAGATTCACCACTGTGTGCTGAGTGTCGTTGATAAGGTGCCGGACTACAGCCGACCCGATGAAACCAGCGCCACCGGTGACTAAAATTGTTTTTGCTGTTGTCATGAATCTCACTACTTACTGTGTTGCCAGCTCATCCAGCATGGCAGACAATTGCTTGCGCCAGTGTGCCAGAGGCAAATTTTCGAACCGAGTGCGTGTTAGTGTTTTATCTAACACGCTGTAATGTGGCCGCTTGGCGGGCGTGGGGTAATCCCGGGTTGGAATGGGGTGAACCGGTATAGCATTTTCAAGCAAGCCTTTTTGCATACCCAGCTCCTGAATGGCCAGAGCAAAATCATACCAGCTACATACACCTTCGTCAGACCAATGGAAAACGCCCGTGATGTTTTCTTCGACCGCTTCGAGGCAGGCCATTGCCAGCCCCCGTGCCCAGGTGGGCGACCCAACCTGATCGTCGATGACCGAAAGCGCCGGTTTATCTGCCATCAGCTTGAGCATGGTTTTAACAAAATTGTTGCCGTGGCTTGAATACACCCAGGACGTACGAATAATACAGGACGACTCCGGCAGCAAAGCGCGAACCACCGCCTCCCCTGCCGCTTTACTGGCACCATAAACGCCCTGAGGGGCAATATCGTCATCTACGGTGTAAGGTGCGCCTTTTAAGCCATTGAACACGTAGTCTGTAGAGACGTGCACCAAAAACAACCCTCGCAATTGGCAATAGGCCGCTAGATTTCTAACCGCCTGCTCATTGATTGCATAGGTGCTATCGGCATCCGATTCGGCCTTATCCACTGCCGTGTATGCAGAGGCGTTGATAATGGCGGCAGGTTGCAGTTGGTCTAATACCTTTTCAATATTACAGGCATCGGTGATATCCACGTCGTCACGCCCCAGGCACACTACTTGCCCGGGCGCGCAACGCGCCAATTCATAAGCCAACTGACCACTTTTTCCTATAATTACAATTGGGTTCATTGCATTGCCTAGAACGTTGGGGCTTCGAGAAACGCCAATCCGTCTTCATCCTTAGCAGACAGGGACGGCTTTTCACCATTAACCAACGGCCAACTAATATTGAGCGTAGGGTCATTGTATTTCACTGACACTTCCGATGCCGGGTGGTAATAGTCTGTGCACTTATAGACGAATTCGGCAGATTCACTGGTTACATAGAAGCCGTGTGCAAACCCAGCAGGCACCCAAAGCTGACGTTTGTTTTCAGCAGAAAGCAACACCCCCACCCACTTACCATACGTTGGCGAGCTTTTGCGCATGTCTACGGCGACATCATACACTTCACCGCTCACTACACGAACCAGTTTGCCCTGGGTTTGTTCCAACTGGTAGTGCAGCCCGCGCAGTATGCCCTGGCGGGATTTGGAGTGGTTATCCTGCACAAATTCCACATCCGCGCATTCCTGCTTGAACCAATCAGTACGGAAGGTTTCCAGAAAAAAACCGCGTTCGTCACCGAATACGCGGGGCTCAATGATTTTGACATCCGGGATGTCGGTGCTTATTACTTGCATACAACTTCTTAATTTTAAATGACTGGTTCAGGCACTGCAGCGACAGTGATGCGAACACTCTGCGCATTAACAGGGCAGGCTACTTTATTCTATCGTGGATGACTTTCAGCAGGTAATCACCGTAACCACTTTTCTTAAGGGGCGCGGCCAGCTTTTCCAGCTGCTCAGCATCGATGTAACCCATACGGTAGGACACTTCTTCCGGACAACAGATTTTAAGCCCTTGGCGCTTCTCAATGGCGGCGACAAAGTTTGCTGCATCCAAGAGGCTGTCTAACGTACCGGTATCCAGCCACGCAGAGCCACGGCCCATCAGTTCAACTTTCAGCGAACCGTCTTGCAGGTAGAGGTTGTTTAAGTCGGTAATTTCCAATTCACCTCTGGGCGAAGGTCTGACTTCTTTAGCGAAGTCGACCACCCGGTTGTCGTAATAGTATAAACCGGTTACGGCATAACTGGATTTAGGTTTCGCAGGTTTTTCTTCGATGCTAATGGCATTCCAATCATCATCGAAATCAACTACACCATAACGCTCAGGGTCGTTTACATGATACCCGAACACAGTTGCACCGTGAGTTTGAACATAAGCATTCTTGAGCGAAACACGCAGATCATGGCCGTAATAAATATTATCGCCTAGGACCAGTGAACAACTGCTGTTACCAATGAAAGACTCACCGATCAAAAACGCCTGTGCCAGGCCATCGGGCGAGGGTTGAACGGCATACTGCAAATTGAGCCCCCACTGGCTGCCATCGCCCAACAATTCACTAAAACGAGACTGCTCCTCTGGTGTCGTAATGATTAAAATATCACGGATTCCAGACATCATTAAAGTTGACAAGGGGTAATAGATCATTGGCTTGTCATAGACCGGCATTAGCTGCTTACTTACCACTTTAGTAAGTGGATGGAGGCGGGTACCAGAGCCGCCTGCGAGGATAATTCCTTTTCTACTCATGCAATTTACTCGATAAAAAATTCGATGGCACTTTAGGCTAATTCTATCTCAGTACGCAGGCTAACTCGTAGACCTGATACAGCTCCACATCAAAAGCTTTAGCGAATCCTTCTGGTGACTCTACCGGCGAAGATTCAACTGGAATAAAGAAATCTGAAAAACCAGCACCTATGTCTATGTTTAGAAAGTTAACATGTAAAATTTCGTCTATGTCGGGAAACATAATCACCAACCTAGCCCCGTTTTTACAAAACAGCTTAAGATGAAAGAACGAGGAAGGAAAGCCCACTAATAAATCATAACTTTGAATTATGTCTACCTGATCTTTTAGATTCAAAGTTTCAGGGTATATTATATCGAACCCCATACTCTCAAAAATTTGATCTATTTCTAACCCCTGCGTGGGATAGGCTGTTCCAGTCTTTAGCTTACTCTTAGAAACAAATCCACGTCTTGAAGATTTTTTAACATCACTCAACGTTGGAAAGTGCTTATTAACTTCAGCAACCGTAAAGTTTGCGTCACTAAAAGTTGGACTATGATAGGTCAAAGATTTAATTTTGAGAGGGTTATCCAAGAAAATAATTCTATTGAATTCGATTTCGAGCAAATCAAAAAAAGCCCCCATATAACCATTTTGGATTTGTTCGACTGATATTGAATCTCTAGGGTAGTGGAACACTACAGGCTTATCACTAGCGTGAATAGCTGGGAGCAAAGGGTAGAGCCTGGACAACGAGTCTAGTACAAAGTGACCGAAGTGATCATAGATCGTTCCCCCGTAGAAGGCTTCATCCAATACATCAAATTGAGCATTAGTTAGTTCAGCCCTAGTTTCATCTGTCGGCCACCAAATTTTTCTCTCAGCCCTGATATCTGAAAGTTCAGATACATGCACAAAATTTTGGTCAAATACACCTTGAGCTCTTCTTGTCCACCAAGAACGCATTCCCTTTTTGTAATATGAAGGTACAAGATGTGCATCTTTCAGCTGCTTTTCTTGAGAGTCGTCTCTGACGATGTTCAATTGGCCAAAAATAGATGATGGCTTGAGCTTGCTAATTTCAACAGCATTAAAAAACGAGAGCATTCGCTACCTTCATTGATACACTAAACCTCATTCATTTTTCCCAGTATTGGAATCATTGGTGACTTTTGAGTTGGATGTTATCAAATGTTCTGTTCCATATCTTTATGAATACCAAACTTTAAACTGAAACTAGATCGAGCAGGCTTGCCGCCTTGACACATCTGCTGTGGACTAGATCCAGAACGAACAACTCAGCTAGCCTGACTCAATCATTCTTGTTGACAATGGCCATCACTTCGCATTTCCTTCACACTTATCTCGCAAATAAACTCCAGGCTTGATCGCAGATCACCAATACCATCACCTACGCTTCCAGGACACTTTTCCGATCTGGTAATCCTGTCATCTGGAGTTACCGGGATATTATAGAAACATGAGCGGTTTAGCTAAAATAACTGCAGTAACCAACAGCAAAAAAAATTTGCTACTCCTTTATATGTAACGGTAAGAATTTATAAATTTCTTACCGAGCCATGTAGAACTGCGCGATAAATTTAAGTTAAAAACGTCCAGCATGTTTAAATCATATCTTTCCAAAAAGTACTTCATTAAATTTTGAACAGCTTGATCATTACCACCATTTTTGTTTATTTTCCGATAAAGTGTATTTTCATCTTCAGTACCCATATCCTCAAAGGCTTCTTGTAGCGATGAAGCTAAGAGCACAGACTTTACACCGTTAACAGCTGTGTAAAATTTCAACCACAAATCATCTGCGTGATTACAAACACGAAGTGCTGTATCTATATCAATCACATCCGGATGAAAATATTCCGGTTTATAAATAATGCCATCTTTCCCGGTTCCCACGGTTTTTATATCAGGTATCAATACCGACTCATCAGAGTGAGTCCACTTTTTATATCGATGGATAGAACGCTGATCACAACTAAGAACCCTGCCTCGGTATGCCACGACAGAATTGTGAACTTTTGCATTATCAACAAGCTTTTGTAACCAAGTTGATGGGTACTTTGTGTCGTCATCTACTGTCACTAAGTAAGTGAAGTCTTCCTTATCTTGAAAATAGTCTTTCAATAATGGAATAAACTTTCGATATGGGCCTAAATTTTTTGTGTAATTAATAGAGAACTTATTTCCGTGTTGATCAGCTAAAGCCTGCAATTCGATTGGGATATCTAAAATCCCTTCATCCAGCAAATAAGCTTCCTTGGAAATAAATAGCTTAATTTGGAAAGGGATAGTGCAATTTTGACCAAGTAAAGATTGGATTACGTGATGCAAACTATTAATACGTGAATGAATTGTAGTTAGACTTATTATTACTTTTTCCATACCATTCACACCTGCTCAGTAGCCTTTTTAGCTTTCATCAAATCAATTTTTCGGCGATAAAATATAAGTTGGTCACCATTAAAATATTCGTACATTGACGAAACTGTAGTCAATGATGAGCGCATAAAGTACAAGGGTGCATCCAAACGTACCACTGAATCAGCCCCTGCAATTTGTTCAATTCTAGTTCTAAAGTCTATGTCACCACGGGAACGATAGTTTCTGAAACCGCCAATCAGGCCAATCAATTCGCGTTTAAATAAGAGGGTGGCGGGTCCATCCCCCAACACCAAAAGATTCCTAGGATCATCAACAGACAATCTACCGTCATCAGAATATCTAACATGTTTGGTAAAGCACGCCAAAGCGCTACTCTTGTTCAACGCACGCACTTGTAGTGCCAGCCTTTCGGGGTGGCTCACATCATCATCGTCCTGAATTGCAATAAAGTCGCCTTGTGACAAACCAATAGCCGTATTGCGGCTAACGTACTGGCCAACATTGGTGTCATTTCGATGATATAACACACGCCGTGAGGACGTTGTTTTGCAAAGCGATTCAATTTGCAGGCTTTTTTCTTTTGTTGAACAATCGTCAATGACGATAATCTCAAGATTTGGATAATTTTGACTAAGGACTGAATTCAACGCCTTTTCTAAAAACGAGATATCAGGATTAAAGGTGGTAACAATCACCGAAATCAACCCGAAGTCATGGGCTCGTGGTATAGTTTTATTCTCGAGAACACTATCAAAAATACTGATTAGATCGTACTTAGTATTTTCGGGGAGCACTGGGGATGCGCCATTAACGCGAAGAACCTCATTGATAATCTGGTTACTTAAACTTTTTAATCCAAGCGCAGCGCTTAACGTAAGGCTCTCCTGACTGTTAATAACAGGCAAGCCCCGCTCAATCATTGCCCTACACAAAAAAGCCAACTTTTCACCGTCATCGAGCTCCTGAGGCAGCAAACTATACAAGTATATTATTTTGCTGAGGCTCAAGCTCTTAACATCCATTTGTCTCAACAACATGGAGAGGTCACTTGCATCAACCGGAATTTCTAGTGAGCGTCGTACATCACGGTATACATCATTAAAATCATTTTCTTTGAATGAGAATATTTTTTCTAATATTTTGCCAAACGGGTAACTCTTAAGCCATTCTCTATTTGTCCCAGAACAGAAATAATAGGCTCTGAACAATAATTTAGCGTGAGGTGTCTTAGCCGTGCTGAGCTGAGAAAATAGGTGTTGTAAAACACTCAGATGAGAGACAAAGTTTATTTTTATAGGTGACCGCGACAATGTTTCTATAGTTCTTTCATAATTGCGAACATTAGATACAGGTTTTTCCAGATTTGCTGATTCGAAGATAGCAGATGCTATTTCAGCGTCTTGCGCTACGCTCAATACCACCGCAATAAACGCATCTTGCGAATGAGAACTGGTTGGTATATTTACTGATGAGAGTTTTCTAATTATCTTTTCTCTGTCTGTAGGAACTGAAGCAAGAACCTGCTGCAAACATCTAATATTCCTAGAGTCTTTGACAAATCTTTCATCACCAAACAGTTGTTCTAAGTTAGCGAGTAAGCTTTCAGTCAGTATACTTTCCGAACCGCTCAACAGCGCTATATTAGTCAGCCGATCTATAGCGCTGATTAAAAACCTTGGCTCAGCAAGCAATAAATCAATTTGCTTTTTTAGCTTAGGTAGAAGAATCACGTCTGCTGACATAAGCTGCTCTAGTTCAATGAGTCTGCTAGAAAGCTCTTCGTTATCAACGGAATAGGCACTTGTTAGCGCGTTACTTAAACCCATTAGGCCTGCGGTAACGGCTTCCTCTAGTAAAGGTGCATTCTTAGGTATCTCTGCACTTGAAATTGTAGCAACAGATGATGCATCTAAATTTTTGGCTGAAAGATTCGTGGACAGCGTAGGAAGGCCATTTTCTTCTTTTAAATCAAAAGAAAAAGAGATGTCTCCTACATATTCATCAAATTCACTCTCCTTAACAGAAGAGATGCCAAGCACTCTGGAAGCAAACGTTTTGAAGGAAGAATATCTATGATGATTATGCATTCCGACTCACTCCGCCCAGCGCTTGAACTATCTTTCTTTTTTCTTGGAATCCATGATTTAAATAATGCACCAAAGGGTTAATTGGCGAAGTAGCAACATCGCTATTAGCTTCCAAATAAGCCTTTGTTGAAAAGTGAGGGCTGGGATCATTTAATCTGGTATAGCCATCCAGTAAATAATGTTTCGCGATATCACTTGGACTGCCATCAATTCCATATTGGTTTCGGTACCACTCAGAATCGAACAACTCACTAGCCAAGATGGTCTGAATGTCTTTACCCATAGCTTCGTTGTTTAAAAAAATTTTTTTAAACACAGTTGCAGCGAGTTTCCTACATACGCGGTAAAATTTAGAAGAGTAGCGATATCGAATAAGAGCGTCGGAGTAGAACTTCGCACTGTTCTGGTATGCTTGCTCATCAAAAACCTTAACAATTGTTTTAGAAACTTTCGTACTTGCAAGCCTGGCTCTTCGGGATTTCGAAGTATTTTTTATAAATATTTCAGGATACAGTGCCTTAATATTGCCTTGGGTTAATGCGCCAAAATCTGATGGCGTTTCAAGACCATCAAAGGCATCTTGAAATAAGCTTTCGTTACTTTTCATATTATTGCTTTGCGAAGAGGTTGATTTGATGAAGTAATCTACTTTACGCCGATGCGTTGTAAATCTGTCTATCGCGGGATGGTAACACATTAAAAAACTCGGGTATATTCGCTTTCAAAAAGTGGTCAACTACACACAGTGTGTAGTATTCCCAGAACTTCCCTTACGACTCGATGTCGTTCGCTATGTAAATTTTCCGGATCACTGAAGAGTGACTGCAACTTGCAGACAGTTGTGTAATAAGCTTCCATATTAACCTGATTTGGATGCCAGTTTGAGATCACATCTTTAGCACTATTTTCGCTAGAGCCAAATAAATTGACGACGCTTTCTTCTTCGACCAGTTCAAATACGCGATGATTGGAATTAGCGAAATAGAGAGGAACACTTCTCAAAGCAAAAGCATCAAATATTTTTTCTGTGATGTAATTACTTAACAAGGTGTTTTCTAGGGCCGAAAATAACGGAAATTTATTCTTGAACTTCACAATCTTATCGAGATGCCAATCGGGCAAAGTTTGCCTTGGTGCGCAATTCCCCCACCCTAACCCGTAAACATTTGCCGCAGAGTTCGCCAATAATTCGGCTAAGTTTGTTCGGTATGATGAAAGCGCCAAATTGCCAAACTTATTCGAGAAAACTACATTGTTAAATCTTCTTTGCTGCAAAAAGCAGACCTTAGTATTCAATGCCGCCCAATGCTTTCGTAGATTCCCTTCGTTGAAGTCATTTACAAAGTGAGTCAGTTCGTAAGCATATCTTGCAAAATAAAAACTTTCGGTGGTTAAAAAATATGGTACCTTCTTAAATTTGAATACGTTACTATTAAAGAAGTTAGCAACAAAAAATTCATATTCTTCTTCCCCGTTAGTCCAAGTACTTTTGTTAGTTAATGGGTCATTGTTGGAGAGCAGATCCCACAATGGCTCCTCAGATAGAACCAATATCCGTATTCCGTCTCTGGTTTTTAGAAGCGGACCATATTCTTCAATTAACCCCTTCAAGTCTACTGAAAAGCCCAACACAACGAGGTCTGCACGCTTAACATCATCGACATAATTTATGTATTGGTTAAATAATTGTTGATACTCAGAATAAACCAAAGGAGTTCTATTCGAATGCCGACCGAACAAACACACATTAATTTTTGACATTGCCTCGGTTTTCCCTGAATTTAATGTAAAAACGAAAAAGCAAACTCGAGCAAAACTCGAATATACTGCTCATTTTCCTTAGAGTAACAATTCAAGAATTGCCTGGATTCATTGAATTCATTAATGGAAACACTCAGGTTTTCATTCGGATTGGGGGAGAAGTAAAGTTTCTTCCATATTCGCGATATCAAACGATGGAAGTTATCAGGTAAAAATGCTAATTCATTTATATCATCAGACGGTAATACAGGAAGAACTCCCAGTTCTATGCATTTACAAACCATTTTAACCTGAACTTCATTGCTGCCTCTGCAAACCAGTACATCTGCACTTGAAATGAACTCTTCAATGAACTTATTACAAAGGTTATCAGATGCATCAACCTCTATACGCTCTAACGGCGCACAACTGGAAAAGACAACACGCCCATCGTCTGCTTCTACACGTTCAATATTGCCTAAATCGTGAAGCGTAAGCTCAAGGGTAGAGCCGGTTTTCCCCATAGGACGCACATTGGCAAGTTTACCGCTTGATGTTTTGATGCCCATAGCTGAAATGCAAGGCAAGAAAATAAGCGTTATACCAAATGCAGCAAACTCATTTAATGCCTGCTCATCAAAATAGAATGTGACAAAAAGGTGGGTTACACCCATTGCAGCGACCTGTTCAGGGTATTTAATGGCTAGCTGCGCACTGCATACAGAAATACAACTATGCTGGCTAATTTCCCTAACTTCGAATAGCACCGAACCAGATTCATGAGCCTTACACCACAGGTACCACTGCACTGACAAATAGCTGTTTCGTCGGAAGCACTGCGTAAATAATTGCAGATGTTCAAATACATCCAGTTCAATACCATAACAACTTGGAAACCTAGAATGGCTTTTGATCATAGACTCTTTGAAAAGTGATCCTACAGTGCATTAAAGACCTCTAAAAATGAGGCCGCCGAAATATGTTGGAGGACTTATTTGCATTACGCTAAGCTCTGGACTAAGCGATTCGCAGAAATACTAGCTACGAAAGCTTTTCTGATTCGCTAAAAACCAGTCAAATGCATGCTTTAGGCCATCCTTCAGATTATAGGTATGCTTCCACCCCATGCTGTGAAGCCTTGATACGTCCATTAGCTTACGCGGAGTACCATCGGGTTTGGTGGTATCCCAAACTATTTTCCCCTTGAAGCCCGTAACTTCTGCAACCGTCTCTACCAGCTCACGTATTGTACAGTCTTCGCCAGTGCCTACGTTAATATGGCTAAGCATAGACTCGGTGTTAGCCTCATAAACCGACTTATCCAACTCCATCACATGTACACTGGCTGCTGCCATGTCGTCTACATGAAGGAATTCCCGCATGGGGGTGCCACTGCCCCATGCCACAACTTCAGCATCCCCTCGCTGCGCAGCCTCATGAAAACGTCGCAATAATGCCGGGATTACGTGTGAGTTTTCTGGGTGAAAGTTATCGTTTGGCCCGTATAAATTGGTAGGCATTACCGAACGATAATCTCTACCGTACTGGCGATTGTAACTTTCACACAACTTAATACCCGCAATTTTTGCAATAGCATAGGGTTCGTTAGTTGCTTCGAGTTTGCCCGTAAGCAAAGCCTCCTCGGTCATTGGCTGATTAGCGAGCTTGGGGTAGATACAACTTGAGCCTAAAAACAACAGCTTTTGTACATCATTCGCATGAGCTGCATTAATTATATTTGCTTCTATCATCAAATTTTCATAGATGAATTCAGCGGGGTAGGAGTTATTTGCATGTATTCCGCCTACTTTTGCAGCAGCTAAATACACCTCGTCAATTTCATTCTGAGAGAAAAACTCACTAACGGCTGATTGACAGGTTAAGTCAAGCTCTGTTCGAGTGCGAGTAATAATTATAACATTGTCGCGACTCTTCAAGTGCCTCACTAATGCTGCACCTACCATACCCCTATGGCCTGCAACGAATACGGTTTTCATATTCAACTCCTTAGAAAGGGCCACATGTATGGCCCTACAACCAATTCTCGACCATCACTATTCTTTAGCAACTGCAACTGAGTAACCGTGCTTTTTGAGCAACGCGTGTTGCTTGGCTTTTTCCAAGTCAGAAGCCACCATTTCGGCGCACATTTCTTCTACGGTTATTTCAGGTACCCAACCAAGTTTGGCTTTGGCATTTGCAGGGTCGCCCAATAAGGTTTCTACCTCTGCAGGGCGGAAATAACGCGGGTCGACTTTGACAATAACGTCCCCCACATTCACACCGGGTGCATTATCACCCACAACAGCAGTAACGGTGGCTACTTCATCAACGCCTTCACCGCTGAATTCAACCGTAATGCCGGCTTCCTTGCAGCTCATACGCACGAACTCACGCACGGAAATTTGCTTACCCGTAGCAATTACAAAATCTTCTGCGGTTTCCTGCTGTAGCATCATCCACTGCATACGCACATAGTCTTTTGCATGGCCCCAGTCACGCAGTGCATCCATGTTTCCAAGGTACAAACATTTCTCTAGCCCTTGCGCTATATTCGCAATTCCGCGAGTGATTTTTCGGGTTACAAAAGTTTCGCCCCGGCGCGGTGATTCGTGATTAAACAAAATACCGTTACAGGCATACATTCCATAGGATTCACGGTAATTAACAGTAATCCAGTAGGCATACATTTTTGCTACGGCGTATGGAGAACGGGGATAAAAAGGAGTAGTTTCCTTCTGTGGAATTTCCTGAACCAGACCATAAAGCTCGGAGGTAGACGCCTGATAAAAACGAGTTTTCTTTTCCAACCCTAGAAAGCGAATCGCTTCAAGCAATCGCAATGTGCCTATTGCATCCACATCAGCGGTGTATTCAGGTGATTCAAACGATACAGCAACGTGAGATTGGGCACCGAGGTTGTATACTTCGTCAGGCTGAACTTCCTGAAGAATACGGGTAAGGTTCGAAGTATCCGTTAAATCCCCATAATGTAGGTGAAATTGTGGATTTTCGTTGTGCGGATCTTCATAAATGTGATCCACACGCTCGGTATTAAACAAAGAGGCACGACGCTTAATACCGTGAACCTCATATCCCTTTTCCAATAAAAATTCGGCTAAATAAGAGCCGTCCTGGCCGGTTACACCGGTAATTAGAGCCTTCTTCATTAATTTTCCATTAATTCATTCATTTCAAAAATCAGTTCACTTTTCATGCATTCTGAAAAATCACGAAAACTTCCTAAAAAATTATCAATATTATGTATTTTATCCTCTGTACGACTCTTCACACGCCTATTTAACTCACCGACATCTAGTTCAGCTATAGCTTTAACATTCTCAGAAATGGATTTTATTCGCCCTTTAGGACAAACGATAGAATCATAAGAATTATCGAAAATGGCCGAGGAAATTTCGAACCCCATCTGTTCTAAATAACTAATTGTTCCCGGATTACCTACCATCAAAAGCTCATGACCACAAGCTAAAGCTTTTAAACTCTTTTCAGTAACACGACGCACCGAACCACTGGTAAATTCACTCTCGGTAACCAAAGACAAAAGTGTATTAGAAAAAAGTTGAGTCGGGAAACTACCTTCTTGTCTAGGGTTAACTCCATCTTTCTCAAATTTTGTATACTTGGGACCAAAATCCAATAAATTTTGAAATTGCCGCCTAATAATCATTTCTTCATCTGGCAAAAGCGTTAGCGCAGATTCCAAAATATCAACACTTAAGTTCCTAGCCAGAAAAGAAACGAAATCCAAATCATCCCTAAAATATTCATTCAATAATGAATACAAAACCAGTCGATGAGGTTTCGCGATATTGTTGAGAGACAAGATTTTTGATTTACTATCGTCGTACAACCCAAGTCTATCTATAAATTTTTTCCTATCACCAGCCGATTTAAGAAAATCCATCCTATTTTTATAGGAATAGATAATGAAATTATAACAAACAGACCTACTTCCATTGTACTTAGAGTATTTATCATTAAAAAAATCGATTCCATTTAGATTTTGAGTTACAAATAAAACCTTACTTTCGGCACAGGAATTGAAAAACTCTTGGAAATATAAATCTAAAGGCGCAGAACTACCATCTTCTTTTTGCAGTGCTGGCCCTTCGAAAGAACAATCGAATACGAATTTACGCGCACCTTTATTATACAAATCCCTTGCAAAATCTAGAGCACTCTTATGAGCTGAATTAAAATCTATAAACTGAATATTGATAGGATGAAATGTGCTTTGAACATCAATTATTGTTCCCAAATGCTTAATGATAATAGGCGCTTTTCCAACACAATTTATTTTCATTTATAACCCAACCACCTGACATAATTACTCAAGTATGCCTGAGCCAAATTAATATCATCCCCTAACTCATTAAGACAAACAGTTTCTACTTCAGAAAAATTGTGAGGACTAAGTAAAAGGCTATATACAAAATCAACCACTGAAACAGCTTCCTGTAGTTCCTGTGTAAAACTTCCAATTTCCTGAACAAAAAATCTAACGTTGATTATCATGCTAAATAATTCCATCAACTCCTGCAATCTTAAATGAACCGATGAATCACAAACAAATATAATTGCTTTAACTTGCAAGTTTAGAACAGCGTAATCAGAAGGTAAATTAATTTTCGCAGGGAAGCTTTTGAAAGGAGCCAAATTTGAAAATGGACTAGTAATTGGAAAAACTTTTAGCAATGTCTCATCTACTGATCTATCGCTTATTTTAAACCCACTAAAATCTAGATTTTTGATCCCCAAGAATTCACAAATTTCAGCAGAGCACTGGTGAAGACTTTCATATTCCACAAATGCAATTTCATATGGTGACTCATTTGCAAATTCTTGCCAAATTTGCATAAACCTCATCAAGTCCAATACATCTTGATTAACAGACTTTTTATCATTCCACAAATCATTAAATTTTTTTCTCGATTCCTTATTGTCAATATCAAATCCGGGGCCCAGTTCCTTTTCAAACTTTTCTGTTTCAGACCAAATGTGGCAATAATGCTTCAAAGAGCAACGCGACTTGTATGCTTTAGCAGGATCTCGGTAGATGATTACAATTTTTGTCGATTCAGGAAGGGAAAAATATTTTGAAAATGGCCCTTCATTGTGACCGGTAAATCGATTAAAAACAGGCAGCCCAACTTTACCTCTTACTGGAATAGTATGGCTGTGGATAAATTCATATTGACTTGTAGCCTTCATTAATTGGTGTGTTAAAAAAGTTGAGCCAGAACCACCATAACTTGTTACTAGACACAGTTTTTTCACTATCAACCCCCTAAATTGTGTCCTATTCCGGCGTTCTCAAGCACATGTATCAAATTCTGCTTGAGTGTTTGACGCGTACCTTCATAGATTTCCTTAGAAAACCCAACTGAAGATCTCAGGTGTTCAATAGAGTCGCAGTTTAAAAATTTCTCTACACTAATATGGGGCAGTGCCATCGTTTCTGCGAGTTCTCTTGTTCTTGAATCATGGTAAACCCAGATCGCTGGAGTACCGCTCTGCCATGCAGCCATATTTCCATGTAACCTAAGACCTATGGAAAAATCTACTCTCGCAGAGTCTTCCAACCATTGATCTACGCAATAATAGATTCGCATTCTAGTAGCAATAAAGGCTCTGAACTCTTCGTTTGACATCCAGGGGGCTAAAGAATTTTTTAAACTATTTTCATGATGCTCAGGAATTAAACCTGTTTGATATTGATTCCCCTGACGAGCGTACTTTATAAATGGAGCGACAGACTGCTGAAGAAACAAACCATTTCCTTTTGCAACCCATTCAATCATTTTCCTTTCGGCATCTCTCTTAGCAAGATCTTTAGGCCACGGCTCGTCCCCCGTCGCCATAAACGAAAAGATCGGTCTCTCCCAGCTATTAGCTAGTTTTTGAGTGAAATTAGGATCCCTATTAATGAAATTGGTAGGGCATCCTGTAACTACACCGTTATGAACACCATACTGCTTCAAAAGTCTGTTGGTAAATTCCCCTCGCAAAGAAACACTAGTACACCTTTCGTTAAGTAACCTTAATAACTTTACTATGCTCGGATGGAAATCAAATTCTTTCTGATCATAACTGTGGGCTTGAGCTCCTAACCCCAAAAATGTAAGCGGGAGTCCAGTTTTATCTAAAAAATCAACAAACCCTGTAAAGTCAAAATTTTCTCGTACAAAATTAGCAGAGGGAATAACTAATATGCGGCACTCTCTTTTAATAAGCTCTATATCCCAGGGAATATCTTCTCCAATAACAACATAATCCTCATCTACTAAATTACATACTGCATATTGAAATAGTAAGTTACCTGTATTTGCCCCGACCTTATGCAACAACTCATCTGTATCAAGATAGGAACATCCATCTATACGCCCACGCGTACCAACAATACCAACTTTTTTCATTAAAAATCTCTGCCACTCATTTCTATTTCTGAAAATGTTTCTGATAAACGCATAGCCGCTTCACTGAACGAGCTCCAGGTACTTCCCAATAGCTTTTTGCATTTGCTTAAGAGAATAACATCGGCTAAAGCGTAGATAATTTGTTCTTTTGAACGGTCAAATACATCACGTTTCAGGTATACCAATCGCTCACCATAGTATTGTTGGAAAATATCGTATGTATCCTGAAGATCAGTCGCTACAAATAATTTTGCATCTTTATCTTGTTTAATTAACTCATCTATTCTTTTTATGAACGCCGAATAGTGGCTCTTTTCTCGCCAGTAATGGAGCTGGTCATGCCCTTCTTGTGTCCAGTTTTCTACTGAATCATAGGTGTTATGGTCTAACCCTTTACCAGCCTCCATACGAATATGTGCGGCAATATAACCATCAACATCAATTGGATTAATTAACTCCTGAACCATTTGAGAGGGTTTGAGGGCCTTGATAAATTCATTCTCAGCTTCCCAGTGGCTAGCCTCGTGCACAAATGTGTAAGCTGCTCTTGCATATACGTATCTGGTGGAACTGACCTCTATGGGCTTCCCTTTTTCTGCACCGTCTTCAATCTCCATATAGTTAAAGACGTCACCTTCCGCTTTAGCCCGCTCCAAAAACGATTTCTCAATCACTTCGCCATCGTATGCGAACAAGTCTTCAAAGCGACAGTCACAGTGGTGGTCGGGTTCCCATACAATCACAAGCTGCTTGCCCGTAGCCTTTGCTATGGCTGCAGCACTACCTATCGCTCTCAATCGATTGCCCAGCCCATGTTGGGCATCAACAAAAAACTTGTTATGGTCGGGGTGTAAATTCAACGCTTGGAACAAAGGGTAAGTTGTGTTGGTAAAGTCTACTGATTCGGGAGCCAGTTCAACACACATCTTACTTTCGAGAACGTCTTCCAACGAGATCTGATCAATGTTACTAAGGTAGGTATTGCCAATATTTCTCCAGCCTGGCACGAACGTCGTATTTTCGATTAGAGGTATTACGTTCTCTATATCTCTGTAGGCATCTGAACGCACAACTAAACCCGCATTATGTGCCTTTAAGTTATTAGCTAATCTAGCTAAAAAATGCGTAATATCTCTCTGGTTTTGTTTTGCTGTATCGGGGTGAATATAAATAGCTACATAGTTATTTGAAAATTGGAAATTATCTGCAGAGTTATAATTCGCTATCTCTACGTCTAACAAATCAACAGCCTGATAAGACTTGAATTGCAACAATTTTTTGAGCGCCGGTGGAGGTACATCAAACGTTCTTAATCCTGCAACCCAGGATGTCAGTTCAAGCTCCGCAAGATACTCTGCCTGCTCTCTGATATGTTGGGGAACATAATGAATACTGTCACCGGCCTTTTTAACCTTCAAAAAGCCTGTTTTATTCTCTACTATTGTGCAGGGTAGGAAAATTCTGTCTCTATTCCAAACGGGCATTATACTGGCGATATGGCGGTTCGTATGAATCTTAAAACGCGGGGTTGAGTGTAGGTCTGCGAGATGGTCGATTTGGTTTTTATCTTTCCCTAAGCTACCTATGCGTAACGCATCTTCGTGTGGGATATGATAAATGGTTTTTACATCTACTGCTTTTCGCCGTATTCCTGAGTCAGCAAGGCGGTGATATATATCATCATCGTCCCATCCGTACGTTGTTATGTACTCATTAAAACCTTTGATATTCATTAGGTCTTCACGATGTACATAAAAAAAGCCGTTTATATGCTCCTGCCCTTCATCTGCTATCCGCCAGTCTCCTGCAATAAATGTTTTTTTGCCGAGCCTATTCTTGTCAAAAAATTCTGGGTAAACAATAATATCCGCATCTGTTTTGAGGATCTTGTTGTAAGATGCGGCTCGGAAGCCTATGTTGAATGCGTAAGACAAAATCCATCGGGGTTGGTCATCTATTCTAACCACTTTGATGCGTGGGTCCTGTATGCCATGCGTTTGGAGATATTTGTCGACAGGTTCATTCGAAGACCAGTCAACAATCACAATTTCATTGATGTCACCACAGGCAATCCAGGAGGGTATGGCCTTTACTAGGTTCTCATTCCTGTTCATACAGCACGTTACTAATGATGTGCCATCTCCTACCTGCTTAACATAACTATCCAGGTCTATGCCCGAAGTTGTATCACAAATAGGCTCAGCACTTAGCTCTGCTTCGCTTGTTGGCTTGTCTTCCAACTCATGCAAAAAACAAAAATGTTCCAGGAAAGAAACCTTTTTCTCTTTATTGTGCGTATCTTGTTTCGCTAACACTTTTGCAGATTGAACAACTTCCTTTGCCGCATCAAGTTGCTCACTTAATGCCAGCTCTCTCGCTTCACCGACCAATTTCCAAAACTGCATTTTAAACCCAGCTAATCCTTGTAATACCAATCATCAAATTGCGCTTCTATTCTTGTATACCCTTTGCCTGACAGCAAAGCGAAAATTTTTTCACGAGCGCTTGTAAAATTATGTTCCACAGATAAACATTTTATGTCCCATTCGTCGAATGGGAAATCGCGCAGTATATCGTATTCACTCCCTTCTGTATCTATACTCAAGTAATCTATTTCCCTGGGGGCTTCATATTTCTTTAAGAAATCAGCGAGGGATATGGTAGACAGGCTTACCTTGTCATTTATGCTCTGATAAGCCTTTCTTTTTGCTGCATGGCCGTCAGAGTCGGCGTATGCCGCCATCCCCCCATACTCATCAGCAAAGATAAATTCTACTGTTTCCCCGCTGGTCGCTGCGATACATTCTTCCGAAACAGTGCAACTGCGATTCACTTTTAGTTGCTCAAAGAACCTGGGGTTAGGCTCAGCACAAAGCCCTGCCCAACCGAAATATTTCTCCAATACATATGTATTGCTTAATAGGATGCCATCCGTTGCCCCAAACTCAATGAAAAATCCATCCCGTTTGAACTTGTGTTTTTCTAACACCCATAAGTCCTGGCCCAACTGTGACGGAGAAACTTTTTCAAGTGCGATTTTAAAGGAGTTTGTATTGGAAAAATCCAACTGGGCCTGGTCTTCATCAACGAGTTTATAAAGTTGGGATTTCTGTTGGGCAATGAGTAATTCGTGTTTTAACA
This sequence comes from Alteromonas aestuariivivens, assembly GCF_003367475.1. Classification (GTDB taxonomy): domain Bacteria; phylum Pseudomonadota; class Gammaproteobacteria; order Enterobacterales; family Alteromonadaceae; genus Alteromonas; species Alteromonas aestuariivivens. The sequence goes on from NZ_QRHA01000004.1 coordinate 24,359, forward strand.
GTTCAAGCTCACTGTGCATCACAGTAATTGCACTGTGTAAGTCTGAATCAGGGTCAAGGCCAACCAACGCTTCAACAAAACGCCTCTCCAAATCAAGGCAGCCATCTTCCAGCAATCCCAAACGACATTTTGAGTTCACAAAATTTTTACCAAGGTTTTGAGCATCAAGCGCGTTCAACAATATTAAGCTGCTTTTAAAATGCTTTCTGGCCTCAGCTTTCTTTTTTTGAAGCAAGCATCCATTTGCCAGGGTGCGATAAGTTCCTGACATCAACAAGTTACCTATCAAACGCGCACTACCAGCCACCTTTCTCGCATCATCAATAAATTGTGTCCCCTCTTCTATCATCCCCTGGTGGACAGCTATCAACCCCAGCAGCGTTAACAATGCGGCATTTTCTGATTTTTTTACCACTGTCTGGCAAGACTTAACATCAATATCCAGGGAATAACTAAGCCATGCATCTATCATTTCACTCGCCACTACCTGCTGTTCAGCAGTTAATTCAAATGCTTCGAAATGTATTACTGATGACCCGAGTTTTTCACTACTCATACTTATCCTTTGACGAATTGTGTGAGTAACACCAATTGAGCGTCGAACTTCTCTAACTCAATATTCAATTTGTCGTTTCTGAAACGCTGCTCTTGAACTCCATTCTCAATTTTAGTACTCCTGCTATTTTCTCTGTCCAATTCATGTTTCAACGACTGAATCTCTGCTTTAAGATTTTCAACTTCCTGCTTCAAAGCGCTGTTCCACTTTTCGTGTTCACTAAGCCATTTTGACTTATCTTCCAACTCAACCTCTTTGGTCTCGCAGTATTTTTGCAGTTCATCTATCTTTGAACGAGCGGCTTCTGTTTCCTTGTGAGCGTTGTCCACTTGCTGGATGAGAGATAGACATTTTTCTTTTAGATGATTCTCTCGGATTTCGCTCTCAGCAAGGAGCCTCGACTTGTCATCTAACTCAGTCTGTTTGGCATTGCCATCCGTTTTCAGTTCTTCTACTTTTTCAAGAGCGGCTTCAGTGTTCTGTACAGCATTTTGTATTTCGCTATGCTGAGCACTGACCACTTTCTCTAGGGAAACTATTTTGTTTGTACTCTCGTTGAGCAAGCTAGATAGCTCATCATACGATTTCTCATTCTCTGATAACTGTGCGCGAAGCTCTTGATTTTCATTTTCCATGCAAGCCGTTATTTCAAGAAGCTTGGCTATCTCCTCAGACGAACTTTTAACCATCTTATCTTTCTCGGCAAGCTTCGCCTGCGCTTCACAAAAGTCTTTTTCAAGCCTCTGTGAAATACTCTTTAATTGCTTCAATTCATCAAGTAATGGGTTAACCATATAACTCTGATAGTAAACTCCTTTCTCAAGCTCATTTCTTACAGCCTTCATATATCCCTTAGATGTCATCAAATCCCTGATTTCAGTGCCGGAATTACTTGATATGAAATAAGGAATACTTGTTTCCAGAACAATAACTTCGTCAAAATAATTGGAAAGCAGCCCTTCTTCAACTGATTGTAAAATTGAGACCACATCGTAAAATAAATCGATAATTAACGTATTTTTTTTCTTTTTATTCGGCCCAATCTTCCGTAGTAAATTATCCAGAGTGTTAGCACTTATCCTTTCTTCTTGAAGAACTCGAATACCGGGATAGTGCTCTTTAACCTGATTAAACTGAGAACTCGCTGATAACTCGGGTAAGTTCGCTAAGGAAAATAATTTGTCCCCCTCCTTATCAGCAATCAGAGCATTTAGAATATTGACCTTTTCATTATGCTCAAACTTATCAACAAGGTTTTCGTAAAATTCCGGGTTGGCCTCGATAAGATAAATGTGCTCAAACTGATCAAATTGCAAATGTGGATTGATAACGCTACCCGCTCCAATCCATACCAGAGTGCTCCCGCTTAATGAGTCCATGTTATTTTCCTAAAATTTGCATAGCTGAGAAGAAGGCGCTTATTAAGCACTTTGTTATCGAGAAGAAAGCATTTTGGGAGATGCCACCCGCCCTTCGGATTTTCCATACTTGATGAAATGAAGCAATGGATTAATACCCGATTCGGCTACGTCGGAATATCTCGATAAATACCAGTTGCCATCAAAGGCCGGGCTAGGCAGCCTGCCTTCAGCAAAACCATAGGTTAAGTAGTGTGCCGCAGGATGAATGTCAGAACATGCAACATCAGGATATGTTTCCAGGTACCATCGAATGTCGAAATACTCGCTAGTCGCAATCAGCGAAATATCGTATTCAGTCGCTTCTCTACCTGCTTTTTTTGCAATCTTATTCTTGGCCTTTTGTACAAACTGATTTGCTGCCCATAACTTACTATTTTTTACATACTCTATTTCTTTTTGCAAAAGAGTGAACTCTGCGAGCATCTTACTGTTCTCTTTCATCTGCTCGTTTAAAGCAGCTTCTAGTTTTTGTTTCTCTCTTGTCAAAACCTTAGTCGAAATCACATACTTCTTCCTCTCTTCGCTCATTACGTGAGAAAGTTTATCTGCTTCTTGTTTTTGCTGCTCCAGGGACTTATTGGTCTTGTTGAGTGCCCTTTTCGTCTGCTCAATATCATTTGAAGAGGCAGTTAAGCGCTTCTCCAACCTATCTCTTTGCCTTCTATACTTCCGCTTCTCAAACTCGACCGCTTCCAACTTCTCACTTAACGTATTTAGTTTGCGTTCTGCGACCTTTGCAAGCATAGCGAAATTCTTTTGCAACATATCACTATCATTAATAGCGTTAAATGCATCAACAAGTTGCGAATCCAATTGAGCCAGTTCCTGTTCGTTCACGTTTATACGAAAAGACAGGTCTTGGATAATTGCATTTTGACTGTTGATTTTGTCATTTAATTCTTTGAACGTGCTGACTCGGGAATCAACAATTGCATCAACATCTTCCAAGCTAAGATTGGTATCGAAAATATTAGGGCCGAGGGGCGTTGATATCGCTTCCAAGTACTGATTAAGTTTAAGAAACTCGGGATCTGAAGAAATTATATGCTTTGCTAACAATATGCTTTCGGGAGATGGCTGACATTCAGGGAGTGTTACTTTTTTTATATTCAGCAGTTTAAAAAAACCTTCAGGATTTAACTTAATGTCTAAAGTATTGGTAACTAAAAAACTCCCTCGATTATGTTTGTAATAATCAACCAGTAACTTCGAAAATCGCTTCCAGTTATTCACAGAAACTGACAATTTTTGCTGATTGTTCAAGCCGCTACAAACATATTCAAACAATGTTCTGTAAACAAAAACAACCTCAGCTTTCTCATCTAGTAATGCGATGTTTAATTCATCTATATCGTTCACATATTCGATAGGCAATTGACTTTTCAAGCATTCAAAAAGTGTGTCTTCCGAACTTTGGGTAACAACTTTTAATCTATTTTTTTTGTTTTCCATGTAAATCTGCAACCCATCTTACTGCGTTTGTTTGACTGGAGTAGACTACGACTCTCCCGTCCGCTAAGTCTATCATTGCCAGAAAAGAAATGTTACGTGCCATAATGAGATTTTTGGATGCCTACCACTACCCTGTGCGAACCAACTGTTCAAACACTGAACACAACTTGTTTCCAATCGCAGTATAAGAGTAGTTTTGGTGGATATAGTGTTTGGCGTTGTTTGATAACTCTTGCATTACTGCTGTTCGACTGACCAGCCAGGATAGCTTTTCAAAAACTTGCACTACATCACGGTCTCCAATCAGTACGCCTCGACTATGATCTACTAACTCGGAAACAGCTCCACTGTCGTACCCAACCACAACGCATCCAGCGGCCATAGCTTCTGCAACAGTTCTACCAAATGATTCAGGGAAATGAGATAGAGTCAAAAGAATATCAGCAGACTCCAATATAGAGGGGATATTTTCAACATAGCCTTCATAACTCAAATTTTGTAAATTGTATTGATTACTCAGAGAACTAAGCAATTCTGTTTTTGGGCCACAGACAATGAAATCTATCGGTATATCAGCAGCTTCTGATAGTTTAGCTATTTCATATAAGTCCTCAATACCTTTCTTCTTAATGTTACTGCTTATCATCACCGCCGAAAAACGAGTATTAAACTGCTTTTTCTCTTGTGAATAACATCTTAAATCAACCGCATTTGGAACAGTATCAGTAACGTCAGGAATACTGTAGTAGCTAGCTGTGGTGCTTGAGTTTGCAATGTAATGGTCTGCGATAGAAATCACATGCTGCAATATTTCTTGGGGATTTCCTCCTAGCCTTTCACACAAATCCTTATCTTGACCGGGAAGCTCTCTAATATGAACAACAGATTTCACCCTTTTTTCTTTCGCTGCGACTAAAGGTTCCCAAAGGGTTATCGTATTTGAGTAAACTACTTCCGCTTTAGTCTTTGCAATAAGTTCTTTGATTTTATCTACTGTTTGTAAAGAAACTTTCCTTCCCAATCGCCACCAGGGTAATGGTAAGAAATACACTCCAACGGAACATGCCCTTATGCTATTTAAATAATTGTTGTTTTCTGCACTAGGTAAGAGAACGTGAAGGTTAAAATCAAAATTACTTAGCATTCTAATGCTATCCAGGAAGCTTCTTTCAGCGCCGAAAAGTTCTTTTTGAGCTAAATGTCCAACCAATAATATATGTGGCTTTCCTATTTTCACCTTCATTTCACCAGATACTGCTATACATTCCTGCGGCAAAGTGTTCTGTGATGCCAATAGGCATAATGCATCATAATTGTTCAAGCCATTCTTGAAAGCAAAAGCAGAAAGGCAAAACTGAGGTACAGGCTCCCGCCCTTCATCAACACCGTGGTTAACAAAATGATTTAGTGGTGGGATCTTAGCTTGAGCAACATCTGGATACATTAAGCGGTACCACTCACTGTCGAATAGACCTGACCTCTCGAGCCACGCCTTTAAATTGTCCCTTTGAATTTCGTCGCTTCCTCGACACATTAAAGGTGGCACTTTAAATTTGCGTTTGCCTGATTTTGGCATGTACAGATGCCTGCTATTGTTGTGCCAAGCATGGGCAGCATCCATGTACTCCTTTCTTAAGCCACAAAATTGAGTACTAATATGGGTTGCGCCGGTTTGAGTAAGCGAGCCCGGCTCTACACGGCCAAATGCCAGAGGCACACCAGGCTTAACATCAATCACCCTTGCATTACCAAAGGTTTGAATAATTCGATAAAGAAACTCAGTGTCTGCATTTACCGATACGTTATCCCAAAAGCCAAGTTTTCTGTGAACCTTGCGGCGAAACATCAAACTCGACATATTTCTATGTATCCAACCATCTTCTATTCGCCAGCGCTTAAAATTCAGTTCACTATCACACCTAACCCAATGGGATAGACACGCAATAGCTTTCCTATTATATCTAAGCGCTTTTACCTGTAGAGCTATCTTTTCAGGGTGTGACCAATCGTCAGCGTCGTGGGTGGTTATTAAACTGCCTTTAGCCTTCGATAGGCCCACATTCCTAGCTTCATATGCACCTCTATTGTGAGGCAGCTCGATATACCGAATACGGTTATCTTTTGCCATAAACTGCTGAATTACTTCAAAAGTGTTATCTGTTGAAGCATCGTTTACGAGGATGACTTCAATTTTTCTATAGGTTTGTTCACATAGACTTCTTAAAGCTGTCGCCAAGGTTTTTTCGGCGTTAAAGCATGGGATTATTATGGAGACTGTCGGAGTAAAGAGAAGACGCCCAGCGCCTTCAATCTTTGGGGCTGGGCGTATGTCATCCAAAGAGGCTTTTTTATTAACTGCAATACCAGCCAACCCATTAGAATGAAATACCTTATTGATCCGCTCAATTCTGATAGCTCCATCATCCAACATTGACCTTGCTAGTGTTTTATCATCTGTATCTATCCAGTGAGGAGATTCGAACAAGGAAGTTAGATTTTTATACTGTTTGAGGTTCCAATAAGTGCTAAAAGCAAGTAAAAATGGGCCCTGATGCTTTATTAATGACAAAGCTTCTTGGTCATCCAGCAAAGTGGGTAAAAAATATACCGCTTCTGCCCACCGCCCCCAACTCGCAAGCCAACGACACAAGAACCAAGCGGCAAGACCGGACTGAGGACTGGACTGCAATTGAATTATGTTTTGAAGTTGGATCTCACATTTTTCGGGCTCTTGCTCAGCCCAGATTTCGTCATCCACCTCCAACACACCAAACCCAGCAGGCCAGCGACCTTCACTCCATCCGTAATGTAAGAAATGCTCTGCAGCATCAACACCAGCTTTGGCAACATCGGGGTACCTTTTTAAATACCATTGCTCATCGAAACGGTTTAATACTGATTGGGGGAGGCATTGAGACATGGTAACATTTGCGGGATACATCAATAGTGATAATAGTATTAGTGATTTTAGACAACGTCTAGCCAAATATGAAAAGTAAAATACCTGATACTCTACCACCCCAACAAAACCCAAAATTATTAGCAAGCAAAAAATGAAGTCGAATGGAATATAAGAAAGCTTTGTGGGCCATGGAACGTTTTATATTTCCAGGACCCTATTCGTTGACCAGGCCAAACAAAAATTTAGAATGGATTTCATATCACATTCCAAAAACGGCGGGAAGCTCCCTTCGAGTTAGCCTCGAAAAATCATTTTCGAGCGTAAGAGTTTTTGAAGCCTACGCAACAACAGGAGCAGGCGCTCTCAGTAAAGGGGAGCAAATTTGGATACCACGCAAATGCAAAGTTATCCATGGTCACTTCAGACCACATGCAAATCATCAGGTAATGTTTCCTAATGCTCGCCGCATTGTTTGGGTAAGGGATCCTGTTGCTCGAATTCATAGCTTAGTAAGACATCTTTTACAGACCCAAGGATCACATCCTCAATATCAGTTAATTTACGAACTCTATATAAGTAAAGGTATTTCAAGTGTAGATGAAATTGTATTTGATATGATATCAAACAGGACTCTTCCAGTTCTGACCGAGACATATTCCAGGTTCTTCAACTACTCTCCTATTTCTGAATTTGAATTTGTAGGATCGGTTCATAAATATAAGCAGGACTTAATCCGTTTGAGTAAACTTTTAGGGCGCCCTTTACAGGAATCATTTAAAAACATTAGGGGTTCTATGCAACATATCCCTAATCACAATATTCTTAAGCCTTTCCTGCAGGATGAATACAATATCATCGCTGACTACCTGTAGCTTTACCCATTTGCCTAACTAGGAGTGCTGATTGGCAACATATACAATTAAAAGCAAAAATCTTGCCCCTGCATCCTTCAAAGGAGTTACTCGCTGGTGCATTGATGAACCGACGCTAAATCAAGAGGTCGACGATCAGATTCTGGAAGAGTTCGGATTAACAGTCAGTGGTTGGATTTTAGTAGAAGACCCAATCAAAATTCAACCAGTCGTTCTGATTGAAAACTCTATAATTTCGCTTAAATTTAATAGAGAAAGACCAGATGTATTAGTAAAGATTTTAGGCATTAACTCAGAAAACTACTCTGATGTGATATGTGGTTTTAGTACTTCCCTATCAATTGATGCTCCCTACTTTCAAGTGGGAGTAATATTTGGTGGTAAGTTTATTGCTCTCTCAGAATTTCACATTGAAGGTTCCCTAAAAGTACTTCATGGTAGAGACGGTTGGTTGTTTCTCGATAATGACAGCAACCAAAGCGTCGAACAATACACCGGAAAAATCAAGCTATCCCGTTATGAGAGAAGCGCGTGGAAGAATTACCTGAATCATCAGGACCAACTAAAAAAAACGTTAGGCATCCATTTCTGTATGCTCATCGCCCCGTCTAAAGAAATGGTATATTCAGATTATTATCCCTACTCCAGGGCGCGAAAAACTGCTCTGGATCAACTAATTGATTTGGCCCCATTAGATTTCGATTTAATCATTCCAATTAAAACACTTAGGTCATCACCAAAACGATCCTATAGAGTTTGTGATACGCACTGGAGCCACTATGGAGCTATGCTGGCAAGTCTAGACGTTGTTTCATGCCAAAAATCAGATAAGGAAAAAATAGCCAAATTATTTTCATCAGACACATATAGAACACGATACGTTACTGGTGATTTAGGCAACAAAGTATATCCCAACCAAAAACACAACGAGGAATTCCTTAGTTCTTTTAATCATCAGCACTTCGTGGTTTTTGATAACCAACTTCCAAATTTCGGAAGGATTCGAGTTATTTATTACAAGGAAGCTATTTATGAAGATGTATTAATGGTACTGGGTTCTTCATCAAGCTACACCATGTTTAATTATCTTAGTCGCGTTTACAAGATCATTGTTTTTTTTCACTGTGCTGGAAATATTGACCCCGAATTCATTAAATCCGTGAACCCTAATTACGTAGTTACTCAGAGCAACGCTAGATTTATTGTTAAATCTCCGAATGCAAACGAAGATTTTCGTTCTTATATTAAAGAAAAAATTGACTCATTAAAATGCGATGAAGTCCCTAATAAAATTCTAAGAGCGGACATAATCAATAGTGCAGGCGAGGCTCGTCTTGAAAAGATTGTAGGTTATGTTAACAGCCTTTATGAGGACTGCACTACAAAAAAAAGGTGTAAAGTCTAAGCTCAATCTTTTTAGGCTTGAGTTGAAGTTTTTATTATATTGAATACCAAAAAAGAACAAACATGATACAACGTAGATTTTATAAAAAATCTCTTGAACACGAATTCAAGAATAAACGAATATTTTTTTCTCAAAAAGGTAGAGCAAGATTTATCGATGGACAAAGAATAAGTTTCTATTCTGATTCAATTGCCGAGCCTTATACAGGCTATTTTGAAGGCAGTAAATTATACACCATGGGATCATTCTCTTACTCATGGAGTGAGTTACCCGAACACACTGTAGTCGGTCGCTATTGTTCAATTGCTAGCGGAGTATCTGTTATGGGAGAAAAGCACCCCATTGAACGATTCTCCAGTTCAGCGATAACCTACAACCCCACATTTATTCTTTCGACTATTTCGGCTCAAGACGCCAAATTAGAAACCACATATCAAGTTACAAATCCCCACCAGCTTCAGGATTTGTCTGTTAATATTGGTAATGATGTATGGATTGGGCACAATGTTACTCTGGCGACAGGAATTACAATAGGAGACGGAGCTGTTATCGCCACGAGAGCTGTTGTTACTAAAGACGTACCACCATATGCTGTTGTTGCGGGGGTTCCAGCCAAAATTGTTAAATATAGATTTAACGAAAAAGAAAGAGAAAAACTGCAAAATGTAAAATGGTGGGAATATGCGTACTGGGATTTCAAAGACATTTCCGCAGATTCCAATCCAACCGAATACTGCCTCAGGCTTGAGGAAAAAATTGCAGCAAACGAAATTGAACCGTATTCACCAAAATCGATACCGTTTGTCGAATTTTTCAAGTAATACCTGCAACCTGAAATTAATTGCCTTTTAAGCGTCTTAAAGTAAACGATCTGTTTCTCAAACAGAAACAAAAAACCCCGCCTGGGCGGGGTTTTTTAATCAAGCTTTGTGAGCTTATTCTTCAGTAGCGTCAGCTGCTTCTTCAGCAACTTCTTCAACTGCGCGGTCTACCAGTTCAACGTAAGCCATAGGGGCGTTGTCGCCGGCGCGGAAGCCACACTTCAGAATACGAGTGTAACCACCTGCACGCTCCTCATAACGAGGACCCAGTTCGTTAAACAGTTTACCTACTACTTCTTTATCACCTGTACGGGCGAAAGCCAGACGGCGGTTTGCAACGCTGTCTTGCTTGGCCAGAGTGATAAGAGGCTCAATTACGCGACGTAATTCTTTCGCTTTGGGTAACGTCGTTTTGATCACTTCGTGCTTGACCAAAGAGCCGGCCATGTTTTTAAACATAGCTTGACGATGGCTGCTGTTGCGATTCAACTGACGACCACTCTTACGATGGCGCATAGTTTTATCCTTCTTTCACAAATCAGTTTTGTAATAAAACCTGATTAATCTTTGTCAGCGATGCTCTCTGGTGGCCAGTTTTCCAGGCGCATGCCCAGAGAAAGTCCACGAGAAGCTAACACATCTTTGATTTCAGTTAGCGATTTCTTACCCAGGTTAGGAGTCTTCAACAACTCAACCTCGGTACGCTGTACCAGGTCACCAATGTACTGGATAGCTTCCGCTTTCAGACAGTTGGCAGAACGTACGGTCAGTTCCAGATCATCAACCGGACGAAGCAGAATCGGATCGAATTCCGGCTTCTCTTCTTTCTGTACTGGCTCGGATACATCGCGCAGATCCACGAAGGCATCCAGTTGCTCAGCCAGAATGGTTGCAGAACGGCGGATCGCTTCTTCAGGATCCAGAGTGCCGTTTGTTTCCATATCAATGATCAGCTTATCCAGGTCAGTGCGCTGTTCAACACGCGCAGCTTCTACAGTATAAGCAATACGTTCAACCGGGCTGTAGGAAGCGTCAACTAACAAACGACCAATTGGACGATCATCTTCTTCAGAGGAGCGACGAGTAGCAGCAGGAACGTAACCGCGACCCATTTCTACTTTGATGCGCATGCTGATTTCAGCTTCGCCGGTCAAAGTACAAATTACATGGTCAGGGTTAACAATTTCTACATCGCCATCGTGCTGAATATCACCAGCGACAACAGGGCCAGCGCCAGATTTCACTAAGGTAAGAGTCGCTTCGTCTTTACCTTCAAGACGAACCGCCAAACCTTTCAGATTCAGAAGGATCTCAATCACATCTTCCTGAACACCTTCTTTGGTGCTGTACTCGTGCAATACGCCATCGATTTCCACTTCGGTTACTGCACATCCAGGCATGGACGACAGCAGGATGCGGCGAAGGGCGTTACCCAGAGTGTGGCCAAAGCCGCGCTCCAGGGGTTCCAAAGTTACTTTGGCACGAGTAGGAGAAACGTTTTCGATCTCAACTAATCTCGGTTTTAGGAATTCAGTCACAGAACCCACAATGCTTCCTCTTTAGTTAGCTTTACTTAGAGTAAAGTTCGACGATCAACTGTTCGTTAATTTCGGCAGACAAGTCAGTTCTTTCTGGAACACGCTTGAACGTACCTTCCATTTTGTTGCTGTCTACTTCAATCCAGGTTGGCTTCTCACGTTGGTCAGCCAGCTCCAAAGCAGCAACGATACGCGCTTGCTTCTTAGCTTTTTCACGAACAGAAACCACGTCTTCGGCAGTAACGTTATACGATGGAATGTTAACCACTTGACCATTTACCATGATCGCCTTGTGGCTAACCAGCTGACGCGCTTCGGCACGAGTGCTGGCGAATCCCATGCGATATACTACGTTGTCCAGACGCTGCTCAAGAAGTTGCAACAGGTTTTCACCGGTGTTGCCTTTCAGACGGGCAGCTTCTTTGTAGTAGTTGCGGAATTGCTTTTCCAGAACGCCGTACATACGACGAACTTTTTGTTTTTCACGCAGCTGAACACCGTAGTCAGACAGACGGCCACGACGGGCACCGTGCTGACCAGGAGCAGTATCGATCTTACACTTAGAATCGATTGCGCGAACGCCGCTTTTCAGGAACAGGTCTGTTCCTTCGCGACGGCTAAGTTTGAGTTTTGGACCCAAATATCTTGCCATGATCTTTCTCCAACTGTCCGTCGATTAAACGCGACGTTTTTTCGGTGGACGACAACCGTTGTGAGGAATAGGGGTCACATCGGTAATGTTTGTGATCTTATAACCAGTGGCGTTAAGAGCACGGATCGCAGACTCACGGCCTGGACCTGGACCTTTAACGAACACTTCAAGGTTCTTCAGACCGTAATCTTGTGCGGCAACGCCAGCACGCTCAGCAGCAACCTGTGCAGCAAAAGGGGTAGATTTACGTGAACCACGGAAACCAGAACCACCTGAAGTTGCCCAAGCCAGTGCATTGCCTTGACGGTCAGTGATAGTCACAATTGTGTTGTTGAAAGACGCATGGATATGAGCCATACCGTCTGCGACCTGACGTTTTGCGCGTTTGCGCGTATTACGAGCTGGTGCTTTAGCCATAACTTAATACCCCCGCTTACTTTTTAATTGGCTTACGAGGACCTTTACGGGTACGCGCATTGGTTTTAGTGCGCTGACCACGTAGAGGCAAGCTACGACGGTGGCGAATGCCACGGAAGCAACCCAGGTCCATCAAACGTTTGATGCTCATAGAAACTTCACGGCGCAGGTCACCTTCAACGGTGAACTTAGCCACTTCTTCACGAAGTTTCTCAATAGTAGCTTCATCAAGCTCTTTGATTTTTGTAGATTCTGCAACACCAGCGCCTGCACAGATGCTTTTCGCACGTGTAGGACCAACACCGTAGATTGCCTGAAGGGCGATCACAGCGTGCTTGTGCTCAGGAATGTTAATGCCAGCGATACGGGCCATTAACAGCACTCCTCTAAATAATTGTCGACAGCCTAAAAAGCCCGATAGGATACTTACCCGCCGACTAAATTGCAACTTAAGGTGTATAAAACTGCAACAGACTAAGCTGAACCTGTGTCAGGTTCAGCTTACACTCTGTGTGAATTATTCACCGCGTAGAAGATTAACCTTGCCTTTGCTTATGCTTAGGGTCAGAGCTGCAAATTACACGCACAACACCGTTGCGCTTGATGATTTTGCAGTTACGGCAAATCTTTTTAACTGATGCACGAACTTTCATTACATCACTCCGTAGTAGGCCAAACTTAGCGGCCGTAGCCTTTAAGGTTAGCTTTCTTCAGAACAGACTCATACTGAGAAGACATCAGATGGGTCTGCACCTGTGCCATGAAGTCCATGATGACCACCACGATGATGAGCAGTGACGTTCCACCGAAGTAGAAAGGCACGTTCCAGGCAATCAACATAAATTCAGGCACCAAACAAATAAAGGTTATGTAAAGTGCGCCAGCCAGGGTCAGACGAGTCATTACCTTGTCGATATAACGTGACGTTTGCTCACCCGGGCGAATGCCTGGGATGAACGCACCGGATTTCTTCAGGTTGTCTGCTGTATCGCGAGGGTTAAACACCAACGCGGTATAGAAGAAGCAGAAGAAGATAATCGCTGCTGCATACAACATCACGTACAGCGGCTGACCGGGCGAAAGCATTAATGCTACGTCCTGCAACCACGCTGTAGATTCATTCTGACCAAACCATCCTGCGATGGTGCCTGGAAACAGAATGATGCTGGAGGCAAAAATCGGTGGTATAACACCGGCCATGTTGACCTTCAGTGGTAAATGCGTGCTTTGCGCGGCGAAGACCTTGCGGCCTTGCTGACGCTTGGCATAGTTCACCACAATCCGGCGCTGTGCACGTTCTACGAACACTACCAGATAGGTCAGACCAAGTACGATCACACCAATCAACAACAGGAACAACATGTTGATGTCGCCCTGCCGTGCCTGTTCCGCGGTTTGCCCTATCGCTGTGGGCAAGCCGGCAACAATACCAGCAAATATCAAAATAGAGATACCGTTACCAATACCTCGTTCGGTAATCTGCTCGCCCAGCCACATCAGGAACATAGTTCCTGTGACCAAGCTCACTACCGCCGTAAAGTAGAATCCGAAGCCAGGACTTATCACCAATCCATTAATCAGGTTGGGCAGGCCAGTCGCAATCCCGATGGATTGGAAAGTCGCCAGCACCAGCGTCAGATAACGCGTGTACTGACTGATCTTACGACGACCTGCTTCGCCTTCTTTTTTAAGCTCCATCATCGGTGGATGAACCACCGTGAGCAACTGCATGATAATGGATGCAGTAATGTATGGCATAATGCCCAAAGCCAGAACGGATGCACGCTCAAGGGCTCCACCGGAGAACATGTTGAACATTTCAACGATGGTGCCTTTTTGCTGTTCAAACAGTTGAGCGAGAACCGCAGCGTCGATACCAGGAATAGGTACATAAGAACCTAACCTGAACACCACGATCGCACCCAGTACGAACAACAATCTTGCCTTAAGCTCACTTAAGCCGCTTTTCGCGCCTGAATCCAATCCTGGTTTAGCCATCTAGCTTATTCCTCTACTTTACCGCCGGCAGTTTCAATCGCTTCACGCGCGCCTTTAGTAACCTTCAACCCGCTTACCGTAACAGCGCGTGATACTTCACCGCTCTTAACCACTTTAACGAACTGGATGTCTTTTTTGACCAGACCAGCTGCTTTCAGGGTTTCAAGAGAAACAGTATCACCCTCTACCTTGGCGATTTCAGTCAGGGTTACTTGGTCAGTAACCAGGCCCTTGCGGGAAGTGAAACCGAACTTAGGCAGACGACGCTGGATTGGCATCTGACCACCTTCAAATCCTGGCTTAACAGAACCGCCTGAACGGCTTTTCTGACCTTTGTGACCACGGCCACCGGTTTTACCAAGACCTGAACCGATACCACGGCCAAGACGTTTACCAGATGTTTTTGCTCCTGGTGCAGGAGAAATAGTGTTTAAACGCATCTCTTACTCCTCCACTATCTCAACCATGTAATATACACGGTTGATCATGCCACGAACTGCTGGGGTGTCTTCCAACTCACGGACATGGTTGATTTTACGCAGGCCAAGGCCTTTCAGCGTCGCTTTGTGCTTTGGCAGACGGCCAATCGCACTTTTCGTTTGCTTTACTTTAATCGTTGCCATGTCTGATTACCCCAAAATCTCTTCTACAGACAATCCACGCTTAGCAGCCACACCCGCTGGAGAGTTCATCTCGGTCAGCGCGTTAATGGTGGCACGAACCACGTTGATTGGGTTTGTAGAGCCGTAACATTTTGAAAGTACGTTCTGCACGCCAGCTACTTCAAGTACTGCACGCATCGCACCACCGGCAATGATACCGGTACCTTCAGATGCAGGCTGCATGTAAACTTTAGAGCCAGAGTGGCGACCCTTAATTGGGTGCTGCAGAGTGTGACCGTTCAGGTCCACGTCTACCAGGTTGCGGCGAGCCTTTTCCATTGCTTTCTGGATTGCGGCTGGCACTTCACGTGCTTTACCGTAACCGAAACCAACGCGACCGTTGCCGTCACCCACTACTGTCAATGCAGTGAAACTGAAGATACGACCACCTTTAACCACTTTGGATACGCGGTTAACGGCAATCAATTTTTCCAGCATTTCACCTGTTTGAACTTCTTGTTTAGCCATTATTCTTCACTCCTAGAACTGAAGACCAGCTTCGCGAGCTGCATCAGCTAATGCTTTAACGCGACCGTGGTATTTAAAACCGCTGCGATCGAAGGCTACTACTTTGATGCCTTTTTCGATAGCACGCTCAGCAATGGCTTTACCCACTGCTGCAGCCGCTTCAGCGTTACCAGTTGATTTCAGATCTTTCGCTAAGTCTTTTTCAACGGTAGAAGCTGCCGCCAATACTTCAGAGCCGCTTGGAGCGATCAACTGAGCATAGATGTGGCGAGGTGTACGGTTAATTACCAGGCGATGCGCGGCCAGTTCACGAATTTTTGCGCGTGCGCGAGTAGCGCGACGCAAGCGAGCTGCTTTTTTATCCATCGTATCACCCACCTACTTTTTCTTAGCTTCTTTGCGACGAACGTTTTCGTCAGCATAACGAACACCTTTGCCTTTGTAAGGCTCTGGTGGACGATATCCGCGAATGTTCGCTGCTACCTGTCCTACCACCTGCTTATCGGCGCCTTTAACGACGATTTCAGTTTGGCTAGGAGTTTCTACGGTAATGCCTTGTGGCATTTCGTATACAACAGGGTGAGAGAAACCCAGAGTCAGGTTCAGTTTGCTACCTTGTGCCTGAGCACGGTAACCAACACCCAACAACTGCAGTTTTTTCTCAAAACCTTCAGACACACCGATAACCATTGCATTCAACAGAGCGCGAGCGGTACCAGCCTGAGCCCATGCATCAGCAAAACCTTCACGAGGCAGAGCTTTCAGCTGGTTCTCTTCTTGTACTACTTCAACTGCGTTATTGAATACGCGAGTCAGGGTACCTTTACTACCTTTCACAGTGACTTCTTGACCAGAGATAGAGATATCTACGCCTGATTTTACGTCTACCGGGGCTTTTGCTACACGTGACATTTCAACTCCTCCGATTACGCTACATAACCGATGATCTCACCGCCCATGCCTGCTTTACGCGCAGCACGGTCAGTCATCACACCTTTAGAAGTTGACACGATAGCAACGCCTAACCCACCCATTACTTTTGGCAGCTCATCTTTTTTCTTATAGATGCGCAGACCAGGGCGGCTAACACGCTCGATAGTGTCAATTACTTGCTTGCCTTCGAAGTACTTAAGAGTTACTTCCAAAACAGGCTTAACGTCACCAGAAACAGCGAAGTCAGTGATGTAACCTTCAGCTTTCAACACGCCTGCGATAGCAACACGCAGTTTTGAAGAAGGCATGGATACAGCAACTTTGTGCGCCATCTGGCCGTTACGGATGCGGGTAAACATATCCGCGATAGGATCTTGCATGCTCATTATCAGCTACTCCTTACCAGCTGGCTTTTTTCAGGCCAGGGACTTCACCGCGCATCGCAGCTTCACGAAGCTTGATACGGCTCAGACCGAATTTGCGTAGGAAACCATGTGGACGACCAGTGATCCGGCAGCGGTTTTGCTGACGAGTCTTGGCGCTGTCACGTGGCAGTTGTTGTAGCTTCAGAACAGCATCCCAACGCTCTTCATCAGAGGCGTTAACATCGCTGATAATCGCTTTAAGTGCGGCGCGCTTTTCAGCGTACTTAGCTACCAGCTTTGCACGCTTGACTTCACGAGCCTTCATTGATTCTTTTGCCATAACCCTACACCCCTTATTTTCTGAATGGGAAGTTGAACGCGGACAGCAGAGCACGTGCTTCGTCATCAGAGTTCGCGCTGGTAGTGATAGTAATATCCATACCACGAACCTTATCCACTTTATCGAAATCGATTTCAGGGAAGATGATTTGCTCACGCACGCCCATACTGTAGTTACCACGACCGTCGAATGATTTAGGGTTCAAACCACGGAAGTCGCGAACACGAGGAATTGCGATTGAAATCAAACGCTCCAGGAATTCCCACATACGCTCGCCGCGCAGGGTTACTTTACAGCCAATCGGATAACCTTCACGGATTTTAAAACCCGCTACGGATTTTCTAGCAACTGTCACAACCGGTTTTTGACCCGCGATAGCAGCCATATCAGCTGTCGCGTGCTCAAGAACCTTCTTGTCTGCAACTGCTTCACCCAGACCCATGTTCAGGGTGATTTTCTCAATCCGAGGGACTTGCATGACGCTTTTGTACCCGAACTGCTTCGCAAGTTCAGCTACTACTGTTTCTTTATAGAAATCATGCAGTTTCGCCATCGTACTCTCCAATTAATTAAACAAGTTCGCCGTTAGACTTGAAGAAACGTACTTTCTTCTCGTCTTCGAAACGGAAACCAACGCGATCCGCTTTGCCCGTTGCCGGGTTAACGATCGCAACATTAGAAACGTGAATAGAAGCTTCCTTCTCAACGATGCCACCAGCAACACCCAGGTGTGGGTTTGGCTTCTGGTGTTTCTTGACAAGGTTAATGCCTTCTACAACTACGCGGTCTTCAGCTACCAGCACTTTCAGGACTTTGCCCTGCTTGCCTTTGTCTTTGCCCGCCAATACGACTACTTCATCATCACGACGAATTTTTCTAGCCATTATCGTGACTCCTTATAGTACCTCTGGGGCCAGTGAGATGATCTTCATGAAGTTATCACTCCGAAGCTCACGGGTTACCGGGCCAAAGATACGCGTACCAATTGGTTGCTTGTTGTTGTTCAACAACACAGCCGCGTTATTGTCAAAACGGATGACAGAGCCATCTGCACGACGAACGCCTTTTCTAGTACGCACCACCACTGCGTTCAGTACGTCACCTTTTTTTACCTTACCGCGAGGAATTGCTTCCTTGACGGTAACTTTGATGATGTCACCGATACCTGCATAACGGCGATGCGAGCCACCAAGAACCTTAATACACTGAACCCTGCGAGCGCCGCTGTTGTCGGCTACATCCAGGTTAGTTTGCATTTGGATCATGTTAGTGCTCCGCTATTAATTAAAACCCTTCCGGGTCGTTACGCTGCTAAAAACAACAGGAATTGCTGCTTTTATATACATACCCCCATAAAAAGGGCGCGAAATAATAACAGAAAAGTTCGGGCAGCGATAGCATAAAAGTGAATTAATTTTAGGCAGTGCTGAAAACGCAAAAACCGCTGAATACAGCGGTTTGATTGGGCCTGGCGGCGTTGCCGGGCTGACCATTTGGTCAAATTCCCGGCAACAGCAAGACTGCCTGAAAAATCAGCAAATTAGAAGGTGTAGCTTACACCAAGGCGGGCGTTGAGCGGTTCACCGGTAGCAATGTTGTTGTCATTGTGGGCCGAGGGGAAATACTCCTCATCCAGCAGATTTTCAACGTTTAACTGCACCTGCAACGCATCAGACAACTGGTAGTAAACTGCCATATCCACCCGGGTGAAGTCTGGCAATTCTACCGCATTACCCAGTGATGCATACTGCTCAGACTGGTAAACAACACCCAGGGCAGCGCTCAGTTTGTCGCTGAAGCCGTAGCGGCTCCACAGGGACACCATGTGCTCAGGCACCTGCGCCAGGGTACGGTTGTTCACTTCGCCATCGGCAACTCGCCCCATTTCCTGGCCGTCGAGATTACTGTAGCCGGCACTGACAGACCAGTTATCCGCCAACTGGCCTGCCAACTGGAATTCAAACCCTTTGGTTTCGGTTCCGGTCAACAGCGAACGTTCCGGGTTAGCCGGGTCGGTCACGCTGCCATTCTCACGCTCAATTTCAAATACCGCAGCGGAGAGGCTCAGCGCGTCAGAAAGGTTCCACTTCACACCCACTTCACGGTTTTCGAATTCTTCTGGCGCCAGGGCCTGAGAACTCAGGCTCAGTGTCAGGAACTGATCACCGGAGCGTGGCAGGAATGACTGGCTCAAACTGGCGTACACGGATACGTTGTCCAGCGGCTTGTATATCAGGCCCACACGAGGGGAGATTTCTTCGTCTACACGACCCAGTGCACCGTTGTTGCCATCTTCGCTGCCGTTGTTCTGTTCAATCACATCCAGCACATCAATATCGAAGCGGTCATAACGCAGGCCAGCGACCAGAATCAGTTGCTCAAACAGGGCAATTTCATCCTGAACGAAGGCTGAGGTAAATTTCACATTTGAGGCAGTGTCACGCACAACACCGGTAAGCCCGAACTCCGGCACCTCTAATGGATTGCTGAATTCAAAAGTGATTTGATCGTCGTTACTATCAACAAAAAGCGCGTCTTTGCGATAATTGGCGGTATCCTGGTCACCGTATTCAAACCCCGCCAGCAACGTATGGCTTACCGACCCGGTATCGAACTGACCTACAGCGTTGAACTGGAAGATCAGGTTGTCACGGTCAGTGCCGTCCCGGTAACCATCCAGCTTAACCGTTGCCGCTGTGGAATCGAACGCCACCGGATACAGGTTCTGATAGAACTTGTCGTAATCAGCGTATTGCAGCGTGGCATTCAATGACCAATTGCTTGAAATCATGTGATCGATGCGGGCGCGGGCAATCTGCGCCTGCAAGGTAGTGCGGTTAAAGTCCGGGTCACCAAAATAGGTGTCCTGGTGGCCGGCTGCAGGCTTACCGTTTTCCGAAGGAATACCGCGGTCAACCAGACGATCGTCATCCAGATACTCGTAAGAAAGCACCAGTTTGGTGTCGGGGCTGATCGCCCAGCTGTACGTCGGGTTTACACCGTAACGACTGCCATTTTTGAAGTCACGGTGGTTGTCTACCTGCTCATGGAAGGCATTCAGTCGCAAAGCTTGCGAACCATCAATCACCTGGTTGGTGTCAATGGTTGCCATTGAGGCACCAAAAGTATCCAGGTTGGCGCTAAACGCTGAAAAAGTTCCGCTCAGCTCGGCCTCTTTGGTCACACGGTTGATGATACCGCCACCGCCACCACGGCCAAACAGAAGTGCGTTCGCGCCACGGAGAATTTCAACCCGCTCCAGGTTATACAGAGGGCGAAAGTACTGGACATCGTCGCGTAAGCCATCAACAAAGAAGTCCGCAGTGGTGTTCTGCCCGCGAATGGTCATCTGGTCACGGTGATCTTCACCCAGGCCAATGGTAACACCCGGCGTATACTGCACCACATCAGCTACACTTTGCAGCGCCTGTTGCTGAATTTGCTCGGCAGATACAACCGATACAAATTGGGGCACATCAATCAGCAAGGTAGGCGTTTTTACCGAGTCAGCGGCCTGCTGACCAAAGTAGGCACCGCGTACGGTAATACGCTCGGTTTGCTGTTCATCATATTGCTTTTGGGTGCTGGCCGTATTGCCTTCAGCCAGTGCAGCACTGGAAAGAATCAGTCCAATGCTGGTTGCGAGTATGCTTGCTTTCACAATGTGTCCTTTTATCCAACGAATTTTATTGCGGACGAAACCTTACCGGTATTGCGTTTGAGAATCAATATCATTTAGGTTTATTTTTAATGCAACTCCGTTATAACACTGGCACATAAGTTCAGCAGAGCAGACTTGGCAGACCGGAAACCCGCTCCGGAAACACAGATTATTCGATTGCAAAGTTGAAATAGGTATCAGGATAGGGTTGGGGCTGGTAAGAGTAATGCCACCACTCCATGGAATAGTTTTCAAAGCTTCCGGCTTCCATCATTGATTTGAGCAACTGGCGGTTTTGGCGCTGAAGCTCGCTGATTCTTGGATCATCGGTGTTGGAAAGTGTATCAAACAGGTCAAAGGCGGAACCCATATCGAGTTCCTGCCAATGCCCGTTGGTTTGCTGAAATTCCAGCGTAAGGTCAACCGTTGCGCCGCGACTGTGTCCGGAGCGTTCGGCGATGTAGTCACCGACTAACGTCTCTTTGGCCAGGTTGGGGTAATACTCTGCTTTAGTGCGTTTATCGCTGAGATCCTGGGCCCAGCGCATAAAGTGGCTAACCGCACGTTGCGGGCGGTAACAATCGAAGATTTTCAGACGCAAGCCCTGTTTTGCAACCTGCTTAGCCACCCGAATTAGTGACTCAGCAGCTTCACGCTGCAAAAGGCATTTGGGTGCAAGGTACCCGTCGATGGGCTCGCCAACAAAATTTTGCGAACCAAAATAGCGAATGTCATAAGAGGCATCCGGCATGGCCGTATTGAGTTCAACAAAATCCTTCGGCTTTTCAGCCTGCGCCCGCCCAAACCACAACAGAATTATTACTGCGCTTATGCCCCGCTTCATCCGTTACCTGCCCCTTTAAGATTGCATCAGCCAGCCTATACAATCTATAGACCTTGTTCAACAACCCTATGATTTAAAAGGATTTGACAATTTAAACATGATCTTTGTCCGGCGTGTTTGGGTAAGGGGCAGTGGCAGATATCGGCAATCTGCAAAAAGGCAGCTCAATGGCTGCCGTAGGTGTATTTAACGAATTTCGCTGTCGCGCTATCAGTTACTCAATGTGCCAGCTTAAATCCACATTGCGGGTAAACAGATACGCATACAGGCCAATGTGCCAGGTGCCTGGCTGAGGGTTGGCAATCTCGCAGCTTTCCTCATTACCACCGTTATAGGGGCGGCATACATAGCGGCTCAGTGAAGGCTGATTTAGATGGTTAAGATACAGATCGGCATCACCAAGCCCTCCTTGAATAGTCACCACCAACGAGCGCGCTCCCTCAGGTACGTCAATGCTGGTGCGATACCAATCGTTTCGACGAATGGTAATGTTCTCCACACCCCCAACAATGGGCTCTATCCCTGGCTCTTCGATGGGTTCAGGGTCCCCTTCGCAGCCCTGTGTACTGATATAGTCATAGGCATCGGCCACCTGCACAATACCGTAACCGAAGTATGGGTCCCTTCCGGTGCGGCCTTTGTCTTTTGCGGTAAGATTCAGGGCCTGGCGAATTTCAGACGCACCACACTCCGGAAAGAAACTCCAAACCAGTGCTGCGGCTCCTGCCACATGGGGTGCTGCCATGGAAGTGCCACTGTAGCTCGCATACTCGTTAGTGGGTACGGTCGAAAGTACATTTACACCCGGCGCCGCAATTTCCACCTGATAATTAAACTGGCTGAAGCTGGCTCGCCTCTCCTGACTGTTAACGGCAGCCACTGACATCACCGAATCGTAGGAAGCCGGATAATTGAGCGTACTGGTTCCGTCATTACCGGCAGAGGCGACCAGCAATATGCCATCTGCTGCCACATCCTCGAAGGCGTTCTGTTCTGCCAGTGAAGACCCTGCCCCTCCCAGGCTCATGTTGATCACGTTGGCCCCGGCATCCCGGCACTGGTTTAGCCCTTCAATCAAATCCGACGAATACGTCCAGTTACCGCGGTTGTCAAACACCTTAACCGCGTGAATGGAGACTCCCGGATAAACACCTACCATTCCCTCAAAGTTGTCGTATGCGGCAATAGTTCCGGCAACATGGGTACCGTGCCCGTAACCATCCACATACCATTGCCCTACCTCAGAGTTATTGGCCTCACCGCTGGCACCATTGTTTTGATCGGGCAGGTCCGGGTGCCCCAACTGATAACCGGTATCCAGCACACACACCTTGCGCGCAGATGTATCGCTTTGGGAAAGCTGGCTGGCCTGGATCAGGTTGTAACCATAGGGAATATTCTGAGCCATTAGGTAACGGACATGGTCCGGTTCAATGCGATTAATATCTGCCTTGCCCTGCAATCGCTGAAGTTGTGCGTCAGTCAACTCGGCAGCGACCAGACGCTGGCGCCTTATAGTCTTGAGAGGCTGAACACCTTCGACCTGCAATAACTGGCTGGCTTTCTGTTCGTCCAACTCCCTTCGGGGAGGTCTGGAACCCGAACGGGCCTTTGCTGGCCCCAACAATAAATCGGTATTCGGTGCATCCTTGGTCAGGGTTTCGTTAAATGTGATGAGATAGCGCGCTGCCTTTGGGCTGGGTGAATCGGTGATATCAGACGGCAGTGCAGATTCAGTTGAGTATGAAAATGAAGAGTATGCGTAAAGTGTGAAGAATGACAGCGCCGCTGCGCCCCGAAAAACAGAGCCGGAACAAAATTGCTTTTTCATAGGGATTTCCTTGTTCAATACATCGGACAGATGTCATAACCGCTGTTACCTCAACGGTACTGCAATGGCATCCCTGTGGCTTTCAGCCTTGGCCACAGCCCCATCATAGAGGAATTTCTGCGACCACCACACCCTATT
This sequence comes from Alteromonas aestuariivivens, assembly GCF_003367475.1. Lineage (GTDB taxonomy): Bacteria > Pseudomonadota > Gammaproteobacteria > Enterobacterales > Alteromonadaceae > Alteromonas > Alteromonas aestuariivivens. The sequence continues at coordinate 47,635 of NZ_QRHA01000004.1, forward strand.
TTTAACAATTTATTTACACCCACATCCCCGGGGCATTACACAAATCTTTACAGCGTCTGTAAGCGTTTGAAAAGCTTATCAGTTACAAAGAACGCTGGCGTACCATCTCGTACAAACAAATTCCGGTTGCAACGGAAACGTTCAGGCTGGATACACTACCTGCCATCGGTAGCTTTACCAACTGGTCGCAATTTTCCCGGGTGAGCCTGCGCATACCTTTGCCTTCCGCCCCCATCACCAGTGCCGTCGGGCCTGTCAGACTGACGTCATATATCAGCTGTTCGGCCTCCCCGGCAGTTCCCACAATCCACAACCCCTGTTGTTGAAGGTGCTTTAACGTGCGAGACAGATTGGTGACCTGAATCAAGGGTACGGTTTCCGCCGCACCACAGGCCACCTTTCGGGCGGTCGCGGTCAGGCTGGCCGACTTATCTTTGGGTACCACCAAAGCATGCACCCCTGCAGCATCGGCGGTACGCAGGCAAGCGCCGAGATTGTGCGGGTCTGTCACTCCGTCGAGTACTAACAGCAGGGCATTGCTCTGCGTGGCCAGGATTTGGTCCAAATCGGACTCATCCAGTACCCGCGCAGGTTTGGCACGGGCGACAACGCCCTGGTGCTGCTCACCCTGCACCTTGTCATCCAGCACCTTACGCTGGCAGAACTGCACGCTGACGCCAAAGCGCCGGGCCTGATTGATGATGTTGGTCAGGCGTTCATCATCCCGACCTTTAAGAACGAATATTTCAATTACCCGCTCGGGTTCTTTTTCCAACACCGCCTGCATGGCATGCAGACCGTAAAGCCATTCTTGCTGGGCCATTTAACGTTTCTTACCTTTCTTTGCTGAGGGGCGTGCCGATGACTTACCCGCACTACGACCGCTGTTTTTGCCGCCTTTACGCTTGTCTGAATCGCCGCCCAACTTGCCCCGTGGTTTATTGCTGACCGCTTTTACCGGAACCTTGCGGCCGCTGCGCCCGCGAAGCATAGACTTATCCAGCAACAAATCAATTTTTCTTTCATCCAGATTGACCGCTGCAACTTTCACGGTAACGGCATCGCCGAGACGGAATTGGTTGTGACCACTTTCCCCAATCAGCATTTGCTTGACGTCGTCATAACGATAATAGTCATCATCCAGGGAGGTGATGTGCACCAGCCCGTCAATATGATACTCAGTGAGGCGAACAAACAAACCAAAGCCGGTCACCGAGGCCACTACCCCTTCGAACTGATCGCCCACGTGGTCGAGCATGAACTCACACTTCAGCCAGTCGGAGACATCTCGGGTAGCGTCATCAGCACGGCGCTCCGTCATGGAGCACTGTTCACCAAGCTGTTCAACTTCCTCAATGGTATAGGCCTTGGCGCCCGACACCGCCTTTTTACCTTTCTGTTTTGCAATCAGCCCCTTGATGGCGCGGTGCACCACAAGGTCCGGGTAGCGCCGAATGGGTGAGGTGAAGTGGGCGTAGGCGTCCAGTGCCAGACCAAAATGGCCGATGTTTTCACCGTCATAAACCGCCTGCTTCATAGAGCGCAAAAGCATCGTCTGGATAAGTTCCTGATCCGGGCGTTGCAGGGTTTTGTTCACCACATCAGTGAAATCGGCCGGTGTAGCCTCATCAGAAATGCGGTGTGGTACGCCGATTTCGCCCAGATAGGCAGTGAACGCCGACAGTCTGTCCGCATCCGGTTTATCGTGCACTCGGTATAAGGCTGGCGCCTTATTAGCTTCGAGATATTTGGCCGCACTGACGTTGGCCATGATCATGCATTCTTCAATCAGCTTGTGCGCATCGTTGCGTTCCAGCGGCACAATGTTTTCAATTTTACGCTGGGCGTTAAAAACAAATTTGCTTTCCTGAGTCTCAAATTCAATTGCACCGCGATGCTGACGGGCCTTTTTCAGCGCCCGATACATGTCATGCAGGTTACGCAAATGAGGCACGTGGTCGGCATAACGCTGGTGAAGTTCCTTGTCGCCCTGCAGAATGTGCCAAACCTTGGTATAGGTAAAACGGGCGTGGGAATTCATGACCGCTTCATAAAACTGATGGTCTTTCAGCTTGCCCTGTTCACTGATGGTCATCTCACAAACCATACAAAGGCGGTCCACTTCCGGGTTCAGCGAGCACAAACCGTTCGACAGTACCTTAGGTAGCATGGGTATGACCTGTTCAGGAAAATACACCGAATTACCACGATTCTGCGCTTCGGTATCCAGCGCGGTGCCCGGGCGAACGTAGTAGCTGACATCCGCAATTGCTACCCACAGTTGCCAGCCACCCTCATCGAGAGGTTCGCAAAATACCGCATCGTCGAAATCCCGGGCGTCTTCGCCGTCGATCGTCACCAGCGGCAACTGGCGCAAATCAATGCGCCCGGTTTTGGCTTCTTCCGGGACTTCTTCACCCACGCCTTCAATCTGGCGTTCAACACCTTTGGGCCACACGTGGGGAATGTCGAAGGTACGCAGCGCCATTTCGATTTCCATACCCGGCGCCATATGCTCGCCGAGCACTTCAATGATTTTTCCAACCGGGCTGACGCGACGACGGGGCCGCTGAGTAATTTCCACCACCACAACCTGCCCCATACGGGCACCGTGGGTACTCTCCGGCGGGATCACAATCTCATAATTGAGGCGACTGTCGTCCGGGATCACCACACCCAACCCATGCTCGGTGTAATAGCGCCCGACAATAGGCTCACTGCGTGGCTCCACAACCTGGGTGATATAGGCTTCACGGCGACCGCGACGATCGGTGCCGCTTTCTCTGGCTTCCACAATGTCATCGTGCATGAATAACTGCATTTGCCCGGCACTGATGAACAAATCACCGCTTTTGTCTTCCGGGCGTAAAAAGCCGTAACCGTCCCGATGGCCAATCACCCGCCCTCGAAACAGCTCTTCCTGTTTTTGCAGTATGTACTTTTTCTGCTTGGTGAACTGCACCTGGCCTTCCCGCTCCATGGCGCGCAGGCGGCGCTGAATGCCAATTCGACTGTCTTCTTCGGTGGCGTCCACAATCGCGCACAGCTCCAGAAACGACATTGGCCTGCCGTGTTCCTTCATCACCGACATCAGGTATTCCCGACTGGCTACCGGTTTTTCGTACTTGGATTTTTCGCGCTGATAGTGTGGATCATCACTCATGAATTTACGTCTTAGATTTGGGCTGCAGAAAGGTTGTGGCTCCAGTATAACAGTAATGTTGTAAAAAGCCTTTTTTAACGATGGGTTAGCGGAACTGGCCTGCCGGGCACCAGGCCAGGTCAGGCGAAATCCACCTTGCAGAAAAATTATTGTGCCTGCAGAAACAGAGCAGCGTTTAGTCAGGCTTAATCAGCTATCCAGTTCCTTGCGGGCATTGCGCACGGCTTTGGGGTGCATCAGCTTTTCCAGCTCAGCCAGATAGCCGGCAATTTGCTGATGGACCTGCTTGTCGTCGGTCACCGCGTTGTAAAGCCAGCGATAGGCATCTTCGTAATCGTAAGGGCTGCCGTGACCGGCAATGAAAAGCTCCGCCAATTGCAGCTTGGCTTTGAGATTGCCCAAAGCCGAAGCTTCACGCAGATAAATTACTGCGCGCTGCTTGTCGCTCTGCACCAGAATGCCTTTGGCGTAGTAGCGGCCAAGTTGCTCCAGTGCCGCAGGCAGGCCCTGTTCCGCTGCCACTTTCATCATATCTACACCACGTTCAGGTTCCGCATCCACACACACGCCCCAGGCAAGCATGTCGCCCCACAAAAACTGGTAGGCGGGTACGTTAAGCACTTCTGCGCGGGCTTCAATGTCCTGCACCAGCTGACAGCGGTCCATTACCACCCGGTCCAGATGCTCGTTACGGTTAATCAGGCGGATGAGTTCATCCTGCGAGTACAGCTGCACAGCCTTGATTTCCTGTGCAGCCCCATGGCTGCTCCACAAGCAACCCAGCGCAAGCAGGGAGGTCAGTAAATGTGAAGTTGTGCGTTTCATATTAGCAACTCAGGTTCGGGTACAAAAAAGGGCGTCATGCCTTTATCGGCCTTTGCCCCGGAACCTAAAGCCCTTTAATTTTTCACAACTGGTTCAGTTGAATTTCATGGCCAGTGCCGACTGAATGCGACGGGCGTGTTCGGCAATATCAATGCCCAAATCAGTTAAGTAACCACCATCGGGCTGGGAAATAATGCCTTTGGCATACAGGCGTTCGGCGGCGTGGACCACAGACTGGTTGGCATCGTGGTGAATCTTGAGCCCCTGAAGCAAACTTTCACTGGGGAATTTGAGGATTAGGTTCAGTTCTTCGGTCATGTCCTGGTCAAAAAAAATCATTACACTCTCCACTCGCCGGGATCCTTCGATACCGTACCACATGTCTGATGTCAGTTTTGCGCCAGGCCCTTGAACCCGACAGATTGGCTTGCTGATGAACGGTTTACATTCCTTCACCAAACCATGCCGTATCACACTACCATTTCCTTAACCTGTCCAGCTTATTTTTCCGTCGTCGATATCGCTTGCCTGCTTTCGGGCAGAACCAACGATTTGCTCAACAGGTGTCAGGCTTAAATGATATACTGCTGGAAAAATAGTAGCCTGCGGACCAGACCTGTTCAAATGAAGTACAAAGATTTGCGCGACTTTATCCACCAGCTGGAGCAAAAGGGTGAGCTTAAACGCATCTCCCACGCCATTGATACCGACCTTGAAATGACCGAGATTGCTGACCGTACCCTGCGGGCAGGTGGCCCGGCTCTGTTGTTTGAGAACCCCAAAGGCAGCAACATCCCGGTACTGGCAAACCTGTTTGGCACCCCTGAGCGGGTGGCAATGGGCATGGGACAAAGTTCCGTCGCCGCGCTGCGGGAAGTCGGTAGTGTACTGGCTTACCTCAAGGAGCCTGAGCCTCCGAAAGGGCTCAAAGACTTGTGGGACAAGCTGCCTGTGTTCAAACAGGTACTGAACATGCCCGCGAAAGTAGTGAAAAACGCGCCATGCCAGGAAGTGGTGCTCAGTGGCGACGAAGTGGACCTTTCGACGCTGCCCATTCAGCGCTGCTGGCCGGGTGACGTCGCCCCGCTTGTGACCTGGGGCCTGACCATTACCAAAGGGCCACACAAAAAACGCCAGAATCTGGGCATTTATCGCCAGCAGGTTATTGCTAAAAACAAACTGATTATGCGCTGGTTGTCCCATCGCGGCGGCGCGCTGGATTTTCAGGAATGGTGTCGGGCCCATCCGGGTGAACCCTACCCGGTGTCGGTGGCTTTAGGTGCAGACCCGGCCACCATTTTAGGTGCGGTAACACCTGTGCCGGACACCCTGTCGGAATACGCATTCGCGGGGTTACTGCGAGGCAGCAAAACCGAAGTGGTTAAATCGGTCAGCAACGACCTCCAGGTGCCAGCAAGTGCCGAGTTTGTGCTCGAAGGTTACATTGCCCAAAATGAAACCGCTCCGGAAGGACCGTACGGCGACCATACCGGTTACTACAATGAAGTAGACCAGTTTCCGGTGTTTACGGTCACCCACATCACCCACCGCCAAAATCCTATCTACCATTCGACTTACACCGGCAGGCCACCTGATGAGCCGGCCGTGCTTGGCGTTGCACTCAACGAAGTGTTTGTACCGATTCTGCAAAAGCAGTTCCCGGAAATTGTGGATTTTTATTTGCCCCCCGAAGGCTGTTCCTACCGCATGGCGGTTGTGACGATGAAGAAGCAGTATGCAGGCCATGCCAAGCGGGTCATGATGGGTGTTTGGTCATTCCTGCGCCAGTTCATGTACACCAAATTTGTGATTGTGTGTGACGACGATGTCAATGCCCGCGACTGGAAAGACGTAATCTGGGCCATCACCACCCGCATGGACCCGGCCCGGGATACCGTTCTGATCGAAAACACGCCGATTGATTATCTTGATTTCGCCTCACCGGTTTCAGGCCTCGGCTCCAAAATGGGTCTGGATGCCACCAACAAGTGGCCCGGAGAAACCGACCGGGAATGGGGCACCCCTATTGTTATGGACGAAGCTGTGAAACAGCGCGTGGATGACATCTGGGACGAGCTTGGTATCATGGATTGATAGGCCATTTTTTACGTTTTACTTATTGTTAAGAAGAGAGTGCATGTCCGAATTTCATTGTCAGGTCGCCCAGATCGTTCCTCTGACCAAGGTTGTTTATAAAGTCGAGTTGATCCCCTCTGTGCCAGTCGATTTCAAAGCTGGCCAGTATGTGCTGGTGCACATGGGCGAAAATGACAAACGGCCGTTTTCCATTGCCAGCGCTGCGTATGAAAACCAGCGAATTGAACTGCACATCGGCGCAGATGAAAATAACGCCTATGCAACAGAGGTACTGGAACGGATGAAAAACGACGGCGAAATTACCTTGAGTGGCGGGCACGGCGAAGCGTATTTGCAGCCCAATGGCAATCCCATGATACTGATTGCCGGTGGTACCGGCTTTTCCTACACCTATTCAATTCTCAAGCAGGCCCTGCATGATGACCCGCAAGCCGAAGTGCACCTTTACTGGGGCGGCCGCCACGTTGAAGACCTGTACCTGTTCGATGAACTGACCTCATTGGCCGAACAGCACAGCCACTTTTCCTTCCTGCCAGTGGTAGAATTTGCCCATGATGACTGGACCGGTCGTACCGGCTGGGTGCATCACGCCGTTTTGGCTGATTACCCATCGCTTGCCGAAACCCAGGTCTACATCGCCGGGCGATTCGAGATGGCCAAAACCGCCCGTGATGACTTCAAAGCGCGGGGCATGGACAGTGACAACCTGTTTGGCGACGCTTACGCCTTTATCTAATCACGCCTACCCAACAGTGGTTCAGGCGTGAAAATAAACTGCATCAAGGAACTAACATGATTTTGCGCCTGATAACCCTGGGGCTGATTGCCCCTTGGCTGGCATTTGACGCACCAGCCGCCGATCACAAAAGCGACCTGCACGACATTCAGGCGCAGATTTCTGCCCAGCGCATTGAGCAGGACATCACCGCTCTGGTGAATTTCGGCACCCGCCATACTCTTTCCGAAACGGAATCCGAAACCCGCGGAATAGGCGCCGCCCGGCGCTGGGTCAAACAGCAGTTTGAAGCCATCTCATCCAAGTGCGGTAACTGCCTGGAAGTGTATTACGTGGCAGGTACAGTCAGCGGTGAAAAGCGCATTCCACAGCCCACCGAGGTGGTGAATGTCATCGCCGTCCAGCGGGGTATCAGCGACCCCAATCGCTATGTACTTATGTCCGGCGACATCGATTCAAGGGTTTCGGATGTGATGGATGCCGTATCCGACGCCCCCGGCGCCAATGACAATGCCTCTGGCGTAGCGGGGACACTGGAAGCCGCTCGTGTGCTGAGCCAATACCAATTCCAGGGCAGTATTGTGTATGCCGCTCTTTCCGGCGAGGAGCAGGGCTTGTTTGGCGGAAAAATTCTGGCCGCCAAAGCACAGCGGGAAGGCTGGCGGCTCAAGGCGGTGCTCAACAACGACATGATCGGAAACATTGCCGGCATCAATGGTGTAATCAACAACACTACAGCACGCCTGTTTGCCGAAGGCACCCGCATGACAGAAACCGACGACGAAGCCCGCCTGCGACGCTTTACCGGTGGTGAAGTGGACTCACCCAGCCGCAACCTGGCCCGTTACATCGATAAAATCGCCGACGATTACATTCCCAACCTCGATACCATGGTGATCTACCGTCTCGACCGTTTCGGGCGCGGCGGCCACCACCGCCCGTTCAATGATCTGGGTTACCCGGGCATTCGCATTATGGAAACCAATGAGCACTACCACCGCCAACATCAGGATCTGCGCAGCGAAAATGGCGTTCGTTATGGCGACACGCTGGACGGAGTTAATTTTGACTACGCTGCCAAACTTACGGCACTGAACGCAGTAAGCCTGGCCAGTATGGCCTGGGCACCAACTCCCCCTGCCGAAGTTTCTATTGCAGGCGCGGTGCAACCGTCAACCACGTTGCGCTGGCGGGCAGCAAACACAGAGCAAAACCCCCAGCTCGCAGGTTACAAGGTGTACTGGCGTTACACCGACGCCCCGCAATGGCAGTACAGCAAGTATGTCGGTAATGTTACTGAAGTTACGCTCGACAACATCGTTATCGACAATTACTTCTTCGGCGTAGCCAGTGTCAGTGAGGACGGCCTGGAAAGCCCGGTGGTATTCCCGGGTGCAGCCGGCAGTTTTGGCGACTGAGCTTTTTTCTGATCCAATTTGGTATAAGCTTATTGATTAATCGGGGAGTATTTCACTGCCTGAAACCGTTTCGGCTGAAAAACTAACTCAAAAAGGAACTGGCCATGCGATTTGCCCTTTGGGCTCTGATGGTAAGCGTAATCAGCATTGGGCAGGCATCAGCCCAGGTGCGTCTGGCGGCCTCACCGTTCAGCACCTATGTGGATTACGAAGGCGAACCCTCCCGCTTGTCTGCCATTGTACAGGAGGCGTTTGAGCGCATGGAAATACCGGTTGACGTGCAGATATTGCGGCCGGCTTTTCTGGGTAGCGGCCTGAGTGCCGGTAAACTGGATGGCGAGTTTGCCTTTATCGATTTCAATGATCGTAACAGCCAGTTTATTTACTCTGATGGTTATCTGCCCTTCTACCTTTATGCGGCCAATCGCAACCAAAACGTCTCCGACATCCGCTTAATGCCGCACCTTAAAGACAACCGGGTGGCAATTGAAAACCGTTTCGTCAATACCGGTAAAATGCGCCTGCTCAAGCAGGTCAAATGGTCCAGAAACCCCTCAGCGTACGACGCATTCAAACAGCTGGCCGATGGTCGCGCACCCTACCTAATGACCACCCGCCTGCTGGCAGAGGAATTCAACCGCCTTCTTATGATTGGCAAGGGCACCCGACTGTATCTTTCCGGAGCACCACTGCTTAAGGGGCATTTTTACCTGACGCTCAGCAAGAATTACACAAATGCAGAAAGTGTTATTGTGTCTTTCAATTCTGCCATACAACAAATGCAGGCGGATGGCAGTTACAATCGCATTTTGGGTGTCCCCTGGCTGAGTAAAGACATCAACGGCGACGGCGTGGCCGAACTCATCGCCAGTAGCAAAACCCTGCATCCCGAGCTTACAAAAGAGCGGGCCCTGCTCGCCTTCCCCCTGGATGATTCCACCATCGGCGACTCATCAACGTTCATCATCGACGGCGTTACACAGCCAGACTGGCCATCTGCACAAGCGGCGCTTGATTCGGCAACCATTGGCGAGCGCCCCAGCCTGCTCGATGAGGAAGTGTACGATACGATGATCAAGCGCTGGTGATCCTGCCGTTGAATCTTGGGGCTTTATCACAGCACAAAAAGCAAAAAGCCCGCTCTCACGGCGGGCTTTCTGTTCAACGACGAGGCTTAAAACGCCGCGTTGAACTGTGCACTCAGAATGTGAGCCGTGGCTGACTCGGTTGCAACCAGTACACTTGGAATACGATCGTACTCACTGTGAACGTTGGCTTCACGGCCTTTCAGGAACGCGTAGCCGAAGTCTACGTTCATGGTGTCGTTCAGCGCATACGTTGCACCGGCAGAAATCCAGTGACGATCAGTATCCGGAATACTCAGTGAACGGTGTGCGAAAGAAACCGCGCCGTCATCATAGGCATAACCGGCACGCAAGGTCAGTTCATCGCTCATTGCGTAGGTCGCACCTACGCCCACACGCCAGGTATTCTCAAAATCTTCTTCTTTCAACAACAAAGTTGAACCACTGTCTAACTGCGCTTCAAGTTTGTCGAATGAGCTCCACTCAGTGTGGTTAACACTGAACTGCACAGACCATTGCTGATCGATGCGGTGATTCACGGCAAATTCGGTAATGGCAGCAAGATTCAGATCCAGTGAACCACCCTGGTTCAGCTCAGCTTCCAGATCAGAACGAATTTCACCTTCCAGGTTCAGCTTCGTTTCTGCACGGTAGCTCAGTGCGATGTCCGTGCTTTCAGAAACCTGCCAGAAGGCACCCACATTCCAGCCGTAACCCCAGTCGTCGCCTTCAAGCTGCAGAATGGTTGCGTTGCCCGGAATGGCACCCATTGTTGCCTGCCCGATCAGCTTGGGAGTTGAAGTGGAGATTTTTGCCTCTGCATAAGTAGCGCTCACGCCAAAGCCCAGGCTCAGGGTATCAGTTACTTTATAGGCCACAGCTGGGTTCAGCGTTACTGTGGTGATCTCGGCGTCATCTGCAAAATGAAGGGCATTGTAATCTTCACTGTAATCGGTAGACAGACCGTAATTCGCAAACGCTCCGAAACCAACAGAAAGCCTGTCATTCAGCGGCGTGACAAAAAATGCGGCTGGTACAAACGCATCGCCAGCGATATCGTCTTCACTGGCATCTACAGTAAGGGGCGTACCGGTAACATTAACTGTCAAGTCACCATCAACGTCAATGTTGGGGTTGATGTAGCTTAACGCCGCACTGACCTGGGTAGTTTTGAATACCGTCATTGCAGCAGGGTTTGTGGCCAGAATAGTGGCGTTTTCAGGCAAAGCCGCCTGGCCCGCAAAGGAACGGCCGAGGCCATTGGCACTGTGTTCGTTGATTTGAAAACCTGCGGCGAATACAGAAGGAGCGCTAGCTGCAGCCAGAGCGGCGGCAACAGACAGGCGCAAAAATGATTTAATCTTCATAAAAAACTCTACTACTGCTTGATAACTGGATAACGAAAAGCGGCCATAATACCGATACGACGCTAACGGCCAGAATACAGATTGACTCTTGATGATAGTCGGGTTCATGCCCGAACGCTGAATTTTCGGCGCGCAGTGTAATGAAGTCTTGGCTTACCTGCAATGCAAGTTAACGTAAAGTTCCGCAAGCTATACAAAAATGTGCTTTGACCTTTTACCAGAAAAATTAACCGTTACGGTTCCGCAGGTGCAGCCACCCCCTTGTTGTTCCATTTAAACACAACAAACTTCAAGGGCTTATCTCCGCTGTTTAGCACACCGTGCAAATCCCATGGCGCAGCATAAAGAATATCTCCGGCCTGGGCTGTAAAAGTTTCATCATTCAGTGTCCAGATTCCAGCCCCTTCGATAACCATTAGAAATTCTTCTTCTGCGTGCTGGTGCGGTGGGTGAATTTCCTGGCCAGGTTCGATAACCGCAACCCCAACCAAAGTATCCTCCGTTCCATACGTCTGGCCAGCAAAATACTGATAGAACACACTGCCGGATAACTGTTCCATCTGGGCCTGAGAGAGTGTAACCACGGACGTTGCCAGCGGAACTGGTTGCGTTTGGGCTTTGTTGTTTTCCTGACTGATCGCGTTCGCGCAGCACACCGACGAGAGCGCCCCTGCCACACAAATTGACCTGGCGAGTTTGAGTGGTTTCATAACAAGCTCCATTTGGATTAGTATCGCGGCGCACGCCGCAATACGGTGATCAGTTTGGTGTTAATACCTGTATTAACGTTCACTATGACCGATGCTCAATACGCCCGCAACTACCTTATTGACTACCAGGAACTGGATGCCTGGGTTGAGGCCGCAGACCCTGTTGCGTACGCCCAAAACCGCAATTACCTCAACGGCAATGTTACCCGGCTTAGCCCCTTTATTACCCACGGCATTTTGCAGTTACCCGGCATTTTGGCCGCTGTCCTTTCCCGGTTCAGCCCAGCACAATGTGAGCGGCTGATGGCAGAATTTGCCTGGCGGGAATACTTTCAGTACCAGTGGTTACAGCAGGCAGAGGGAATATTTTCTGATCTGGTTAGGGCGCAACCGTCAGCACTTTATAAACAGCCAGCACGAGCACTCATTAATGCCAGCAGCGGGATAGACGTTATTGATGACAGTGTCCGCCAGCTCACTCAGCGTGGTTATATTCACAATCATGCGCGCCTTTGGCTCGCATTCATGCACTGCCACGTTGCTAAAACCCACTGGTTCGAACCGGCCAGGTGGCTGTTTTATCATTTGCTGGACGGCGACCTTGCGAGCAATTTTTTAAGCTGGCAATGGGTGGCTGGCACTTCCCGAAACCGCATCTATACCGCCAACCAGGACAACATAAATAAGTACTCACATACTCTTCAGACCAATACCTTCATAGATCTCACTTACCCACAACTGGAAGACATGGAATTACCCCAATGCTTTGCACAACGCGACGAGCTTGCGCTTCCTTTTTCATTGCCTGAAAGCCATTTTGATTCACAGCGCCTGAGTCACAACACCACCCTGTGTTATTCAGTCTGGAATCTTGACCATAAATGGCACAGGGGGGCAGCCGTCAACCGGGTATTAATCATTGAACCGGATTTGTTCCAGCGCTTCCCCATCAGCCCACTGAGATGGCGCTTTATTTTGCATTGGGCAAACAAAATCGAAGGCATGCAGATATTTGTCGGCGAATTCTCCCGTTTTGAACATCAGTTGCCCGCATCGCAACGCCTTATCCATCGGGAACACCCTACCACGGTGCATTGGCGTGGAAGCCGCGAGCCCCGGCGCTTTGTTTGGCCTTGCCCAGATGAACCTCTTAAAGGCTTTTTCCCGTTCTGGCACAAAGTAAAACGGGCGCACCAATGTTGACCGATTCCAAGCTTTGCCCGGTTTGCCAGCGCCCTTTTGAGAATCGGAAAAAATGGCAGTCGCGCAATCAATGGGCCTCTATTGTCTACTGCTCAAAGCGTTGTCGTACCCAGGCCCGCAGCAGGACGAAGAGCCTGCCCCCTGAAGCCTGACACTATTTTTTATGGCCACCCATTTTACTCTCCTCGTAAAAACCTGGCGCTGGCATTTGTGGGCACTATCTGTCTAAACTGGCACTGAACCCGAAGGACGCAAGGACAGCACCTATGAAGCTCTCATTCAAACCCGACCCGGCGGTACTTATCACCGAGGTCCTCACCATCGTTATCGGTATTCTGCTGGCGCTGGCCGCCAACGAGTGGAATAACCAGCGCCTGCAATCCAACAAACTGGATGCCATCCTGCAAATGGTAGAGCAGGAAATCGACTACAACCTCAAAGTGATGGAGGTTATTCACGCCAAAAACACAGAGGCTCTGGCAAACCTTGAAGAGACAGACAGCGAGAAAGAGAGCCAGGTGATTCCTGGCCTGCAAATTCGTGAAACCGCGTGGCAGACCTTACTGACTTAAGGCGTGATGGAAAACTTACCGCTGCAGTTGCTCAAAAACCTGCATGAACACTACGCCATGCTAGATATGTATAAAACCCTGAGCTATCAGACCGTGCAAACCATCCTGTCCACCCAGGCCATTGTTGGCGGGATCGGCAAGGACATGAAACTGGCCCGCAGCAATACCCTGTATGAAGATAATATTAATCTGATTGTCAGCCTGGAAGCGTCATTGCTGGCCCATCAGAAACAAACTCTTGAACGGGTGCGAAACCGGGAAATCTGACTCATCCCTACTGGAAAATTCACCACGCAGACGCAACATGACGATTGAATACAAAATTAACCACTCCATCACCACTGAACAGTTTCTCACACTGCTTAAGGCCTGTACGCTCGGAGAGCGCCGCCCGGTTGATGACATACCGTGCCTGGAAGGAATGCTCGCCAACAGCAACCTGATCGTCAGTGCCTGGAGCGGTGAACGCCTTGTGGGTATTGCCCGCAGTCTGACGGACTTTCACTATGCCTGCTATCTGTCCGATCTCGCGGTAAGCGAAGACTATCAAAAACTGGGAATTGGAAAACAACTTCAAATTCTTACCCAGATGCAGCTGGGGCCTAAATGTAAGCTCATACTTATCGCAGCGCCCACCGCAAATGAATACTACCGGCAGATTGGCTTTAGTCACAATCCTCGCTGCTGGGTACTTGAGCGGGACGCATCGGTAGGTTGATTTCACCGCAGCCCGCCAGCAACCGTGTATCGACACTGTGGCTTAAGATCCGGATTACGATATAAAGCAAATGTGGACACGCAGGCGCGAAGACCAAGGTCTAGTCTGTGGCAAAACCTGTTCAATTCAATGTTAAGGAATAAGCCCGATGATTGACCGTAAAGCCTTGGTATTGTCACGTATGGAACGTGTCGTCACTTTATTGCAAGACAACCTGTTTGAAGAAACTGCTGTAGATTTGAACACCCTTGCCGAAGCGGCAGCACTGTCACCCTTTCATTTTCACCGGCTTTATCGCTTGGTAACCGGAGAAACCTGCGGGGAAACCCTCTGCCGACTGAAACTGGCTGCCGGAGCCAGACATCTGGCCATGGCCGCAACGGTCACCGATGCAGCTATGCAAGCCGGCTTTTCCTCCAGCCAGGCTTTTGCCAAAGCGATGAAACGAGAAACAGCCCTCAGCCCCACGCAGCTTCGCGATGATCCGGAGCTTTTGAGCAGTATTGCAGGCCAGTTGTCGCAACCTGCCAGTTTTCAATCCGCCGTTCCTCGTGGCTGGCTTACCATTGAACTGGTATCACTGGTGCCCATGCGCCTGGTAACCCTGCGCACCGAACACCTGTATCCAAACCTGTTTGAAACCTATACCCGACTGTTTGAAATTGCCGGAGATCCAACGCAGGTCACCGCCATTATCGGCATACCACGAGGGGACTCGGGAGACGCAGCCAGTGGCGTATTTGACAGCGCCCTGTTATTGAACGAGGCGCCCCAAAACCTGCCAACTGACCTATTCTGGCAGAATACCGCCGAGGGCGAATATCTGCGCGTGCGCCACGCAGGCAGCTATGATGGTCTGGAACAGACCGTAGACAACCTTTACCTGACGATGTTGAGTATAAACGACCTCTGGCCCGCCGATGCTCCCTGCATCTATCACTATCTCGACGACCCCGAGGAAGTTTCTGAACCGCTTCTGCGGACGGATATCTACCTGCCGGTAAACAGGGCCTGAACTAGGTATGGGAAAGGCTGGCAAGAATAAATACGTCCACATTTACCAAGTGAAGCTTTTCCAAAACTGATGAAAATCCTCGCCACTGTGGAGTCTAATTAAAGGTGAAATGAGTCAAATCATCTTGTCCTGAGACAAAGGAAAAGAATTGTTAATGGTAGTAGTAATTCAAGTGTAGGGAATGTGCCATAGCTGCCGATCGAGGTTCTTCAGACGTTCGGCAGCTCCTCAGTTAAAGCGGACACCTGATATCCTTTCCTCTGAAAACACAGATCATGTTTTTTCAGGGGCAACGGGTGTTACTATGAAGCCTCAGTAATAAGCTGTTAGTCCATGAAAAGGTGAGTATCGCAGGTAGCTAGATGACGTTACGAACGCCCAAAATTCCCTATGCACCAAGGTCAATCCAAAAGGGTACTCCGCTTAAGGTTTTGCTAAATCAAGAGGCCATAGAGTGTCTAGCCGAAAACATTCTATACGTTCATCAGGATTTTAAATCAAAATCATTTTGTGAGTGCGCACTTGCCGCTTTAGATACGCTTGAATTAATGCAACGTGGTCAGCACATCGCAAAAGCCCTGCATCAATTCCTGCCAAGCAACTATTCAGAGGCAATTGCAATCCTTGTAGCGTCACTTACCCCCGAACAAGCTGATGCAGACGAGTTTGGGTTGGCAGAATTTTTTTATCTGCCACATAGTTTTTTTATTTCCGAATACGGGCAAGATAAAAAATACAACAGCGGCAAAGACCCTTTCGAAACATCAATGTGGGCGTTGCATGCATTAACCACGAGATTTACGTCAGAGTTCGCAATTCGTACTTTCCTCATCCAGCAGCAAGAGCGCACACTGGAACAGGTTAATAAGTGGCTCAATGATCCTAACCCCCATGTCAGGCGCCTCTGTACAGAGGGTACGCGACCTAAACTGCCATGGGGCAAACGGATCCCGTCATTAATAGCTGACCCGAAGCCAACCTTGCATATACTGGAAACTCTAAAAAGCGATAAATCATTGTATGTGCGCCGCAGTGTTGCTAACCATCTTGGAGATATCGCGAAGGATCACCCAGAGGTCGTATTCACAATGTGCAAACGCTGGTTGCAAGCGGGAGCATCCAAAGAATTACGGTGGCTTATCCGGCATGCAGTGCGTCACCCAGCGAAAAAAGGAGACTCGAGGGCACTGCAAATTCGCGATGCGGCAAAATGAGGTTAGCTCTATGGCTTACAGGTCACGGACTGATAAGTACGTCACCGTCCGTTCCTTGTCTTACTGAGCCTGAATTCATTTATATGCGAATTCATCGTTCCACTTAATTTCTTTTTTTACGATCACCGATGAGATCAGCATAAGCACGAAAAGGCTGCCGACCGCCCACTTTTCAATGATGAAACTTGCAACCGCGAGCAGTATCATACATGCATAGCCTAAGTTTGAGTTAATCAGATTTTTTGGCATCTCGCAGGAGCCTTCCGTGTGATTCAATTTCCATTCAAATCAGAGTATCAAACAACGTATTGAATATCCGCAGTTTGTCTTCAGAGGAGCTTCACTGGAAGGAAATCAAGCAACCGCCTCCCGCTTAAAGCAGTCATTAAAGCTTGTGCAATACTCTACCCTGGCCGACGACAAAAATTTCCCAGACGGCGCTCAATCCATTTCACCAATGATGAGAATCCACAACTCAACAAAAATATTTTTCTTGATCTGGATCAAGCACCTTTATAAACTTTCAGTAATTTCTGAAAGTTTATAAAGGTGCATTTTATGCCAATGACCCCTCTGATGACTTCCGCGGTAATGCATTTCGGTGAAATGGGTAACCGCTGGGGATTTAACCGCACAGTTGGCCAAATGCTGGCACTCATTGTTTTGAGTGAAGCGCCGGTTTCGGCCCAGGAAATTGCAGACGACCTGAACATATCCAGAGGCAATGTCAGCATGGGCCTGAAAGAACTGCAATCCTGGCGGCTGGTTAAACCCCACCTGGTCCCAGGTGAACGCAAGGATTTCTTTATTCCGGCGGGAAGTGTCTGGGAACTGGCCAACCGGGTATTTGAAGAACGCCGCAAACGGGAAATAGACCCCACACTGAGTTTGTTGCGCGACCTGCTATTGGATGCCCCTGCCAACACTGGCGACAGCCAGGCACAAAGAAAGTTAACCGAGATCCACGATTTACTAGAAGCGGCAACGTCCTGGTCTGAGGAACTGCAGGCATTGGGGCCAGATAAACTGCAAACACTGATGAAACTTGGCGCAGGGGTTGGCAGGATGCTCGAACTCAAAGACAAATTACTGCCCGGTAAATCTTCTTCCAACTGAGGAGCCTGTTTTGGACGCCCTGATTCTATCCCGCCTGCAATTTGGCCTGAACATCAGTTTTCATATTCTGTTTCCAACCATCACTATCGCACTGGGTTGGTACCTGTTCTACTTCAAACTGCGTTCCGATATGAGCGGGCATCCGGTCTGGATGCGGATATACCGCTTCTGGGTACGAGTGTTTGCGCTGACATTTGCGCTTGGGGTTGTCAGTGGAGTGACCATGTCGTTTCAGTTTGGTACCAACTGGCCGGGATTCATGGAAACCGTCGGCAATGTGGCCGGGCCACTGCTTGGCTACGAGGTGCTGACCGCATTCTTCCTCGAGGCCACATTTCTGGGCATTATGCTGTTTGGTATCAGAAGGGTACCCAATTGGCTGCATACCCTGTCCACCCTGATTGTGGCCGTCGGAACCACCTTATCGGCGTTCTGGATCCTGGCGCTGAACAGTTGGATGCAAACCCCACAGGGGCATGAAGTCATTGAAGGTATAGCCTACGCGCGGGACTGGTCTGCGATTATTTTCAACCCGTCTTTTCCTTACCGTCTCAGCCACACACTGTTGGCGTCCGGGTTAACGGCAAGCTTCCTGATTGCGGGGCTGTCTGCCTACCGGACACTTAAAGGTGACAACAAGCTGGCACCAAAAATAGCAATTAAAACAGCCACTTACACCGCATCAATTCTGATCCCGCTACAAATTTTTGCCGGCGACCTCCACGGCCTCAACACGCTGGAACATCAGCCGCAAAAGGTTGCAGCAATGGAAGGGATCTGGGAGACCCGGCAAGGTGTGCCATTGCTGCTGTTTGCCATACCCGATGAAGCCAAGCGAACTAACCATTGGGAACTGCCTGTTCCCAATGGAGCCAGCCTGATTCTTACGCATCATATGAACGGTGAAATCAAAGGGCTGAACGAATTCCGGGGTCAGCACCCTCCCGTTGCACCGGTATTCTTTTCGTTTCGGATCATGGTGGGTATGGGCATGCTGATGCTGCTGGTTGCCTGGGCTGGCAGCGTTTACCTTTTAAAACAGAAGCCCATGCCGGTCTGGATGCTCAAGTGGCTTGCTCTCATGACCTTCAGTGGCTGGATTGCCACGCTTGCCGGCTGGTATGTTACCGAAGTGGGGCGGCAGCCATATCTTGTCAGTGGTGTACTCAAAACAGCCGATGCAGTGACACAGATCCCACCAGAAAACGTCGGCCTGTCTTTTTCCCTTTATCTGTTGTTGTACCTGTTTTTGCTGGTTTCCTACATCACCACTTTACGCCTGATATGCCAGCGCGCGGTCAACATAGAAGAAATCAGCGACGAGGAACGCTTATCCGCCCAACCGGCCCGGGTAGAGGGTATGCCACCATTGAGCGACAAAGGAGCAGACAATGCCATTTGATTACTTATCCACTGCGACTCTGGCCAATATTTACATCGGCTTACTGGGCCTTGCTGTGCTGCTGTATGCCATTCTGGACGGCTACGATCTGGGTGTTGGTGTTTTGTTTCCGCCCCGCAATGAAGGGTTTCGTGACACCATGATCGCGTCGATTGGCCCATACTGGGATGCCAATGAAACCTGGCTGGTACTGGCCGTAGGCCTGTTACTGATTGCCTTTCCATCCGCTCACAGCCAGATTTTGCAGGCCCTGTATTTGCCTGCCACCTTCATGCTGCTGGGGCTGATATTAAGAGGCGTAGCCTTCGATTTTCGTGCCAAAGTGATTGCCACCCACAAACGCAAATGGGACCTGACATTTAAATACGGCTCTCTACTCACAACTCTATCGCAGGGATACATGCTTGGCATTTATGTCACGGGCCTGCGAACAGACCTGTGGGCTCAGTGTTTCGCTCTGCTCGCCGCATTTGGAGTCACTGCGGCATACATGTTCATTGGTGCATGCTGGCTGATACTGAAAACCGAAGGGGAACTTCAACGCAAAGCCTTCCAGTGGGCAAAGCGGGGCCTTTGGGTGCTTTCCATCGGCATTGTGGCGGTGTCTGTTGCAAACCTTACCCTGCACAGTGAAGTGCGTGAACTCTGGCTTGGCACATCGATGGGCTTTGTGCTTGCAGCCATACCGGTGGCATGCTTTGCCTTTTTGGGCCTGTGCGGCCTCGTTCTTGCCCGTCTGCCACAGGCCAAAGGAAAGGGCGAGTGGCTGCCGTTTATGATCGCGTTACTGGTGTTTTTCCTGAATTTTCTGGCCCTGGGGCTCAGTTACTACCCTTATGTTATTCCAGGTCAGGTCACCATTCTGGAGGCCCTGAGTGACAGCGATTCGTTGCGCTTTTTGCTGGTAGGTACTGCCATTGTCGTGCCCTGCATTCTGGCCTACACGGTGTTGGTGTACCGGATATTTTCTGGCAAGGCCGAGCAGCTGACTTATTACTGAGGCCTGAGAGGTCGAATGACCGTGGTTTCGATTGGCCTTTGCCCGGCACAGTGATAATCTTGAAGTCTAAAACCCGGAACTGGCAATAAAATCATGCACATAGTAACAACCGATTTTGTTTCAGGTGCACAAGCTGCGCGCGGCGTAGCAGTTATCATAGACGTATTTCGTGCCTTCACCGTGGCCTGCTATGGGCTGGAGCGGGGTGCCAGTGCGTTGCTTCCGGTTGGCGAGGTAGAAGAGGCCCTGGCGTTACGCCAGCAATATCCGGATGCTCTGCTGATTGGAGAGCGGGAGGGCAAGCCCTTACCCGGTTTTGATATCGGTAATTCTCCGTCCCAGATCCTGAGTACACGCCTGAATGGTCGCCCGGTCATACAAACTACCCACGCAGGCACCCAGGGGCTGGTAAACGCAACGCAGGCCGACGTGGTTTTGACCGGTGCGCTGGTTAACGCAGCAGCCACCGCTCGCTATATTCAGAGCCTCGCTCCGGAAACAGTAACTTTGGTGCGAATGGGCTGGAAAGCCGAAACCCGAACGGATGAAGATGACGCGTGCGCGGAATATCTGCACCGCTTGCTGCTGGGTGAAACACCAGACACTAACTCGCTCAAGCAACAACTGATGCGCTCTCCCTGTGCAGCACGTTTTCTGGACCCTGCCCAGCCCTGGAATCCGCGCGAAGATCTGGGCCTTTGCCTGGCAGTAAACCGTTTCAACTTTGCCCTTAAAGCCAACCGGAACTCAAAGGGGCAGTTGGCGTTAACGCACGTTCAGTTGCCTCAAATCTGCCCGTCTCCACCCTAGGGGAACCCTCAATGGGTTGCGCTTGTCTACATAGCCAGTCCTCACCTGGCAGCCAAACGGAGCGCAGATGAACTTTAAAATACATTGCCAGTGCGGCCGGGTGGTTTTTGATGTCACCGGGCAACCCATTGTCCATGCAACCTGCCATTGTTCAGATTGCCGCACGCTTTTGGGTGTCCCTTTTCATGCAGTGACGGCCTGGAATCGGGATGACATAATCCTGAAGGAAGGTCAGCGTTTTCTGTCTTTGTTTCAACACCCCACTTTGAACATGCAAAAGCATTTTTGCGTTAACTGTGCGCAGGTCCTGTTCAATACCAACAGCATGGGCTGGCGGGTGCTAGCGCAACCTCTCATTGAAGCCTGCCTGCCAGAGGGCCTGCCTGAAGCTCTCAGCTCTGACAAACACCTGTTCTATGACCAACGGGTAGTCGATATTAATGACGAGTTACCCAAGTACTTGCGGGGAACCAGCGGCCCACTTTATGATGCTACGACATCCTGACCGCGAAAATCTGACCCTATGCACACTGAGTTCTGGCTGGAAAAGTGGCACAACAATGACATCGGATTTCATCGTAGTTCAGTAAATCCTCTGCTAACCCGCTTTATAGAGCGATTAAACCTGCCGAAAAGGGCTCACCTGTTCCTACCTTTGTGCGGAAAAACCCTCGACATTCACTGGTTACTCAAACAGGGCTACCGCATCACAGGGGCAGAATTGAGTGAAAAAGCCGTACAGGAACTGTTTGCAGAGCTTGGTTGTCAGCCCGAAATCGCAAATATTGGACCTTTCGTTCGCTATAATGCCGGGCCATTAACCGTTTTTCAGGGTGATTTTTTCTCACTGAGCCAATCGCACATTGGTGGTATTGACGCCCTTTACGATCGGGCAGCCCTGGTTGCTTTGCCGGCCAGCATGCGCCTCCGTTACGCCAATCATCTGAGAGAGATAACAGGCTCAGCGCCCCAGCTACTGATAACCTACGATTACGATCAAACCATCATGTCAGGCCCGCCATTCAGTGTTACCCCACAAGAAGTCGCGGAGCTTTACCAAGCGCACTGTCACCTTGACTGCCTCGAAGTCGAAGCGGTTGAAGGTGGCCTTAAAGGCCAGTGCGAAGCAACAGAGCGGGTGTGGTTGCTCACGCCCCGTTAAGGCACAGAAAAAAGCCCCAAATTTGGGGCTTCAGTGTGTTGATAAAGTCCCGTTTTTTACGCGAAACACTCTGCAGACTGGAGACAAACGTAGCGAGCGAAGAAAGTGCAAGGAAAAAGTCGCCGAAAAACCGCAGTTTACAAATGGTAAATGAGGATTTTGAGAAGACTTTTGACGCCGCAATTTCAAGCGCAGTAGTTTGTCATCAGTCTGAAGCCCCAAATTTGGGGCTTTAAACTTGATACTTACTTTACTGCACTACTCGGGAATAGTCCCTCTAGGGCCGCCTACCCGCCCCTGCATGCCAGAGGCAAACAGATCTCCGGAGTTAGGTATGCACCAACCTGAATCGGCGTCGTAACCACGCTGGCCAATAGCGGGTAATTCAAAAATGATGTCGTCCGCTTTACCATCACCGTTATTGTCGCTGTTGCTGTGCCCGACACTCAAAGGTAATGAGGGGTGATCAAATGGTGCGGCGTCGCACTGAACCCGTCGGTCGGTCAAAGATTGCAGAAATCTCACCAGCGCGGAAATGTCATCGGTGGCGACATTACAGTCGTTCCCTGGAAGCTCACAATCAAGTAAATTCAACCTACCCAGCCCGGTCTGAACATTGGAATGACAACTTTGCGTTGACTGCGTCAGTTCCTGATAAGTCCGTTCACCGTCTAAACCGGTGCCTGAGTTGTCACCGGTTGCACACTGTGCTCCCATTGCATCCAAATCACCGGAAAAATTGATGTTACGCCGGTTGGTGGCACGATTGTAATACTGAATCATCTGGCGCAATGTTGCGAACATACCGGATGAGGAATACGGAGGAGTCAGGGCTACGTTCCTCAAGGTTGGAGATTTAATGGCTCCCGCTACGGTCACCTTGGAATCAGCGGTAGTGGCATTGCGCCCAAGATTGAAATGCTGGAAGTTTTCCACCGCGGTTGCCAGTTCCGGGTCAACTATGTTGGCATTGATTGCCTGCTGTCGCCCCATTCCCCCGCGCATGGCCACCAGCACGTTTTTGTACTGCTGTGCATAGGAAAGTGGATTGCCATAGGGATCGGTGGCCCCCAGTTTCAAGTCGGTGAAGGTTGGACGTATCCCGGTATTCATAAAACCTGTATCAGAGATGCCCGGTGTCGTCCCGGCTCTGTCGAGCACGGTGCGGTTTTGCACCAGTGGCCCTACTGTTGCGTTGGCAAGGTTCTGGGCATTAGAGAAGGTATCCTTGCCACCGTGGCAAACGTTACATCCACCGCCAACCGGTGTGGAGTTTGGGTCCCGGCGCTGAAAGAAAATTTTACAGCCTCGAAGCAGCAACTCATCCACATCAGCGTTGGCGGTACAGCCAAATGGCCGGCCAGTGCGAATGTCGCGAACCGTCAAAGTACCATCGCTAACCATCTGATCAAATTCACTCTGGTTTGAAATGAGTGTTGATTCATAAGCCATGATGGCCACACCCCAGAACAAGCTGAAGTTATGCTCGGTTTGAGTAAAACCGGTGTCACTGGTGGCGCTGTTTAACTGGCCGTTCTGTACCCGCCAGTAGCCGGTTGCGTTCCAGTACTTGGGTTTGAACGCACGTTTGATAAGCTCTTCATAGGTGTAGGTCACTGCAAGACCCATATTGTTGAAGTACACCAAGCCAGAAAACACACTGTCGTTATCCGACACTTCCTGATGCATCAGCGGGCGCACAAGGTCTCCCATCAGCTTACGGCCAACGTGCGCCAGGGTTCTGCCATTGCACGACATTTCAATGTCATCCACCACTGGCCCTACCGCCTGAGAAGCAAGCGAAGCGTCAGCTATCGAAACGAAGCCCAGTTCAGGCTGCGAGCCTTCCTGGATGATCAAACGTTTATTGGGGTCACCATTAATATCACGCATACCATGCTTGCCAACGCCATTGAACATGTTGGCAGCGGAACCGTCCCAGTTTGATCGACGGTTAAACACTGAATTGATAATGGTCTGGCTATTGCGCCGGGCAGCCTGCCTGGAAGGCAACCCACCAACATGGAAAATGTCATCATTGGCCGGTGAGCAGGTTTCAGAGCCGTCCAGATCGCTGACTCCGATGAACTCCATATCGTAGGCTGCTGTAGATGAAACCACGTCGTTGGTTGATGTCACCACCCGCGAGTTTCGATTGTTTGCCTGTTGAATCTGGTACAAGGGAAAATCATTTTCCCTGAGTGTGTAGTTTGGGCCAGCAGACGCACCAGAGGGCATGTCGCCACCTCCAACAGTGCGGGTATCCGAACGGTCCGAACCAAAGCGATTGTCACCGTTATTGCCAGCAGTAACATCTTTGGCTCCGGGAGACAGTTGGTTAGTAAGACGAATATCGGCACCAGCGTTGAAATGGCAACTGGCACAGGCGACACCATCGCTACCTGCCTGTATGTCCCAAAACAGTGCTTTACCGAGTACGATCGCCCATTCCTCTCCTGACTTGCCGTCTGTGCGCTGATCATTGAGCACATCGGACAGATCCGGGCGGGCGGGGTTTAAACGAGCTTGTCCATTAGCAGGTGAAACGAAAAACGAAAGCATTATGGCCGCGAACACGGCCGGAATAAATGCCGGGAATAGCGTTCTTGTCATGAGTCTTTCCACCTTCAAAACGATTAGTGAGGAATAGGGGAAGTGCCAAAGGCGAAAAACAGGACAGATCCAAGCCCTATCTTGCAGTATCAACTCTGCCTGTAATCAAGACGAAAGAATTCACACCTTATTGAGAAACAGGGTGTTTTTCACATTTCGTCAAACAATTTCTCGAACGGCGGGAAACATGGTTTTTGGTAATTATGGGTTTGAGTATATCCCCAATATGACAAAAATCACTTTATTCACAAAAAATAAAATTAAGCTTTACTTCAACGTATTTTTTAATGAATGCATTCCAGTCAAAAGCGCCTGAATCCTTGCATTTTTTATTACGTACTGATCCCTAGTAACTTTCTACCCGCATTCGTGCCAAAAATTGTTACCGGCCCATCTCTCACCTGGAAACAACAGCTTTAAGATCTACTTAACGCTACAAACGGCAATAAACCTTCCGGCTAATGAGCGGAATAAACTCTTATAAATCAGCAACTTCTTTGAGCACGGGCCATTTACACGCTGTGATGTTGTTACTTCCCTAACAAAATCCAGGCTCGTTGACTGCCGGTGAGCCTGTGGTATTGTTCACAACAGTGCGGTTCCGTGCACAGTGTGTATCAAGTGAGCCCTGCGACTGAGTTCTCCCACTGCCGTTTCAGAAGGTTGTTCGTATGAAAATATGGGTAGATGCCGATGCATGCCCGGCCCCAATCAAAGAGATCCTGTTTCGTGCAGCTCAACGAACCAAACTCACACTAACACTGATTGCCAATCACGCCATGCGGATCCCGCCATCACGCAACATTTCCCTTCAGGTAGTCCCCAGCGGCTTCGACAAGGCCGATGAAGAAATCGTGCGCCTAGCCCAGCCCAACGACCTGGTCATTACCAGCGACATTCCACTGGCCTCGGACGTCATTGATAAAGGCGCGCTTGCATTGAGCCCCAGGGGCGAACTGATGACCAGGGAAAACATTCGCTCCCGCCTTAACATGCGGGATTTTCTGGATACCATGCGTGCCAGTGGTATCCAGACCGGAGGGCCGGCGGCACTGTCTCAAAGCGAACGTCAGGCCTTCGCCAACCAGTTAGACCGATTGATCCAACAATCCCTTCGCTGAAGTATTAGCAATTAAAGGTATGCCTGGTACTAATTCCGGTCAGGATGACGGTTTTGCACCTTACCTCAGGTATACCCGTGTAATCATTGTTTAACGAAAAAGCTTAGATTTCTGATGCTTGATATTTGCGCAACCCCATATCAGGTTATAAGCTTTTTACCGACTGATGTAAGCAAGTGCAGCCTTTGCAAACCGCAGCGCCGAAGTTTGGACGACCTGAATCCATTCCCGTTTCAGTGCGGTTTCCTTGACTTCTATTGTCCTGCCAATGGCTGGTGACTGAAAGGTTCATGAGACTCGTCGAAATTCCGTTTTGACTGTCCGGGCTTTCAGTCATCGCTCGGGAAGTAGTGCTTTTCGGCCCGTTCACGGGCTGTTCACGAATTCAAAAAGGAACGCTCTGATGTCAAACAATCTTCTTAACACTCTTCGCACTTTCAACCAGGTAAAGAATGGGCAACGTGCCAGTGATGTTTCCAGAATTACATTCCGCACCGCAATGACAGCTGCACTTGCGGTGTATCTCAGTGCCTGTTCCACCATGCCCGACGACGAGGAAGCCGAGCCTATGGTATCGGTCAGCAATGATTCCCGGCCATTGAGCTCTTTTGCACTTCCACCGGACCAGCAGGACTGCTACGACCGCACCAGCGAACCTTACACCGCCGTAGTCGACTCACATTTTCACCCGCGTCCTTTCGGCGGTTCGGCCATTCCTGCACCGGAACTGTTCAACTTTTTTGATAACACAACCGTTCGGTTTGTGAATTATTTTGGTATTGGCCAGGTTCTGGATCTTCAGTCAGGGTGCACCTACTACCTGGACTGCCCCGGCGTCCCTGCTTCCCCAAGCATTAAAAATGATTTTGTGAACGGTATGGAGGTCATGGCCTACCCCCATGAAAACCTGCACATAACACTTTCAATGACATTTATGGATTTGGCTCACCCGGAAAACATCACCTCGCTCATAGAGCTTTATGACAAAGAGTACCCCGGCATGTTCAGTTGGTCCGGCGAGCTGAATGTGATGAAGCAAGCCTTGCTTGGCAACCTGCACGAACCGGCTACCAAGGAGAGCATTGATGGCTGGGCGCCTTTTATGGCGGTGCTGCAGGAAAGAGGGATTCCGGTAACCCTGCATTCAGATTTGGGTAACGACGCCAATCCCACCGAATTTCTTCCGCTGATGGAATATGTTCTCGCCAGCTATCCGGACAACAAAATTGTGTGGGCACATATGGGTCTCTCCAAAGAGCTGGCCAATATGAACCCCTACGAACACGTAACCATCATGCAAAGACTTCTCGGCGACTATCCCAATCTGATGCTGGATATCTCTTGGGACGTGCTGTTCAACGCTTACCATGAGTGGGGACCGGTGTTCATCAATTTCTTCAACAGCCACCCTACCCGCATTCTGCCTGGCACTGACTTCGTCGCCGCAGGAACCAAAAGCTTTGACCAGTACGCCAAGGAACTGGATGTCACCAGTCGGGCGCTCAAAGCCATGGACGACAACGCATTCCGACACATCGCACTGGGTGAAAACTATTTTCGCCTGATGGGGCTGGATTACTACGCACCTGATATTTGCCCAACCACAGCAGCCGTATCTGCGGGGCAATAGCATGAAACGCGAAAAAGCCATAACGCTTGGCGGCCTTATGGCAGCCCAGCTGCTGTGCGGTTCGGTAGCTGCCGCTGCAGAAAACGAAACTGACGACGAACCAAACCAGCAAAGTGATCTGGAACCGTTACTGATTGAAGGATACAGCCGCAAAGCGTTTATTGACGACACAACACTGGTATTCAAACCGCGAACTTACTATCTGAACCGGGACAGGGATACCAATCCTGATACCGCCGGCTGGGCCGTGGGTGGCGCTTTGGAGTACAAATCAGGCTGGTGGAAAGACAGCATCCGGCTGGCGGCGACCCTTTACACCTCGCAAAAACTTTATGGCCCTGAAGACAAGGACGGCACGCTTCTGTTTAAACCTGGCCCGGACGGCTTTTCCACCCTTGGTGAACTGAATATTACCTACCGTTTCAGCGAAGATCAGGGCGTTCGCCTGGGCCGGCAGCGGTTTGAGCTGCCTTACCTGGGTAGTCATGACATTCGTATGGTACCCAATACGTTTGAAGGCATCGCTGTTGGAAATGTTTCTCCCGACGGCTTTGGCTATATGGCTGGGTACGTGGACAAAATTAAACGCAAGAATGACGATGATTTCATACACATGTCAGAGGCAGCAGGCGCCGAAGGATCGAAAAAGGGGGTATGGTTCGCCGGTGCACGTTATACCGCGAACGACGGCCCGCTGGTAAGTGGCATATATCAGCGCACCGAAGATGTTTTCGACACCCTGTTTGTGAAACTGGAAGGCCCTCTGCTGACCGAGCAGAATTTTAAACTCAAAGGCTATGTACAGTACACCGATCAACGCAGTTCGGGGAACGAGCTTATTGGTGAGTTTGATACGTCTCTGCTGTCCACCAAACTGGAAGTCTCGTACGGCAACGTTACCTGGAGAGCGGCTTACAGTACCACCGATGACAGCTACGGCATTCAGAAGCCGTATGGCAACCCGTCTAACTACCTTTCCGTCATAGTGGATGACTTTGACCGGGCCGGCGAAGATGCCTGGCTGTTTGGTGCATCTTATAATTTCAGTCGTGTGGGTGTCGGCGACCTTAGCGCCTTCGCGAACATTGTCTGGGGCGATACGCCCGATTCCGGCGTCAACGCGAGCCCGGATGAAACCGAATATGACCTGACTTTCGATTACCGCATTAAAGAAGGCTGGGCAGAAAGACTGTGGGTTAGGGTGCGCGCTGCCTATGTGGACCAGGAGGAAGCACAGGGCGGTAACGATTTTCTCGATTTTCGCATCATCCTTAATTACGACTTCAATTTGCTATGACCGGAGATTACGTTATGACTCTGCGCCCGACTTATCTGGCTGTCTGCTCGGCACTGATTTTCAGCTCTGCTGTGTATGCACAGGAACCTGCTGAAACGCAACAACTGAAGCAGGAAATAGAACAGCTCAAGGCACTGCGTGACGAACTGGCGCGGCAAGCCTCTGAATTTGAACGCCGGATTGCCGCCCTGGAAAATCAGGTGTCCGGAACCGAGCAGGCCATCACTGTAGTCCCTCAAGTACCTGCTCCCCAAGCCACTTCGCCAGTTCCTCCCGAGTACCATGTGAAACAGGTAGAGGATAAATCCACCTGGGGAACCTTCGAGCCCGGCAAAGGCTTTGTGCTGGCCCGTACCGATATGGGTGAAGTGGATTTCAGTGTTTTTACCTACGCGCGCTATCTAAATCAGGATAATTTTGACGACACTTACACCGACACATTCGGACGTGTGCGTGAACTGGACATTCGCAACGACATCCAGATGCAAAAGCTCACTCTGAACTTTAAAGGCTGGTTGTTCGACCCGAAATTCCGATATCTGTTCTACACCTGGACTTCCAACACCAGCCAGGGCGACCTTGCCCAGGTAGTGGTTGCCGGGAATCTGGGTTACCAGTTCAGCGACGCGTTTCAGTTGTATGCCGGTATCGGCGGTTTGCCATCTACACGCTCAACCAACTACACCTTCCCAAACTGGCTCAAGAACGATCATCGCTCCATCGCTGACGAATTCTTCCGCGGTTCCTACACCACCGGGATCTGGGCATCGGGTAAACTTGCTCCGGGTCTGGAATACCGAGCCATGCTGGGCAACAACCTAAGCCAGTTAGGGGTAAACGCGGCCCAGTTGGATGACGGGTTGAATACCGTTTCTGCTGCACTTTGGTGGATGCCTACAACCGGTGAGTATGGGCCAGGCAGCGGTTTTGGTGATTACGAATATCATCAGGAACTCGCTACCTTGTTTGGCATTCACTACACCCACAGCCGAGAAGATGCCCAGGGGCAGTCTGACACCGAAGGTTTTGAAAACTCCCAATTGAGGTTGTCGGACGGCACTTTGATTTTCAGTGATGACCCTTTTATGACCGGCGGCGATGTGCGTAAGGCCACCTATGAAATGGTGGCCGTAAACGGTGGTATGAAATACCGCGGGTGGTCTCTGGACGGAGAGTTTTACTATCGCCGGCTTGATAACTTCCTGACGACAGGGCCGATCCCCATCTCATCGCTGGATGACTATGGCTTCCAGGTACAGGGTTCAACCATGCTGATGCCTGAAACCTTACAGGCCTTTGTTGAGTACTCGAAAATCTACGGAGACTATGGCAATCCCTATGACTTTACCTTGGGGCTGAATTGGTTTCCGATGGCCCGCAAGGATGTTCGCATGAGCTTTCAGGGGCTTTATCTGAAAGATTCACCGGTTGGTTACTCCTCTGTACCTTTTGCGGTAGGTGCACACGGATGGGCCTTTTCCACCGATCTCATAGTGGCCTTTTAAACGCGTGCAAAGTTTAGCGAACCGATAAGGAAACACAATGAAAGCACTTAAAGTGTCTCTGATGTTGATAATGCTCATAGTAGTAGTGGCCTGCTCCAGTCGTTATAGCGTTGAATCCGATTATGACGACAGCTTTGATTTTAGTGCTCTGAGTACCTACCAATGGTATGCCGGAAACGAATACACGCAGCAGACCAAAACATTTCTCAACAATGACATTCTGGATAAACGCATTCGCGAAAACATCGATGGCGCGCTCCAAGCCCGTGGCTATTTGAGCAGTGATGCGAATGATGTCGATTTTCTGGTTAACTATAGCGTTACCTCTGAGCCAAGAGTGGACGTGGATACTTACAATACCTACAGCGGCTTTGCTCCAGGTTGGGGTTACGGCCGTTACGGGCCCGGCCCATTCGTATACGGCGGCGTTGGTATGGGCTATCAGAACACCGAAACCCGTGTGACCCACTATGACCAAGGTTCTCTGGTTATTGATGTCATCGACCCGGTAAGCAACAAACTGGTTTGGCGTGGCACCGCAAATGGGAGGCTGCCGAAAAATATGACCCCAGAAGAGAAATCGGAAGCCGTTAAAAACGTTGTGAATAACGTATTATCCAATTTTCCACCCTCTAAATGATTTGCGGGATCCATTTGCGTGAACCATACTTGCAAGGTGTTAATCTTTGGTTACCAGAAGCTACATCCTGTAACATTCACGCAGTTCTGTGCGAGCAATACCCTTTGAATCACGCTCTTCCACGGCGGTATTGAATAACCTTACCGCCACTTGGTTGTGGATAGGTTTATAACCATAGCAACACACTTTTCAGCTTTAACCGGAAGTCAATCGTCGTCGTTCCTTCGATAGCGTTATTCCGGCCGCATTTGCAACAAAAATCGTAATCTCAGGTCTTATCACTAATACGGAAATCACCGTAAAAGGAATTCATCATGTCTGCACTGTTGATTGCAGTTGTTGTTGATTTATCGCTTTTTTTTGCGATTGCCTGGTGGCTGGCCAGTTCCAGACACCTGAGTCGCCCTTCCAATGTCATGTGCGAGTTACAGAATGCTGTCTCTATCAGACAAAATTCTCTGGCGCGTCTTTTTACCGGCTTTTCAACCACTATCAGCAAAGCCAATGTTTGCAGGATACAGGTGACCGATCAGTGCTTAACCCTGTACACCCGCTCCAACTTCGCCATCGACATATGGGTGGCTCCAAGCCAACTTGATGCCAATGCCGCGCGGGCACGAAGTTTGTTCCCCTCGGCGGATTACCTCGAAGTCGTTTGAACTTGCAGGGCTGTTGCGCAGCACACCTGTGCTGCGCACTTTCCTCAATACCTCACACCCCCATTAACAAAATAAAAACCTTTTAGTTACTTAATTACCAAAAACTGTAAAGCATGGCGTACCCAAATGCATCAGGCCGCCTGTGGCAGATTGGTTCATAAACCTGAATCGCTTCAGCAGGCTGCGTATAATACGCGCCCAATTAATCCCCGTATTAATCAGACAGTCAGCTATGCAGAAACGTTGCCACAGTATTGTTGAAGATATTTTCGCGTTAATTTGCGCTGGCCTGTTCGTGGCATTTGGCGTGTATTTGTTCCAGTCCCAGAACCTGATGGTTGGCGGTGTTGCAGGCCTGGCACTGTTGGGTACCCACTGGCTGAGCCTGGATTTCAGTGTGCTGTTTTTTATCATCAACCTGCCGTTTTACCTGTTGGCCTGGCGGTATATCAGCAAACGTTTTACCTTGAACACTTTTACCACAGTAGCAACTGTGTCACTGATGAGTGAGTACCTGCCCCAATTCGTGAATATTTCTCAGGTTCACCCAATATTTGCGGCAATTTTTGGCGGTATTTTAATTGGGGTGGGCATGCTGATGATGTTTCGGCATACCTCAAGTATGGGCGGACTGGGCATTCTGGCGTTTTTTCTGCAAAGCCGCTTTGGCGTGCGTGCCGGCAGCTTTCAGCTGGCCGTCGACAGTGCCATCCTGCTCAGCGCACTGACGGTGATAGACGTTTCTCTGGTTATGATTTCCGTGCTGGCGGCGTTGTGCCTCAACATGGTAATTTCACTGAATCACCGCCCGGAGCGGTACAGCCTGCCCATGCGCCAGGCTAACGCATCGGAAGAGCTTGTTGATTCGGAGCTGCAAACACAAACCAGCTAGGGCCTGTTAATTGTCAGCACGCTTCCAACTGCGTTTTTTGTGCCCGTAAAGGGCATAAAAAGCAATGAATACGTAACCCGGAATCAACAGCAGATAGGCGGTTTTTCTGCTCATGATTTCTGCCATGCTTCCGTATACCAGTGGCAAAACCGCCCCTCCGGCAATTCCCATAATCAGCATGGCTGAACCCCGCGCCGTCAGCGCTCCCAAATCCGCCAGCGCCAGAGGCCAGATGGCGGGCCAGCACATGGCATTGGCCAGCCCCAGCATGGCAATTAAAGCAATCGGGTCCGGTATGACGGGTATCCCCGACCATCCCCATAAAGCTGAAGACACCCGATAGCTGTTTTCATCGCTTAATAGGATCAAAACCGACAGTAAGATTCCCAAAACCGCGGATGCCAGCAGCGCCTGACTCTGGCTGAGCCAACCCGGAACCAGCAACAGCCCCATTACGTAGCCCATTAACATGGCTGCCATTGTATAGGAAGTCAGGCTGGTCACGTTCTGCAGCCCCAATGAAGAGCCGTACAGGCCTATGGTGTCTCCCGCTATCACCTCAACACCAACATAGAAAAATATCGCCACTGCTCCCAACACCAGCTGAGGGTGCCGAAAAATGTGTCTTTGCCCAAAACTCCTGTCTTCCTTCGGCTCATGGATATCCGGCAACGCCACCCGAAACAACGCGGCAGCCAATACCAGCATGATTACTGCCATGGCCACATAAGGTGCAATCACCTGATCAGCCATAGCCGCGACTTTAGCTTCCCGTGCCTGCGGCTGAAGAGTGGCAACACTGGCAGCACTGACATCCTGAAAATTTGCCAGCACCAGTGCCGTAAACACCATCGGTGACAGCATACCCGCGCTCTTGTTAAGAAAGCCCATAACCGCAATTCTAACAGCCGCGTATTCCTGCGAGCCCAGCCGTACAACGTAAGGATTGGCTGCGGTTTGCAAAATGGTCAGCCCGCTGCCGACCACAAACTGCGCCAACAGAAATATTCCGAACCAGCGGGTGTAGGCTGCTGGCACAAACATCAGCAGACCCATCGCCACCAACACCAGACCGATCACCATGCCATTTTGATAACCGGTTTTTTCCAGCACCCGCGACATGGGTAATGCCATTACCACAAAAGCGATGTAAAAGCAGAATGCCACCAACAGCGCCTGAACTTCATTCAGGTCACAGATAATTTGCAAAAAGGGGATCAGAGCCCCGTTCAGCCAGGTAATAAACCCGAAAATAAAAAACAGCACCCCAATAGTGGCCATCGGCATCCAGGCAGGAAGGGCAGTATTCTTGGTCATTCCACCGGTTCCTGATCATTCAGCTCGATTTTTGTCCCCTGTTGCCATAAATGGCGAATGGACAGATTTTCGTCCAGACACAGAAAACTCGCTGCGCTACCAACTGCAATCTGGCCCATGGTATCCTGCAACCCAAGCAGGGTAGCCGGTGTGGTACTGGCCATGGCAACGGCGTCCGCTAAATCGACCCGACACCAACTAACAGCGTTTCGAACAGCCTCTATCATCGTCAGGCATGAGCCTGCCAGGGTACCATCCGGCGTAGTCAGTTTATTGCCGTGGCGCAGAATTCGGGTATCAAAAAATTCAACGTCATTAAGCTCGGTGCCCGCTGGCGCCATAGCATCGGTGACCAGAATCATACGCTCAGGCCCCTTCGCCCGCATTGCAACCTGGCAGGTTTGAGGGGCCACGTGAAACCCATCCAAAATGAGGCCACAGTAGGAGTGAGCACTTGCCAACGCCACCCCGACCATGCCTGGTTCCCGGGATTGCATGGGCGACATGGCATTAAACAGATGGGTAAATCCAACCGCCCCGGCATCAAGGGCCTGCTCAACCTCGGCAGCGTTGGCATTGGAATGCCCCAAAAACACCAGAACCCCGGCCTGGCTTAGCGTTTGAATCACGCTCACTGGCACGGTTTCGGGCGCAAGTGTCACCATCACTTTCCCCAGTGCAGGGTCGCTGATAATGGCCAGTTCCCTGTCTGTAGGAGGCCGAATGAATTGCTCACTGTGCACACCTTTGCGTACAGTGCTCAACCAAGGCCCTTCGAAATGCACACCGACAATACCGGCAACGCCCTGCTCTCGGGCTTTCACAATACTGGCTGCAGTGCGGGCCATAACCTCAACCGAGTCGGTGATGAGGGTTGGCAGC
This sequence comes from Alteromonas aestuariivivens, assembly GCF_003367475.1. Lineage (GTDB taxonomy): Bacteria > Pseudomonadota > Gammaproteobacteria > Enterobacterales > Alteromonadaceae > Alteromonas > Alteromonas aestuariivivens. The sequence goes on from NZ_QRHA01000004.1 coordinate 81,804, forward strand.
ATTGCCGTGGTTCCAAAGCGACGATGGGCCTGCATCATTGTACTGATGGCATCCACGCTGCATTGCTGGTTCAGCAATACGCCACCACCGCCGTTGACCTGAATATCAATAAACCCCGGCACAATTTTAAACGGATAATAATCTGCATCCGCAGCAGAGTCGGCTTGTCCAACGGCAACGATGCGCCCGGCCGTAACTTCAATCAGCAGATCCCGCTGCCAGCCTGAAGGGGTTAATACCTGCTTACCTATCAGTTTCATTTCGCCCCCAAACCTGTACTAAACAGGCCAGAATAATCCTACTTTTGCCTCTGACAACCCAACTCCCATTCATGTTCAACAGGCCTTCCGGCAAGATTTCATATAGAGCACCGCCCCCCATTCCGGGCCGGATTGCGCTTCAACAATTGCCTTTAATACATCGTCGGCCAACCAGGGCTGTATCTTTTCAGCCAGGCCTCCGGCGAGCACCAGTTTGCCCTCGCAATGAAGCAGTGCTCTGCGTGCAATCTCACTCAGGTAATCAGCGCCACTTTGCACCAGGGTTCCTGCCACTTCGCTGTTGCCGGTCTGCGCCAATTGCAATACCAAAGGTGCCAGTTCGGCAAATTGGGCAGGAGCTGCCAGATTGAGCAGGTTCACCAAATCGGCACTGTCTTCCGCCTGGTAATGCTGCAACACCGCATCCACCAGCGGGTCGTTGCCAACCACTCCGTCCATGGCCTCCAGGGTGTAGCTTGCTGCCTGCCTGCCAAGCCAGGCACCACTGCCTTTATCTCCCAGTTGGAACCCATGCCCGCCTGACTGGATCAGCTTCCCATCGTGCAGGGCGGCGGCGCAGGAACCGGTTCCGGTAATAAGCACTGCACCGTTTCGGCCCAAGTGAGCGCCCAGTATTGCGGTATGAAGATCTGAAGTGAAACAGAAACTGTAAAATGGGTGTTGCCAATGGCTGAGCATTGCGTTTGCAGATGGCACATTCGCCCCTGCAAGACCTGCTGCAACCGGGGTGCGTTCAAATTGGCCGGGTTCAGCCAAGCCGGCATCTGCCAGGGCCGCAGTAACGGATTCGACAAGAGAATGGAGTGCACCATCCGGCTCGCGGGCAATATTGGCCGGGCCTCCAACTCCTGTACCCAAACACTGACCCTGAAAGTCAAACACCTGGGCGCGACATTTGGTGCCGCCGCCGTCCACGCCAACATAGTACTGTGAATCTGATCCCAGCTGTTTATCTTCGTCCATCACCAATAACACTTGATAGCCACCACAACGTGCGAGCTAAGGTAGCAGCGGCGCTCAATTACCTCAAGTACCCGAATTAAGATGAAAAAAATAACCAGTGAAAAAGGAGATTGAAAGCCACAATTAAAAAAGCCCGGCATTGCCAGGCTTGAACATCCTTGAACTACTTAGACGGTTTCTTCGGCACAGGACGGGAATACGCCCCCCGATTTACTCTTGGTCTTGAGTAAGTGGTACGCATAAGGTTCCTTGGTTAATTGTTTGAGTAGGATACTTACCCAATCAAGATTATGCTGTTCTACTGTTTGATTGGGCAGAGCCAGTATAAAGGAGTTCTGCCAGCCTTGGCGATAGGACAAAAGCATTTTTTCGTTCAAAATTTCAACACAATGCTAACAATTCGTCGCCAGCCCGCTAAAAATCAGGCCTGACACCAGAGGTCAGACATGCTTAACAATTCGCGGAACCCTCATAGAAAGCCGGGTCAGCAGTTCGTAGGAGATAGTTCCGGCCGCATGGGCCACTTCATCTACCGGAATTGTATTGCCCCATAACTCTACTCTGTCACCGGGATAAACGGGCTCCAGGTCAGTGACATCCACGGTGATCATATCCATCGATACCCGCCCGGCGAGGCTGGCCCGCTGACCATTTACAGCCACCGGAGTGCCATTCGGACAATGGCGAGGATAGCCGTCGGCGTAGCCAATCGCTACGGTAGCGATTCGGCTCGGCCGGGTTGCCCGCCAAGCCTGCCCGTATCCGACTGATTCTCCACTGGCAACGTTTCGCACCGCCATTACCGAGCTGCGCAATGTCATGGCAGGACGAAGCTCAGGGGCTCCGTCTACCGGCTTAACCAGTGGCTCACCACCGTACATTGCAATACCTACCCGGTTCCAGTCACCATGGCTGGCTGGCCAGCCAACCGTTGCCGGCGAGTTTGCCATACTGACAGCAAGCCCGGTTTGCTCACGCAGCAGGCTGAATCGCAGCAGTTGCTCACGGGTAAAGGGGTTATCGGGGTCATCCGCTGAAGCAAAATGCGTGGTCAGTACAGTTTGTGAAGAAAATACCGGAGCGTATTTGTCCAGCATTGGCAGCACCTGCCCTGGCTCAAAACCGAGACGGTGCATTCCGGTATCCACCTTAAGCCACACAACCGGGCGCTGTGACGACGGGCATCTGGCAAGCCAGGCCAGTTGTTGTTCCGTGTGCGCAACCAGTATGCAGTTGTGCTGCGCCGCCAGCTGACATTCCCGATCCTGATGCGGCCCTTCCAGCACCACAATCGGCGCGGTAATCCCGGCCTCACGCAATGCCAGCGCTTCTTCGATTATCGCCACGGCAAACTGGCCGCACTGGCCTCTCAGCAATCGGGCTACATTCACCGCACCATGCCCATAGGCGTCCGCTTTGATAACCGCCATGGTCTTACTGGTTGGAGCCAGCGCGGACAAAGCCTTGTAGTTATCAATAATGGCATCGGCGTGGATGATTGCCTGGGTCTGTCTGCTCAACGTCTACCTGCTTAAGTACTTGTTTGAAAACAAAGTCCCAGTGTACCACGAGAAAAATCGGAGAAAATTCCAACTTCACAATATATTTGCAATAATCTATTCTCAGCTTCACCCATTCAGCCTGATGGACCTTATGCTTAGTCAGTACTCCGGCGCCGATGTCCTGGTATTTTTCCTGTATGCCCTGTTGTTACTGGCCAGCGGCTGGGTACTGAATCAAAAGTCCCGCAGCAGCGACGACTACTTTCTTGGTGCACACCGAATGCCGGTTTGGGTAGTGGCTGTTTCAGTGTTGGCAACCTCTCAGTCTGCCGCCACGTTTCTCGGCGGGCCTGATCAGGGTTACCGCGGCGACCTCACTTACCTGAGCACCAACATTGCGGCCTTTCTCGCAGCGATATTTGTCGCAATTTTTCTGATGCCAAAGTTCTACCAAAACAGGGTTTACACCGTTTACGAACTGGTTGAACAGCGCTTCGGCGCAGCGGCCAAACGTCAGGCCGGGCTGATGTATTTATCGGGGCGGGTATTTGCCAGCGGAGCGCGCCTGTACATGGCAGCCCTCGCCGTTGCCATGATCCTGTTTGGCGACATTCAGGCCAGCAGTGTCATTACCGCTACCATTGTCATCACCCTCACTGGTTTGCTTTACACAGTATACGGTGGCATCCGCACAGTTATATACACTGACGTAATACAGGCCACAGTTTACGTCGTTGCAGCCATCGCGGTTATTGTCGTGCTGCTGCAGGCCATTCCAGTCAGTACCCAGGACATAATTCACGCGCTGCAACAACCCGCCGACGGACAACCTTCCAAATTGCGCCTGCTGAATACCGGGCTGGATTTCAGCAACAGCGGCGTGTTCAGCCTGGCCTCGGTACTGACCGGCTTTGTGTTACTCAATATCGCCGCTTTTGGCCTCGACCAAGATATGACCCAGCGGGTGCTGACCTGCAAGGATGCCCTTTCCGGCAGCCGGGCTATGCTGATGTCAGTGGTCATGCTGATACCGGTTATGCTGCTGTTCTTGGTCATTGGGCTGCTGCTGTATGTGTATTACCAGCGCCCCGACCTGATGAACACCGGTGCTCCCAGTTTTGCCGGCCAGACCGTCACCATATTTATGTATTATGTACTCAACGAGTTACCGCACGGTGTGAAAGGTCTTGTCACCGTTGGCATTCTGGCGGCGTCGCTTTCTACCCTGAATTCCGGGCTCAACGCCATGTCCAGCGTCCTGGTCCAGGACTTATACCGGCCCTGGCGACAGCAACGGGGCCACACTCTCGATGAGCAGCATTACGTTAATGCCGGGCGTCTGGGAATGGTGGCGGTTGCCCTGGCTCTGGGCATAATGGCCTGCCTGTGCTTTTACTGGCAGCAATACACTCAAACACCTCTGCTGCAATTTGCATTAGGGGTAATGGTATTTTCGTACAGCGGCTTGCTGGGCGTGTATTTTACCACCCTGTTCAGTCGTCGCGGCAACGCCACTACCGTACCGCTGGCGCTGGGAACTGGCTTTCTTACTCCACTAATGATGCAGCCGTTCGTCCAGCCACTGTGGTTACCCGAATCATTGCAATTTGAACTGGGTTTTACCTGGCAACTGGTAATTGGCTGTACCGTTTCCACCCTGATTTGCGCAGCAGGCAGCGCCCGGGAAACGGAAGCCTTACCGGCTGCCGACAACAATGTCACTCATATCTAATACAGGTTCGTTCATGCAAAAACACACACCCTCAAACGCGACTCTGCTTAATCAGCTCGATCGCATTATTTCTGAAGGGCGCAACCCGGATACACTGGATATTGACTTACTGCCCACCAGTGAAATTCTAGACAAAATTAACCGCGAAGACGCCAAAGTTGCACAAGCGGTCAAGCAGGAAATTCCGCATATTGCCGAAGCGGTGGAGGCCATTGTTAAAAGCTTTCAGGCTGGCGGACGGCTGGTTTACCAGGGCGCCGGTACCAGCGGGCGGCTTGGCATACTGGATGCGGTAGAATGCCGCCCCACCTTCAGTGTGCCCGATAATATGGTATGCGGCATCATTGCCGGTGGCGAAACTGCCATACAGCACGCAGTAGAAGGCGCGGAGGACAACGAGGCCCAGGGGCGTGCTGATCTTCAGGCAATTGGCTTTAACCGCAATGACACACTGGTCGGCCTCTCAGCAAGTGGCCGCACCCCCTACGTTCTGGGCGGCCTGAAATACGCTGCCGAGTTGGAATGCGCGACGGTTTCGATTACCTGCAACCCGGGCTCTGACCTGCTGACCCATGCCCAGATTGGCATTTGCCCGGTGGTCGGCCCGGAAAGCCTGACCGGTTCCACCCGCATGAAATCCGGCACCGCGCAAAAACTCGTGCTCAATATGCTCAGTACCGCCAGCATGATCAAGATGGGCAAAACCTACCAGAACCTGATGGTAGATGTGAACGCCAGCAATGAGAAACTGCGCGCACGCGCCATTCGCATTGTGATGCAGGCCACCGACTGCGATGAGGCTGCGGCGGCGAGCGCGCTAAAAGCAGCAAACAACCAGGCCAAACTGGCGATCCTAATGATCCTGACCAACAGCAACGCAGAACAGGCAGCCAGCCAGTTGGCGGAGCACCAGGGTTTTCTGCGTAAGGCCGTGCAAGCAAAATGAATGTTCAGCGCCGTTTTTTTCTGCTCACCTGCCTGCTGATTCCTGGCATATGTCAGGCCATGACAACAGCGGCGGAACAAAGCCAGCTCTACCTGCCCAAGCTGCAGAACAAACAGGTAGCACTGGTGGTAAACCAGACCTCGATGGTGGGAAATACCCACCTGGCAGACTACCTGCTGGAAAACGGCATCAAAGTTTCACGGGTGCTGGCGCCGGAACACGGATTCCGCGGCCAGAGCGGTGCCGGCGAACACATTGCGGATGGAAGGGATGACAAAACCGGCCTGCCAATATTGTCCATATACGGCAAAACCCGTAAACCCACCCCAGAGATGCTCGAAGGCATAGATACTCTGGTGTTTGATATTCAGGATGTCGGCGCACGATTTTACACCTACATCAGCAGCCTGCACTACGTCATGGAAGCGGCTGCCGAGCAGGGTGTGGCTGTGATGGTACTGGACCGCCCCAATCCCAATGGCCGCTTTGTGGATGGCCCCGTTCTTCAGCGTTCGTTTCAGTCGTTTGTGGGTATGCACCCCATCCCGGTGCTTCACGGCATGACCGTAGGTGAGCTGGCGCGAATGATAAAAGGCGAAGGCTGGATAAATCAGGCGGGCAAGCTCGGTCTTACCGTGATCCCGGTCAGTGACTACAATAAGTCCCAATCCTACCCTCTGCCGGTAGCTCCCAGCCCGAACCTGCCCAATGCCACGGCAGTAAGGCTATACCCGTCATTGTGTTTTTTTGAGGCTACCACCGTCAGTGTCGGGCGCGGAACCGACTGGCCATTTCAGGTTATCGGCCACGACAGGGTTCCTTTGGGCACCTTTGAATTTACTCCGCAAAGCCGCCCGCAAAGCGCCCCTCAACCCAAACTGCAGGGCAAAACCCTGATGGGCCAGGACTTAAGGTTTGCCCATATTGAAGGCCTTGACTTAACCCTGTTCATGGAAACCTACCAGCGGTTTGCACAACGGGGTGAAACCTTCTTTTCCAGCCCGGATTTTATGGACAAGCTGAGCGGCACCGATGAACTGCGCAAAGCCATCGAGGCAGGTAAAAGCGCCGAAGAAATTCGCGCCAGCTGGCAGCCCGCCCTGAACGAATTCAAGCGCCTGCGCCAACCCTATCTGCTCTATCCGGGGAGCTGAGCATTGCACAGAACAGATACAAAGCCATTGCCAGGCCCAACAAAATCCCCTTAAATAACCCTAACCTTTTCAAGGAGCGCCAATGTGACCGCAGACAGCCAGCCGCCAGCACACAGGGATCAATCTAACTGGGCGGAGTTTCGCAACAGGCTGCCTGATGTGATCCCCGATGAACGTATCATCAGCGATATCAGCCGGCGGGTGGCGTTTAGTACCGATGCCAGTTTTTACACCAAAATCCCCAGGCTGGTGGTGCAGGTTGCCAACACTGAAGAAATGCAGCAACTGCTGCAACTGGTTAGCCATCATGGTATTGCGGTTACCTTTCGGGCAGCGGGCACCAGCCTTTCCGGTCAGGCAATCAGTGATTCGGTACTGATAATGCTGACTCGTGACTGGCAGCAGACCCGAGTTCTGGAGGACGGCAGGCGCATTACCCTGCAACCTGGCGTTATTGGCGCTGCGGCCAATCAGGCACTGCGCCCATTTCAACGCAAAATCGGGCCGGACCCAGCCTCAATCAATACCTGCAAAATCGGCGGCATTGCGGCCAACAATGCTTCCGGCATGTGTTGCGGCGTGAAAAACAACAGCTATCACACCCTTGACGAAATTCAGTTTGTGCTCAGCGACGGCACCTGTGTGGATACCGGCAATGCGGCCAGTGTCGGGCGTTTCCGCACCAGTCATGCCACATTACTGAAAGGCCTGTCGGAACTGGCCATGGTAGTGCGCAATAACCCTGCACTTTCATCACGTATCGAACACCAGTACCGGCTTAAAAACACCTTGGGCTATGGCATCAATGCGCTGCTCGATTTCGATGATCCTGTCGACATTCTGAGCCACCTGCTGATCGGTTCAGAAGGCACACTGGCCTTTATCGCCAGCATCACCTACCGCACGGTTGCCATACCGGCTGCCAGCGCAACCGGGCTGTATCTGTTTGGTGATATTCGCCAGGCCTGTGAACAAATCCCGGCCCTGCGGCAACACAACGTCAGCGCGGTGGAACTGATGGATACCCGGGCACTGCGTTCGGTCGCCAATTTGCTGGCCCCCTTCTGCGACGCACCGGTTAAGGATGGCGAGGTGGCGCTGCTTATTGAAGTAGGTGCCGGTGACGAAGCCACACTGAATGCCCGCCTGGCGCACATAAACCGTGAACTTGAGGGCAGCGCGGCAAAACCCATGTGCCCCTTTACCCCAGAGCCGCAACGCTGTGCAGAGCTGTGGAAAATTCGTAAAGGCCTTTTTCCGGCAGTGGGTGCTGTGCGACAAACCGGTACCACGGTAATCATTGAAGATGTTGCCTTTCCGCTGGAGTATCTGGCCGATGGTCTGAATGGGCTGGAGCGCCTTTTCCGCCAGCATGGTTACGACGAAGCGATCATTTTCGGCCATGCCCTCGACGGCAATGTGCATTTTGTGTTCACCCAGGGTTTTGAAACTGCCGGGGACATCGAACGCTATCAGCACTTCATGCAGGATGTGGCACAACTTGTGACGGAGCAGTTTCAGGGCACCCTGAAAGCAGAGCACGGTACCGGCCGCAATATGGCTCCGTTTTTAGCCCTTCAGTGGGGCGAAGATGGTGCGGGAATAATGCGGCGCATCAAAAACCTGCTGGACCCGGCGGGCGTGCTCAACCCTGGGGTTATCATTAACGATGACCCGAAAGCCCACCTCAAAGATCTCAAATCCCTGCCCAGCGTCGACCCGATTGTAGATAAATGCATAGAGTGCGGATTTTGCGAACCCCAGTGCCCTTCATTGCACTACACCTTGTCTCCCCGTCAGCGCATTGCGCTTCAGCGCCGCAGGGCCACATTAGCGGTGGAAGAACGGGTGCAGATCGACCGGGATTTCCAATTTCTGGGCGTGGATTCCTGTGCCGCTACCGGCTTGTGTGCAACCACCTGTCCGGTGGGCATCAACACCGGCAACTGGATCACTGAACTGCGCACCCGCGCAGCCAGTCATGCATGGGTAGCTAACTATACCCGAAGCCATCTGAGCAGCCTGTTGGCTGCGGGCAGAGCAGGCCTGAGTACTGCCCGCCAGCTGGCCCGATGGCTGGGCCCAGACAGGCTGTCTGATTTCAGCAGGCAGGCGAACAGACTGACCGGAGGGTTGATTCCGGTGTGGTACGACGCCCTGCCGGATGGTGCCGACACCCATTACCAAACCAGCGCGGGCTTTAGCCAAAAGGTGGTTTACTTTATTACCTGCCCTAACCGGGTGTTTGGCAGTTCCGGTGGCGAAGAGGCTCTGCCGGATGTGGTTGTCCGGCTGCTCAACAAAGCCGGGTTTGAAGTTCTTGTTCCCAAACGCAGCGAGGGCCAGTGCTGCGGGCAACCCTGGCAAAGCAAAGGTTACCCGGACCACAGCAGGCAAGCCAAAGAGGGCCTCACAGAGTTATTGCAACGGTTCAGTGAAAACGGCAAATGGCCGGTAATTGTGGACGCCAGCCCCTGCGCCCGGCAATTGCAGGATAATGAAAAGCTAAAACTGTTTGAAATCACTGAATTTTTACTTACCCAGGCAGTACCGAGGCTAAAAATCACGCCTAGCGACGAAGCCATTATGCTGCACATTACCTGCAGCAGTACCCACATGGACAATGGGCTGGCATTAAGAACATTAGCGCACCTATGTTCTGAAAATGTCACTGAGGCTGAGAACATCACCTGTTGCGGTTTTGCCGGCGATAAAGGCTTCACGCACCCCGAATTGAACGCTGCTGCGCTGGCCTCACTTCCTGCCGCCATTCCACAAGGATGCCAGCGCGGCGTGAGCAACAGCCGAACCTGTGAGTTGGGCCTTAGCCACCACAGCGGGATCCCATACGCGCATATCCTTTATTTGCTGGATGAAGTCAGTCGTCCTTTGAGCCCCTCAGAGAGTGAGCAGCATGAATAAACCCGTTTATACCCCGGCAACGTTGGCCGCCGGAAATTTTAAAAAATACCACTGGCCGGAACTAAACCGACTCCACCTGACATTCGGTGATATCGAACCTGTGTTAAACACGCTGGCTCGGTCAGGGGAAATTGATTGCCAACTGCTGGGGCATTCCTATGCAGGGGTGCCAATCCAACGCCTGAGCATAGGGCGGGGGCCACGAAACATCCTGGCCTGGACCCAGATGCACGGCGACGAAGCCACCGCCACCGCCGCTGTGCTCGACTGGCTACACTGGCTTAACTCAGGCGCAGACACCGGTCTTCCTGCAGACTGGAAGCAACGGGTATCGATTCACATTATTCCCATGCTTAACCCCGACGGCGCCGCTCAATGCACACGGCATAATGCCCAGGGCATCGACATCAACCGCGATGCTCTTGGATTACAAACCCCGGAAGGAGCAATTTTGATGTCGCAGGCCCAATTACTGGAACCGGAAGTGGCGTTCAACCTGCACGATCAGAATGCCTATTACAGTGTCGGAGAAACCGCCCACCCCAGTACAATAGCCTTTCTGGCCCCGGCATTTAACACCGAAAAACAGGTTGATGACGCGCGCTACCGGGCCAAACAGCTGATTGCCTGCATGCAGGAGGCCATCCGTCACTGGCTGCCAAACGAAGTCGCCCGCTACGACGACACCTACTCAAAGCGTTGTTTTGGTGACAATATTGCGGCCTTGTCTATAAGCACCATTCTGATTGAAAGTGGCGCTGGTTGGGATGACCCTCACCGCCAGACGGCGAGAAAAATGAATGTAGTGGCCCTGCACAGTGCGCTGGCGGCGTTGCTTGACGGCAGTTATCGAAACTACACGCCGAAAGATTATTACCATATCCCGGAAAACCGTGAAGATGGCTTTTGCGATCTTAAAATCGAAGCCCTGACGGTTCCCGGCCGCCACCTTTTTGTGGCCGATATGGCCATCAATATTGATCGCCACAGCGGCGAAGCCCGCATAGCTGCAATTGGCGATTTGTGCGTCATGCAGGGGTTTAAAACACTACGCCAACCTGCTCTTCAACTATGCCCCCGCAAAGGCTTCGCCATTACCGGGCCAATGACGCTCGATGACTCAGAGTACCTGCAACTTATGCGTGAAGGGGTGGGTTATTTTTACGGTGATGCAAACGAGCTTAATATCCAGACCACGCTGCCGGTGCTGGTTGTTTCTGCCCCTTTGCCTGAACTGCCGATGCCCGGAGATCAGGCCTGTTTGCTGCTTTCTAAGCCAGATTCAGCACCGCATCTGGCAATACTGAACGGCCAACCGGTAGAGTTCTGACACCGCGTTCAACCGTCCTGTCAGCTTTGTTAGCCTTAGGAGGCCCGCCATCGTTTTCGGACTGCTGCTGGCTCTACACCAGCTCAGCCAAACGGATTTTTAGCTGCTCCCTGCGGCTTTTGAGGCTTTCCTTAAGTTCACCTTCTGCGGTTTTAAGTTGCTCCTCAAGCTCGGCCAGGCTGTTCTCCAGCTGCTGGCGCTTGCTTTCCTGCTGTTCTGCCTCCTGGGCCTTGTCAAACACAATAGCATCTGGGTCGCCTTCCTCTGCGCTATCTGAGGTAACTACCTTATGACGCGGGATCATCTGTACCCCTGGCTGCTGCGCTCGCTGATTCATAAAGGACGGCGAAACGATTTCGATGCCCGCCTGATGCAGATGATCCAGCACCGCTTTATGCAAGCGGGATCGGGCACCGAGCATACTTTTCACATCTTTCAGCAGGCCGGCAACGCGGTATGAAACGGAAAAATCGCCCAACTGCGTGATTTGCACGAAAGGCTCTTCCAGCTCAATCGATTCCGCTGCTTTAATCAGTTCAGCTTCAATATCACCGTGAAAAATTTCGTAACCCAGGCTCAGCTCCACCGAAATGATCGCCCCGGAAGAGCGCACCACCGTCACCGGCGAAGTGATCAGCGTATTGTTGGCAAATGCGATCAGTTCCCGCTTTTCGGTTTGTACTTCGGTATCCAGAATGCCCATTTCTGTTACCCGCCCGGCATGATCATGCACCCGGATAAAATCGCCAATCCGAAAGGGCCTGTTGATGCGAAGTACAATACCGGCCATCAGGTTCGACATGATGCTGGTGGAGGAGAAAGCTATCATTCCTGACAGCACTACCCCAATCAGGGCAATGATCTGGTTACGGGTTTCCACACTGACCGGCAGAAACAGCACAAACGTCACCAGGCCGACAATGCACAAAACCACAATACCCACCTGACGTGGCATTTTCTGGTCGCCGGTGAGCGCGGTTTGTCTGCCGATCAGCAGGTAGTAACACAGGTAAACAACACCGACGATCGCCGCCAGCGCCACCAGTGCCGGAATGATTGTGGTGATTAACACCACGCCCTCACTTTTCATGTGAGCCCCTGAATTTAAAGCGAAGTGTTTAAACTATAGCCAAATTCAGACTTTGCAAAAGCGACTTTCAGGGAAATTCAGCGCAGAAAAAAACGGGGTTAATCCGTCATTCTGACGCTCACTGGCAGGCTGCCAGATACCGGAGCCAGCCCCAGCATCCCCAATACCAGAGCATCGAACACCGCCCCCTGCATCTGCCCTTCGCGCTCATCCACGTTATAGCCGTAGGTGGTCAGCGCGGCATCTGCACTGTTAGTGAACTGACTGGCTACGTAGGGTGCCCGCAGGGCAACCAGAATAACGGGCACATGTTTACTGCGGGCGGCCTGCATGGCATTTTGCATCCACTGGTACTGGGCTGTTTTGTTCGCCCTGGGCTTCAATGTATTCAGATCGTCCATACCCCCCATTTCCACCACACTGTGTTGCGGTGAAATATCGCCAATGATCAGGGCATCCGCTTTTGCCCACTGAACCCAGGGTTTATCGGCAGGAATGGTAGCCAGGCTCAGGCAGGATACGGTCAATTTGCGGTTCGCCTTGTTCGCACTGTATTCAAACGCCTCGCAGCGGGCCTGATCTGGCATAACCGCCTGCCAGTGGCCGGAGGCTTCCAGCGGCAACACACCAGAATCGTAAATCAGCGTCAGGGCATCCCGGGCCAACTCGCGTTCCAGCTGCTGATTGGCAGTGTCGGGCAAGGCGCCCCGAGCCTGGTGGATTCGTTTGCTGAGCGGCTCAGCAAGAAAAGTCCCCACAGAATATCCCTCTTTCAGCTTCGCAATTCGCCGGGCGGATGCCATCATTGCCTTTTCTGACAGCTCACCCTTCACTACCGCCTGCTGAAGTGTTGAGCGCAATTTCCAGAACCCCTTGATATCGCTGGCATTGCGAATTCGGTAAGGCATCAGAGCGATGTCTGCTCCGGCGTTAAAGGTTTGTACCACCGCACCGGCGGGATCGAAATAATGGGCGATGCCCGCCATATCCAGTGCATCGGTGACAATGACGCCTTGGTAGCCCATTTGCTGGCGCAGCAATCCGGTCAGAATGGCCTTCGACATAGTCGCGGGCAGGATGGTCTTTTCGCCATTGAGGGCTGTGAAGGTTTGATTGTCCAGTTGAGGGTACTGAATATGGGCGGTCATGATCATGCCCGGCGCTGCCTCCTGAGCAATAATGTGCCGAAACGGGGCCAGATCGACCTGCTCTATGACGCTTTTGCTGTGCTCCACCCTGGGCAGGCCAGTGTGGCTGTCAATGTGGGTATCGCCGTGCCCGGGAAAGTGCTTGAGTGCACTGATTATTTGCTGGCTTTGCATTCCGGCTACCGCAGCAGCGCCGAGTTCGGCAACCCATTTGGGGTCCTCACCGTAGCTGCGCACATTAATGACAGGATTGTCGGGGTTTACATTTACATCTACCGTAGGGGCAAAATTTACATTAAAGCCCAGGCGTTTGATCGCCCTGCCCAGCCCAACTCCGACGCGGCTGGCGTATTGGGTGCCATGTTCAGGGTAAGTTGCCCCAATTGCCATATTGCCGACAAAACGGGTGGCAATACTGGCATCCAGCCGCGCCACACGCCCGCCTTCCTGATCGATGGCAATAAACAGCGGCGGCAACCCGTGCCGGGCCATTAAGGCCTGTAGCTGGTAGTTCAGCGTGACAATCTGCTCAATACTGTGCAAGTTTTCAGAAAACAGGATCACACCACCGATTTTTCCGCTCACCAGAATATCGGCTATTTCAGGCGTCAGCCCTTTCACCGGTTGCCGACACTGTTCGCTGGCCGTACTGTCATAGCAGAAATAACGAAAATCCAGCATCAGCTTCTGGCCCAAAGCCAGGTCGATATCCTCAGCAGCATCAACAGCGACGGCCTGGTTTGCCATACTGAAAGCTACTGCACACACAAGGCCCCACAGAACCGTTCGACGAATACCCAACATAACAACCCGAATTTGGAGGAATCACAATGCCCGCCATCCTACCCCAGGGTAGAAATAAAATAAATTTTACTGCCTCCAACGCCGCTTTCAGCGCCACCAACAGCAGCAAGCTATGGTAACTTTGGGCTTTTGTCGCCAGAATACAGGTCATCGCCACAAACAACCCGGGGTTACTTTGTTTTCCGTTTACTGGCAGCAGGGAAGAAAATCACAATTCAGGCAATTAGTGTACTCAACCGGGGCATTGCTGATGTTCGGCTGTGCGACCGTTAAACAGCTGCCTTCGGAAAACCACGATAAGCGAATCCGCTCGCTGGTCATTCATTTCACCGCCATTGATTATGCGCAAAGTGTGCAGGCCCTGGTTGGTAAGGACGGGCTCAGCTCACATTATCTGTTGCCGGAATCCCGCGATCCCAGTTATCCCCACTCCAACCTGACCCCCTTGCAACTGGTGCAGGAAGAAGACAGAGCCTGGCATGCCGGCAAGAGTTACTGGCAAGGGCGCACCAACCTGAATGACAGTTCAATCGGCATTGAACTGGTGAATGTACCAGACTGCCAGCCGGAACTACTGGCAGCGCCACAGGGCCCGGAATACAGCAGCCCCTCGTGCGTGTTTCCCGCCTACGATGGGGACCAAATCGGGCAGCTTATCGAACTCGCCAGCGACATACTGGCCCGCAATCCGGATATTCACCCTACCGCCGTGGTTGGGCATTCGGACATTGCTTTTAACCGAAAACGCGACCCCGGCCCCCGTTTTCCCTGGTATCAGCTTTATCAGGCGGGCATTGGCGCCTGGTATGACGATGGAACCCTGGCCCGCTATCGCCAGTTGTTCAGCGAGCAACGCCCGTCTGTCTACCTGTTTCAGAAGGCACTGCGTTCCTATGGCTATGGCGTCAATGAAAGCGGTGTCCTGGACAAGCAAACCAAGAACGCCTTGAGTGCGTTTCAACTGCATTTTTTGCCTGCCGGAGTGACCGGCCTACCCGACAGCGAAACGGCCGCCATCCTGTTTGCACTGCTGGACAGATATTTTCCTGACCAGTTGGCAGAATGTGTTAATGATTTTGAACAACAGGTAGAGCTCATAAGCACACAACAACCGCCCGATAAACGAGGCCAACTGGACCAAACTCTCATCGGCCAAACACCCGACAGCACCAACCAGCCTTATCTTCGACAGACTTTCAAAGCTTACGCCGGAGCGGGTTGGATTTCCCTAGCAGCCTCCCAGGATTCCTTTGCAGACATTCGCATAAACGGTCAGAAGATTAACATTGCCCAGCCACTGGAAGCTGGCCGGAACTATACGTATTCGCTGGCCAGACGCACCCGTAACGGCCTCAACACCCTCTCCCTGGAAAACTTGCAACCGGACAACGTCAGTCTGGACGTGCGCATTCCTTATCCAGTACTCACAGGCGGCCACGCCGAAACCACAATTGAAGATGATAAAGTGGATAAACTCATCCAGCAGCGCATTGCCGCTGGTTTACCGGAAGCCGTGCTGCTGGTTTTCAAAGACGGTAAAATTATTAAACACACAACTTACGGAACTGCCCGCAAATCGGCCTCCACCAGTCAGACATCAATACCTCCAGAATCGCCGAAGTCAGGCCACTCCCGTGGATTGCTGGCAATGTTCACACAGCGAATGACCGGCCTGACAGCGAACGAGTACTGCGAAAACCTGCAATACGCGCCGTTGGGGCTTGATTCCCATGGCGCCGCTGCGCAAGTTGCTGCCTTTGATGTCAGTGACGACTTCAATAATTCGCTTTGTTACGGTAAAAATTTACCTTTTAGCGCGCCTGACTTGACGTTGGCAGAGGATAAGAGTGCCACGCTGCATTCCGACGCGCTGGAACTGGCAACCCTGTTGCAATCGCTGCTAAACGGTGGCGGATACAATGATCGCAGATTGATAGGCACTGACACGGTGCAAGGGTTGCTGTCTCCGGGCAGCAAACAAGGTGGGAGCGCATCAGGCTTGCAACAGGCAAACAAGCTGCGCCACTACTTTGGCCCCTATGCCAGTAACTCTGCGTATGGCGTTGCCGGGCAGCCCGGGCTAATTGCACTGGTCGAACCCGAACTCGAGATGGGCATCGTTTTTCTGACCCGTGAACCCAATACATCCGACTACACCGACGAACCTGCCAGTACGCAAGCTTCAGCGGAGCCTGAGTTCTTTGCCGAAGTGGTAAGCCTGATTTACGAATCGGGGCTCAACGCTCCATAAGTCAGTGAAGATTTAACGGCGGTTTTCCGACAAAGCGAAACAGGCGCTAGGAATTACTGAGTAAACTGGGTAGTCTTATGTTGATTCCATTTGCCACCAATGCAGAGGCTTGTGGAATGTAAATTCTGTTTTTGGGTGGCACAAGCCCACCCATTTGAGTTTTTAGTTGTAAACCCACTGCGCAGCAAGGTTCAATCAACGCCCCAACAACAATCACAATAAGGTAATGGGAATTCTGTATGGACTGGGTGTCAATTCTCCCCCCGCTGGTAGCGATCATTGTCGTTTTCTGGAAGAAAGAAGTCATTATGGCGTTACTGCTGGCAGTATTGTGCGCAGAAGCGCTGATCCTGATTAACGCCGGCGGAGCTGTGGCGCTTTCCCCCATCACATCGGTGGAGCGAGTAATAGAAGTCGCGTCCAGCCCGGGCAACACCCGCATCCTGCTGTTTTCAGTACTGGTCGGGGCGCTGCTGGCCTACATCCGTGACTCCGGCGGCGTGACCGCTACCGTTGACTGGCTGACCCGCAAAGGCGTAGCCAAAAATCGCCGTCAGGTGGGCGGACTGACCATGTTTACCGGCATAGCGGTTTTCATCGAATCCAACCTGAGTGTGCTGACCGCGGGTATTTTCGCCCGGGGCCTGTTTGACAAATTCGGTATGAGCCGTGCGCGCCTGGCCTATATCATCGACAGCACCAGTGCGCCAGTGTGCATCCTTATCCTGCTAAACGGCTGGGGAGCCTTTATACTGGGGCTGCTCGACACTTACGAACTGGAGACCTCATCTGCAAGCATTCTTTGGGGCTCGGTACCATTAAACTTTTACGCGCTCTTTACCCTCGCCATCGTCGCGTACACCATTGTCAAAGACAAAGTTCACGGCCCAATGGCGAAAGAGGATGAGCAGGTTGCTCACTCTGACACCCCGCTGACCACCGAACCAGCCACCAAAGCCCGCTTTATGCTGGTTCCGCTGCTGACCATGGTTATCAGCATGGTCGGCTTTATGCTGTGGACCGGCAATGGCGTGCTGGCCGAAGGCAGCGGCAGTAAATCGGTGTTGTACGCAACCATTCTGGCCACTTCGGTGGCGTATTTCCTGTTGCTTTTCCACCGCCGGTTTAACCACCATGAAGCGGTTGCCATCGGTTTCAAAGGCATGGGTGAATTGCTCCCACTGGTAACCATTGTGTTGCTGTCGCTGACTCTGGGAAGCAGCCTGAAAGTGTTGGGTACCGGCGTATTTGTTGCCGGCATTGTGGGTGAGTATCTGCCGCTGTTCCTTATTGTGCCGATGCTGTTTATCGCCGGTGCCATCATGTCGTTCACTACCGGAACTTCCTGGGGTACCTTCGCAATTCTGATACCCATTGGCGTACCGCTGATTCAGGCTCTGGGGCTACCGCCCAGCCTGGTGATTGCCGCGATACTGGGCGGGGGCGTATTTGGTGACCACTGTTCGCCCATTTCCGATACCTCTGCCGTATCCTCCATTGCTGCCGGTTGTGATCTGCTTACCCACGTGCGCACCCAGTTGCCCTACGCGCTGGTTGCCGGTGGTATGACCCTTGTCGCTTATGTAATAGCAAGCCTGGTAATGATTGGATAACCCTATGCGAAGTATCTTTATAGCAGTACTGATATTGGTTTGTACCGGCTGTGCCCGCCAAATCGAAACCGTAACCATACCCTCTGCGGGCCAACAGGCGGTTGCCATGCCCGATACCTTCAGTGCCGACGCGGCCATGGCGGTGCTGGCCGAAGGTGGCAACGCTGTTGACGCCGCGATCACTGCCCAGTTTGTGCTGGCGGTTACCTATCCAGAGGCGGGCAACATAGGCGGTGGCGGCTTTATGACCCTATCCATCAACGGACAGGCAGATTTTCTCGACTACCGAGAAATGGCCCCTGGCGCCGCTCACCGGGATATGTATCTCGATGAACAGGGTCATGTTCACCCCTATGAATCCTTATTCGGCGCCAAAGCTTCAGGCGTTCCCGGCACTGTGGCGGGAATGTGGGAAGCACACCAGAAGTACGGCAGCCTGCCATGGTCACGGCTGGTCCAGCCCGCCGTAGACCTTGCTGAACAGGGCTTTGTAGTGCCTGAGCACCTTGCAGGCCGGATTTCCCGCTACCTGGCGCGGGTACAAAAGCAGGGGCTATTTTCCAATTTTGGCGATTACTTTGCCCACGCAACCGCAAACTCCGTGTTCTCACAGCCAGAACTGGCCGAAACCCTCAAGCGCATACGCGACCAAGGCAGGAACGGCTTTTATGACGGTGAAACAGCCCGCATCATTAGCAGTTATATGCAACAAAACGGGGGGTTGATTACCGCACAGGATCTGGCCAGCTATGAAGCCAAGTGGCGTACGCCCATTACTCACACTTGGCGCGGGTATACGGTTATTACCGCGCCGCCACCCAGTTCCGGCGGTGTGGCTGTGGTGCAGTGGCTGGGCATGATGGAACCCTGGTTGGAGTCGTTACCCGAGCACAACAGCAGTCAGTACATCCATCTGTTATCGGAAGTGGGCAAACGGGTATTTGCCGACCGCGCGGAATACCTGGGTGATCCCGATTTTGTTGAAGTACCGGTTCAGGCACTGACAGAGCCTGCCTATCTGGCGAAGCGCTCCAGCGAAGTCAACCCGGATGCCATTTCGGTAACCGAAGACATCGCTCCAGGTTTATATGAAAGCGAAGACACCACCCATTTCTCAATTGTTGATCGCTGGGGCAACGCAGTCGCCAACACCACCACCATCAACCTCAGCTTTGGTGCAGGTGTAGTGGTTAGTGGTGCGGGCTTTTTGCTGAATGACGAAATGGACGATTTCAGTGCCAAAGCGGGTGTGCCAAACTTCTTCGGCGCCATCGGCGGCACCGCCAATGAGATACAGCCCTTCAAGCGCATGCTGTCTTCCATGACACCCACCATTGTTTTGAAAGGCCGTGACGTGGCACTGGTAACCGGTTCTCCGGGCGGAACAACCATTATCTCGTCCGTAACCCAGTCGGTGCTGAATACCCTGGTATACGACATGACTGCCCAAGCTGCTGCGGATGCCCCAAGAGTCCACCATCAGTTATGGCCCAAAGACACCATTCGCCACCATTCGGGGCTGGACGCCAGCACACTGGAAGAACTGGAGAGACTGGGTTACACCCTCGACAACCGCAGTTTTGGTGACCTGCACCTTATTACAGCGACGGTGGACGGAATGGATGCCGCTTCCCAGTCCAGCGGGCGGGGCAAAGCCATCGTTAATCCAGCGCAGTAGTCACAGGGGGCTGCACCCGGCTGAGTGCTCAGCAGGCGAACAACTGTTCCAGATCGGCAAACGCTTTAAATTCCAGTGCGTTACCAGCAGGGTCACGGAAAAACAGCGTGGCCTGTTCGCCAGGCTGACCTTTAAACCGTATGTACGGTTCTATAATAAACTCAATGCTGGCAGCCTGAAGCTTATCTGCCAGTAGCTGCCAGTCCTGCATACTCAACACCACACCAAAATGCGGAACAGGCACGGCGTGACTGTCAACACTGTTGTGCCGGGGGGAGGAAGGCATTTCATCCACCAGATGGGTCACCATCTGGTGTCCGTAAAAGTTCCAGTCGATCCAGCGGTCGCTGCTGCGGCCCTGCTCACAGCCCAATAAATCTCCATAAAAGGCCCTGGCCTGTTGCAGATTATCCACAGGGATAGCAAGGTGAAATGGTTGTGGCATGAAATACTCCA
The DNA here is from genome assembly GCF_003367475.1 of Alteromonas aestuariivivens. GTDB lineage: Bacteria > Pseudomonadota > Gammaproteobacteria > Enterobacterales > Alteromonadaceae > Alteromonas > Alteromonas aestuariivivens. The sequence continues at coordinate 101,674 of NZ_QRHA01000004.1, forward strand.
ATAACGACGATAATACACTGCCGGGCCTTTCAGCCCACTGGCCAGCCAGGCCCGGCTTTAAAAAAGACTAAATGAGCTTTTTCAGCAACTTGAGTTTCAGCTTGCTGAAGGGGGCATACCGGATGGGAACGTCCAGCCAGAAGCTGCGCTTCATCACCGACTTGAAATGACTGAAAGTCGCAAACCCGGACTCGCCATGATACTGCCCCATTCCGCTGCAACCCACTCCGCCAAACGGCAACGACGGGTTGGTCATGAACATCAGGGTGTCGTTAATGCAGACACTTCCGGCACTGGTCTGTGCCAGCACCTTTTGCTCAAACGCCTTATTATTGGTGAACAGATACATCGCCAGCGGCTTGGCCCTCAAGTTAACAAATTCGACGGCCTGTTCCAGCGTATCGACGGTGATCAACGGCAATATGGGGCCGAAAATTTCTTCCTGCATCAACGCAGAATCCAGTGGAGGGTCAACAACCAGAGTGGGTGCCAGCTTGCGTGCAGCCTCGTCAACTTCACCCCCTATAACTGAGTCAAGGTCGCTCAGGTAACCCACCAGGCGTTGCAAATGTCGCGGGTTGACGATGCTGCCATAATCACTGTTGGATAACGGTTGCTCACCATACTGGGCCTTGAGTTCAGCTCTCAGAGCCTCAATCAGGCTGTCAGCATACTGCCGGGTAACCAGCACATAATCCGGGGCAATACAGGTTTGGCCGGCATTCAGCCATTTTCCCCACACTATGCGCCGGGCAGTTGCACGAATATCAGCGTTACCATCCACGATGCAGGGGCTCTTGCCCCCCAATTCCAGTGTCACCGGTGTCAGATGCTCCGCTGCAGAGCGCATCACTATGCGACCGACCTGTTCACCGCCAGTGTAAAAAATATGATCCCAGGCCAGCGACAGTAAATCGGTTGTCTGTTCCTTGCCTCCTTCAACCACTGCCACCGCAGACGTGTCCATATAGCGATGGATCAGCCGGGCAATCAATGCAGAAGTGTGAGGAGACAGTTCTGAAGGCTTAAGTACCGCACAGTTGCCTGCCGCCAGGGCGGCAATAAAAGGGGCAATGACTAATTGAAAAGGATAGTTCCAGGCCCCGATGATAAGCACTGTACCCAGGGGTTCGGGCAAACGGAAGCTGGTTGCTGGTTGCGCTACCAGCGGCGTGGACACCTTTCTTGGCTTCATCCAGCCGGATAAGTGCTTCAGGGTATGTTTGATGTCTGCCAGTATGTAGCCAATTTCCGTGCTCCAGGCTTCGGATTCGGACTTACCCAAGTCGGCCTGCAACGCCCCTTGAATTTCCTGCTGGTTGTCTTCGACTAATCGCTTCAGCGCCAATAACTGCGCTCGTCGCCAGTCAAGTGGGCGTGTTTTCCCGGTTGAAAAACTGTTTTTCAGTGCGCTGACCAATTCACTGAAGGGCTTGACTGCATCAGCAGCCTGCATTGCGGGTTGAGAAGACATACGCCCCCGAAGCATTCGTAATAATCAGATGCCCACTATACCAGATCCGGTGACATTAAAAACAAAACAGCCTGCGCAAAAGGCAGGCTGTGAGCAGTGTGTTATTTGTCTGTGGACAAACTGTGTACTTAAGCGTCGTAAGGGTGGCGCATCACAATGGTTTCATTACGGTCCGGCCCGGTAGAAATGATGTCTACCGGCACACCGGTCAGCACTTCCAGCCGGCTGATATAGTTCTTCGCCGCTTTAGGCAGCTTATCGTATTCAGTAATACCAAAGGTGGTTTCAGTCCAGCCCGGCATTTCTTCGTATACAGGAGTCACCAAATCGTAACCGTCGGCTGCCATTGGCGGTACATCTTTGATGTTACCCTCGGCATCCTTGTAACCCACGCAAATCTGCAGGGTTTCCAGGCCGTCAAGTACGTCCAGTTTGGTCAGGCAGAAACCAGTGATAGAATTAATTTGTACGGCACGTTTCATGGCCACGGCGTCAAACCAGCCGGTACGGCGTTTACGCCCGGTGGTTGCACCAAACTCGTGCCCTTTAACGCCAAGATGCTCGCCTACATCGCAGTCGAGTTCAGTCGGGAACGGACCAGAACCCACACGGGTGGTATAGGCCTTAACAATACCCAGTACATAGTCCAGCTTCAGCGGGCCAAAACCGGCACCCGTCGCCACACCACCAACGGTAGTGTTTGAAGAAGTAACATACGGGTAGGTGCCGTGATCAATATCAAGCAATGTGCCCTGGGCGCCTTCGAACATAATGGGCAGGCCAGCTTTGTGGGCTTTATCCAGTTCATCGGTCACATCGACAACCATTGCCTTGAGAATGTCTGCCACAGCCATGGCCTGTTCAAGGGTCTGGTCAAAATCAACCGGCTGTTCACCATAGTACTCGGTGAGCATAAAGTTATGGATGGCCAGCACTTCTTTCAGTTTGGCAGCGAAGTCTTCCTGGTTGAACAGGTCACCCACCCGCAGACCGCGACGGGATACCTTATCTTCGTAAGCCGGACCGATACCGCGGCCGGTAGTCCCTATGGCCTTGCTACCGCGAGCTTTCTCGCGCGCCACATCCAGGGCCACGTGGTAGGGCAGAATGAGTGGGCAGGCTTCACTGATTTTAAGGCGCTCACGCACCGGCACACCGCGCTCTTCCAGCATGGTGATTTCTTTCATCAGCGCTTCCGGGCTCAACACCACACCATTACCAATGATGCAGGTAACGTTGTCACGTAAAATACCGGACGGAATCAAATGAAGAACGGTTTTTTCACCGTCAATTACCAGTGTATGACCTGCGTTGTGCCCACCCTGATAGCGCACTACGTATTTTGCCCGATCAGTCAGAAGGTCAACGACCTTACCTTTACCCTCGTCACCCCACTGGGTGCCGAGTACCACCACATTCTTTGCCATGAATCATTTGTCTCAGAAAATTAGGCGTGGATTCTATCAAAAATCGCCATGGATGATCATCACTTTTATGAGCAAAAATGCAGCAATGCGGGAAAAAATCATCCAAGTTATGGAAAATAAACGCCCGACATTATTTGATGAGGTGTTCACATCCCGGCGGCAATATTCAGTGCAGCAAATAAAAAAGGCTCACCGACCCGACAACGACCAGAATCCCTCCTACCTGCCGCAACTGATTGGAGGGCTGCTGGCTGACCTGCAGCATATATAAACGCCAGCGATTGGGCATTAACAGTGGCCCGAGACCTTCTACAATGCAGACAATTGCCAGAGTAGGCCAAAACCATTCCATACTGAACCTCCGATAAAGGTTATGTTTGAGACAGGCAATCCAGTTGAATACTGTCGGCTTGATGATACAGAGAGAAGCCAAAACGAAGACGATTGCCCCTGAAGTCAGTCAGTATCCCATGAGTTCGCAATTTGCCTGCCAAATCGGCAGTTACTTCGGCATCAGGCAGGTTAAACGTCAGAAAATGTCCGCGCTGACGGGGATCCTGAACCAGCAGGTTTGAATGATTTAACAGTGGGTGGCTATAGCCTTCCAGCCTTTCCAGAAAGGCATTTTGTACCTGGCGCACGTGATGATCAATGTCAGCCACCGTAATCCGGTGGGTGGCAAACAATTCAAACACTGCACGCATACGGTACAGCGCGCTGAAGTCCATGGTAGCTCCGGCAAACCGCATGCCATCCTGACTGTACTGGACATGACCGGCCCTGGGCTTGTCCAGTGCACCAAACTCGGCAAACCAACCGGTATACAACGGCCGCAAGTCACAACCTTTGGGCACATGGGCAAAACATGCTCCTTCACCTGCCTGTGCGTATTTATAGCCACCAGCCAGGTAGAAAACCCGGTCCTGCAACTGTGACAAATCGGTAGGTATCGCCATAAACCCGTGATACCCGTCAATCACAACAATGGTGTCTGTGTGGGCTGCAGCATCGACAATTCGTTGCAGGTCTCGAACAACAAAGCCTGAGTTAAAAAACACCTGACTGATGAACAATACATCTACTGCCTGTTGGGCGAGTTGGTCAATCATCCGTTGGCTGAAGTTATCAAACGGCTGTGTCGGCACAGTGATCAGATTGACGTTATCCCACTCCGCCATGCGGCTTGCCTGCCGGTGAAAGCTGTGGAACTCACTGTCAGTAGCAACGATATTGACGAGTTTTCGCCAGTCCAGACAACTGAGTATGCGAAATAGGAGCTCATGAGTATTGGGTGCAAATACGATTTGCTGTGGGCAAGCGGTATTCAGCACCGAACTGATGGATTGCTGTAACTCAGGGATGAGCGTAGCAAAAAAATACTGCCATTTATCGTCAACCAAGCGGGCGGTGTCATCCCAGTACTGAAGCATGGCCTGGCGGGTAACATCCGGCCAGTAGTAGTGACTGTGGCAAGAAAAGTGCTGTTTACCTTCATTGGCAGCAAGAAAACGTGAATAGAATTGTTGATACATGAGTCTGCTGTGTCAGGGTAAAAACCCAACGGTAACAAAAAAGCCCTGTGGTCCACAGGGCTCTGAATAACTCGGGTTAAACGGGTTGAAGCTGGTTAGTACAACAAACTGTACACTTTGCGGCGATACTGGGATTTGAGCGGGTCGCCGTCAGCCAGGGCATTAATCATGTCAAGCATAACCTTTTTCGCCTCGCCAAAATTCAAGTCCTTAACCAGCACCCCGTATAATAATTCCAGCGCCTGTTCGGCTTTATGGGCCTGCTGTAATTGCACCGCCAGTTCGACCTTCAGTTGCAGATCATCCGGTTGTTTTTCCACCGCTTCCTGCAACTGCTTCAGTTCCGGCGATTCTGCTGCCTGTTCTGCCAGTTCAATCTTGCCGGAAAGGGACTGATAGCGGCTGTCCTGATCCACCAGTTTGATACTTTCCAGTTCTGCTTTGGCCTGAGCGATCGAGCCGGTTTCAATCAAACAATCTATGAACAGGTAGCGGGCGTCCAGATTTTCATTGTTCAGTTCCCAGGCCTGTCTGGCAAGCGGGAAGGCGCTTTGATAATCACCTTGTGCAACCAGCTCTGCGGCCTTTACCAGAAATTCGTCTTCCGGCTTGGGTAAATACTTTGCCAGCATTTCACGTATCTGTGATTCGGGCTGAACGCCGGCAAAGCCGTCAATCGGCTGCCCGTCTTTTACCAGCATCACGGTTGGCAGGTTGCGAATACCAAACTGGGCGGCCACTTCCTGCTGCTGATCACAATCCACTTTGGCAAGGATCAACGAGTCAGAGTATTCAGCAGCAATTTTATCCAGGATAGGCATCAGGTCCTTACAGGGTTCACACCACTCGGCCCAAAAGTCCACCATGATGAGCTTTTCCCGGGAGTCCTGCAGGATCACCTGCTGAAAGTTTTCCAGTGTGATATCTACCGTGTTGTTTGCCACTAAATTGTCCATTCGTGCGCCTCTTGTTTCATTCTGTTCTGCTATATGGGGGAGAGAGGTAGAAAATGCAAGTAACGTCTCCCGCGTCGTCCTTTAGCTTACGCATAGAGAAGGCCCGACTTGCGGGCCTTCTCGTTACCTGGCTCACTTACTCTGCGGGTGACACCTGCAACAATTTTCCTTCCGGAGAATCGGTAAGCAGATAAATCAGGCCGTCGGGGCCTACCGTCACATCACGAATGCGTTCCTTTCGCTCCTTCAGAAATTCATGCTGTTCGCCGGGTGTGTCTCCGTCCATCTCGATACGCCTCAGGTGAGTAAACTTCAACGCTCCGACCAGTAGGTCTCCCTGCCAATCCTTGAACGCTTCCCCCGAATAGAAGGTCATCCCACTGGGTGCAATCGAAGGGTCCCAGTACAACACGGGTTGCTCCATGCCCTCCATGTGCGTTTTATCAGAAATGATATCGCCGTTGTAATTAATACCGTAGGTAATCACCGGCCAGCCGTAATTGTTGCCCTTCGCCAGCTTATTGACTTCATCACCGCCTTTTGGGCCGTGCTCCATGGCCCACACCTCTCCGGTAACCGGATGGATAGTCAGGCCCTGAACATTCCTGTGGCCATAAGTGAAAATTTCCGGCGCCTTACCGCCGATAAACGGATTGTCCGCGATGGGTTTCCCTTTGGTATCGATGCGCACTATGGTACCGAAATGGTTGTCGGTGTTTTGCGCTTCTTCCTTGAAGAAATTGCGATCGCCCAAGCTGGCATATAGGGCATTTTGAGCGTCAAAGGCTAATCGACAGCCAAAGTGAAAACCGTTGTCAGCCACTGAATCGGCGATAAAAATATCCGTGACATCGGTAATTGATGACTCGCCAAGCTTCGCCCTGGCAACACTGCTGCTACTACCGCCTTCAGTGGGGCGGCTGTAACAGAAGTAGATGGTTTGATTAGTGCTGAACCCAGGGTCCAAGATGATGTCCAGCATCCCGCCCTGGTTCACCGCTGCCACTTCAGGAACCCCGGCAAGTGGTTCCCCCAGCCCGGTTTGCATGTCGAAGCGACGAATTTTTCCGGCTCGCTCCGTCAACAGAATGTCGCCGTCGGGCAGAAATACCATACCCCAGGGGTTGGACAGCCCCACCGCCAGTTCCTTTACGTTGAGGGACGCAGCGAAGGTTGAGGAGGCAAATAAAACAGTGCCCAGCATTGACGCCAGGCACCCGAATTTCTTAAAAGATTTAGTCATAAATACTTGTCGTTTTTTGATGATTAATTCGGTAGCGAAGCCCGCAGCATCCAGGCGGTTTTCTCATGTACCCGCATACGGTCGCCTACCAGAGCCGCAGTAGACTCATCGTCTGCCTGCTGAGCTATTTTAATGACTTCGCGACAGGTTTTCACTACCTGCTCATGACCATGAGTAAGCAGACGCACCATTTCCTGTGCTTCCGGCACACCTTCAACTTCCTCAATGGAACTTAACTTGGCAAAGGCCTTGTAGGTTCCGGGCGCAACCACACCCAATGTACGGATACGCTCTGCAATTTCATCTACCGCTTCAGCAAGCTCGGTGTAGTGTTCTTCGAACATCAGATGGAGCTCCCGAAACAGGGGCCCGGACACATTCCAGTGAAAATTATGAGTTTGCAGGTAAAGGGTGTAGGAATCGGCCAGCAGACGTTTCAGACCTTCGGCAATTTCATTGCGATCACCTTCAGAAATTCCTATATCGATCTTGCTCATTGGATACTCCCGTGTTGGGTGGAGCGTTTCAGACAGAGCCTGGCTCCACGTTGGTTACCTTTTGATAGCCGTTCCGGAGGGATTTGGATTAAAAATACAGCTGACGTCAATCCCGCCCTTTGGCTGTTCTTTAGTCACCACTATGATGATGGTGGTGACCCGCGGGTTTATCAACCGTTAATATCGAAACGTCCAAATGAATCTGCTGCCCCGACACAAATGTCAGAGTAAGTGGCACTGTGTGACCTGGCTCTAGGGCCTTTTTGAGCCCTATTAACATGATGTGATAACCACCAGGGGAAAAGTCCAGCGTGCCGCCAGCAGGAATCAGTACCCCGTCTCTGACTTGTCGCATTTTCATCATGTCATTGTCCATTTCGGTAGTGTGGATTTGGGCATCTGAGGCGACGTCCAAACTGGTACTCACCGAAATCAATGTTTGTTCCTGACCGCCTCTGTTGACCAGCGTGAGGTAAACCGCACCGGTTTTGGCCATGGAAAACGTTGCCCGGGCATAAGCATCTGCCACTTCCACCTCCGCCCAGGCTGCGCTCACCGAACTGACAAGCAACCCTGACAATAACACTAACTTTTTGAAAAACTGCATAAAGATTCCAGCTCACGGTTAATTACCGAATAGTAGTGAAGAAATTGGAAAAGTGAAAGTAGCGCTGGAATAGCAAAGCTCTGCCGTCAGAGCAGAATCAAAATGGGAAGATTGGTGCCGGCTGCCGGAATCGAACTGGCGACCTACTGATTACAAGTCAGTTGCTCTACCAACTGAGCTAAGCCGGCGGAAAAACGATGGTGGGCGTTCAATATCGTTGGCCCTGATATTATTGTCAAGGCCAACTTTTTCAGCACTTAGACAAACGTTGTGCTTCGTTAACCAGTTTGGGGAAAAATTCCAGCGGCAGATACTGGCTCAGGGTGTGCATTTTCTCACCCAAACCCGCGTAACTTTTCGCCACCAGGTTAATGTGGCCCATTTTACGTTTGTCACGCACAGATTTGCCATACCAGTGTAAATGGCAGCCTGGAATGCTGAGCAAATCACGGGAAAAACTGCTACAACCAATCACATTGATCATGGCACTGGGGCCGATCGCAGCGGTATCACCCAAAGGTAACCCGGCCACCGCACGAAGATGGTTTTCAAACTGGCTGATGTCGGCACCACTGAGTGTCCAGTGGCCGGAGTTGTGCACCCGCGGCGCTAACTCATTCACCAGTAGCTCGTCCCCACACTGGAACATTTCCACTGCGAGTACACCGACATAGTCCATGCCCTCGGCCAGCGTCTTGAAGATGGCTTCCGCTTTCTCCTGTAGGGCCAATGATACCTGGGGAGCCGGTGCCACAGAAACGTGCAACTGACCCTGGTGATGAAGATTTTCAGCCAGCGGATAGACTTTCACTTCCCCACCCTTGCCACGGACGCCAATCAATGACAATTCACGATCAAAGCTGAGCATGCTCTCTACCACCAACGGCACGGTTTTCAAATCCAGTCCGCTCAGTGACAATTTCAGCTCGTCCAGTTGGCTGGTATCGGTCAGACGCCACTGGCCGTAACCATCGTAACCATCACGGCTGGCCTTGATAATCAGTTTGTCACCCAGCAGGTCGATGCACTCATCCAACTCCGACAGGTCGCTGATCACCTTATGCGGGCAATTTGGTACCTGAAGGGAATCCAGTAAACGCTTCTCTCTCACCCGGTCTGCCCCTACCAGAATGGCGTCGATTGAAGGCATCAGCTTGGCCGACCTTGCAGCTTGTTCAAGAAGCCTTTCCGGAACATGCTCAAACTCAACGGTCAGCGCGTCTGCCGCTTCTATCGCCTGGGCCAGGCTGGTGTCCAGTGGTTGTTTGCTGACCGGATGAACAACCGTATCGTTACTTACATCAACGGCCTGTACATCAATACCGAGCGGACACCCCGCCAGATACATCATTTGTGCCAGCTGGCCAGCGCCGTAAACGAGGACTCTCATTGGTCAAGCTCCAGGGTGCCATTCGCCATTACAGTATCTGTCTGCTGTTGGCGGAATGCACGAATGGCATCCCTTACCTTTGGTTCCTGCAACGCAACCACCTGAGCTGCCAGTAACCCCGCATTAGCCGCCCCGGCTTCGCCGATCGCCAGGGTACCTACCGCTACCCCTTTGGGCATCTGTACAATCGAGAGTAAAGAATCCAACCCGTTAAGTGCCTTGGATTTAACCGGGCAACCGAAAACCGGCAAATGGGTGTGTGCTGCAATCATACCCGGCAAGTGAGCGGCGCCTCCGGCTCCCGCAATAATCACACTGTACCCCTGTTCTTCTGCCGTTTCCGCAAACTCTACCAGCAGATTGGGGGTTCGGTGGGCAGAAACCACCTTGGCATCGAATTCCACACCAAACTCTTTCAGCATCAGCGCTGCTTGTTGCATGGTTGGCCAATCCGATGTTGAACCCATAACGATTGCGACTTTTGCCATGAACGATTCCTCGACAGGTTATTTTTCGGCCAGGAGCATCTCTAGAGACCGCCCCTTTCACCGGAGTTTTCTTCAGACTCGGCCAGGCATACGCCATTAGCCAAATCCGGCTTCAGGAAAAGCCGGCGATTGTAGCGCAAAAATTCAGCCATGCCCATAGTGGCGAGCTGGGCGCCACTGAATAGCCTGGCACACTGCCACCAGCGGTGGCTGTCGCCATCCCCTTATAAAAATCAATAGTTTGAAAAATGGATTTTACGCTACCAGCGACTAAACTCGATGCTATGAACTCATTAACGTTTCGGTTGCTGGAAGTTTTTCGTCACGTGGTGGACTGTGGCTCGGTCACTGCGGCTTCCTCGTCCCTGTCGTTATCCCAGCCAACGGTATCCCTGCAACTCAAAAAGCTTAGCGCAATTATAGGCATTCCGCTGCTTGAGCATGTGCACGGTCAGGTCATTATGACCGATGCTGGCAAAGCTCTGTACGAATACGCTCAAACGGTGCTCAGCGCACAGCAGAAACTGGATAGCCGGATTCACGCTATTCGGGGCATGCAGACCGGCTCGCTGAATCTGGCCGTGGTCAGCACCGCTCAGTATGTTGTGCCGCCGTTTTTGAGCCAGTTTTGTCACGAGCACCCAAATATTGAAGTCAATTTCACCGTAGGTAATCGGGCTCAGGTTATTGAGCGTCTGCGTCAAAACCTGGATGACCTGTACGTATTCAGCCATCCACCTGAAGACAGTTCCCTGATGAGTGCACCTTTTATGCAAAATCGCCTGGTTGTGATCGCACCGAGCTCCTATTCCGGGCCGGACCACTGCTCTCTCGAATCATTGTGCGGGCAAAAATTTTTGTTACGTGAACCGGGCAGCGGAACACGCCGAAGCCTGCAAACTTACTGCGAGCCAAGGAATATCACCTTCGCAAATGTGGTGGTGATGGAAAGTAATGAAGCCATCCAGGCTGCAGTCGCTGCCGGGCTCGGGCTGGCGATCATATCAGAGCATACGCTCACTCCGGCTTCGTCTGAGCAAATAAGGATACTGACGGTGCAGGACTTTCCACTTAATGCCCAATGGCATGTCGTAACGACTCAACACCGGCCTATGAATCTGGCAGCCCAGGCTTTTCGTAGTACATTACTGGCGAGTACCAGTGGTTTTCACACACTGCCGGTAAACCATCGCCCCCAGTGATAATCCAACCCTGCTTAAAAAAGGAGAATGAGGTTGAGTACGCCCCTGATAAGTGATTTCCTGAAACGGGAAACCATTGCTGGTTTGCTGCTTATTCTTGCTGCTGTTCTGGCTCTGGTCATCGCCAATTCACCACTGGATTATCTGTACGATCAACTCATCAGTGTTCCTGTCGTGGTGGCGGCTGGCTCCTGGAGTATTGATAAGCCTCTGCTGCTTTGGATTAATGATGGCCTGATGGCGATCTTCTTTTTTCTTGTAGGCCTGGAGCTCAAACGGGAAGTTTGCGAAGGGGAGCTTTCCAACCCAAAAGACATTGTGTTGCCCGCATCAGGGGCAATTGGCGGCATGGCGCTACCTGCCTGTTTGTACGTTTGGGTTAACTGGGGAGACAGCGTTGCCATGTCCGGCTGGGCAATTCCCGCTGCCACCGACATTGCCTTTGCCTTGGGCATTCTTTCCCTGCTGGGCAACAAGGTACCGCCCAGCCTGAAAATCTTTCTGGTGACACTGGCAATCATCGATGACATTGGTGCAATTGTAATTATTGCCCTGTTTTACACCGACAACATCACTGAAACCGCTTTAATTGTGGCCGCAGTGTGCTTGCCCATATTGTGGTGGATGAACCGAAGAAATGTGGTTGATTTGCCTTCCTACCTGCTGGTAGGGCTGGTTTTGTGGGTTGCCATGCTGAAATCCGGCGTGCACGCCACATTGGCCGGCGTGGTCCTGGCGGCTTTCATTCCAATGCGTAACCGCAGCAATCCGAAACATTCTCCAGTTCTTGAGCTGGAACACAGCCTTAATCCTGCTGTGAGTTATGCCATCGTGCCTGTTTTTGCCTTTGCAAATGCCGGTATTACGTTCTCCAGCATCAGTCCGCAAGGCATATTCCACCCGGTCACCTTCGGGATTTTTCTCGGCCTGGTAGTAGGCAAACAAATCGGGGTGTTCGGCTTCTGCTGGCTGGCCGTCAAACTCAAGCTGACGCGCCTGCCTGACGACCTTTCTTTCAGGCATATATACGGGTGCGCCCTCTTGTGTGGCGTTGGATTTACCATGAGTTTGTTTATCGGCGCGCTGGCTTTTGAACAAACCGGCGTCAACCGTATGTTTGACGAACGGGTGGGGATCCTCGCAGGCTCGCTGGTTTCAGCCATTTTGGGCTACTCTGTGTTGCGGTGGGTAGGGCGAAAATCAGGTGCCGAGGAACATAGCCAATAGAGCATTCCACGGCCGTTTTTGTCGCATTTCACAGCTCTAGCGAGTAACCACACTCTGAACCGACTCGAAGGCCTGATCAGTTTTGCTGCATATAATCCAGAGTAAGATTGGTAAGCAAACGCACGCCCAGTTTCATACCTTCATCGTCAACATAGAACTCAGGAGTATGATGGGCCGGTGAGTCAGCCTCTGGAACATCCAACGGCTTACCGCCTACCCAAAGGTACAACCCCGGCACCTGTTCCTGAAAAAAGGAAAAATCTTCCGCACCGGTAACAGCTTTGGCCAGAATCGTATTTTCCTTTCCAGCGGTGCGCTCCAAGGTTGGCAGCATGGTTGCTGTCAGCGCCGGGTCGTTGTAGGTAATCGGATAGTTGTAGTCCAGCGGCAGGGTTAGTTCTGCCTCAGCCCGCATACTCTCTGCAATGCCCTTAACCTTCCGATGCATGGCTTCATAAATGAGTTCGCGGGCGTCTTTATCAAGGGTACGTATGGTGCCCACCAATTCCACTTCGCTGGGAATTATGTTGGAGCGGTTGCCTCCATGGATTGAGCCCACAGAAACTACAGCCGCATCGTCTATCACGCGAACTTCACGGCTGACAATGGTTTGTAGCCCCATAATCATCTGTGCGGCGGTTACCACCGGGTCAACACTTTTCCAGGGGTAGGCACCGTGTGCCTGTTTGCCTTTGATGACAATTTTAAACGGGTCTACTGCAGCCATTGTGCCACCCGGCTGATAGCGCACGGTCCCCACATCGGCATTGGCACTGATATGCAAACCGAATATCACGTCAACATCCGGGCTTTTAAGTACCCCTTCCTGAACCATGATTTCAGCCCCGCCTTTTTCTCCCGCAGGCGCCCCCTCTTCGGCTGGCTGAAATATGAATTTTACTTTGCCGGACAGCTGATCCTTCATATCAGTTAGGATTTTCGCCGCCCCCATCAGCATCGCCATATGGGTATCGTGCCCACAGGCATGCATTACAGGTACTGTCTGGCCATTAAACTCGCCAGTTTGCACCGACCTGTAGGGCAAATCGTTTTGCTCTGGAACAGGCAGACCATCCATATCGGCACGCAGTGCGACAACCGGCCCTGGCTTACCACTGTCCAGTATGGCAACCACCCCTGTTCTGGCTACCCCGGTAGTCACATCCAGACCCAACCCGTTCAGGTAGCTGGCTATGTATTCCGCGGTTTTGAATTCCCGGTTGGACAGCTCGGGATACTGATGAAGGTGATGTCGCCATTCAATCACCTGAGGCTCCAGGGCATCGGCCAGCTCATCGACCTGGCTTTGGGCGTGACTAAATAACGGGAGTAACAACAAACTTGTGACCAGCAATGTGCGCTGCATAACGTTGGCTTCCATACGTGATGTGAGAATATTCAGAGTAAATGACCTTGCGGCCAATTCCAAGCTGCAACAATAGCTTCCTTAACGGCAGGTGTAGCGTGGCAAAGGGCGCAACTTTTTACGCAAAACCACCTGAAACAACTGAAGATTACGGCAGCGAAATGCCCCTGCGCAAGACTTCAGGTAATAACTCCACATCCTGAAGAAACGTTCTGAATAGCCACTTTTCAGGCTGGGCCAGGCAAGACTGAAGTTGTTGTGCCAGGCCATCAGGGTTCTATCGTAATCGGGGCCGAAGTTGTGCACATCTTCAATCACAAAATAGGGCTCGGCAGCTGCGCTGATTTCCCGCAACGAGGGGATCGCTCCGTTGGGAAAGATGTATTTGTGGATCCAGGGATCGGTGCATTTTCGGGTGGCATCTGAGCCGATAGTATGCAAAACAAATATGCCGTCTTCAGCCATAAGATCGCAGGCAGTTTGCATGTAAATAGGGTAATTTTTTGGCCCTACATGTTCAAACATCCCAATCGATACCAGCTTGTCGAATTCCCCCTTCAAGCTGCGGTAATCCTGCAACTCAATGTTAACCGGCAATCCGGCACAGCGCTGCAGGGCCAATACCTGTTGTTCGCGGGAAATGGTCACTCCGGTTACATTAACCCCATAATGCTCTGCGGCATATTGGGCAAAACTTCCCCAGCCACAGCCGATGTCGAGCACGTTTTCGCCTGGCCTGAGATACAATTTCTGGCATATCAGGTCCAGTTTGGCCACCTGAGCCTGGTAGAGGTCTCTGGCCTTTTGCCAGTATCCACATGAATAAGCCATGGTTTTGTCCAGCATGGCCTGGTAGAGGTTGTTGCCAACGTCATAATGCTGCTCCCCTACCTGCCACGCCCGCGTGCAGCTTTGCAAATTGCACAATTTGCCCAGCAGGCGATTTCTGATGTAGACCCATTTATTCTGCAGGCGCTGGTCAAACTGCACGCTCAGAACCCGGCTGACAAACTCATCCAGTTGCTGGCATTCCCAATCACCGTCCATATAGCTCTCGCCGGCACCCAAACTGCCCTGACGACACAGACGGTCGTAAAAGCGTGGATTCTGGACTTGGGGATCCCAGGGGCGCTCTCCGTTTAATTTTATGTCGGCTGGTGCCAGCATGGACTGCAATCCGTCACGGATTCTTGCCTGTTGTCGGGTTACCGATAGTGAGGAAAATACGGGATTTTGCTGGCTGTGAGGAACACTGTCTGCCATGCCAATCTCCTGCCGGTGACCTGTAATGGCCAGATTTAAGATTGATTAAAGTATAGACAGACTGATACGAGTTTCCTGATCATCTCACCACAGCAGGTGATACAAACAGAAACGCGAATAAAGCAGGGGATTTGAGACAAATTCGACGTATGCCAGCAACGGCCATCAGGCTGTTGCTGGCCGTCAGTGGATTAGCCCTTTTGACGCTTCATGGCGTCGAAGAACTCATCATTGGTCTTGGTCATGGCAAGCTTGTTGATCAGGAACTCCATGGCGTCGATTTCTGACATTTCGTGCACAATCTTACGCAGGATCCACATTTTCTGCAGCTCGTCCTGATTGGTCAGCAACTCTTCACGGCGGGTTCCTGAGCGGTTGAAGTCAATTGCAGGGAAAACACGCTTCTCAGCAATCTTGCGGTTCAGGTGCAGTTCCATGTTACCGGTGCCCTTGAACTCTTCGTAGATAACTTCATCCATTTTGGAACCGGTATCGATCAGCGCTGTGGCAATGATGGTCAGGCTGCCGCCTTCCTCAACGTTACGGGCAGCACCGAAGAAACGCTTCGGTTTATGCAGGGCATTGGCGTCAACACCACCGGTCAGTACCTTACCGGAAGATGGAATAACGGTATTGTAAGCGCGGGCCAGACGGGTAATGGAGTCCAGCAGAATCACCACGTCTTTTTTGTGTTCAACCAGACGTTTTGCCTTTTCGATTACCATCTCAGCGACCTGAACGTGGCGGCTGGCCGGTTCGTCGAATGTTGATGCAACCACTTCGCCCTGCACCAGACGGTGCATCTCGGTCACCTCTTCAGGACGCTCGTCAATCAGCAACACCATCAGTTCACATTCGGGGTGATTTGCGGCAATCGATTGGGCAATGTTCTGAAGTAACAGGGTTTTACCCGCTTTAGGCGGTGCCACAATCAAACCACGCTGGCCTCTGCCAATAGGTGATGCCAAATCCAGCACCCGCGCAGTAATATCCTCGGTTGAACCATTACCACGCTCCATGCGCAAGCGGGACGCTGCATGCAGTGGTGTAAGGTTCTCAAACAGGATCTTGTTGCGGGAGTTTTCAGGTTTGTCGAAGTTGACTTCGCGGATTTTCAGCAGGGCAAAATAGCGTTCACTGTCTTTGGGTGGGCGGATTTTGCCGGAAATCGTGTCACCAGTACGCAGATTGAATCGTCTTATCTGGCTGGGTGAAACATAAATATCGTCGGGGCCAGCCAGATAGGAAGAATCGGCCGATCGCAAAAAGCCAAAGCCGTCCTGGAGGATCTCCAGTACACCGTCTCCAAAAATGTCTTCACCGCTTTTTGCGTGGGCTTTGAGAATGGAGAAGATGATGTCTTGCTTTCTGGCTCGCGCCATGTTTTCCAGGCCCATTTCTTCGGCCAGGGCAACCAATTCGCTGATTGGTTTATTCTTGAGTTCAGTTAAATTCATACTGGTGGGTCTTTGTGCTTGAACTTCGCTTATGAGACTTAATAGTCACTACATGATTGAATAGGTTTATTTACGCCCAGATGTGGGCCAGCAGAACGGTGCTCAGATGGGAGCAATCAAAACGTTAGCACCATAATTGTCTTTGGTCCAGCGTTTTAATCAGAAAATGTTAAAAAAATTTTAAAAGACGTTCAGATTTGCTTAATGCATGCCACTACCAGGGGAATAAACTAAAAAACCCGGTCACTTCCGACCGGGTTTTTTTACTCAATTCGAATTATAGGTTTTCGTTCAGAAACTCAGCCAGTTGAGTTTTTGACAGGGCACCAACCTTGGTCGCGGCGACGTTACCGCCTTTGAACAATAACAGGGTAGGAATGCCACGGATACCGTATTTGGGTGGCGTTTCGTTATTTTCATCGACATTCAGCTTGCCAACTGTTAATTTGCCTTCAAACTCGTTCGCAATTTCTTCTAGAATTGGTGCGATCATTTTACACGGGCCACACCACTCTGCCCAGAAGTCAACCAGCACAGGACCGTCAGCATTGATAACATCTGCTTCGAACTTATCATCAGTTAACTGGATAATTTTGTCGCTCATTCTTTTCTCCGTAATTTGGTCTGTCGCTGATTTGTCTCAGCTCTACCATAAGTGTTATATAGAAACTGTTTTTTAATGCAAGCACAGATAAGCTATAAGCTATGCAAACTACTCACTTAACCGAAACTCACTTTTCTGATCTGCCGATCAATACCAAAGTCATTGATGCGCTAACGGCAGCGAATTTTACTCACTGCACGCCAATTCAGGCATTGTCTCTGCCTCCACTGCTGGAAGGTCTGGATATTGCGGGTCAGGCACAAACCGGAACCGGCAAAACCATTGCGTTTCTTGTCGCCACTTTCCACTATCTGCTCAGCCAGCAAAGTGCCGAAGAAGGCGCTTCGTCACCCGGACCAAGAGCCATTATTATGGCACCAACCCGTGAACTTGCTGTACAAATATATAATGACGCCAAGCTGCTCAGTGAACACACCGGCTTATCACTTGGCCTCATATATGGGGGTGAGGGTTACCAAAGTCAACGCGAAGTACTCGAACAGGGCGTAGATATTATTATTGGTACTACCGGGCGCATACTGGATTACTACAAACAGAACGTATTCAGCCTGAAAAACATTCAGGTTGCGGTACTCGACGAAGCCGACAGAATGTTTGACCTCGGCTTTATCAAGGACATCCGCTATTTGTTCCGGCGCATGCCTCCGGCAACAGAGCGCCTGAGTATGCTGTTTTCCGCAACCCTGAGCTATAGGGTGCAGGAGCTGGCATACGAGCACATGAATAACCCCACCCATGTGCAAATTGAGCCGGAACAAAAAACCGCCAGCCGGGTAAAGGAAGAATTGTTCTATCCCTCCGACGACGACAAGATGCTTCTTCTGCTTACCCTGCTGGAAGAAGAATGGCCGGAGAAAGCCATTGTTTTCGCCAATACAAAACACGCCTGCGAGAGAGTCCATGACTGGCTCAGCACCGATGGTCATCGGGTGGGCCTATTGAGTGGCGACGTGCCGCAGAAAAAACGCCTTTCCATTCTGAAAGATTTCAGTGAAGACAAGCTCGATATACTGGTTGCTACCGACGTTGCTGCCCGGGGCCTGCACATCGACAAGGTGTCGCATGTATTTAACTATGATTTGCCCGATGATGCTGAAGACTACGTTCACCGTATTGGTCGTACCGGCCGTGCAGGGAAAAGCGGGCACGCCATCAGTTTTGCCTGTGAGAAATATGCGCTAAACCTGCCAGACATCGAGCAGTACATTCAGCACGCCATTCCGGTAACCGATTATGATCGCACAGCATTGCTGGATGACGTAACACCGCCCAAGGCCCGCAAGCGCAGCCGTACGCCGAATGACCGCAACTCGTCCCGTCGAGGGCGCAGCAGCAGAGGCCGCGGTAAGCCTTCAGGAAACCAGAAGTCCTGATAATGCAGCCAGAGCGTCAGCCATCCCCCGTAATCCAAGGCGAATATTACGCCGCCGTTGATCTGGGTTCGAACAGCTTCCATATGGTCGTCGTTCATGTGGTCAACGGCAGTGTGCAAATCATCGGCAAGATAAAGCAGAAAGTCCGCCTGGCTGCCGGCTTGGATGAACATATGGCGCTCGACGACATTAGTATGGAAAGAGGCTGGCAATGCCTGCAGACGTTTTCGGAACGGCTTCAGGACATCCCTGCCTCAAACATACGGGTCGTTGCCACCGCAACTCTCAGACTTGCCACCAATGCCCAGGTTTTTATCAAGAAAGCGGAGCAGATTCTGGGTCACAAGCTTGAAGTGATCAGTGGTGAAGAAGAAGCACGCCAGATCTATCTTGGCGTCGCCTACACCTCTGCCAACCAGGGTAATTCACTGGTTATTGACATTGGTGGTGCCAGCACTGAAATCATCATTGGCAATGACATGCAGCCTATCCATCTGGTCAGCCTTGATATGGGATGTGTGACCTTTATGGAGCGCTACTTTCAGAACGGGCACCTGAGTGAACAGAATTTCGCCAGCGCCAAGGCGGCGGCTCACGCACTGCTGGATTCAGTGGCTGAGTCATTTTTATGCTTCGACTGGCAAAACTGTCTGGGCGCTTCCGGTACCCCTCAGGCCATTACCGAAATACTGGTCACGCAGGGCATCAGCGACGCTATCCGTCTGGATTACCTTCACGCCCTGGAGCAACAGTGCGTTGCCTGTGCGGAGTTGGAACAACTCGACATCGAAGGCCTGGAAGAATCCAGAAAGCCCATCTTCCCAAGTGGATTGGCTATTCTGATCAGCCTGTTTGAGCGCCTGGAAATCGACACAATGAACATTTCCGGTGGTGCCCTGAGAGAGGGTTTGATTTACGGCATGCTCGACAACACACAGGAAAATGATCGTCGACAGCAAAGCCTGAATCAGGCAATGGCCAGGTATCACATCGACAA
Source organism: Alteromonas aestuariivivens (assembly GCF_003367475.1). Classification (GTDB taxonomy): domain Bacteria; phylum Pseudomonadota; class Gammaproteobacteria; order Enterobacterales; family Alteromonadaceae; genus Alteromonas; species Alteromonas aestuariivivens. The sequence continues at coordinate 120,798 of NZ_QRHA01000004.1, forward strand.
ACATCACGCCGAATCCGTGCGAACCGTGGCACTGAAACTGTGTCACCAAATGTGCGCGCAGGCCAGCATTTGCCATCTGGACACTGAGGCGGTGTTGGGAGCGGCGGCCACTCTGCACGAAATCGGTCTGCACATTGAATATAAAAAGCATCATGAACACGGTGCTTACATATTAACCTACATTGATCTGCCAGGTTTTACACGGCTACAGAGAGCCGGAATACGGGATTTGGTGCGCAGCCACCGCCTTACTATCAACAGCAATGTGTTTGAACATTACCACGACGAAGTACGCCCCATGCTCGAGGGTTTGCTTCGGGTGCTGAGGATCTCGGTGGTACTGTGCCTCAGACGTCAAAACAAACATGTGCCGGAAGTGAAACTGACGGTAAATGGAAACCACTGGTCCCTGAATTTCCCGGACGGGTGGCTCAAGGCCCACCCACTGATCAATGCCGAACTGGCCAACGAAGCCTGGTTGCAGCACAAAGCCGGTTGGGAACTGGTTTGCAGCTAAACTCCCCCGAAATGACTTTCCTGAACCACAGCGATTAAGCCACGACATCCCAGACCTGCGCCTGACAAGTTCTGTAGCAACAACTTCTTATGATTTAAGTAATCGTGCCGCCTGAGGCGCGAAATAGGTCAGAATGCCATCGGCGCCGGCACGCTTAAAGGCCAGCAATGATTCCAGTATGACCGCCTCTTCGTTCAGCCAGCCATTGGCAAACGCCGCCTGGTGCATGGCATATTCACCGCTGACCTGATAGGCAAAGGTTGGTACCCTGAGTTCATCCTTACAGCGTCGAACTACATCGAGATAGGGCATACCCGGTTTTACCATCACCATATCGGCTCCTTCCTGAATATCCAGCGCAATTTCATGCAAGGCTTCATCGCTGTTGGCTGGGTCCATCTGATAGGTTTTCTTGTTCCCACCCTTGATATTGGCCGCAGAACCCACCGCATCACGAAAAGGCCCGTAGTAAGCGGAAGCGTATTTGGCGGCATAGGCCATTATGCAGGTGTTCACGAAACCGGCTTCTTCCAGCGCGTTACGAATGGCACCGATTCGGCCGTCCATCATGTCAGAAGGGGCAACAATATCTGCCCCTGCCTGGGCATGAGACAGGGCCTGCCTGACCAGCACGTCCACTGTAGCATCGTTAACCACATAACCTGATTCATCCACCAGACCATCCTGTCCGTGGGACGTAAAGGGATCCAGCGCCACGTCAGACATCAGCATCAGTTGTGGAAAACGGCTTTTCAATGCCCGCAGCGCCTGCTGCGCCAGACCGTTAGGATTAAACGCTTCACTGGCACACTCTGATTTAAGGTTCATTGGCGTTACCGGGAACAGGGCCAGGGCCGGGATCCCCAAATCCACCCACTCCTCGGCCTGCTCCAACAACAAATCTACCGACAATCGCTCAACCCCCGGCATCGAAGGCACGGCTTCACGCAGCCTTTCTCCGGGCAACACAAACACAGGATAAATCAAATCCTTCACGGTAAGTTGATGCTCGGCGACCATATCCCTCAAAGCATCCTGAGCACGCAGGCGGCGCATGCGCCGGGCGGGGAAAGAAGAATGAATCATGTATCCTGTCCTGATGTTAAAAATTGGCCGTGAACCTGGTTTCTGCCACCTTGTTTGGCAGCGTACAGCATTCGGTCGGCAAGTTTGAGTAATGCCAGTTCCTGCTCGTCATAACCAACAATTGTGGTCCCCACCCCGGCGCTGAGGGTCATACTGACCGGATGGCCATCAACAATCACCGGTGTTGCCTCGATCGTTGCGCGGATCTGATCAACCAGTTGGGTTGCCCCTTCCAGCTCGGTATTGGGCAGAATAATAGCAAATTCTTCACCGCCATACCGACAGACATCGTCTGTAGGACGTTTCAAAATGCCTGGTAGTAACTTCGCCACATGGCGTAAACACGCATCGCCAGTCGCATGACCATAACGATCATTAATTTGCTTGAAATGGTCGATATCCACCATGACGAGGCTAAGCGGTGTCTGTTCGCGCCGGCTCAAACGGGCTTCTGCCTGCAGGCGTTTGTCAAAATGACGCCGGTTGCGAATACCGGTGAGGGAGTCAATGGTATTCAGGTTTTCCAGCTCCCGGTTGGCTTCAGAAAGCTCCCTGAGTGCAATTTCAAGTTCCAGCGTTCGCTCTCCCACCTGATATTCAAGCTCAGCCTGGTACTGCTGCTGAACACTCATTAGCTCGGCCTGCGCATCCAGTGCCTGCTTTTCCTGCTCAAGAGCCTTGTTCTGCGCATCGGTTTTCTCTTCCTGATTGTGGCTGTAACTGATGGCAAGCACCAGGGTAAGCAGTAACGTCTCTACTGCCGCGCCCAGGATGAGCAGGTAAGTGGAAGGCACAGGAAAGGCAATCAGATTGAAATTATCAAAGCTTGCTGTCAGGCCACTCAACAGAAGAATCGACCAGGCAAACGCATGATAACGGGCCAGCACATTGCCCTTCATTGCCAGCCAGACGCTTACGGACAATATGAAGACCACTACCGTGCTGAGCATAACCAGAAAAATCTTGATCACATAGGCATACGGCAACACCAGGCTGAGCAGGATATTACCCAGGAAAAGCAGACTGATTAAGGTAAGCAGCCGTGATACCAGTCGGCTATGCTGATCGACCTGCAACAGGCGATTGGTAAACAACACGGCAAACATTATGGTTGTATTGGCAAAAATGACAACCGCCCTGCCCTGGAACCAAACCTGGGCTGGCCACAAATGCGCGTATGCCTGACCGTGCAGCACGGCGAGTGTCAGCATCATGGAAAAAACGTAACCGGCATAAACAAGAAAACTTAGGTTGCGGGTAGTGAGGAAGAAAAAACCGTTGCTCAGGCCAATGGCCATGAGCACTCCGAAAAACATCCCCATCAGTAAATTGTGCTGCGAGGTATACTCGATAAACACCTGCTCTTTCCACAGGCGAAGAGGCAGCTTAATCGTCCCGGAAGTTTTTACCCTCATTAACACTTCGATTGGAGCTTCGCTGCGCGGAACCTCAACAATATGACTTTCATGAGCGATTTCCCGATATGCAAATGGCAGATTATCCCCCAGTCTTTTGTGCGCAAGCGGCGCAGGGTTTCCTCGGGAATAGAAGGTAACATCAATATTGTCCAGTAACGGATAATTGATCTCCAGCAGGTCCGCGTCATGCTCCGGCAAGGAGGCGGGCAAACTGAAGCGAAACCAATAGGGGTGGTCATGCATACCAAGGTTGACCGGATTTGCCGCTGGTTGCCAGTCTATCGAGCTGTCCCCCATGAGTTGCCGGGCATCAAACCGGCCGTCGGGATCACTCACAAAACGAAGTTGGGATATCTCTGCATAGTGCTGCTGCGCCGGAGCATACTGATGCATCACCACCACAAAAAACGCTATCACTGCTGCGGTAATTGCCAACAGCCAAACATCGTAACGGCGACTGGTAATCGAATTTAACTGCATCAGTGGTTATTGCCCCAGCCCGAACAGCAAACAGGTATTGGCATAGCTGTGCTGGCTTAATTGTTCCACTGACAGATTCTTGATTTCAGCTACCGTTTGAGCAATAAAAGGCAAATACGCTGGCTGATTGTTCGATGTTCTGGGCTTGCGATTTTTTGGATACAGATAGGGGGCATCCGTTTCCAGAATCAGTTTTTCGATGGGCAAAAACGGCAATGCCTGGCGTAATTGTTCACCGCGCTTCGGGTCACAGATCCAGCCCGTAATACCAATGTGCAAGCCCAATTCCAGATAAGCCTGCATGTGCTGCTGATGTGACGTAAAGCAATGCGCAATGCCAGAGGCGAGTTCACCCCGAACGTTGTTCAGACAGGCCAGTTGAGTATCGAATGCATCCCGCTCGTGCAAATAGACCGGCATATTCAATTCTGCCGCCAGTTCAAGCTGACGCTCAAACACCTTAAGCTGGGTATCCTGGGGCGAAAAATTACGATTGAAATCGAGCCCGCACTCACCGATGGCCACTACACCAGGCTTCCCGGCGGCAATTCTTAACGCATCAAAATCAGCATCTGTTACCAGCCGGGCACAATGAGGGTGCACTCCAACGGTGTAACACAAACTCTCGGGATACTGTTGGTAAAGCTGTTCAGCCAGCCGCCATTCTTTGGGTTGGGTAGTAATAACACACATCCGGTTTACACCGGCCTGGTGCGCTTCAAGCAAGGTTTCCCTGGGAGCCAACCTGTTATCCAGTAAATTGACTCCAGCATCAAACCATTGCATTTATTCCTCCCGTACGACTTTTATCCTGCGCTTGACCTTGTCGGTAGAGAGGTAAAATGCCCCCAGCATACCCCGTTCTACGTAGACCTGATCTCCCACTTTAAGCCTGAGCGGACTGCTGTCAGTTTGCGTCCAGACAGTACCATTATCCAGCGTAATGATGTACTTATCATAGGGAGTTTCGCTGAGTTTTGTAATTTTGCCATACAGACGCTCATCCTGGTCGACCTTGGGCGCCTGCTTGTGTTCCAGGCCAAAAGCAATTTCCTGCCCCGAAGAGGCAACTTTCGGAGAATTTACCTGGGCTTCGGTTTTGGGCGGCACAGCAACAACAGGAGGGTTTTCAGAGCCTTTCGACGGCTGGAGCTGGAGCTGGTTCTGATTCAGTGATTCAGCCAGCCTGTCGTAGCACAAAAGGCGTTTCAGGCTATCATTCTCAGCGCTACACTGACTCAGTGACTGCTCCAGTGTTGCAGCATTCAACATGGCAGGTACACACCATGTAAGTCCACAGCACACTAACAGGGCTTTGTACTTCATTGTGATTCCTTTTTGTTATTGAACTTTGTACAGGATAGGCCCCGGCATCACACCGTTGGGCGCGAGGCATCGTCTTCGGCCTCGTCATCATTACGGTTTGCGTACAGACCGCCAATAATGACCCCCACTTCAAACAGTATCCACATGGGAACTGCCAGCAGCGTCTGGGAAATGACATCCGGCGGCGTTAGCAGCATGCCAATTATAAACGCTCCCACAACGACGTAAGGGCGCTTAGCGCGCAAACTTTTAGCATCGGTAACCCCGGTCCAACACATCAGAATGATCGCGATGGGAATTTCAAACGACACCCCAAAGGCGAAAAACAGCTTGAGGACAAAATTCAGGTAACTGGAAATGTCTGTTGCGACAGTTACCCCGGCTGGCGCAACACTGGTGAAAAATGCGAACGCCAATGGAAACACCACGAAGTAGGCGAACGCCATTCCGGTGTAAAACAGCAGGGTACTGGAAAACAGCAAGGGTGCCACCAGCCGCTTCTCATTGCGATACAGGCCTGGGGCAACAAACGCCCACACCTGATACAACACGTAAGGAATAGCGATGAAGAAAGACAGTACCAGCGTCAGTTTAAACGGTGCAAAAAATGGCGACGCCACATCCGTTGCAATCATCGATGAGTTGTCCGGCAACGCATCCAGCAACGGCTTTGCCAGCCACTGATACAGGTCCTGGGCAAAATAGGCCAGGCACAAAAATACGATCAGAACACTCAGTAACGCTTTCAGAATGCGGCTGCGCAATTCTATCAGATGAGAAATTAAGCTGTTTGCTTCAGACATTTATTTTTTTTTGTAGGGTTCCTGCACAGAACTGGCGGCACTTTTCAGTTCATCGACACTCTGTTGCAACTCGGGAGACAGGTCTTTCAACCCCTTCTGTTCGGCCTTTTTGAGATTTTCATGTAACTCATGAACCCGTAACTGATGCTCAACCTCCTGCTTGAAACCAGAGGCCATGTTGCGCACACTGCGGACGGTTTTTATGGTTGAACGCATTGCCCCAGGCAAGCGTTCCGGCCCCAGCACCAGTAGCGCCAAAACCCCAATAACCAGTATTTCCCAAAAGCCAATGTCAAACATCAGGGTTTTTCTTTTGTTTCACTTTCCGTTTTCAGCGATTCACCCTGTACAGGTGACTGGTCTGCAGTTTTACTTTCAACCCGCTTGTTTTCCTGAAAATCGGCGTCTTCCTCTTCAGTAACGGCTTTTTTGAAACCCTTCACTGCACCACCCAAATCAGAACCAATACTCTTTAACCGCTTGGTACCAAACAGCAAAACAACGATCACCAATATGATCAACAGCTGCCAAATGCTAATACCGCCCATAACATCCTCCTAAACATCAAGGCGAACAGTATGCCACCGCCAGCGGAAGCTTTCATCAGATAATTTGGTATTGGTGAAACATCCTGCAAAAAATATCCGCCCATTTTTGAGCCTGTTGATTTGACCTGCCTGCAAGAAGGCTGCATGCTTGAATTCATGACGCATTTTCGCTCTCTTCGAATACATGCTGTGTAGCTACCTGCTTTTCTGTTCCACGTTCATTTTTGATCAGCAAGGTTTGACCTTTCGGCAACAGGCGCCACATGCGCAGACTGATCAGGCACAGGACCAGGCGGACGTGTTACAGCCTTCTCCAAGCTGGTTCGACAACTGGCAACAGGGCCTGACGAATTCGATGGACTACACCGTTCAGCAACTGGACAGTTTCTTTGCCCTTGAAGGCAGCGAAGCTTACCAGAACGCCCGTGCGGAAGGGCGCATCAGGCTGGGCTGGGAGCCCCGTTCCCGGGATATGAGCGAGGTGAAGCTGCGGTTCCGTATTCGGGTCCAGCTGCCATCACTGAAGAACCGTGTCGACCTGCTGCTCAGCGACAACGAAGAGTTTGCCGATGAAGACAGTCTGGACGCCGTTCGGGACCAATCACTCACCCGAAGCGACAACGCTACGGTAGCGTTACGTTTCAAGCGGCGGGAAGATTCAAAGTTGTCATTCCGTGTGGGTGCAGGGCGCAGAGACCAGCTTTACACCAAAACCCGATATCGCGACAGCCTGGCCATCAACCAGGCCTGGTCACTGCTTTACGACGCCGAAGCCTACTATTACACCCGGGATCACTGGGGAAGCGAGCTGGGCGGCGACATTCAGTACGTGACCCAGTCAGACAATGTGTTCCGCTTTAACAACCGCTTCTACTTTCGTGATATCACCAATGACTGGCTGTGGCGCCATGAGTTACAGCATCTGCAGGTGCTGACCCAGGAATCGGCCGCTATCTACACCCTGTACACCGAAGGATTGTCGCAACCCAACTGGAATCTGGATAAGGTTTACGCCAGCTTTCGCTGGCGCACAAATCCGCTTCGTGAGTGGTTATTCTTTGAGGTAGAACCCTTTGTATTGTGGCTGCGGGATGAATCTTTCGAACCGTCCTACGGCGTAGCTTTAAGGGTAGAGGCCCATTACGGTAAAGACAGCTGACCCTGACATTCAGCCGCGCAGTGAAATTTGAGGGGGCAGGATACGACAAAGCCGGCACTCGGCCGGCTTTGGTATTGAAGAAACACGGTTCTTGATGATCAGGGGCGAAGTGCCCGCTCCCCACGAGCCAAACCACACACACCGGTTCTGGAAGACTCAATGATCTCGGTACACTGACTCATGGTGGCAGCAAACGCATCCAGTTTGTCGCTAGTACCGGTAATTTCAATGGTATAATTTGCGGAATTCACATCCACAATACTTCCCCGAAAAATGTCACTGTTACGCTTCACTTCTGCTCGCACCGCTTCACTGCGTGTGGCCACTTTGATAAGCATCAGCTCACGTTCAATGTGTGCCCCCTCGGTTAAGTCCACCACCTTCAGAACATCAATAAGCTTATTCACCTGCTTGGTGATCTGCTCAATTACCTTGTCATCACCATGGGTGATGATGGTCAGCCTTGACAGGCTTGGATCGTCTGTGGGTGCTACGCACAATGAGTCAACGTTGTAGCCGCGCTGGGAAAAGACTCCAACAATGCGGGACAAGGCTCCAGGGGCGTTTTCCATTAATACTGAAATAATTCTCTTCATCAGGTTCGCTCCGTCTTGCTCAGGCGCATGTCATCCATTGCCCCAAATTTGATCTGCATGGGGTACACGTGTTCATTCTGGTCAACTGCAATGTCCATGAAAACCAGACGATCGGTATAACTGAAACAGCGCTCCATAGCCTCATCAAGCTGATCAAGGCTTTCAACCCGAATACCTACGTGACCATAGGCTTCAGCCAGTTTGACAAAATCTGGCATCGAATCCATGTAGGAGTGAGAATGCCGGCCTTTATAAATCATATCCTGCCACTGGCGTACCATGCCCAGTGCGCGGTTATTCAGTGAAATGATCTTGATAGGCAGGTTGTACTGCAGGCAGGTCGACAGTTCCTGAATGTTCATCTGGATACTGCCGTCACCGGTAACCACAACCGATGTGGCCTCCGGATGAGCAAACTGTACGCCCATAGCGGCCGGCAGCCCAAAGCCCATTGTCCCAAGTCCACCAGAGTTGATCCACTGACGGGGCTTGGCAAATGGATAATACAACGCAGCAAACATCTGATGCTGCCCCACATCTGAGCTTACGTAGGCCTCACCATTGGTGTGCTTGTACAGCGCTTCAATAACCCGCTGAGGCTTGATTACTTCGCCTTCCTGCTGGTAGCGAAGGCACTGGCGCTCGCGCCACTGGCCTATTTGCTGCCACCAGTCCTGAACCTTTTCCTGCTGCCCGGCCAGTTCTTCGTTGCCCAGCAGCTCAAGAATCTGTTCCAGTACCTTATCTACCGAGCCGACAACAGGAATGTGAGCGTTGACGGTTTTGGAAATGGAAGCCGGATCGATATCCACATGAATGATATCCGCGTGCGGACAAAACTTGGCGACGTTGTTGGTAACACGGTCGTCAAATCGCGCACCCAGAGCCAGAATACAATCGGCATTATGCATGCTCTTGTTGGCTTCAAGAGTACCGTGCATTCCCAGCATTCCAACGAACTGATTGTGGGTGCCCGGGAACGCTCCCAACCCCATAAGCGTACAGGTCACCGGAGCGTGCAGCTTTTCCGCCAGTTCAATAACCCTGTCGGATGCTTCGGATGCTATCGCACCGCCACCCACGTAAAGAATTGGCCGTTCCGCCTTTAGCAGGGCTTCCACCGCTTTGCGGATTTGCTTGTTGTGCCCGCGCTCGGTGGGGTTGTAGGAACGCATGCTGACATCAGTAGGGAACACATACGGATGGGAATCCTGCACATTAACCAAATCTTTTGGCAAATCAACCACAACCGGACCTGGACGGCCTGTGTTGGCAATGTAGTAGGCCTTGGCAATGGCTTCTGGAATGTCCACCGCACGTTTAACCAAAAAGCTGTGCTTAACAACAGGGCGTGAACAACCGACCATGTCGGTTTCCTGAAAAGCGTCTTCGCCGATATGCTGCGAAGGCACCTGACCGGACAACACAACCATAGGAATTGAATCCATATAAGCGGTAGCAATACCCGTAATGGTATTGGTCGCTCCCGGGCCGGAAGTCACCAGCACGGTACCGGTTTTACCTGTAGCCCGGGCATAGCCATCGGCCATATGGGCAGCCGCTTGTTCATGACGCACGAGCACATGCTTGACATCGTCCTGCGCAAAAAGCGCGTCATAAATGTCAAGTACGGCACCACCCGGGTAACCGAACACATGTGTAACTCCTACATCTTTCAGCGCTTCCACCACCATGGCGGCGCCCGACATCATTTTCACAGTGATATCTCCTGTTGTTTTTCAATGGTATGAATGCGAAAAGGTTGACGCAGCACGGTACGTTTTAAATCTTTAAAAGTCCAGATTAGATTCCACCGAAGCGACCTTGAAACCCTGTAGGGCGGACTATAGCGAAGGTATTAGGAAGATTAAACATCAAAAAACAGAAAAGTGAGATACATATCCCTATATATGATTTTTTTAGGATGAACATTTCACACAAAGACTAAAATAGCACCCTTGAAGATTAAAATATCCCCAATTTAGCGATTAAGGGCTATCGATTTCAATTTCAATATCATCGTCATCACGAATATCGTCATCATCGTCATCCACCGCGGCCTTTTTGCTGCCATAAATACTTGCTGCTTTCGGGCGGTTGATGCGGCTTTGATATTTCAGCCATGCCTTCTCCTCAACGCTCTGGGGAGTTCGATGCCCAAGCGCCGACTCAAGATAGCCCTGATCAACGTCATTGTCGGGGCCCAATTCACCATCAACCAGTGCGGCAATGAGACTGCCGTATTGTGTCAGGGCTTTGCTCTCACTGATGGAGAAATCCCCCGAGCGGGCGAATCCGTAGGGGTAATGTTTACGATCAACAAAGGGGCGTTTCAATAACATGTCTCGGGTAAATTTTGCCATGACATCACCTGTAAATACTCTTGGTATCAAATCCTCTTTGCAACCACAATGGCACCACGCACAGGCTGAAAGAGATTAATTTTAATCATCGGAGTGCAACGACTAACCAAGAATTAGTTGTAAAAATCGAGACTGTCAAAGAAAAATCCGGCTTTCAATACCTGACCGGAAGAGTTCATCAAACTGTCATCTTTTGGGGACCCAAGCCCAAATCATCTCACATACCACAGGTTCTATATTCTGCGCATCGGTTACGGTCACTTCTACACTGATTTCACCCTTGTCCTGGGTTTGCATCTGGTGGATTTGCCCGTCGGTCAAACGTGCGCTTGCCTGCATATCGCCGGTGGCACGCTTCACATAATTCAGTTGCATGGATTTGATTAACGGCAGTTTATCCCCGGGCAGGTTTACACCTACGACAAACCCGCTGGCCGATTCAGCCATCAATGCCATGCCAGCGGCATGCACGCTGCCAATGTGATTTTGAACCTTTCTATAATTTCTTTGCCGGAAAGTGACAGACTTCAGGTCAGTGTGCAGTATTTCAAGCCCTACCGTTCCGGTAAGCTTTACCTTATAGCGAAACATCCAGGTTAACAGCCTGCGACCAAGCCAATGGGGATACGAATTGGCTTTTATTGCGAACTGACGTAGCGGGTTGGGTTTGGACATTCGAGTGCTCTCCACATCTGGTTAGACCAGTGAGAGTAATGCGTCTTTGCGGCATTGGCAACCGTTCAGTCGGGTCTTTTCAAACCCCGGCATGCATAAAAAAGGGGCGATCCTATGACCGCCCCTATCTCTGCTTAAAAATCACCAGTTAGTTGATTTTCATATCCATACCAAGGAAGAAGTAGCGGCCACGCGGGCTGGCCGGATACGCGAAGTTGGTCAGGAATGGCTCTTCGTCCGTCACGTTTTTCACTCCGCCGTACACCATTACGGTATCGTTCAGCACGTAAGAAACGTTCAGATCATGTTGCCAGAATTCATCCATAACCACGGAATCGTCGTAATCACCACGCTCATAATCTTCAATTTCAACGAAGCGCACCAGCTGCTCGTCCATATACTGGGTTTGCCAGCCAACACTCAAATCGCCAAATGACCAGTTGAAGAAAATGTTGCCCGCCAGTTCAGGACGATTAACTTCACCCAGTTCCGGGTTAACCTCTTCCAGGTTGTTGGGGTTGGTGTAGTAATCCAGCTTCTCAACTTTGGAGCCTGAAGCCTTGACGTTGAACGCATGCTTGCCAACTTCAAAGTCATAGGCAACCGAGAAATCGTAACCGTCGGTCTTGATGCTGGCGAAGTTGATAGAGCCCGTGCGCAGGTAGTTGAAGCCACCAAACTGTGGTGAATTGCTGTCAGTATTACGAGTGAACTGGCTACAGAAATTCTCATTCAGAGCTTCACCCATGTAACAGCCGTTAACCACGTCATTGGACGTTACGGTTTCAATGGCATCATCAATTTCGATATTCCAGTAATCCAGCGTTACTGAGAACCCTTCCAGGAAGCCAGGCTGATATACGAAACCGATAGTGGTGGTGTCAGCTGTTTCTTCCTGCAGGTCCGGGTTACCACCGGTAACACCCGGGAATGCCGCTGACAGAGGATCAGAATACACGTATTCGCCATTTTCATATGGGTCCAGGCCAATTGAGGCGAAGTCTGCAACGCAGTTAGCTTCCAACTGGTCGGCCTTAGCCGGATCGTTCCCACGAATGCCTTCAATCACACTGGCATTACATGGGTCGGTTGGGCGGTAAGTGGTACCAATTTCCGGGCCGTACAACTCATTAATGTTCGGTGCACGTACCGCCTGAGATTTAGAGTAACGAATACGCAAATCTTCATATGGCGCATACATGACATTGGCTTTCCAGGTGAAGGTATCGCCAATCGTCGAATAATCGGAAAAACGTGCTGCCAGGTCCAATGTCAGCTCTTCAGCCAGGAATTCGCCTTCAATCAGAGGAATGGACGCTTCAACAAACGCTTCTATTACGTCGAAGTCACCGCGCTCATTAGACGTTTTAATTGACGGCTGAAACACCAGAGAGTTGTTTCCGGAATGATCCGAAACATAAGAGCCCGGGCCGTACGGAGCGCCTTCAGGAATGATACCCAGCTGCCAGTTATCAAATACTGCGGTAGACTCCTCTTGACGGTACTCAGCACCAAACGCAAACAGAACTGCGCCGTAAGGCATTTCAAACCAGTCAGAAGAGTCTCCGGCTACGCTTCCGCTAACCACTGTTTGAGTCAGTTCTGTTTTGTAGAAGCTGTCCTGCACTATCCAGTCAATCGCTTCCTGGGTAACGCCGGTTTTGCCCGCCCAGATATTCAGTGGCACACAGCTGCCGTCACCAGGGGTAAAGGAGAAGTAACCCGCCTCATAAGATGGAATGTCAAACGGCGTGGTGATTTGTGGCGCATCGGCATCCAGGTTCACACGACAGGTTGCATCACCGGTAGCCGGATCAATCACCGCATCAATGGCCGAGAAGAAGCGGTCAACAACCACATTGTCTTCCTCACCACGGGTTTCCAGGGTGAACTTGCCATAGTTCAGGCTAAGCTCGTAATCCCAACCGTTTTCAAAATAACCCTCGATGCCGATCACACCACGCAGTGTTTCACGCTCGGTTTCAGTGCGCCCTTTACCAACACCAATTGGGTCAATGGTAATGGTTACACCACCGGTTTCCTGCGCCAGAGGCTGAATGAATTCCGGCAAATAGGGGTTATCCGCCGCTCCGAACAGCAAATCCCAGTACGAAGTAGGCTGTGATTCGTTTTCAGTTGACTGGCGAACCAGTTTTAGCTCACCAAACAATGTCATGGAATCGGTCAGGTCATAGTGACCCAGCAGGTTTAGTGCAAGTTTGTCATTCGGCAGAATCAGATAGCCTTCCGGCTGCTGAAGGGTATTGTAGGAGTCACCACCAAAGCCTTCAAAGTTTCCGGCCACCAGGCCATCCTGAATCGGACGGTAGGTGCCATCTTCGGTTACATTCCAGCATCCGCCCAGCAATCCGAACGCCGCCGGCGCAAAGCTGCTGTTATAACCGGAGAAAGAGTCCAGACAGTCTGGCGTACCATTGCCGTCAAGATCGATATTGGTGCCAGCGTCAAAACCATCATAGGTGTAAGGGTTACCCGGAAGGATATAACCATAGCCAGAAGTGAACGGGAATGTGCGATAAGGCAGTACTGCTCTTGGAGCAACACCTTCAACACTGTTCAGCAGGTTGATTTCAGCCTGGGTTAGCGTGGGCGCGCGGCCAAATTCGTCAATATAGTTACGCAAGAATCCTGCGTGACCCGGGTTTGGCAAACCAAAATTCATGTAACCGGTGGTATTGTAATCGTAATATTCCGCCAGGTTAGGCATGGTTGAAGGGTCTATTTGCCCTTGCTGGAAACGCAACGCTGGGTTGGTCCAGTCGCGTGCAGAACCGATGATCATGCCATTGTCCCGCTCGGAAACCCTTACCCCTTCGTCGTTCTGGAATTCGAGTGCAAGCGCAATGTTACCTCTGTCATTGTCGAAGTTGGTTCCCATCAGGCCAGACAATGAGATTTGTTGACCGTCACCTTCGGAAGACAACCCTGTACTGATGTCGACTTCAAAACCTTCGTAGTCGTCCTTCATGATAAAGTTAACCACACCGGTTACCGCATCGGCACCGTAAACCGCAGAAGCACCGCCCGTAAGAACTTCAACAGACTGAATCAGTTTAACCGGAATTGAACCCACATCGACAGCTGAGGACCCTTGCAAGCCACCAACATGACGGCGACCGTTGACCAGTGTCAGGGTACGGTTTTCGCCCATACCACGGAGATCAAGTACGTTGGCACCAGCAGAAAACTGAGAAGTTGCGTCAATAGACGATTCTGCCGTGGTGGAAGAAAACAGTGCGGGAATGTCATTCACGACATCTGAGATAGAAAACTCACCGGACATCTGGATGTCTTCGGCAGTCACTGACTGAACCGGTGATGGTGCAGCCAGGTTAGTATCACGGGCAATGCGCGACCCGGTTACAACGACTTTCTCAACGTCGGACTCTTCAGGAATGGTGGATTCCTGGGCATAAACTGGCGCAGAGGCCAATGCACCAGCAATGGCGCCAGCCAGTACGGACAGTGCCAAAGGCTTTTTCATCTTGGTTTTCATGTGCTTCTCCGTGGTGCGGTAACCGTTGGCTCCGCATCGATTTTTTTAGAATGTAGGTACAGGGCAATTTTTATGCCGTTGTTTAAGGGGTATTTTCCCCCAAAATTGCGTGTGAGTACATAAAAAATGAATATATATTCATAAATTCATCATTAATTCGCACCAGCCAGAAAAATCATCGGGTTCGCGCACCATTAAAGTGCAACAAGAGTAATCCAAATGCAAATAGTATCTGCGCAAAATCCCATCGCATCGGCTTATTACAGCTTTGCACTCTTATAATGCGCACATTGCTGACTGAGTATTCACACTGAATATCCCACCCAAAAATTGCTGCTTTTTGGCGTATTCAGGTTTAAAAAATTGCGTTCCAGGTTAAATCTTTACCATTACTAAAAACTCCCTTTCTAATTTTTAGCCTGACATTTTTTTCCTGGCAGAATCACAATGCATTGGACTAATGATTCTTTTTAAAATAATGTAAACAAAAAGGATTATTGTTGTAAATCATACATTGGGTATTGAGATGAAATTAGGCTGTATCCTGTTCGCTCTCAGCTTTTCCCTGGTTTCTGCTGCTTTTGCGAAACCACTGCGCATCCCGGACTCATCGTCAGCAGACAAGCTTCCGATCACGCTAATCAAGGAGTTTGTTGCCCGCAGCGACCAGTTCGATAGCGTCACTTTTATCTACGGCTCCTCGGGCGACGTGGCTTTTTCCAAAACCGTTGCCGATCTCGAAAATCGTGCCCTGGATGTACTCTGGACCGCGACAACTACAGATTACGAAAACAATATGCAGGCCATATATATCCCGATCTACAGAGGATTGCTTGGCATGCGGATACCTATCGTTGAGCAGTCCAATCTGAATCTGTTCCGGGACGTAAAGCAGTTTGATGCGCTAAAGAAATTCATTCCCTGCCAGGGAAAACTCTGGGCCGATACCAAAGTTTTGGAAGCCAATCAGATCCTGGTGGCCAAGAGCGTTAAGTATCCGAACCTGTTCGACATGCTGGAAGGGGAACGCTGCGAATATTTCCCCCGCGCCGTGTTTGAACCCTGGGCCGAAATCGAACGCATGTCGCATTTCAACCTGGCGGTAGAACCCAATATTCTGCTGCGCTACACCATGCCGATGTTTTTCTTTGTGCACAAAAAAGATGCAGCACTTGCAAGACACATGAACAGTGTGTTTGGCGATATGGTTGAGGACGGCACGTTCAACCGGCTGTTTTTTGCTGACGGCCAGGTGAAAAGCGCACTGGCAAAATCAAAACTGGGCCAGCGCCGTCTGTTTGAGTTAGACAATCCCTACCTTAGCAAATCCGTTCAAAATATACCCAAACACTATTGGTTTGACCTTTTAAAAGAGCAGTAGACATGAAGTCAATAGCCTCAAAAATGACCCTGGTAATGGTGTTGGCAATTTTGCTGACAACCTCATTAGTTGTTGCGGTGTCCTATTCTCTGGCTTACCAGAATGAAACCGCAGAGTTTGAATTGCGCCGCAAAACACTCATAGACCAGCTTAGCGTTATTTTGAAAGAGCCGGTTTTTGTGTATGACCGCGGAAATATTGAGTCCATCGTTAATGCGTACAAACCCGATAAAACTATTGCATCCATGATCATAGAAGATCAAAGAGGGCAAACATTGGGGGCCTATCGAAACAACAACCTTGAAGCCGCTTACACCGACACGATTTCGCTGGAATGGGAAGGTAAACCTATCGGGAATGTGACCATTGGGTTTACAACCCAGGCAACCGACAGCAAGCTGGCAAATCTGCTGCTGGAAAACTTTATTTCGCTGGTGCTTCTGGTCGCCATCATCAGCGCTGCGGTGTTTCTGGGCATGCGGTATTTTGTCACCGTTCCTATGTCGAAGCTGAACTCCATATTGCACGATATCGCTGAGGGTGACGGTGACTTGACCGCCCGCATTAACATCGACACCAACGACGAGCTCAGTTTACTGGCGGGCAGTTTTAACCAGTTTATCAGCAGGGTGCAAAACATTATCTCCGATATGATGCAGGCGGAATCCAATCTGCTGAACGTGACTCAGCGAATTAAAACCATTACCGCACGTTCCGCTCAAAGTAGTGAACAACAAAAACAGCTGACTGACACTTCACTGCAGAACCTCAAACAACTGTCCGAATCCACCACCGAAATAGCCCGCAGCGCCGAGGAGTCAGCGGCAAACACGCAATCTGCCAACGACGTTTCCGCCTCGAGCCAGCAAAAAATTCGCCAGAACATCGAGGAAATCGGCAATCTGGTAGACAACCTGAAGTCCACCTCAACCGTCGTAGGGGAACTCAAAACCGCGGCAGACAACATAGGTAAGGTGCTCGATGTAATTAAAAGCATCGCTGAACAAACCAATCTGCTCGCGCTGAACGCCGCTATCGAAGCCGCCCGTGCAGGTGAATCCGGGCGCGGGTTCGCTGTGGTTGCTGACGAAGTTCGCTCTCTTGCCAGCAAAACTCACGATTCAACCACGGAAATTGAGCAAATCATCGCTCACTTACAAAACCAGGCAGATGTGTCCTACCAGTCTACTCAACGCAGTACTGAGCTCGTGAGCCAAACCATTGACAGTGCGAATGAAACTGAAATATCGCTAAACCAGATTGCGTCGCAAATGGAATCGGTAAACACCATGAATGCACAAGTGGCCAGTGCCACTGAGCAACAGTCCCTGGTAACCCGGGATGTAACGTCAGACATGGAACGCATCAGTGCAGGGGCCATCACCCTGAGCCAGGACGCCAATGCCATGCAACAGGCAACCGAAGAATTACTGCAGGTTGAACAGATGCTGGAATCGCAAATCCGCCGATTCAAAGTGGCTTGAGAAAAAACTGTAACTCTGGCTGAAAATAATCCAAAGCGGTTGGGGGTGCGTTTTGAAACTGTGTATAAAGGATAATTCCAAGATTCCGGAGATTTGGAGCGGGAAACGAACTCGTACTGGCCGGCATCCGGTCGCGACCCGGTTGGGGGAGCGTTTTGAGACTATGTATAAAGGATAATTCCAAGATTCCGGAGATTTGGAGCGGGAAACGAACTCGTACTGGCCGGCATCCGGTCGCGACCCGGTTGGGGGAGCGTTTTGAGACTATGTATAAAGGATAATTCCAAGATTCCGGAGATTTGGAGCGGGAAACGAACTCGTACTGGCCGGCATCCGGTCGCGACCCGGTTGGGGGTGCGTTTTGAAACTATGTATAAAGGATAATTCCGAGATTCCGGAGATTTGGAGCGGGAAACGAGACTCGAACTCGCGACCCCAACCTTGGCAAGGTTGTGCTCTACCAACTGAGCTATTCCCGCACACTTGAGATTCCTGTTCAAAACACGCTGAGTGGCGTTTTGAGAGGCACTTCGTTTGAAGTGGTGCGCATTGTACAAAATAATTTTGCCAACGCAACACCTAATTTGAAGTTTTTTTAATTTTTCGTTCCGTTTGGCTAAATAGCGAACACTTTCTGCCGGTAATAGCGCAATTCCTCGATGGATTCGCGAATATCGTCCAGCGCCAGATGCACGCCTTTCTTTTTAAAACCGTCCAGAACTTCCGGTTTCCAGCGCCTGGCCAGCTCCTTGATGGTGCTGACATCGATACTGCGATAGTGAAAATAGGCCTCCAGCTCCGGCATGTACTTCACCATAAAGCGGCGATCCTGGCCGATGGTATTACCGCACAATGGGGATTTCCCCGCATCGACATAGCCAGAAAGGAAAGCAATGGTTTGCTGAGCAGCCTGCTGCTCATCAATCTGGCTGGCCCGACAGCGCTGGGTCAACCCACTTTTGCCATGTACGTTTGTGCACCATTCATCCATGTTGTCCAGAATGCTGTCCGGCTGGTGCACCGCAATCACCGGCCCTTCAGCCAGTACATTGAGTTGCGCATCGGTTACAATGGTCGCAATTTCAAGCACTTTGCAGGTCTCTGGGTCCAGTCCGGTCATTTCCATGTCAATCCATACCAGGTTGGAATCCTGTTTACTCATGTTACAGCCTCTCTCGATTAGCGTGGCACCTTCGCCCGACAAACGGTATTATTTGCCACAGTATACGCCAAGTTGACCGGAAATCGTGGCTAAAAAAGCAAAACTCACCCACAGACAAAAACGTCAGGTTGCGGCAAATCGTAGCAAGCGCCTAAGCCGCAAACAGGCCGCCAATACACCTGATATGCCTCTGAATCAGGGGGCCGAACTGCACCCGGGACAGGTTATCGGGCGGTTTGGTCAACACGCCGATGTGGAGGACGCTACCGGCACCGTTGAACGCTGTCACATACGCCGTACCATCGATTCAGTAGTGTGCGGAGACAATGTCCTCTTCAGCAGGGGAGCAGCTACTGAGTCAGGGATCAGCAGTGTTATTGAGGCCGTCCAGGACCGTCACTCCGTACTCACTCGCCCCGACTATTATGACGGCGTCAAACCCATCGCAGCCAATATTGACCAAATCATCATCGTAAGTTCGGTATTGCCCGTTCTGTCACTCAATATTATCGACCGCTATCTGGTTGCCTGTGAAGACATCGGGATCGAGCCGGTGATTGTGCTGAACAAAGCCGAATTGCTCAATGCAGAGGAGCAGCAGGAAGTCGAACTGCAACTGGAAGTCTACCGTAAACTCGGATATCAGGTGCTGTATACCAGTTGTAAAGCATCCAGAGGCATTGATGATTTGAGTTCACTGCTTAACGACAAAGTGAGTATTTTTGTTGGTCAGTCCGGGGTGGGTAAGTCCAGCCTGATCAACCAGGTACTGCCTCACGCAGAAGAACTGGTTGGCGACATTTCCGATACCTCCGGTCTCGGCCAGCACACTACCACTGCGGCTAAACTTCTGCATTTACCTTCTGGCGGCGATCTTATCGATTCCCCCGGAGTCAGGGAATTTGGATTATGGCACATTCCCACCGAGCGCGTTACCTGGGGCTTCAGGGAATTTCGCGACTACCTTGGCGGTTGTAAGTTTCGAGACTGCAAACACTTGGATGATCCCGGCTGCCTGCTGAGAGAAGCGGTAGAAAAAGGCGAAATCAGTGCCAGCCGGTTTGAGAGTTACCATCGCATTCTGAGTACAATGGAAGAGCAGCGCCCCAGCCACGCCAATCCCTACTGAATAACAATCTCTGGCCCCTTATGCCAAACCCTGCTGAATCATAACCGGAAAGTGGTAACTCATCGCCTGAGTTAGGGTACAATTCCACGGTCATGATATTAGGAGACGCATTGTGCTGGACTGGTTTAAAGTAAACCTGCAATACCTGTTACCCAAACACCTGATTTCCCGTCTGGTCGGCAAACTTGCTGCTGCAGAAGCAGGCGGCCTCACAACCTGGCTGATCAAAATATTCATCAAACATTTCCAGGTGGATATGAGCGAGGCTGTGTACCCGGCTCCGGAGCATTACAAAACCTTCAATGAGTTTTTTACCCGACCGCTGAAACCGGAAGTTCGTCCACTTTGCGAAGAACCCAACACTCTGGTACAGGCCGTAGACGGCACCGTAAGCCAGTTTGGTAAAATTCACGATGACCGCGTGTTCCAGGCCAAAGGCCACGATTACAGCCTGACGACCCTGCTGGGTGGAAAACCGGAACTGGCAAAGCCATTCAAAGGCGGGCAGTTTGCCACCATCTATCTTGCACCGAAAGACTACCACCGCATTCATATGCCCATTGAAGGTACCCTGACCGACATGGTGTACATACCCGGCGACCTGTTCTCGGTAAACCCACTGACCGCCGAGAACGTGCCCGGTCTTTTTGCCCGTAACGAGCGGGTTGTTGCTTACTTTGATACTCCGGTCGGCCGCATGGCCATGGTGCTGGTTGGTGCGACCATTGTTGCCAGCATCGAAACCGTATGGGCCGGCACGGTAACACCACCTGCAGGCCAGAACGTGCAGCACTGGCAATACGAACAGGATTCAGAATCCGCCGTTAAGCTGGCGAAGGGCGAAGAGATGGGCCGCTTTAAACTTGGCTCGACCATTGTGGTCTGCTTCGAGCAGAATCAGATCGAGTTTGCAGATCTGGCAGCCGGGCAGGTTACCCGCCTGGGTCAGCCGTTCGCTACCCGTACGCCAAAATAAGCCTTTTGCTCCATGGATGCCGTCAAGCGCAGCCTGATCACGCTGCACATAACCGTGGTGCTTCTCGGCGGGACGGCATTGTTTTCACAAATTGTACCCTTGAGCGCCGCTGATATTACGCTGGGGCGCTCGGTTTTTGCCTGTATCGCCCTTTGGCTGTTTGTCAAAGCCAGTGGGGAACGTTTTGGTTTACACAGCGGCAAGGATTATGGGATAGCGCTGCTGCTCGGCGCGATGATGGCATTGCACTGGATCACCTACTTTGCCGCAATGCAGTACGCCGGAGTTTCCGCCGGTTTGATCGCCCTGTTTACCTTTCCGGTTATTACCGTACTCCTTGAGCCGTTGTTCGAACGCATCCGGCTGGTGTGGCAGGACTTGATCAGTGCCATTACGGTGCTCGCCGGCATCTGGCTGATAGTTCCGGAAGGCTCACTGGACAACCAGGTAACGCTGGGAGTTGCAGTGGGTGTATTCTCGGCGCTGCTGTATGCGTTACGTAACCTCATACACCGGCAGTACTTTTCCCACTATGGTGGTGCCAAGGCGATGGCCTGGCAAATTGGTGTGGTATGTATTTGCCTGGCGCCAATGGACAAAGCACCGCTTGCAGAGGCGTCAGCTCTTACCTGGCTGCTGTTACTGTTGCTTGGTACCGTATTCACCGCCCTTCCCCACGCGCTCATTGCAGCAAGCCTGTCTCACCTGCGGGCTAAAACCTTTTCACTGATTGCCTGCATGCAACCGTTTTACGGCGTCATTCTGGCAATTTTACTGCTTGATGAATCGCCGTCCTGGCAAACGCTGCTCGGCGGAATTCTGGTGACTTCAGCCTCGGTTTATGAAACTCTGAATGCCCAGAAACTTCATCACAAAGGCAGTAACTGATATGTGGGTTCTTGCCCATCGGGGCGCCAGCAAGGCAGCACCGGAAAATACGCTTAAAGCCTTTCGGCTGGCCATTGAAAAGGGTGCCACCGGCATTGAATTCGATACCTATCAGCTGGGTGAGCAGATTGTGGTGTTTCATGACCGCTGGCTTGACCGCACCACAAATGGCCACGGGCTGATTACGGCGCAGTCATTTGAAGCACTGCGCCAGTTGGACGCCGGCGACGGTGAAGTGATCCCTACCCTGGCAGAAACCCTGGCACTGATGCCCGCGAATGCTCTGTGCAATATTGAAATTAAACATCTGACCGATGCAGCAGGCTGGCTAAAGACTCTCGATCTCGCTATGGCCGCCAGCTCACTGGATTACTCCAAGCTCATCCTGTCCTCATTCAATCATACCTGGTTGCGGCAGTTGAAGAACCTGCGCCCTGAATTGCAGGTCGGAGCGCTGACGGCAACCTACCCGGAGAACGGCGCCGAGTTCGCCACCCATCTGAGTGCGTATTCTCTGCATATGGATTTGGACGTAATCGACCAACACTATGTGACACAGGCTCAGCAGGCCGGGCTTAAGGTACTGGTTTACACGGTTGATCAAAAAGAGGATTTGCTTCTCATGGCTGACTGGGGAGTAGACGGCGTATTCACCAACGTACCAGAACTGGCAAAACAGGTGCTGGCTGAGCGGGTCGAATCGGCTCTTGCTCCCGGCACTGAAGAGAAATAGTCAGTCGCTACCGCTTAAGGTAGGCGCAGACAAATCAGACGATACCGCCGATAAGGAACGTCTGTGCCCGCGGGGAGCCCAGGCACGAATCAGCTTCATGTTAAACCAGTGCCCGGCGACAATAAGCATGGCACCTATGGCAATGGTCAGCGGCTCGTAAGCTTCACCAAAGATGTCTTTAAACCAGTATATTGCGCCACCGGTTCCAAGCAGCACAACCGGATAATAGCGACCGTGATAACGCACAGCCCCCGACAACAGCGCAACCGCACCGATCATCAGGGATATGGATAGGATGGTGCGTTCAAACCACACCTGGGCAAAGAAGCTTGATGCAACTAGAGGAACCAACGGAATCAGAACCGGAAGCGCAAGACAATGCACTGCACACAGCCCGGAGATCCATATCCCCAGTCGGTCCAGTTTGGTTGGATTGTCGGAAACCACACTCATTTCAATACCCGGTCACTACCGCAAAAAAACAACGTTATAATATAACATTCGCGACCAATTTCAAAACCCGGATCGCATTTTAAGGCAAAAAATTGTCGATTATTTGGGCGCGACGCTCGCGGCCGGAAGCGCCGAATGGTGTTGCTGGGGGCTTAATTGAGGCGTAAACAACTGACTTACAGGAACAAGCTGCACATCGAGGTCGGACAACTGCTGCAGTGCAGTAGTCAGAAACCGCACAGTTTGGGGGTGAGGATGTGCAATCGCGATGGCCGTTCCCTGGCGGTGAGCCAATTCAACAAGCCGTTCAAATTGCTGCTGCATAAATTCCGGTGACTGCTGGTGGTCAATAAACACGTGGCGGCGGGCAACCGGCAACCCCAAATCACGGGCGGTTTGTTCCGCCACGGTCAGGGCAGTGGTGCGGCTGTCGACAAAAAACAGCTCCCGCTGCTTGAGTGCTTCCATCAATGCGATCATGGGCCCGGTTTCGCGGGTTAGTTTACTGCCCATATGATTATTTACCCCTATGGCATAGGGTACACTATTCAGCGCCGACTCAAGGGTGGCCTGAATGCGCTTTGGCTGCATATCTGCGGTAAGAGCTTTTGGGCCAAGTTTTTTGCCACTCTCGGCTTCCATGGGCATGTGCAGCATTACATCCCGCCCCTGGGCGTAAGCCTGTTCCGATAAGCTGGCAGACAACGGAGTATCCGGAAGAATTGAGAACGCCACTTCTGCCGGTAACGACAGAGCCTGGGAATCACTCAACCGATAACCCATATCATCGAGGATAACAGCCACCTTGGGCGCGGCCGAAACGGAAAACGAAGTACCAACAACAATCAGGCCGGCAAGAATCTTATTTTTTAATTTGGTGAGGATAATTTTCACACAGGCCTTCTATAATCGGTGTCACTGGCAGTATTTCGCCGCCAAGGATATCAGGCCAGGGCACCAAATTGAATTTTTTGCTCCACTGGCAGGTATGCACTGCCATACAGCTTGCTGTGCACTGAACTGGAATCAGCCAGCTGCATCCGGGCCCTCAGGCTACTTCGCCAGCCAGGTAGTAGGGTCAAGCGCCTTGCCTTTATGGCGTATTTCAAAATACAGATTCGGATAGCTCTGGCCACCACTCTGGCCCACCAGGGCTATGGTGTCACCTTCTGCCACCAGATCACCGGCCTGTTTGAGAAGCGCCTGATTGTGGCCGTAGACTGTCATATAGCCGTCACCGTGATCGATAATGGTTACAAGGCCAAAGCCCTTGAGCCAGTCTGCGTAAAGGATCCTTCCATGGGAAATGGATTTCACTGAACTGCCTTCAGCCCCTTCAATGATGATCCCCTTCCAGCGCACCTGCCCCTGTCTGCGATTTCCGAACAGATCACGCAACCGGCCACTGGCCGGTGGCTTAAGCTTACCTTTAAGTTTGGACAACCCGGACAATTCGGTTTTGGCTCGCTCGGCCTGCCGACGTGCGGTTTCTATGGCTTCCATCAGTGCCCGTTCACTGGCCTGCAACTGGGCCACCTGCTCGGCGTCGGAAGCAATTTGCTTGTTCAGTTTTGCCAGGGTTTGCTTGCGATCACTTTGACGGGTCAGCAACACCGCCTGCTGTTCCTTTTGCTTAGTCAGCAGCGCGGCCAATTCAGCGGCTTTCTGCTCCAGACGTGCATTCACCGTTTCCAGTTCTTCCACATTGCTGCGAAACCGGCTGATTTCCTGCTGCCTTGCTTTACTGAGGTACTGGTAGTAAGTGAGTACTCGCTCAAATGTGGTGGCTTCATCCTGATAAAACAGCATTTTGGCATAATCATAATGCCCGGCCATAAAGGCACTGCGCAGCTGGCTGGCGAGTAATGATTGCTGTTGAACAATAGCCGTTTTCAGCTCCGACTGCTGTTTCCGCAGCACCGTTTGTTCCTTACGGTTTTCTGCCAGCTGGGATTCGGTTTTGTTAAGCTGGCTGGCAACGCGGCCAATTTCAACTTCCGATTTTTTCAGAATATCCTGAAGTTGCTCGGCGTCGGCTTTATTTTCCGCCAGTTCCTGTTGCCTGGCCTTGAGCTCAGCCTGCAGTTCTGCCAGCCGGGACTGCTGATCATCCTGGGCAGATGCCGGAGCCAGCCACAGACCGCAAATCAAAAACAGCACACTGATGTGTGTTGTAAGAGGTTGGCGGTACTGCTTGATGATCATGACAATTTTAGTCTGGTGAAGAATCCAGACGACATTTCAACAGTTTTTTATCCTGCCAGCAAGTCAGCCACCCACACCAGTCAGCAATTCCTGACTGGCAGCGAAATCAACGCCAGACTGGTTTCTGTGCGTTTTTTCTATATACTTTGCAGTCATTTTTAATATTGGTCTGCATATAAAGGTTAGTGGTAATGGATCAGCTTATCGAGTTTGCAAGTAATCACGTATTTCTTGCCGGTATCTGGGTAGCATTGGTGGTGATGCTGGTATTCAGCTTCATCAGCGGATGGACATCTCCGGTGAAGGAGGTGAGTACCCACGAAATGACACAACTCATCAATAAAAAGGATGCCGTTGTACTGGATA
The DNA here is from genome assembly GCF_003367475.1 of Alteromonas aestuariivivens. Taxonomy (GTDB): domain Bacteria; phylum Pseudomonadota; class Gammaproteobacteria; order Enterobacterales; family Alteromonadaceae; genus Alteromonas; species Alteromonas aestuariivivens. The sequence continues at coordinate 146,063 of NZ_QRHA01000004.1, forward strand.
CCCGACCTGCAAAAGATTTTAAAACCGGGCACATTCTGGGCGCCCGTCAGCTTGGGGCGGAAGAATTGCGTACCCGGGACTTCAAGAAGCTTGAAAAATTCAAAGCCCAACCCATTATTGTGGTATGTGCAATGGGCAACAGTGCCCGTGCAGTAGCCGCTTCACTGGCCAAGGCCGGATTCAGCGAAGTAACCATCCTCAAAGGCGGCATGAATGCCTGGCAAAGCGCTGGGTTGCCGGTTGCGAAGTAGGGCCAGACCTTGAGCAAAGTTGAAATGTACACCAAAGGGCACTGCCCTTACTGCCATCATGCCAAGGCGCTACTGGCACAAAAAGGCGTAGCAATTGAAGAGTATGCAATTGATGTAAACCCCTCACTACGCAATGAAATGATCGAGCGAGCCAATGGCGGCTGGACCGTCCCGCAGATTTTTATCAACAATCAGCACATTGGTGGTTGTGACGATCTGGTTTCGCTGGAACGACAAAATAAACTGGACAACCTGCTTAACGCGTAATGGGTTAGGCGTCAGGCTCCAAAAAACGATTAGGACGTATCATGGCTGAAGAAAATCAAGCTAACATCGACGGCGAAGCCGGACAACAGGCGCAGGGCGCACAATTCAATATCCAGCGCATCTATACAAAAGATATCTCTTTTGAATCACCTAACGCGCCGGCAATTTTCACCAAAGAGTGGAAACCCGATGTAAAACTGGATCTGGATACCAGCACTCATCGTATCGACGAACATACATTTGAAGTAGTGTTGTCTGTCACCGTAACTGCCAGCATCGGCGAAGAAACGGCGTTTTTGTGCGAAGTACAACAGGCAGGTATATTCCAGATTGGTGAAATGCCAGAGCCAAACAAGGCGCACATGTTGGGCTCATTCTGCCCCAACGTTCTGTTCCCGTATGCCCGTGAGGCCATTTCCAACCTGGTTAACCGTGGAACCTTCCCTCCACTGAACCTGGCTCCGGTTAACTTTGACGCGATTTTTGCTGCGTACCTGCAAAAACGTGCACAACAAGCGCAGGGCGAAGAACAGGCCCCGACGCTAAACGCCTGAACCCTGTGAGCATGAATTCGCAGGCAGTCACTGTCATTGGGGCGGGGTCGTACGGCACCGCCCTTGCTTTTTGTCTGGCCCGCAATGGCAACTCGACCATCTTGTGGGGGCGAGACCCGCAACACATGGCCGAATTGGCCGAGCAACGTGAAAACGCCCGTTATCTTCCCGGCGCAAAGTTTCCTGAAACACTGGAGGTTGAAGCAGACCTGCATAAAGCCGTTGCCGCCAGCCGTTACATCCTGGTAGTTGTTCCCAGCCACGCTTTCCATCAATTGCTCGATACCATAAAGCCTATGCTCACTGGCGAGCATCGCATTATTTGGGCAACTAAAGGGCTGGAGCCCGGCTCCGGGCGGTTACTGCGCGATGTCGCCATTGAAGTGTTGGGCGATCAGACTCCGTTGGCGGTTTTATCAGGCCCCACCTTCGCCAAAGAGATGGCCGCTGGTCTGCCAACCGCTATTTCGCTTTCCTCTACCGACGAACAGTTGGTTAATGACTTCGCTGCAAAATTGCATTGCTCCCGTTCTTTCAGGGTGTACAAAAACCCTGATTTCATTGGCGTGCAACTGGGCGGCGCGGTTAAAAATGTTATTGCCATCGGAGCAGGCCTGGCCGATGGCCTGGGCTTTGGCGCCAACGCCCGTACGGCACTGATCACCCGTGGCCTTGCAGAACTCACCCGTTTGGGTGTGAAAGTGGGTGCACAGGCGGAAACCTTTATGGGTATGGCCGGATTGGGCGACCTGGTGTTGACTTGCACCGACAACCAGTCCCGAAACCGTCGGTTTGGTTTAGCATTGGGACAGGGAAAAAGCGTCGAACAGGCAATGCAGGAAATCGGGCAGGTGGTTGAAGGCTACCGAAATACCGAAGAAGTGCATGTTCTGGCCAAACGTTATGAGGTCGAGATGCCCATCTGTGAGCAGATTTACCAGGTGCTTTATCAGGGTAAATCCCCCCGCGATGCAGCCATGGCACTGTTAAGCAGAGACCTGAAAAGCGAATAGGCTTATTTGCCCCCTGTCTCAGAGCAAAGATTCATTCTGCGTTACCGGGCGGCCCCCTGCCGCCCGATATACATCCACCGCCGCGCGTATTGCATCCCGATTGCTGCACCCGGACACCCTGACGGACACAAACGGTAAATTTGCCGACTTACTCTGGCGGAGCAGAAGTTGCGCCCGCAGGATTCGCAACCTGCTATCCTCAGGAGAATAATTCTGCCCCTCCAGTTCCTGCATCAGCAGGTTCAATTCGGGGGATTCGAACTCACGCCACAAGGCCTAATCAATTCGAACAGACGCTCAGGCCTCTCTTTTCAGCTCCACAGATTCCTGCGATCCCAGCCGCTCTGCATCTGATATGGCGTATAGCTGCATCCGCCAAGGAACATCCATACAACGGCCATACTCAACAGATAGTTTACATTCAACTCTCTGCCAGCGCTTCTATCGGATTTAATCGGGCGGTATTATGTGCCAGGACGTAGGCGTTATCTGTCGTACAATCGAATGGTAGCGCCTGCGGGCATTTCCCAGAGTAGAGAAAAACACCGGCATTGCGCTCAGCCCGAATTTGGGCCAGCTCAAGTTGGGCACGAATTGAGAGTGAATGCCTAAGTTAACTGACCGCAATGCGGCCGCCACCTGTTTTTACACTTTTTTTACGTTTGATGGGGTACCAAAATCGCGTCAGAACACAAGTTTAAATCGTGGTTCTGGAAAGAAAACTACCTCCAATTGCTTTCAATTTGTGGATGGCAACCGATGAGTTCAGCAAGCGCCCGGGTAACCGAGCTGTCGCCAGCTTTCGTAAACAAATACGCTGACTGCATTGGATAGATTCATGCTCCGGCTATTTGGCAACATGGGAATTCGTACTCTCTGCTCGGGCGGAAGTGACTGGATATAGTCGTCCGGCAATCCACGACTTTCCGGCCCAAAGATCAGGGCATCGCCGGGTGCAAATGTTACATCGCTGTGAAAAGATTTCCCCTTGGTTGTGCAGGCAAACTGCCTTTTTGGTGCACAGGCTTGCAGGTATGCCTGCAGGCTGGGGTGGCGCGTAACATGGGCAAACTCGTGGTAATCCAACCCGGCGCGACGCACCCGCTTGTCATCCCACTCAAACCCGAGAGGCTCTATCAGATGCAGGGCGTAGCCACTGTTGGCACACAGCCGAATGATGTTGCCGGTATTGGGTGGAATTTCCGGTTGGTACAGCACGATATCCAGCATAATGTTTATAGCCTGAAACTAAATCGGCGCAAAGCATAGGCGGATTCAGCCGCTAACTCAAGCCCGGCTTCCGGGCTAACGTGCTTTTACAATGCGGGTTGCGGGCTTAAACTCCAGCGTTGAGTCGTTGGAAGAGTGGATTGCTCTTCCGCTCAATGCCAGAGGTGCCCAAAAGGTTGCAGGGTAATGCGAGGGCAACTGCTCCCCACCATGCAAAGAAGGGCCATATACCGCTGACAGGGTTTGAGAATCACAACTACTGAGTGGCATAGTTGCCAGAACTGCCTGATTTTTCATTCGAACTTCCTTTCGAGCTATTCGGTTGCACTTACCAGTACGACAAATCCATTTGCCTGGTGACGAAAATGCGCAGCTCAACTGCGTTATTTACATCTCAAAGATTGTACTGCAGTTCTTGTACCGCTTTTTACATTAGCAGAAAGATGGGAAGTTGTGGTTAGTCTTCAGCGATAAAATCCATCGCCAGCGTCAATGCCTCGTTGCGGTGTGAGTCAGTTTCAATGAACAGTTCGTGTCGGGCATGTTCAACAACATGGAAGCGGCCATCCGGAAACAGGTCGGCCACGCGTTTCTGGCGGCGATTGTCCACCACCGAGTCAGACCCGGCGCTCAGCACCAGCGCAGGTATTGCCAGGAGGTGTGCGTTACTTTCAACTTCAGCCATTCCCCGGTGTGCAGCATGCAACCATTCGCTGGTGACTCCCCCCAGCTGAATTTCCGGTTTCGCCGCATAGAGTTCACGAAATATCCGATAGCGAACTGCACTGTGAGTCAGTTTGTTCAACCCAAAGGGGGCAGGCGCATATGGTTTCTGGCCAAAAAAATACCCTGCAGACTGGCGACGGACCCGGTTTACCAGCAGCCAATAGCCTATTACACCGCTCGCCATCCAGCCCGGCATTGCAGGCCTGATACCAAACATTGGTGCACTCACTACAATACGCCGGAAAAGATCCGGTTCTCTGAGTGCAGCCAGAACGCCTATTGCTCCACCCATGGAATGACACAGCAGGTGCAGCGGGAGCCTTGTCCTCACTCTTACCTGTTGGTGAACAAAACTGATTAAGTCATCCACATAGTCGTTAAAATTTGCGACATATCCATGATGATGATCGCTGGTCATCCGCTCAGACAGCCCCTGGCCACGGTGATCACAAATAAACACTCCCAGACCATTACTGAATAAATCAAACACCAACTCTTTATATTTCAGCAGGGATTCAATTCGCCCTGAACTGATCACCACCACTCGCTCACAGCCCTTTGGTAGGCTCCAGGCATAATTGAGCCTTACGCCGTGCTTGCCCAGCCAGTGTCCACTGTGAACCTGAGATTGCCAGAACGGTTCTATGCTCTGCCGATACGTCTCTTCCAGTTGCTGCTCTGAGGTCAGGTTCCAGACCATTTTGTACTTCCGTCCAGAGGAAAACTTAAGGTAACTGCCAGCCCTCCGTTTGCAGCGGGCCTGGCCTGAATGGTGCCATGATGCAATTCCACTGCGGTTTTTGCAATTGCCAGCCCCAGCCCTACTCCGCCGGATTTACGATCCCGGGCCAGGGATGCCCGATAGAAGGGATCAAAAATGGCCGAACACTCCTCCTCTGAAAGCCCTGGGCCGTCATCCACTATGGTAATTTTCCAGTGGCTGGCATCCGCGGTAATCTCTGCATCCACATTAAGCTCAGAATAATGAATGGCGTTTCGGATCACATTTTCCACCGCACTGCACAACAACTCGGGATTGCCCACCACTTTGCAATCAGGGATGAGTGAGATCACAAAATGCCGCTGGCAGATGGTTGCTTCAAAGTGCGCGTCTGCCAACAGGCCGTCGAGCAAATCCGGCAGCATTATTGTCTGCATCTGCGGCGCATCAGCTTCCGCCCTTGCGAGTTGCAGTAACTGATTGATCATGCTTTCCATTCTGTCCGCTTCCCGCTCAATGCGGTCAAGTGCTCCAGGCTCAACCTGCTGTTGATGAGCCAGACCCACGGCCATTTGCAGGCGTGCCAGCGGTGATCGAAGTTCATGGGAAATATCAGCCAGCAATCGCTTCTGGGCAGTCCACAAACGTTCCAGTTGTTGCGCCATACCATTGAAGTCTCTGGCCAGCTGGCCGAGTTCATCCTGGCGTTCCAACCCGGTTTGTATGCGTGCGCGCAAATTTCCTTTTGCCAGTTCCTGGCTGGTTTTCTGCAACTGCAGAATGGGCTTGGCCAGCGACTTGGCAAACCAATAAGACAATACAATGGTGATCGCCACCGCCAGCAGAATCAGCCAAGGCAGGGTTCTCGGATACGCAGGCCGGTCGGTCATGGTTGCGGTGAAAAGCGCATACTGTTTGCCCTGGTATTCAAACTGCAAAGGGCCAGTCAGTTTCATGGGGCCACGTATCAGCGAAATGGGAGTGGGTTGGCCGGCCATTTTGATGAGGTCATCCATTTCCCGGTGAAGTGGTGGGCGCCCCTCTGTTCTGACCACAACTCTCGCTCCCAATTCTACTGCCAGTAAACGGTGCCTGAGGCTCCGTCCTGAACGGACCAGCGCCTGTCGGATACTCCTGCCACTTTGCTCATGCTGAAGGATCCGCTGGCGCCCCTGCTCAAGCAGTACAACATCCTGGGCTTGAGGCGTACCAAAATCCACGTCTTCCACCAGCATTCTGCCTAACCACAAAGCCAGCATTGCAGTGACCAGAAAGGTCATCCAAAACCATAAAAATACCCGTCCCACCAGCCGGCGGGTGGGGTTCAATCGATTTAAATAGATCATACTGCTCTTATCAGCATATAGCCTGAACCGCGGATGGTTCGGATGGTATCGGTTTTACAAACGGCCGACAGCTTTTTGCGAATATTACTTACGTGCATATCAATACCCCGGTCGAATGCCATCAGCTTTCGACCCATCACTTTTTGGCTGATATCCTGTTTGGTCACCAGTTGCCCGGCGTTAAGCATCAGCAACTGGAGAATCGAAAACTCGGTACCGGTCAGAATTACCGGTGTCTTATCAACCTCTACCGTCTGCCGGCTGGCACTCAGACAGATTCCGCCTACCACCAGATCCTGCTGTGACCGGCCACTCGTGCTAAGCTCCAGGCGGCGGAAGATGGCTTTGATTCGAGCCAGCAATTCCCGGTGGTTGAACGGTTTGGGCAAATAGTCGTCGGCACCCAGTTCCAGCCCCAGAATGCGATCATAATCGTCTCCGCGGGCGGTTAGCATCAGTACCGGCGTGTAATGACTGACACGAAGCTTTTTAAGTACATCAAAGCCGTCCATTTTCGGCATCATGACATCCAGCAGGATCAGATCTATGTGGTCAGAAGCGGTGGCCATTGCCAACCCACTCTCGCCGTCGTTCGCAACTGAAATGTTGTAGCCAGCCCCCTCTAAATAGGTTTTCAGCATATCTGTCAGTTCGATGTCATCATCAATCAGCAGCAGCGTGTGTTCGCCTGCTAAAGAGAAGGAATCCGGGCTTGTCATCATAATTATCCTTCGTTATTCATGTTTGCCGCCGCTAAAATCGCTTCCGTAGCGGAGCCATTGGGGTAAATCTACTGTTTGTGAGGTCATCACACAAATCAGGCACACCAATCTTTACGCAAGCTTTACATTTTGCTTGCCCAACTTTGCATTTCACCGGCCTAAACTGTCAGTGTTCAAAACAGGAGACTCACCATGTTAAAACGTACCCTAATTGCTGTAACACTTTCTGCTCTGTTCACTGTCGGTGTGCAAGCCAAACCGCAGGCCCCTCATGACGGCCCAAAAGTCCAGATGTTGCAACAGCTCAGAAAACTGGATTTAACCCAGGCGCAAAAAGAAGATGTACGCCTTCTGATGAAAGATTTTCGTCAGGAAGCCAAAGCACGGAAGGCTGACAAGCCCCATGGCGGCAAAATGCATCCAGCACCATCGCCTGATAGACTGGTTGCCACTGAGGTAGACGCCCAGGCGATGGCAGACAAACTAGCAGCGGGAATGGAAAAACGCCGTCCGATGCGACTCAGAGTCGCTCAACTGGAAAATCAGCTCTACAATCTTTTGACTCCGGAGCAACAAAGTGCGCTTTCAGAGATGCGCAGAGAACATCATCGCGACATCGCTAAAAAAGACAAGAAAAAGGATCGCGATCCACTCAGCCGCTTTGAACTGACCGAAGAACAGAATGCTCAGATGACTGCGCTGAAAGAACAGCGTAAAGAACTGAAAAAGCGGGCAATGGTCTCAGAGAAAGGCTTTCGCAAGCAGGAGAAAAGCCTGATCAAACAGCCACAGCTGGACGAAGCCCAATGGCTAGCACTGGTTAAGCAGCACGAACAACAGATGGTAGAAAACTTTGTTGCCATGGCTCAGCTTAGAGCCTCAATGATGGCTGTGCTGACCGAGGCTCAGCGTCAGGAACTGGCTGATGATTTGGAAACCTTTGGCCCACAGCGCAAGCACCGTGGATAACTGCAGCCTGTCTTACCAGGTTTAACGAAAAGTTCCGACACCCCTTCAGGGCAGAGCAATCATGATCTGCCCTTCTTTGTTTTTAACGATCGTAGCTTGGCTTTACCGGCTGATAGTCATCCGACAAAAACAGCGGGGACGTCACCACCATATCCGCCGTAGCAGCGGTACAGGCAACCGGCACATTCCATACCGAACACAACCGCAATAACGCTTTCACATCGGGATCGTGTGGCGCTGGATTGAGCGGATCCCAAAAGAAAAACAGAGCATCCAGTTCGCCATTGGCAATCAGGGCACCAATCTGCTGATCGCCGCCCAACGGGCCGCTTTTGAAACGGGTCACGGTCAGGCCGGTATTGTCAGCAATCAGGCCGCCTGTGGTTCCGGTGGCAACGATGGAACATTTACGCATCACATCAATATGCTTGTTCACCCATTGCAGCAACTCTGGCTTTTTATGATCGTGAGCAACCAGTGCAATCCTGTACTTCTTCATAATAATGTCCTGTTTTGGCTCACCCGGCAGTAATTTCAAATGATATGCAGTTTTATGCGAGCAGCAAGTGATCAGTAAAAATTGTCGCTGGAAATAATTAAGGCAATAGTACTGTTTGTCAATAAGATGTCACAAAAACGCGCTATTACTGTGGTTCAAGTGCACACATCCAACAAAAATATTTATACATTTTTATTGCATAAAAATTCATTATCAGTAAGATAGGCCCCGGTTTAATAAACTCTTGTACGGCCCCGCTTCCGGAATCACAAAAGCGGTCAACAAGAGAGCAGGATAGGATTAACACATGAATTTACCAACCAGCAGGCATTATCAGCGGGTTGACCCAGTAAAACAGTTTAGCTCTCCCCTGGCTGGCTACACACTGCACTTTTCGCGACGACCATTGGTTCGCGCGTCGTTGCATTTACGGTAGCGCACTTTTTACCTTTGTACTGCTGTACGGTTAAAGGAATTCCTTACCGGGAACAAAGGTAAAAAGTGGTTTTTTCCTTTATCTCTTCGATTTTTTTGAACTCATTTTAACTATGAAAAAAGTATCGGTTATTGGTGCCAGTGGTTACACAGGCGCACAGTTAGTAAGCCTGATTCATCAGCATCCGGACATGGAGCTGGTGCATACTTTTGTTTCTGAAAACAGTCAGGACGCCGGAAAATCCATGGCCCAGCTGCACGGTTCACTGGCTCATTTGCACCAATACAAGGTACAGCCAATCAATGAGTTGGTTCTCAAGGAACTGAGCCAGACAATGGATCTTGTCTTTCTTGCGACCCCTCACGAGGCAAGCCACGACTGGATGCCCGTCCTTAGCAGCGGCAATGCCAGGGTACTGGATTTATCCGGTGCTTTCCGCATAAAGGAACGTGACGTATTTGCAAACCATTACGGGTTTGAACACACCGCCGCAGCTTGCCTGGACCAAGCAGTGTATGGACTGGCCGAATGGTACAGCGAAGCGATCGCCGCTGCGCATATCATAGCCGTGCCGGGCTGCTACCCAACGGCCTCTCTCAGTGCATTAAAGCCATTGGCGGATGCCTCATTGCTGGATACCAGTGTTCGCCCTGTAATTAATGCCGTTTCCGGCGTCAGCGGTGCCGGGCGCAAAGCCAGCCTGACTACCAGCTTCTATGAAGTCAGCCTGCAGGCCTATGGGGTATTGGGCCATCGCCATACGCCGGAAATTGAAGCCTATCTTGGCACTCCGGTAGTATTTACCCCTCACCTGGGCAATTTCAAACGTGGCATTCTGGCTACCATCACGGTGAAAACCGCCGCCGGTACGCAACAAAGTGATTTGAACGCAGCGTTCCGCCAGGCCTATGGGAACAGCCCGATTGTGCGCCTGCGCGAATCCTTCCCTAAGGTGGACGATGTGGCTCACACTCCATTTGTCGACCTGTTCTGGAAACTCGATGAACAATCCGGCTATGCCGTGATAGCGTCGGCTATCGACAACGTAATGAAAGGCGCAGCCTCTCAGGCGGTACAATGTGCCAATCTCCTATGCGGCCTGCCCTCTGAAAAAGGGTTGATTTTATGATGACCTTGTCGCCAATTGTCATCAAAGTGGGCGGTGCGCTGATGGAAGATGCTGCTGCCACTGCATTGCTGAGCGAAATAAAAGCCGTTTCAGCCAACCGCCCGGTAGTTTTGGTACACGGCGGTGGCCCGCTGGTGGAATCGCTGATGGCAGCGTTGCAGCTGGAGAGTAAAAAAATAGACGGCCTCAGAGTGACCCCGGATGAACACATGCCTTACATCTGCGGAGCTTTGGCCGGCAGTGCAAACAAAGCCCTGTGTGGCCTGGCGGTCAGTTGTCAGTTAACTCCGGTTGGCCTGTCTCTGCTGGACGGCAATCTGGTGAAATGCGAGGCCATTGATCCAATTTATGGTGCGGTAGGCACTCCACAAGCCAACAACCCGGCATTACTCGAGCTGCTTATGCAACAAGGCATGCTGCCGGTCATCAGCTCTATTGGTTGCGACTCTGCCGGCCGTTTGTTGAATATTAATGCAGACCAGGCTGCAACGGTTATCGCCCAGCTGGTTAACGGCGAGTTACTGCTGCTGTCCAATGTTGAGGGTGTTCTCAACCAGGACAAACAATTGCTGGGTTCACTCACAGCCGGGCAGATTGAACAACTGGTCTGTGAGCAGGTCATCACCGACGGCATGAAAGTCAAAACTGATGCGGCCCTGCTGGCGGCATCTACACTACAACGCCCGGTTACCATTGCCAGTTGGGCGGCGCCTTTGTCAGCCATACTGAATGAGCAGACAGGAACCCGTATCCAGCCAAATACCGGGCCGTCAGGAGAAGCACAATGAAACAGGATTTGCTTACATTTGCCGACTGGTCTCCCGAAGACATGAAAGCGCTGTTGTCACTGGCAGTGACCATCAAGAATTCACCGGCTGAGTATGCCAGCGCTTTGGCGGGAAAATCAGTGGTAGCACTGTTTGAAAAACCTTCGCTGCGAACCCGCGTCAGTTTCGATATCGGTATAAACAAACTGGGTGGGCATATGGTCTACCTCGACAGTCAGGCCGGTAAACTGGCCGGGCGCGAAGACGCGGTAGACGTTGCCGCCAATCTGGCCTGCTGGGCTGATGCCATTGTTGCCCGGGTCTTTTCCCATGAAACCCTGGTGCAATTTTCCCAGGCGGCCAGCGTACCGGTTATTAACGCTTTGTGTGACAAGTACCACCCATGTCAGGCACTGGCCGATTATCTGACGCTGTATGAGCGTTTTGGCAAGGTGGAAGGCCTGACGCTTGCCTATGTAGGCGATGGCAACAATGTCACCCATTCCCTACTGATTGTCGGTGCACTGCTGGGCTGTAACCAGGTTGTGGTTACCCCCGCCGGCCACGAGGCCGATGGTGACATTATCGCCAAAGCGCAAAGTATTGCCGCTCAAACCGGCGCAACCATTGTGGTCAGCCAAAGCATGAAAGACGCCAAAGGTGCCGACGTGATCTACACCGACACCTGGCTTTCGATGGGCGATGACACCCCATTGGCCGCCATCAAGGATACCTTTGCGCCTTATCAGGTTAACGAATCCCTGATGGCTGAAACAGGGGCATCGTATGTGATGCATTGCCAGCCTGCGCACAGAGATCTTGAAATTACCGGCTCACTGATCGACAGTGATGCTTCTTTGCTGATGCAACAGGCAGAGAACCGTATGCACGGTCAGAATGCTATTCTTACTCATCTGTTAAGTTCCTGAGAGGACAGAGTTTTATGCAAAAAATAAATAAAGTCGTGCTGGCGTATTCCGGCGGCCTCGACACTTCAGCCATCATTCCCTGGCTGAAAGAGAATTACGATTGTGAAGTGGTGGCCTTTGCCGCCGATGTCGGTCAGGGTGACGAAGAACTGCACGGACTCAAGGAAAAAGCCCTCGCCTCCGGCGCCAGTGAATGTTACATCGTCGATCTGAAAGAAGAATTTGTCTCTGAATACATCTTTCCCACCATCACCACCGGTGCCATTTACGAAGGTGAATACCTGCTTGGCACTTCAATGGCGCGCCCGGTTATCGCCAAAGCGCAGGTGGCCATTGCGCGCAAAGTGGGTGCCGATGCCCTGTGCCACGGTTGTACCGGAAAGGGCAATGACCAGGTGCGCTTTGAAAGCACCTTTGCCGCGTTGGCGCCGGAGTTGACCGTTATCGCGCCCTGGCGGGAATGGGACATGGTTTCGCGGGAAGATTTGCTGGCCTATCTGGCCGAGCGCAACATTCCTACTACTGCCTCGGCAACCAAAATCTACAGCCGTGACGCCAATGCCTGGCACATCTCCCACGAGGGCGGTGAGCTGGAAGACCCATGGCAGGAGCCGACCAAACAGGTGTGGACTCTCACGGTTGACCCGGAAGATGCCCCAAACACACCAGAACGTGTGATGCTGACGTTCAACGAAGGCAAACTCACCCACGTGGATGGTGAAGCCCTATCGCCTTATCAGGCGCTGGTTAAGCTGAATGAGAAGGCAGCCGCACATGGTGTAGGCCGCATCGACATCGTTGAGAACCGTCTGGTGGGCATGAAATCCAGAGGCTGTTACGAAACCCCCGGCGGTACAGTGCTGGTTAAGGCCTACAAAGCACTGGAAACCATGGTCCTCGACAAGGCTGCGCTCAAGCACCGCGAGCAACTGGGGCTGGAATTTTCTCACGTTATGTACGATGGCCGCTGGTTTACCGCGCTTAATGATGCGCTGCTGGCAGGTGCGGCTTCGTTCGCTAAAAAAGTCACCGGCGATATCGTGGTGAAGCTGTACAAAGGGCAGGCCACGGTAACCCAGCGCCGTTCCCCCAACAGCCTGTACTCGGAAGACTTCGCCACCTTTGGTGCCGACGATGTTTACGATCAAAAACACGCAGAAGGCTTTATTCGCCTGTTCAGCTTATCCAGCCGCATTGAAGCGCTGAAGAAACAAAGTCTGTAGGAGTCAGTTATGGCATTGTGGGGCGGCCGGTTTTCGGCAGACAGCAGCAGTATGTTCCGGCAGGTGAATGATTCCCTGCCGTTCGACCGGGTTATGGCTACGCAGGACATGCAGGGTTCCATTGTGTGGTCCAGAGCGTTAAACAAGGCTGGAGTGCTCACCGACGCAGAACAGTCGCAGCTTGAGTCAGCATTGAACGAGTTGATTGCGAAGGCGGAAGCGGGCAAGCTGGATTTTGACGCCAGCCCGGAAGAAGACATCCACAGTTTTGTGGAAGCCGCGCTGATTGAACAACTCGGTGATGTAGGCCGTAAACTGCATACCGGCCGCAGCCGCAACGATCAGGTGGCCACCGACTTCCGTCTGTGGGTACGGGAACACATCGACTCGCTGAAACAGGACGTGATCGGCGTGATCCGCTCATTACTGAACACGGCCAGCCGCCACCAGCAGGCCATTATTCCCGGTTACACCCATTTGCAGCGTGCCCAACCCATTCACTTTGCCCACTGGTGCCTGGCCTATGTGGAAATGTTCAAGCGCGACCTGTCACGCCTGGACGACCTGCGCAAGCGCCTCAACCAGTGCCCGCTGGGCTCAGGCGCGCTGGCCGGTACCACCTACCCGGTAGACAGGGAAGCCATTGCCGAACAGCTGGGTTTCAGCTCACCCTGCCTGAACAGCCTGGATGCGGTTTCCGATCGCGACTTCGTGCTCGAACTGCTGTTTACAGCCAGTACCAGTATGATGCACCTGTCCCGTTTGGCTGAAGACATGATCTTCTACAATTCCGGTGAAGCGGGCTTTCTGCAGCTGGGCGATTCAGTGACCTCAGGTTCATCACTGATGCCGCAAAAGAAAAATCCCGACGCCCTGGAACTGATGCGGGGCAAATGTGGCCGGGTGTTCGGCGCCCTTCAAGGGCTGCTGGTGACCATGAAAGGTCTGCCACTGGCCTACAACAAAGACATGCAGGAAGACAAAGAAGGCGCCATAGATACGGTAAACCAGTGGCATTGCTGTTTGTGCATTGCCAGTGAAGTGCTGGATTCTCTGTCTCTTAATGAAACACGTTGCCGCGAAGCCGCCACCCAGGGCTTTGCCAATGCAACTGAACTGGCCGACTATCTGGTAGGCAAAGGGATCCCGTTTCGAACTGCTCATGACATTGCCGGTAAGGTTGTGCTGGTGGCCATTGACCAGGGCTGTGCCATTGAAGAGCTGGCGCTGGATACACTCAAGAGCATTTGCGATCAGATTGACGATGACGTGTATACCGTGCTGCAACTGGAATACGGCGTAAACCAGCGTAACATTCTAGGCGGCACCAGTGCACAAACTGTCACACAGGCCCTGTATCAGGAGCTTGAAGAACTGGATAAACTGGGATAACGCCACTATGGTGCTTGCACATCACGACGGCATTAAGCTGTTTCGCAGCTCACTGCCCTACATTAATGCACACCGGGGAAAAACCTTCGTGCTGATGTTTGGCGGCGAAGCTATCGAGCACGATAACTTTCCCAACATCATCCACGACATCGCGTTGCTCAACAGCCTGGGCGCGCGGGTGGTGATTGTGCATGGAGCCCGCCCGCAAATCGACCAGCGGGTGGCTCTGCGCGGCATTGAAGGGCGCTTCTGCGACAGTGTGCGCATTACCGATAAGCTCACGCTCGAATGCGTAAAAGACGCTGCAGGTTCGGTACGCTCACAGATCGAGGCCCTGCTGACCATGGGCCTGCCCAACTCCCCCATGCACGGTGCGCAAATCCGGGTTTGCTCCGGCAATCTGGTGGTAGCCAAACCCATGGGCGTACGAAATGGGGTGGATTTTGAGAATACCGGCCTGGTGCGCCGCATCGACACCACGGGCATAAACGACCATCTTAATGACGGTTCCATCGTACTGTTGTCGCCTATGGGCTACTCGTCTACCGGCGAGGTATTCAACCTTTCCCATGAAGACGTCGCCACACAGGCTGCCATTGCATTGAAGGCCGACAAACTGATCGTATTCTCCAACTACGACGGCATTTTCAACCGCGAAGGTAAATTATTGCGCACGGTTGAACGCCCACAACTGGAGCAACTGATTTTTAACGGTGAGATTGAAACCGAATCTACCGTACTCAGGGCCCTGACCACCAGCGTTGCTGCGGGCGTGCCGCGTGCACACTGCATCAGTTATGAGAAAGACGGGGCCTTGCTGCAGGAACTGTTTACCCGCGACGGTACCGGCTCACTGGTTATGGAACACCATTATGAACAGTTGCGCGGTGCTACCATCGAGGATGTGGGCGGGATTCTTAATCTGATAAAGCCGCTGGAAGAAAGCGGTGTACTGGTGAAGCGCTCCCGGGAACGGCTCGAAAATGAAATCAATCAGTTTATCGTGATTGTGCGCGATGGCATGATCATCGCTTGTGCGGCCCTGTATCTCTACCCCGATGATGGCTGCGCTGAACTGGCCTGCGTAGCAACACACCCTGACTACCGGGGCAAAAACCGCGGCGAGCGGATCCTCGACGAAGTGAAAAAACGCGCGCTGGCTGCCAGCATTGAACGCCTGTTCGTGCTCACCACCGTTACCGCACACTGGTTTCTGGAACAGGGCTTTCAGCCGGCCGACATTTCCGCACTGCCGTCGGCCAAGCAGGAACTGTACAACTACCAGCGCAACTCCAAAGTATTTACGCTGCCAATCGTCTGACGCTTGCGACGACACCCAAATTAAGGTTAACTGGTTCGATCAGAGCAGTTAACCTTAGTTCAAAATGTGTACTAACCTCACTATTCACTGTGCCGACCAAACTTTACTGGCAGCCACGCTATACGCTGCAAAGCATGCCCCTGCCGGAGGTGTGCTAATTGGCCCTGCTACTGGTGTAAAGCGTCAGTTCTATCACCACTTTGCCCGCTACCTTAGTAGTCAGGGGTTTACTGTTCTGACCTACGACAACCGAGGAATTGGCGACTCTCTGCACGGCTCCGTTTCCGACTGCATGGCGGATTTGGTGCAATGGGGCAGTCTTGACATGCCGGCAGCCTTATCGGCGCTCAGGCAACACGTTGCCGATGCGCCGTTGTACCTTTTAGGCCACAGTGCAGGAGGCCAACTGGCCGGGCTAATGCCGAACGTTCAGCAATTCAATGCCATATTCAACTTTGGCAGTTCATCCGGCCAGTTGGACAATATGGCGATGCCCTACCGACTCAAAGCGCATTTCTTTATGAACCTGTTCATTCCTCTGAGTAACCTGCTGGTGGGGCATACCCATGCCCAATGGCTGAACATGGGTGAGCCTCTACCGAAGCGTGTTGCGAGTCAGTGGAGGCGCTGGTGCAATGGTCAGGGGTACGCAGTAACAGGCTTCGGTAAAGAGATCGCTCAGCACTGGTATGAAGATGTTCGCGCCCCGATTCACTGGGTGCTCGCCAGCGACGACGATATTGCCAATTATACCAATGTGCATAACATGGCTTCGGTGTTTCGTCATGCTGACAATAGCTTTGAAGTGCTGCACCCGGAAGCCAATAACCTGCGGGAAATCGGCCATATGAAGTTTTTCTCCCGCAGATGTAGCGCATTGTGGCCGATGGTCAGCGAATTTTTCCGGCGGCACGCTTCAGTCAGTAGAGAATCACTCACCCAACATAGGCTTTAAGCGCATCATCGATGTCTGCAGCACTGTGACGCTCTTCCAGCTTTGGCCCGTCGCCACTGGTTTTATTCACGATGATGCCCCGCTTTACTGCCGGGCGCGCGGCAATTTCGGTCGCCCAGCGAAGAACATGCCCGTATTCCTGAACCTGTAAAAATTGCGCCGCATCGTAAAGCTTGCCCAACACCATACCTCCATACCAGGTCCAGGTGGCAATATCAGCAATGCTGTACTCATCACCCGCCAGATAACTGCGGGCTGACAGGTGCTTATCGAGCACATCCAACTGGCGCTTGGTCTCCATGGCATAACGGTTAATCGGATATTCCATTTTGTATGGCGCATAACTGTAAAAATGTCCGAATCCACCGCCCAGAAATGGCGCAGAACCCACCTGCCAAAATAGCCAGGACAGACATTCCGCCCTGTGCGCTGGCGCCTGGGGTATCAGTGCACCGAACTTTTCCGCCAGATACAGCAGTATCGAGCCGGATTCAAACACCCTTTGTGCGGGCGCAACACTGTGATCCATCAGAGCTGGTATTTTTGAGTTGGGGTTTACATCAACAAACCCGGAAGAGAACTGGTCCCCCTCGCCGATGCGGATCAGGTGCGCATCATACTGTGCACCTTCGAAACCCATTGCCAGTAACTCTTCGAGCATAATGGCTGCTTTCTGCCCGTTCGGGGTGGCCAGTGAGTATAGCTGAATGGGGTGCTTGCCTATAGGAAGCGCATGCTCATGTGTTGGCCCTGCGACCGGCCGGTTAGTTTTCGACCAGCGGCTGCCGTCCTGTTGCCATTGCCAGATTTTGGGTGGTGTGTATTCTTCTTGCGGCACGGGAAGACCCTTTGTATGGATGAACCTGATGGGTACTTGTACCCCGTCAGACAGCCTTTGGGTCAGTTAATTGAGAGAATCAAATAAAAAAGCAAGCGACTGATACGCTTGCTTTGGAAATAAAAGGCGGACAATCCGTTGCCCGCAAACTGTGAAATCAGTTGGTTACTGCTGTCATAGCTATCGAAGTTGTCTCTTTGGCAACCACGGTTACCGTCTGTACTGCCGCTACTGAGACGTTTTCGTCTTCGTCAGTTTCTGGCTGATCGAACTCTGCCAGGCAGTTGAATGCTACCGTGTAGTCACCCTGGGGAACAAAACCTACATTGAACTCATAAGCCATAGTCGTTTCGTTCAAATTCACCGTAGCAATGGTAAACGGACGCGCTTCAGTGTCATCCACACCGGCATCAGCATCATCGCCAAGGGCCTCAGTGGCAATGTCAGCGCCAGAATAAACATACACTGCGTTACCACTGTTGGCGTCGGTCTTAACGCTACATTCTTCCGCTGTGATCAGGGCTTCATCCACCGTGCCGCTCAAGGTGCCCACGTCGTCATTCAACACAAGGCGCACGCCACGAGGTTTCAGGTAAATGGCCTCCTGACCTACCGGGTCCACCATGGATTTTCTCAAATCAAATTCTACTGTATAGGCAGCATCAAACCCTGGCTGGGCCGTAAATCCGTCCAGTTTCAACTGGCCGCTGGGTACTTTCAGCGAGTAAGTCCCATCATCCATTACCACATAAGAGTCGTCAGTCACCACCAGGCGAAGCTGAGAATATTCGCCAGCCGGAATTTCTTCTTCCGTAACCAGGCCGGCAACGTTTTCACCTTGCAGGGTTAACAGGTCAATTTTACGTGGATCGCCGTTTTCGTCCGTGACATTGAAGGTAATGGGGTCACCGTTCCCAACCAGAACGACCTCATCAAAATACACATTCACTTCCTGAGCCGCGTCCACCGGCGCATCGGAAACACCCAGACTGAACACACTGGTCGTCGGCGCAGGAGAGTCGCTTCCGCCACCACAAGCAGCCAACGCCGAAACGGCGGCGACCAGAGCAGTGCGGGAGAAAATTTTAGCCAGTTTGGAGTTTTTAGCGCTGTGTTGCTTATTATTTGATATCAACAAACCACGTACCTCTTGTTGTATTGCATCATATTTAAATGCTCTTTCCCTGTTGAGAGTCAAACATTGTGCCAACAAAGAAAAAACATTAATTTTCATACAGTTAAAAAAATAACTGTGGTTTATAGCGAAAGAATGTTCAGATACATGTTGCCAACCTGCAACACTCTGAGTGAACTGCCATTAATCAACTGATTAACAGTAGATTTATTGCCCTAACCACCCTTCGACTATTTACCATAGCTTCAAAATTGCCTTCCTGAATTCAGCCTAACGGATATTGCAGATCCTGTTGTCTAACCCAACTAGGTTCAAACGCGATTAACATCAGAAAAACTGCCACCGTTTACATCTATCATATTGATTGCAAATACTTTAAAGCCGAGCCCAAACTGCACCCAGGGCACTAATACACTGTTGCAGAACTGGCGTAGCGAAGCTTAGCTCACAGAAATTGGCGATGACAGGCTCACAGGTATGCGGGTTTTTGACAAAGATATGCAAAGATATACTTAACAAACCTGAATCTGAGAGGTGATGCCAATTGTCAACACTACAAGGAAATTGTGCTGTTGAAGGGTTAGCGCTGTGTAACTTCAGGGCATAAAAAAACGTTGAACGCCATGCGACAATCAACGCTTTTTTATCTTTGTAACACCAAAAAGGCAGAGAACTGAAATTCCCTGCCTTTGCATAAGGCTAGATACTAACCCGTTTGTAAGGGCGATATTGCGGAGTCCAGAAATTGCGCTCGATGCTTTCCTCCAGCGCCTCATCAGACAATTCCAGAGCCAATTCCTGTTGCATCGCAACTTTGGCTACTGCAAACGCGATTCGCTTACTTAACGACGCAATTTCGGTCAGCGGTGGCAACAGCTCTCCTGAACCATGATTTGCCAAGGGCGAGGCATCGGCCAGTGCATTGGAAGCAGCCATCAGCATCTCATCGCTGATCAGGCTGGCTTTGGAAGCCAGAACACCTAATCCGATGCCCGGAAAAATGTAGCTGTTGTTGCATTGTGCAACCGGGTAACGCTTGCCATTATACTCAACCGGCTTGAACGGGCTCCCGGTCGCGATAATAACCTCACCTTCCGTCCATTCAATAACCTGCTCAGGGCGGGCCTCAACCTGGCGGGAGGGATTGCTGAGCGGGAAGATGATGGGAAGGTCACAATACTGTTTCATCGCCCGAATAACCTGTTCGGTAAACAACCCCGGCTGCCCCGATACCCCAATCAACACGTCTGGCTGAGCACAATTCATTACATCGAGCAATGATGGGTAATCACCACTGTAACTCCAGTCGGCAATATCTTCCGCACTCTGCTGAAGATTCTGCTGGAAGTCACGTAAGCCGTCCATGCCCTCGCACACCAGACCATAACGGTCCACCATAAATACCTGTTTGCGGGCCTGCTCATCGGAGAGGCCTTCATGGCACATCTGCTGTATCAGCATTTCGGCAATACCACACCCGGCCGAACCGGCACCGACAAACACCACCTTCATTTCAGAGAGGGTTTGCTTTTTCATCCTGCAGGCAGCCAGAATGGTGCCCAGAGTAACCGCGGCTGTGCCCTGGATGTCGTCATTAAAACAACAAATCTGTTCACGATAGCGATTCAGAATGGGCATTGCGTTTGGCTGGGCAAAGTCTTCAAATTGAATCATCACATCCGGCCAGCGCCGGGTAACAGCTTTAATGAATCGCTCTATGAATTCGTCGTATTCCTGCTGGCCAATCCGAGGGTGGCGGGCGCCCATGTACATAGGATCATCCAGCAATTTCTGGTTATTGGTACCCACATCCAGCATGACAGGCAGCGTATATGCCGGGCTTATACCGCCACATGCGGTGTACAGGGAAAGTTTCCCGATTGGGATCCCCATTCCACCAATACCCTGGTCTCCCAGCCCCAATATGCGTTCTCCGTCCGTCACAACAATGACTTTCACTTTCCGCTTGGTAGCATTGCGAACAATATCGTCCAGCTGATCACGCTCTTCCCAGGACAAAAACAGCCCGCGGGAACTGCGGTAAATGTCGCTGAACTGCTCGCAGGCATCGCCGACTGTTGGGGTATAGATGATGGGCATCATCTCGTCGATATGCGATTGAATCAGACGGTAGTAAAGGGTTTCGTTGTTATCCTGAATCGCGCGCAGGTATATGTGCTTGTTTATCGTTTCTTCAAAACTGCTGTACTGCATGTAAGCGCGCTCGACTTGCTCTTCGATGGTTTCATATCGGGGAGGCAGCAAACCTGTCAGGTTAAACTCCGCGCGTTCACGGGCAGTAAATGCACTGCCTTTGTTAAGCAGTGGTGTTTCCAGTAGTGAGGGTCCAGAGTGTGGAATATAAAGATATCTATTAGATTCTTCTGGCATGTTTAATCCGGGTTAAATCAGGCAAATGGTATTTCTGAGCCATCGAGCGGGTTATTAGAATATCTCTTCAGGCTCAGGTTTGGTTTCGACTTTCCGTTCTGTGAAATCCTGCACCTCGTTTTCAAGAACGTAAGCTTGCGGCTCCGTGCCTTGCAGGAAATATTCGAATAGTGTGGTATGGTCTGTGCGTCGGGTCAACTTTCCGGAAGAGCGATCGATTCGGACCCGCACAATATCATCCGGTACCGGGATTGGGCTTTCAGGCTTGCCATTCAGCGCACTCTGCATAAATCGAATCCAGGCAGGCCCGGCCGCTTTAGCACCGTCTTCTGTGCCTACCAGTGCATTGCCAATCCAGTTGAATTTTTCCGGGTTGCGGTTGATCAGGTTTTGGTTACGGGTTGCCCTTCCGAGCTGACGGTTCATGTCATCGAACCCAACCCAGGCTGTAGCCACCAGATCCTTATGGAAACCACTGAACCAGGTGTCGCGGGAATCGTTGGTCGTACCCGTCTTACCGCCAATATCGGTGCGCTCAAGTATATTTCTGGCCCGCCACCCGGTTCCCAACCAGTAGGTTTTCTTATTCCAGTCACCGTTGGAACGCACGCCAGTGCGCATCATATCCGCAACCAGAAACGCATTCTGGGCGCTTATTACCTGAGGGGCAGCACGTTTTTCTCTGGCTTCCTCTTCCTCCTTGAAAGCTACCTGTAAGCCAAACTCTGCAGCCAGTTGGGCCTCCACATCCGGCTCAGAAGAAACAGGTTGGGACTCCTCGCAAGGGTTACACGCCCAGACCGGATCGGCCTCCCACATCAATACGCCCTGATCGTCCATCACCCGCTCAATAAAATAAGGGTTAACCAGGTAACCACCGTTGGCAATAACAGTGATACCACGAGCGACTTCCAATGGGGTATGTGAGCCTGAACCCAATGACAGGGTTTCATCCAGTGGAATGTCCTCTGGGTTGAAGCCAAATTTGGCAATATGATTGGCCGTCTGACGCAGGCCCACACCCCGCAGCAGACGCACCGAAACTACGTTTTTCGATTTACCCAGAGCTACGCGCATACGGATTGGCCCGTCATACTCTGCTGGGGAGTTTTCCGGCCGCCAGGCCACCCCGGTCGCGGCGTTCCACTGATTTATCGGGGCATCATTGATGATGGAAGCCAGCGTGTAGCCATTTTCCAGCGCGGCTGAATATACAAATGGCTTAATATTGGACCCAACCTGGCGTTTAGCCTGGGTAGCCCGGTTAAACTGGCTCTGATAGAAACTGTACCCACCAACGACTGCACGCAGCGCGCCGTTTTGTGGATCCAGCGCCACTAAAGCACCGCTGACTTCGGGCAGTTGTGCCAGGCGCCAGCTGCCTTCCTGCAGGCGCACATAGATCACCGCACCTTCGGTCAGAATGTCACCTGCGGTTTCAGGTTCCGGCCCTTGCCGGCTATCTGTTATATAAGGCCTTGCCCAATCAAGCCCCTGCCATTCCAGCTCGCGCTCAATGCCATCTGCATCCAGCACGGTAACAGACTGTTCGGCGACTGCCATTACTGCAGCGGGAAGCAGCGGATTGATGCGGGGAACTTCTGCGAGCGCCTCAAGAATACTTTGCTGATCCCAGTCTTCCCTGTTTATCCGCGGAGCTGGTTCATTTTCCGGCTCGGATGTGAAGAAATCGTCAGATTCACCCGGGTCGTTACCCTCGGCTTCATCCTGTTCCGTTGCCGGTTTATTCCACAGGTAGTCCATAGGCCCCCGATAGCCATGACGCTCGTCATAGTCATGCAGGTTACGCACCACAGCATTCTGGGCCTCTACCTGCAAATCGGAAGGCACGGTAGCGTATACCTGGTAACCGCCGGTTTCCGCTTCTTCCTTACCGTAAATTTCTACCATCTGGTTATAAATCATATCGGCCAGATAAGGCGCATCCAGTTCAATTTCGGCACCGTGCCTGGATGACGTAACAGGCGCGGCTACGGCCTGGTCAAACTGCTGCCGGGTTATGAATTTCTCATCCAGCATCCGCAGTAATACAATCCGGCGACGCTCTTTGGCCCTGTCCGGCCGGCTGATAGGATTGAGTACAGATGGAGCCTGGGGCAATCCGGCAATCGTCGCCAACTGTGCCAGCGACAGTTCGTTGAGCGGCTTGCCGTAATACACCTGGGCCGCAGCTCCGACACCGAATGCGCGGTGCCCGAGTTCAACCTTATTCAGATAAAGCTCCAGAATTTCGTCTTTGCTCAGCACCTGCTCAATGTGCCAAGCGATAAAAATTTCCTTGATCTTGCGAATGTAGGTTTTTTCTCTGGAAAGGAAAAAGCCCCGCGCCAGCTGCATGGTCAACGTACTGGCACCCTGTTGCTTTTCTCCGGTCAGCATCAGATTGAATGCGGCACGCCCCAATCCAATGGGATCTATACCTTTATGCTGATAAAAGCGGCTGTCTTCGGTTGCCAGAATAGCGTTAATCAAATCCTGCGGAACGTCCTCAAGTTTTACCGGAATCCGCCGTTTAACCCCATATTGGGAAATCAGTTTGCCGTCCTGGGTAAAGATGCGCATAGGTGTTTGCCAGCGCACGTCCTTCAAGACAGTGACGCTCGGCAGGTCGGGTTTGATATAAAAATAGATACCCACTACCGCCGCTGCACCGAGCGTGGCACCTACCAACAATAATATAAAGAGGGATTTGATGTACTTCACAGAAACTATGATACCAAGGCCGCCGCGCCAAACTCATTTAAATTTAATACGTAGGTGTGGTTATTAGAACCATATACGCTAAAAAAATTGCGTAACATCCTAAATTAGAGAATTAACCCTAGTAGTTGGACGCCAGCAAAATGAAATCGTTGTTCAAGAAAAAGCTGCCACCCATTGTGGGCCTAGACATAGGCACGCGTCAAATTAAAGCTGTTCTGCTTGAGCAATCAGGCAGCGGTTATATTTTGCAGGGATACGCGTGCGAGAGTATTGGCAAAAATGCTTACTCAGAGCGTGAGATCAAAGACTATGACGCGGTCAGTCTGGCGATCAAAAAGCTCAAAAACAGCCTCAAAACCAAAGTAAAAGATGTGGCCATCGCAGTATCAGGTACTTCGGTAATCAGCAAAATTGTTTTCATGGAACCTGACCAGAACGATTTTGAACTCGAAAGCCAAATCGAAATAGAGGCTGACAGCCTCATACCCTACCCTCTTGATGAAGTGTACTTGGATTTTGAAGAACTTGGTCCCAGTCAAACCCACACGGGTAAAGTAAATGTTCTGCTGACCGCTGCACACCGCGATATGGTGGACAGCCGCATTACGCTGGTACGCGAAGACGCGTTCGAACCCAAGGTGGTTGATATTGAAGGTTACGCGCTGGGCAATGCCATCAACTATTTCTACCCCCACGAGCAGGACACCCGTGTCTGCTGCATCAATGTAGGCGCCAGCCTGCTGCAAATGTGCGTACTGCAGAACGGGGAAGTGATTTACAGCAAAGAGCACCCGTTTGGTACCAACATGCTGCTGCAGGATTTGGCTGCCATCAACATGATTGATAAAGAGGAAGCTGAGCGTCAACTGCTGACTAACACCCTGCCGGCTAACTGGGTTGAGGATACCCTGCCCATTTTCAGCGCCAACCTTCAGCAACAAATTAACCGTGCACTGCAAATGTACATGAGTACTCTGCATGCGGAGCGCCCGTCCAAAATTCTGCTGAGCGGTGGCGGCGCAACAGTAGGCCCGCTGACCGAGACGCTGCAACAGGATCTGGGAATTGAGGTTGAAGTGTTTAATCCTTTTTCCAACATGAGCATCAATCCCAAGCTGGATTTGGCCCACATCAATGACATTGCACCTCAGCTGGCAATTGCTGCGGGTCTGGCGAGCAGGAGTTTTACCACATGGCACATGTAAACCTGTTACCCTGGCGGGAAAAACAGCGTCAGTATCAAAAACAGCAATATCTGGGCGCCATGGGCGCTGTTGCCGCCATTGTTGGCCTGATCTTCTGGTTTGTCGGCCAGGCGATTGATCAACAAATCAGCAACCAGAACGGCCGCAACAGTTTCCTGCAAACCGAAATCGTTAAGCTGGATGCCAAAATTTCCGAGATCCAGAAAATCAAGGAAAGCAAAAACGCCATCGAGCAAAGAATGGCACTCATCGAGCAATTGCAGGCAAGCCGTAACATCGCGCCTTCCATTTTCGACGAACTGGCACGTATTGTTCCTCCTGGCGTGTCGTTCAAGTCCATGCGCCGCGTGGGTAACACCATTGAAATTGAAGGCCTGAGCGAGTCGAACAACCGCCTGTCAGACTTTATGCGCCGTTTGGATGCATCAAAAGTGTTCACAGGTGGGGATTTGTCTTCCATCGTAGCAGACGCCAAATCAAATAATGCGATCAGCGACTTTACGCTGAAATTCAATATCAGTCCGCGAATTGCGCCTCAGCAAAACGCCGCTCAATCGAACACCGGAGGCGCAAAATGAAGTTCGACGTCGCCAAACTCAAAGAGCTGAATGAACTGGATTTCGAACAGATTGTTATCTGGCCCCACGAGGTAAAAATTGTGGTTGCCGCGTTCGTAGCCATAGTGGTCGGCGCGCTCAGCTATTACTTTCTGATCAGTCCAAAACTGCCGGTACTGGAAGCGGCCCAGGTTAAAGAAGCCGAACTGAAAAACAAATTCGAGGCCAAGTACCGTATCGCCGTTAATCTGGATGCGTACAAAGAGCAGCTTGCCCGTATTGAAGAAGACTTTTCTTCCATGTTGCGCTCTTTACCGACCAGTAATGAAACGCCAGGGCTGCTGGACGACATCACCTTTGTTGGAACTACCTCGGGCCTGAATTTTAAGTTGCTTAACTGGCAGCAGGAAATTCCCAAGGAATTTTATACTGAGCTGCCGATTCAGATAGAAGTATCCGGTGGTTACCACAATTTTGGTGAATTTGTATCCAAAGTGGCTGATTTACCGAGAATTGTAACGCTACATAACTTTGACATTACCGACCATCAGGGTACCTTACGTCTTCAGTTACAGGCGAAAACTTACCGTACTGCCAGTTCAGGGGCTCAAGGAGGTGCAAAATGAGTATTAAACGTTTACCTCTGGCCGCCATTGTTATGGCTACCCTGAGTGGGTGTTCCCCACAGTTGGATGATTTGGTGGCTTACACCGAAGAAGTGAAATCCACTACCCGGGTGAACATCGAACCCTATCCTGAATTTGCACCACAGCCGGCGTTTGAATACAGCGCCAAAGATTTACGCAGCCCGTTTGTGCGCCCCAGAGATCAGTCCGCACCCATTGTGGTCGCGCAACAGGCGAACTGTCTGCAACCCGATTTAAACCGTCGCAAGGAACCACTGGAGAATTACGGTCTGGACGCCCTGAATCTGACCGGTAACTTCAAAAGCCAGGGGCGCCAGTTTGCGCTGTTTAAAACCAACGATGGCAACCTGCACAAGGTATCCATTGGCAATCGTGTCGGCCTGTTTTACGGCAAAGTTAAATCCATTTCTGGTCAGTCTGTGACCATTGAGCAGTTATTACCCGACGGAGCAGGATGCTGGCAACGAAAAGAAACCACGCTGACGATGTCTTCGGCAGCAGGAGATGAAGAGAATGTCTGAGCGATATATTTTTAATAAGAAACTGAACCGTAGCAGCGGCAAGTGGCGCTGGCTGGGTGGCTCTGCAGTGGCATTGGTATTGTTCAAGGTTTTTGCCCAACCCACGGTTGCGCAGGAACAGGAGCCTGTGTTGCTGGACCCCTATGCAGAACAGCAACAGCTTTTTTCCTCCACCCTGACCACCATCGACTTTGCCCGGGAGTCCCAGAATATAGCGGTCACCACCATTTCCTTTGACGGCAATGAGGTAAATCCGCAGTTAATCGAAGCCCAGGGCCAGATAACTGTCACGCTGCCGGGCACACAACTGGCTGAGGACCAGTTGGTTGAACTTGATGTCGCGCAGTTCGGCACCGATGTTTCTTCTATTGAAACCTTCCAGGACACCGATGGTTCCCGTCTGGTGATCCGCTACAACGGCAAGGTCTTTGCCCGCCACCACCAGCAGGACAACGTCCTGCGCATTGAAGTGGAACCGATGAGCGAAGAAGAAGCGGAAGAACTCAAGCAGGACAGTAAATACACCGGAGCACCAATTTCTCTGGACTTCCAGGACGTTCCTGTACGTCAGGTATTGCAGATCATCGCTCAGGTCAATGGTTTCAACCTGGTAACCACGGACACCGTTTCCGGTAACGTGACCATCAGTCTGACAGGCGTTCCGTGGGATCAGGCGCTGGACATGATCCTGAAAATCAAAGGTCTGGACAAACGTCTTGAAGGCAACATTCTGTTGATTGCCCCGCAGGACGAGCTGTCTGCAAGAGAAACCAAACAACTGCAATCCAAGCAGCAGGTAGCCGATTTGGCACCACTGAAATCCGTCAGTATCGTAGTTAACTACGCCAAAGCGGAAGGCCTGGCGTCCATTCTCAAGTCCCAGGAAGGTGGCGTGTTGAGTGAACGTGGCTCGGTGACGGTAGACGAACGTACTAACACCATTCTTATCCGCGATACCCAGGAGTCTATTGATGAGGCTCGCAGTCTGATCGATTCACTGGATATTCCTGTAAAGCAGGTTTTGATCGAATCCCGTATGGTCACCGTTCGTGACAACGTTGGCGAGGAACTGGGTGTTCGCTGGGGCTTTACCAACACCTTTGAAGATGGTGCCTCCTCGGGTTCACTGGAAGGCGCTGATTCAGCCAGCAGTGGCTTCGTTCCAAACCTCGGCGAGCGTCTGAACGTGAATCTTCCGGTTGCCAATCCGGCTGGACGTATCGGGTTCCAGGTGGCCAGCCTGCTGGACGGAACCATTCTGGACCTGGAACTTTCGGCTCTGGAGTCTGAAAACAAAGGGGAAATCATTGCCAGCCCGCGTATAACAGTGGCCAACCAGCAGGAAGCCTACATCGAACAGGGTACTGAAATTCCTTACGTTCAGGCTACTTCCAGTGGCGCAACGTCAGTGGAGTTTAAAAAGGCGGTACTGAGCCTGCAGGTTACACCTCATATAACTCCTGACAACCGTATCATCCTGGATTTGGTTGTCACTCAGGATACCCGTGGTGAAACCGTATCTACATCAACGGGGCCGGCAGTGGCCATCGACACGCAGGAAATCAAGACCCAGGTACTGGTAGAAAATGGCGAGACCGTGGTACTTGGCGGGATTTTCCAGCAGGTTAACACTGATGACGTATCCAAGGTTCCATTGTTTGGTGATTTGCCTGGCGTAGGTGCTTTGTTCCGAACCACCTCCAAGCTGTACCAAAAACGCGAATTGCTGATATTTGTTACACCGAAGATCGTGACAGAACAGCTTTAAATGCATACAATAACGCCAATGACCTTCTAAAAAGAGGCACTTACCAGTGCCTCTTTTTGTTTGTCCTCGCACCGCCCATTTTTCTTTGTGCCGCCTTAGGCCAAATTGTTTTTCCCAGAGCCACCTGCCTGCTCTGAGGGGTTTCGGTGCAATCATCACGCAGTAGTAAAGTATCAACAAAACTTGCAACAGTTCGCGTGATGCTGAGATAATCCCGCTCTCGAAAATAAAGCGAGGTTTGATGAGTGGTGCTTAGGCATTAAAACCCGCGTCTGCAGCGACACCGGTGGAACTGGTGTAAGTGGGCTGAAAACAGGCCGGGTAACATAAGCACGAGTGAATGGGTAGGTTAGAAACAGGCACAAATGCACTACCCCTAACATTATAAAAGTTGTGATATAAGCAAATATGGCTGAAAAACGTAATATCTTTTTGGTAGGCCCCATGGGTGCAGGTAAAAGCACAATCGGCAGACACCTGGCCGACGAACTACACCTTGACTTTTACGATTCGGATCAGGAAATTGAGCGTCGCACTGGCGCTGATATCGCTTGGATTTTCGATATCGAAGGTGAAGATGGTTTCAGGAAACGCGAAGAAAACGTTATTAACGACCTGACCGACCTGCAAGGCATTGTTCTGGCTACTGGCGGAGGCTCAGTGGTGAACAAGGCGGTACGCAATCGCTTATCTGCCCGTGGAATCGTTGTATATCTGCAAACCACCATCGACAAACAGGTCGCACGTACCCAGCGTGATAAACGCCGTCCGTTGCTGCAGACAGAAGATCCAGAGCAGGTATTGCGGGATCTGGCTGAAGCCCGCAACCCGCTTTATCAGGAGGTAGCTGACTACGTCGTAGACACCGACGACCAGTCTGCCCGAGCCGTTGCGAACCAAATTATCAGTAAAATCGGCCTATAATTTATCGTTAGAAGGAGCTACGCCCATGTCATCACTTACCGTCGAACTTGGAGAGCGTAGTTATCCCATACAGATTGAAGCCGGCCTGTTAGATCAGGCTGGCTTTTTTGTGCCCTACATAAAAGGGCCACTTGCCGTAATTGTTACCAACGAAACCGTGGCACCCCTGTATCTCGACAAAGTCAGGGCGGCCTGTGGCGACAAGCATGTAGAAACCATCATTCTGCCAGATGGTGAGCAATACAAATCGCTTGAGCAGTTTGGCGTTATCATGACCCGGTTGCTGGAAATGAATGCCGCCCGTGACACCACCCTGATTGCATTGGGCGGTGGCGTTATTGGCGACATTTGTGGTTTTGCTGCTGCGGCATATCAGCGAGGGGTACCATTTATCCAGGTACCCACTACCTTGTTGTCGCAGGTAGATTCTTCGGTGGGCGGCAAAACTGCGGTTAACCATCCGCTAGGTAAAAACATGATTGGGGCTTTTTATCAGCCGATTCTGGTTGCCATCGACCTCAACACACTGAATACCTTGCCTGCACGTGAGTTTTCCGCCGGAATGGCCGAGGTGATCAAGTACGGTATCATTTACGATGCAGACTTTTTCGCTTTTCTGGAACAGCACCATGCGGAACTGAAAGCACTCAACACTCAACTTCTGAAAGATACCATTTACCGTTGCTGTGAAATTAAAGCTGAGGTGGTTGCAAAAGATGAGCGTGAAGGGGGCCTGCGTGCCATACTCAACCTTGGGCATACGTTTGGTCATGCCATTGAAGCGGAACAGGGCTACGGTGCTTGGTTGCACGGTGAGGCAGTCGCAACTGGTACCATAATTGCTTGTCACGCAGCAATGCATTTGGACTGGCTGAGCGCGTCAGAAACCCGACGGGTTCGTGACCTGTTTGAAGCCTTTTCGTTACCGGTTTCAGGCCCGGAAAGTATGGATAAAGCCGCTTACATGTCGCACATGCGCCGGGATAAAAAGGTAGAGGCGGGCAACATCCGTTTTGTGCTGCCGCAGGGCATCGGTAAAGCTGTGGTAACCAAAGACGTCAGCGACGACATTCTGGCACAAATTCTCGCCTGAACCGACATTCGTCAAGATGCAGTTAGTTAGCTCGCCCGTGCGCGAGCTCAGGCATTAAGGCTTCATAGGTTTAGGGCCAACCGGTGAAGGTATTGAGGATTTCTTGAGTGTACTCCGAACTGCACGAACGACTGGAATATCTGGTTAATTACTCTTCCCAGCTGATCTTTGTCAGTGGAGATTCCATCGCGCAACAACAGCGTACGCTGGAAGCCTTTGTTTTTCAGCAGCACGACGACACCGAAATAGCCTATGTTACCGCCGATCCGAAACTGGACATTTCCGACTATCGTCGTCAACTGTGTCGTCAATTGCTCGGCCAGGTTGTCGGTAGCTACGTTCGCCCGTTAAATGAATTGCTGGCCGCTCTGAATCAGCATGAAGGCCCGATTCTTATCACCATTACCCAGGCTCAGCATATGCCCGACCGGCTATTGCAGGAACTGTGGGATCTGGTTTTGCAAAGTCGTTTTGCGGCCAATAAGCAGCATTTGAATGTGCTGTTATTCGGTGAGTCAGCCTGGGCAGAGAACGCCAAACAGTGGCTTCCGGCCAGAAACACCGACACGCCGCTGCTGATCAGCAGCCAGTCCGTCAATACCCAACAGCATAGCAGTGAACTGGATCGCCTGATCAGTCAGCGCAGAGAATCGTTTCATCAGCATCTGGCAAAGCGATACGGCCAAAGTACACCCCGCCGTAAAAACCCCTTACAATCCCCCTGGTTCTGGGGAGCTTCAGCAATCCTGCTCGCAGGATTGTCCGTCGCTATTTTTGCATGGCAGTACGGTGATCAGTTCGACAGCCTGTTCGCTCCCATCGATGCCCCACTGCAACCAGTCTCGGCAGACGCCGTCGTTCCCGGCTCCGCATTTGAAAAAGTGATTGGCGAACCCGCTTCGCAACCAGCAGCGGAGCCCAAAGGAGAACCTGAGTCAACCGAAGCTGCACTGGTAACGGACTGGACCCAGGCAGTCCGGCAACTGGACGACCAGCCAGATATACTGACCAGTCATTCACCAGAGGACCTGACAGCTGGCAAAAAGCCTGATGATGGTTCGTTGAAGCAGGCACCTGGTAATCCTCAGCCGAATGCGGGCAATGAGATAGCCTCAGCTGAACCTGCTCTCGCTGACACCACAGCTGTGGAACTCACACCCGTAACTGAGTCTGAAATCCAGGAGGTGGCTGCTCAAGGGATATCAGATACAGACGACTCTCTTTCCTCAACGGGTGCTGGGTATTCAGAGCCACAAGACAGCGCTGTCATGTTGTCCGAAGATGCAAATGCAAAATCCCAACCCGAGCAGGGAATCAGCGTTAGTCTGGCAGATAAGCTTAACAACCAACACTTCCTCATCCAGATAGCCGGCCTCAAAGACCCTGACTTGCTCAAGCAGTTTATCAGGGACAACAAGCTGGAGGCGATAACCACAACCTACAAAACCTTCCGTTACGGTGGGGACTGGTATGTAGTGATATATCATGAGGCCTTTACCACCATGGAGCAGGCCCGAGCTGCAATACCTACGCTGCCTGAGTATGCAGGTAAAAATCAGGCTTTTGTCAAACGTGGCGACCAGGTTCTAAGTGAAATTCAAACCGTTGCCCCCTGATTCTGATCCATGCTCAGTGAAGGTGCCCATATGGGACTCAGTAAAAATCCTCTCAGAAACGATTTGTTGGTTGTCGGTGCCCGGGTAGACAGATACAATCAAATGTTCGCAGTATCGGCCGATAGATCAGGCCGATAATACCTGGCCGAATTGGCCTAAATGGGCTCAAACGCTTACTTCGCTGAAAAGTGATCTGACCGGCACCACGTGAGCTGTATCAATAAGTACGTGTAGATTGCATTCTAAACAATGATGAAGAAGAAAAACCGGGCCTTTTTGAAATGGGCCGGGGGAAAGTACAGTCTGGTTGAAAACATTCAAGCGAAGTTACCGGCCGCCAATCGACTGATTGAGCCATTCGTAGGTGCCGGCTCTGTGTTTCTCAACACCCACTACCCGCGCTACCTGCTGAATGATATTAATCCTGATCTCATTGGTCTCTACAAATTTCTGCAGCAGGCACCAGATACCCTCATATTGGATGCTGAGCGTTATTTTAACGCTAAATACAACTGCGAGTCGGCCTATTACGGGCTTAGGGAAGAATTTAACGGCACGCAGGACCCTTACCACCGCGCTCTTTTATTCCTCTACCTGAACAGGCACGGTTACAACGGGCTGTGCCGTTACAGCCTGAGCGGTAAATTTAACGTACCCTTCGGCCGCTACAAAAAGCCCTATTTTCCGGCCGAGGAAATGCTGGTGTTTGCCGAAAAATCACAGAATGCAGTGTTTACCTGCCTTCCGTTTGAAAAGATCTTCAGCCGAGCACGCAAAGGCAACGTCATCTATTGCGACCCACCTTATGCACCAATAAGCAAAACCGCCGCCTTCACCAGTTATGCTGCCCGCAGTTTTGGCATGGATTCCCAGTCTAAACTCGCGACCCTGGCAATTAGAGCCTCACATAAACGGGGAATTCCGGTACTGATATCCAATCACGATTTACCGGTAACCCGGAAATTGTACCACTGCGCAAGCATTAGTTCGCTGTCGGTGAAACGTTCCATCAGTCAGAATGGCGCAATGCGCAAGCCCGCCAGTGAAATTCTGGCCTACTTTGCGCCGAATGATATTCATAAGTAATTAAATCCTGAAAGCAGATTCACGGCAAAATTAACCAGACAAGGCCCAGCAGGCTGAGAATAAACACCCCCACCATCAAAATGCCCACAGCGATGTAGATCCAAAGCGCACCCTGAGTAAAATCCCGCTTATAATTGCGCTGGGACTGAACTCCGAACAGGCTGGCCAGTACACTCAACAGTACGGATTTTACTGAAGGTTTTTGCTCATCCGGCAAAGCAGAATTTCCGCTTCTTCAGGCTGAAGCCACGCTTAATCGCCCTTTCCATAAAGGAGCTCGAGTAAATCGAGGAAATGAAACTGGTAGGTAGAAGACTTACCGGATATCCACGAAAGCCAGCTGACTTCCAAAATCCAGTCATCGGCACCAGAGGCACACGCGACCTCCTCACCATTAACACTAGTGTGCCTCTCCATGACACTGCTACCCCGTGAGCACCAGTCGCTATCCCGCGAACCGGGAATCATCACCAGCCCGATGATAAACGCCACTGCTACCAAGGTATATTTGGTTCTTTCCTTCCTGAACATGGTATTCGCCGTCTAATTATTGACCGATTGTCAACTTCGGCCAGTATAAACCGATGGCAAAAATCAACAAGGTTTAATGTACACAATTTATCGCAAATTACCTGTAAGTCATCCGCTGCGAGGTTAGCCACATTAAGAAAAAGCCCCGCTGCTTTCGCAGAGGGGCTTTAACAGACACTTACCAGCGCCGCCGCGCTGGATTTTTATGATGCACAGTATATAGATTAAAGCCTTGGGCTTTTACAGTTCAAAGTCTACGCCGTAGGAAACAGCGAATTTGACTGAATCATTGTCATATGCGCCACCAGCAGCTGGCTCGTCATCGTCCATATCAGTTCCGGTGATTGCAAAGCTGAAACCGTCACGTGAAATGGATACACCCCAGTCGTTGTAGGATTCAGTTACACCGTTGAACGCTTCTGCGAAATCACCCTGGTGGTTACCCACGTGCAGGCCGATCTCAGTGCCGCTTTCCAGTGCAATGGTATAATCCAAAGAAACGTAAGTTGCTTCACCAAAACCAAAGTCCTGACCCTCGCCTTCTTCAGCTTCGGTGTTCGCCAGAACGTATAAAGTGGCGCTAAAGTTTCCAAAACCTAATGTTCCGTATACTTCACCAAAATCAAACTCGGCAACGTCGTCATAGTTGTAGTACAGGTAACCAACGTCGTAGCTGAAGCTGCCAGCTTCGCCAGAAAAGCCGAAGTACAGGTCATGCTCGTAAGAATATACGTCGTCAGCGCCGTAATTTACATTTGAAGCCCATGTACCTGCGTAGAAGCCGCTGTCTGAAGCATAGTCAATTCCGCCCTGAACCGCTGCGTCATTGGTAGTTTGAGTCAGTCCACGCCAGATATAGTTATTCGTTACGCTGACGTTAGCTGAAAGTGAATCAGCGTAGCTTGGCATAGCGACTAAAGAAGCTGATGCAACAGCCAATGCTAAAACTGATTTTGAAACTAATTTCATTGTGTGTTCTCCGTTGAAATTAAAAACTTTGTTTTTCAAAGGTTTTCTGTCTTCATATTATTTTTGTACTGTCCTAGTACGCAAAACTGATGCCCGTTAACGAGAAACTGAAAGAAATTTACAACAATATAGTAAACTTCTGATTTTTAAGTGTTTTAAAGTGTTTCATTGTTAGCAACTGAAACGTCTACATACGATTGCACCAAACTTAATGCACAATAATGATGCAATGATGCGCAAATGGTGCAATTAACGACCTTTTTTCGACGCACAGATTTAGGTACACTTTTGCGCCATAGCCCGGTTTACGCTGTTACAGGACGGCCGGGTCAACCAAAGCCTCAGCCTTCCCGTGCCGGGCCTTACTTTTTGCAGCAGGAACTTACTTGTATGAGCGACTACCTGATCGCCCCTTCCATTTTATCCGCCGATTTTGCCCGACTAGGAGAAGAGGTCGAAAAAGTTATGGCGGCTGGCGCCGATGTCGTTCATTTCGATGTCATGGACAATCATTACGTCCCAAACCTGACGTTCGGGCCGATGATTTGTGAGGCGCTCAGAAAGTACGGCATTGAGGCACCCATAGACGTTCATTTGATGGTAAGCCCTGTTGACGAATTGATTCGCAGCTTTGCCGATGCCGGTGCCACCATGATTAGCTTTCACCCGGAAGCCACTTCGCATCTTGACCGTTCTCTGCAGTTAATCATTGATTCAGGCTGCCAGCCCGGACTGGTCTTCAACCCGGCTACCCCGCTTCATTATCTCGACCACATTATGGACAAACTCCATCACATACTGCTGATGTCAGTGAATCCCGGCTTCGGAGGGCAGTCTTTTATACCCTCTACATTTGATAAACTTCGTCAGGTTCGGCAAAAAATTGAAAAAAGTGGCCAAAACATCCGGCTTGAAATTGACGGCGGGGTAAAAGTCGATAACATTCGTGCCATCGCCGAAGCAGGTGCAGACATGTTTGTTGCGGGCTCAGCCATATTCAACGCTCCGGATTACGCTGAAGTGATCCGGCAAATGCGTTGTGAGCTTGCCAAAGCATAGTCACCGAATTCGCATATCAATGAAGTAATATTCCACAGTTAGGTAACATAAGCATGAGCAACAAACCCGTCGTACTCAGTGGCTGTCAGCCGTCAGGACAACTCACCTTGGGCAACTACATGGGCGCACTAAAGCAATGGGTTGCCATGCAGGATGATTATCAATGCCTTTATATGCTGGTAGATCTCCATGCCATTACTGTGCGGCAGGAACCTGAAAAGCTTACCAATGCGTGCCTGGACGGCCTGGCACTGTATCTGGCCTGTGGCATCGACCCTGCGAAAAGTACCCTGTTTGTGCAGTCTCACGTGCCGGAACACGCCCAGCTGGCCTGGGTTCTTAACTGCTACACGCAAATGGGCGAACTGAACCGCATGACCCAGTTCAAAGACAAGTCGGCTAAAAATGAAAATAACATCAATGCCGGCCTGTTCACCTACCCGGCCCTGATGGCCGCGGACATACTGGTTTATCAGGCGAATCAGGTGCCCGTTGGCGACGATCAGAAGCAGCACCTCGAACTGGCCCGCGATATCGCAACCCGGATGAATAACATCTATGGTGATGTATTTGCCGTTCCGGAGCCGTTTATTCCGGAATTCGGTGCCCGCATTATGAGCTTGCAGGAACCGACCAAGAAAATGTCGAAATCCGACGACAATCCGAACAACTTTATTGGTTTGCTGGAAGAACCCAAGAAAATTACCAAGAAAATCAAGCGCGCGGTCACCGATTCAGACGAACAGGCCCGCATTTATTTTGACCGGGCTGAAAAGCCGGGCGTATCAAACTTGCTTACACTGCTGTCACTGGCAACAGGAAAGAGTGTGGATGCACTGGTCCCGGAATACGAAGACAAAATGTACGGCCACCTTAAAGGCGATGTGGCTGATGCGGTGGTGGCACTTTTAGAGCCAGTACAGGCCAGGTTCAAAGCCTTTCGTGAAGACCGAGCCTACCTGGACACAGTAATGAAACAGGGTGCCGAGCAGGCGTCGGCACGCGCAGCAAAAACGCTCTCTGACGTCTACCAGGCAATTGGCTTTCTGGCCAAACCGAGATAACAGGCACCTGACGGGGCACGCCGTGCTGTTACTGATTGATAATTTTGATTCGTTCACCCACAACCTGGCGCGGTATTTTGTCGAGTTGGGGGAAGATGTGGAGGTAGTGCGTAACCACTGCATCAGCCTGAATGACATTCAGGAGATGTCCCCCGATCATCTGGTGATATCTCCCGGCCCCTGTACCCCTAATGAGGCTGGAATAAGTTTACAGGCCATACAGAAATTTGCCGGCCATATCCCGCTGCTGGGAGTGTGCCTGGGTCACCAGGCGATTGGTCAGGTGTTTGGTGCAAAAGTGGTGCAGGCGAAGCAAATTCGCCATGGAAAGGTTTCGCCGGTAGCCCATTCAAATAGTGGCTTGTGTAATGGCCTGCCAAACCCGTTCAATGCCACCCGCTACCATTCTCTGGTGCTGGAGCCTTCGTCGCTGCCAGGTTGTTTGCAGGTTGACGCCTGGTGCGAATATTCGAATGGCTACCGTGAAATCATGGCCATCAGCCACCGGGCGTTGCCGGTATGGGGGGTGCAGTTCCACCCTGAGTCTCTGCTTACCGAATGTGGCCATGAACTGCTGGCGCGGTATCTCAAAAACGCCAATTCGCATTTACCTGCAGCGGTATAACACTCAATTTGCCACAAATTTAACTGCCCAAATACCCGAAAATGAAGGTATTATTGACCCGAATCGCTGGTACCATTGAGAGTATAGGCAGGATATTGGGTAAAGTGGCAGGAGCTACCCTCGTATGACAGACACCGCAGCAACGCTGCCTTCCATTGACGAGCGTTTTGACAACCTATTGATTTCTCAGGCGCGGGTGCACCAAATGTTGGGGCGTCGCAGCCCCGGCGAAGTAAGATACGAAGAGTCCGAACAGGCCGATGCACGGCGGGAATTGCTGCATGTCGAGAAGGTGGCACTGCGGGATCTCGAACGTAAGGCGCTCAGCGACGCCAGTTTCCTCGATTCATTACGCAACAATCTGCACAACTCACTCATCACCGAACTGAAACAGCAGACCGATAACTCACGGACTCTGTTTAATCAAGTTCTAAACCTCACCGATGACGCCACTCAGATGCTCGACAATCTGGCTCTGAAGGCATCAACAATCTCCAAAATCGAACCGTATGCCGCAGCCCAGCCCTGGTTGTATGACGAACTGATTCAAACGGTCAATTCGCCTGCACACCGCAGAAAAGACTCCCGAGGCCGGGTTATTCAGGTTGAATCTTTGCGCACTGCACTGAGTTTTCTTGGCATCGACAATCTGCGTTTACAGTTACCTCTTTATGTATATAAGCGCACACTGCCCGTTATTACGGATCCCTACCCGACCATCAAGCATCAGTTATGGCAGTACGGTTTGGGAACGGCGGTGACGGCACGGGAACTGACAAAATTTTATACTGCCAAACCTACTGACGCCTACGTGCTGGGACTGCTCAGCAACATTGGCCGCTGTGCCATTCACCGTCTTTACTTTCGACTGTTTGACAAACTCCATCGTCAGGCACTGCAGGAAGCACAGAACAAGCGGCAACGGGAGATCCACGACGGATTACTGCAGGTACAACCCTCGGCCAATTTTCTGATTGCTTTGCAAAATGAATACGCCGATAAGTTCACCGCTGATTTGTTTGAACACATGCTATTCAAACGTCTCAACCTGACCAATCCAATGCGCCAGATAGCAAAAGCGGACTGGGAACCTGGCTCCTTGGCACATATTCTTCATCTCGCCCGATGTTACACCCGATTCAGGATGCTAAGGCCCCGCCGCTACATCGAGAAAGACGAGGCAAAAGCCTATCTGCTGTCTCTGAAGTACCCCACAGGTGCATTGGAATCGCTTAAAGAGTTGGACATATTTCAACCTCCGCTGGCTGAAGAAGCAGAAAACGACTAAATTTTTTGTGGATAATCATGCAATACGAGAGGCGACGGGCGTTACTCCCTGACAACGCCATCTGCCTTTGAAGCGGATTAAAAAAGTACGGTCTCACGGCAGCCATTGCCATTCTACATAGTTATGCACTTTTCCTGCAAAACCTGCCAAACCCCTTTAAAATCAAGGGCTGCAGGGCTTCCAAGGGAAGACATTTGATAACATTACTGGCATACTGTCAGGCCAGATTGCTCATTCAATGCATACGAGCACACGTGCGTATGCAAGACTCAGAGGTTTAAAAGATGAAAGTCACTCGTGCCACATTTGATGAGGTTATGGTTCCCAATTACAACCCGGCCGGAATGATTCCCGTCAAGGGTGAAGGCTCCCGCGTATGGGACCAGGACGGAGCGGAATACATCGATTTTGCCGGCGGCATTGCGGTTAATGTTCTGGGCCACTGTCACCCTGAGCTGGTCAATGCGCTGAACGAACAGGGCAGCAAGCTTTGGCATCTGAGTAACGTATTTACTAACGAGCCGGCGTTACGCCTGGCCAGCAAACTGACCGAAGCGACCTTCGCCGAACGTGTCTATTTTGCCAATTCAGGGGCAGAAGCGAATGAAGCCGCTCTGAAACTTGCCCGCCGCTATGCG
The DNA here is from genome assembly GCF_003367475.1 of Alteromonas aestuariivivens. Classification (GTDB taxonomy): domain Bacteria; phylum Pseudomonadota; class Gammaproteobacteria; order Enterobacterales; family Alteromonadaceae; genus Alteromonas; species Alteromonas aestuariivivens. The sequence continues at coordinate 185,192 of NZ_QRHA01000004.1, forward strand.
CTGGAAAACTTCGGTGAGCATAAAAGCCAGATTATTGCCTTCAACAAAGGCTTCCACGGGCGCACGTTCTTTACCGTGACCGTAGGCGGCCAGGCGGCCTATTCAGATGGATTCGGGCCAAAGCCCGGTGCTGTAGATCATTGTGACTACAATGATCTTGCCGCATTTGAAGCACTGATCTCCGACAACACCTGCGCTGTTATGATGGAGCCTCTGCAGGGTGAAGGCGGCATTATTTCACCAGAGCCGGAGTTCGTTGCACGGGTGCGCGAGTTGTGCAACCAGCACAATGCGTTACTGATTTTTGACGAAGTTCAGACAGGTGTCGGTCGCACCGGCCACCTTTACGCCTATATGGGCCTGGAAGTTACCCCTGACATCCTTACTTCGGCTAAGGCACTGGGCGGAGGCTTCCCTATTGGCGCCATGCTTACAACGGCCAAAATTGCCGAGCACCTCAAGCCCGGAACTCACGGCAGCACCTACGGCGGTAACCCGCTGGCGTGTGCCGTTGCTGAACGGGCTCTGGATATCGTCAATAACCCGGAAGTTCTCGAAGGCGTAGTTAAAAAGGAACAGATGTTCCGCGACTATCTGGCCGAGATTAACAACAAGTACAAGGTCTTCAGTGAAATTCGTGGCAAAGGCCTGCTACTGGGTTGCGTTCTGAACGACGACTACCAGGGGCGTGCCCGTGACTTCCTGGTTGCATCTGCCGATGAGCATTTGATGTGTCTGGTTGCAGGGACCAACGTTGTGCGTTTCGCACCTTCGTTGATTATCCCTGAAGAAGACATCAAGGAAGGTCTGGTGCGTTTTGAACGTGCCATCGCTTCTATCGTTAACCAAAAGTAATGCCTTCTGGCTTGAGTAAGCGAACATGAATATTATTCGCCCAATCACGGCTGCAGATTATCATTCCCTGCACGACATCGCGGTGGACTCCGGTATCGGCTTTACGTCGCTACCGGTGAACGAAAACCTGCTGAAAAACAAAATTGAACGTGCAGAATGGTCGTTCCAACAAACTCCCAGCCAGCCTGGCAGGGAGTCGTATCTGTTTGTAATGGAAGACTCAACAACCGGTGAAGTGGTCGGTACGTCCGGCATCGAGGCGGCCGTTGGCATCGACGATGCTTTTTATCATTACCATTTGGGGAAAGTGGTCCACGCATCCCGGGAACTGAAGATCCACAATACGGCAGAAATACTGACCTTCTGTAACGACTACACCGGGGTCACCGAAATCTGCACCCTGTTTCTCAAAGACAAAGCCCGGCAAGGGTTAAACGGACGCCTGCTGTCCAAGTGCCGGTTTCTGTTTATGATTGAGCATCGCCATCGCTTTGCGGAAACAGTAATTGCCGAAATGCGCGGTGTCAGCGACGAAAAGGGGCGCTCACCATTTTGGGAGTGGCTGGAAGAGCATTTCTTTTCCATGGACTTTCCCACCGCAGACTATCTGACCGGAATTGGTAACAAGGTGTTCATTGCCGAACTGATGCCAAAGTACCCCATCTACGTTAAGCTGCTCAGCGAAGAAGCCCAGGCGGTCATTGGCCAGGTGCACACAAAAACCCGCCCTGCCCTGCGTTTATTGCAGGAGGAAGGGTTCAGCTGCAGAGGGTACGTGGACATTTTCGATGCCGGCCCGACAGTGGAAGCCAACCTGAGCCACATTCGATCAGCCCAGGCCAGCCGTAAACTGCCAGTAGTCATTGACGATCAAACCGCAGCGCTAGGACAGTCCTGCTACATCATCAATACTTCTGTGAAAGATTTCCGCGCCATAGCCACAGAGATGGCAGTCAGCGAGGAACAGCAGGTAGCCGTATTATCCCGACAGGCGGCGGCTGCACTGAATATTAGTGAGGGTGATTCCGTTCGTTTCACCCCGGTAAAATTCAGAGACTAACAACAGGATCCCTACATGCAAACTACACATTATATTGGCGGCCACTGGCTGGCAGGCGAAGGACACCCGATCTCGTCTGTCGACCCGGCTAAGAACCAAACCATCTGGCAAGGACATTCAGCCAACGCCGCCCAGGTTGATGCGGCCGTTGCTGCTGCGAGGGCAGCGGCTCCCCAATGGGCTGCACTGGGTTTTGAAGCGCGACTGAACATCATCAAACAGTATGGTGCACTGCTGGAGCAGAACAAAGCCCCACTCAGCCAGGCGATTGCCCGGGAAACCGGTAAGCCTCTTTGGGAAACCGCCACGGAAGTCGCTGCCATGATCGGCAAAATCGGTATTTCTGAGAAAGCCTACCACGAACGCACCGGCACGGTTGAAAACCCTATGCCAGTTGGCCAGGCGTTTATTCGCCATAAACCTCATGGTGTGGTGGCGGTGTTTGGCCCGTACAATTTTCCGGGGCACTTGCCCAACGGCCACATTGTGCCTGCCTTAATGGCTGGTAACACTGTTGTATTCAAGCCCAGTGACCTGACCCCAATGGTTGCAGAACAGATGGTCGGTTTGTGGGATCAGGCTGGCCTTCCTGCAGGCGTACTTAACCTGGTACAAGGCGAGGTTGAAACCGGTAAGGCACTGGCTTCCCACCCCGGTCTGGATGGACTTTTCTTTACCGGCAGTTCCCGTACCGGAAAAATGCTGCATGAACAGTTCGCCGGCCACCCGGGTAAAATCCTGGCACTGGAAATGGGCGGTAACAACCCGCTTGTCGTCAAAGACGTAACCGATACAGAAGCTGCCGTGCACGACATCATTCAGTCAGCGTTTGTTACTTCAGGCCAACGTTGTACCTGCGCCCGCCGCCTGTTTGTTCCCCAGGGAGAGGCTGGCGATGCGATGGTGAGTCGCCTGGTGGATGTCAGCCGCAACATTCTGATTGACGAATACGACGCCGAAGAACAACCGTTCATGGGCGCAATGATCTCGGCAAATGCCGCCAATATGATGGTTCAGGCTCAGGCCCAACTAGAACAGGCCGGAGCCACGGTTCTGTTACGCATGGAACAAAAAGATCCAGCCAAAGGCTTTGTTACCCCGGGGATCCTGGACGTCACTGATATGCTGGCCGAATTGCCGGACGAAGAACATTTTGGCCCATTGCTGAAAATCATCCGCTACAACGATTTCGATGCTGCCATTAACGAAGCCAACAACACCCGTTTCGGGCTTTCAGCCGGATTCATTGGCGACAGCGAGGACGATTATCGCCACTTCTTCCAACACATACGAGCCGGAATAGTAAACTGGAACCGCCCGATTACCGGTGCCAGCAGTGCAGCGCCCTTCGGCGGCATAGGCGACAGCGGCAATCACCGCGCCAGCGCGTATTATGCAGCGGATTATTGTGCTTACCCCGTGGCCTCAGTGGAACTGGACAAGGTTGCCTTGCCCGCCACACTCAGCCCCGGTTTGAAAATGTAATATCAGGAGTCTTTTTCAATGCATAGCAACATCAATACGTTGTTTGAGTGCCTGTGGGATAACTACGTTGCCATCACGCCTTCCGCACACAAAATTCACCGTTTGTTGGCGGGTGAAGAAAACAGCAGCGGGATCATCAACGACCATGTGGCGTTTCGAACCTTCAACCTCGGCAAAACCGGACTTGACAAACTGGCGGCGCATTTTGAAGCACTGGGGTATGTAGCCAAGGGTGACTACAACTTCGAAGCCAAAAAGCTGACCGCAAAACACTTCGAACATCCGGACGAAACACAGCCCAAGGTGTTCATCAGTGAGTTGCGGGTGGAAGAGTTGTCTGAAACCGCCCAGGCGATCATCACCAAACTGGTGGAACAGATGGACGCCGCGGCCGTTACTGAAGATAACTTCCTGTATTCAGGCCGCCACTGGGAAATCAGCAAGGAAGATTACGACACATTGCTGAGCGAATCCGAATACGCTGCCTGGATGGCAGCATGGGGGTTCAGGGCAAACCACTTCACGGTCAGCGTCAATTACCTGAAAAGCACCCAATCTCTCGTGGAAGTAAATACGCTTCTCAAGGACGCAGGTTTTGTGCTTAACACCGTAGGCGGCGAGATCAAAGGCGGCGAAGATGTTTACCTGGCCCAATCATCTACCATGGCCGATCGTGCCGACGTAGATTTCGGTTCAGAAGCCATCGCTATTCCCAGCTGCTTCTACGAATTTGCCCAGCGTTACCCAATGCCAAACGGCAAGCTCTATCAGGGGTTTGTTGCTGCATCGGCCGACAAAATATTTGAAAGCACCAACGCAAAAAGCTGAACAGCACTATATACCTCATACCCGCGCCCTCATCTAACCTGAGGGCGCATTTTCCATCCTAATTCATATCAAAAGCTGCTAGTGTAGTTCCCTCTGCAAAGCAACTCATGAAAAGCAATGTCTGAACTTAACTGGTACAAAGGCAGTTGTCACTGCGGCAAGGTCACCTTTGAGGTGGAATGTGAAGAGCAAATTGAAGTGGATGAGTGCAACTGCTCCATCTGTAACAAAAGCGGCTATTTGCACCTGATAGTGCCCAAACGACAGTTTGCGCTGAAAAGCGGGGAAGAAAACCTGACCTGCTACACCTTTAACACGGGTGTGGCCAAACACTATTTTTGCCGGACCTGCGGCATCAAGGCGTTTTACATACCCCGCTCCAACCCCGACGGTTACAGCGTAAATGCGCGCTGCCTGGACCAGCCCGCTCCGGTGTTAAAGGTTGTGCCGTTTGACGGCCAGAACTGGGAACAGAATGCCGCATCACTGGCGCATAAAAGCCAGTGATGCGTTAACCGGGCTGCAAGCCTGCCTCGTCCTCACCAACTGTCGGCTCATCAGCCGTTGCAGTTGCCTTGGCGGGCAATTCAACTTCAATGCTGTCTACCCGTTGCAGGCCACGAGGAAGTTTGTTGCCCCGACGCCCCCTCTCACCCCGATAGTGCTCAAGATCAGACGGGCTCAGCGTCATGCTGCGTTTACCGGCCGATACTTTCACCGACGCGCCTTCCGGTACAACAGCCAGAACTTTCACATACTCCTCGCGGGTCTGGGCTTTGGCAGAAGGAATGCTGAGCAGCTTATTGCCCTTGCCTTTACCCAGGCTGGGTAAATCCCGGATAGGGAACAACAGCATGCGCCCCTCGTTGGAAATTGCCAGACACCAGTCATGGGCAACATCGCTTACCCTCTGAGGAGCAATGGTTTTCGCCGCAGTGGGTAAGGTCAGGTACGCTTTACCAGCTTTGTTTTTGCTGATCATGTCAGCAAAGGAACCGACAAAACCGTAGCCGGCATCAGAGGCTATCAGGTATTTTTGTGACTCCTGCCCCATCAGAACGTGAGCAAACTGTTCGCCGCCAACAATGCTGAAGCGCCCTGTAAGCGGTTCGCCCTGGCTCCTGGCTGAAGGCAAACTATGAGCATCACAGGAAAACGCCCGTCCAGAGGTATCGATAAACACCACCGGCTGGTTGCTGCGCCCGGATGCACTGGCAAGGTACTGGTCACCGGCCTTATAACTCAAAGCTTCAGCGTCAATGTCATGCCCTTTGGCACAACGGGCCCAGCCTTTTTCAGACAACACCACCGTTACTGCTTCACTGGGTACCAGCTCTTTTTCAGACAGCGCTTTGGCCTCTGAACGCTCAACCAGCGGAGAACGACGGTCGTCACCATACTTTTCCGCGTCGTCCAGAATTTCCTTTTTGATCAGAGTTTTCAGACGTCGGTCAGAACCAAGCAACTGTTCCAGCTTTTGCCGTTCCAGCTCCAGGTCATCCTGCTCACCGCGAATTTTCATTTCTTCAAGCTTGGCCAAATGCCGTAACTTCAGTTCCAGAATTGCTTCAGCCTGTTTATCGGTAAGCGCAAAACGGCGAATCAATTCCGCTTTGGGCTCGTCGAAGGTGCGGATGATTTCAATGACTTCATCAATGTTCAAAAAGGCAATCAACAAACCTTCAAGAATATGCAAACGGGCCAGAACCTTGTCGAGGCGATACTGCAGACGCCGGGTAACGGTATCCTTGCGGTATACCAGCCACTCGCTGAGGATGGTTTTGAGATCCTTAACCTGAGGCCGGCCATCGAGACCAATCATGTTCAGGTTAACCCGGTAGCTTTTCTCCAGGTCTGTGGTGGCAAACAAGTGCTGCATCAGTTGCTGAGTATCAACCCGGTTAGAGCGCGGGGTAATTACCAGACGGGTTGGGTTTTCATGATCCGATTCATCACGTAAATCACTGACCATAGGCAACTTTTTCGCCTGCATCTGGCCGGCAATCTGCTCAAGAATTTTTGCACCTGAGGCCTGATGCGGCAACGCTGTGATCACAACATCACCGTTGTCTTCATGGTAGACCGCACGCATTTTTATGGAACCGCGCCCGGTTTCGTATATTTTGGTAATGTCCGCCCGTGGCGTGATGATTTCCGCTTCAGTTGGATAATCCGGCCCCTGCACTTCCGCCAGCAGTTCGCTGAGTTCAACCCGGCTGTTATCCAGCAGCATCGCACAGGCATTGGCCAGTTCACGCACGTTATGTGGCGGTATGTCGGTTGCCATACCCACTGCGATACCGGTAACCCCGTTAAGCAGAATGTGGGGCAAACGCGCCGGTAAAACCTTGGGTTCATTCAGGGTACCATCGAAATTGGGGATCCAGTCCACTGTCCCCTGGCCTAGCTCATTGAGCAAAACCTCACTGAATTTCGACAATCTTGCTTCGGTATAACGCATGGCAGCAAACGATTTCGGATCGTCCGGCGCCCCCCAGTTACCCTGGCCGTCTACCAGCGGATAACGGTAGGAAAACGGTTGCGCCATTAGCACCATTGCCTCATAACAGGCGGAGTCACCGTGAGGGTGAAACTTACCCAAAACGTCCCCGACCGTACGCGCAGACTTCTTGTATTTGGCGCTTGCAGAAAGCCCCAAATCAGACATCGCATAAATAATGCGGCGCTGAACAGGCTTGAGACCGTCACCAATATGTGGCAGGGCCCTGTCCATGATTACGTACATGGAATAATTCAGATAGGCGTCTTCGGTGAAACGTCGTAGCGGAAGTTGTTCCACTCCGTCTCTGTTTATGATTATTTGATCACTCATGGGGCGCTTTTCTTTGTGCGTTTATTACCACTACTTCGTGCATGTCATTGTGGGGCAAAGCGGCAGGCAACGCAATAACCGGATGAATGCGTCTGCCAGGGCCTGAGCCTCAACCCAAAACAGACTTTTGTACATTCTCATAAGTGGTGGTTTAATAGACCATTATTTGAATTCGCTGAAGTTCTGTTCCCTATGCGCTTACCTTTGTTCCAAATGGTTTTATGGCTGGCCGTTTTGCTCATGCCATGGCCGGGTAAAGGACAAACCACCATCCAGTTACTGAACGAGGAAAGCGAGATCAATCTGTCCCGCAACTTTGCCTATTACAAGGAATCCAGCGGCCAGCCATTGACCATCAGCGAAATCCTCAAACGGCGTGACCAGTTCACCTGGAATACCGACGACAACCCGAATTTTGGTTTCCAGCGGCAAGGGCTATGGCTGCGCAACCGGCTGACCAACCTCAGCGAAAAGGAGCACTGGGTATTCAACATTGATTTCAGTCAGCTCGATTATGTCGACTTTTACCTGGTTTCGAATGGCAAAACACTCGCCCAGAGCCATCAGGGCAAACTGCAGACAGAGCAAATATTCCGAACACCAACCTTCCGCGCCGATCTCCCACTCGCAACTTCACTTGAGCTTTATATCCGGGTGGAAAGTCACTCTTCCAGTCTGATTGTTCCTTTGGCCCTGAAACCAGAGACTGCCCACAGCCATGATTCCCAGCTGGATAACATCTTCTGGGGTTTTTTCTACGGCGGATTGTTTATTCTGGCTATCTATAACCTGGTGCTCTACATCGACGTACGGGAACCCAGCCTGCTGGCTTACGTCGGTTATGTTGTGGCCGTGATTGTCTGGCAGTTCATATGGGGTGGGCACATCCAGCTGATCGCAACCCAGGGCCTGCCGGTCTGGATTGCTTCGCACACCGAGTTGATTTTTGTGATCATTGGGATCAGCTCTGGTATTTTTACCATTACCTTTTTGGAAACCCGAGACCACGCCCCCTCAGCACACCCGGTGATTATGGCCCTGCTGACCATTCAGGGAATGCTTGGTGTCGCCTGTCTGGTCGACGCCTTGCCCCCTATATGGAAAAATAACGCCGTTTACGGCGTTGGGATAGCTGCTATTTCCAGTTACATCTATGCCGGGTTTGAAGCCTTTCTGAATCATTTTAAACCGGCCAGATATTTCATTTTTGCCTGGACCATACTGGCAATTGGCGCAGTCAGCGGCATGCTCAGCCTCATAGGCTGGTTACCCTCAAACAAAATTACAACCTACTGTTTTCAGGTGGCGGTGTTTCTGGAAGCCGGGCTGTTTTCAGTTGCACTTATGGAAAAAAGCCGCAGCCAATTGGAAACCGAGGTTGAACAGGCAACCAATGATCTGCGCAATAACATGGAGCTGATTGAAGAACAGAATGCCCGCCTGGACATCGCCCGCAAGGACGCCATCAAAGCCAGCAACGTAAAATCCCAGTTTCTGGCCAACATGAGCCACGAAATTCGAACGCCACTGAACGCGATTCTGGGCTTCAGCCGCGAACTTACCCATTCTTCGTTACCGGCAGATCAGCAGGAGCAGGTTCGCATCATCAACTCTGCCGCCGACAACCTGCTGAGCATTGTTAACGACGTACTCGATTTCTCTAAAATTGAGGCTGGCAAACTGCAGATCAATAACCAGCCATTTTCCCCAAATCAGTTGCTTGAGGAAATGGTGACCATAATGTCCAAATCTTCCCACTCCAAACGATTGGAGTTTGTGTTTGATTTGAGCCCCTTACCCGAAAAACTGATTGGTGACGTATTTCGTATCAAGCAAGTTCTCAACAATCTGCTCAGCAACGCCATCAAGTTTACCTCTTCTGGCACCATTACCCTGGCAGTAAGCGGCAGATCAATGCCTCATGGTATTCATGAACTCAATTTTCGCATCGAAGACACGGGTATCGGCATCAGTCGTCAGGACCGCAAGAAGCTCTTCAACGCATTCTCGCAGGTTGATGATGCCCTCAACCGAAATTACCAGGGCACCGGCCTTGGGTTGGTAATCTGCCGTGAGCTGGTCAGACTGATGCGCGGTGACATGCACCTTAAAAGTTCGCCGGGCATTGGCAGTACATTTACTGTCAGCCTTCGTACCAATCAGCTGAGCCAAAAATACTCACTGGCCCCTGCATCGCAGTGGAACCAAAAGCAGGTGGTGTTATACGACCCAATTCCAGCAACCCGCCGGGCCAGTGCCGGAATGCTCAGGCATCTGGGAGCCAGGGTTACCTCTGTCGAATCACTGGAATTTCTTAAATCCCTGAACATTCGCCCTGAGTACCTGTTTGCGGTAGTTCCGCACAGCCGCCTGAATGAAAGAGACAAGGTACTCAGTGAACTGGTGCAGTTTCCGGCTGAGAAGCGGGTGCTTTGGTACTCCGGCCCGGAACCGTTCAATCAGTACCCCAGTCTGGCACAGCATTTTAATACTCAGATTCGTATGCCATTTACCATCACCAAACTGGATGGATTACTGCATCACCGCGCCCGTGCCAACCGCAACCCCATGCAGGAAAAAATCACCGCCCTGCCAAAAGCCCGGATCCTGGCGGTTGACGATATGGATATGAACCTGAAGCTGCTGCACACCTGGCTTGATAATTCCCCTGTGCGGGTAACTTCCTCGATGAGTGGTCAGGATGCGGTCAACCGATGCCAGACCCAGGAATTCGACTTAATCCTGATGGACGTACAAATGCCAGGCATGGACGGCCTTCAGGCTTCGCGCCTGATCCGGCAGACGCCTCTCAACATGGGCACGCCCATCATAGCCGTCACCGCCCACGCGTTTAAAGAAGAACAGGAGCGCCTGTTGGCATCGGGTATGGACGACTATCTGCCCAAACCCATAGACGTCGGTAATTTACTTGAGCTGATTCGACGCTGGTGCCAGAGTCATGACCACAAAGCCATAGCCCTGCCGACGCTTGACTGGCAACTGGCCCTGAAAAGGTCCAATCACAACCCGGCCGCGTCAAAAGAACTGCTGCAGGATTTCATCAAGCTTCTGCCCACATCCATCGAGATCATAAAGCAGGAGTGGGAGAGCAAGAATTTCGCAGGATTACAGGCCGAAATTCACCGTCTTCACGGCGCAACCTGCTATACCGGCGTACCCAAATTACAGAGTCTGGCGGAAGAGCTGGAAAGTGCCCTTAAGTTGGGACAGCATTTACTGGTTGCAGAACATCTGCCGGCATTCATTCTGGAGGCCGAAATTATCTGCGCCGAGGGCACCAAACATCTGCAGGATATTTGAGGGCCGACACTCTAACCATTATCGGGGGCGGCTTTGTTCGCAGTCTTTAAGCAGCTGGACAAAATCACCAGGGGCACGGTCCAGTTCAACCGAGCTTAAAAACACATCAAATCCCAGTTGCTTACGCAGCTGGGCCATCCGATTGGCCAGCATGGCCCTCACACCGGTAAGTACTTCGCCGTTTTCCAGAACATAACGGCTGTCGTCCAGAAATTCGTTTCCAAAACAGGTGCCGGTTGCACAGCTTTCATCTCGATTTTGCAGCAACAGTGGCCGCTGCTCCATCAACAGGTGAGTTGCCAAGCGAGGGGAGACACTCTGTATAAAGGGAGCGTAGTCTTTCAGCTTGAAGCCAATCGCATCCAGTTCGTTAAAGTCCAGACCTTGACGCACCCGGGGGCAATCAAAACGCTGAAGGTTACTCCAGTCTATCCGCCAGTTCCCCAGCCTGTGACAGTACCGAATTGCTTCCGGCGACAGCTCAATGCTGTAGTCGGGTTCACGCAACTTAAACCAGCCCACCAGGATGGCAACAATTGATGCACTGGTCAGAAAGATACCTGCCAGCACCAGCCATTGCGGCACCGAGGCAATCCAGATAGCCGATGCTGTCAACCCGGCCAGCCCAACCAGCAGGGTTGCAATACCGTTGCGTTTGCTATTGGCCTTGATATAGATATTTTGAGCTTCAGTTCCAGACATATAAATACACGGTTAACATAATAATTGCCCACAGCACATACAGGCGCATACGTCTGCATTGCTGGCAGTCTGTCTTCCACCTTGCTAACAGTGCGGTGAACACTTTGGCAGATTTGTTCGACTGATACATGCTACTACTATTTACGTTATGGCAGGCTTGGCAGTTTACCTCAATTTATACCCGCAAGCCTATTCTCTGTAATGAAGCGTAGCGTCTGCGGAACGCTTCAAGACCAATGATTCTTGCTTGTGTTTTACCGGTGCGCATCGGTAGTCACTCTCATCTAAATAATTCCAGCTCACAAAGCTCTACAGGCGTTCAAGCATTTGCTAAAATACTCAGGTTTACAGTGATTAAGAGTGCCTCATGTCAGAATTTACCGGCAATCACATCCTTTCGGTCAATCAGTTCGACCGCGATGCTATTGACAAAATTTTTTCCGTTGCAGCGTCAATGCAGCCCTACGCTAAGCGACAAAAACGCACTACTGTGCTGGATGGTGCCATACTGGGCAACCTGTTTTTTGAGCCAAGCACCCGTACCCGCGTAAGCTTTGGTACCGCGTTTAATCTGCTTGGCGGGGAAGTGCGTGAGACCACCGGCATGCAATCTTCTGCACTGGCAAAAGGGGAATCATTGTACGACACCGCCCGGGTACTCAGCGGCTATTCCGACATTATTGCCATGCGCCACCCTTCCGCCGGTTCTGTCTCTGAATTTGCAGAAGGCAGCCGGGTTCCGGTGATTAATGGCGGAGACGGTGCCAACGAACACCCGACCCAGGCGCTGCTTGACCTGTTCACCATCAAGCGTGAGTTGGAATACAACGGTAAAGGTGTGGACGGCCTGCACATCGCCATGATCGGCGATCTGCGTTACGGGCGCACCGTACACTCCCTTTCCAAGTTGCTGTGTTTGTACAAGAACATTCATTTTACGCTTATTTCACCACAAGAACTGGCCATGCCCGACTACATTATCGACATCATCGAAAATGCCGGCCATCGCCTGACCATTACCGAACAACTGGAAGGCAATATGGATGCAGACATCTGTTATCAGACCCGCATTCAGGAAGAACGCTTTCCATCTCAGGAAGAAGCCAATAAATATCGCGGCCGCTTTCGACTCAACCAGGCCATATACACCCGCCACTTCCAGTCCAAAACCGTGATCATGCATCCGCTGCCAAGAGATTCACGGATGGAGGCCAACGAACTGGACAACGACCTCAATCTCAACCCCAATCTGGCCATATTCAGACAGACCGACAATGGTGTTCTGGTTAGAATGGCATTATTTGCATTGACACTGGGCGTCGAAGATCTGGTCTCGAAATACGAGCGGGATGTCATTTGGTACAGCCAAAAGAGAAGTGAAATTCATGGATAAATCGCAACAATTGTTTGCCCGCGCCCAACTCAGCATACCTGGTGGCGTGAACTCCCCCGTGCGTGCGTTCAAAGCGGTCGGCGGAACACCACGCTTTATCAGTAAGGCCGATGGGCCTTACATCTGGGATGTGGACGGCAAACAGTACATCGACTACGTGCAGTCCTGGGGTCCGATGGTACTGGGGCACAACAATGATCGAATCCGCAATGCGGTAATCGATGCGGCTCAGAGTGGATTGAGTTTTGGGGCTCCGACAGAAGCGGAAGTCATCATGGCCGAAAAGGTCCGTGAACTGGTTCCGTCAATGGAAATGGTGCGCATGGTCAACTCTGGTACCGAAGCCACCATGTCTGCCATACGTCTTGCCCGCGGTTACACAGGCCGTAACAAACTGGTGAAATTCGAAGGCTGTTACCACGGCCATGCCGACGCCTTGCTGGTGAAAGCCGGCTCTGGTGCACTCACGCTGGGCGTGCCCAGTTCACCAGGCGTACCCGAGGACTTTGCTCGCCACACTCTGACCGTAGAATTCAATAATCTCGACAGTGTGAAAGAAATTTTTGCAGCTCACGGTGATGACATCGCCTGCATCATCGTCGAACCCGTTGCCGGCAATATGAACTGTATTCCTCCGGTTGAAGGGTTTCTTGAAGGATTACGGGCCATCTGCGACGAATATGGCAGTGTTCTGATTTTTGACGAGGTGATGACTGGGTTCCGGGTTTCACGTGGTGGTGCCCAGGAACGCTATAAGATCACTCCGGATCTGACCTGTCTGGGTAAGGTCATCGGCGGCGGCATGCCTGTAGGAGCATTTGGTGGCAAGCGGGAAATTCTTACCCACATTGCCCCCACTGGCCCCATCTACCAGGCCGGAACCCTGTCCGGTAATCCGGTTGCCATGGCTGCCGGGCTGGCAGCACTGGAGCAGTTGTCAGACCAGGGCTTGTATGAGTCCATTTTCGCCAACACCGAGACTCTGGCCAACGGCTTTGCCGACATTGCGACGCGCCACGGCATCCCGATGTCTGTCAATGTGGCAGGAAGCATGTTCGGCCTGTTCTTTACCGACATCGGAAAAGTGACCAACTATCAGCAGGCAATAAATTGCAATACCGAACAGTTCAAGCGCTTTTATCATGGTATGCTGGACGAAGGAGTGTATCTGGCACCAGCCTCCTATGAAGCCGGGTTTGTTTCCAAAGCACACTCCAGTGAGATAATTTCTCAGACTTTGGATGCAGCGGAACGTGTTCTGCGCTCGTTGTAACGCAAGCAGTATGGAAGTAAGCACTACGTGTTAGATGGCATTGGATTATTGCTGATTCTGTTGGTACTGGCCTGCCTTTACGGGATGGTTGTAACCTTCCTGTACCTGCGCGAGCGCCAGCAATCCTCAATAACCGAAGGGCCCGCTGTTTCGGGCGGTCTCCAATTGCCAGTCAGCGTCTCCGAAGCCGAAAAGCAGCGCAGGTTCCAGGAGCGTGCCGACGAAGCGATGCGACTGAGCCAGACTTTCCAGAAATTCGTGCCGCGGCAGTTTGTCGAGCATTTTGCCAAACATGGCAGTGACACATTGGAGCTTGGGCGGGCCGACGAAGACGATGTAGCCATTCTGTTCTGCGACATTCGGGGGTTTACCGGCCTGTCTGAAAGGATGAGGCCGCAGGAATTGATGAACTTTCTCAACTCCTATTTCTTACGCATGAACGCCCCCATTCACCAAAACCGTGGTTTTATCGACAAGTTCATCGGTGACGCCATCATGGCTTTGTTCGACCACCCCGGCGGAACCCATAAGGATAAAGCCACGGATGCCCTGCAGGCAGCACTGGATCTGCGCAAAGCGCTGGATATCTATAACGAACACCGCAGGAACAGTGGGTACAAGGCGATCAACATCGGTATAGGCGTACACTTCGGGCCGGTTATTATCGGCACCGTCGGCTCTGATGATCGCATGGACACAACGGTTATTGGTGACAGCGTTAATATCGCCTACCGTCTTGAAGCATTGGCTCCCAAATACAGCGCCGACATCATTGTCAGTGCCAAGGTACTTGAAACCATCGGAAATGATTTCGACGTTCAGACTCGTCTGCTTGACTGGGTCAGGGTGAAAGGGCGACAGGCCCCGATTGAGATTTACGAAATACTGAGCCATCTTTCTGAACAGGAACAGCAAATGCGTCAGGCCGTAGAGCCCGATATCCGTGCCGGATTGGATTGCCGGCGAAATCAGGACTGGGATGGTGCAATAGAATTTTTTGAACGGGCTCTGTCTCAGAACCCTCAGGACCCGTTACCACAGCATCACCTGCAGGTTTGTCGGAATTTACGCGACACGGCTTTGGATGCCAACTGGGACGGTGCATTACGCACCCTTTAATACTGGGCCTGCTGACGGATAAAGCCAATGGCCGGGGCAAAGAAAGCAGCCCCGGTTTCAGCACAGGTATAATCCAGCCATCGGTCATAATCACCGTCTCCGGTACCAAATATCTGGCTGTGTAACATTGCTTTGAACGGTTGTGCACTGCTGGCGCAACTCACAAACATCAAACCCTGCAAGGCCAAATCACCATACGGCATACCCTGCTTGAGCAAACCAGGCAGTTCATCTCCCTGAGCCACCGCGCTGGCCCGAACACAATGAGAGGAAGCAGATTGCTCCGGACTGGGAAGATTGTGCTCGCGGGTGGTACCCATGATCTGTTCCTGCTGACGGGTCGCGAGACTAAACCAGCGCCTCAGGTCGTGCCGGAATCTCTGCACATGCACATAACTGCCTCCCTGAAATTCCGGTTCTTCATCCGTTACCACTGCCACATCCCTTCGTTTCATACCCCGGGGGTTGTTGGGTGCGTACAGGTAACCATTCAGGTCTCGGCCGTCCAGGTAACGGAATCCGCGCACCTGCTCAACCAGTTCAACGTGCAGGCGCAACAACTCCATGACTTCCATACCAATTGCATGACAGATATCCAGTCGGTCGGCGCGGATCTGAATAAACAGATCGCAGGGGGTAACCGGAGCGCTCCGATCCTCACACTGCATATCAGGAAAAGGGGCCAGCTCAACTGGGATAGGGCCGGGGTACAACTCAGTCCAAAACCCACTGCCGACCGCAATCATACCGGTTACCATAGCCTCGTAATGCTCATTTTCGTAATGATCGAAAATGTCCAGTACTCTGGCCAATTTGGCGCGAACAGCCTGGGTATCGTCGTCTACTACGTTCAGAAACAGGTACTGTGCGTGCAAATTTGGTTCAGCGCATACCCCTTTTTGTGGTTGAGTCATGCTTTTTCTATCCACTGGCCTGTACGGCTATTGTTATTCGGTATGTGAGTAAAAAGGTCTCTGTATTCAGTTTGACCTAATAACCGGCAGCTTGTCCATCACTTCGGCTTTCTGATGCACCAATATAGGTTTTACGGACGCTGTCCCACCTAATCGCCTGATATCCACCGAAAATTCCTACTTTGGGTTGCAATACATGACCGCGTTTTATCAACTCTCGTTGCACAGTGTCATCAAACCCGGATTCAAGCGCTACTGTGCCGCCGCTCGTCATCAGCTCACCGGTAGGGCTGCTGGAGCCGCTGTGCACTATCCGTGGCGCGTCGCCAGCCTCCTGCAGAGTCATCCCAAAATCTATCAGGTTCACAACGATCTGGGCATGCATCTGGGGCTGGGTATCACCGCCCATCACGCCAAAGCTCAACCAGGGTTCATTGTTACGGGTAACAAAAGCGGGAATAATTGTATGAAAAGGGCGCTTTCCCGGTTCATATTCGTTGAAGTGCCCCTCTTCCATGGTAAACAGCTGCCCCCTGTTTTGCAGAACAAACCCCAGACCAGGTGGGGTCATGCCTGAGCCCATGCCTCGATAATTACTCTGTATTAAAGACACCATGTTGCCATGCTTGTCTGCCACAGTAAGGTATATGGTGTCTCCTTCATGAATTCCGGCGTCCACATTTTTTGCTGCCTTGTCCGGGTTAATTAGTGCCTGGCGGGTAGCGGCGTATTGTTTTGAGATCAGCCTCTCAACCGGAATGTCATTGAACGCCGGGTCTGCATAAAATTTTGCCCTGTCTGCAAAAGCCAGCTTTTTAGCCTCAACAAAAGTATGAACGTAGTCTGCCGAACCGTACCCCATCCCTTCAATATCGTAGCGCTCCAGAATATTCAGGATTTGCAACGCCGCAATCCCCTGCCCATTGGGAGGCAATTCCCAGACATCAAACCCTCTGTAATTGCTGGAAACCGGCGCGACCCACTCGGAAGTATGTGTTGCCAAATCCTGATAGTCTAAAAAGCCACCCTGCTGCTTCATATACGCAGCAATGCTGCGGGCAATATCTCCTTTGTAAAAAGCATCTCGCCCACCGGTAGCAATTTTTTCGTAGGTGGTAGCCAAGGCGGGATTTTTGAATATATCGCCCTTACGCGGTGTTTTTCCATCAGGCAAAAAAATCTCAGAAAATCCGTCATAATCTCCCAGGCGCTCAGCATTTACCTGCCAGTAGTGGGCAATCAGCTCAGATACCGGAAAGCCGTTCCGAGCGTAACCGATTGCCGGTGAGAGAAGCTTGGACATCGGCAAAGATCCAAACCTTTCGTGCAGCATAAACCAGCCATCAACAGCGCCCGGTACCGACACAGGCAGAGCACCGAATGACGGGATGTTTGCCAGCCCCTGCTGCGTGAAATCCGACTTTTTCAGTGCTTTTGGAGAGCGTCCTGATGCATTCAGCCCAATCAGTGTTTTTTGTTCGGCGTCCCACACCATCGCAAACAAATCGCCACCGATACCACACCCGGTTGGCTCCACCAGGCCAAGCATGGCATTTGCTGCAATTGCCGCGTCCACCGCTGTTCCACCCTGCTTAAGAATATCCAGCGCAACCTGGGTAGCCAGAGGCTGACTGGTCGCCGCCATACCATGCTGTGCAATCACTTCCGATCGGCTTGCAAATGGCGAGCCCGTGATACGATCATACGCATGCCCATACACAACCCAGCAGCTCAGAAAAATCCCCAGCAAGCCAAATTTCATTTACCTCCCCCCTTAACTGCCCGCCCCCTAGATAAAATAAGTATAGGCAGGTCGTTCCTGTTTCGGCACACTCTTGCTAACTGAAGGCCAGCAGAAAGCTGCGTTTGAGCCGAAAAAATTCTGCTCCTCAAGTCCGATCAGTCAATCAGCGATTGCCAGGCCATCTGTGAACTGGGCTATACTGGTGCGTGAAAACTAAGCATGGTAAAGGCATACCATGTTAAATCTCGCTGTTTTTGGTCAGCTTGCTATTCCGTTGAGCTACCCGGTTTTTTGATTCAACCGGAGCCGTTTGCCGGTAATACAATGCTGCCTAACTGGCGTGGACACAGAGTATGATATGGAAAATCAATTCAGTATCGTGACCATCGTTCACAAACGAACCCAAGCGCTGTCTAGGCTCATCCGGGAGATTGAAAAATCCCGTTTACTTCCCCTGGAAGTAATAGTCGTGTGGATGGGTTCACCCTGTTCCGAATCATTACTCACCTCACCTCACTTCACCATCAAACACAAATTTGTAGCCAACGAACATTTGCCCGTCAGTCGTGCGCGTAATAAAGGGTTTGATTGTTGTAGCGCGACTCGAATTATCTATTTGGAGGTGGATTGTCAGATCCCTTCCCACCTGTTCGACGAGTTACTCAACAAGTTGACTGTGGGGCAGGTAGTGTGCCCCAATGTACACTATCTTGCGTCGACAAAAGAATGTTTGCCCGAACAGGAATTACAGCACACCCCCAAGCTGGTGCCAGGCCATGCAACTGCGCCCACGGATACACCAGTTTCCTTTACTTACTTCCGGACAATGGCCTTCGCCATTCACAAGCGGGACTATCACACCATCGGAGGGTTTGATGAGGAGTTCAGCGGGATAGGTGTTGGTGACATTGACTTTGCAATGCGCTGTAGCCAAAGCGGTCTTACTCTAATCAAAACAGCATCGGTGGTGCTATATCCCGATGCCGGAAAACTCAACCCTGCCATTCTGCATTTGTGTGACATTGTTAACAACGCAGCACGATTTAAGCAAAAATGGGGAAACTACCCGATGGAAAGCTGGCTCAGGGAATTGGTCACTGCCGGGCTTATCAATGACGATTATCCTCACACCGGGCTGAGGGTAAAGCGTATGCCCACCCAGCAGGAGCTTGCGGCCTGCCAGCCTGAAGAATAACCGTTGCCGACCACGCCACTCTGAACGCCCGGAACACAATTCAGTAGATAATCAGCACTTCAAATCCCCTGAGCCGGAAAAGCCTTAAAGCCAACCGGGATCATCAGGTTCCTGGCTCAATATGCAGCTATCACCACAATCCAGACAACGAAAAAAGCCCCGGCAAAGCGGGGCTTAAGGTAAGTGAGTCAGGCATTATTGCTGTTGTTTTATTTGCCTGCTCCGAGTTCAGTCAGGGTTCGATTAAGAACGACCGCCAGTAAAGTCAGGATAGGCTTCCAGACCACACTCGCTGATGTCCACACCATCAAACTCTTCTTCTTCGCTAACACGAACACCGATGATGGCTTTAATTGCCAGCCAAACTACCAGGCTCACCACGAATACCCATCCGAAGATAGTCAGGGCACCGATAAGCTGGCCGCTCAGGCTGGAACCGTCGTTGGTGAAAGGAACCAGGATAAGACCTAACAGACCAACAGTTCCGTGCACAGAGATTGCGCCTACTGGATCGTCAATTTTCAGTTTGTCCAGAGCAACAATGCTGAATACTACCAGTACACCACCCAGAGCACCGAACAGAGTCGCTGTCAGAGGAGTAGGATAGGAAGGTTCTGCAGTGATAGCAACCAGACCAGCCAGAGCACCGTTCAGTGCCATAGTCAGGTCAGCTTTACCGAACATAACACGGGCAAGTACCAGAGCAGCGATACAACCGCCAGCGGCAGCCGCATTGGTGTTCATGAATACCACAGCAACAGCGTTAGCACTCTCAACGGTAGCAGTAGCCAGAACAGAACCACCGTTAAAGCCGAACCAACCCATCCACAGGATAAAAGTACCCAAAGTTGCCAGAGGCAGGTTTGCACCAGGAATGGCGATTACCTTACCGTCAGCAGTGTATTTGCCTTTACGTGGGCCAAGTACCAGCACACCAGCCAAAGCAGCAGCGGCACCAGCCATGTGAACAATACCGGAACCGGCAAAGTCAGAGAAACCCAGGTCACCCAGAGTGTACATACCAAAAACAGCTTCGCCGCCCCAGGTCCATGCACCTTCCATTGGGTAGATGAAACCGGTCATGACAACTGCGAACAACAAGAACGCCCAAAGCTTCATACGCTCAGCAACAGCACCTGAAACGATGGACATTGCAGTTGCTACGAACACAACCTGGAAGAAGAAATCTGCCGATGGAGCATAAGTAGCAGGCTCTTCAGCTACGCCAGTGGCTCCGTCAGCAACGATGCCGTCCAGGAACAGTGTGAAGTCGCCACCACCGTACATGATGCTGTAACCGCAGATCATGTACATGGTACAGGCAATCGCGTACAACGCGATGTTTTTGGTCAGAATTTCAGTGGTGTTTTTTGCGCGAACCAAACCGGCTTCGAGCATGGCAAAACCCGCAGCCATCCACATTACCAGTGCGCCGCAGATCAAAAAGTAAAAGGTATCTAACGCATACCCAAGTTCAAAAGTTATTTCCATTGTGCTTATCTCCGCAAAATTCTCGTAGTGCCTTACAGCGCGTCACCATCTGCTTCACCAGTCCGGATACGGACCGCGTGTTCAAGATCGTAAACAAACACTTTACCGTCGCCGATTTTGCCAGTTTTGGCTGCACCTACGATGGCTTCCACCAGACGTTCAACCTGATCATCCTGAACCGCAATTTCCAGTTTGACCTTAGGCAGGAAATCCACCTGGTATTCCGCTCCGCGGTAGAGTTCTGTGTGTCCTTTTTGACGTCCGAAACCTTTCACTTCGGTGACGGTCAAACCGTCAATACCGATTTCGGAAATGGCTTCACGAACATCATCCAGCTTGAAAGGCTTGATGATTGCTGTGACTAATTTCATGTGTGTTACTCCCAATAGGTAGTTGGTTATATTGTGCATCGAGTGTCTTGCCCACCACTAACACAAGAGCTGTGCCACAAATTTAAACCAATAAAAATCAAAGATTTAATCCATTTAGTTAAAATTTCGTCACAATTTGTCGCACCAATTTCGTGCACTGAGCATTTTTTGCACCGCTTCGGTGCCATGATCGCATTCATTGCATTAATAGTGATGTAAGTTAATGGAAGCTAATAGAAAATTAAGAGACCGTGAACGTACCAGGGCAGGGATTTGCGCAGATATTGTGCCTAACCCGTGGCCTGAAGCCCAAAAAAGCCCCAACCGCAGAACCAGAGCATTACACGGCTGGTTTTGGTCTATTGCGATACACTCAACAGGGTTATTTCTGATCATTAAGCCAGCATCTCGATCTCTGCATCAACCAGCACAAACGAAAAACCAACCCGATCCGCACAGAAAAGAGCTCAGCTCAAAATACTGTGTCGACCGCTATCACACAATGAACTTGTATGCGTTAGCGGCTTGGCATATAACGGCCTTAACATTTATGCTGGTATAAATTAATAAAGGACATTTAATTGTGGCCGCAGCCAATTTACTCGCCTTATTCGACGACATTGCCACTTTGCTGGATGACATCGCGACCATGTCAAAAGTGGCTGCAAAAAAAACGGCAGGGGTACTGGGAGATGATCTGGCCCTCAACGCGGATCAGGTTCAGGGAGTTCGCGCCGAAAGGGAACTCCCGGTAGTCTGGGCCGTTGCCAAAGGCTCATTTCTCAACAAGCTCATACTGGTGCCAGCGGCCTTGCTGATTAGTGCCTTTGTACCCATATTAATTCTGGTCTTGCTGGTTATTGGCGGCCTTTACCTGTGCTTTGAAGGCGCCGAAAAGGTTTTGCACCGTTTTATACCGCCACCGGATGACGAGCACACCCGAGAAATCAGGCTGAACAATCTGGCCACTGAAAACGTTGATATGGTGGCACTGGAAAAAGAAAAAATAAAAGGTGCCATTCGCACCGATTTTATACTTTCTGCTGAAATTATTGTGATAGTGCTCGGCACCGTACAAGAAACCGACCTACTCACCCAACTCGGGGTGCTCAGCGCTGTGAGCGTTGCGATCACTGCCGGAGTCTACGGCATTGTGGCAGGCATTGTTAAAATGGATGACGCAGGCCTTTACCTGCTAAGAAAGTCTGTCAGTGGCTCTTGGAACCGTCTCCAACGCACTTTGGGCCGGGGCTTGCTTATCACCGCCCCCCTGCTGATGAAAACCCTGGCAATTCTGGGCACCATTGCCATGTTTCTGGTTGGTGGCGGGATTCTTACTCACAACATTCCTCTGCTGCACCATTTTAGTGAGTCACTAACCCAGTTAGCGCCTGCGCTGGTCAGCGTACTGCCTGTTATCATTGATGGTATTTTCGGTTTTATTGCCGGGACGCTACTGGTTGGGGTAATGTCGGTAGCCAATCGTTTTCGGCATGCGGCCAATTAGGCATAAGCGCCAACTATGCAGGTGAAAGGCGTTTTTCTGCACTATCTGAATCAGTTAGACAGAATGCTGGCTAAAATTAATCAAAATCACTTTCCGAAATCGTTGAGTGATGACATGTTCTCCCTGGCGGTCAATGCCAGGGTTGCAGCCAATTTTGCTCTCAGGGGCTATTGCCCTCTGATTGGCGAACCCATTCCAAACCTGGACTCTGATACCGCAGCAAAACAGGACATATGTCGGCAGATTCAGGCAACCATTCAGATACTGGAAAGCTGCGCCAATGTAGCATCGCTGGACGACTCGATCCTGATCACGGATAAAGCCGGCTTTACTGAGGTCAGCCTGCCACAAAGCGAGTATGTTTTTCACTACATCGTGCCGAATTTTATTTTTCATATCAGCATGGTGTACGCCATTGCCCGTGCCTCGGGCGTTCCATTAGGTAAAAGCGACTTTGACGGTTACCACCGTTACCCGGCACACTTTCAGTTTGGCAATGGTTCGCAGTAGTCGAATACGAAGTGTGATGCGGCCATTGTCGCAGAGGCAATAAAACGCTATAACAATTCAACCCGGGTATGTAAGGAATACTATTACCCATCCATTTTTGGAAAAAAGGCACGATGCCTGGGAGAGTCGCCTCCATGCTCGGCAATACGCAATCTCAGATACCTTTACTTCGCATTCTCGCAATTTATGCTGGAGTGAGCCTGCTGGTTCTCGAACTGTTGCCGATTTTTTCACGTTTTTTTCCCGCCCCTTCCACCAATATCACGCTTTGGGCGAAAATCACTCTGTTAGCATTTTTGCCCGTGGTGGTTGGAATTTTCGGTGCCAGAACTCTGAAGCGCAGAACATTACCTACTGTAGAAAGTTCAACCAACGTTGCAACCCTGTTCCAAATCGGTTCAGCCTCGGTGGATATCAATAAACGGCAAATCCGTTTCAATAACAAACCGGCGGAAGTGCAACCGAAAATCTTCGATTTATTGGTCTATCTGCTCAAACAGCGCCACAGGGTAGTCCCCAAGGAAGAGCTGCTCGATGAAGTATGGCCCGACGTAGTGGTGTCAGAATCGTCACTGACACAGTCGATAAAACGTCTGCGGGACCTGTTTCGCCAGCAGGGGGTTGAACAGGACATTGTGCGAACTGTATCGCGCAAAGGATACCAATGGGATCATCCTGTTAAAGAGTCGGCCCATCAGCCCCGGCCGTCTGCGCCATTCTGGATAACACTGGCCACCCCGGTGCTGACAACCGCTGTTCCGGCCGCCCTCATGGTGGTTCTGATGCTTTACCAGCACAATCAAAATCGACCGTTGCAACCTGCGCAGGACACTGATTATTCACTTGCGGTTTTACCGTTTTCCAACTTCACTGGCGAAGGTGAGTTTCAGTATTTTTCCGACGGTCTGACCGAGACGGTCACCGACTCACTTACCCGGGTCAAAAACCTTAAAATTATTGCACCTCATTCAGTGTTCTCTGCCGTTGAAGCACAACAGGATTTTCTGAATGTGGGGCAGGAATTAGGCGTAAGCCATTTGATTATCGGCAGTGTGCAGCGCGATGGCGATGAAGTAAGGATAAGCGCACGCCTGGTAGATGTTGTTAACGGGCAGCAACTCTGGTCGCAAATGTTTCAGCGACCTTTCGACGGGATTTTCATGATCCACGATGAAATTGCCCGTTCGATAATGCATCAACTCGGTTCGCTGTTTCACATTTCGATACCCTCGTTGGCTCTGCCAACAGAACAGCACGACTCTTTTGACTCCGAGGCATACCGACTGGTTCTGAAAGGCAATGAGTTGCGGCGTAATGGCGACCAGAACGGGCGTGTGCAGGCCATTAGCGTTTATAGGGAAGCACTGACAATCCGCCCGGACTATCCTCAGGCGATGGTCGCATTGGCGGATACCCTTCGAACACAATCCATCCTGGGTGAAATTCCCCGACAGGCCGGATTTGCAGAAGCCATCACACTTATTCAACGGGCGTTACGCATCAACCCCGAGGATGGCGAAGCCTACGTGCAACTTGCAGATATCCAGCACCGGCACTTCTGGGATTTTGAGAATGCCCAGTCTTCTTTTGAACAAGCACTTAATTTAACCCCCGGCAGCGCAGCCGCTCATTCCGCCTATAGCCGATTTTTGAGTAAGGCAGGGCAATACAATGAGGCTGTCAATGAAGCCCGCATAGCCCGTGAACTGGATCCACTGTCACGTTCATCTGCATCTTCACTGGCCATCAGGCTTATCCGGGCCAGAGAGCTGGAAGAAGCCCGCAAGTGCATTGATGACTTCAAGCAACATCACCCGCAAAATGCCAATATCCCCTGGCTCGAAGCCAACTGGCACATCCGCTTTGGTGACTATACAGAGGCGCTCCAGTGGAGTGCCCAGGAGGAACTGGCCTACCTTAGGCTGTCACTGAATGCCATCGCTTTGCATTTATTGGGGCGAACGGAACAGGCCAGCCAGCAACTTAATGAACTGATAGCAACCGACGCTTCAGGAGCGGCTTTTCAAATTGCGGAAGTTTATGCCCAGTGGGGTCAGGTTGATGATGCCTTTGCCTGGTTAGAGCGGGCGTTTTCACAGGGCGATCCTGGGCTGTCAGAGCTTTACTCCAGCGTAAATCTGGAAAATCTGTACACCGATCCCAGGTTTGAGTCGCTGGCAACACGAATCGGATTACCTCCGATGCCATTATCCATCACCAAGAAATCTAAATAACTTCAAATAAATCAACGATGTCATAAAAAGTCATCACAATGTCACAGACTGATCAGCGTTTGATCAGGACTTTAACTCACGGCTCTCCCACACTTGCCGCCACGTCACCAGACGTCAAACTTCAAACATAGGGAGACCTTTATGAAACCTGTAATGATATTCGCCTACGGCCTGCTCAGCTATGCGCTGTTTTTTGTAACCTTTCTGTATTCGATTGGCTTTCTCGGCAACCTCTGGGTGCCAAAATCCATCGACTCGCAACCCACAGTTTCGCTTACCGTGGCGCTATTGACCGATTTGGGGCTACTTACCCTGTTCGCAGTTCAGCACAGTGGCATGGCGAGGCCCGCCTTCAAACAATGGCTAACCCGCTTTATTCCAAAGCCAGCCGAGCGCAGCACCTATGTACTGATGTCAACGCTTTGCCTGGCACTAATGATGTACTACTGGGCACCACTTGGCGGTACGCTCTGGCAGGCAACGAGCAATATTGCCGTGTGGACCCTGCACGGACTGTATCTGACCAGCTGGGCATTACTGCTTTATGCCACCTTTCTGATTAACCATTTTGATTTGTTTGGCCTTCGGCAGGTATATCTGGCGTTGCGCAAGCAGCCTGAAAAACCACTGAGATTTGTTACTCCGGCACTGTACCGCATCGTACGCCACCCTATCTATGTCGGCTGGCTGGGCATTGTGTGGTTCACGCCAACCATGACCGCGACTCACGCATTGTTCGCATTGGGTGCCACGGCATACATATTCCTCGGCATCAAACTGGAAGAACGGGATCTTGAAGCCGCACACCCTGAATATGCCCAGTACAAGCGCAAAGTACCGGCTCTGATCCCAAATGCAAGCCGCAAACTGAGACGCAGCGACAAACTGACGGCTGCCCAGTGATCACCCGACACCAATTTTCAGGAGAGACATTATGACTACCCACCCTTTTCCAGCTGCACGAAACTGGATCTCAAAAGCAGGAGTTGCCGGTGTACTGTTCTTTACTTTCAAAGGCATTCTCTGGCTGCTGATCCCCTATGTCGCCGGTCAGATTGCAGGTATACCGCTCTAGCGGATTCAGGAATGCAATGCGTATTAAGTGGGGCTTTTTTGAAGTTGGTCCCACTTAATCCCCCACGGTCAGATTTGTATCACATATTAGCAATACCTTGCTGGGAGCCAACAAGGAACCAACAGTTGGCAAATTTGACCAAAATGACTGGTTAAATTCACCACCATTTAATGTGAAAAATATTTAAGCAACATTGAATACTTGTGCAAACTTAAAATAAAACCTTGTTTTTCATTGGTTTAAAAAAAATTTTAAGGCTGGCACAACTATCGCTTTAACGTTAGCGACTTAATGAGTACTGCCAGGCAGTTCGTAGTAAGAGTGCAGTTTCAGATATTGAAATCCAGGAGATTGTTATGTCCATCCAACTTCGTCTTATCACTGCACTTGTCTTCAGCGGATGCATTTGCGCCGGTGCCTACTGCGCGCCTGCAGCCGAGCAGTCAGCAATCAAACCTTTGGCAGACACTGCGGTTGCCACCACCGTTTTTGGCACCTTGTCCGAATTGAATCAGCAAGCCCACCAGGATGTCCAGATAGCGAGCTACCGCTTTGAACCGGACACTCCCGATACGGAACTGGTGGCCAGAGTATCCGTACAGTTTTTCGATGCCGAGGGCAACGAGATTGAGACTGCCGACAAGGATGGCGAATAATGCTTGGCTCAAGCGTCCTGCTGCTACTGGTCATGGCGCCAGTAGTCGCTTTCCTGGCGGGGATTGTAGTCTTTCACGGGCTGCGCCTCGCCTTGTCAAAAGTTTTCCAACCCAATCCTTACTCCCGTAGGGCCATTACCTCAGGTTAATCGGCGCGCCGGCTTGTGGATACCGCAGCCCCGTTAGTTCAGAATTGCACTATCCTGACCGGCAACCCGATTCTCCTGAGGATTTTTTACTCCTTCAATAATCAGTTTTTGATTCCAAACAGCTTTTTCCACCAGCTTTTCTTTTGTTCGGTATCAGGAACTGATTCCACCGGCCGCCCCAGGCAATCCTGACGGGGTGGAGGCAATACATCCAAAATCGCCGGTACGCTCAGACTGTCGGGGCAACCCGGTACGGTAACCTCTCCGGTCATAGCATCGAAATGGGCAATCCCCAGTGCCGCCGGAAACCGTCGAGATAATGACTTGGGTGTCTGCAACTGCTGATATCGAATAAATACCGGTAACGCGCCGCCCGCTCCGGTCAGACTGACTGGCTGGTTTTCGTCGTTGCCGACCCAAACCGTAATCACGTTGTTACGGTCAAATCCACTGAACCAGCTGTCGCGATAGTCATCAGTGGTGCCTGTTTTTCCTGCCATGTTCACACTCGGGAACGTACTGCCGATACGCTTGGCCGTGCCCTCAGTGGTCACTTTGTACAGCGCGTAGTTAAGCAGGTAAGTGGCAGCTTCATCCACCCGCTGTGAATAATACTCTGCCTGCTTCCACAGCAGCCGATTGTTTGCTGATACAACTGCTGTCACTGCATGCAGCGGAATGTATCGGCCATTGTTCGACAACGTCTGATACATCTGATTAATTTCAACCGGTGTCAGAGACATGGCACCCAGCGTAAGTGCCGGCACCTCCCTGAATTCACTTTCCACGCCCAGCTGGCGTATGGTATGAGCAATATTGTCCAGCCCCACCTGCATACCCAGGTTCACGGTCGGAACATTAAGGGAATGGCTGATTGCCTCCACCAACGGCACCTGACCACGGAATTGCTTGTCGGCATTTTGCGGCGACCACAGTTTGCCGCCGGTACTTTTCAGGGTTATCGGGTTGTCCTGAAGCGGCGTCGCCAGGTTGAAACGGGTGGGATCTTCAAGTGCAGCCAGGTATACCGCCGGCTTAATCAGAGAGCCGACCTGGCGATGGGCGTCCAGGGCACGATTAAAGCCCTGGAATCCGATTTCTTTACCGCCAACGATAGCGCGAATTTCACCGCTACTGATGTCACTGACCACCATTGCAGATTCTAACGCCACAGAACGGTCACTCTGCAATCCTGCCAACGTTTCCTTGACCGACAGCTCTGCTCTGCGCTGAGCGTAAATATCGAGCGTAGTAAAGACTTTCACACCGGAATCGCGCAGGCTGGGATCGGCCAGTATTTCACTCAGCTCACGTCGAACCCGATCCATGAAAGCGGGATGCTGGCCACTGGCTAAGCGTCCGTCGGTAGCCAGGCCCAGCGGCGTGCTGATGTAACGCTCGTATTCCTGGCGGGTAATTTCATTGGCATCGAATAAAATCCGCATCACCAGGTCCCGACGCTCCTTCACCCGCTCCGGATAACGCCGGGGGTTATAGAACGAAGGGCCCTTTATCATTGCTACCAGCGTGGCTATTTCCGGCACATTCAGCTCGTTGGCCGGCCGATCAAAATAGAAATAGCTGGCCAGCCCAAAGCCATGAACCGCCATATCGCCGTTCTGACCCAGAAAAACTTCGTTCAGGTAAGCCTGCAAGATTTCTGATTTACTGTAACGGGCATCAATCAGGATGGCCATCAGCGCTTCTTTAACTTTGCGGGTAATGGAGCGCTCACGGGTGAGATACAGATTTTTAACCAGTTGCTGGGTAAGCGTGCTGCCCCCCTGTACGGTTCGTCCGGCAGCAATATTGGCCATCAATGCTCGCAGGATGGACAAAGGAGCCACGCCATGATGGTCGTAAAAATTCTTGTCTTCCACCAGGGTCAGCGCTTTGGGCAATAAGTCCGGTACCTCGTCCAGCGTCAACAACATGCGGTCTTCGCGGCTGCTACTCACCATGCGGGTTACCAGCCAAGGTTCCAGACGCACATTCCCTATATCCTGCTGCATACCGAGATCCTGAATGGAGGCAATCCGTTCCCCATTCCAGGAGATCACCAGCTCACGCATCGGTTCGTTGCCATCGGCAAACTGAAATCCCCGCCGCATCAGTTTGAGCACACCCGCCTGGTAATGATATTCACCGCTGGAGTCCGCCTTACTTACGCTTCGATATCCCAACAGTTTCAGTTCATCCAGTATCTCTTTGGGCGTGATCTCCTGCCCTTTACTGATAACCAGCGGGCGGGCAAATATTTGCGCCGGAACCTGCCACTTGTTGCCGGTAAAACTGTGTTTGATTTGTGCATCCAAATAAAACAGGTAGGCCGCCAGACCGATCATCGCAACCAGCAGCAGCTTAAGAATGAGTCTCAACCAGCCACCTCGTTTTGAACTGGTATTTGCTTTTGATTTGGTTTGTTTTTTAGCCACAAATCACGCCATTAAAATGTCCGAACGAGGATTCTGGCGGTTTCAGCTCGGAATTTCCAGTGTCAGAAACACCAGTTCCGCCCGTGGCAGCGGTAAATTCCCTCGCGTTCTGCCCGTGAGTTGGGTAGCATTGAGGCGATTTCAGACAACGGTAAATGATATGAAACGCAATTTGTTGCGTGGAGCCAAAACGCTTTTGCTGGCTTTTTTTTCAGCGTTACTTTTCGTTCCCGCCCACGCCCAGGAATCCTTTTCACAGTGTAAAACCCGCCTGAACGAGATGGCCGTTAACCGCGGCATCGACCGTGAAACTGCCAATTCAGTATTCGCCCAGCTCACCTATCAACCCAGGGTTATTGAGCTTGACCGCAGCCAGCCGGAATTTGTTCAGACCTTTCCGGGTTATTTCAGCAAGCGCGTCACTCAGTGGCGTGTAGATAAAGGCCGGGAAATGCTGGCCAAACACGGTGCGCTGCTGGCAAAACTCAACGAAAAATACGGTGTTCCACCTCATTACCTGCTCGCATTCTGGGGGCTGGAAACCAACTTTGGATCGTACAAAGGCAAAATGCCGGTGCTCGACTCATTGGCAACGCTGGCCTGCGACCCCCGTCGTAGCGACTATTTCACCCAGGAACTGATGGTTGCGCTTCAACTGTTGCAGCGGGAAGGATTGACCGCACAAAACATGATTGGCTCCTGGGCCGGCGCAATGGGGCATACCCAGTTTATGCCTTCCGCCTATATCAATTACGCCAAAGACGGTGACGGCAACGGCCAAATCAATTTATGGGACAGCGAGGAAGACGCCCTGACCTCTGCAGCCAATTTTCTCGCCCAGCTTGGCTGGCAACGCGGTTTTCGATGGGGCCGCGAAGTCAACCTGCCTGACAATTTTGACTATACCCTGGCCGGGTACTCTGATCGCCGCACGGTTGCCCAGTGGAGTGCTTTGGGCATTACCAAAACCGACGGAAACCCGGTTGGAACGGGGGATTTAACCGCTTATCTGGTTGTGCCCGCAGGCCACCAGGGCCCGGCCTTTATTGCCTACCCAAATTTCAGGGTAATTCTTCGCTGGAACAATTCTGAATTTTACGCCATTGCGGTAGGGCACCTGGCAGATCGCATTGCCGGTGGCCCGGAGTTGTCAGCTGCCTTACCGGAGTTACCCGCTTACAGCCGCACAAGCATTCTGTCACTGCAAAAAGAATTGAATCGCAGAGGTTACGATGTTGGCAAACCAGATGGCATCATAGGCCCCGCTACGCGGGCCGGGATCAGACAATTTCAAACCGCCAACCAGATGATCCCCGATGGATTCCCAAGCCTCGAAGTCATGCAGGCAATGGGTATCAAGCTGGATACCTGAGTTTGTTCTGTTGATTTGCCGGGATCAGAGTCCTGGCAAATCCCATTGATGCTTGGGGTATCGCCCCTTCATTTCTTTTTTCACTTCGGCATAGTTGCCGTTCCAGAACGCCCCCAAATCGGAGGTGGTCTGGATTGGTCGATTGGCCGGAGATAAAAGTTCTACCACCACCGTTAACTGGCCTTGGGCCAGAACAATCGGCTGTTTAACCGCAAACATGTCCTGTAAACGCACTGACAGCTTTACACTGCCATCCGGTCGGTACTGAAGACGGCATTTGCGCCCGGTGGGCGTTATCCAGTGGGTTGGCAACAAACTGTCTAGCGCGTGTTGCTGCGGCCAGCTTAGTTGTTGATGTAATGCCTTTGCCCACACCAGGGTTTCTACATCACGTAGGGAACGGCATTTTGCAAGCTGCCGCTGAAATTCTGTGCATACCGCGCGGCTGAAGGGGCTTGCAAGCATCGGCCAAGGGGCAGGTTCATCAAACGCCTGAGGCTGAGCCAGGTTGAGCTCGCGGGCCAAACTTAACCGATACCACCACTGCCAAGCTTGCTCATCCAATGGCCAGTCATTCATCGCCAGCCCAGAGAGATGACTCAGCCATGCCTCAAACCAAATCTCGCCGGCGACCTGGCCTATGGGTTCACTGCGAAGCTCAATCGCCATAAACCCTTCGCCACGGCGCGCTTCCATTTGTTGCCTGGCGACATTAAAGGCAACCCGGTCCTGGGTGGCAAATTTTTCTTCGAACAGCTGTCGTAAAAGAAATTCATCAACCGGCTGAATTCGGCGTACAGTCACTTCAGCACCGCTCTGCTGTCCCTCCAGCACCACAATCCAGGCTTCCTGGCTTTGCTCTCCGGCTGGCATGACAGCCCCTTTTCCGCTGGCCAGTTTATAACGTCCCGGGGCGGTGCGGTACCCAATTCGCTCCGGGTAGGCCAGCGCCAGACAATGGGCCAGCTCTGTGTCGCCCACTTGGCTCAGGTCATCATTGTACCCAGCAATCCTGAGCGCCTGGGCAAATCGTCGCGCCTGCCTGAGCAACGCCTTGGCAGAGTAGCTATTTAACTGACGTAAATAATCGCCCAGCAGAAGCGGCCCTTTTTGATCTCCACTGTCCTCCAACACCGCCGCTACCAGGGTAGCAACTGCCGCCAGTTCTGGCTGTGATGAAACCTGGTAAAGCATGTGTGCGACCTTGGGATGACAGGGCAGCGCAGCCAGTTTTCGCCCATAGGCAGAAATTGACCCACCGGGCTCCAGTGCACCAATTTCAGCCAGACTCTGGCACGCATAGTCCCGTTGCGCCTGGGAGGGCAGATCCAGTATTTTCAGCTGCTCCAGGGTTGTACCCCAGCTCAGCGCCTCAAGAGTAAGAGCAGTAACGTCTTCGCGCAGAATCTGTGGTTCTGCATGACGCGCCAGCCGATGCTGTTGTTCCTGAGCCCAAAAGCGGTAACAGATACCCGGCCCAAGCCGTCCGGCTCGCCCCTGCCTTTGAATGGCCGACGCCTGGGATATGCTTTGCTCGTTCAACTGTGTAAGCCCGGTTGAAGGGTGGAATGAAGCCACTTTTTCGACTCCGGAGTCTATGACTACCTTCACCCCTTCAATGGTCAGGCTTGTTTCGGCGATATTGGTGGCAAGAATGATTTTGAAACGACAACGAGAGTCCGGTTCCAGCGCCTGCTGTTGCGCGGCTTTGTCCTGAGCACCGTACAGTGGCAGTACGACAATTTGAGACTGACCGGAAAGCCGTTGTTCAATGAGTGACTGAACCCGACGGATCACACCCACACCACTTAAAAAGACCAGCACATCGCCCTGATGCTCCTCAACCGCCTGTAGCGCTTTCACTGCCAATTGCTGAGGCAACTTTTCGGCCTGTACTGAGCCGGTGTAACGCAACTCAACCGGATATTGCCGACCTTCGCTGGTGATGATTTTGGCATCCGGTATTAACGCCCGGATTGCTTCCACATTCAGCGTTGCCGACATCACCAGCAACCGCAGGTCGTCGCGCAACCCTTCCTGAACCTCGAGCGCCAGTGCAAGACCGAAATCGCTGTGAATGCTTCGCTCGTGAAATTCGTCGAAAATGATCACTGACACGCCGGTAAGTTCCGGGTCCTGCTGAATCCGCCTCGCCAACACCCCTTCGGTGATAATTTCCAGCCGGGTGGCGGCACTTACCTTCGACTCGCCGCGAATGCGATACCCCACCGTCTGCCCGACTTCCTCGCCAAGCTGTGAAGCAAGAAAGGCGGCCAGGTTGCGCACCACTACCCGCCGCGGCTGCATCATCACAATCCGCCCTGCCGGGACACTTTGCAATAACGCCAGCGGCAACACTGTGGACTTACCGGCTCCGGGTGGCGCCCCCAGAATCACGTTGCCTTGCTGAATACAGCGGCACAATTCATCAGCAATTGCCTGGGCGGGTAACTGGGAAGGTAACAGCATAGACGGGAAGACTCTCTACTCTTGCTTGACAGAAATAAGCTGGCCTATTGTACTTAGGCCTAAGTCAAATTACATCATCGATGAACCTGAACAATGCGTTGTTTTATCGGTTTGGACCTTGCACCCAGGCAAAAGCTTGGCCTGGAAAACTGGCGTGAGCAGGCATTGCCAGACATTGTTGCAATACCAGAACGCCCCACTCGCAATAAACCCGCATCCGGCAGGGGGCAAAGACGCGGACATCCGCCTGCACCACAGACAAAAGCATCTCCGGTTGCCGTCCCAACGGCCAACTATCACATTACGCTTTGCTTTCTCGGCCACATAACTCCCCGACAGCACGAAGCGCTAACTGCCGAGCTGGCAAACCTGATACAGGAACCGATATTCCTGAATCTGGACTGTGTGGGCTTCTGGCAGGGCCCAAAGATCCTGTTTGTTGCTCCCCGGCAAGTGCCCGACAGCCTGCAGCAACTGGCGAGTGCGTGCCGTAAGGCAGCCAGACGGGCAGGCATTGAAACCGATAAGCGGGACTATCGCCCCCACGTGACCATTGTCCGCAAAGCCCAGGCTACTCTCCCGATACCCGAGCTCGCACTGGATATTGCCTGTGTATTTAGTCAGTTCCACCTGTTTGAGTCTGTATCAACCCACGGAGGAGTGAGTTATCCCATACGCGCCAGCTGGCCATTAAGCGAACCCTTAACGGTTCGCGAAAGGCTGAAAAGAGGATTGCTGTAGTTTTTGGCCTGCTGCGACCACAGGTTAAGAATGACTTATGCCATTAGGGCACTTTACTTCGCCAACCTGCCTGAGTTAAAAGAGAGAATACACACAATAACAAGCTGTAGAAAATGCAACAAACATATCGCCTGGTAATTGATTGCCCCGACCAGATAGGTCTGGTGGCCCATGTTTCACAATTTTTGGCCGACCACGGAGCCACCATCGTCGAAGCCAGTCACCACACCGACCTACAGACCGGCCGGTTTTTCATGCGTCATGAGATAGGTGCGGATTCCATTAAGCTTGACTATGCGGGTTTCCTGAATGAATTCACCCCGCTGGCAAACGAATACCAGATGCAATGGAAGCTGACAGACTCGCGCCAGAAGCAGCGTGTGGCACTGCTTGCCAGCCTCGAGTCTCATTGTCTGGTCGACCTGCTGCATCGCTGGCATACGGGCGAATTGCATTGCGACATTCCGTGTATTATCGCCAACCACCCGCAAATGAAACAGTTTGCCGACTGGTATAAAGTGCCGTTCCACTGGGTAGATTTTAAAGCCTTGGGCAAGGAGCAGGCGTTTGAGCAAATAGCCACACTGCTGCAGGAGTACAAAGTCGACCTAACAGTACTCGCGCGCTTCATGCAGATCCTTCCCGACAGCCTCTGCCAGCAACTGGCTGGCCGCGCCATAAATATCCACCACAGCTTTCTGCCATCGTTTGCCGGTGCCCGCCCCTACCAGCAGGCCTATGATCGCGGAGTAAAGCTGATCGGTGCAACCTGCCATTACGTTACTGCGGATCTGGATGAAGGTCCGATTATCGAACAGAGTGTAAAACGCATCAGTCACAGCGATACTGCCGCCGATATGGTAAGAAAAGGAAAGGATTGTGAAGTAACCGCACTGGCGCATGGCGTACGCTACCACCTTGAAGATCGGGTGATCATCCACCGCAATAAAACTGTGGTTTTCGCCTGACAGCCTCACAACAGGCATTCAGACAAAGCCTGCTGGATGCCTGCTGATGCAGAATACCCTGTATCAAATCGCAGCCCCCGCTCGTTTGCAGGTATACTGTATTGGTTTCATTCCTATTGGATATCTATATGGCCATTGCCGCAGCTGTACACATTCTGGTCAAAACCGAAGCCCAGGCACTCGAAATCCTGCAGCAACTCAACAAAGGCAAAAATTTTGGTCAACTGGCAAAGCGCTATTCCATTTGCCCTTCAGGCAAACGGGGTGGTGATTTAGGAGAGTTCAGGCGCGGACAAATGGCCAAACCCTTTGACGATGTGGTGTTCAAAAAAGACATTCTGACCGTACACGGGCCGGTTAAAACCAAATTCGGCTACCATCTGATCAAGACCCTGTATCGCCGCTGACATCGCGGGCAGCAAAATTGCCCCCGTTTATCGGTCATCAGCCAGGTAACACGGAGCGTTATATAGCGCCAGAGCGGGTTAAAAGGCATTTAACTTCCGATTTCTATCCTCTAGTATGGTTGTGTAATTTTTATAACTACAACAACGTACAGGAAATAAAATGGGAAAATTCACTTCCTCGCTCACCGCGGCGGCGGTTCTGCTGGCTTTGGCGGGCTGTTCGGGGCCACAATCAGATACGGCTTCAGAATCCACACCGGCCACAAGCACAATAAACGACACCATATCAGACAATGTGCTGCTCGCTGAATACAGTGGCCCTTATGACGGCGTACCTGCGTTCGACAAAATGCAACTGGCCGACCTCAAGCCCGCGCTGGAGCAGGGTATGGCGTTAAACCTGGCCGAAATTGAAGCCATCGCGAATAACCCAGAGCCACCCACGTTTGAAAATACCATTGTAGCAATGGAAGCCGCGGGCTATGCGCTCGGGCGCGTTTTCACTTATTACGGGATCTGGAGCTCAAACCTTTCCAGCCCGGAGTTTCGTGAAATCCAGGCAGAGATGTCGCCCAAACTGTCTGCATTCTTTTCCGAGATCACCCAAAATGAGAAATTGTTTGCCCGGGTCAAAGCCGTTTATGAAAGCGATGAAATGGCCAGCCTGACAGAGGAAGAAAAGCGCGTTACCTGGCTGACCTATAACGGTTTTGCCCGTAACGGCGCGACTCTGGATGAAGCAGGCAAAGCGCGGTATGCAGAGATTAACCAGCAACTGGCAACCCTTTACACCCAGTTTTCCAACAATGTACTGGCTGACGAAGAAAATTACGTCACCTACATCACCGCCGATCAGCTTGACGGCTTACCGGAAAGTTTTGTGAAAGCTGCCGCTGCAGCGGCTTCAGAAAGAGGAGAGGAAGGTAAGTACGCAATTACCAACACCCGTTCTTCGATGGACCCTTTCCTGACCTATTCCACCAATCGTGAACTGCGCGAGACAGTCTGGCGCACCTATTACAACCGTGGTGACAACGGCGATGAGTTTGATAATAACGACATCATCAAACAAATCCTGACACTGCGGGATGAGCGGGTTGAACTGCTGGGATACGAAAACTATTCGCAGTGGCGCCTGGAAGACCGAATGGCAAAAACTCCGGAAAATGCCATGGACCTGATGATGAAAGTCTGGCCTGCCGCCATTGCCCGGGTAGACCAGGAAGTGGCTGACATGCAGGCCATTGCGGATGCTGAGGGTGCGGACATAGCAATTGCCCCCTGGGACTACCGTTTCTATGCCGAAAAGGTTCGTCAGGCCAAATATGAGCTGGATTCCAATGAAGTGAAACAGTACTTGCAACTGGACAAACTGCGTGATGCCATGTTCTACGTTGCCGGCCGGTTGTTTAACTTTGATTTCACCCCGGTGGCGGAAGGCGAAGTCCCGGTTTTCCACCCTGATGTAAAAGTCTGGGAGGTAACTGACAAGAGTTCGGGCGAGCACGTTGGTCTGTGGTACCTGGATCCGTTCGCCCGCAAAGGCAAACGTTCGGGCGCCTGGGCAACCACCTACCGCAGTTACACTACTTTCAAAGGCAAGGAAACCGTACTGGCCTCCAACAACTCCAACTTTGTGAAAGGAGCGGAAGGCGAACCTACGCTGATTTCCTGGGATGATGCTGAAACCTACTTCCATGAGTTTGGCCACGCACTGCACTTCCTGTCAGCAAAGGTAAAATACCCTACCTCCCATTCTGGCGTTCGGGACTACACCGAGTTTCAGTCCCAGTTGCTGGAACGCTGGCTGACAACCGATGAGGTCATAGACCAGTTCCTGGTGCACTATGAAAGCGGGGAACCGATTCCTGACGCACTGGTTGCCAAAATCAAGCAGGCAGCAACCTTTAACGAAGGTTTCAAGACCACTGAATACATGGCTTCGGCAATCATGGACCTGCTCTACCACACCACTGATCCGAAAACGATTGATCCGGACAGTTTTGAGCGCGATCAGCTGACAAAACTTGGCATGCCTGAGGAAATTGTCATGCGTCACCGCAGCCCTCACTTCGGACACGTGTTCTCAGGCGAGGGATACGCTTCTGGTTACTACGGCTACATGTGGGCGGAAGTGCTAACGGCGGATGCTGCAGAAGCTTTTGCTGAAGCACCGGGTGGTTTTTACGATAAGGAAGTTGGAGAGCGTCTGGTCAAATACCTGTTCTCCATACGCAACGCGATGGACCCGGCAGAGGCTTACCGTAAATTCCGGGGCCGTGATGCCAAAGTGGACGCACTGATGCGGGACCGTGGTTTTCCGATTCCGGAGTAAGCCTGAACTCCACATCATCTAAGCAGGAGAACACTTCTGCAATTTAAAACGGGGCGCGAAAAATCATCGCGCCCATTTTATTTTTCACATAACATCAAGTTTTTGTTGAGAAAACTCCACACAACATCATAATAGTCTTCCCGCTGATTTTTCCATCAGCGTTTGAATTGCTTAACTGTCTCTGTACCCCCTGATAGCCCGCAGTTTATTTTTTCAACAGAAGTAGTTGTACATCATGAGTAGTAGTGCCTTCAGCATCAAACAAAAACTTATTGTTTCATTAGTACTGGCTGTACTGGCCTCCACACTGCTGGTTGGCACCATCAGTCAGTGGATAGCCCGGAATTATGTCAGCCAGAACCTGGAACATACCGAATTGCCCGCCGTGCTGGCCCAGGTCGCCAACCGGGTTGACAAGGAAGCTTCGGTAATGAAAGCGGTAGCCCACGGCATTGCAACCAACCCGGACATTCTGTCCTGGACCCAGGTCGGTACCGACAAGGAAGGCGAAGCCCGGCTGGTGAGCTACCTGCAGGAAAGCCTCAGGTACAATGATCTGACCGTGGCCTCGTTCATTGATCGCCAATCCCATAAGTACTGGAATCAGGACGGCTTTTTACAGGTATTGAAACCTGGCCCGATGACCGAGTGGTTTTTTAGCTACAAAGACAGCGGGCGGCCAGTCTCCCTTAGCCTCTACAATGAGCCGGGCCTGGGCTTTCGACTGTTTGCCAACTATCAGCAACTGGACGGCCGGGGCATGTCTGGCGTCGCAAAATCCGTCGACGAATTGGTGGGCATCATCAACCAGGTGAAGATTGCGGCTGAAGGCGTAGTCTTCATGATAGACGGTCAGGGTAACGTTATTGCGCACCCTGACGAAGACAAAGTAGGCCAAACCAAGCTCTCTCAACTTTTGGAAGGTGCCCCTTTGGGCCCGCTGATGGACAAATCCACGTTTAACCTGCAAAAAACAGCAATCGACGGTCAGTCGGTCTGGTTTGCAACCAGCTTTATCCCCTCTGCAGGCTGGTATGTGGTAGCACAGTTGCCAGAAGACCAGCTCTATGCCGAACTCGACAGCGCTGGCAATCATATGGTGATGTGGTCACTGGTTATCGCCGGAATATTCGCAATAGTGGGTATCTGGCTGGCCTCGTCCATCACCCGTCCGATTGAAAGGCTTGCTATGGTGTTTCAGGAACTGGGCCGTGGCCAGGGCGACCTGACGCACCGCATCAGTACGTCCGGCCAACAGGAAACCGCCCAGCTGGTAAACGGATTCAACAGCTTTATCGCCAGTTTGCATGGAATTATCAGTACAGTTGCCCAGACAAGTTCGCAGTTAAGGGATTCGGCCATAGAAGTGGCAGATAAGTCCCATCTGACCGAAAAGAACAGTGAAATACAGCGCGACAGCACTGCCCAGGTGGCCACTGCGCTTACCGAAATGGGCACTACCGTTGGCGACATCGCACAGTCTGCGCAAAATGCAGCCCGCTCAGCCCGGGTAGCCAGTGAAGCTTCAAGTCAGGGCCGCCTGCTCGCCTCGGATGCCGTAAAAGCAATTAACACACTGGACGTCCAAATTACTACCATATCCGAAGTCATTCGCACTCTGGATAATCATTCCACGGCCATTGGCAGCATTCTGGATACCATTCGCGGCATCTCGGAACAGACCAATCTGCTGGCACTGAACGCGGCTATTGAAGCTGCCAGAGCCGGAGAACACGGGCGGGGCTTCAGTGTGGTTGCAGACGAAGTGCGCAGCCTGGCACAAAGGGCGGCCACAGCGACCGGTGAGATTCAGTCGATGCTGGACGAATTCCAGCAGGAATCACGCTCTGCGGTCAGAGAGATGGAAATCAGCCAGGGCCATACCGCCAAAGTGGCCGAAGTCACCAACCAAATCGATCTGGCTCTGCACTCCATCGACTCCGACATCAACAAAATTGATGAGGTTAATACCCTGGTAGCCACTGCAACCGAACAGCAGGCCATTGTGGTGGAGAACATCAACCGCAATATTCATGACATCAGCCAAAACAGTGAGGACAACCTGAACACGGCATCGCAGTTGGTGGACGTCAGTAGACGATTAGACCAGCTTGCACAGGACCTCGCCAGCCAGGTCGGGCGATTCAAACTATAGGCAATACTCAAATTATGTCCTCCTGAACAATCCAGCCTTAAGATTCACCTGCCCCTCGGTGCGAAACAGGCCCTAGGTGTACGCACATCAAACCAGATTTTACTGATGAGATCGGCCCCCCTGGCCGATAACCAGAGAGTACGCAGTGTATGATGAAGCCGCTGTTGCTGCGGTTATTTCATCACATGGTTTCTGACTGTTGATTTATAAGTAGTTTCCCCAATGAATTTCAATGCTTTCAGTATCAAACAAAAACTCATCGCATGTTTATTGCTCGCGGTACTGGCCTCAACTTTGCTGGTTGGTACCATTAGCCAGTGGATAGCCCGGGACTTTGTCGAGCAGAACCTCGAGAACAGTGAATTACCTGCGATTCTCGCCCAGGTTGCGAATCGGGTAGACAAGGAAGCGTCCGTAATGAAAGCGGTCGCCCACAGCATTGCAACCAATCCGGACTTTGTATCCTGGGTCACTAATGGAGCCCCTCAGCAAGGCGAAACCCGGCTTGTTGGTTACCTTAACGAAGCCGTTGAATACAATGATCTCACGGTAGCATCCTTTGTAGACCGCAAAACGCATAAGTACTGGAACCAGGATGGATTTTTACGGGTGCTTGAGCCCGGTAAGCTTGACAACTGGTTCTTCGATTACAAGAACAGCGGCGAAACCGTTTCTCTGAGTCTTTACAATGAGCCCGGCGAGGGGTTCCGTCTGTTCGCTAACTATCAGCAACTGAACGGCCGCGGCATGTCAGGGGTTGCAAAGTCAGTAGATGAGCTGGTTAGTATTATTAACAGTGTAAAAATTGGCACTGACGGGAAAGTCTTTCTTCTCGACAGCTCTGGTACCGTCATTGCCCACCCGGAAGTGGAAAAAGTCGGCAACACCCGGCTTAGCGACTTAATGGGGCAGGAAGGTGCATACGGGCTTACACAGGAAGCCTCATTCCAACTGGCTAAAGTCACGCTTGAAGGGCAAGCCCAGTGGTTTGCCAGCAGCTACATTCCTTCGGCGGACTGGTATGTAGTAGCTCAGGTATATGAGCAACAGCTTTATGTCAAACTGAACTCTGCCAGCAATCACATGGTAATGTGGTCTCTGGTTATCGCTGCATTGTTTGCTTTCGTCGGTATTTGGCTTGCATCCGGCATCACCCGCCCAATAGAACGACTGGCCTCAGCGTTCCAGGATTTGGGGCGAGGCCAGGGTGATCTCACCCGTCGTATACCGCCATCAGGACAACCGGAAACGGCGATGCTGGTGGACGGATTCAACAGTTTCATTGCCAGCTTGCATGGCATCATCAGTTCAGTAGCTCAAACCAGCTCACAGTTACGGGAGTCTGCATTTCAGGTGGCTCAGCAGTCTCACACTACCGAGGACAACAGCCAGATTCAAAGAGACAGCACCGCGCAGGTAGCTACCGCATTAACCGAAATGGGTACCACAGTCGGCGAAATCGCGGGTTCAGCACAGGAAGCAGCCAACTCAGCACGGGTCGCCAGCGAGGCGTCCCATCAGGGGCGACAGCTTGCGTCAGAAGCGGTCGGCGCAATTTCGACACTGAACCAGCAAATCAATACGATATCGACGGTCATCGGTACGCTGAACCAACACTCCTCGGCCATTGGAAGCATTCTGGATACCATTCGCAGTATCTCTGAACAGACCAACCTGCTGGCATTAAATGCGGCAATAGAGGCGGCCCGTGCAGGGGAACACGGAAGAGGTTTCAGTGTCGTCGCCGATGAGGTGAGAAACCTGGCTCAGCGGGCAGCCAGCGCGACGGATGAAATCCAGTCGATGCTGAATGAGTTTCAGCAGGAGTCCCGATTAGCGGTGAAAGAAATGGAAGTTAGTCAGGAGCAAACTGCAAAAGTAGCTGAAGTCACCGGCCAAATTGACCATGCGCTGAACACTATAGACAAGGACATTAACAGAATTGATGAAGTGAACACCCAGGTTGCAACAGCCACCGAACAACAGGCTAAAGTGGTCGAAGACATTAACAAAAACATCCATGAAATCAGCATGAACAGTGAAGGGAACCTCACCACTGCTTCGGAACTGGTGGCAGTCAGTCGTCAGTTGGAACAACTGGCTCAGGATCTTGCCGGTCAGGTAGGCCGGTTCAACCTGTAACAACCTTCCCTGTGGTAACGCCGCCCGTTTAAGGGCGGCACACAACAGCCAAATGGCTAAAAGGCAATCTGATAACTGAGGTAAAGCTGATTATCCAGACTACGATGCCAAGGGAGTGACAAGTCGTTTTTTTGGGCCTGCCAGGTTTCTCTGACAGCAGAAAGAGCAACAGTATGATCGTCTCGCATTCCCGCAAATTCCAGGTGCAGGGCAACCGCACGACTGGTTGGCAGCCTCAGCAGCTGAGCCATCGGCAAGGCAATCTCATGTTCATTACGAAATTTGCGTCCAACGCCAATCCGAATTGAGGAAAAATTCCACCAGGACAAAATTTCGTAAGCCTGGGATTTGACCCTCTGGGCAACAAACCCTTCGTGTAAACGGGCCTTTTCGTAATGTGCAATCCCTTGCAGCTGAAAAGCTGGGCCAAACTCCTGGGTAAATGCCAGCTGGTACTCCTGCTGTTTACAGCCCTGAAACGCAATTCGTTGTTTATTCAGCGTAACGAAGAAAGAATCGGAAAATGACAGCTGATTAATCAGCCAGTTTTTGGTTTGCTCCGGGAGTGATGCAGCTCGGGTCACGGAGGTCACTGCCAGACAAAAGGCCAGCACAGCTGTCTGCTTTATTAGGGTACGCATCATTCACTACTCCCTCGACCGGTGCATGCCATTGCTGGTCAGTGATTAAGTCTTGAACAAAGTATAGGCACAAAAAAACCGTATAATGGGTATGAGTAACGATGCTTAGGCATGTTGAACAGAAACTAACCGGCGAACATAACAGGCCGGATGTTGGATCACTGCGTGAATC
This sequence comes from Alteromonas aestuariivivens, assembly GCF_003367475.1. Taxonomy (GTDB): domain Bacteria; phylum Pseudomonadota; class Gammaproteobacteria; order Enterobacterales; family Alteromonadaceae; genus Alteromonas; species Alteromonas aestuariivivens. Next base: position 227,744 of record NZ_QRHA01000004.1, read on the forward strand.
GGAAACGCACCAGACGGGAATCTCTGAAAGGGCTGGCTTCCTGGCTAAACCAGACATCACCATTGGCAGCCACACACACACCCTCAACCTGCCCGTATCCGGTTAACGGCCAGGTCTTTGTTACAACAAAGTCAGTGGTAATCTCCGCCACGAAGGGTGAGAAGGATGAGAGCAGTGAAAGCTGATACCCCACTACCAGAAAGCGCTGGTTCAGGCTATCCCAATCCACTCCGGTGACAAGGCCGGGAAGGCCGGTGATAGTTGCAACAGGGGCAAGGTGTTGGCGGGGTTCCCGCGGGTCCACACGATAAACTTTAGCTTCTCCGGTTGCCCAGCTTTTGGTGAACAGCCACAGGGCCTGGTCTTTCAAAACCATGGCTTCGGCATCAAAATCATGCTGTCTGATACGATAACTTCCTGGTACGTACTCATCCGGAACAACTTCAATATTAAACCGGGTATCGGCCGTAATGCGGTCAATCTTGCGAATGATAAGGTGGCGCCGGCGGCCAAAATTATTCCCGATGTCGCCGACATAAAACGAAGCCTCGTCTCCACTGAGTGCTTCAAAATCAAAGTTCGGCTCTTTTAGCGATTGAATTTGTGTGACCTCGCCCTGTGAGTTCAGGGTGAATATGTCTGGGGGATTTCCGGAGTCATTAAGGGTAAAAACCTGCTCATGAGAACAGAACAACCCGGAAGTTTCAGACATCTCTGAAGGCAGTTGCCTATCAAACACAATTTGAATTTCGGCCTCCGCATTCACACTCTGTGCATTGCCTGGCACGTTATGGAACAAAGCCATAGCACATCCTGACAGCGCCAGCACAACCGCCAAACAATACCCTGCTAACCTTCGTACATATCCGGTTGGCGCTTTCAGCTTCGCCATTTTTGCCTACCCTTCCTAAAAATGTTGCTTCCCGTCTCACTCAATGTACGGGCAAACTCTGCACCGGCAAGCACAAAGCCTCATACAATCCCTTTGCACTCTGCTTTGCAATACCAGTGCCGAGCCAGATTGAGTTTAAGCGAAAACTTATCCTGCAAAAGAGCTTCCGGCTGAAACATTCCACCACACACGTTGACAGCATCAGCCGGACTCTCTATTTTTTATTTCTAATACAATGTATTGAGCAGCCGTGCTTTGAGCTTCACCATACAGAAAAATGGCCGGGAGTATCACCTGCAACTTGATCAACTCTGTATGACGGCTACCGCTTGCTTCGAACCAGTCCGCATCAGCAGTCAATACAGCACTGAAACTCACTATCGCAGCCCATAACAGGGAAGGAACACCCGCTTGTCTGAGCCATTAGTATCACTTGTTCTGGTTGGATTGTTATCCATAGCCTGCCAATATTTTGCCTATCGCATCCGAATCCCGGCAATTTTGCCCTTACTGGTAGTTGGCATTCTGGTTGGCCCGGTTTTCAATATTCTTAATGCGGAGGCGCTGTTCGGTGATTTGCTGTTTCCGGTGGTTTCCCTGTCAGTAGCTATCATTCTTTTCGAAGGCTCACTAACGCTGAAGTTCAGCGATATTGCCGGGCACGGCAAAATGGTAAGAAACCTTTGCACCATAGGGGTGCTGGTTACCTGGATTATTGCAACCATCGCCGCCCATTTCTGCCTCGATCTCAACTGGCACCTGTCTTTTCTTTTCGGTGCATTGGTAACGGTTACTGGCCCTACGGTCATCGTTCCCATGCTGAGAACCGTCCGTCCGCAGTCAAACCTCGCCAACATTCTGCGTTGGGAAGGCATCATTATTGACCCTGTCGGCGCACTGCTGGCTGTACTTGTGTTTGAATTTATTGTTGCCTCGCAGGAAGCTGCAATTACCCACACCCTGTTCACCTTTGGCAAAACCATCGGCATCGGCACCCTGTTGGGAATTGGTGCGGGTTTCGCGCTGGGCCATTCGTTACGAAAACAGTGGATACCACATTACCTGCAAAACACTGCTGTTTTAACACTGATTCTTGGGGTATTTGCGCTGTCAAATCATTATGCCCATGAATCCGGTCTGCTCGCTGTCACCATCACCGGCATGGTTATCGCAAATATGAGAAATGTAGAGGTGGAGGACATACTCGAATTCAAAGAAACCCTGAGTGTGTTGTTGATTTCCGGCCTGTTTATTCTTCTTGCAACCCGTATTGAGCTGCACGCCATCTACGACATTGGCTGGGAAATGCTGATTGTGCTGGCAACCATTCTTTTCATTGCCAGGCCACTCTCCGTGCTGGCATCTTCGCCGGGCACCGGTCTGAAAACCAATGAACTGGCGTTACTCAGCTGGATCGCCCCCAGGGGCATTGTTGCTGCAGCCGTATCCGCGCTGTTTTCTCTCAAGCTTGAAAAGCTGGGTTACGAAGGTGCGGGTGTACTGGTGCCAATGGTGTTTCTGGTGATCATCGCCACAGTGGTAGTCCAGAGCTTAACGGCCCGCTCTGTTGCAACCTGGCTGAATGTCAGAGCACCCGCCCCTACCGGATTTTTATTGTTCGGCGGCAATCAGTTCTGCCGCATGCTGGCAAAAGAAATGCTGCAACAGGGCCTGAGTGTTCGCGTTGCCGACACCAACTGGGACGCCATTCGAGAGGCTAGAATGATGGAGATCCCGGTTTATTTTGGTAACCCCATGTCAGACCATGCCGCCCGTTACCTGGATGTGAGTGCTATCGGTACAGTTTTGATTTTATCTCCGTATAAACAGCTCAATCCTCTGGTTGCCTACCACTTTGAATATTCGCTTGGAAAAAATAAAGTTTGGGGCCTGACCAACAACGAACAATCCACCCGGCCCAGTCACCAGGTCAGCGAACAGTACGCTAGAAAATTAACCCTGTTTGATGATGGGGTGACTTACGGATATCTCGCCTCGGCAGTTGCACGGGGAGCCAGCATCAAAACCACTCGTATCACCGAAGAATTTAGTTACAAAGACTATTATGAAACCTATAAAGGCCGGGCAACCCCGTTGATAGCCATCGACGAAAACAATCGCTCAATGACGATATTAAGTGGCGAAAAGAAAGAACCCAAACCGGGCTGGCGTTTGATAAGCCTGATCCTGCCAGAGAACGTTCCAGTTTGAAGTTGGAACAGAAAATTGGGGCCAGAACCGCACCCTGCCACAAGTGACAGGGTGCGTCTCCCTGGAATAACGTGTAAAAGGGCTCTGCCCGAAAGCAGGTTTGTTGTATTTTTTGGTGCCCCAAATACGACGTCGTAGCCAAGATAGCAAAGGTCAGGCCACAAATAATAAAACCAATAAAATCAAATATATAAAACTCCAAGGCTGAGCATCCAACAAAAAAAACCTAGACCAAAGTACTAATATGGGGAGCCTGCGCACCCTTATGGGGTTTATTTTTTGATCTCTCAGCCTCAATAACTTCGCACTTCAATTTCTACTATCACGATTTAGGGCAGCGTTTGTCTCGCAAACTTGAACAGCAGAGATCAACAGGCCCTAATTACGTCTAAGGTTTTTTCAACCGCGCCGCTGTTGTTTTGCAGTACCGAAAGGCCGGCAACCCCGGCCCTCTTTGCCTCTTCAGGCTGCGCCAGCCATTGCAGGCATATCCGGGCTATGTCATCGCTGCTGTTGACCAGAGTCAGTGCACCCTGTTCCTGCAGATACTCACAGATAATCGGATTATTATAGGTGTGTGGGCCCATCAGAATCGGCAGCGCCTGGGCAGCTGGTTCAAGAGCGTTATGCCCGCCCCGGTCCGCCAGACTGCCCCCCACAAAGGCCATATTGGCCACTGAGTAAACCTGATTAAGTTTGCCCATTTCATCCACCAACACGACCTGGCAATCCTCGTGGATGTGGTCAACCTCAGAAGTTCGGACAAAAACGACCGCTTGATTGACCAGCAACCCGGCCACCGTGTCAAATCGTTGTGGGTGACGAGGCACCAGTACCAGTAGCAGGTTTGGATAATGAACCCTCAATTTTGCTGCGGCATCCAGCAATGCCGCTTCTTCCGGGTCATGGGTACTGCCTCCAATCAGGACCGGGCGCTGGCCCCGAGAAAGGTTCAGAAAACCTGTGGCCTGGCCATTGACCGATATGCCCGCTGCCTGATCAAATTTGATATTGTTAGTTAGCGTTAACTTACTTTTTTCCAGGCCAAGATAAAGGTAGCCGTCATAGTCCCTCTGGCCCTGTGCACAAACATGGCTAAGCTTTTTAAGCATGGGAACAAACAGCGCACTCAGCTTGTGATAACGGCCAGCGGAACGCTCTGTCATCCGTGCATTGATAACCACCGCAGGAATATTTCGCTTCCAACAGGCATGGATAAGATTCGGCCAAAGTTCGACTTCGGTAATTAAAACCTTTCGCGGCCTGATTCGTGAAAGCAGCCCCGCCATACACATGGGCAAGTCGTATGGCAGATAGCAATGGTGGACCTGATTTGCGAACAGGTCTGTGACCCGTGCCGAACCTGTAGCGGTAGTAGTGGTGACGGTAATGGGAATATCCGGCTGTTCCTGCCGCAGGCGCTTAATCACACAGGAGGCCGCCACCACTTCTCCCACTGAAACACAATGAAACAGATAACCGTTTGGCTGGGGTGCCGTGGGAACCAAGCCAAAACGTTCGAGTCGGTTGCGGTTTGTGGCCTTAACGTAAAAAGATCGGCTGACTAACTGACTCACAGCAACAAGCGGAACGACCAGCAACAACAGACAGGTATACAGCCAACGGGTTACCGTATGGGTTAATGACGGCGAGTAAGGTCTCTGCGGTTGACTCATGAAGCCCGAATTCCTTGTTTGCTGTAAGTGCCTTTGATGTTCACCGATGTCGGTAAGTCAGGATGATGTCAATACATTCCAGTCTGGCCGATTGTAACATCAAAGATGCGCGCACAAAAAAGCCGCTCGAGTGAGCGGCTTTTTTAAGTTTGACTAAAGTCAGCGATTAAACGCCGGCTTTTTCAACAACGTTAACCAGAGTCCAGGTTTTGTTTTTGGACAGAGGACGACACTCACGTACTGTTACAGTATCGCCTTCGTTGCACACGTTGTTTTCGTCGTGGGCGTGCAGCTTAGTAGAACGCTTGATGAACTTCCCATAGATAGGGTGCTTAACGAAACGTTCAACCACAACAGTGATGGTTTTATCCATCTTGTTGCTAACCACACGACCTTGTACTGTACGAATTTTTTGCTCAGTCATTACGCATCAGCCTTTTGAGTCAGAATGGTTTTAACACGCGCGATGTTACGACGCACTTTTCTCAACTGGTCGGTTTTTTCAAGCTGACCAGTTGAATGCTGCATGCGCAAGTTGAACTGTTCGCGTAGCAGGTTTAACAACTCTGCGTTCAGCTCTTCTACGCTTTTGTCTTTCAGTTCAGTCGCTTTCATTACATCACCGTCCGAGTTACAAAGGTTGTTTTAAATGGCAGTTTAGCCGCTGCCAATTCAAACGCTTCCCGTGCCAGAGACTCAGGAACCCCTTCCATCTCATACAGAACACGACCAGGTTGAATCTGGCATACCCAGTACTCAACGTTACCTTTACCTTTACCCTGACGCACTTCAAGAGGCTTCTGAGTAATTGGCTTGTCAGGGAAAACCCGGATCCAGATTTTACCTTGACGCTTAACGTGACGAGTCATGGCACGACGCGCTGCTTCGATTTGACGCGCTGTCATGCGACCGCGGCCAACCGCTTTCAGGCCATAAGTACCGAAGCTTACATTGCCTCCAGCAATCGCAAGTCCGCGGTTACGACCTTTATGCTGTTTACGAAATTTCGTACGCTTTGGTTGTAACATGATTAGCCCTCTCGCTTAGCGCTGCGGCCTTTCTTCTTAGGTTGAGCGGCAGGTGCCTGCTCTTGAGTAGTAGGCAGACCGCCCAGTACTTCACCTTTGAAGATCCATACTTTAACGCCGATGATACCGTAGGTAGTTGACGCTTCAGAAGTTGCGTAATCAATGTCTGCACGGAAAGTGTGCAGTGGTACGCGACCTTCACGGTACCATTCGGTACGGGCAATCTCTGCACCGCCCAAACGGCCGCTTACTTCAACTTTGATACCTTTGGCACCTAAACGCATTGCGTTTTGTACCGCACGCTTCATGGCGCGACGGAACATTACACGGCGTTCCAGCTGGCTGGAGATGCTGTCAGCAACTAGCTGACCATCCAGCTCAGGCTTGCGTACTTCAGCAATGTTGATCTGAGCAGGCACACCGGCCAGCTTAGAAACATGGTTACGCAGCTTTTCTACGTCTTCACCTTTCTTACCGATGACCACGCCAGGACGAGCAGTGTGAATGGTCACACGGATGCTCTTGGCCGGACGCTCGATCACGATCTTAGACAGTGAAGCGTTTTTCAGTTGTTTCGTCAGGTACTGACGTACCTGATGATCGTTAAACAGGTTATCCGCATAGTCTGCGGTATTAGCGTACCAGGTAGAAGTCCATGGTTTGCTGATACCCAGGCGTATACCTGTAGGATGTACCTTCTGTCCCATTATCTACTCCTAGTTATCCGCTACAACCACAGTGATGTGACTGCTACGCTTAAAGATACGATCAGCACGACCTTTGGCACGTGGCTTGATGCGTTTCATAGTTGGGCCTTCATCAACGAAGATTTTGGCAACGCGCAATTCGTCGATGTCCGCACCTTCATTGTGCTCTGCGTTTGCAATCGCAGATTCCAATACTTTCTTAATCAGCGCTGCGCTTTTCTTTGGGCTGTACGCCAGAAGCTCAAGAGCTTTCTCAACGTGCATTCCGCGAACCTGATCCGCAACCAAGCGTGCCTTTTGAGCCGACGTGCGGGCAAAACGATGTTTAGCTAATGCTTCCATTTCTTTTCCCCTTAACGTTTGCTTTTCTTATCCGCGACATGGCCGCGGTAAGTACGCGTTGGCGCAAATTCGCCCAACTTATGGCCAACCATTTCGTCACTGACGATTACAGGAACGTGCTGGCGACCGTTATGGACCGCAATGGTCAACCCAATCATATCTGGGATGATCATGGAACGACGAGACCAAGTTTTGATTGGTTTACGGTCGTTCTTTTCCACTGCAGCCTCTACCTTCTTCAGCAAGTGAAGGTCGATAAATGGACCTTTCTTGAGAGAACGTGGCATGGTGAATCCTCGCTTTTACTTGTTACGACGACGTACGATAAGCTTATCAGTACGCTTGTTGCTTCGGGTCTTCTTACCTTTAGTAGGAATACCCCAAGGAGTGACTGGGTGACGGCCACCAGATGTACGTCCTTCACCACCACCGTGTGGGTGGTCAACCGGGTTCATGGCAACACCACGAACGGTAGGACGAACACCGCGCCAGCGGCTTGCGCCTGCTTTACCCAGTGAACGTAGCATATGCTCTGCATTGCCCACTTCACCAATGGTGGCGCGGCAATCAGACAATACTTTACGCATTTCGCCAGAGCGCAGACGCAGAGTGACGTAGTTTCCGTCACGCGCCAGGATCTGAGCGTATGCACCAGCAGAACGTGCGATTTGCGCACCTTTGCCAGGCTTCATTTCAATTGCGTGTACAACGGTACCTACAGGCATGTTGCGCATCGGCAGGGTGTTACCTGCTTTGATAGGCGCATCAGAGCCAGACTGAACAGAATCGCCAGCCTTCAGACCTTTAGGAGCCAGGATGTAACGACGCTCACCATCTGCATACAGTACCAGGGCAATGTTGGCAGAACGGTTAGGATCGTATTCCAAACGCTCAATTTTGGCAGGAATGCCGTCTTTGGTGCGTTTGAAGTCGATTACACGGTAGTGGTGCTTGTGACCACCGCCGATGTGACGAGTAGTAATACGACCGTTGTTGTTACGACCGCCAGACTTGCTGTTCTTTTCCAACAGAGGAGCGTAAGGCGCGCCTTTGTGCAGATCAGGGTTAACAACCTGAACAACGTGACGACGACCGGCAGAAGTTGGCTTAGCTTTCAATAATGGCATTTCTAATCCCCTTCTTACTCAGCGCCACCGACAAAGTCGATGTCCTGACCTTCTTTAAGAACCACGTAGGCCTTTTTCCAGTCGCTGCGCTTACCGAAAGACATGCCGTGACGCTTGGTTTTACCCTTAACGTTCACAGTGCGAACACCTTCAACTTCAACTTCGAACAGTTTTTCAACTGCTGCTTTGATTTCGGCTTTGTTCGCGTCTTTAGCTACTTTGAATACAACTGTGTTGTTCGCTTCAGCAGCCATAGTAGACTTCTCTGAAACGTGAGGTGCTTTAAGCACCTTCAGTAGACGTTCTTCTCTCATGCTAACGCCTCCTCAAGCTGTTTCACTGCATCTGCAGTCATCAGCACTTTTTCAAATGCAATCAGGCTGACCGGGTCAATACCCGCAACATCACGTACATCAACTTTGTACAGGTTGCGCGCAGACAGGAACAGGTTCTCATCCACTTCAGAAGTTACGATCAGAACGTCGTTCAGCTCCAGCTCGTTCAGCTTAGCTACAAGAGATTTAGTCTTAGGTGCATCAACACCGAACTTCTCAACAACGATCAAACGCTCTTGACGAACCAGTTCAGACAGAATGCTCTTAATAGCACCGCGGTACATTTTCTTGTTAACTTTTTGCTCGTGGTTACGAGGCTTAGCAGCGAATGCACGGCCACCACCAACAAAAATCGGGCTGCGGATAGTACCGGCACGGGCACGACCAGTACCCTTTTGACGCCAAGGCTTCTTACCACCACCACGTACTTCAGAACGCGTTTTTTGCGCTTTGGTACCCTGACGGCTACCTGCACCATAAGCAACGACTACCTGATGAACCAGGGCTTCGTTGAATTCACGTCCAAAGGTCGCTTCGGATACTTCAAGAGCGCTTTGCGCATCTTTCAATGTTAATTCCATCAGTTCACTCCCCAGACGTTACGCTTTAACAGCAGGCTTAACGATAACATCGCCGCCTGTTGCGCCAGGTACGGCACCTTTAACCAGGATCAGGCTGTTTTCTACGTCAACACGTACTACTTCCAAAGACTGGGTAGTCACTTGCTTGTTACCAAGCTGACCGGCCATTTTCTTGCCTTTGAAAACTTTACCTGGAGACTGGTTTTGACCAATCGAACCAGGGGCACGGTGAGACAATGAGTTACCGTGCGAGTTACGTTGATGGCTGAAGTTCCAGCGCTTGATAGCACCAGCAAAACCTTTACCTTTAGATGTACCTGTTACATCAATTTTCTTGGTGTCGTTGAAGATTTCAACAGTGATTTCACTGCCCACTTCAATTTCGGCACCCTCGTTGTCTTCCAGGCGGAATTCCCACAGACCGCGACCAGCATCAACACCCGCTTTAGCAAAATGACCTGCTTCAGCTTTGTTCACGCGGTTCGCTTTCTTGGTTCCAGCAGTAACCTGAAGAGCGCGATAACCGTCAGTTTCCTCAGTGCGAAGCTGAGTAACACGGTTTGGGGTCGCTTCAATAACAGTCACAGGGATAGACGTGCCATCTTCAGTGAAGATGCGGGTCATACCCACTTTACGACCGATTAGACCAATCGCCATTGTTATTACCCTCTCTTATTAGCCCAGGCTGATTTGAACATCAACACCAGCAGCCAAGTCCAAACGCATCAGGGCGTCTACAGTCTTGTCAGTTGGCTCGATGATGTCTACCAAACGCTTGTGAGTACGGATTTCGTATTGATCACGCGCGTCTTTGTTGACGTGCGGAGAAATCAGAACTGTATAGCGTTCTTTGCGAGTCGGCAGTGGAATTGGACCGCTGACCTGAGCACCAGTGCGTTTCGCCGTTTCAACGATTTCAGCCGTAGACTGATCGATCAACTTGTGATCAAACGCTTTCAAACGAATACGAATTCTTTGATTTGGCATCGATTAAGCTCCAATCGAAAGAACAAAAAAATTCACCTTTTCTCTCCCATTACTTCCGGGAAGAAAAGATGTGCGTAAACCGGTGGTTCCCAATTGGAACCCTGTTCTTTGTTCTAGCACGCCGGTAAAAGCTGCAAATCCTGCGGAATTGACTCTGTTACTTCGGCAACCACCCTAAAAGCAGTGAGGCTGCGGCTAAAAACTCCATTGCCCCCGTTCGGGCAAGTGGGCGCGAATTATACAGGTATTGAGGCTGAGCGCAACTGTTTTTGTGGGATATTTGTACACCCAAGCTCTGTTTCCAATTCTCGGCTTGAGTACAGTTTAAGGTCTGGCGCAAAAACGCTGTTATAAGCAACAATGCACCTAACAGACTCTTAATTACTGGCTACTGGGCTGGTGAGGGGTGCAGGGTAGTTGTGTCACTTTCTTCAAGCGTTACCAACCGTAAAGGAACCTGATGAAATGAACTTTGCTATCTACCGGGCTGGGTACGCAAGCGGGCTCTCTGCGCTGGTGTGCGTTGCTGCGTCTTCGCTCAATCTCATCCCTTCTAAATTGCTGATATACCCTTTTATGGTCAGCGTCGTGTGTTTTTTCATTCTGTTCCATTACATCGGTACGCGGCAAATAGGAAAACGTCGCTGATGCACAGCATCGCTATATACAGCGATGCTGTCATGGTTGTGAACCAGCCTGATTTAACCCTGGCCAGTTCCCATGAGAAACCACCTTACAAGGCTATTTGCTCTCCAGTTTTTGCCACAACAACGCCACTTCCTGCTGGCGGCCACTGTCCGCTAAAGGGCGATCAGGGCGTGGTTGCGCATTTTGTGCTATCAGCAGGTAATTGCGCGCCTCCGCATACTTGCCATTATCAAATAAATACTCAGCGTAGAAATAGTTGGGGTCTAGTCCGCCGGGATTGATTTCCAGCGCTTTTGCCAACAACTGCTGCGCCTTTTTATCCGACCCAAAGCCAATCGGCCAACCGGGTACCTTATGGTACAATACACCAAGGCTGGTCAATGCCGAACCCTGCAGCGCAGTCTCGTCCAGGCGTAACGCCTGCTCCAGGTTCTTTCTTGCCGCTTTGGCATATTTCAATGCCCCCAGTCCACCTTCCGCACCGGCCGTACTGGATTGAACAATACCCAGCCAGATGTGGTTGGCTGCATTTTCAGGCGCAGCTTTCACCAGCGCTTCCGCTTCAACAATCAGCGCTTTGAACGCATCGGCTTTGGAGTCTCCCTCCAGTTCGTAATTAATGTGTGCCCATTGGCGCTGAATGCTCAACAGTTGGCTGTCACTGCTGTTGCCTGCCAGGCAGGGCCGCGACATCAGCAAAGTAATTGCAATTAGTGGTAAGAGTTTCATATCTGTGTCTCCTGATGGGATGAAGCAATGTGGTGCTTTACCGTTGGGAGTTGCTTTCTCAGTGCACTGTCAACCAGCCCCGGAAAGATCCCATTAATTCTTGCAAACAATTTTTCCGGAAAACCTATGAAACATCGAGGCTGCTTTTTCTCAAGTTGTTGCACCAGTTCTGTGGCCACCAGTTCTGGTGGGTCCATCTTGTTTCCTAATGCCTTATTCATGGCCACCACCTCACTGGAATTGATTTCGGTGTGGGTGGCTCTGGGGGCGAGATAGTGAAAACTGACACTCTGGCCGTGGTGTTCCCTTTGCAGGGCTTCGGTCCACCCTCGCAGGCCAAACTTGCTGGCACAGTAAGCGGCATGATAGGGAAAGCCAATGCTGCCAAATGTCGAGCCCACATTCACTACGTGCGCTTGCCTGGCCTGTGACAACATCGGCATCAAGCGCTGAGTAAGCGCCATGGGTGCCAACAGGTTAGTCTGCACCAGCGCACTTTGCTGGTCTTCACTCAGTTGAGTAAATGCTCCCGTTATACTGGTTCCGGCGTTGTTGATAAGCAGACTGATGTAGGGCATTTCAGCGCAGGTTTCTACCAGGGCATTGCGCCCGGTTTCAGTATTGATATCCGCAGCCACGGTTATGTGTTCGCCCGGTAACGCCTGGCGCAAAGCCTCAAGCTTTTCGGCGTTACGGCCATTCAGGAGCAGGGTTACCCCTTTCTGTGCCAGAACTCTGGCAATGGTCTGCCCTATCCCTCCGGTTGCTCCGGTCAGAACTGCAATATCATTTTTCCAGACCATGCTCATATCACGCTACCCGCATCAGGCCGTGATCCGGCTCCAAAGTACGAAATATGTCGCCATACAATTTGAAAAACATAGTCGCACTGTGAACGATGAGCGCCTGCTCCTCCGGATCAGTAATCCGATTCATCAGGCCTTTAAAAAATACGATGTGTTCCTGATCCAGTGAACCGTGAGAACGCAGGTAGCTGAACGCACGATCAGGCAAACCAAGACTGGAACGGATTTGGCCAGCAGCAGCATCTGCCAGTGCGATACTGGTGCCTTCCAGCACATATACCATGCCAAAGAAGCACAATGGGTTAACCCTGCGAATAGCGTCGTAGGCATAAGCGACCATAAGCTCGGTAGCGGCAGATGGCCGGCTGTTTCTGGCCTGTTCCTTGTCCACGCCGCACGCAGCCAAATCGTTGAGGATCCACTCCTGATGGCCCATTTCCTCTTCTATATACTCGCCCACCGCCTCCCGCAGCCATTCCTTGGATTCGGGTAACGTCGCACCGGCTGCCATCAGCAGAGGCACCGTATGCTTTACATGGTGATAAGCCTGCTGCAGGAACGCAATGTAATCGTCCAGTTGAATATCGCCTGCAAAACAACGCTCAATAATCGGCGCCGTTATCAGGGATTGTCGCGCTCCCTCTGTTTGAGATTGCAAAGTATGATAGAAACTCATGAGACCACTCCGTCGTCTTTCGCTATGCCTGTAACCGGTACAGGGCATTAAGGTCGTTTTGATACCGGGCCAGGATTGCAGCACGCTTGAGCTTACCGTTTTGTGTCAGCTGACCTTGCTGGGCGGAAAAAGGAGCTACCTGAAGCCAATTACATATTTGTGCATAATCGGGCAGGCGCTGATTCACCTGCATCACGGCCTGCTGAATATGTTGTTCTGAAAGTGAGTCAGACATGGGCACCAGAAGGGCGACACAGTGGGGCATGGCATCCCCCGCTACCATCACCTGCAGAAAAAACCCGCTGGCCATCAACTCCGCTTCAATCCACTCTGGCGAAATATTGCGCCCGAACGAATTGATCAACAGGTTCTTGCGACGCCCGTCAATGTGAAGAAAGTCGCCTGCAAAGCTGCCCAAATCGCCGGTTTTGACTTTGGTTGGATAGAAAGAATCCGGTTCATTCAGATAACCCAAAAACAGGTTGCCTTGCACCACTACTTCACCGTTTTCTATAGCAAGGATATTGTGATTCAGTGGCACACCGGCGGAACTGGGCTGAACATTTGTGGGCAGGTTTAACGCAGTAACTGACACACACTCTGACAACCCATAGCCCTGATACACCGGCAAATTCAGAGCCTGCGCCCGTTCCAGCAACTCGCTAGCAACATGAGCTCCACCCACTGCAATAAATTTCAGCGACGTGGGCGGCTGCCAGCCACTCTGCGCTGCCGTCAGCAATATGTTAAGCAGCTCAGGCACCAGGATCAGCGTATGTGGATGTGTATCCACCAGCAACTTCAAAAGGCTCTCTGGCTTTACCAGTCGGCTGCCGGCAAAGCCCCGCATTTCTTCACTGGCCAGCACCACGGTTCCACCGGCCAGCAGCGGCGCATACACGCCCGCGATGTTCTCCAGTAAGGTTGGCAGCGGCAACAGGCACAAATGCCGAACCTGTTCCAAGCCAACCTGTTTGACCAGCGACTCCGCCACCTGCCACTGGGACGCGGTACTCAGACAAACGCCTTTTGGCGCTCCTGTAGAACCGGAGGTAAAGGTAATTTTTTCACAGCCATGGGGTATTAGCGGCTCCCAGAGAGGCGAAAACCGGAAGGCATAAATGCCGTCAAAGAGGCAAACCACCTCTGCAGCAGGCAGCTCCGCCGCCGCTGAATCTTTGAGTAGCAGTTCAATTCCTGCCTGCTCAAAAAGATGACATAGCTGGGTTGCCGAAAAGAAACCCGGCACCGGCACACAGCAAACGCCCGCTTGCTGGCAGGCAAGATCAAACAGCACCCACTCCGGCGTGTTGTCCATCATGAGAGCCACCCGTGACACTTTCTGCGCCCTGAGCCACGCAGCTCTCAGCTCAACAGCCTCAACAAGCTCAGCGTAAGTCAGGCGGCCATTACGAAATTCCAGTGCCGTGCGTTCGCCGGGCCAATTAGCTATTTTGCCAATCATCCTAAACACCTTAACTGCTGGTCCAGCGGGGCTAGTTGCCCGGACACCTCATTCCACAAACGTCGTAAGCCAGGCTCAGACAGCATCAGCCGAACAACATCTTCCACTGCCAGTGCGAACACCTGAGGATTAGTTTGGTAGTAGCTGCCCCAATCATCCTTGGGCTCTTTAAGGCAGGCTTCGCGCGCATCGGCCAGGTAATGCAGTGATAAATCGTTACGACAGAAAAATTCTTTAAGCTTTTGAGTCGCAGTAAATATCAGATAGCGCTTACCCCGGATAAACACGCCACTGCAGACCGCCAGCAACAAAGGCAACGTAAAACGCGAAGACACACTGCACAGATTGCCCACTTCAATGATTTCATTCCGGGGTACCACAATGCCTTTGCGGGCTAAGCTCTCCGTCAGTGGCTCTGGCAGATATTGCTCTGTAAAGAAGGGCTGCTGAGCACTGCGCAACCCCAGCGCCGCACGCACCCCATTGCTATCAACCGCAACCAGCACAGGATAAAAATGCCTGATATTGGCATTGAACGCATTGGCATACCCATTGGCAATGAATGTTTCAACATGCTTGCGGTTCGGCGAGATAGCGGAAGCCGTGATAAGCGTAAACTGCCGTATTGAGCGATTACTTTCCGCCGCCGGGCGAGTCTGCAGGACTGAAGTGGAGATTACTGTCACAATGAAATCCTTACTCAAGATTCTTGTGACAGACTATGGACGGGCAACCTTAAGCTAACATTAATCCCGCGCGATTTTTGCCCGGCTGAATAAATATTGCCTTTCGCGGGGGCACTGGCACAACTCGGCAACGCACTTGCGGCCGAATACAGATACCAGCTTTGCCGGTGGGCAACGCCAAGATAAATGCCCTTGTGTAAATCAAAACAGGGCAGCGCTGCCGATTCCGGTGCCATCAACCAGCGCTCAGGCTCGGCGCTTATCCATAGCCAGGCAAGTTGTTGAGCCTGTTCAGAAGATGTATGGAAGCCGAAATGGACCAGAGGGCGGTCAGCGTACAGCAAATATTGGCTGCGAAAATCGATAATGGCAATGTCAGCTTGCTCGGAAACACGCTCTGCCGCAGCCTGCAACACATTCACTGGAGTGCGAAAAGGCTGCAACAGGGCATACCCAAAGGTGCATACCGGCAATATCACCGCCATTACCATTGCCAGTAAAGTAACCAGCGGATTGGCCTTTCTCCCGAACCACACGATTAGCAAAACCAGCCCTCCGACTGCCAAACAAAGCCAGCCAAGCGCATCCAAAGTCGCCATATTACCCTGGTAATCCTGCACCTTCGTTACCAGTTCCGCAGGGTGGTTCAGCGCCAGCAATCCAACCAGGCTGGCCATCAGGCCGGGCAACACACACACACCAAGAACCATCGCCCGGAAGCGTGGGGTTATTCCTGATGTCGACAGCAAAACACCAGCCGCCATTGCCATTGCAGGCACGGCGGGCAAAAGATAAACGCCGCGCTTGCCAGGGCTGATACTGAAAAAGGCTACCACCAACACCCCCCATGCCAGCAGACTTACTGCAGCAGGTTGATGAAACAGGCGGCGCCAATCCAGTTTGCGCACTGAAAAGAACACCAGCAATGCTGGCAACCAGAACACGGGGATGACCTTGAGTATATAGTAATACCAGGGTTCGATGTGATGCCAGGCATTGGCATAACGCTCACCGGTTTGCTTAAACAGAATGTTGTTCCGGTAGGTATGCAGCAGCGGGTCATTGCTGTGTTCCACGGCCCAGTACATAGGAACCAGCCACAGGGCTATAACTGCCAGCATAACCCCCGGCCCCAATGCCGCCCGCCATTGCCAGCGCCCGGGCAACTTGCCCCTGAAGGCAAAGAAGCCTGTCGGAATCAGGAGAAAAAGAGGCAGAAAACCCACCCCTTTTGTAATCACGCCCAGCCCCATCATAGCCCAGGCAAAATAATAGTGCCGCCAGGACGAGCGGATAAAGAAGTGATACATAAACCCATACACACCCAGCATGATCCAGCACGACACCATGGCATCAATCTGTGCAAATTTGGCCTGTATCAGAAACTGGGGCATCAACAACAACACGGCTGCCGCAATCACAGCAACCGCGCCACCCCAGAGCAGCCGACTGAGCCGATAAGTCACCCACCACGTCAACAGGCTGCAGAGCGCACTGGGTAGCAGAACTGCCAGATGGAGGTTGCCGGTGAGTTTGTACAAAATGGCTATTGCCCACATAAACACCGGGGGTTTATCCGGGTAATATTCACCACCCCGTGTGGGAAACAGCCACTTACCGGAATTCACCATTTCTGCGGCTACCTGCGCAAACCTGGGTTCATCCGGAGGCCAGGGGCCGCGGATACCCAAACCTGCAAAAATAAGAACTGCCGCAATACCAAATAAGGCGAAAAACAGGGCCCTGGAATGAACTGACATCCATTGAAAATCAGCATGCACTTCAAACCTTGGCATCGCTCACCTGCTCAGTAACATCATGCCGTCTTCTAGCGAGAAAGATCCCCACAGCCGTAGCCAAGGCAAACAGGACGAGGCTGGCAACCAAATGCCCACCACTGGAAATGGCAATACCCTGGCCAGCTAATGCAAATATCAGAGTTTGCGGCACATATCCGATGACGCTTGCGGTCACAAAAGCGACCGGAGGAACACGCAAACTGCCTGCCAGCAAATTGGTCACCAGATTACTGCCCACAGGCAACAGGCGAATCACCAGTACTTTGAAAAACGTATCTGTAGTCAGCCAGCGCTGCCACGATTCCGCCCTGCGAGAGTATCGGTGTGCAATCCAGTCGCTCAGCCAGAAACGCGCCAATGCGTAAGTCAGGGCACAGGCCAATCCACTCACAAATGTTGCCAGAGCCATGCCCATGGCTGTTCCCATCCACAGACCGCAGACAAAGCCCACCACCTGTCTGGGCAAACCGATGCAGAGTAAAACGGTCATTGCACCGACGCTGGCCAAAATGGTCCAGCCACCTGCACTTTTGGCGTATTGACTCAACCAGGTGGAATCGGTCAGATGCTCCAACACTGGCCAGGACTGCGTAAGCATCCACGCCAGTGCCAGAAACGCCACTACGCTGAACTTCTTTAACCAGGACATCCGAGACTCTTAGTGTTGGGAAGATTGAGGCGGTGTTTTCTCTGTTGCCTGGATGAAGTGACTTCGGTGCATCAGCCAGCGAACACCAATAATATCAAGCACCCCTGCCCACCCCCGGTTCCCGGCAGTGTATTTTGATTCGCCACTGACACGGGGCCTGTGATTGACCGGCACGGTCAGAACTTTCCCTCCCAGCCGTTTTACCAGCGCCGGAATATAGCGGTGCATATGATCAAAGTAGGGTAACGATTTGAATGTGGCGGCGGGCAGCAACTTGATTCCACAACCGGTGTCGGGAGTGTCATCGTGCAACGCCCATTGGCGCACCGAATTGGCAATCCGGGACTGGATAAGTTTCCAGCGAGTGTCCTTGCGCTTCTGGCGATGGCCGATTATGCAGAAATGCGCCTCGTCCTGCTTTTCCGCCAGTTCTATAAGCTGTTGAATATCTGCCGGGTCGTTTTGCCCGTCTGCGTCCATGGTGACAATCCATTGGCCATTTGCGGCCTGCACCCCGGTATATACTGCAGCACTCTGGCCGCAACAACTGGCATGACAAAGTAAGCGGCAGGTAAAGGGCAACGCGGGGGCCAGTGCCAATACCTGCTCCCGGGTATCGTCGCAACTGCCATCGTCGACAACGATGACTTCCACGGATTGGGTGTGGGGTACTGCCTGGGCAATTTCTTCGAGCAGACGTGTGAGGTTATGAGCCTCTTCTTTTGCCGGCAACACCACACTGAGATTAAATGAGCGCATATCAATCTGGTCTGAACAGAGTTTACGCGAATGTTAGACAACCAATATTAAGATAACCTTAAATTGACCAACCCCAAACGGGTATTACAGTAGCCGCTCCAAAACTTAGGGCGGTTTATTGCCGTTTTGCATGTTTAAAATTCAAACTCCAGCGCCATACGAAGGGTATGGTCTTTGTTGTCACCATTTAACCCGGTAATAAACCCCAGTTCCCACTTGAGTTGCTGCTGGCCGTCAAACCGTTTTATGCCCATGAACGCGGGCCCTATCCCCAGGTAGTCTTCCGCCGCGTAGAACTCTACCGCAGGCTGTACTTCCGGGATCCATCTGTAACGGTATTTGAGCTTAAATTCGCCTTCCCATTCATCATTGATTTGAGCGCCCCATTCGTACACGACCTTAATATTTGTGGTCAGGCTGGTGCGCCCAAACTCCTTCTCAGTGAGAAGGCCTGCTGTGGCTTCCCAAATGTCCTCATGATGCTGCTTTTCCACTTCAAAAAGCAGCCCCCAGTCTGCCCAGTACTGCCCCTGCTCAGTCAGCATCCAGCGCGCTTCAAGCTCATACCCCTCCAGCCCAAAATCGCCGTAATCGTCCCTGGCCCCGACAATATAAGCTTCCAGGATCACACGCTCCGAAAGCGCATGCCCGAACGCAAAGCGCTGTTGAAGCACGTTACCGTTGTCATTCTGGCGGGAGGTCAGACGCCACTCGAACTCCCGCTCAAAAGGCAACACATATGGATGGTATACCTTGTCGACAATGAAATTATCCGCCCACAGTGGCAGACAGGAAAAACCGGCAATCAGCATCCCTGTGCGCAGTAACCACACTTTCATAACCACCTCGCAGTATGACCCGAAGCCGGAGCCCCACGCATCACCAGCCGGGCGCAGAATAGGGGCCCAACCAGCGTTAACACATAAATCAGCAAGTAGAAAAGAGACGGGGTCGCCTCATAGCCAAACAAGGCGTTAAAAAGATGCCCGTATTCGCTGTCGTCCGCTACCCAACGACTGGTGTCCCACAATCTGGATTGATTCGGTACATAATCAATTTGTTCAAGCAACGCTGCAACAGGCGCAATTTGCCCGGCACAGAACAATAGCAGGATTAACCACTTGAATTTTGTGCTGCCCAGAGGGGAAATTAGCAAATACAGTAAAATAGCCAGGCAGGAGCTGATTCCAAGCCCGATAATGATGCCAAAGACCAGGTTAAAATCGCTGGTTTCCGTCGGCCAGTAGGCCACTGAATAAATAAGAAAATGAATGGCATTAGGCGCAGTGAGTGCAAGCCCCAAAATCCACACAGAGACAGCAGGCGGTTTTCCGTTGCTGGCTGCAGCCCTACCAAGGCAAACACACAAGCTTCCCAAGGCCACCATCAGAGTCGCAATTTTTAATAGTTCCAGCCCGGCTCCGGCCGCCATTTGGCTGAGCCAGTCCAAATTGAAATAGAGCACGATCGCCAACAAAATACCCGATCCGACAGACAAAGGCGGTATTCTGGCGGACATCCCGGGCAATGCTGACAAATAACTGTAAAGCAGAAAAATCGGCAAGGTATCACGAATGAACAGGATCACGGTGTTAATCAGCATTCGAACCCTCCACAATGTCTGTCACCTCCACGATACCTACTGCGGTATTGGGATGATATTCGCCGAAAAACTGATACTCACCCGGCGGCAGCGGCCCCACGAAAATGGTGGCCCGGCTGTGCCCAAGCACCACTTTTTCACGGTTCAAATCAAAGCTGTCAATTTCCTCAGGTGTGTCGTCGTGATTCACAAAAATGATTTTCACTTTGGTATTAGCCGGAATGGTGACCCGTTGAGGAATGAACAAATGATTACGAATTTCAATAACCGTTTCCGGCAGGGCCCAGGCAGACGCAGCAGTCAATCCGAATATCAGGCACAGCAAAGCATTAATCCGAATCATTTGTCCGTTCACCTTCCGTGTGAGGGAATATTACCCTGACCCGCAAACCGCCCAATGGCGAATCTCCCAGCTCAATTCTGCCATTGTGAAGCTGAACAATTTGCCCCACTATCGCCAGACCCAGGCCGCTGCCATGGGATTTATACCGGCTGTCCTGCTGATCGCGGTAGAAACGCTGCATTACGTTTTGGCGCTCTTCCAGCGGAATACCTGGCCCTGAGTCCTCCACGTCAAGAACTACCTCCCCAGTATGCTTACGTATCGATACCCTCAGCAGCGCCGCTTCAGGAGAATACGCAATGGCATTGGCCAACAGGTTCTGGATCAGGGTGTACAGCACAAATTCATTGCTGATTATCGTAACCGCGTCACCGTGCAGCTCAATCTGTTGCTGCTTGCTCTCTATCTTACTGTACAAGTCAGTAATGACCTGCTGAGCCACCTGGTAAAGATTGGTGTCAACACGCTGGGACTGAAACATCTCCGGGCTGGTGCGGCTGAGCAACAGAATTTGATTGACCACGTGAATCATTCGATTTGTGTCCTGCTGCAATGACGCCAGTTTATCCTGTTTGTCACCGAGCTCCTGAGCCAGATTGTGCAGGTTGATTTTCATTACGCTTAAGGGCGTGCGTAACTCGTGCGCGGCATTGGATGCAAACTGCTGTTCCCGTTCAAAAGCATCGTGCAACCGGCCGAACATTGAGTTGAGGGTGGTGACCACCGGCTGCAGCTCCTGTGGAACCTTGGCCAGGCTGATTTGAGACAAATCTTTCCCCTTGCGCCCGGACAACTGTGCAGACAGCCGCTTTAACGGGCTAAGCCCCCAGGACACAGCCCAGAACACGACAAATGCCAGCACAGGAACGCTGAGAACGGCGGGCATTACCGACGATACCGTCATCGATTCGGTCAGTTCGAAGCGATTCTGCAGCGGTTGCGCCACCATGATCCAAATTCCCTGCGGACCGATATGCCTTACGTGGGTACGCCAGCGTGTGTTATCAAAATTGCGGTCCGAATATTCTTCTACCTGCGGAGCCATGGGAGTGAGTGGTGCGTTGGCCGAACGCTCCAGCAAAGTGTCGTTCTGCCATATCTGAAAAGCGATGTCTGTGGTTCGAATACGCTCGCTTTGTATGTGATGGCTGCTGGCAACGGTTTGCAGCACACTTTCCAATTCACGGTCGAGCAACTCAGAAGAGACATTCATGGTTGCCCGATAACCGTGAATGGCGGCCGCAAAAATGATCACCACCAGCGAGCAGATCAGTAACAGGGTAAGGTAACGGCGCATTGATGCCATAAAATCAATGAGTTACCTTATTTGGAATGCAATATCCCACCCCGCGCACCGTTTTAATAAACCCTTCCGGCAATTTCTTGCGCAGATGATGAATGTGCACTTCAATGGCGTTACTGGCAATTTCCTCACCCCATTCGTACAGACGTGATTCCAATTGCTGTTTGGACTGAATGCGGCCGGCATTTTCCATCAATACTTTGAGCAGCATTAGTTCACGGCGGGGCAATTCGACGGGCGTACCTTCCATTGCCAGTTCGTATGTCTGGGTATTCAGCGAAACACGGCTAATTTCAATCAGTGCACTGTTGGCAGTTCCCAACCGCCGCTCCATCGCCCTGAGTCTGGCCAGCAGTTCGTCCATCTCAAACGGTTTGGGTAAATAATCATCCGCCCCGGCGTCAAGACCGAGTATTTTGTCGGTAACTTTGTCCCGCGCTGTAAGAATAAGCACAGGCATGGCTGGAAAACGGCGTCGTAATTGCTTCAGTACTTCCAGACCATCCATATCCGGTAACCCCAAATCCAGAATCACCATATCTGTCTGTTTGGCCTGGAGCGCATTCAATGCAACCTGGCCGCGATAAACACAGTCCACCACATAGCGGGCATTGCGCAGTGACCTGGCCAATGCATCCGATAATGGCGCGTCATCTTCTACCAGCAGTACACGCATTCAAGGTTCCCGAACGATATTACCTGTAAGGTCAGCCTAACCCACATTACTTAAATTATCCTTAACTATAATAAAGCTAACCGCACCCGCTTAGTAATTTCCATCCCATACTTTGTTGCACCATACGTTTGTTATATAGTCATAAAAAGTAAAAGTGCTAGACTATCTTTGAATACAAACAGTACGATAGCTTAGAAATCAAGGTGCTGAGGAGCGCAGGATCGGCAGGCTGGAAAGCCCGAAGACTTCTCGGACACCAACACTCAGTAAATCACGGAACGTGTTTTTCTGTACAGGTGCACCCCAGCGCACGGTGCTTCATACTGTCAGGCAAATAACCGGGCAACCAACCTTCCTGATTTACAAGGATAATCACAATATAGAAGTAACTTATGCTAGGCACCTCCGGACACCAACAGGCTCTCGACCAAATTTCATCGCTACTGCGTAGCCATTCCTCATTAATGGACGCCTACCAGAGTCTTGAGCCCATGATCCTGAAATTGTTTGGGGCTGGCCGCATGAGTATCTTTCAGCGCCGACGTCAGCATCAGGACCTGGTTGCACGTTTCAAAACGGGCAAGGAAACCCTGGAAATCAAGGTGCCTATCAGCCCCATGTCCATCGCTGGTTATGTTGCCCTCTCGCAATTGCCATTGATGATTGCCGACCCCTACGACGCCGCCGAACTGCAGCAAATTCACCCGCGCCTTCGCTTTGCCGATAAATTCGACAAAACCAGCGACTTTAAAACTGACAGTATTCTGTGCTTGCCTATTCTGAATGCCGGCGTGATGATGGGGGTGATGCAAATCATCAACAAACAGAATGGCAAGTTTGATGACCAGGACCTGGAACTGGCTAAAGAGCTGACCGCCATTCTGGGCAACAAGTTCCGCTATGAACTTGGCGGCACCAATGGCCCGTTTGACTTGCTGGTGCATCAACAGGCCGTTACCGAAAAAGCCCTTAAAGATGTAATCGACACCTCCCAGGATCACCGTCATGCGGTGCAGCGCATGATTTCCGAATTGCGTTTATCGGAAGAACTGATCGGTAACTCATTGTCGATTCATTACCAGGTACCGTTTGTTCCTTTTCTACCTGACAAATACCACTTGTACCAGAGTGACAGCCGTCTCAACCTGTCCTATCTGAAACGCAACTTTGTGGCGGTGCTGGCTGATGTGCGGGACAAGCCCATCGTGCTTATGGCTGAGCCAAACAACGCGGCGCTGCTGATGGAAATTGAGAGCGCACTTGGCATTGACAGCTACGACATTGCCGTGGGTTTACCCAATCAAATCATGCAATACCTCGGCGGCGGTGGTGGTGGCGCTGCGCCAGGTGAGATGAGCGAGATTCTGGATGAAATTGGTTCATCCGTTGAAGAAAGCGAAGACCAGGTAGACGAACTGTCTGACGATGCCCCGGCAGTTGTGCGTTTGGTAAGCCGAATTCTGCACGATGCCAAGCGCCTGAATGCATCTGATATTCACATCGACCCGGAAAAAAGCGGCCCAACACGGGTTCGTATGCGGGTTGACGGCGTATGCCGCGATATGAACCAGATCCCGCAGTCACACCACAGCGCAGTAATTGCCCGTATCAAAATTATGTCCAACCTCAACATTGCTGAAAAGCGGGTGCCGCAGGACGGCAAACTGGCATTCAAAATGTCGGGGCAGACGGTAGAAGTGCGGGTTGCGACCATTCCCACCGTAGCCGGTGAAGGAGTGGTCATGCGTATTTTGGCTGCCGGTGGTGCCATGCCAATTGAGAAGATGAACATGTCACTGGCCAACATGGAGCGACTGGAAGGCATGATCCAAAAACCCCACGGCATTTTGCTGGTTGTGGGGCCAACCGGTTCTGGTAAAACCACTACTCTGCACGCCATTCTTGGTTACCTGAACACGCCGGAGAAAAAAATCTGGACCGCCGAGGACCCGGTGGAAATTACCCAGCCTGGTCTTCAGCAGGTGCAGGTGAGCCCGAAAATTGGTTTTACGTTTGCCAATGCGCTGCGGGCATTTTTGCGGGCTGACCCGGACATCATCCTGATTGGTGAGATGCGGGACAAAGAAACCGCCCACGCCGGTATTGAGGCGTCACTGACCGGTCACTTGGTATTATCTACACTGCACACCAACTCCGCTCCGGAAACCATTACCCGTCTGCTGGATTTGGGGCTCGACCCGGTCAACTTCTCCGACGCCTGTGTGGGCATTCTGGCTCAACGTTTGATTCGAACCCTGTGCGGAAAGTGCAAAGAGAAATATCAGGCCAGCGACGACGAGATTGCCTTTATTGAGCGCCAGTACGGCCACGAGTTTGTCGGTGAACTCAAACTCAGCAAACCGTTGCAGCTGTATCGGGCCAAAGGGTGCGATGAATGTGGTGATACCGGTTACCGTGGCCGAACCGGCGTACATGAACTATTGGGTATGACACCGGCGCTGCGTTCGATGGTTTATAAAGAAGCCAGCGTGGCCGACATGAAGGAACAGGCCATGAACGACGGTATGCGCACCCTGGTTCAGGACGCCATTTATAAAGTGTTGAAAGGCGACACCGATCTGGCACAGGTGCAGATTGTCGGGGGTGGGGACTGATAAGCCCCCTTTATAGCTGTGCTTACGGCTTAACCAGTTTTACTTTTTCAAATACCGAAGCATCCAGGTAGCCCAGATTTTTATCACCATTCACCGGGGTGATTTCCCATGAACCCATGAAGTGCTCACGCTGCGGGCTGCCATCGTTATCGCAATAGGCCAGCATAAATCCAATAACCTTGTCAGCGCTTAAAGTTACCGGCTGACCGGGCTCTGTGTGCGTATAGGTATCAGGATAAACCCGTACCGCCACTTCCCAGGTGATGGTGTAAGGCGCAACCTCAGAACGGGTCCAAACGCTGTCTACATGGTCATTGTGCAGGACTACTTCATCGCCGGTAAACCCGCGATCGGCATTATTGCCATCCAGCGCTATGTGGTAGGCGAATGCGTTATTGCTGAAACGATGGGGACCACCCGAAGCATCCTCATCCACAAAAATTTCCAGCGTATCATCATCCCAGTAATGATCCCGTGGGTCAGGATGCGTATCGATCAGCACGTCATCAATGATTTCCACCAGCAGGTACAGTTGCTGTTCATCCCACATCAGCTTGAAGCGGGCTGAAAAATCCTCCGGTGCAGGTACGGTACCAACCATATGTTTGTCCAGTGGTCGCCACCGGGACTGCTGCCAGGCAGGGTCGCTTCCATCACCGTCAACCGCTATTGGCTGGGTGGCGTACTTTACTGGCTCCAGTGTACTCGCTGTGGCTGCCTCCACTGAAAACAGCAAAATTGCTGCCATGAATGAAAACTGAAATCTGTTCACCTGTTGCGCACCCGTTTAATCGCTTTATTTTCTGGAATCCGATACTAGTTCAGTTACTGCGGGTGGTAAACAGGCAAAGCAGCAGAATGCTTAACGCGGCCGTTACGATTTTTCATCACAATGGTTGCAGATTTTCTTCCTGCTGAGCGGCGTACCGGGCCTGATACTGACTCGGGGTAACGCCATAAACCTCCCGAAAACAGGTGCTGAAGTAGGAATGGTTGGCAAACCCTACTTCAAACGCCACCTGGGTAATTTGCCCTCCTTTTCTCAATAGGGGCTTTGACTTATGCAAACGGAACCGTTTTAAATATTCAGCAAAATTGTAGTCAAACAACACCGAGAGTTTGCGGTTGAGCTGACGCTCGCTGACCGCCAGCGCCGATGCGGCTATTGCCCGGCTAAAGGCCTCATCAGCATAGTGCTCTTCAAGCAACTGAACAAATTTGACATAGAAGGCCTGTTCCTTATCGTTACCGAATTCGGCAGTATCACCCAATTCAACAACCGGCACCTTGCCGGTTTTAACTTCCCCATTCTGAGCCATAAGTTTTTTTCTTATCTGCAACAGGTTCTCAATTCTTAAGGTCAGTTCCAGTGGCCGCACAGGCTTGGTGAGACAACAGTCTATGTTTGCCCGCAGACTCTCCACTTGCGTAGTCTGATTGGTCAGTGCGGTCAGCATAATAATGGGGACATGGGATAAAACCGGGTCCTTGCGGATTCGTGTTGCCAGTTCAATGCCATTCATTTGCGGCATCTTGCAATCCGTGAGGATCAGGTCCGGGCGCAGGACACCGGCCACTTCCAGCGCCTGCACGCCGTTGCGGGCAACCGCACACCGATAGGCCTTCTGCAAAATGGCTTTTAGGTAATCCCTCATTTCATCGTTATCTTCCACAATCAGGATGACTGGCTTCGAAATAGGGCCTTCTGCATCAGGATGCACCCGGGCAATATTTTCCTGCCCTCCTTCAGAAGGAGCGTTCGGTAGCATGCGGGCATACTTATGTGAATTGAAATCAAACATGGGTAAATTGACACAGAAGCAGCTGCCTTTACCCACTTCACTTTCAACTGAAATCCAGCCTCCATTTGCCATAACCAACTCTTTTACCAGCGCCAATCCTACCCCGGAGCCTTGTTCGTCTGCCGTATTATCCAGCCTGGTGAAGCGTTTAAAAATTACCGCCAGCTGTTCCGGACTCATCCCCTTGCCGGTATCCCGTATGCGCATGGTCAAATGAAGCTGATGACACTCCGCAGTGATTTGAATGGTGCCGCCATTGGGCGTGTACTTCACCGCATTGGAAAAAAGATTTGTGATGATCTTTTCAAGACTGTCGACCAGAAGTCGGATTGGCCCACTGCCGTTCAATTTGAATTCAACGGTATGATTCTTGAAATCAGCCAGCGGCTTAATTTCATTTATGATCTGCGGCAGTGACTGTTCTACCGTATAAATTTGCCGGGGCTGAAGCCGAATGGATTCAAACCGCTCAATTTCCATTAGCTGATCAACCAGCCCCTCCAGGCGTTCGACATTTCGCCTTATGATCTGAAAGCGGTTCGGGTTGTCGGGGCTGTTGGGTTCATCCTGAATTTGCTGTAACGGACCGGTAACCAAAGTCAGGGGCGTTCGCAATTCATGGGAAACATTGGTAAACAGCCGTTGTTTATGCTCCAGCAACCGCTTGATGGATGCGTGACTCTCCTCAAGGGCCTTTTGCTTGTCATTAACCAGCCCATCAAGCTGGATGTCGCGCAGCGCTGCCTCATACCGATAACGCCGATAGGCAAACCAGGCGGTCAGCAGGGCGAACAACACATAAACGGCCATGGCGGGCCAGCTCAGCCAAAACGGTGCTCCTATCCGGATTGGAACCGTGACTATGGGCTGTTCAGACTTGCTGATCGGGTCCAGAACCCTGGCCTGAAATCGATAGGAACCATGCCCCATGGGGGGGAAGCCTACCGTTAATGAGGCACCTGAAAATCGGGTCCACTCCTGCTCTATTCCCAGCATCCGGTATTCTATCTGTTGCCCGGAATGATAAAGAAAATCCGTAAGTGTTATTTGAAAAGAAAGGGAATTATCACCGTGTGCCAGTTCAATTTCAGGTACGTCTGACATTACCGATGAATAAATTAACTCACGGCCACCTTTGTCACTTGAGACATCGGTTCTATGACCTAACCGAACATCTATCCGGCTGATGCGTTTTGCTCGCAGTTCCAGATATCGGTGAACGTCACTGGCAGAAAACAGATAACGCATCCGATCCCCCAAGACCAACATCTGATCGCCAACTGGAATTACACCATTCAATTCAAAGTCAGTATCGAGCACTCCTGTCAGCTGGTTGAGCGGATAAGCCGCCTGCACTGACGGCTCAAACACAAACAACCCACGATTTGTTGCCAGCCACAAATGGTCTTTGAAGTCCCGGGCAGCAAACCTGACATAACGTGACCCACCGGTGATTGAAGGGTCGAGAAACTGGAGTTGCAGGTCCTGTTCTTCGAAATACGCAAGCCCTTTTCCCGAAGTGCATACCCAGATTTTATTCTGTGCTTCGAGCAGACAGTTCACTGCTGTTGTTCTTAAACGCTCATCATCCACCGTATTCCAGGAAAATTTTGAACGCTGAACATGCAATCGGCCAAAAGCATCGACGACATACAATTCCCTGCCACTGCTATAGAGTGCATGGATAACGTCAGCGGGTGCCGCAAACTGGTCAGCTTGCTCTCCCTCTCCACTGATTACATGGAAATCTTTGCCATCATAAACAAGTATATTGCCCTGTTCGTAACGCATGGCAAAGCTGTGTGGGGAGGAGCAATAGGGCAGCAAGCGGCGTTGCGCAGGTTCTGGTAGCGAAAAGGTATACTCGAGATCACGCTGACATTTGGCGTTTATTGCAGCTGGCAATTCCGTGACTGGTGTTCTGGACTCTATAGCTCCGGACTCCTGGTTCATACGGTAAAGCAGGTGTTCAGAAACCACCGTTATGGTGTCATCTGCAGCGCGCAAAACCGAGAGTACCTTATCGGTAAAATACTCCCTGTTTTCAGTTATATAATTAAAACTTTCTGCCAGCGCCGGAACCGTAACCAAACCCGGCAGAGGGGCATAAAAAAGCAGTTCCTGATGCGCCGTTTCACCAAGTGCCATCACCATCTGGGTATCGGTTCGCGGAATGATCGGGTAAAGCCAGGCCGGCTCCTTGAGTGAATTTGTTGTTGTATCCAGCCGGAAAAGACTACCCGCTGCAACCCATAGTGAGCCACTGCGATCCACTATCATCCGGTGTACACCTTGCTGAAAAACTGCAGCATCCTCAAACGGAAAAAATCTGGACAGTCCGGATTGGCGTTCATACCGATAAACCCCGGTATCTCCGCCAAGGTAAATTGTGTCTCCCGAGCTCACCAGCGAGGACAGTCGTGACAGTTTGGAAAAGTGGGTCTCCGAATCCAGCGCACGGACATTTCCCTTCTGGAGGTTAAAAATGATCAGCTGCTGGTTTTGAACAAATGCCAGTTCATTTTCAGACACGGCCTCGATCTGCGACAAGTGCGCAATCGGATTGTCAGAGATTTGCGTGTAGACCCGCTCAACCTTTTGCTCAGAGGGGTTGTAGAGAATCAGCCCGGTTCCAAAAGAGATGACCAGCCGGTTTCCCACCATGGCGAGCGCCACGGCATAATGGATGTAGGGATGCGCTATATCAGCTCTGAGAATCTCAGAGGTATGGTTGGGAAGAACAAAAACACCACCGCCAAATTCTGCAATCCAAAGATTACCGTCCTGATCGGATCGCAGAGAGGAAATATACCCCTGTCCTAATGGGCTGTTTGCATGGTCAAAAACACGGATGGTTGCACCGGTAATTTGAAACAGGCCATTTTCGGCACCCAGAAATACGGTGTCTCCCACGGTCTCAATGTCTCTGACAATGCCCGTAGGGTGGCCTCCCACCATTGTTTTACCAGTGGCCGGAAAATTCTGTGATGCGCACCATGGAACCGCACTTAACCACACAATCAAGGCACACACCAGATGCGATGTAAGCCCCGTATACCGTGTCATTTGTCTAACACACATTCCCTTTTTACTTCATAGCTGCAGGCATCTATAACGCCTGTAAATCAATCCATTACACGGACAACATGGCATCCCTGGGTTGAATTTGTCAACCTGATTGTGCCGTAAATGACCAAGAACAGTAGTTACGCACACCTACTGCGGACTGCACAATGGGTCGTCGCCCGATACGCAAAATTCTGGCTAAATAGAAGAAAACCATTTGTGCAGGCAATTCACCGCTGCCAGTGTTTTAACCGGAATATGCTCCTGTTTGGGCGTCACGGCATACACACTGTAGTCGGGTAATTTCCAATCCGGCAACAGTGGTATCAGAGTTTCATCGCGCAAATAATGCCGTACTTCAGGTTCTGGCAAAACTGCGTAACCAATGCCGTCGCAGGTTAGCTGAATTAGCGCCTGCATGGAATTCACCACCAGTCGGGAAGGCGGCAGGGTATAGGGAGCGTTGTTCAGATTTTCGAGATTATAGTGCTGCAGGTTCTTGTGAGTTAAATGACAATGCCCTTCAAGCTGTGTGGGGGATTGCACATCCATACGTGCCAGTTGGTGCAACCGCGACACACACAGGATCCTGCGCCAGCTGGCCAGATGATGTGCAGTATGATCAGCGTCGGACATGGAACGAAAACACAAGGCCAAATCTGCCCCGGATGCCATAATATCGCGGGGTTCATCGGTCAGAATCAGTGAAACCTTTATTTTAGGAAACTCACTTGTGAGGTGAGTGAGCGGTTTGCTCAATAACCCTCCACCAAATCCTTCTGGCGCAATTATCCTCAAAGTACCGGATGGTGTAAGCTGCAGCTGCTCTATCTCATGCTGCGCTTTCTCGGCAACGGAAATCAGACGTAAACTGGTGCGGTAATAGATGCGCCCGGCTTCAGTTAAACTCAAGTTACGGGTATTGCGGTTAAATAATGTTAACCCTATATCCTGCTCAAGTTTTCGAAGTTGCTGGGAAATGGCCGATACTGTCATGTGCAACGATTTGGCTGCCGCGCTCATGTTTCCAGTGTCCGCAACCCTCACAAACACCTGTAGCGACCTGAGCAATTTCATGTTCATGGTTGATCAACGTCCATGGTTTATTGTTCTGAAAATCCATTTTCACGTGCGTTTACTACCAGATACGTGACCTTACTGAACCGCATGTTGTGTTGATGGCTAAGTCCATGGCTACCACGATCCTGGTGAATTGTTTCTGATCGGATTCTGAACCATCAACACATTGGTAACCGGAATACAGAATTTCTTGTAAACCCTATATTGTGAAGCGCAAAAAGATACACTGGAGAACAACCCGCTGAAAATTATGATTATATGCAACGGCTACAGACATATGCGGGTGACCTGAGTCTTCATCCGGCTTAAATTAGGCCATGCATTCGAGCCCGAATAGTGCAGAAAATTGGCCGAAAAGTCAGGTTTGAACAAATAATATACTCTTATCGCAAATGATGAACAATCGCATTCAGGAATAAAAACCAGAATGTTCAAACTATTTGTCGCAAAAGTAGCGCCGCCATTCTCAATAAGCTGGCGTAAACAGTTGTATTAAAGAGAAATAAAAACTGATAGGGTGTAGGCCCCATGCACCAATCCCGTTTTAACTCAAACGAATACCAAGTAGTGAAGTTTTTATGGCAACACATTTTGCAACAGTACGTGTCCTGTTCTGCACGTTTTTCACCCTCTTAATTGTCTCCGGCTGTACCACCACCACTAACAACAGCTACGGCCCCAAGCTATTTGCCGACCAGACAGGCCTGACGGCAGTCGTAGTGGCCTACGGGCCGGAAATGCAGGGTCTGCTTGGCCGCATTGAAGCTGATCCAGAGGCCAGAATTGACAACATCGTTCGATTCAAAGGCATTGACTATCGCCTGGGGCACTATCATGACGAACCCATCCTGATATTCGCTACCGGCATGAGCATTGCCAACGCTGCCATGTCAATTCAGATGGCGCTCGACTACTTCCCTGTCAAACAAGTTATCTATATGGGTATTGCCGGTGCAGTGAACCCACAGTGGCAACCGGGTGATGTAATTGTACCCGAGCGTTGGTACTACCATGACGAGAGCGTTTATTCGAATCCGAATCCTGCGGTGCCTGGCGAATACATTCTGCCTGAATACTACGCCAAGTTTATTGCCGAGCAGGAACAGCGCCGCGCCGCTGACCCACACATCCCGAACTACAAGCCTTTTAAATTTATCCACCCGGATGAGGTCCTGATCATTAAGGATGATATGCAGCAACCCCAGGACACGCCTTACTTTTCAGCCACGCCGAGACTGCTGAATGCCGCGCGAAAGGCGTTGTATTCAATGCCAGACCAGATGATTCTGGGGGAGCGCAAGGCTTCGCTGACAGTCGGTGGTAATGGTGTCACCGGCTCGGTATTCCTGGACAACCGGGACTATCGCAAATGGACTCGGGAAGTCTTTAATGCCGAGGTCACCGAGATGGAATCTGCGGCAGTGGGCCAGGTCTGTACAATTAACAACGTTGACTGGATGATCATTCGTGCCATCAGTGATCTGGCCGGTGGTCAGGAAGGCGTCAACGTTGAGCATATCTACGATCAGGAAGTATCCCGCGTCGGCGCAAACGCCCTGTTTGCGGTATTGGACGAACTGGCCAAATAATTTATGTTCCCGGCCGTAGGGTACCTCAGCGCACCCTACGGCTTTTCTGGCGCAGACCAGCCATATTTCAGGTTCATTTTCCCCTCGGTTCACTATTCACAAACTGCCTGTTTTTTAGCCCAAAACGATTGACATCACCTGCGTATCTGGCTACTTTCTAATTTCCTCGCCGAGGTTTTTTCGGTGACAATAATAACAGTGCAGTCAATTCTGTTTCGGTTAGTTACTCAGTCGAAATTTGAAGGATTACGGAATTGCTGCATACAAGGATGATACTGTTTTTTCTTTCACAAATGACTCGGCCCGTTGTATTTCTGCAGTGCCGTAACCTCCTCCTCGTTTGTGCAACCTCACTACAGTCGATCATCCTGACCAACACACCGATGCGGTCATCTGGAGCGGGCCAGAACGCATATGCAAGAGGCCTTTACCTCTGGTACAGCCAATTGCGTTTGTAGACATCATCAATATTAACAGGATGTTAATGTGAAACGGTCAATCGCTACGGTGTCTTTATCTGAAGACCTTGAAAGTAAGCTGGCGGCAATTGCAAATGCAGGATTTGAAGGTGTTGAAATCTTCGAAAACGATTTACTGCTCGCCAATCATTCTCCCAAACAGGTCGGTGATCTCATTCGCTCGCTCAACCTCACTGTGACCTCATTACAACCTTTTCGTGATTTCGAGGCCATGCCGCCTGCATTTCGAAGCAAAAACATCGAACGTGCCCAACGCCGCTTTGAGGTGATGTCTGATCTGGGCACCGACACTCTGATGATTTGCAGCAATGTGTCAGATCACACCATTAATGATCCCATGCGGGCAGCGGAAGATTTGGCACTGCTTGCAGATTTAGCTGCCCAATATGGCTTTAAACTGGGTTATGAAGCCTTATCCTGGGGGCGTTACGTGAATGATTATCTGGCGGCCTGGGAAATCGTAAAGCTGGCTGACCGGCACAATCTTGGTATTGTGCTGGACACCTTTCATATCATGGCTCGCAAAACGCCAATAGAGCCCATTCGAAGCATCCCCAAGCACAAGATCACGCTGGTACAACTGGCTGATGCACCATGGATGCAACTTGACCTGCTCCAGTGGAGCCGGCATTTCCGCTGCTTTCCAGGGCAGGGAGAATTCCCGCTGAATCCGTTCTTCGACGCTTTGCAGGCGACAGGATATGATGGCTACGTCTCTCTGGAAATATTCAACGATGAATTACGTAACGCGCCCTGTGACTCTGTCGCGCTGGATGCAAGCCGTTCCCTGTTATGGTTGGACGAACAACGCTACCGCGAAAACCCACAGTCCCCATCGCTCTGGAACGACCCCTTGCGTGGAATCATGCCACCCGCCAATGTAGAGCAGATTGGTTTTATGGAACTGGCCCTCAGCCAGCAGCACGGGGAATTTATTAAACTATTGAAATCAATAGGTTTTCAGCATATTTATCAGCATAAAAATAAAGAGGTTCAGATATATCAGCTTAATGATGTCTATTTCGTGGTCAACCGTGAACCAGACAGCTTTGCTCAGGCAGGTACACTGAACACTTCTGTAGACAGCTGTGCAATCGGATATTTTTGTCGTGACGTAGAAGACATGTCTGACCGTGCCAGACAGCTGGGGTTTGTCCCCTATAAAAGTAATGGTGCAGCCGGTGAATTGCCGTTTCCGGCCTTTCGTAACAATTCCGGTAAGCTGATGTATTTTTCTACACCAGACAATTTTATACGCATCCTCAATAGTCAGTTTGACACACTGCCGGCAGAAACCATGCACTCTCCCAAGGCTATGCCGATAACCCGGCTTGATCATGTCGCAGATTTTGTGCCTTTCAACGAGTTTCTGTCTTCGGCCATGATGTACCGAACCTTGTTGGGGTTTGAA
The DNA here is from genome assembly GCF_003367475.1 of Alteromonas aestuariivivens. Lineage (GTDB taxonomy): Bacteria > Pseudomonadota > Gammaproteobacteria > Enterobacterales > Alteromonadaceae > Alteromonas > Alteromonas aestuariivivens. The sequence goes on from NZ_QRHA01000004.1 coordinate 261,814, forward strand.
CTGGACCCGGTTCAGGACGTATTCGATGTACAGGGCGCTCTGCTCAGTCGGACTGCTCACAGCCAGGATCGCAAAGTCAGACAAAACATCATAGTTAACAAGGCTTCTGTTGGCGTACCTCCTTTTTACGCATACGGTCAAAAGCAGGCGGGGCTACAGCATATGGCGTTTGCCTGCACTGATATCTTTCAAATGCTGCAGGCTCTTCCCCACAATGTGATTTTGCCCATTCCTGAAGAGTACTATCAGAGCATTCAGCACAAGAATCTGGTTGAGGATTCGGTTCTGGATAGAATGATGTTTTTCAGCGTTCTGGTAGACAGCAGCGACGACGGCCTTTTTTTCCATGCCTTCACCAAGCAGGTTGATGGGGTGTACTTTGAATTCGTGCAACGCGTTAATTATGAGGATTACGGTGAAAACAACAGTGCCATTCGAAGCAAGGCTCAGGTTGTGTCGAGCCTTTAATTTGTTGTAGAGGTCTTCCCGGAAAGTATACCTGGCTACATTACCGCACCGTTCTGACAATATTAATGGTGCTGGTAGCCAGGCGAACCTCTATAAGAAATACAATCAGTGCACTGATCAGGAGCAACATGGCAAGAACAAACAAGGTGACTATCAACACCTTGAGATCAAAGTGCCACAGTTCACCTGCAAACAGACAAACGATTACGGTACATACCATCAATGCAGAAGCAACGCACAAGCCGATTGCCCAATTGATTACTTTTACCCTTCGCCAGAGAACAAGAATCTCCAGTCTTATTCGGGCTGTTCGCTCACGGTCACCCCAACTGTCTATGTTGAGTTCCGCCACCCTGACCCTATCGGATATGCGCCCTAAGCGGCCCGACATCACATTGAGAAAACCTGCAATGCCGGCCAGCAAAAATACCGGAGCGACGGCTATTTCAATCAGTTTTGACAACGAAGGAATGATGGCGTCCAAAGGGGTTCCTGATAATGTAAGGCACAATAGCCCATAATATAAATGCTGGTTTTGGTGTCAATGATTACGCCAGAACACACAGCCCGGCAATTGACCGGGCTGTGTGTTGACTGATTAAAGCTTTCACTTATAACGCTACTGGCGAACACCTTCAACGTGCAGACTCAGTTCTACCACCTGAGAGGCGGGCCCCAGGTCATAATCAATTCCGTAATCTTTCAGCGCAAAGCTGGTCGTGCCGCTAAACCCCGCCCGATAACCGCCCCAGGGATCCTCACCCTCACCAATTTTATACGCCATTATGGTAATGGGCTTGGTCACGCCATGAAACGTGAAGTTTCCTGTGATTTGCATAGATCCATCATCCTGTGGCACCACGCTGCTGCTGACAAATTTTGCCTCCGGATAATCATCCACTGCGAGGAAATCATCCCCTCTCAGGTGTTTGTCACGCTCCGCGTGATTTGAATCCACACTGTCAGTCTGAATACTGATGCTTACGGAAGAAGTTTCAGGCTTGTCTTCATCGTAACTGAAGGTTCCGCTAAACTCGTTGAAGCGTCCCGTTAGCCAGGAATACCCCAGATGCTGAATTTTGAAGTTAATGGACGCATGAGCCCCTTTCGTATCAACAACATAATCTGCAGAATTTGCCGCACCTGTGAAACACAGGGCCGCCAAAGCCAATGTCAGTTTATTCACCTTTTTCTCCTACTTGCGATTGTAAACCCAACATAAGCTTCAATGTTGGATGCTTGTCTAAAAAATGATGCTTTAATGCGCCAAGAGCGTGTACGCACACCAGTCCGATCAAAGTCCAGGCAACATAGAAATGAATATCACCTGCTACATCTTCCTGATTTTCAAACAGTTGCCCAAGTGCGGGCACAGAAAACCACCCAAACACATCAATTCCCCTTCCGTCCGCTGTCGATATTAAATATCCGCTGAAAAACAGGGCAAAAAGAAGCACATAAATAACTATATGGACAACAGAGGCAAGGTATTGGGCCTTCCTCGGGCCATACCTCACGGGTCGGGAACTTTTCAGCCTGAGTACTATTCTCAAGAGCGTTACCAATAACAGCAGTATGCCAACACTCTTGTGCAGGAAGGGGGCTGTTTTGTACCAACTACTATAGTAGTTGAGACCCACCATCCACAAACCGGATGCGAACATGCCAAAAACAACCAACGCCGTCAGCCAGTGAACAATAATGATAGCCAGCCCCCAGCCGCGAGCGGATTCTGTATGTTGCATGACGTTCTCCTGAATTGCCCGGTGTTTATTTGTACCGGTAAATACACTAACCCATAAGCCGCAATACGAAAATAGCGACTTATCGAGTCTATGTTTCGAAAAACCCGAATATTGTGATTGTTGTCACAGCCATGCGCCCCAAAAAGGCGCTGCAATCCTTCGACTATAAGGATCTCACCAAGGCAACCGTCGGTGATGTTATCGATCGCGATACGCATGAATTTCTGTGTGATCAGCGTAAGTGACATCGCCCGACAACTCAGGTTACCAGTCGACATACAGGTTCAGCCCTCGTTCTTGGAACTGTCAAAAGTATTGGCCGCCTAACCAGAGTTCAATAACGTATGTGCAGCGACCTGCGACACAATGGCTACTGCCGCAGGCTCCTGTCTCAATTGAATTCATGTACCGGTTACTGTGATTCTGCGACCTGTCCGGATCCGGCTTAACCCGGACCGCAGATTTGGCATTTGTGGCTCTACTGCCACATACTTAACATTCATTGGGAGAGGGCATTCATTTCCAGCCGGATAACGCCAAACGTTTTCAGGACGTCGTCCGCTTTCTAACGAAATACCCCTGACACAGAGCACCATGAACCTAATCCATGGAGACTATTGCATAACCCGCTCGGGTAACATAATGCTGATACACGCTCGCGGGCCATGGAACGCAGAGTGTGTGGAGGCATTCGGGCAGGATTACCGGCAGGCGATGACCACGTTGGGAGCCGGAAAATGGGCCGATCTGATCACGCTGATAGGCGAAAGTCTTTTCACTCCGGACGCTGAGTCCAGCCTTCGAAACCGGATTGTGCAAATTCACCAGTTGGGATTAACTCACGTTGCACTGAATTTGACCAATAGCACCGTTCAATTGAGTTCAATAATGCAAAGTCAGCGTTTATACCGGGGCACCTCAATCAGTTTGAACACATTCTCGCACCAGCAGGAAGCTATGGATTGGCTGAAGACACAGGGTTTTTACACCTGCGATGATGAGACTCATCAGCACCAGGAAGCAGTAAAGAAGCTGAATAGCGCTTGAACTACAGGCAAATCCAGTAATAGAAAGGGCTTTTTTAAAAATAAATTCGCACTAACCGCATTTATCACGGTCGTAATAAAAGATTAATAATACAAATTATAAAGCTGGAACGATTCTGGCAGGTGTATTCACCGAAGCATCAATTGGCATTTGGCAGTAACACCAAACCAGTAAGCAGTATTATTTTGGGAGTGCTCTACAATGACAATAGCCAACAACCCACCCGCAGTGGTGATGAAAGCCTTTACCTGGGCTTATGAGGAGCTGTCGCTCACCTGCAGCGAAGCCGCCCTGATGCTAGGGATTAGCGAACAGGCTCTGCGTCAGACAGCACTGGTCGGATTCAGTTGTGATTCCGAAGAAAGCAAACAGCAGCTCGCATTTATCCGGCTTTACCATCAATTGTATGCGCTTTGCGACGGTGATACTGACACCATGACCCAGTGGTTTCATCAGTATCAGGAAGACATTAAAGGCGTCCCCAAGCATTTGTGCATAAACATCAAGGGTATCCGAACTTTGAGCGACTATCTGAGTAACAGATCTGAATTGGGAAACGTTGAATCGCTGCAGGGCAACTTCGTGCAACCCGGCGGTGCATTTCAGCAGCTGGTCGCACGCTGACGCTTCAAGAGCACATTACGCTGGCTGCTGATTCCAGCTGTACTCGTTCGGATGGATTAAGTCCCGAAAGCCCGGTGATATCTGACCTCGCCCTTGGGAACTACACCCCGAAACCGCAATGCCATAAAGTAATGCTCGGGAACTCCGGGAAGAGTAAGTTCGGGGTGCACACGGAAGCCGAATCTTTCATAAAAGGCCGGCTCGCCAAGCAGGACAGCGCCATCAGCAGGCAATTTTTGCAACGTTTCAATACAACTGAGAACCAGCTTACTGCCGAGCCCTTTGTGCTGTTCTGAAGGCACAACTGCAACGGGTCCGATTCCATACCAGTTGACTGTTGCGCCATTTACAGTGACCGGTGAAGCTGAAATGTAACCGACAATGCGGCCATCCAGTTCCGCCACTCTTGATACAGAAAGGGCTTTTTCCTGTCGCAGAAGATCAACAATCAGATGTTCTGTATGGTCGGAGTGGTCTGCCGATTTAAACGCGCTCTTTATGACTTCACGGATAACCGGCAAATCATCGGGATGCTCGGGGCGAATGGTCAGTATCATGACAGTATTCCGGTTAGTACCCGGGTTGCAGAGCGTGAATCGCCTGACAACCTTTTGCTGATTAAATCAATAGCACAGGTGCGGCTGAACAACCAGCTGCAACGCACAGGATCCTACCAGCGCAGGTCTTTTTCACACGGAATTCCGTCATTATCACCGTCCAACTTGGTATTCGGGCAATTCTGCAGGAAGAATTCCGCTTCCTCCCGGGACGTCATCTGGCTGCAGTACTGACGCTCATCACATCGAAATACCCTTCCGAAGTTTTTAGAAGACGCTCCTGAACCAGAAAGGTACGCCGACGACGCATCAAAGGTATCAAGAGTAACAATCGGCTCGTTTGAAACAGGAGCCTGGGTAAAATAGTTAATAATCAGGGCAGTTAAAATGACAAATAAATGCTTTTTCATAACGACACAACTCATTCATGCATGTGAGAATAAATCACCCGGAGGGTGCGCTGAAGGTTTTGCTTGGCAATAGGCCAGAAGATCGAAATGTTATCGGTATTGTTCTGTTCGCAATCCAACATCAACCGACTCGACATGTCATTTAAAGGCTCGGCATGAATAGGCTCGATCACTTTAATCAGTTTGCGGGTCGATAGCAGGATCTGACGATGATCGTCTTCCATTACCGCCTTGTCGGTATCGTTCATGGCATTTTCCAGGCCCGTCATTAACTTGGTCAATGACGTTCCAAGTGAACCCACCTGGCGGTTTTGTTGTAAATAGGGCAATAAATCAAACCATAACTGTGGCTCTGGAGGCATCTCCAGTTTGGCGTATTCTGGCTCAGGTCGTTTGACTGCTGTGGATTTCTGTTCGCGGTGCAGCTCTGCCTTCTGCGCGTCAATAAGCACCTGCTCCTGATTGGCCAGCTTCTTCTTGCTTGTCTCCAGCTGATTTTGGGCACTCTGCAAGGCCTTTTCCTTATTCGTCAGCTGTGACCGGCTTTCTTTCAGTTCCTGCTCCAGTTGCTTAAGCTGAAGGTTAAGGTCGGACTGACTGCTGCCCTGCTGAGACAAGGAAGCCTTGGTAGACTGATATTCTTTCTGCACTGCCTCAAGCTGCGCCGTGAGGGTTGCCTGTTGCTGTTTGAGCGCTGAAATACTCGATTCATTGTCTTTCAGAGCCTTCTGCTGTTCCACCACTTGCGACTGTAACTGGGCTTCACGCTGCTCCTGCTGCTTCAGTTTGTCTGCCAGGCTCTCAGCCTGGGCTTTAGCGTGATTTAGCTCCTGCTGCAGTTTTTGTTCCTCTGACTGAGTTTTGGAAACCTTGGCTTCAGCGTCTGCCAAATCAGCCATACTTGACTGCAATTTGGTCTGCATCTGCGAATTCTGCGACTGAGCCTGTTTCAGTGCCTGTTGCAGCTGTTGCTTCTGGGCTTCAATTTCTTCGTGATGTTTGCGCCATTGCTCGTCCGAGCCAGCCATCAATGCCTGCTGTTTGGCAGCCCGCTGCTCTACATCAGACAGTTCTGATTTAAGCTGCGAAAGCATGTTTTGCTGTTCCATTCGCGCCAGCTTCTCTGCATCCACCTGCTTCTGGTGTGCGTCCAGCTGCGCCTGAGCTTTATCCAGCTGAGCCTGCTTCTCAGCCAGCTCCTGTGCCAGCGACTGCTGCTGGTTTTGCCAGTTTTTATCGCTGACCTGCATAGCCTGACGCTGTTCATCAGCCTGGGCCTGCATGTCCTCAAGCTCATTTTTAAGCTTGTTGAACAAAGCCTGCTGACGGGCTTTTTCATCTCTTTCGGCCTGCGTTTGCTGTTTGGCGTCGTTCAGGAACTCTTCGGCTTTTTGCAGTTGCGCCTGCTTCTGAGCCAGGGCGGCCTGCAGTTTTTGCTGCTGTTCTTTCCATGCCTGATCCGCTTGCGCCACTTGTTGTTGCTGCTGCTCAGCCCGCTTCTGAACCTGCGCCATTTCTTCCTGCAAACGCGCAAGGGTATTTTGCTGCGCTTCTTTTTCGCGCTTCTCCTGTTCTGCCTGCTTTTGCAACTGTTCCAGAGTCAACGCAGTTTCACTAAGCTGAGCCTGTTTCGATCTGAGTTCATCCTGCAACTGCTTGGCATGCTTCTCCATGTCGCCTTTTTGCTGTTTCGACATCTCTTCGAGCATCTGCATTTCATGCTGAAGATGGTCGATATGGCGGGCTTTACCCGCCAGCTCCGACTCAGCCTTACGGCATGCCAATTCCAGCTCACGGCGCTCTTTTTGGGCCTGTTCACTGGCCTTGCGCTGATTCGCCAGTTGTTCTCTGAGAGAATCACTGACCTGGCTGGAATTCTGCAGTTCTGACTGCAAGGTTTGAATCTGATGACTGACAGCAGCCATTTGCTGATCCTTGTCACTGATCGATGAACGTAAACGCTCTATCTGGCTGGCGTAACTGTCAACCTGTTGTTGCTGCTCTTTGCGTGCCTGTTTTAGCCGCTCCGTTTCCTTGCGGCTTTCATCCAGCTGCAACTGGGCTTCCTTATGCTGCTTTTCACTGTATTGCAGTGCTTCGGCTATCTGGTTACGCTGCTTCTCCAGACGCCCGACCTTTTCACCGGATTGCTGAAGCTGTGATTCCAGTTCACTGTTAGCCTGCTGACTTCTGGCAAGCAATTCCCGGTTTTGTTCATAGTCCTGCTGCAGGCTAGCCAAATGCGAGCTAATGTCTTTATGAGCCTGCTGAAGATCGGAAATGGTAGAAATCTTTTCCGACAGGTTATCTTCAGCAGATTTCAGGCGCTCTGCGGTATCAGCAAGGTTTTGCTCAGTTTGCGCCAAAGCCTGGGACTGCTGCGCCAGTTTATCCTGGTTATTTTTCAGCAACTGCTGCTTCTCTGCCACTTCCTGCTCGGCAGCCTGTCTTAGCTTAACCGCTTCAACCCGTGCGGCATTTGCCTGCTCAACAGCCCGTAAATCAATCCAGATACAGATCACCGACTGCAAAACGCCGTCCCGGAACACCGGAATGAATGTAGCTTCAGTAGGCAGTATCTGGCCCTGATAATGATGCTGCCAGTCAAAGGTCAGTACCTGTCCCTGCTCACGCACCAGTGTCAGTTTTTCAGACAAGGCTTTAGCCTGCTGCTCTGTTGCGTTTAACTCAATGCTGTCCGGACGGCGTCCCAGCAAGTCTTCTTCCTGGACACCAAAGAAGGCACAGGCTGCAGTGTTTAACTGTGTGAACCCGTCATCCCCAAGTAACGCCACCGGCGCACTGGTATATTTAATGAGACGCTCAAAGCGATTGTTGAGGTATTCCTGTTCGGCTCGACCGCCGACCCAGCACACATACTCCTCAGGAATTTCACGGATTTTACTTGCGTAGAGCGTGGTTGAGACCGGTTTGTCATTGACATCTTTGAGGCTGGCGGCAAATTCATTCAGGGCATCGTGGCGATGCAGTTTGCGGGCAGCAGTAGCGGAATGTTCGGAATTGGCGAACAACTGATAAAAAGAGCGACTTTTGAGTTCGTCCGACTGCAGCCCCAATTGTTTGCACAGCGTCTGGTTCACTTCGGTCAGCTTGTCATTGCCGTCAAACACGGCAATCCCCATCGGGGCACGATCCATAAAGGTTGCCAGTCGATTTTCTGCTTCACTGAGCTCCTGCTTGAGTTCATAGTGCTCTGTGAGGTCGCGAACTATCCCCACCATCCCAATGCGTTTAGTATCGATAACAATCCACTGCAAGGTGACATGCAAGCGCTTTTCACTGCCGTCACTTCTGTTCAGTGTCACTTCGCTGCGCTTGGGCATCATGCTTTCTACTTTACGGTGTAAAGCTTTGAGTTCATCGTTGAAACATGCCAGTTCCTCAATGTGCTTTCCTTTAACCCGCATGGGTTCTGCACCAAACAAGGTGGCAAACGGGCGGTTGCAGTCTACCAGGCGGTCATCACCATCGAGGAAATAAATCGCTTCTGCTGAAGCTGCTGACAGTGTCTGCAAGCGACGGGTAACATCGGACACCTGCGCTTTCAAATCGTATTTCTGTGCCAGGCTGGTCACCACCAGATGCCCTATGGGCGCGTCACTTTCCCGGGTATGCGGAGCAACAGAACCGCTAAGCATGACCGGTATGCTGCCTTTAGGCGATATCAACTCGGCTTCCACCGCTATGGTCTGCCCTTCTGCCATGTCACTGAATGCCTGGGTCACATCACCACGGGATGTTTCGCTGAACAAATCAAAAAATGCCTCATCTTTTCGCTCTGAAGCTGCATTTTCTCCCAACCAGATCCCAAACTGGTGATTAACTGAAACCTGCTGCTGACCGAACTGTATCTGCACCAAACCAAACTCTGCCTGATCCGGCAGGCCCAGAATGTGCTGCTGCATATCAGTTTGATAGTCCAGTTTCTGTTGGTAGGGATGCACATCTTCCAGACAGACCATTGCGCTGTAGCCGGTTACATCGGGCAAGCGAGGGTTTATGCGTAACAGATAGTGGCGATTGCGGCTGGGCAGTAGGCACTGCAGGCGTTGCTCACGGGTCCCGTTAAGAATTTGCTCAATTTCACTGTGGTGTTGTTCTGGCAATAAATCAATAAGTTGTCGGCCATATAAAGCTTCGGCTTTGCAGCCCAGCAGGTAGGCGGCACTTCGATTGGCAAATGCAATGCCACCCGTATCGGTAAGGAAAACCACGCCACTGCTGAGGCTGTCAAGCTGCTCGGTGCGCTGATCAAGAATCTGTTCAGTACCCGCTGCCTTGGTGCGCATTCTGCGTATGCCTAAGTGTTGGATAAGAACAGTTATCAGTAACGCAGCCGTAACCAGCAGTACCGCAGACGCAGCAATTTGAAACACGTCAGAGGGTAATTGTTGCAGGGGAGCCGTAAATGCCAGTGCAGGGCTGGCAAAGGCTGCTGCCAGAATACCTGAAAGGGCCCATTTTTTACCTGTCCGGACATTTCGAAGGTTCGCCTTCCCCTCTCTTTGAGCCAAACTGCGCATGATTAATACCTTTTTACACCACCGGGATCTTTGAATGCACAACTATAAGGATTTTCTGGCGAAATTTTAGATAGTATTCATCGACAAGGTGTGAAAAATGATACCTTTCAACTGCCGTTGACAGGCAGTCCGAAAGCTTCCGGCAACCGGTTTATGAAAAACCGCACCTGACTACGCCCCTGCGTGGGTCAGGAATTCCTGCCAACGCACAATTCAGAAGCAGATAAAAACTCAATCAATAAATGGGTTCACTACATCGAAGGCTGGGTATTGAAAGCCCGCTGATCCCGCTGTTTGTCTTCCTTATGCTGCTCTTCTGAGCGCCCTATTCGCCAGTAGCTGCTGATATACATCTGCTCGTGATCGACCTGGCGGTGAACACGAAATTCCTGGCGAAGCTGGCGCATTAAGGAAAACTCGCAGGCCACCCACACCGCAGGCTTACCTTTCAGCCATTGCAGATCACGGATTCTTTGCATCATTTCACTGCCTTCGCCAACTACCCACTGCACTTTGACATTGGGCGGTTTTTTCAGCGGTTGCACATCTCCCAGATCAACAACCTGAATAACTGCGTACCCCCGGGCAGTGCCGGGCAGTGCTTCCAGATAGCCCGCAATTGCGGGAAGAGCAGTCATGTCTCCGGCAAACAACACCCAATCGAAACCTCCAGGAAGAGGTTTGATGCTGCCAGGCCCCTGCAGCAAAATGGTTTCGCCAACTTTTACCCGGCCCGCCCAGCGGGAAGCAGGCCCACAATCATCAACACTGTGCAGCACCATATCCAGCGTAACCATCTTCATTTTTTTGTCTATATGGCGGATTGTGTATGTACGCATAAGCGGACGAACGCCATCCTGCGGCAAAACCTGTAATGGTTGCCCCTGGTGATCAAATAACAATTTCAGATAACTGCCGGGCGCAACATTGGGAAAACTTGCAACAGCTTTTCCACCGAGAGTAACGCGCTGCATATTAGGTGAGAGTTGTTCAGTTTTTTGTACTGTCAGGCTGAACGGTAATCTGGAAGGGGCCACCTGCCCGATGGATTGTTTCAGCAGTTGGCGCAATTTAGCAAATGTAGTCATCCCTGTTTATGCCTATCATTCCTTGTCCTGACTCAATTCTATGCCAAATTCAGTCCAACTATTAAACAATTTGCAAAAAACGAACAGAAAAGATTCTAACGTACCGGCAAAAAGGAAAGGGGCGGAAACGCCCCTTCAAAGAAACATCGTGAAAGCACACATTGGAATTCAGCAATGAGAACACACAACCCACTGCTGAATTCAGACTATCAGGACAAATACGGACTGTCTTCACGCTGTTTTATATTCAGGTAGCAACTTCAATACCTAAAGTAAAATCAGCATGTTAGAAGATATTCTTTCCAGCCTCCGATGAAGCTGGCTTCAGACCAGGCCTGAACAAATTCTTTTCTGTGTGGCTATTGCGGGCAACCTTTTGTACGGTTCCATCCGAGCTGACAGAAGCGACACATGGCTTCCAGGACACACAGGCTACTTCAGACACAAATGCAAGGGCAAAAGTCACAAGACAGGCCAGCAACAAAAGAAGATGCTGGCCGTATTCACGCTGCCGGGGCAACTTTGGATAAAATGAAACATTCATTGGGCAGCCCCTTGATTAAGTAGAAATGGAAAGCAGCCGGAAACCTATGTCTTTAAGTCGCACAAAGGCGCTGAAAAGTTTACTTTGAGAGAGAATTTTTTGAGAATTTTTCGGATAGCGCGCGTTTTAGTATTCCCATGCAACTTATCGACATAAGAACCATCGCCATGATAAACGGAAAGCGAGGGCTAAAAGCGTAAACAAACGCTGCCAAAGGAGGCCCTATGATGTATCCCATGGCGGGTGTCGCAGTAATCAGGCCAGTAATTCTGGCCTGCAAATGTGCATCGCTTTGGGCGGTTGCCATCGCAGCCACTGAGGGATACCCCATTCCCATTCCCATCCCAAGCAACGCCATGGCAACATACAACCCCAGGTACCCCTGATGCAGAAACAACAACAGATAGGCCAGGGCTAACAGGGGCAGAGCTAATAGCAGTAATCGCCTAGCCCCAAATGATGTTCGTTGTACAACGGTCATCTGTACCGCCAGCGAACTAAAAGCACTGACCATCATGGCCCAACCCACCTGACGTGCTGCATCTACCGGGGTAAGGGACAAAGTGTCCATCATAAAAAATCCCAGGCTTTGCTGCATCATGGCCATTGCACAAAACATGCTGGCACTTACGACAACCAGCGCCCACACCTCCGCTGCAATTTTGCCATGTCCAATCGGGGACAATGAAGCCTGGGGGCCGCCCTGCGAAGTGCCGGCTGGCAAATCGGGCAACTTTCGCCACACCAGCAGCAGCGCCAGAATGGTCAGCGCAGCTACACTGTACAGAGGAACCAGCAAACCCAACCCGACCAGAGCGCCGGCGAAGCTGGGCCCAACAATCTGGCCCAGATTATTGGCCGATGTAACCCGACTGATGGCGCCTACCCGACTGTTATTACCGCTGACAATAACCGCATAGCCAATTGCAGATGGCGGCGTGGCTGACATTACAGACGATTGCAGCGACCGGGAAACCAGTAAGGCAACGAACAACCCTGCACCACCCAGCCATAGGTTCAAGCCTGCGAGCCAGACACTGGCAAACACCAGGGTGCCGATGGTATACCCCGTCAAGCCGATCATCAGGATCCTTCGGTGCCCGAGACGACGCACAAAACGGCTCCAAACCGTTGTTCCCAAAGCGAAAACACACGCGGAACTGGACATGATGATGGCAACCTGCAACTCAGAAATACCAGCCTCTCGCCCAAGTGAAGGCAGAGTGGCCAACATGACACTCTGGCCGATGGCCGTCGCAAGCAAAGCGCAAAACAGAATTCTGAAAATCATGTGCTTACGGGAACGCTGCCTGAAACGGCTATCCCGATACCCAAGCGGTTGAAGAAGTCCTGCACTCTAACAAACTTTATTCCGGTCCGCAGCGAAATTCAGGTTCATGCGAGGCCCGTTTCTTTGCCAATGACTATGTGAATCCACATAAAAAAACACCCGCCAAACCGGCGGGTGAAAGTCAGAGGTATGGATAGGCCATGACAGGCCTAGAGGGGAGGTTAACTGCCAAGTCGACAGTCCACTTGCAACGTCCTCTGCGTCGCAGGTGTCATTTTAAAAGCAGCATTACTTTCAATGCTGCCCTACTGCATGCCTGTCCGGGAGTGACTCACCAGACAAAAATGCTTCGTGGATACGCCCTCCTGTTTGCGGTGTTTGCCGAAAGCAAAACAACGCACATAGGTTTCAACATGGTATGTATCCTCTAACCTATATTTAGCGAGTATCGTGCCACACTGAATAGCGAGCAACAAAAAAACTAACCCTCTGATTATTATATATTTAATAAAATAGCGTTAGCTGATTACAATTTATAACCCGGAAAACGGCATGTTACTGTGACGACATGTGTCGTTGCTTACAGACAGTCAACTGAACCCTGTCTTTCGCTGGAATAACACAAAAAATCGTGTAGTCACGCAGTTTTGGTCAAATCTTCCTCGATTTTCATCGAAAAACCATGCCCTCCCGGGCGGTTTTCTGCCCGATGTCTTCAAATAACGACGCATTTTTACTCATGGTTCGAAACCTCGGTCAATAGTAACCATTTAAAACAGATCGACTAGAATTTCTGAAGAGTAAAATGAACCGGGTTGTATATAAGAAAATTTATATATATAATAAATCTTATATTAAGGACCGAGATTGATCATGCACAACATTACCAATCGCATCGTGACACTGTGTACCCGCCACCCTTTGGTGGTTTATGCACTGATACTGACCCTGACCCTGCTGGCAGGTATTCAGATACCCAAAATTCAAATTGATACCGACCCGGAAAATATGCTGGACAGCGGCCATCCCGCCCGCGTCTTCCACAACCAGACCAAAAACGCCTTCTCAATGTACGACGCCATCGTGGTTGGCGCGGTGAATGAGCAGACCCCAGACGGTATTTATACCCCCGCATCGCTGGCCAAACTGCACCAGCTCACTGATGCAATTCTCAATATTGACGGAGTTGTTGATGCGGATGTGATGTCGTTGTCCACCGTGGACAACCTGACCCAGGCAGGCCCCGGCACACTGCGCTTTGAGTGGATGATGGCAACTCCGCCTGAAAGCCCGGAGCAAGCCCGGGAGGTACGCCAGCACGTTGAGCGTCTGCCGCTGCTGTTCGACACTCTGGTATCCCAGGACAGCCAGGCTGCGGCCATCTATGTTCCCATTTTGGATAAAAATGAAAGCTATCGCATCGCTGAAGAAATCCGTGCACAAATTTCCCTGTTTAGCGGTGAGGAACACTGGTACATCACGGGTTTGCCTGTAGCGGAAGATCAATTCGGTTATGAGATGTTTGTACAAATGGGCATTTCCGCTCCACTGGCAGGGCTGGCGATTTTTGTTCTGTTGTGGGTATTCTTCCGCTCTTTTGCGCTGATCATGGCACCAATGATGGTCGCCATGAGTACCGTCATAGTGACCATGGGGTTGTTGATTGGCAGCGGGTTTACCGTGCACATCATGTCTTCCATGATTGCCATTTTCCTGATGCCCATTGCGGTGGTGGACTCGGTTCACATCCTGTCGGAGTTTTCCGATCGCTACAAACCTGGCGAAAATGCCAAAGAGGTCATCAAGGAAGTGGTTGGGCATCTGTTTACCCCCATGCTGTTCACGTCAATCACATCATCCGTGGGTTTCTTCTCGCTGATGCTGACGCCGATTCCGCCGGTTCAGGTATTCGGGGGCTTTGTCGGCTTTGGGATCCTGTTCGCGTTTGTGGTGACCATTGTCCTTATCCCAGCCTATTTGTCCCGGTTGAGCGATTCATCTTTAGACAAGCTACAAGCCAGCCTGCACCACCACGACAGCCACAACGGGCTGCTCGCCCGCGGTGTGCGTGCCATTGGGCACCTGGCCACCCACTATCGAGGCAGCATTGTGATCACCAGCGCTGTGGTGATGGCAGTTTCTGTTTGGGGGATCATGCAGATCCAAATCAACGACAACCCCGTGCGATGGTTCAAGCCCTCCCACGAAATCCGCGTGGCCGACAAGGTTCTGAACGAGCACTTTGCCGGCACGTACGATGCCTATCTGGTACTCAGTGATACCCGCGAATTATTGTCGGTCGGGCAACTTCTGCCTTCACAGTCGCTGCCGGAAAGCTTGGTTGAATGGCGCTCTGCCTCCAGCGATTACGTGCTTGAGCAACCTGCAGAAGAACGCCTGCAGGCGCTCGCCGTGGCACTGGAAGACAAACTGTTTGATGACCTGAACCAAGCAGAATCTTCTTACCTTGAAACCGCACTCCGTAATACCGAAGATGCCCTGAGTACCAGCAAAGCGTTTTTGTCGCCCGGCAATCTTGCCTACATAGAAGCCTTGCAGATTGACTTGCAACAATCCGGTCTGGTGGGTAAATCCAACTCACTGGCGGACGTAGTCAAGCTGGTTAACCGTGAACTGAAATCCGGCCAGCACGAAGACTACCAGTTACCCGCCAGTGCCCAGGGCGTGGCGCAGGCGTTGCTTCAGTATCAGTCCTCACATCGCCCCGGTGATCTGTGGCATATGGTGACTCCGGATTATCGCCAGTCGCTGATTTGGCTGCAGCTGAAGGAAGGTGACAACCAGGACATGACTGCGGTAGTGGACAGGGTGCAAAACTACGTGAGCAGTCATCCGTTACCCGGTGGCATGGAGCTCAACTGGGCCGGTAAGGCCTATTTGAATCTGGTTTGGCAGGACAACATGGTCGCCGGCATGCTCAACAGTCTGGTCAGCGCCTTCGTGATTGTGTTCATTATGATGATGCTGCTGTTCCGTTCACTGGTGTTCGGGCTGCTGGCCATGCTGCCACTGACCCTCACCATCAGCGCTATCTACGGGCTTATCGGTCTGATTGGCAAAGACTATGACATGCCGATTGCCGTGTTGTCATCGCTGACGCTGGGTTTATCGGTGGATTTCGCCATCCACTTTCTTGAGCGGGCCAGGGCCAGCTGGCGTGAATCCGGCAGCATTGAACAAACCTTCCGGGAACTGTTCGCCGAGCCTGCCACTGCCATTTCCCGCAATGCATTGGTGATAGCGCTGGGCTTCACACCGCTGCTGTTTGCACCGCTGGTGCCCTACATTACCGTTGGCGTGTTTCTGGCCAGCATCATGATCATATCCGCACTGGTTACGTTAGTGGTTTTGCCCGCTGTAATGTGGCTGACCCGACGCTGGGCGTTTACATCTTAAGGAGCTTTTGTCATGAACAATTCGAGCGCTTCACCCTCTTCACTCAAATGGTTACTTGTTGCGGTGATAACTGCCTTCAGCACGCTCGCCGTTGCCCAGCCGGATGTTGCCGAAATAGTGCAAAAATCCGAACTGGCGGCCTATTACGCAGGGCAGGATGGCCGTGCCGATGCCCGTATGATGATAGTTGACAGCCAGGGGCGCAAGCAGCTGCGCCAGTTCACTCTGCTGAGAAAAGACGTGGCGGACAACGGCGATCAAAAAATGCTGGTGTTTTTTACCCGCCCCACGGATGTAAAAGACACCGTATTCCGGGTCGAAAAACATGCCGCACTGGATCAGGATGACGACCGCTGGCTGTACCTGCCGGCGCTGGATTTGGTCAAACGCATTTCTGCCGGCGATAAACGCACCTCCTTTGTTGGTTCGCACTTCTTTTACGAAGACGTATCCGGGCGTGCGGTAAGCGAAGATTCCTTCACTCTGGAGCAGGAGAACGATGACAGCTGGATTCTAAGAGCGGTGCCCAAAGTCACCTCCAGCGTGGAATTCGCCTACTACCTGGTCACCATTGATCGAACAAATTATCTGCCAGTCAAAATCGAATTTTACCGCGATAACGGCAACCAGTACCGCCAGGTAGAAGCGGTTCAGATTGAGGACGTTCAGGGTATCCCTACCGTCCTGCGCTCAAAAGTCTCTGACCTCGACAGCGGCGGTTACACACTGATGGAGTTCCGCAATGTTCAGTACGATTTGGGGTTGCCGGAAGACCTGTTCACCGAACGCAGTCTTCGCACTCCGCCTGTACAATGGTTGAAGCCATGACGCGAAGTTTCCTCAACGCACTGGTAATTGGCGCATTGGTTGCGCCACTGCCCTTGCTGGCCCAGCAAAGCGGCCAGTCTGACGAATGGTCAGAATGGGAGGAATGGGAGGAACCTGCGGCGGCATCCAACTTCAGCCTTAACGGCTTTGTTGAGCTGGCTGGAGGGCTGCGCCTGGCTACCGACCCGGCCCTGGATGACAACACCACACTGGCGGATGCCCGGGTTCAGTTGCGTGGTGACTACAAGCTGTCCTCTTCTGTGGTCACGTTTCGTGGCGACCTCTACTACGACGGCGTAGTGGATAACGTCGAAGCAGATTTACGCGAATTACACTGGCAATCCAACCTCGGGTTTATGGGCGACTGGGGGAATCACCTCGACCTTAAAATTGGCCAACAGGTGCTGACCTGGGGGACCGGCGATTACCTGTTTTTGAATGATTTGTTCGCCAAAGACTACCAGTCATTTTTTGCCGGAAGAGACGACGAGTACCTGAAAGCCCCCAGCCTGTCAGCCAAACTGTCTGCCTTCACTCAATGGGGTAACCTCGACCTGGTACTGACGCCCAGATTCACGCCGGATAACGCCATTACCGGTGAGTACTTTTCCTTTTTCAGCCCACAGGCAGGTCAGAACATCGCCCCTGGTTTCGTGGTTGCTGATGAAAACCGCCCCACCTCACCGGAATGGGCCCTAAGGTGGTACAAAACAGCAGGTAGCACTGAATTGGCTGCCTACGGTTACCGGGGCTATCAGAAAACGCCTGTAGCCGCAGACGAGCAGGGTCGCCCCCGCTATAGCCGGCTGAACGTATACGGCGTGAGTGCAGTACGCCCTCTGGGCAAAGGCCTGGCCAATGCCGAATACGCCTACTACGACAGTAGCGAAGACAGCAACGGCAATAACCCTATGGTCCCCAACAGCCAGCACCGCTGGTTACTGGGTTATGAGCAGGAAATCGTAGCCAACCTCACTGGTTCGGCCCAATGGTATCTGGAACAAATTCGGCACCACAGTGCCTTACTGGCCCATTCGCCCTGGCCCGAATACGAGCAAAGCCAGCGGCGTCAGGTAGTCACGGTTCGTCTTACCTACCTGATGTTGCGCCAGACCCTGACACTCAGTGGGTTTAATTTCTACTCTCCGGGCGATGAAGACGGCTATCTGAAATTCAGGGTCAGTTATTCGCCGGGAGACGACTGGCAGTTAAATGCCGGGTTCAATCTGTTTTACGGGCAGCAAGCTCACACGTTTTATGCCCAGTTTGAAGACGCCAGCAACCTGTACGCGTCATTTCGTTATTATTATTAGGAGTATAATTATGTCTGCAGAACGTGCCCTTACCGCCTTTGCCGGATTCATGGTGCTGTTGTCAGTTGCACTGACCTGGCTCGTGCACCCCTATTTTGTGTGGTTTACCGTGTTCATTGGTGCCAACCTGTTTCAACAAAGTTTCACCGGGTTTTGCCCTGCCACCATTTTTATGCGCAAAGTGCTGGGCCTGAAAACCGAAAAAGAGCTGGCACTGAACAAATAATGGCCCGGCCTAGGGTGTGTTTATCTTTGTTCATTGTTTATGCAGTCGGTCATTATTGCGCCAGACAATCACAAATGAGTGAAGTTTAGTGGGCCTAAATGAGCGAATTTGTGGGCAGTATGGCGCAATAATGGCCACTGCCCAACGGGTTGGACCTAAAATGGCCGATAACGGCGTTGTCGCTGACTTATTTGGATTGCCAAACTGCGTCACCGACGCCTTGTTCTCAGCCATTTTAGTGTCCAACATAAATAATGAACAAAGATAAACACACCCTAGTGCCGGGGGAGGACCGATGAAAAATTCCGTGCTTGTTCTGGCCGCCTGCTGGCTGATGAATGCCTGCGCCAGCGACCATACAAAAGAGCTGGAAGCAGATACAGGCTGCACCACTGCGGCCCTGCAAACTATTGAGGAGCGGGTAGGCAGTGGTGACGGTGCAGGCCATGGGCCGGATATCGCCAGCGCTGAGTGGTATTCGGTGATTGAATTCCGGTTGGGTGTGCGTGGCCTGCCTTTGCTTCCAGAAGCCGGAACCCATGAATGGTGCGAGCAAATGCTCAACCTGGCAGAATCTTCGCCCAGTGCGGCCGGGCCCTCATTTGATTGCACCAGTGTGCGCCCTGGCAGTATGGAAGAACGAGTCTGCCAACAACCCTCGCTGGCCAAACTCGATCTGAAGATGGATACAGTCTATCAACAAGCCGTGAAACTGTCCGACGAACACATGCTCCCCAACCTGAGAGCTCAGCAGCGGGGCTGGATAAAAGGCCGGGATGACTGCTGGAAAAGCGCGGAACCAGACAACTGCATTGCGCTCAGTTATCAGCAGCGAATCAGCGAACTGCAAGCCTGGTATAGGCTGGTGAACCACTCTGACCCAGTTGACTATCAATGTGGCGAATCCCCGGCTAACGTGATCACAGTCAGCTTTTTCCAGTCACTGATGCCAGCTCTGGTTGCCGAGCGTGGCGATCAGGCTGAACTGATGTACCTGCAAGCCAGTGCCAGCGGCACTAAATATTCCGGGCGAAACCACGAGTTCTGGGAACATTCCGGCGAGGCCAGGGTAGTGTGGGGCACAAATTCCACCGTTATGACGTGCACTAAGGTCACCACGACACAATGACATGACGATATTAGCCGCTGGCCTGGGCGAGCAAACCAACCTGCACACCTTGACGCCACAGCCCAGTTGCGGTTAATTGTGTGTATCTGAACTCACCCTGTAACGGAGTCGCGGTGTCAGCTCACCATTCCCACGAACATCACCACAGCCACCATAAAGGCCACTCACACGGCCACCATCATCACATTTCCGACAGCGATCGGATAGGCTGGGCATTCTGGCTGAACTTCACGTTCACGCTCATCGAATTTGTCGGAGGCTGGTGGACCAACAGTGTTGCGATCATGGCCGATGCCGTGCACGACCTCGGTGACTCTTTGTCTATCGGCCTGGCCTGGGTGCTGAGCAAACTGGGTAAACAGGAGGCTACAGCAACTTTTACTTATGGCTTCAAACGCCTGAGCCTGCTTGGTGCGTTAATTAACGGCATCATTCTGGTGACGGGTTCGGTCTGGATCCTGTCTGAAGCCATCCCCCGCCTGGCTGACCCACAAATGCCGGTTACCGAAGGCATGATGGGACTGGCCGTACTCGGGATCCTGGTTAACGGTTACGCCGCGTTCAAACTGCATGGCGGCACCACCCTGAACGAGAAAGTGCTCAACTGGCATCTCATCGAAGACACCATAGGCTGGGTGGCCGTTTTACTGGTGGCGATTGTGCTGCACTTTGTACACTGGCCGATACTCGACCCGATACTCTCCATCGCCTTCACGCTGTTTATCCTGTTCAATGTGGTGCGCTACGTGATCCACACCATAAAACTGTTTTTACAGGCCAATCCCGATGAGCAACAACGGGATGCCATTCAGCAGGCTTTGCTAGGCGTAGAACACGTTACTGAAATTCACGACGTACACTTCTGGTCACTGGATGGTGAAAACCACGTACTCACCGCACACCTGGTACTGGATATCCGTGCCGATGCCCAAACCACCATCGGCCTCAAGCAGGAAATCCTCGCCAGGCTTGCCCCTTTCGGGCTGGCGCATACCACCATTGAATTTGAATTGCCGGGGGAGCCCTGTCGGGACGAACTCCCCCAGAATCATCTGCACGAACACGCGCACTAGGCTACCGTGCCCTAGGTTACCGTGGGCAGCTATGCTGCCCCGGTTGTTCGGCCACTAACTGCACATTAGAGATAGTAGCCTTGCCCGCTTTAGTACTTTCAAGCACGAAAGGCGCAAATATTTCACCAAATCGGGCACCTGCATTAATGAGGCACTGGCTGGGAACCACTACCTGCTGCCACTCAGACGTAGGTTTGAGATAGTCAGCCAATGGCAGCGTTGCTGCACAGTTTTCACCGCAGGCCATCGAAAGGAACAGCTCACCAGCCGGGTTTTCCAGTTTGATATCAAACACCAGTGCACCCTGGCTGCCCGCGAAGTTAAGCAAATCTTCAGGGAATGCGGCCATAAAGCCAACCTGGGTTCCGCCGCTTAGCCACTGTATTTCCAGGCTGTCTTCCTGAACTTCCCGGTCGGTAGTGCGAACCTGTACTGATTCTGTCTGCAATACGTTGCTGTTCATTACCGACGGCGACTGACCATCCATGACGGCAAAACTCCAGGGCTTCTGGGTAGTCAGCACGTAAACTGGATGGCTGTCAGGTGCGGTGTTTGCGTCTGTCACATAGGTTTCGGGAAGTGCTGAACTTAATGGGTCTGCCTCACCGAAACTCAGCCCATAACCCAAAGGAAACAAAGGCGTTTTACCATCCCCAGCGTTTATTGGATTCTGGTTGGGGTCCGCGGGCCAGGAAAAAGACAGTTTGCCGGTTAGCGGATGTTTGATTTGGCCGCTTTCATCGGTAAACAGCACATCGGCCACGCCCTCGCCCTCTGAGCCAGGCAACCAGGCAACCACAAACGCATCACTGGCGTTAAGTTCCGCATTGACCCACAACGGGCGCCCGGTCAAGAACACCGACACCACGGGAATGCCCGCCTGCTGCAAGCGCTGCAGCAGTGCCAGGTCCGTTTTCTGACCGCGCTGGAATTCCACATTCGCGAGGTCACCATTGCCCTCGGCGTATGGGTCTTCGCCGTATACCACAATCGCTACATCCGGTTTTTCGCTGAACTGACCGTCTTTGGACAATACGGCCTGCCCGCCTGCAGCCTCGACAACCTTGCTGATTCCATCGAAAATGGAAGTGCCGCCGGGAAAATCGCTGTTTTCGTTGCCGGTACCCTGCCAGGTCACACTCCATCCGCCGGATTGTTTACCAATATTGTGTGCACCGTCTCCCGCTACCAGTACTTTTGCAGAGGGCGAAAGCGGCAGTAAGCCTTGTTTATTTTTCAGCATCACCAGTGATTTACGCACGGCTTCACGGGCAATTTCACGATGCTCGGGAGCCCCGATGAGGTAGGTTTTGCCCGACAGCCTGCGAGCTTTAGGTGACGGCGCGTCCAGCAACCCTGCCCGAACCTTGACCCGCAATACCCTGCGCACGGCATCATCGAGACGGTCAAGTGAGATCACACCCTCTTCAACCTGTGCAACCAGATTGTGAAACAAGGGTTTCCAGGCAGAAGTGGGCACCATGTACACATCCAGACCAGCGTTAATAGCCTGGGGGCAGTTGTCATTGGTGCACCCCTCTATCTGCCCGTGCCCGTTCCAGTCTCCGACGACGAAACCGTCAAAGCCCATTTTGTCTTTCAGCACGGAAGTAAGCAGGTACTTACTTCCATGAATTTTATTGCCTTGCCAACTGTTGAACGATGCCATCACTGACTGAGCACCGGCATTCAGCCCTTCCACATACCCTTGAGCATGAATACGGAACAGGGTTTCCTCTTCAGCAATGTTATTGCCCTGATCATCGCCGCCTTCCGTTCCGCCATCGCCCAGGAAGTGCTTTACCGTTGAGATAACATGGCCGTCATCAATGGCACCTGATCGGATGTCCCCCTGCAGGCCTGACACAATGGCTCTGGCGTACTGACCAACCACAGCCGGATCTTCCGAATAGCTTTCGTAGGTTCGGCCCCAGCGGTCATCCCTGGCAACCGCGACAGTGGGGGCAAATATCCAGTCGATGCCGGTGGCTCTGACTTCTTTTGCTGTGGCTTCGGCAATGCGTTTGATCAACTCCGGGTCACGGGCTGCGCCAAGGCCAATATTGTGCGGAAACAGGGTCGCACCAATTACATTATTGTGGCCATGCACTGCGTCGGTACCCCACATGGTTGGGATACGGCTGCCATCAACAGAATCGTCGACGGAAGCCTGATAGAGCGCTTCGGCCAGGTCAACCCAGTCCTGAACGGTGGCATGCTTGTCGTTATTCGGAAAAGCACCGCCACCATTCAGGTAGGAGCCAAAGCCGTATTCGCGCATATCTTCAACGGTAATATCACGTATTTCCGGCTGGATCACCTGAGCCACTTTCTGCTTCAGTGTCATTTCAGACAACAAAGCTTCTACCCGGGCTTCCACCCGCTCATGATTAGCCGTGGTGAAACTGACTGCTGGCCAATAATCGGCGGCAACGTCTTCTTTCAGAGGGACAGTTTCGGTGGATGTGGAGGAAGTCTGATTACAGGCCGTCAGAGCAGTGAGAGCAAGAAATCCCGCTGAGAGTGCGCGCCAGGAACGAAGGGTCATGTGATTCTCCTTAAAATATGATGCTGAAGTTCACCCATAACCGCAGAGCCAGCATAACAGGTTGATTCAGACTGAATAGCTACTTCCCCTTTCCCCGTCACGTCGCGACTTTCACTGCGAAGGAAACAGCTGGCAAACAACCAGCAAACAGGCCATCTAAGGCCCGACTGGTATTCATTGTTCTAACGCATCACTTAGCTGATACGCATATTACAGGGCAGTATAGGAGTGCCGCCGAAAAATGCAAGCGCTTACATTTTAATTCAAAATAACCTAACCCTATAAATCTGAATGACTATTAACTAAAAGCCTGAAAAATAATAATTCTCACCGGTTGTGAGTATTGCTTGTCAGGATTAACCAATTACCAGAAAAAAACGCTAACTCTCCAGCAGAGTTAACAATTACAGCCTCTCTGAACTATGCCCTAACATTGATTTTAAAGGTCGAATCAGCAGCCCACCAAACAAATTAACAAAATAAAAACACTTGCATCACACTTAGATTACGACTAGATTTACTGAAAGCGCTTACAACTCGCTTGCCCGCTATTGTAAGCGCTTTCATACAAACATTGGAAAAATAAGTATTTTTCAATGGAAAAAGGACGTTACGCAGAGCAATTACCGACATGAGGCTATCCCGCGCATCAACTAACCGGAAGCAACGGACCGCCCTCTGAACTGCTGGGGAAATACATGATAACCAAATCTTTCAACAAATCCCGTATAGCGACCAGTGTGTCGCTGATAATGGGTGCTGTAGCGACTATGCCAGGATTGGCACAGGAAGCCAGTGACCAGGCACAACTCGCCAATACCGACTTCGAGGTCATTGAAGTCAGCGGCATTCGAGAGAGTCTGACCAAGTCCATGCTCACCAAACGTGCCGCTTCAGGTGTGGTGGACGCCATTTCAGCCGAAGACATTGGCAAGTTTCCAGACACCAACCTGGCCGAATCCCTGCAACGGATCACCGGGGTGTCGATTGATCGGGTGAATGGTGAAGGCAGCCGGATTACCGTTCGGGGCTTTGGACCTGACTATAACCTGGTCACCCTGAATGGCCGCCAGATGCCCACCGCATCCATTGATGCCACCACAGCTTCTGGCTCACGGTCTTTTGACTTTGGCAACCTGGCCTCAGAAGGGGTGGCAGCAGTCGAAGTGTACAAAACCAGCCTGGCTTCCCAGCCTACCGGCGGCATCGGTTCTACTGTTAACCTGGTTACTGCCAAACCGTTAAGCAACCCCGGCATCAAGGCCTCTTTTGCCGCCAAGGCCGTCAGTGATCAATCCACCGAAGAAGGCAACAAGATCACCCCGGAGTTGTCTGGCATCTACAGCCAGACCTTTGCCGACGATACCTTTGGCATTCAGCTAATTGGTTCCTATCAGGAGCGTGACAGTGGCTCTGCCAGCGCTGAAACCGGCAATGGCTGGTACACTATCCAAGGCACCCAGGGCGATTGGGGGTCCCTGCCGCAGGACGGCAGTTTTGTGAATCCACCGCAGGAAAACGACGTTTACTCCGTACCCCGTAACCTGGCTTACAACTTTAACGAGTTTCGCCGTACCCGCACCAATGGCCAGTTAACCCTGCAGTACCGCCCGGTTGACGAATTTACCGCCACCCTGGATTACACTTATTCCGAGCTGGAAAATCAGACTCTGCGTCAGCAAATTTCAACCTGGTTTAACGGAAACCCGGCCTACGGTGAGTACACTCAGGGTACCAATACGCAAGGCTCAGTGATTGGCCCGGTTATTTATGCGGATTCAACCTGTTGTGATATCGGCCTGGGTACCAGTGATTTTACCCGCGTAAATGAAAACAATTCCGTTGGCCTGAACCTGGAGTGGCTGGTTAACGATAATCTGTTGTTAGAGCTGGATTATCATCACTCCACCGCAGAAGCGGGCCCGGGTAACAATCTGGGCAGCGACAATGTTATTAGTGGCGTGCAATTTGACCGGGTAGTGACAGAGGTGGATTACAGTCGGGATTTCCCGGTTATGGACATTATGTACGCCGATGGTGTGACGGGCCTGGATCCGGCCCGCATGCTGACTTCCGGTACCGCATTCCGCAACAGCTTTATGCGCTCTGAAATTGACCAGTTCCAGTTTCGCGGCAATTACACTTTTGACGATGGCATCATCACCAGCATCGATTTTGGCCTTGCCAGCATCGAGGTGAAAAACCGCTCGGCATACTCCAATGCCCAGCGTGATACTTGGGGCGGATACGGCTCACCTGATGATTACCCGGATGATATTTTCATACAGAAAAGCGTTGCTGACCGTTTTGATGATATGCCGGGGGCTGGCTCTGCCAATCTGGAGCCGTTTTACTACGCCACCAGTATGCAGGATTTCCTGAGCGTGATTTCGCAAATTGCCACCGCCAACGGTGATACTTTGGGACCTTGCGGCACCGAACTGTGCATGGACCCGAACTTCACCACCGACCGTCGTACCACAGAAGAACAATGGTCTGCTTACGTTCAGGTGAATATGTCATTTGATATTGGCGATATGCCGGCCAACCTGGCAGTCGGAGCGCGTTATGAAGACACCACAGTTGATTCCAGTGCCAAAGTGCCTGAATACGAAACCATTGCCTGGACCGGCGACAATGAGTTCAGCGCCGTTCCCACCGGAAACGACCAGTTTACCTCGCTTTCCGGGGGCTACGATCATTTCCTGCCTTCGGTAGACTTCAATATTGAGGTGATGGAAGACCTGATTCTGCGCGCGTCTTACAGTGAAACCATTTCCCGCCCTAATTACGCTGACATTCAGGGGGGCTTAACCATTAATCAACTGGCCCGCTTCAATGGGGGATCAGGCAGTGCCGGTAATCCGAATCTGCTGCCGTTCGAATCGACCAACATCGATTTCTCTGCCGAGTACTATTACGGTGATGGCAGTTACGTTTCGGCAGGTTACTTCGATAAGAGCGTGGACAACTTTATTGGTAACGATACCTACACCGATACGGTGTTTGATTTGGCGACTCCCTTTGGAGGGCCACGTTATCAGGCTGCCGTTGCCGCGTTGGGTGAAGGCGCCACTACCACGGCTATTCGGGAGTATATTATTGCCCAGGGCGTTGGCGTTGATGGTAACAACATACTGGGTATACCAGGTGAAGACCCTATCCTGGAGTACACCATTACCCAACCGGTGAACTCTGACAGCCGAGCGGTGGATGGTCTGGAAATGGCCTGGCAGCATCTGTTCGGCGATTCCGGTTTTGGTTTTATCGTTAATTACACGGCGGTTGACGGCGATGTGAAATACGATGACTACAACACCAACAAAGGTGAAAACCCCAACCAGTTTGTATTGTTGGGCCTGAGTGATACTGCCAACGCCGTGTTGTTCTACGATAAAGACGACTGGGAAGTGCGTATTGCCTACAACTGGCGGGACAAATTCCTCGATGCCACCATCGATGGTAACGGCGAACGTAACCCCACCTACATAGAAGATTACAGCCAGATCGATGTAAACATCAGTTACGACATCAACGAACATCTGGTGGTCTTTGCCGAGGGCATTAACGTTACCAACGAATACAAACGCTCCCACAGTCGTCATCCAAACATGCTGATTGGCGTGTATGACGCCGAGCCTCGTTATCAGGTAGGGCTTCGTTACACCTTCTAGGAACAAGCACTCATTGTGTGGTGTTCGCCGCTGCCATGACCGGCAGCGGCGCTTTTTCCTTTGACACTATGAAATGCAAGCCATTTACACTAAATTAACAAAATCGAACCACACCGTAATCTCGCGCCTGAGTCTGGAGAAAACATAATGTCTGTAACTGCCGCTCAATCGGTTCGCTCTATCGTCATCCTCGGCGGAGGTGCCGCCGGGTGGCTCACTGCGGGTATTCTGGCGGCAGAGCACAACCTGCCTGATAACCCGAACCTTACGATTACCGTTGTGGAGTCTCCTGATATCAGCATACTGGGAGTAGGCGAGGGCACCTGGCCTACCATGCGCGACACGCTCAGAAAACTCGGGCTGAATGAAAAAACCTTTTTGAAGCGTTGTGATGCCAGCTTCAAGCAGGGCACTTGCTTCAACGGCTGGGTAAATGGTCAGCCCGGTGACCGGTACTATCACCCCTTCAGTTTGCCTGCCGGTTTTTTCGATACGGACCTGTTTGCCTGGTGGCAATTACACCGGCCTGCGCAGCCTTTCGCGGCGCTATTCAGCACCCAAACCCAATTATGCGAACAGCACAAAGCGCCGAAACAACCCCAAACACCCGATTTTGCCGCCGTGGCCAATTATGGCTACCACCTCGATGCAAATAAATTTGCCGAAATGTTGCGCGAGCATTGCCTGACCCAGCTGGGTGTCGGGCACATTCTGGACCACTGTGATGAGGTGCTCACGGACAACGAAGGCTACATTACTGCTTTATCAGGAAGACAACAGGGCCAAATTGCAGCGGATCTATTTGTGGACTGCAGCGGCTTTGCAGCCCGCCTTATCGGCCAGCACTATGGTGAAATACTGACACCCGTTGGCCACACTCTGATGAATGACACCGCCGTTGCTGTACAGGCTCCCTACAAGGATGAGCACACGCCCATTGCCTCGGCAACCCATTCCACCGCCGATGAAGCTGGCTGGATATGGGACATTGGTTTGCAGCACCGAAAAGGGGTAGGGTACGTTTTCAGCAGTGCATTCTGTAGCGAGCAAGAGGCTAAACAACGGCTACTTAATTACCTTGCCAACGATTCAAGCACCTCGCGTGTAAGCGAAGAACAAATCCGTACCATTCAGTTCACGCCCGGGTATCGAAAGCATCTCTGGGTTAAAAACTGCGTGGCAATTGGTACCTCCGCAGGATTCATAGAGCCGCTGGAGGCCTCTGCACTGGTCATGATCGAACTTTCAGCCACCATGCTAGCCAGACAACTTCCGTTAACCCAGCCTGCGATGCACGGTGCAGCGAGGCATTTCAACACGGTATTTTCCCAGCGCTGGCAGCGTATTGTAGACTTTTTAAAACTGCACTATGTCCTCAGCCAGCGGCGCGATACGCCTTACTGGCGGGCCATGACAGACCAGGCAGCGTGTTCGGAGCAGCTTGCCGACTGGCTGCAGCAGTGGGCTACCCGATCTCCGTCGCTAAGCGATTTCATGTTCAGTGAAGAAATTTTCCCCCATGCCAGCTATCTGTACATATTGTGCGGCATGGGGTTTCCGTCCGATATCGATCCCATGCGGTATACACCTTACAAAATGGCGGATGTCAGCAAAATTATCGAAAAAAATCAGCAGCTGACACGTCAGCACCTGCAGGGTCTGCCGGCCAACCGTGAGTTGCTGCAGTCGACCTTCGGGCTCATTGTCAATCACGCCAGTTAATCAGGAGTCAGAATGGCCAAACATGCTTTACTCAATAATGTCGAGCACAAGGATCTGAAAATCGCCACGCACCACAGTGAATCGTTTGGCGACAACATGATGTGTGTGCCCCTGTTTCCCGTTGAAGTACGTCATGCCCAGGCGCATTACCCGATACTGTTTGTGCGCGACGGAGAAGGTCAGTTTCAGATGGTAGCCCTGCTGGGTTTTGAACAGCACGAAAATCTATTTTTGCGCGACCAGCAATGGCAGGCTGCGTATAAGCCCCTGCTAATTGAGAAAGGCCCCTTTTTGATTGGCCGCAACCCTCAGGCAGGCAATGCTACACTGTCCATCCACATAGATTTGGATGATCCCCGGGTGAATACGGAACAGGGAGAAGCCCTTTTCCTGCCCCATGGTGGAAACAGTGACTACATTGAAAACATTGCCAATGTACTCAGTACCATACATCAGAGCCAAAGCGAACTGCGCCAGTTCATCAGCGTGCTGGAGCGACTGGAGCTGATTGAGTCCTTCGTGGTGGACATTGAGCTTGACGGCCAGGGTACCCATCGCCTGTCTGGATTTTTCACCCTCAACGAAGACAAAATCAAGGCACTGGACGCCGAGACGCTCGGGCGCCTGCATCAGGATGGCTACCTGGAACTGGTGTATATGATTGTAGCTTCGATGTCACAACTGCGGGCGCTGGTTGAACGCAAGAAGGCCCGTATGGCGGTTTGAGCTGAACGAGAGTATGCCTCAGTTTCCTGAAATCAAACCGGATACACCAGCTGGGTTAACCCAGCTTCTGGAATCCTGGACAACGCCCACCTTCCTTCCGCAACTTGTGGGTGAGTGGCCGCTGGTCAAAGCCGCTCGCCAGTCCGATCAGGCGTTGGTTGACTATTTGCTGGGGTTTGATAAGGGCATCAGCGTGGACTGCCTGAGATTACCGCATGCCGAACAGGGCCGGGTGTTTTACAATTCAACCTTCGATGGCTTCAATTTTGAACGCCAAAGGCTGCCGTTTCAAACGGCCTTGCAGCAATTGCTGACCTTAAGGCAGACACCCGAACCCGAATCCCTGTATGTAGGCAGCACAAGCGTAGAGCGCTGTTTGCCGGGAATGCTTCAGCAAAACCCCATGCCACTGGATGCCCTGAATCCGCTTGCCACTCTATGGATTGGCAATAAAAGCCGGATTGCGGCGCATTATGATATGCCCGACAACCTGATCTGCGTGACCGCAGGCAAACGTAAAGTCACCTTGTTTCCACCGGATCAGGTCGAAAACCTGTACGTTGGTCCGTTGCATTTCACCCCAGCCGGGCAGGCCATCAGCCTGGTTGATTTGGCCAACCCTGACTTCGAGCAGTTTCCCCGATTCAGACTGGCTCTGGAAGCCGCCATGGTTTTCGAGCTGACGCCGGGTGACGCCTTGTATATCCCCTCTATGTGGTGGCATCACATTGAAGGGCAGGAGAGCATCAACATGCTGGTCAATTACTGGTGGCAGTCTCAAACCCCGGTAACAGGGAGAGCGGAAAACGCCCTTTATCATACCCTGCTGGCCTTGGGCGGGCTGCCGGATGAACAAAGGCAGGCCTGGAAAGCCCTTTTTGATCACTATGTTTTCGGGCAGGACCCGGAGCGTTTTGCACACATACCACCATCGCAGCGCGGCCCGTTGGAGGCCCCCGATGAAGCAACGTTAAGACAATTTAAAGCCATGCTTGCCAACAGTCTGCGACAGTAATGGCAACAGGTCAGGAGCAACACATGCAAGAACAGCACAAACAAAAAGTGGTGATTGCGGGAGGTGGTACCGCTGGCTGGATGGCCGCCGCCGCACTGGCCAGAACCATCGGCAAAACCCTGGACATCACGTTAATTGAGAGCAGTGATATTGGCACCGTTGGGGTTGGCGAGGCAACCATTCCCACGCTGGTGTTTTTTCACAAACTGCTCAAGGTCAGTGAACAGGAGTTCATGGCCGCCACCCACGCCACTTTCAAGCTCGGTATTCAATTTGAAAACTGGCGCGATGTGGGTGAGGACTATCTGCATGCATTCGGAGTTACCGGCAAAGACTGCTGGGCCGCAGGGTTTCAGCACTTTTGGCTCAAAGGGCTTGAAAAGGGTTTTAGCCAGGGTTTTGGCGATTACTGTCTGGAACGGGTGGCCGCCGAAGCCGGGAAATTCGCCCACCTGCCCAACAATGGCCTGAACTACGCCTACCACATTGACGCCAGCAAATACGCCCAATTTCTCAGGCAACTTTCAGAAAAAGAAGGCGTGAAGCGCATTGACGCCAAAATCCAGCACGTAAACACCCGTGCGAAAGACGGCTTCATTGACCACCTGGTGCTGGACAACGGTGAAAAGATAGCCGGCGATATGTTTCTCGATTGCACCGGGTTTCGCGGCCTGCTGATAGAGCAGGCCCTGCACACCGGCTATGAAGACTGGTCTCACTGGTTACCCTGCGACAGTGCGGTGGCGGTACAAACCGAAGCCACCGGCAGCCCGGCCCCTTTTACCCGCAGCATAGCCCACGAATCCGGCTGGCAATGGCGCATACCATTGCAGCACCGGGTCGGAAACGGCCTGGTGTACTGCAGCCGCTACCTCAAAGATGAAGACGCTGTCACCCGCCTGCTCGACAGAATTGATGGGCAACCACTCAATGACCCCAAGGTGATTCACTTCAGAACCGGGCGCCGGCTTAAACAGTGGAACAAAAACTGTGTGGCACTCGGCCTCGCCAGTGGCTTTCTCGAACCTCTTGAATCCACCAGCATACATTTAATTCAGCAGGGAATTGTGCGCCTGCTGAGAATGTTCCCCGGCCGTGAAATTCAGCAGACCGATATCGACGAGTACAATCGCCAGAGTGATTTTGACATTGAACACATTCGCGACTTCATCATTTTGCATTACCACGTGACACAACGGGATGATTCCCCCTTCTGGCGCCACTGCCGCCAGATGCAGGTACCGAAATCACTGGCACACCGAATCGAACTGTTCCGCCAAACCGGCCGGGTATTCCGCGAAGGCAGCGAACTGTTCGACGATTCCTGGCAGCAGGTGATGATTGGCCAGGGGTTGATGCCCAAAACCTACCACCCGATCGTGGATGCCATGTCAGACCAGGAACTGCAACAGTTCCTCAGCCAGATCCTGAACAACATCCGGCGTACCGTAGAGCGACTCCCCAGCCACGAGCAATACCTGAGGCAATATTGCAGTTGACGTAAACACTTGAGAGTTATTTTACTAAGATCAGGTTTATTCTCACCCCTAAAAAATAACGACAATATTAGGTATGCGATTCTTTAGCTTGACGATCAACTCAATGGTGGCAAGATAAACCTCCGCAAGGATGTCTAGTAGTGGTGTGGTGTAAAAATGAGCATTTGGGTAAAGCAGTTATTTTTAGTGATAGTAGCCCTGTTTGCAGTTTCCTGTGGCGGTGGTAATGTTGGTGAAAGTAGCCTAGGTAATACGGACAAGGACAAGGAAAATTCTGAAGATTTACCAACTTCATATCTTTTCAAACTCTATAATGGGAAAAAGAATCAAGCTACTGTAAGTCACACCAATTCACACGATATGGCCTTTCATATCACTACAATATCTGATTTGGCAGTGGCATTGGTGTACAGCAATGAATTACCCTACGCACGCTTTGACTCGGTACTCGAAAGTGATCAGCCCATCCCTAGTGAAGATTGTGAATCTGGTGAGATAGTCACTGGAGAAGTAACTGAAGACACAATTTCATTTGAGTTCGTTCAGTGCACATCAGGCAACTATGCACTCAATGGAAAGGGCTCATTAAAAGCTCTGAATTTCAACGATATAGGAGAAATTTCCGTTGGCGTACTCCAGTTTGATGATTTAACTGTAAGTAATAGCCGGAATAATTATCGGTTTAAAGGAGATATCCTAATTGCATTTGGGCCTGAAACCGTAAACGAAGCCAACTTTGAAGCTCTGATTGAAAATATAGACACAGGGGAGCAGTACTACATTGACTTCCTCAAATTGGAATTAGGATTACCATCGCAAAACGGAGAATTTAGCGCGACAGGGAAAATTTTCCTTTCTCAGTACGGATACGTGCTACTCGACACTGTCCAAAAAGCAACCGAAGCTAAAAATTTAACCATTTCTGTATCGGGTTCCAACACGCTTGTCGTAGAAAATTCTCATGAAAATAAACTAGGAATTGCATTATTTTCAAACACATCATCAATAACCAGTGCCCGCACATATGTACCCTATACAGCAATAATAAATAAAGAGTATCTGAATCAAAAAAACACCGCCCCAACCGCACATGTATTAAATTCAAATAACCTCATAGACAAAAATCAAGAATTAACTCTTGATGCTTCTCAGAGCAAAGACACCGATGGCGACATACTCCATTTCGACTGGAAGGTACTCTCTCAGCCTGAAGGGGCAAAAGTAACTTTTTCTAATCACGGCTTTGTTAACAGCAGCACATATTTCGACACCGCTGGAGATTACCGCCTAAGTTTGACTGTCAGTGACGGGGAATTGACTTCAGTTCCAGTTTATGCGGATGTCCACGTCCGCCAAAATCCACCAAAAGCGCATTTTAAGGAAGGATCCCAGCAAATTGAATTTGGAACCCCAATGGAAAATGTGGTGACAATTGAGAGCCCTGTTGATGATGGCCCCTTTGAGATTAGTATTAACAGTGGCCCCGTGAGCATGATGATAAACGAAGTTGGCCTACTTTCCTGGAATGGCAAAGTTCCAAGATTCGGATACGATATGGACATTAACTACAGTGTGAAAGTCAAAAACCGAGATCACGAAATAATTGTAAAAAACACATTAACGCTGATTGATTCTAAAACGGATGCGCTGTTTAACATTGATACATTACCCAATGAGGTTATTGGAGTTTTTGATTGGAATGATGATCAGGAGTTAGATCTTTTGGTAAGGCGCGGAGACAAATTTCACATTTTGTCTTCACAAACTCAAGAAGTGCTCTGGGAACAAAATCTGCCTAACTCAACAATCAGCCATGGAGTTTATAAAAATAATACTGAAACACTCTATTTTATTGACAGATCTAAGTTAGACGTTTATTCCATTAAAAAAAATCAATCAGAATTTACCCATATCGCAACTCTGGACGAATGGAAGCGGGATAGCTTTGGAACTTTCATGTTTGAAATTGACCATCAACCCAAGCACGGAGTTTTCAATATTTTCACTGACAAATTTAAATATGATGCGATAAATAAAATCCGTACTCCATACCCTGATTCTGCCATTAAGTTTGGTGACTTTAACGAAGATGGCACACCAGATATAGTTAGTTTTTCCGGTATTTACAATGGCGACACAATGGAACCACTAGATACAATGGAGCTAATATCAGAGGCAAATATATTA
The DNA here is from genome assembly GCF_003367475.1 of Alteromonas aestuariivivens. Lineage (GTDB taxonomy): Bacteria > Pseudomonadota > Gammaproteobacteria > Enterobacterales > Alteromonadaceae > Alteromonas > Alteromonas aestuariivivens. The sequence goes on from NZ_QRHA01000004.1 coordinate 295,489, forward strand.
AACTCTAGAGATTTAAACATATTCAATGCTGATCAATATTCTGATGATGAAATTATATTCATTGATTTTAACTACGCTACGGATAATCCAGGTTATAGGATAAGAATATTGGACTTAACTCCAAATGGATTAACTCAAGTCCACATTCAGCCAATTAATATATCCAGTGATACATTTTCATATGTAATCAGCGAGGATGGTTCTGATTTATATATACTTGAAAACCAGAACCAAATCTCTATTTACAAAAGATATGGAAATCAAAATTTCCAATATATCTCCACACAAGAGATCGAAGACTTCAATTATATTAAACCTGTTAGCACTTCTTACTCGAAGAGTTCGTGTTGGTTGGTTCGCAGCTTTGATCAAAAGCTAATTTTAGAATGTAGAAGCTACTTAGTTGATCAGCCGGATCAATATGTTACTAACTATTCACTACTCGACTTAACCCTCGATAAATTGGTTTTGGACACTATTATTGATACAACTGACTATTCTACGAGTGATTTAGGGAGCCCTTTAAGAATCTCAGAGAACCAATTCGCATTTGGGCAAAAAAATGGGGTGATGGAAATTTACGAGGATAATTCAATCACGAAGAAATCAGCCCATCCATTAGCAATTGCAGAAGGCATTGAATTTTACAATATAAGCTACGAAGCAGGGGTTTATTATAGTTGGGAAGAGAGAAATAGACGCTTAATAAAAACCGCTATCGATAGTGGAGTAACTATAGAAAATAACCAACTCGGTGATTTCGAATACAAGTTTTTTGATATCGGAAACGATAGTTATGTTTTATTGCTTTCGGGAAAGACAGTAACTATCCTTATTAAAGAGAACTTACAGGAAGTATCGAGTTTTACTTTTTATAATCTGGACTACAGGCCTGATCTCCTTCAAGTAGCCACTTTCGCACAAGGCCAAGAAAACTTTGTTGTTTTCTGGATTGGAGTAAATCTTGTTTTTTTGAAGCAGGATGGTAACCAATTTATTTTGTTTAGAAACAAGGAACTACCAAACGCAGAAAAGCTTGCTGATAGGCACGATTATGAAGGTTTAATGGGAGTACTTAGTAACGATAAGGAAACCAAAGTTCATTTGCTACAAGAAAGCACAAGTAGTAATCCCAGCACCTTTGATTGGGTTGGCTATGACTTTAATGCAGACTCTTTTCAAACCTCACATACAGATACTAGGTTCGACGTAGCCCATACCTATTGTGTATCAACTGATGAAATGCAATCCAGACTGGTGGCATATATGGTCACTAAAGAGATAGCTATTGAGAAAGTTGAAGAGACTGGTTGGACTCCTGAGCAGGCTAAAGTTGTAGCGATAGATATGAGTAGTGGTGAACTAGTTTGGGCCTCAAAGCAACTGAAGTATGATAGGAGGTTTGGTTCTTCAAGGGGATCTGTGGGGTGCAATCAATTGCCCGAGGAGTTACAACTGGTGTTCTCAACTAGCAGAAACTTATATAAAACAGGTCAGGGCAATTGATGGAAAAATCTGTGGGGAATGGTCAGGATCCAAATAGAGAAATATCGCTTTAAAATTCTGGACAAGAGCTGACATCAAACTTGCCCATCTTCAATTATGGGCCTTTTTAATCACAATTATTTGTCCAATACTTCCTGTTAACTCACATCCATCCTTAAACCCATCAGCACATAACTAAAAATAACCCCACTGAGGTGCATTTTAAAATGAAAGCGCTTACAATCATGAATAATTGGAGGTCTGCACACTGGGGCAGAGCCAATCCGTTACCTTCTGCCTTTGCACCAAACCATTGAGGATACGGCCTTGTGACAAAACTGTTTACTCTGCCACAAACCCTGTTTGCTGACCCGGATTTCACCATTGGTGTAGCCACCTCATCCTTTCAGATTGAGGGCGGTGCTGACACACGGGAACCTTGCATCTGGGACAGCTTTTGCCAGCAGCCAGGAAAAATACTCGACGGCAGCAACGGCTTGGTTGCCTGCGACCATGTTCACCGCTGGGCAGAAGATATTGAAATGATTGCTTCACTGAATGTGGATGCCTATCGTTTTTCCATTTCCTGGCCACGAATCATCAAAGCCGATGGTAGCGTCAATCAGCAGGGCCTGGATTTCTATCTCAACATACTCGTGGCACTTAAGGCTCGCGGCATCAAGGCCTATGTAACACTTTATCACTGGGATTTGCCTCAATACCTGGAGGATGAGGGCGGCTGGCTAAACCGCCAGACAGCGTACGCATTTGCATACTTTGCCGAAGTGGTTGTAAGAGCGTTTGGCGATTTGGTGTATTCCTGGGCAACCCTCAACGAACCTTTTTGCAGTGCCTATCTCGGGTATGAAGTTGGCATCCATGCGCCAGGCAAAGTGGGCAAACAGTTCGGTAAAAAGGCCATTCACCACCTTTTACTCGCCCACGGGCTGGGCATGCAGAAGCTTAGGGAATTTGCACCCCAGGCACAGTCAGGGATCGTACTCAATTTTACGCCTTTCTATCCGGCTTCCAATTCATCCAAAGATCTGGCCGCGACCCAATTGGCGCACGATCATTTCAACGACTGGTACATCCGCCCCCTGCTCAAAGGCGAATACCCTGCCCTGATTGACTTACTGCCTGAGAACCACAGGCCACATATTGAAGACGGTGACATGGATATCATCGCCCAGAGCATTGACTTCCTGGGGGTGAACTACTACACCCGGGCCATTGTGACAGACGACGGCAGCGACGACCCACTCCAGCTCCCTCCTGCGCCCGATTGCGAAACCACCGCTATGGGTTGGGAAGTGTTCCCCCAGGGGCTAACGGACCTGTTGCTCCAACTGCATCGCGATTATGCGCTTCCTCCCATTATCATTACTGAAAACGGGCTGGCCAGTGATGATGAAATGCATAATGGTGAAGCGGTCGACACCCAGCGCATTCGGTATTTGCAAACCCATATGGATGCGGTAGCCAGCGCTGCACAGCAAGGCGTTAAAATAACCGGCTATTTTGTCTGGAGCCTGATGGACAACTTTGAATGGGCATTAGGCTATGCGAAACGCTTTGGTATCGTGTATGTTGATTACAGCACACAGCAGCGAACATTAAAGTCCAGTGCCAAGGCACTGGCTGAGATGTTAGCCAATCGAAAACCATTGTAACGACAGCGGGTAGCAGGATGCTGAGCAAATCTGAAAAAGTTGCATACGGGCTGGGCGATACCGCCAGTAATTTTATCTTTCAGACCGTAATGCTGTTTCTGACCTTTTACTACACCGACATCGTCGGGCTGGCTCCCGCTGCCGTTGGCAGCATGTTCCTGATTGTCAGAGTGTTTGATGCGGTCACCGACCCGCTGATGGGCGCACTGGCCGATCGCACCCGCACCCGTTGGGGTTCTTACCGGCCTTATCTGCTCTGGCTGGCGCTGCCTTTCGCGATTTGCAGCGTATTGGCGTTCACCTCACCAGAGCTTACTGAGCAGGGCCGCTACCTGTATGCATTTGCGACCTACGCCCTGCTTATGCTGATGTACACCGCCATAAACATACCCTACTCCGCACTGGGCGGCGTAATGAGTAACGACCCCAACGAAAGGGTGTCAATTCAGTCCTATCGCTTTGTATTTGCCATGTTTGGTGGCTTATTGGTCACCTCTTTTACACTGCCGCTGGTTGACTGGTTTGGAAACGGCAACCAGGCATTAGGCTATCAGCGCACTATGATGGCCATGAGTCTGGTCGGCATGATACTGTTTTTGCTCTGTTTTGCCGGTACCCGCGAACGCCTCAAGCCTGCCAGCGACATCAGCCTGGGCCTGAAAGGGCAACTCAAATCTCTGTGGGACAATGACCAGTGCAGAGTTTTATGCGCAGTCGCTGTGGTTCTGCTCACCGGAATGGTACTGCGCAATACGCTGGCGATTTATTACGTTAAATATGTTCTGCAGCGCCCGGACGATGTCACCCTGTTTGTAACTACCGGCATGGTTGGCAATATTATTGGTTGCGCACTCGCCGCCCCCATAGCCCGCCGATTGTGCAAAGTCAGGGTATACACATCACTGCAAGTGATCAGCGCAGCGATCTGTTTGACCAATTATCTGCTTCCCGCCGATGCCTGGTTTGCATCACTGGCACTGCATTTCCTGTGGGGGTTGTTTCTGCAGATGGCCACTCCACTGCTGTGGGCGAAAATTGCCGATGTTGTGGATTACGGAGAAGCAAAAACCGGCGTGCGTATGGCCGGCGTCACCTATTCAACGGTGGTATTTTTCATCAAGGTCGGGCTGGCTCTGGGCGGTGCCACGGCAGGCTGGCTGTTAGCCTTTTACGGTTACGAGGCTAACACCTACAGCGCCAATGTCGCCAAAGGCATCACGCTGTCTTTCTGTGTATACCCTGCTGTCGCATCAATAATCGTTGCCCTTCTGATGCACTGGTATAGACTAGACGGTCGCACTTTACAGACGATTCAGAAACAGTTGGCCTCGCTCAGGCAGAGCTAGGGCCATTGCACCGGATGTTTGAAAAAGCCACCGATGTGCAAAAGGAAAACAGCAATATGGTCACAATCAAGCAAGTCAGTGAGCGGGCAGGGGTCTCTTCCGCAACCGTATCGCGGGTCATCAATAATGCTGACAGCGTCAAAGAAAACACCCGAAAACTTGTAATGGATGCCATGGCCGACCTCGGCTATCGGCACAATGTACTGGCCGCATCCCTGGCATCCAACAAAACCAACACCGTGGGGTACGTGGTTCCTGAGTTGCATGGCTCTTTTTTCGGCAGCATGATGGCTGGCTCCGAACAGGTATTGCGTAAAGCGAACAAACACATGTTCGTTGCCACCGGTCACTCAGACGAATCGACTGAAAAGAAGGAAATTGAAGCGCTGCTGAGCAGACGCTGCGACGCGCTTATCCTGCACGTAGAAGCGGTAAGCGACGACTACCTGATTAACCTTGCCAGACAGGATGTCCCCCTGGTAGTAGTAAACCGTTATATTGAGGAAATCGGTGAACATTGCATCAGCCTCGATAATATTCGTGGCGGTTATCTGGCTACCCGCCACCTGATTGAACTCGGCCATACCTCCATCGCATACGTGGCAGGAGCCATGTTCAAAGCGGACAGTGTCAACCGGCTGGAAGGGCATAAACAGGCACTTGCTGAAGCTGGACTACAGTACAACGAATCGCTGACCGTTGAAGGTAACTTCCAGGCCAAATCGGGTGAAGATGCCATCCGGGAACTGGCCCGTCGCGACTGCTACTATACTGCGGTTGCCTGCGCCAACGATGAGATGGCCTGCGGTGCCATCAATGCACTCGCTACCATGGGCAGAAGCGTTCCCAGAGACGTCTCGGTAATTGGTTACGATAATATTGATTTTGCCAGCTATCTGACTCCAGGGCTAACCACCATTAATTACCCGGTACGCGACATTGGCACCATGGCGGCCCGATGGATCCTAAACCACGCTTACGGCGATCACAAAATGACCATGTCCCATGTGCTGGAGCCACATCTGGTGGTTAGAGGAACCACCAAACGCAACTGAATGGGTTGCTGTGGTTACAGGGAGCGACAACCCACCGACAAAATCAGCACTAGCGTTGTGTAAGCCCGCTGTGCAATGCCTGGCGATACGCGGCTAAAGCCGGGATAAGACTGCATAGCCAGGTCGCCGCCATAACAATGGTGACAACACTCAGCACCGGTGTCTGGAACAATGATGCGGTAACAAACAGGCCATATTCCTGGCTTAGAAAGTCTTCACCCAATTTCATCATCAGGGTTACAACCAGCATGGCAAGCATGCAGCCCAATGCACTCACCAGTAACGCCTCCGCCTGAATAAGCCACAAAATCACTCCCGGGCCAGCACCTATGGTTCTGAGAATCGCAATCTCCTGGCGTCGCTCCCGCATGGAAGCCAGTAGCATGGTCACCAGCCCCAACAACGATGCAACCAATATCAACCCGGATATCACCAACAGAAGTCGCTCGAAATTCCCCATCAGTTGCCACAGCTCCGCCAAGGCCACACCGGGCAAAATCGCCAGCAAGGCTTCCGGCTGGTACTGGTTTATCTGGTGCTGCAGTTGGAGTGCAGCGACACGGTTGTTCAAACCCAACATTACGGCTGTAACCTGCTTGGGCGAAGCTTCCGGCTCCCATTCTATACCTGTGGCTTCTGCTTCAGCATGGGCCCGGTCGCCGTCATCGTCGTGATGTTCGTGATCATGTTCCGCTGCAGTTTTGGCTTGGCTATCTGAAGGCTTACGCATACTTAAACTGGGTACTGGGGCATCGTGGGCCTGTTCCAGCCCCTGCAGAGTGACGTAAATTGCCTGATCGACCGGAGTACCGGTCTTGGCTAGTATGCCGCTTACCACAAACGGATGGCTGCGGTGCTGATGAAAGCTTACTGAAGCCAACCCATGCGAAAGAAACAAGGTATCTCCCAGGGTATAACCCAGTCGCTGAGCGGCATCTGCCCCAAGAACAGCAGCAAACGGCTGATCAAATCCCTGCCCCTTGTGCCATTCCAGCGACTGCCGGTTGCCGTACTGGAAATAACGAAAATAGTCGTTGGTGGTGCCAACCACCCGAATACCCTCGTGGGTATCACCCAGAGACAGAGGTATTGCCCATTTTACGTTCGGGTTTTGCAGCAGTACTTCAACACTTTGCCAGCTTATTCCGCCTGCAGGGTTTCCTAACCGAAACACTGTGGAAAGCAACAGATTTAACTGCCCGGTCGGCGCACCTGCAATCAAATCAACTCCGGAGACTGTGCGGGTAAAGCTGTCTTTCACCTGGTTGCGAATCAACTCAACAGACAACAGCATGCTGACACTGATAATAATCGAGAGCAGTGTCAACGCTACTGACCCCCGGCGATTGATGAGGCTGGAAATTGCTATGTGTCCAATCACATTAATCCCTCGGAAGCACGGTTGATGGACTGTATGGATGACCTGTGGGAGAAGTACTCCGCCAGTGCAATGTCATGACTGACAAATACCAGAGTGCAGTCACGTGCAGAACTGAGCAACAGCTGCATAAAGGTATCTTTGGCGGCCGCATCCAGAGCCGACGTAGGTTCATCAACAATCAGAATTTCCGGGCGGTTGATCATCGCCCGGGCAATGGCAACCCGCTGTTGTTGCCCTACGCTCAGTGTATCCGCCCGTTGATTCTGTAATTTGGAAGGCAAGCGCAGCTGCTCAAACAATTCCAAAATGTGGGGTTTTACCGAACTATCGAGCTTACCGGCAAAATGCGCCGCCGCTTCTATATTTTTGCTTACCGAAAGATACGGGATTAAATTGAACTGCTGAAACACTACTCCGATGTGCCGTGCGCGTATTCTGTCTCTGCGTGCAGACGACAGAGAGGAAAACTCCTGACCAAGAATGCGGATAGTACCTGATGAAGGTTGCAGAGTTCCTGCAATCAGGTTTAGCAATGTGCTTTTTCCTGTTCCGGAAGGCCCGTCAATAAAAAGCTGCTGCCCCTTCGCCACACGCCAGCAGGGCACATCAACCACCGTTGATGAATCTGCCGGATACTGAAATGATACATCACTCAATTCAATTGCAGAGTGAGGTAATTCATGACCTTCAGCTTTTTGGGTTATCGGGCTGGTGTATTCAGAAACGGAGTCGGGCATCTATGGTTTGGTCTTGCTCTGCAAACTTATTGTGACTGTTATAACAGTTCCCAAACGGTTCTTTCAATGCTGCCCGACCACATTGACAGCCTGTTGAACGGTTTACCCCACCTGCCCGGTGGTTATCCGTTTGCCTGCAGCCGCACAACTTCAGCGGCGTCTTCTTCCAGTACGCTATCCAGTGCAGCTCCTTTCAACAACTTCTGAATCACATCCTTGTTCTTCGCCAGCAATATGGAAAGTTCTTCCGCTTGGTCAGCCTCGAGCTTAATACCCTTGGCCTGAATGTAACCAGCAAGGTTGTCCGCCGCCTCCAGCATTTTGTCGTATTGATCAGCCGCTTTCTTATCTGTGGTCACTAATTTTTCCACCCCATTATGCGTTACAACGTACTGTGTAATAATTGCCATATTTGTGCTCTTATCTGGTGAATGTGGTTATAACGTAGCAAAGAATACTGTATAAATAAACAGGTATTTTTAACTTTGGTGAAATAGCCGCATTTCCGGTTGCTACTGCCAGGCAGAAAAGGGGGGAAGATGGCAAAACATAAACCCATCGTCGAGTTGGTCAGCTATGGTATCTATACAAAATGGGATGCAGACAACAAGTCCCTGCCCAAAATCCGGGAGTTTACTACCCAAATACCGGCTCAGCTGGACATTGAATTCGGGTTTGTGGTCAACATCAAGCGGGCCAAAAATGCACGTATGCGCTACTGCATTTATCACCCCGGCATCCCCGATGAGTCAGGCCAGCCCATGGCGCCGTTCGACGGGCTCGAGTACGTACGCAGCAACGACTGGGATTTCTATCTGGGTGATACCCTGTGGGAGCCACTGAACAATAAACTTGGCAACTGGCGAATGACCCTGGAACTTGACGGTAACGTCGTTGCCGACAAAACGTTCTGCGTTGAAGCTGAGCTACCTTACGAAGGCGCCCAGTTTTGGGCCCGCAGAAAATTCAGGGCCCCGTTTTAGGCCACTATTTCTGTACCCATGGGATCGCGGAATCCCGTTCGACCAGTTCGGGAATAAAGGTGTTCTGCACCACAACCTTTTGCCGATAGACCCGCTGCAATACCGCGCTGGCTGCCATCTCCCCCATCTGATAAATGGGGTTTTTGATGGTAGTCAGCTTGGGAAACAGGTGATGGGCAAACAGCACGTTGTCAAAGCCTATGATGGAAAGATCCTCAGGCAGAGAAAGCCCCGCCTCCCGGGCCGCACTGATGGCACCGGACGCCATCCAGTCATTGGCACAAACCAGCGCCGTAAAATTCGCGGTTTTCCTGCTTAACCACTTAAATCCGTTGACTCCCTCTACCTCGGTGTAATCCCCCTCATACACCAGCGAGGCCTTAAACGGCAACCCCACTTCCTTGAGTGCCCGCTTATGGCCTTCCAACCGCTTAACCGCATCCTGCTTGTTTCCCGGGCCGGCAATACAGGCAATTTGTGTGTGACCGAGATCAATCAGATGCCGGGTAGCAAGGTAGCCGCCCATCTCGTTGTCCAGTGTAATGCAGTGGCTTTCCAGCCCTTCCACAACCCGGTTAACCAGTGCGATGGGTATACGATCCTGGTTTATCTGCCTCAGTTGATCATCACTCAGTGCTTCTACGTGCATGATCAGTGCATCACAGTTTCGACTGATCAAAAACTCCAGGCCGTCCAGTTCCTGCTCCGGGTTGTTATGGCCAACCGTAATGATCACGTGCTTGTTGGCCGCGCGAAGTGTGGCCTCGACGGCCTGCATCATCTCACCAAAAAACGGAGTATCCAGCTCCGAAATCAGTAACCCCACACTGTCTGAACGGCTCGAAGCCAGAGAGCGAGCCACCGAGTTTGGCCGGTAGTTCAACTTGCGCATGGCCTGTTCAACTTTCTCCCGCAGTTCCGGATTCACTGTTTTTCGGCCATTGATGACACGGGATACCGTGGAAAGTGAAACACCCGCCAGTTCTGCAACCTGATAAATGGTAGCCATAAATAACCTCTTCGTCACTGAACCGCCGGGCTGGGACGTCCAGTCTGCATATATCCTGTGTTTACAACGCCACGTTTTGACGTCGACGTGTAATTAATTCTTCGGTCATACGAATTTGTTGCTGCTCCGATATTGGGTACAACATCATCAGTCCGGCCCCCAAAAAGCCAAATATTGCCGGAATAAAACTCATCAGCAGTATCATTCCCGGCTTAGCCTGAGCCACCGAAGCCGGGTCCAGACCGTTGTACCCATAGTAAGCCAGCACCATAAGCACCAAAGCCCCTGCAAAACCGCTGCCTGCCTTCTGCACAAATGTTCCCGCAGAATAAACCAGGCCGGTAGCCCGCCGGCCGTTTTTCCATTCGGAATAGTCCGCCGCGTCCCCCAGCATGGAAAAGAACAAAGTTGGCATCATGGCAGCGAACCACTCTGCTGCGCAGCCAAGTACAAACACAGCAGCAAGATTATCGGCTGGCACCCAGTAAAATCCGCAGGTTAGCACACTCGACATAACCAGCGACAACACAAACAGACCGCGACGGCCAAACCGATCGGCCAAATACCGGGTACAGAGTGCGCCAAACACCGACACTACCAGCAAAGCAATAAAATATTCACCGGCGAGCACGGCATCGCCAACCAGGTATTTAAAGTAGTAAGCGACAACACCGTATTTTATGCCGTTGAACATCATGGTCAGAAACCCCATTGCCAGCAGGATCAACCAGGGCTTGTTGGTAATGAGATCAACCACATCCTGCTTGGTTTTTGAAAGTTCACTGCTGGGAGTATGGAGCCACTTTCGTACATAGCCGTAACCCATCAGGCATATAAGCCCCAATATCAAAGCGGTATAAACATTGCGATAATAAATGAAAGCCGAAATTGCGGTTAACGGCAGCAGTATGTAGGGTAACTGGCGCAGTAAATCCCGCAGCGCATGGCCCCGGCTATTTTGGGCTACCGGCACAATGCGCTCTTTGGTACTGAACACCGTAATAAGCATAAAAACCATCAGTAGTGCAGCGAACAGCATCATACTGTTCTGATACCCTTTGGCCGAATCACCCTGGCCGAAGTAAGCCACCAGTGAAGGTAAAAAACCCATTACCAGTAATCCGCCCAAAAAAGCACCTGCAAACCGGAATCCGGACAGACTGGTGCGCTCCCGGTCATTCTCCGTCATCACTCCCATAAGGGCAGAGTAAGGCACATTGTTTGCCGTGTAGGCCAGAATCAAACCTATGTAAGTCACGTAAGCGTACACAAGGTTACCGGTTGGCCCTAGCCTGGGGGTAGAAAAACACAACACCATAAACAGCGCGAGAAATGGGGTGGAAAACAGGATCCAGGGCCTGAACCTGCCCCAGCGAGTAGTGGTTCGATCGGCGATCATGCCCATGATGATGTCTGTCACACCATCCGAAAGACGAACAATCAGAAACAGTAACGCCGTCGCCGAAGCCGCAAGGCCCACCGTGTCCGTGTAGAAAACTGCAAGATAGGCCAGGGCACCACGCCAAACCAGGTTGGCCGCAGCATCTCCCATGGCGTACCCCAGCTTCTCGCGTATCGGTAATGTATTCACTGCAGTGGCTTCCTTTTCAAACTCTACCGGGTACGCGACGTCCATCGTGCGATAGCAGAGCTGGCCAGTGTCAGGCAGCCAACTCCGGGCGGTTTGGATGAAACCACCGGATACACGTAAACTACACGCGACTGCTAAGCAGGGCCTGGTAGGCTTTGCCACTGTGTTTGATGATTCTTTGCTGGGACGCGTAATCTACGTACACCAGCCCAAAACGTTTTGAAAAGCCTTCGGCCCACTCAAAATTGTCCAACAAACTCCAGGCAAAATAGCCTTGTACATCCACGCCTTGCGCCATTGCTGCCTCAAGTGCGAGCAGATGTTGTTCAAAGTAAGCGGTTCTTTGGCTGTCGTCAATTTCTCCTTGCTCAAAACATTCTTCCACCGCTGCACCATTTTCGGTGATGTACACAGGAGGAAGACGATAGCGCAGGTTCAGCGTGAGCAATAAATCCGTCAGTGCCTCAGGGTAAATCTCCCAGCCAATGTCGGTTTGCGGAAAGCGGTGTTCATGTTCGGTGTAAAATTCGCCCGGCGACAAGGGCGCAGAGTAAGTCAGCCGTGTATAAAAGTTGATACCGAGAAAGTCCAGCGGCTGACAAATAATATCCATATCTCCTGCCAGAACATCCGGTCGCTCCGACGGGGGCAGTTGTCGGTAAATTTCCGGATAGCAGCCTTCCATAACCGGCATCAGATACCATTGATTGATGTATTGATCTGCCTTTTCAGCAGCTTCAATATCATCCTGGCTTTCAGTAGCAGAATAACAGGGGGTGAAATTCAGCACGATCCCATTGAGGGTATCGGGGCTTAGTCGCTGCAACGTCTGCATACCCAGCCCATGGGCCAGCAGGATATGATGTGCAGCCTGGCGACCGTTACGACGCCCGGTTTTTCCCGGCGCATGCACACCCAGTTCATACCCCAGATGCGCACTGCAAAAAGGTTCGTTAAACGTGGCGTAGGAATAGACCTTGCCTCTAAATGCAAGGCAAACGGCTTCCACATAACGCTGATACTGATAGGCTGTCTCACGATTCAGCCAGCCCCCGGCATCCTCAAGGTGCTGAGGCAAGTCCCAGTGATACAGGGTAACGAAAGGTTTTATGCCCAATTGATTCAGAGCATTAAGCAGTCTCACATAGAATGCCATGCCCTGTTCGTTAATTTCACCATTCTGATGCATGACCCGAGGCCAGGAAACCGAAAACCGGTAAGCGTCCACCCTAAGGGTGGTAAGCAGAGTTAAATCCTGCTGCCACAATCGCACGTGGTCGCAGGCGATATCGCCATTACTGCCATCGGAAATGTTGCCCGGTTGACGACAAAACGTATCCCAGATACAGGGCAAACGAGTATCGGCACTACCCTCTATCTGAAACGAGGCAGTTGCAACGCCATACAAAAAGCGCTTTTTTCTCAACGGTGATTCGGGGCCTAGTTCAATCTGTTTCATAGCTTAAGTTCTGCTGTTCCCTCAATTCGGCGAATGCCCCGGAGCCAAACGCATCAATCAACGGTACCTCCGTGGAACATTGTTTATAGCATGCGCACCTTTAATATAGAAAGCGCTTTCCATTTATGAATTATCACTTCATGGGCAAAAAATTAAATTTGCTGAATATTTCACCATAAAAATCAAGAAAACCATGCTTAATACTCCAAAACCGGTTATAAAAAACCCAGATGTAAAAAAAATGTGAGCAAATTTATTGACCAATCCGATTTATTGGAATACATTTTTGAGAAAGCGGTTTCTCAAAACACTGCCAAAAGGATCGGTATGCGCACCAACCATTTACATACTGAAAGGATGCAAGGTGAACAGGCTCGTTACAGCCCGGAACCGGTCTATCTGCACACTGAAGTAAACAAAAAAGTCCATTATACACGGCGCCAGCACGAAGGTTTTGATAGCTGGGTCGACCAGAACTGGTTGCCAAGTCTGCGTGCCATTAATGACGATACGCTTATGAAGGAACAGGAACTGTTCACCAGCCCCGCTCTCGAACAGGCGCTCAACTGGCAATGTGAATCCCTGGTGGCTGAGCAGGCCCACACCAATCCGGGTAATCTGTTTTCAAGCTGGCGCAAGCCCGGCTGTTCCCCAGACAATCCATCAGACAGTCGACCAGAAGGGTTCGAGGTTGTTAAAAGCGATTCAGGGGTTCATCTCATTTGCCGCAATACTGATCGGTTGAAAGGTACACCTTCACACACCCAAAAGTGCGCAATGGTGCCTCCGCATCCCGTTACGCTTGCGTTGTATGGCAACAATCCGCATTGTCTGCCCGAGCTTAATCTGGAACCGGATACAAGCCCGTTCATCGTGCTGCCTGAAATTCCCACAAATCCGCAGCCTGAGTACAGGCGCAGTAAACGCCGTGCGCAACTGAGTGAAATGACGGTATGAGCCAGATTGAAACACTGAGCCCCTTAACCCACAGAACGATGGGCGTAAGAACCGAATACTACCCTCAGCTTGGGTACAACGCGGGCGCGGTTATGGTATTGCCCAATGAATTGAATCAGATTCAAAAAGATTACCCAATTGTGTTTCGCAAACATCACGAAACCCATCGCCTGTTTCCTGTGGCGTTGCTGGGGTTTGAAGAACAGGAAAACCTGTTTATTGACGAATACGGTAAATGGGATGCTCCATACATTCCTATGGTGATGCGCAAAGGGCCATTTTTAATAGGCTTTCGTGCCAATGACTCCACTTGCAAACCCGTTGTACTTATCGACAAAGACGACCCGAGAGTGCTCCGCGACGGTGCCACCCGCCTGTTTATCGGCAGTGGCAGACCCAGCGAATATCTTGAAGAAATAAGTGAATTGCTGGTAAATGTGCACCTGGGTGCCGAGATGCTTGCGCCCATGATGACAGCTTTCGAACAATCCGGTTTACTGGAGCCACTGCAGTTTGAAATAGAATTCATTGACGGGAGGCAAATCGTTTTCAGTGGTGCTTTTACGATATCGGAAGCACGGTTGCGCCTGCTGTCACCCGCTGTGCTAGAGGAACTGGCCCGCCACGATTACCTCTCTAAAGCGGTTTGTGTTGCCAATTCCACCAGCAACCTCAGTAAACTGGTGGATCGCAAGAATAACCGCCTGCTCAGTCAGTCCAATCGAAGCCGCTGAACCCTGACTGGCCTTAATCAATCCATTTTAGCTTTTCAATAGGGTAGCCCAGGTACCATTTGGTGCGTTCAAGAATGGGCCTCACCTCTACCCGGGTAATACCCAATTCCTCACGGGCGGCCAGTTCATCACAGGTATTGCGCAACGTGGCAATATCGGGAAAGCAGCTGAAAGAGACGTAATCGCTGCCACCGCTGACTCTTAAGCAGTCCATAAACTCCGGGATGTCCTGAATGGCGGATTCAAAAGCCTGCTTGAACCTGCCCGTATTGCTTTGCAGATAAAACTCCACATAGGCCAGCACATGTTCGCAAATGCGATCCAGATCCATCTCGGTATGAAAATTAAAAAAGTAACCGGCTTCCTGCAGCGCCTTCTTACGCTGAAAGCAGGCACTGGGTGACAGTCCAACACGGTCTGCCAGTTCCTGATTTGAGATATCCGCCTGCTTATGGATGATGGCCAGGATCTTCTTGTTAAAGTCATCCAGCCTGAGGGTTTTCTTGGTCACAGCGTCACCGTTAACGGATTTGAGCGAAAGGAAATTTTGATCAGGGACTCTAAACAAAAAGCGCCTTTTTGAAAAGCATGGCAGTTCAGTGAGATATTTCTGACGAGTTTACTTACACTGGAGCCATTCATTATTTTGATACCAGAGCCGTTCATTGGAATCTTCTCATCACAATTCATCCACCCCGGTTGAACCATCCCAACTGGTGTCCTGGCCCAGAGTGGCGGCGGTTTCCGCCATGGTCAGCTTTTCTATTCCCACCTTTGTAACCGGCATTGAACTGTACAATGACATGTCCTTGTATGAAGGCTTAATGGCTGTGATTGTGGGCGCCATTCTGCTCACCGTGGTGGGCGGCCTGGTAGGTACAATAGGCGCAGCTACCCGGCTGAATTCCTATCAGCTGGCGCAAACCGTGTTCGGCCACCGTGGTGCTTCCGTGCTCAATCTGGCCTTTGCATTGTCACTGATTGGCTGGTTCGGGGTTAATCTGGACCTGTTCTCAGCCTCTGTTAACAAGGTGGCACTGGCCACACTGGGGCAGGAATTCGCTCCTGTTCTGATAGAAGCCATTGCCGGCACCGGTATGACCATTACTACGCTGTACGGTTTCAGCGCCATCAATCGGCTGGCCGCTTATCTGGTCCCCGTCATGATTGCTATCACCGCCTGGATAGCGTTCGCCTCTTCACAACAACTCAGCATTTCTGAGTGGCTGTCGGTCAGCAAATCCGCCCATCTGTCGTTCAGTGATGGCGTCAGTGTGATTGTCGGCGTCATCATTATCGGCGCCATCATTATGCCGGACATTACCCGCTTCAGCCGCCAACTCAGCGGCGGTGTGCACACAGCATTCTGGTCTTATGGGGTGGTACAAACGCTGGTACTCCTGATTGCCGCTTTCAGTGCTGCGGCCTTTGCTACCGATGACATTCTCGAAGTTCTGCTCGCTCTGGGCATTGGCTCTGCGGTGCTGGCTGTGGTCATCGCCGGAAGTTGGATCCTCAATGCGCTGAATATTTACAGTGCCCAACTGGCGATTTCGGAGAGTTTTTCACTACGTTCTGAGCGTACCGTCACGCTCGTGCTGGGTGTACTCGGCATGGTGGCAGCGTTTGTCAATGTGCTCGATTACTTCATTACTTTTCTTTCGGTACTGACCGCCATATTCATTCCGGTTGGCGGCATTATCGCCTGTGATTACTACCTTATAAATAAAAGTAAGTATTCACATACCGAAATTAAAAAACAGATTCATTGGCCCGCCCTGGTGGCCTGGCTGGCGGGCGCAGGTCTTGCGGTGGCGACCCAGTTTTTTGCCCTGCCCAGTGTCACCCAGGTGGCAGCGCTGGACGCCATGTTGCTGACCGCCGCAGTGTATTTTTTGCTGTGCCGAGCAAGTGCACGCCACCAGGCAGCCGCTCTTCAAGTTAAACCCTAGGAAGTATCACATGCGAATTGGAATTGATGTTGGGGGAACCCACACTGACGCCGTTTTGCTGGATGGCGATTGTATTCTTGCCACCCATAAGTCTCTTACCACTGCCGATGTCGAATCCGGCATCATGGCTGCGTTGTCGGCGTTACTGCAAACCTCAAAGGTCGATAAGAGCCAAATCCAGTCGATTATGATCGGTACAACCCAGTTCACCAATGCCGTGGTGGAGCGCAAAGAACTGGCTGAAGTGGCGATCATTCGGATAGCCTTACCCTCAGGCAATGGCTTTCCACCCCTGTCAGACTGGCCCGACGACATTGCCGATGCAGTGGGGCGGCACATCTATCTGTGCCACGGTGGCTATCTGTACGACGGTCATCCGCTGGCGCCACTGAACGACAGCGAAATAGATGACATCATTACCGATATTCGCGCCAAAGGCCTGACCAATGTTGCCATTGCGTCTGCTTTTTCGTCTATGAACCCTGAGCCCGAACATTATGTGGCGGCCAAACTGCAAGCCGCCATTCCCGGCGTGAATCTGACCCTTTCCCACCGAATTGGCAGCCTGGGGTTACTGGAACGGGAGAACGCCGCCATTCTCAACACCGCATTACTGCCCTTCGCTCAACGGGTGGTGGAAGCATTTCATTCGGCGCTCAGAGAGCATGGCTTTGGTTGCCCCATGTTCATCAGCCAGAATGACGGCACACTGATGAGCGCTGATTTCGTCAAACAATACCCGGCTTTAACGTTCGCCTCAGGGCCAACCAATTCGCTGCGCGGTGCTTACAAGCTAACCGGATTACAGGATGCCATCGTGGTTGACATTGGCGGCACCACCTCAGACATCGGCGTGCTGCAAAACGGTTTCCCCCGCGAATCCAACCTGGTGGTATCCGTGGGCGGAGTACGCACCAATTTCCGCATGCCAGATATTCAGGCGGTCGGCCTGGGTGGCGGCAGCCTGGTCAGCGAAGACGGCAACAGGGTTGGCCCACAGTCTGTCGGCCACCGTTTGGTGCAGGAAGGGCTGGTATTTGGTGGTAGCACCCTGACCGCTACCGACATTGTTGTGGCCGCCGGGCTAGCCGGGGTCGGCGACCCCACTCTGGTTTCGCACCTGAGCCCTGCTCTGATTGAAAACGCAAGAGCCTCCATGCAGACATTGATTGATCAGAACATCGACATGATGAAACCGAATGCCGAACCGGTACCGGTCATTCTGGTTGGCGGTGGTGCCATCCTCATCCAGGACGGCTTGCAAGCGGCGTCTACCCTGGTTCGGCCGGAACATGCCGGCGTGGCTAACGCCATCGGCGCAGCCATTGCCCAGGTTGGCGGCGAGGCAGAAGCCCTCAAATCCTATAGCAGCAATGGCCGACAGCAAGCCATCGATGACGTCACCGGCGAAGCCAGACAAAGGGCAATAGCGGCCGGTGCCGATGCCGCCACCATTCGGGTGGCCGACATTGAAGAGACCGAAGTACCTTACATGGAACAGGGCGTCTACCGGTTAAGAGTGAAAGTTATCGGCGAAGTGGCCACCCTGCCGGGCAGCCAATCGCTTAGGGAGCAACGTGCATGAACAAGATCTATGAACACCAACTGGAAGACCTGAGTTTGGGTTCGGTATTTTTGGCCACTGGCGGTGGCGGTGACCCTTACCTGCCGATGCTTCTGACCCGCCAGGTACTCAAGGAGTTTGGCCCGGTTACGCTCATTAAGGTGGACGACATAGACGATAACGCCCACGTTGTGCCAGTAGGCGCCGTCGGAGCTCCCACGGTGAGCCTGGAGCTTTTGCCTTCCATTGAAGAAGCTTCCGCCACACTGGCCGCCTACGAACAGGCGACCGGAAACCAGGTGGATGTAGTCGCTTCTTTTGAAGTCGGCGGGGGTAATTCTTTGCTGCCCATTATGGCAGCAGCAGCCAAGGGTGTGCCGGTCATTGACGGCGATGGGATGGGCCGGGCGCTACCGGAAGCGCAAATGATGACTTACGCCATTGCCGGTGCCAAACCCACCCCGGCGGTAGCACGGGACTACGCCGGCAACACGGCGAGGTTTGATACCGCAGACACCAGCACCTATGAGCGCCACATTCGCAGCTTTGCGATGGCAGCCGGAGGCATGATCACGGCGGCTGAACACCCCATGACTGGTGCATTCATCAAAAAGGCCATCATTCCCGGTACCCTGAGCTTTGCCATCAGGCTCGGAGAAACCCTGCGCAAACACCGTGGCAATGCAGAAAACCTGCTACCTCATTTGCAGGATACCTTTGCCAATTCGGTTTACGGCACCTGCCGCCTGCTGTACACCGGCAAAGTCACCGACAAGGCCACCAGCATTATTGGCGGGTACGATGTGGGTAGCGTCACCATCAATGCGTTTGATCATCAACAGGTGGCCATGCAGATCGCAATCAAAAACGAATATCTGATCGCCCGCATTGGCGATGAGGTTGTGGCCACGGTGCCGGATTTGATTGTGCTGTGTGATTACGAAACCGGTACGCCCATCAACGCAGAAAGACTGAAATACGGCCAGCGCGTGGCTGTGTTTGCCGTGGGTTGCCCGCAGTTTTACCGCAGCGAGGCGGCCCTGAAGGCCGTTTCACCGCGGGCATTTGGTTTTGATTTGGATTATCTGCCGCTGCAAGCCTGATCAATCGGCGGGTGACGGTCAGTGGGGCTGAGACAACAACCGCTCGGTCATCCACTCGTAGAAACCCGCCTTATCCTGCCACTGCATGGCCACCTGGATCACCGAACCCGCCGGATCACGCCGGGTAAAACCCTCATCATCCACGGAAATGGCCATGGTCTCGGTGGGCAGCAGCGGATGCTCGGGCAACGCCAGATACACCGCAACCGAATCGTACAGAATCGATGTGTGCCTGTCGGTGTAATCCACTTTGGTGAAAGTCACCAAATCGGCCCAAATTTCAAAATTGGTAAAAATGGCCTGCAACTGGGCATCTTCACTGGCTTTCAGGCGGGCAAACAAGGGGCCTTCGATCACAATGTCACCGCAGGTATCCAACGGAGTTATGGTAAAGCCCTGCCAGGGTGCCTGCAGAGCGGCCCGAAAGGCCGGCACATTATTTTGCACGTTGTATTCGGCCGAAGGTGCATCGTCGTAGCCCTTGTCAATGCTGCCATGCATACCCACCAGTTTGACCTTGCCCGCAATATCCGGTGCGCGCTCAAGGGCAGCCTGAATGTTATGCATTGGCCCGGCGACAATAATGGTGACGGTTTCAGCAGAAGAGCGCACGACGTCAATCAGTTTGCCAACCCCATCTTCAGCGATCTCGCCCGGATAATCAGCCAACTGATACCCTTCCACCCAGGGCTTTTGGAATTCCGCACTGCCCTCACTGGCAATACCAATGCCTACTGGTACGTCGCTTCGCCCTGCCAGCTCCAAAAACTTGGCCGCCACTTTGGCTCGGTAAACCGGCTCTTCCGTCGCGGTGGTCACCAGTTTCAAGTCCAGCTCCGGACTTTTCAGGATCAGGGAAAGCGCCCAGGTGTCGTCGATGTCGCTGCCAATATCGGTATCGAAAATTACCGGCACCGCGGCCTGGGATGCAAAGGCAAACATACCCAGTATGAACGCGACCTTACGCCAGCCTAAAGAAAATAAGCAAAACATGATAAATACACTCTCAACTCAATCAGTGGGGAAATCAGAAAGCCAGCTTGTGCTGCGCCAAAGCCTCATAGTGAGGCAGGGCTTGCTGACAAACCCGGGCCAGCGCCGGGGGCAATTCAGGTAAAGGCTTCGGCTGTGTGGCAGCGAGCCCGGTACTGGCCCACACCCGGTTGTACCAGTGTGGTGCCCAGACTCCATCAGCGGCGTTGCCGCCTGCCGGCCAGCTCAGCATGCTCGCATCAAACGGCAGCCCAATGGCCTGACACAGAGCGCGCAACCCGCGCTCCGGGGCTGCCAGAATGTCGTCGCTGTCAATCACTACCGGTGCTTTACCATGCAGAGCACGCACACGCTCAAACAGCCGGGTTTGCTGTGTTACACCAATATCTTCGAGGCTGGGATTCTGGCGTTTTTCGTCATAGCTGGCCAGCACCCGCGCCGGGTGGCGCAACAAAAACACATTGGTTAATTGTTCCAGCCAGCCCAAGGGGAAATCGGCCATCATATGATGGGCCATCTGCTTTTGGTAAAACACCGGTTTATCCTGTGGAACAGGCCCGATGCAGGTGTCGATAACCGCTTGTGGGTCGCTGGGCTGCGAAGCCATGATCGCTTCCTGCATGGGGTGCACTTCCTGGCTGGCGGCCAGAAACGCAGCGTAAAACGGCTCGTCGATAACAGCGCAGTCCGGGCGTGCGGCAAACGCGTACATCATTGCCGTTGACAGGTTTCTGGGCCCCGACCACATGGCGATACGCATCAGCTTCCCTCCTTAACCAGCTGATAATAGGCCTCGCGAATACGGCGGGTCACCGGCCCCGGGTATTCTTCGCCAATCTGGCGGCCATCAATGTGCGACACCGGGGTCTGTGCGCCGAATGTCCCGGTCAGAAACGCTTCATCGGCACCGTAAGTATCCACCAGCGAATAATTACGCTGATGCACCGGAATGCGCAGGCGCTCACAAACCTGGATCACTTTCTGGCGGGTAATGCCATTCATGCAGTAGTCGCCGGTTGAGGTCCACACTTCCCCTTTGCGAACAATAAAAAAATTGCAGGCGTTGGTAGTATTCACAAAACCGTTCACGTCCAGCATCAGGGCCTCGTCTGCACCGGCCTTTTCTGCCGCTATGCAGGCCAGAATGCAGTTGAGTTTGGAATGACTGTTGAGTTTTGGGTCCTGGGTCATGGGCAGGCCACGTAAATGGGGTACGGTAGCCAGTTTGATTGGCCGGGCAATCGCAGGCTTTGAATGCTCGCAAATGATCACCAGGGTCGGGCCTGACACCGACAGCGCCGGATGCTGAAACGGCTTTTTCTTCACCCCCCGGGTGAACATCAGCCTGGCGTGTACATCGGTGTGCATGTCGTTGGCAACACGGGTGGCTTCCAGTGCGGCAACCACCTGCTCCCGGGTCATGCCCAGATCCATATCAACGGCTTTGGAGGCCTCGAACAAGCGGTCCATGTGCTCATCGAGAAAGGCCCATTTACCGTTGTACAGCCGCAGCCCTTCCCAGATGCCGTCTCCGAGCATAAAGCCACTGTCGTACACCGAAACTTTAGCCTCATGGCGCGGCACAATCTCGCCGTTCACATAAATGAGAATATGCTCATTGCGGCTATCTTCGGCGGCGGTGTGGGTAGATACCTCTTCCATCATTGCTCTGTTTTCTCTTAATTTTTTGACCATTCTGGCAGGACCGGAAGCGGCAGGCAACAAGGCATTTTTCATCTCAGCTGCTATAACTTACTCCACGAAGACTCAATAACGTTGCGACCAACAGGGGCCCTATGGACAGATTAAACCTCTCTCACATATTTATTTTCTTAATCATTGCAGTCGCCCTCACTGCCTGTTCCTCCCATACAGCCGACAGGGTGTTTTACAATGGCCCTATTTTGACCATGGACGATTCTCAGCCACAGGCCGAAGCCATTGCCATTAAAGACGGTATCATTATTGCCGTTGGTACTGAGGCCAGTGTGATGAAAACCGCCGGCTCGCAAACCCAACGCGTGGATTTGCAGGGCAAACCCTTGTTACCCGGCTTCGTAGACTCCCACGGCCATGCGTGGATGATTGGCCTGCAGGCCATGTCGGCGAACTTGTTGCCGGCACCGGACGGGGGCGGTAATAACATGCCATCACTGCTGCGATTGCTGTCGCAATGGGCCGCCTCAGAACCTGAACTACTAAAACAGACAGGCTGGATAGTCGGTTTCGGGTATGACAATTCCCAATTGGACGAGCAGCGCCATCCAACACGTCATGACCTAGATGACGTGAGTACCGAACTTCCGGTGATCATCATTCACCAGTCCGGCCACCTTGGTGTCGGCAACTCCAGGGCGCTTGAGCTGGCTGGCATCAACGCTCAGACTCCCAACCCTAAAGGTGGCGTATTTCAGCGCGAACCCGATGGCCAAACTCCCAGCGGAGTCGCTGAAGAGTATGCATTTTTTCAGTTACTGGCTGCCTTCAACCAATCTCTCAACGACACCACTGCCGATTTGTTTGCTGAACAGGGGGCCCGCTTACTGGCATCCTACGGTTACACCACCGGTCAGGAAGGCAGAGCGGCCCAATCCACCCTGAACTCGATTCAGCGGGTAGCCGATGCGGGCAAACTGCCAATTGATCTGGTGGCTTACCCGGATATTCTTGAGGTCGACGACATTGCGCCCAACCAGGAGTATCGCAACCGGTTTCGAATTGGCGGAGCCAAACTGACCATTGATGGATCCCCTCAGGGCAAAACCGCCTGGCTTACCAAACCCTATTACCGAGTGCCGGAAGGCCTGCCTGATGATTACGCCGGCTACCCTGCTATCACAGAGCAACAGGCATTGGACGCCGTTGAAAAGGCCTTTGCCAACCACTGGCAAATTCTCGTGCATGCCAATGGCGATGCGGCAATGGATTTGATGATTAAAGCGGTTGCCGCAGCCCGCAAACGCCACCCGGAAACAAACAATCGCCCGGTACTGATTCATGGCCAGACCCTGCGCCACGACCAGGTTGGCTGGCTCAAATCGCTGGCGATATTCCCGTCGCTGTTTCCCATGCACACCTTTTACTGGGGCGATTATCACCGCGATTCGGTGCTGGGCCCGGAGCGGGCAGAAAATATTTCCCCAACCGGCTGGGTGCTCGAACAGGGCATGATATTCGGCACCCACCACGATGCGCCTGTTGCCCTCCCAGATTCAATGAGAGTACTGTCAGCAACGGTCACACGCCGCTCCCGAAGCGGTGCCATCATTGGCGAACAACATAAGGTTCCGGTTATCACAGCACTGAAAGCTATGACCCTGTGGCCCGCCTGGCAACATTTTGAAGAGACCCGCAAAGGCTCTTTGGAGGTCGGCAAGCTTGCCGATCTGGTGGTATTGTCTGACAACCCGCTAACCGCTGAGCAGGAGCAACTGGCGAATCTGAAAGTTTTGCAAACCTTCAAAGAAGGTGAGTTAATCTATCAACGGGACAAGCCCTGACCACAGAACACACGGACGTGCCATGTATATACCTGAACACACTAAAATTGAGCCCCTCGCCAGGCTTCACGAGTTTATGCAGTCCTTTAGCTTCGCGACGCTGGTTTCTCCTGGTCTGACAGCCACCCACCTGCCCTTATTACTGAAGCCGGAAGAAGGTAAGCATGGCATACTTTACGGGCATTTTGCCCGGGCCAACCCCCACTGGAAGCACATTGAGGGCCAGAGCACGCTGGTAATATTTAACGGCCCACACAGTTATATTTCACCTTCCTGGTACCACAAGCACCCGGCGGTACCTACCTGGAACTACGCCGCTGTTCACGCCTACGGAACGGTTTCATTGCTGAATGATGAGGAAACCGCAGCAATGCTTGAGCACAGCATGAGTCACTACGATCCGGAGCTGCTTCACCAACCGGAGATCGTCAGTCAACAGCTGCGGGAGCGGCTGCTAGCGGCTATAGTGGGTTTTTCCATCACGCTTACCCATGTGGAAGGCGTGCAAAAACTTGGGCAGCATCGCAGCCAGCGCGATCAACAAAGCGTATTTGAGGCATTAGGTCAGTCAAAAAACCCGATGGACCGGGCACTCGCTGAATACATGGAGCAACAATCATTAGGAACCGGAAAGCTTTGAAAACCATCGGCATTATTGGCGGTATGAGCTGGGAAAGCACCCAAACCTATTACCGAATGATCAATCAGGGCATCAAAGCCGCGCTAGGCGGCAGTCACAGTGCGCAGATTGCAATGGTCAGTGTTGATTTTGCGCCAATTGAACAACTGCAGCATGTGGGTGACTGGGCTGGCACCGCACAGATATTGATTGAGGCAGCCAGACAGGTTGAGGCAGCCGGTGCTGACTGTCTGCTCATTGCCACCAACACCATGCATAAGGTTGCAGAGGAGGTGCAGGCGGCGGTTGATATTCCGTTACTGCACATTGCGGACGCCACCGGCAAAGCCATCAAAGCGCTTGATGCCGAATCGGTTGGTCTGCTCGGTACCGCTTTCACTATGGAACAACCGTTTTACAAAGATCACCTCAGCCAGGACTACGGCCTTCGCGTTTTAATTCCCAAAGAGGCCGACCGCGCTCTGGTACACCAGATTATTTACCAGCAACTGTGCCAGGGGCGCATTGAAGACCACTCCCGCCAGACATACCTGCGCATTATTGACCACATGGCGGAACAGGGTGCTGAAGCAGTAATTTTGGGCTGTACCGAGATTGGCTTATTGGTGCAGCAGCATCACACACAGGTAAAACTGCTCGACACCAGCGCTCTGCATGCACAAATGGCCATCGAATTTGCACTGGCGTAAGCCGATGTTTGCAGGCGAAGTGTGAATCATAATTATGCCGAATGGGGAGCGGGTTGAGCCTGACCTGCCTGATGCTTCAAGCAGGATAGCTCGATTAGAATTGAGGTTAGAAGATGTAAATAAACCCGATACCTACTTCGCTTTCGTAATTACTACGGGCAATTGGACTTTTCCTAACGTCACTGCTGAAGTATTCAAAAAGCGCTTTTCCATAGATCTGCCAATTATCATTTAAATTGTGCCGGTAACGATAATCAATGCCAAACGAACGCAATCCACCACTCAAAGAGGTCATTTCCAAGCCTGATGCTGCCGATTGCATTGCGTCGATTCCAAAGCCTTTGTTTGCGTAGTCACTGTCATGAAAAACGGCGACGAGATTAACTTCAGAGCCCGAGCCATCTGTTTGGGTCCCAAAGCGCCGGCCCACTCCAAACAAACCTAAATTTCCATCTTCACTCGCCACGACACGGCTAACAAGCCAATAACGCCAATCGGGAGTAAATGAACGACGGGCCTGAAACACCAACTCGAAACCTTCTTCCTGGTCTCCTAACCCATCCAATCGGCTATCATCTGAGTCACTTTCTTCACGCCCCTCATCAAAGCCTAACAATACCTCCAACAGCCACATGTTATTTGGGAGGCCGCGCCAGCCAAGCGCTTCTCCAGCAAAATAGAAGATATTGTCACCTTTGCGCCATTGCACTGCTCCAGCGGGCTGAAGTTCAAGCCCGAATTCGTCTGAACCTTCATACGCCGTTTCATATTAAACGCCCTCTCCCAGCCCAAAACTCCAGCCATCGTTACCCTTAGTGAAGTCATCCAGTGAAGGCAAAGGAACCAATGCTTTTTTATCATCTAGAGCTACTGCTGAAGGCGATGCCAGTCCGTAAATACAGAACAGCCAAAAAGGTAAAATCTTCTTCATATATTTCATCCTCTCGATATTCGTTCTGGTGTCTGCTTGGCAGATCCAATTTTTGTTGAGAGATTAACCAGCAATGGCAGTATGCTCGCACTGTTGCCGCAGATAAGTTTAGCAGTAGGGCCTGTGACACGCTCAAGGGCATCTATCAGTTGCAGTTTACGAATGAAGATTAAAACGAGATCAGTGTCTGCTGTTCGCGCATTGAAGACTTGGGCCAGGTTTGAAGGAAAGTGGCAGAAGGGCCCCAACTGACTGAATTTTTAAACAAGAATAAGGCTTATTGGGCAAACCCTCCAACCGCTGACATAAACGGCATGTGACTCAAGAATCCGCGGCCACCCGGTCAGGAATGCAACAAGCACCGTTCAACCTTCAGGTCCCTCAAGAGTAAACACTAAATGCCTGCGCATATCTTTTAACACAACACCTTTTTTGAGCAATGCGGCACTTAACCGTTTTTGCCATTTCTTTATTTCGGGTTTGGCAGCGGACAACGTTGCTTCATTTTCAAATTGAAAACGCAACAACAGTGAGCCAGGGAATTGGTGATATTGCACGTCGAACCAGCATTGCACCATGCCGTGAAGTTCTTCTCGACCCTGTTCTTCAATTTGATTGCAGACACCAAACACCAACGCTTGCTGCTTAAGCTGCACGGCAGAGAGCTTCTTCATTACTGGCGCTTTTCTATTGCAACTTCAACACTTTCGGCAATATCCGCACCTTCAATGGTTAGCCACATTTGCCCATCCTGAATAGTTACCTGAATTTGCATGGAACGCTGAACGGCATTGGCCAACTTGGTGGCCAGTCCCTCAGGCAACGTAAACACCGACAGATTTTTTTTGGATTGTAACTTGGTTTGCTCCTTTCTCCACCACGCATCAAAGCTGTTGTCGGCGTAGGAATAAATCATCATCTCCTGGCTTTGGTTGCAGCCCTTTTTGATACGTTGCTCAGAAGGTTGGCCCAGTTCAATCCAAAGTTCAATTTCATCACTGAAGCTTTTTTGCCACAGGTCTGGCACGTCATCATCCGACAAGCCTTTCGTGAACTGCAATCGCTCATGTGCATTCGCGATAAATGCAATAATGCGCAGCATCATGCGTTCATCGTTTTCAGAAGGATGACGAGCTATCGTCAGATTGTGGTCGTTGTAGTAGTTGCGGTCCATATCGGTAATCGATATGTCAGCTTTAAAAATGGTCGCTTTGAGTGCCATGGTGATCCTGGGTAATAGACGATGCCGTATGACATTTGGCATTTGCAAAAGCTCGTCTAGCTGCATTGAAGACTATATTATCAGTTATTGTTGCCCTCCGTCCGCGACAGTCATCAAAATGCGGCGTGTAATCATCCCGATTGAATACTTCTGCCAACTTTTCAAATTCAAAACTCTCTGCAAAACCACAACCGCCTTACAACTTATTTACACTTTCTTCCATTTAGCCTGCGGGATATACTTTTGGCGCTGGCTGCCTGGCTACAGTTACCATGTGCAGCCTGAAAACTCTCACGGTAACGGGCCCATTTCAGCCAAGCCTATGAGTTAAAAAATAAAAATCTGCTGCACGGCAGACACTGAGGACAAATAACAACAAAATTATTCAAGTGTGCTGTATTTTTAACCGATAGCTAAAAAGTGCGCACCCCGTGGAGGAATTGTCATGACCATTACCGCTTTAAAACCGCCGCCGTACACAGGCACTCTGCAATCTTCATCTCAGCCCAGGGTGGTATCCGGAACCGCATCGGAAGACGTTGTGTTGTCCAGCGATGCCAGCATGGGGATCCATAACTTATTGCCAAGTTCCGAGCGCTTTTTCGGGCTGTCTGCTAAAGATCGTAACCTGCCCTCTGTTCTTTCTCTGATTGATTCCTGCATCCCTGGGGCAGTGGTCAATGAGATAAAAACCGTCGTGGCAACAGAAACCCCCTGGCGGGGCATCATTGCGTTTCGCACCCCCAGGGGCACTCAATGGAAAGACACCTTCGTGCGCCCCGTATACCGCCAGAACAAGGTAGTGGGAACCCAATGGCTGCTGAGCACACCCGAGCACGAACTGATTGAAAAAGCCCAGCGTGTTTATGCCAGCAACACATCGTCCTCATCCATTATGCCATGGGTTGCCGGTGTCGCTGTGCTGGCCACCCTGGCCTGCATGGCGTGGCTCACCTCAGATATCGCTGCGGTAGTACTTGGGGCGCTAGCCATAACTGTGGGGTATTGGTCGGGCAACCACCTGTCCGTAAAAAAGAACAAACTACTGGGCAGACTGGATGCCGAGCATTTTCCGTTGCAGCGCAAAGTGTTTGCAGATTCGCCTGCCACCGAACTGCTGGACTACGAAGTTGCCTTGAAACAAGGGGCGCTGAACGCCGCCATGTCGAGGGTTAACGCAGGTACAGATGACCTTTCAGAAGCCCTCAATGCCACCAAAGCCAATGCGGAACAACTGGCCAGTGCCGCTGAACAGATGTCCGCTTCGGCAGAGCAGGTATCTGCAGCCTCACACCAGATGACCGAAGCCATGGATGAAATCAGTTCTTCCGCCGAGGCTACCGCCGCAAGCTGCAAGGAAGCCCGGGTGAAGGTACGCAAATCGTCG
The DNA here is from genome assembly GCF_003367475.1 of Alteromonas aestuariivivens. Classification (GTDB taxonomy): domain Bacteria; phylum Pseudomonadota; class Gammaproteobacteria; order Enterobacterales; family Alteromonadaceae; genus Alteromonas; species Alteromonas aestuariivivens. Next base: position 323,880 of record NZ_QRHA01000004.1, read on the forward strand.
GAAATGGTAGAAGAAGCCTCAGGCAGCATAGAATCGCTGGCGAAGTACATTCAGCACAGTGCCGAAGCCACCCGCTCACTGGTAGAAAAAAGTGAGGCTGCACGCCAGTTCAGCCAGAAGATTGACAAAATTGCCGAGCAGACCAACCTGTTGGCCCTGAACGCCGCCATTGAAGCAGCCCGGGCTGGGGAAAGTGGCCGCGGTTTCTCAGTGGTTGCCGATGAAGTGCGGGCGCTGTCGCAGAGCACCCAGGAAGCGGTGGATGAAATCGAAGAAACCATTTCCTCAATAGCCCAGTCGATTAAGGAATGGCAGCAGGAAATGCAGCAACAGGTGGAAACCGCTGAACGCTGCGCCCGTTATGCAGATCGGTCACGCAACGAAATGAACGACATCCAAAAAGAGGTGCTTTCAATTTCCGAGCAAATGGACCAGGTGGCCACCGCGTCAACGGAAACCACGCAGGCTCTGGCTGAAGTGAACAAGGCCATTCAGGAAAGCAAAACCGTTACCCGCGAGATCAGTGAGCTGTCTGCCGATACGTTTGAAAACGTTAACGGTGTCGGGCACCGCCTCCGGGAGTTCCGCTCCATTTCTTCAGCATTGCTCGACGATTGATTCAGCATACAACATCGTGCGGCTAGGGCTGCACGGTGTTCTTTTTGGCCAGTAACTCCAGCATCGCACCATCAAGTAATTGCTGCATTTTTTGCCCTGAACGCAACACCGATTCATCGCTGGCCCCGGGGTAAGAGGCCTGCGCCGCCACGGTAAATGAAACAGTGTGAGTTTTCAGTGGCAGGCAAACCTGCGCCAGCATCACATTTTCACCTGTACCACGGGTTTCGGAAGGGCCCCAGCCAATCTTTTGATGGATACGCCACTTCCCTCCAGTGACAGCATTCAGCGCCTTTTCGGCCTGTTCTGAATTCAATTCAGGCTGCAGAGTAAGAGCCCGGGCAATCGCCATACCCAGCTGCAGGCTGATGCCGCGCATCATGCCCGCCGTGGGTAAGTTGGCGTCGGTGTGGCCGTGCCCGGTAAACAGCACATCAATGTCACCTGCCTGCAAAAACGGGTGGCGGGTTTGTGGGTCTGCCTGATGCATCGCCAGGCGCTTTAACCACTCAGCCATGGCCAGGGTCGTCATGGTTTTGTTGCCGGTCAGGCCACAATTGTCACAGCGGTAGGGCAGATAACCCGGGTCATCGCCATTCGCTGCAAATATCTGATAGGGCGAGCCTTGCTCATCAGCTGAAGCACGCCATACTGCAGGTTCAGGGGAAAGCAGACTGGTTTCGTAGGCGCCTCGAAACATCACATGGCCATCGGCTAAATTGAGCCAGTCTTTGTGGAACAGGCGGGTCAGGAAATCCCGCCCGGCCATGTTGGCAAAGTAGCTGGCAATGGCATTGGAGTCTCCGTCTGCCGTTCCGTGGGGAGCGTAACTGTGGATGCTGGTGATGAGATCAGCAATGTTGTACTGGCCAAGGTAACCATTGCCGCCAACCTTGTGCTGCTGTCGCAGCGCCGCCATGGCAGCGGTGTAGGCAAATACCTTGGAGGAACTCCAGGGTTCAAAATGGTCTCTTTCTGTGCCATTGGAAAGGTAACGATAGGCCGGCGTTGCGCTGGAGGTATCCGTATCAATGACCAGCACTTTCCCCAGTTCAGCAGGGCCGGAGAAAAACTGCCAGTCGTGACTGATGCGCTTTTCCCAGCCAGCCTGCTGGTAATTAACCTCACTGGATTTGCGATAATCGCCGTTGGTACTGCCTTTTATGTTGCTGCATGCAGGCGATAATTCTGACATCTCTGCCGGTACCCAGAGCGGAGCATTCATGCGCTGGTTAATTATCTCCAGACTGTTGTCTGACTCCTGTGCCACTGCAGTTCCTGCCATACACCCCATGATCACCCACCTGCCTAACCGATTTGCCTTACCCAACCAATTCACCCGTAATCTCGCTTCAAAGTTTGTTCAGCACCAATCTATTGAACTCGCCGCGAGATTGCAAAGCATTGCGTAACCAATTCAAAATCATAGTTTTTTTAACCATTGCAAGGCAACCTTTTACTACAGTGTCAAACGGAGCCTGATCAGAAGCCCGAATAATCGTCGTAAATGCAGTACACTATGCGTAATTGTGAATTTGAGGACGTGAGAGTGGCCGTACACTGGTTTCCCGGGCATATGCACAAAGCCCTGAAAGAAATAAAGGAAGCAATGGGGCAGATTGATATTCTGATTGAGGTGCTGGACGCCCGCATACCCTATTCAAGTGAGAACCCGGAAATTGCAAGGGTCCGTGGTGACACCCCCTGCCTTAAAATTCTCAACAAATACGACCTCGCAGACCCAGAGGTTACGGCCACCTGGCAGGCCCATCTGGAAGCCGAGCGGGGGGTGAAAACTCTTACCACTTCCAACGATAACCCCGCCAACAGCAAGCAAATCATTGAACTGATACGCAGCGTTTGCGCCCACAAAGACGTGCCGGGCAAGTCCATCAAGGCCATGATCACCGGCATCCCCAACGTGGGCAAATCGACGCTGATAAACCTGCTGGCGGACCGCATCATTGCCAAAACCGGTAACGAACCGGCGGTTACAAAAAGCCAGCAGCGCATTAACCTGGGCGGTGGCGTGGTGCTATTCGACACCCCGGGAGTGTTGTGGCCAAAGGTGGAAAACCCCAATTCCAGTTACCGTCTGGCGGCGTCCGGGGCAGTAAAAAATACTGCCATGGAATACGACGACGTAGGCTTTTTTGCCGCCGACTATCTGATAAAAGCCTACCCGGAGCTAATGAAGGAACGCTTCAAACTCGAAGAACTACCCAATACCGAAGTGGAATTTCTTGAAGCTGCGGCGAAAAAGCGCGGCGCAATAATGGCTGGCGGGCGAGTGAACCTGCACAAAATCTGCGAAGTGCTACTGACCGAGTTGCAATCAGGCAAGCTTGGCCGTATTACGCTGGAAACCCCGCCAATGATAGAGCAGGAAAAACTGGCAATGGCCGAAGAAGCGGCCAGAAAAGCCGCCGCCAAGGAAAAACGCAAACAGAAATTCAAGCAGGGCTCATTGACCCCGGACAAAAAAGATCGCAAGGAAAAACGCACTGAAAAGCGCGAAGCACAAAGCCAGCGCATGAAAAAGCGCCGCAGCTAAGAGGTGTGCTGATAAGCAAAAGCGCAGTGAAAACTGCGCTTTTTACCGCTCATCTTCGATTTAACTGCTCTTCCCCGACTGCCGCCAACGCTGCGGCTTCAGCCACACGAATACCATCGATGCCGGCTGACCAGATGCCGCCGGCGTACCCCGCGCCTTCACCCGCCGGGTACAACCCTCTGACGTTAATGCTCTGGTAGTCTTCGCCACGCTTAATGCAGACCGGTGACGAAGTGCGGGTTTCCACTCCGGTCAGCATGCCATCCGGCTTGGCAAAGCCTTTGATTTGACGGTCAAACGCCGGAATGGCTTCGCGGATGGCTTCAGTCACAAACTCCGGCACTACCTTGCTCAAGTCTGTCAGGGTAATGCCCGGTGTGTAGGAGGGTTTGACGTCACCCAATTCAGCGCTGGGTTTACCGCTGAGAAAATCACCAATCAGCTGCGCAGGAGCATGATAGTTTTCTCCGCCCGCTTTGAACGCAAGCGCCTCCAAACGGCGCTGCAGTTCAATGCCCGCCAGCGGGTGGCCGGGGTAATCCTGTTCAGGGGTAATGCCTACCACAATCGCGCTGTTGGCGTTACGTTCGTGGCGTGAGTACTGGCTCATGCCGTTGGTCACCACCCGGTTTGGCTCCGATGCTGCGGCCACCACGGTCCCCCCCGGGCACATACAGAAACTGTACACCGAACGGCCGTTTTTGCAGTGGTGCACCAGCTTGTAGTCGGCCGCACCAAGAATAGGGTGGCCAGCGTTGTCACCAAAGCGACATTTATCGATCATGCTCTGTTCGTGCTCAATGCGAAAGCCAACCGAAAACGGCTTGGCTTCCATGTAAACACCCTGCTCGTACAGCGCTTCAAAGGTATCCCGGGCACTGTGGCCCACCGCCAACACCACCTGCTCGCAAGGTAAGTATTCGCCATCAGCCAGGTAGAGGCCTTTAATACGCTGGCCCTGTTCATCGGTTTCCAGGTCGAGCTTTTCAACCCGGGTGCTGAAACGGATTTCGCCACCCAGATCGAGAATTTTCTGGCGCATTTTTTCCACCATGCTGACCAGCTTGAACGTGCCAATGTGCGGTTTGCTGACGTACATGATTTCTTCCGGTGCGCCAGCCGCCACAAATTCATGCAGCACCTTGCGCCCGTAATGTTTGCGATCTTTCACCTGACTGTAGAGTTTACCGTCGGAAAACGTACCCGCACCGCCCTCGCCAAACTGAACGTTGGACTCGGGGTTCAGAGGCTGCTTGCGCCAGAAACCGAAGGTATCCTTGGTGCGCTCCCGCACTGCTTTGCCACGCTCAAGCACAATGGGCTTAAAGCCCATCTCGGCCAGGATCAGCGCCGCAAACAGGCCACACGGGCCTAACCCTACTACCACCGGCCGATGGGCAAGATTCTCCGGTGCCTGGGCCACGTACTTGTAGCGCATGTCAGGAGTAAGGCGCACACTCTGATCGCTGACAAAGCGCTTGAGCAGGACATCCTGATTGGCGACTTCAACGTCGAGGGTATAAATAAGCTGAATGTCTTTGTTGTTACGCGCGTCGTACCCCCGCTTGAACAGGTGGTAAGAAACAAGCTCACCGTCAGGAATATTGAGTTTGTTGAGAATCGCCAGTTTGAGCGCCTGCTCTTCGTGGTTCAGGGGTAATTTGATATCGGTTAAACGCAGCATATTGCAAAGACTCTGTGATGTGCCGGGCGGCCTCTCCGCCAGGGCCCGCTAATTTTAATGCACTTGGTGAGGTTTCGGTAGGTAAATTGGCCCTTCCGTGTAATCAGACTTGAGTTTTAAAGCGGCTTCTCTACACTTGTCACCCATCCGCTGAGACCTGATTACCCGAACACCAATGACCTTCGTAGTGACCGACAATTGCATTAAATGCAAATACACCGATTGCGTGGCCGTGTGCCCGGTAGACGCTTTTTTTGAAGGGCCGAATTTTCTGGTGATTGACCCGGCCATCTGCATCGACTGTGCGCTGTGTATGCCCGAGTGCCCGGCGGACGCCATTTTTCAGGATACTGAACTGCCGCCGGATCAGAGCGAATATCTGCAGATTAATGCCGAACTGAGTCAGCAATGGCCAAACATTAATGAAGTTATACCCGCGCCGGCAGACGCAGATGACTGGAATGGTGTGCCGAACAAGCTGCCGCTACTGGAGCGCTGAACAAACGCTCAGGAATTAGCCCTTAAAGCCTTTACCCACCACATACACCTCGCGGGAACGGGGGCGGGAGGCCGCAGGTTTGCGAATGATCACCTTATTGAACGAGCTGCGCACGTCTTTGACGTATTCGTCGTAGCCAACGCCCTGGAACACCTTGGCGCAGAAATTCCCCCCCGGTTTAAGTACGTTACGCGCCATATCCAGCGCCAGTTCCACCAGATAGATGGACGCATATTGATCGGTGGTGTTCACGCCACTGAGATTCGGCGCCATATCGGAAATGACCAGATCCACCTGATCGCCATTGAGGGTCTCCAGGATCTGGTTGTACACCGCTTCGTCGGTGAAATCGCCCTGAATAAAATCAACGCCGATGATGCTGTCCATTGGCAATATGTCCGAAGCAATTACCCGCCCGGAATCCCCCACTGCCGGTGCCACTATCTGCGACCAGCCACCCGGCGCAGAGCCTAAGTCCATTACCACTTTGCCCGGCCCGAACAGTTTGTCTTTTTCGTTGATTTCAAGCAGCTTGTAGCTGGCACGGGAACGATAGCCGTCCATTTGTGCCTTTTTCACGTACGGGTCGTTAACGTGTTCGTCCATCCATTTTTTGCTGGTTTTCGATCGAGCCATAACGTGAGTCTGCTTAATGTTGCCGCGGGGACAGGTATTGTAATCTTGCGCGCTGGTTTTGCAAATTTGCCGCGCTGCAATTGGCAAGGTTTCTGCCAGTGCAGGCTTTTCAACTGACTTGATTCAGCCAACAAGCTACACTATGTGCGTATTGCTGCTGCCTGGGGCCCGAAAACATCTTTTATGAAACTCGACGACGTTAAAAAACTGCACCACAAGAAGTATCGCGCCCAGTTCGGTTTTTACCTGGTGGAAGGCGAGCATCTGATCCTGGAGTTGCAAAAAGCCATGCAGAGCCGCCCCGAGCTCAAGCGCATCAGATTGTACATTACTGAGGAATATCAGGCGTGGGCGCAGACCCTGAGCGACGGTTTCATTCCTACTTTGGTCAGCAAGAAAAAAATGGCCCAGCTGAGCGACACCAAAACCCCACAGGGAATCGTAGCCTGTGTGCCGTTACCCAACATCGCCACGTATCCTGCGCCTAAAAAACAGGGCGAACGCTGCATTTACCTGCACGAAGTACAGGACCCGGGTAATTTGGGCACCATCCTCAGAACCCTGGCCTGGTTCGGCAACTTTCGCCTGTTACTGAGCCCGAACAGCGTCGACCCCTTCAACCCCAAGGTAGTACGCGCCAGTATGGGCGCCATCTTCCACCTGCCGATAGAACTGGACGCAAGCCTGGACACTCTGCAACAGCGCTTTGAACGCTTCGCCTACCTCGACTTGCAGGGCAACAATGTAAAAGGTGCAGAATTCCGTGACTATCAGTGTTACCTTTTCGGCAACGAAGCCCGCGGCGTACCGCATGAAGCCCTGACCGCTTTTAAGGCCGAGCCGTTTACCATTCACGGCAGTGGCACCATCGAATCGCTCAACCTCGCCAGCGCCGTAAGCATGTGCGCGTATCAGCTTTCTGATTAGTTAAATAAGGCTTCTGCTCAGCCGCTGAATTACAAACCTTACTCCCTTCGCGATCATCATGCCAAAGACAAACATTCTGCAATGATAAGTTCGGAAATTTTTCCAATTGTAAACTAAAGTTTAAATTATGGCCGTCAGGCCCCGCTTCTCAATACCTCTTGCTAAAACCTTTTTAAACGCATCGTGAACGTGTTCACTGTTTGGTTTGCATTCAAAACTAGCCTGAATTAACAATCAATCGCGGAGAAAACCCAATGAAATTATCTTCGATTTGGACCAAAGGACTGATCATAGTCTGGGTCCCAATATTTGGCATAAACCCCTTATTCAGTGCGGCACAAGTATTGGATTTTGAAGATGTCTATGTTCCCTCATTACCCAATGGTTACGCTTACATATACTCATACCAAGGCTTTGAATGGTCCGGAGATTCCGGCAGGTACAGCTGGGTCGTGAGCAGCGAAAATGGCGATTGGTTTTCTGGCGATCAGGCGCACTCCGGAGAAAACTTTGTCTGGAATAACGGAGGCCGGGACCTTTCACTCCGTTTAATGCCCAGCCCTTTAGCGCAGCGCTTTGATGTGAGTCACCTTTGGATGCGATCTCCAGGCTACACTGTTCATGTTCGAATGAATGGTTACGTTGATGGCACTGTTATATACACCAAAAGCCTTTACCTGAATGATACCTATCAACGCGTCGACCTTGATTTTATCGGCATCGATTACTGGGAGCTTACTGATAACTATTATGGGGTTTTGATTGATGACATGAGCCTCAATGTCTCAGCGTTTAATCCCCAAGCCCCCCTCTATACATTGGAAAATCCCAGAAACGACACCCGTTCAATCAACTCGTTCGGCTACAACGCAGTGGCAGATATTGGCGATATCAATAACGACGGAGTTTCCGACCTGCTTGTTGGCGCCTTCACACAAAATGCGAAATATCGATACCAGCAGGGCATTGCATTTCTTTTCTCAGGTTCAGACGGCAGCCTGATCAAAACCATTCACTCGCCAGTTCGAGCCCACTTTGGCCAATTTGGCTACACTGTCGCAGGAGTTGGTGATCTTAATGGCGACTCTATACCTGATTACGCAGTTGGGGCACCTGGCCTTGGCATTGTTTTTGTGTTTTCTGGTGCAACCCACAACTTACTTTATCAGCTTGAGAGCAGCACTGGGCGGTTTGGTTTCTCATTGGCCCGTATCAGCGATGTCAACGCTGACGGGATATCAGATATTGTTGTGGGAGAACTCGGACAAATCCGCAATAACGGGTATGGAAAGGCTTACGTATACTCTGGTGCATCAGGAGCGTTGATCCATGAGATCGATGACCCGGAGCCGGTAGATGACAAGTTTGGCTTTCGGGTTACGGAAATTGGCGATGTCAACCGAGACAGTGTTCCCGACTTCGTTGTAGGAGCGTGGAACCGAGAATTTTCGAGTTCAGCATTTGTGTTCTCCGGCAAAGATGGGGCGCTGCTTTTTGCTATTGACGATCCAAGCCCATTGCATCTGGGGTCATTTGGGACAGGCTTAACCGGCGTAGGGGATGTTAATGGAGACCATATTCCTGACTTAGCGATTGGCGATGCCTCAGACAATGATAGAGACGGCAGCGTCTTTATTTTTTCAGGTTTAAACGGAGCGCTACTGTATGCCCTAAGCAATCCCTACCAGACAGCAGAGGGGCGATTTGGCCAGCGGGTGAAAAGCCTGCGGGATCTTAATGGTGATTCGATAATGGACCTGGCTGTAGCGGCGGGCAATAACAAAACTTATGTTATATCCGGTTTGAATGGCACCCTGATAGCAGTCTTGGATGGTGGCGAGACCTTTACAGCCATAGCCGACATCAATGGCGATGGCTGGGATGAACTAGCCACCACTACCATTAACGACAAGGTATTGGTTTATAGTGGTAATTTCTGACCATACCTTGTCAGGATGCAGAAAAGGTCACCCAATATACTGCTCACAGCACAGCTATGTTTGGCGAAATGCCAAATGATAAACAGACACTTGCGTTGCCTTAGTTCCTGCCCGCTTTAACTGGCGATCAAGGACTGAGGCAACACTTTAGCCTGCGGGAAAACGTTGCGCAGTTCCGGCTGTGCCAGTTGCCAGTGCTGATGTAAGACCGTTGCGATCCAGTCAAAACTGTTTGAGGTGGGCATCAAATCCCGCTGCTCATACAACTGTTCCGGCGCAAGCCCCGGCCACTGGCCCAACACCTGCCCACCACGCACCGCACCACCAGCCAGCAACAAGGCACTGGCGGTACCATGATCGGTGCCCTGAGTGCCATTTTCTTTGGCCGTACGCCCAAATTCGGTTGCAACAATAATCACGGTATTTTGCCATTCCTTGCCCAACCCCTTTTGCAGTGCCAGCAACCCCTGATCCAGCTCACTCAACCCCCGGTTCAGGCGATTGGCCTGTTGGTTATGGGTATCCCAGCCGCCGACTTCCAGCATGGCACAATCCAGTTTGGGATCTTCGAGCATTAACCTGGCGCACGCCCCGGCCAAATCTTCAAAACGGCCACGGCGTTTTGGCGCCTCCTCACTGCTGACTAATCCTCTCACCTGCATGCCTTTTTCCAGCGCTTCGTGCATTGCCGGGTTACCCTCGTACAAGGCGCTTAAACGCTCATAAAAGTCCTGTTCGGCATTGTCCAGGCCAGAAGGGTACCAGCTGTTAACCTGACTGGCGCTTCGCAGGCTCATTGGTTTGGCTCTGGATACGGCCAGTGCCGACGCCTGTCTGGCGGCCACCGCTCTGCCGAGCCAACCGCTGTCTTCATCGGTTTTCGGCAGACCACTTTCAAGATAATCCTGGCCATCAAAATGCGACCGTGATGGATAGCCGGAACCCACCGCAACAACAGGTAGCAGGGCTTTGTCCTGATACATCTGATACAGGTTTTTCAATGCAGGGTGCAGTGAAAAGGCCTTATTCAGCGGCAACAGCGGTTGGTTAAACGATTGCGACAGAGTTGGGCGCAGTTGCTGATAATGAGGGTCCTGGGTCGGGATGACGGTATGCAGGGAATCCAGTGCACCGCGCAGCAAAACCCAGACAATTTTGCGTTTACCCGGGCTGGCAGATCCAGCCACGGCATAACCTGTGGGAAACGACAGCGCGGCCATGCCCAGCAGGGTATTCCTGAGAAACTGGCGACGGTTCAATGGGCCAGGCCCTGGGTATTTTGAATTCATTTCAGGCATGCTTACCTCCACTGGAATTCAGGGCTCATTAACAGCAGGGCCAATCCCTGCTCCCGGCTTTCTGCGCGCAAGACACTTTGATAGGTGCTCTGGCTGAGGCTGCCAGCGAACGCATCCTGCATCAGAGCCTCGGTATTGATACGCTTGAAACGCGCCGCAACAAGATTGGCCCAGTCTGCGCGCGTCATCAGTGCCGTGGGGCTCAACCAGGTTTGATTTTCATCACTGAATCCGGCGGGTGAACCCGCGCTAAAAGGTTGCTGACCGAGATCAGTCAGGATCCCGGTCAGATTCTTTCTACCGTAAATATTATCGGCACTGAGTAATCTTACGGTCGAAATCAGAAACTCTCTTGGGGTCTTGAATTTGGTTCGGGCAGGCAATTGCCACAGTTCATCAGAGCTCAACAGGGCGCTCATCACAGTGTGCAAATTACCCTGGCTGGTTAGCCAGCTTTGGGTGAGGGTGTTTAGCAGCTCAGGATAAGCTAGTTCACCAACAAAATGATGGATTAACTTTTTGCAGATAAACTCGGCAGTTTTGGGGTGACCGGCGAGGTCTTTCAACATATGCTCAGCCTGCTGCACGCCTTTTTGCGTGTAGCGTTGCCCAAGCAGCGTGCGCGCTCCGGGCTCATGGCCTACGGCACGAAATACAAAGCCGTTTTCCTCTGCATTCAGCGATTTTTGCACGCTCCAGCCGGTCAGTGCTTTGGCTAATTCGATTACGTCCTGCTGGCTGTAGCCACCATCCACCCCCAGGGTGTGCAGTTCCAGAATTTCTCGGGCCAGATTCTCATTTAACCCCTTACCCTTGTTCTTCCCTAACCGGGAGTTTTCGCCAAACGAATTTTCATTGTTCAGATAGATAAGCATGGCCGGATGCTGGCTGACAGCCAGCAACATATCCGCAAAATTGCCAAGCAGATTGGGGGCGATAGCCTCTCTTTCCAGCGTTGATGCCAGCCCCGCCATAACCCGCCCCTGCGCAGATACACTGAAGTGATTGGAGAAAAAGTCCAACAGGCGAAAAACGATACTTTGCTCACTGTTGATGGCGGCCCTGAGCGTATCTTCAGATAGCACGCGCAGAGTTTTTCTGGCCTGCGAGGCTATTTTTTCATCCAGCGGTTGCCCATCTTTCTTGGCTTGTTTGTTGGCCTGGTTGTAATGCGTAACATCGGCCAATACCTGCTTGGAACCCGGCAATTCACTAGAAAAGATTGGCGTTGTCAGGCAATCAATACACCATTGTTTGGGGTCAGATGCGGCCAGCTGCAGTTCGCCTGGCTTGCCTCCGTATCCCAGATGGTTAACGGCAATGCAGGCCGCACTTAAAGGCTTCGCAGAGGTACCCGATCTGCTCATATGCCAATCCATTGTTTTCAGTTTTGGATATTTTCACTGTACTCGGCCATTCGGACCCGGCCAATCGGATTTACAATTTATTTACAATGACATCAAACCAAAAGCCCTATGCATGCTACGATCTCAAAGTCTCTTTCACACTTTGCTTTGTGCCTGAACACATAAAAAATATCTGGCAACCTCATCGGTCGCTAAATATCTCTTCAATTTGCAATTGAAATAATCGAGCAAACTTAAACGCCAGCGGCAGAGATGGGTCGTACTTCCCGGTTTCAATGGCGTTGATAGTTTGCCGGGACACTTCCAGGGCTGATGCCAAGTCAGCCTGGGTCCAGTCTCGCTCTGCACGCAATACTTTCAAACGATTATTCATTGGTACCGCCTGCTGCCAATTAACACTAACACCACATAGCATACGGCCATAACCATCACGAGAATACTAATTTGAGCGGGACCATCAATTAATCGCAGGTTGTCAGCCATGTCATAACCAATACCGGCCACTAAACCAACGCCTAGGGTGCCCGTCATGGCATCCAGTTGAATTTTGCGCTGAAGCTCGTCAAGGTTTTGTAAATAGGCGCGATTAACCAGAATGAGTTTAACTCCGCTGCCGACATAAACCAGCATCACCCAAACGGTAATGACCGGATGATAGTCCCACCAATATTGGGCCCCAAAAGTAACCAGCGCAACGCAGACTAACCAAACGCCCGTCCAAATTGCCAATCGTAATGTCATTGCATTCATAATGCCCCCAAATGAAAAGCAAGATTGTCATTAAGTAAAACACACTTTACAAAAATAATCTTAAGTTTCTTTCGGCAGAAGTCAAGTTTATTTGACATTGCGAGCATAAAAAACGGCCACTATTTGTGACCGTTACTTTTACGAATATTCTATCAATAGCGAAGTTATGAATTCGCTGTTCGAGTATTTATTCCACCGTTACCGATTTGGCCAGGTTGCGCGGCTGGTCCACGTCGGTACCCTTGATCAGAGCCACGTAGTAGGACAGCAACTGCAACGGGATGGTGTAAATAATGGGGGCGATGGGGCCCTCGCAATGAGGCACATTGATCACCCGCATGGTCTCATCGCTGGCAAAATGGGCGTCTTTGTCGGCGAACACGTACATGATACCGCCACGGGCACGCACTTCTTCCACGTTCGATTTGAGCTTTTCCAGCAATTCGTTATTTGGGGCCACCACAATCACCGGCATTTCTTCGTCAATGAGTGCCAGCGGGCCATGCTTGAGTTCCCCCGACGCGTACGCCTCGGCGTGAATATAAGAGATCTCTTTGAGTTTCAGCGCCCCTTCCATAGCTATTGGGTACTGATCGCCACGGCCCAAAAACAGGCTGTGATGCTTGTCGGCAAATTCTTCCGCCAAATCCTCTATGCCCTGGGTTATGGCCAGCGTTTCTTCCAGCTTGGCCGGAAGGCTGTTAAGCGCAGCTACAATCGCCTGGGTTTGTTCTGCTTCCATGCCGTTACACTCGCCCAATGCCAGGGTAAGCATCAAAAACGCGGTAAGCTGAGTGGTAAACGCCTTGGTAGAAGCCACACCAATTTCGGCACCGGCCCGGGTCATAAACGCCAGGTCCGATTCACGCACCAGCGATGAACCGGGAACGTTGCAAATGGTCAGGCTGGCCATGTATCCCAATTCTTTCGCCAGCCTCAGCGCCGCCAGCGTATCAGCAGTTTCGCCAGACTGGGAAATGGTGACAAGCAGGCTGTTGTCGTGCACTACCGATTTGCGATAGCGAAACTCAGAGGCAATCTCTACGTTACAGGATACATTGGCAAACTGCTCCAGCCAGTAACGGGCGGTCATTCCAGCGTGGTAGCTGGTTCCACAGGCGATAATCTGCACATGCTGGACCTTCGCGAATATCTCCTGTGCCCCTTCGCCAAAGATGCCCGGCAATACACCGTGTTCACCCAGACGGTTCTGTAACGCATTGCGCACAACCGTAGGCTGCTCATGAATTTCCTTGAGCATATAGTGACGGTAGCCGCCTTTGTCGCCAGCATCGTGTTCGATGTTGGATTCAATCACTTCGCGTTCAACCGGATTGCCGTTGACGTCAAAAATTTTCACCGTACGGCGGGTAATCTCTGCCACATCGCCTTCTTCCAGGAAAATAAACCGTCGGGTTACCGGCAACAGCGCCATCTGATCAGAAGCGATGAAGTTTTCCCCCAATCCCAGGCCAATCACCAGCGGGCTGCCACTGCGGGCTACCACTACCCGGGTAGGGTCTTCTTTGTCCATGATCACCGTACCGTAAGCGCCGTGGAACTGGGCTACCGCACTTTGCACTGCCTCCAGCAGGCTGCCACCTTTCTGCAGTTCAGCGTGCACGGTATGGGCAATGGTTTCGGTGTCGGTGTCGCTGGTGAAGGTATAGCCCTGTGCAGCCAGCTTTTCTTTCAGACTCAGGTAATTTTCAATAATGCCATTGTGCACAACCGCGATGCGGTCGCTGGAAAAATGCGGGTGGGCATTGGCTTCGGTTACGCCGCCGTGGGTTGCCCAACGGGTATGGGCAATACCGGTCGAACCCAGCGCGGGTTTGTCACCAATGGCATCCACCAGCTCTTGCACTTTACCGGTACGGCGAATTCGGGTCAGGGTACCATCGGGTTGCAGCAGCGCCACACCGGCAGAGTCGTACCCCCTGTATTCCAGGCGTTTCAGGCCTTCCAGCAAAATCTCCACCACATTACGTTCGGCTACCGCGCCTACAATCCCGCACATGTTTATTCTCCGTCTGATGCTGCCTGCATCACAGTCACGCCCTGTTGCTCAATGTGGTGTCTGTGTTCAGCACTTAAGTTGTGATCGGTAACCAGAATATCGATTGCCGACCAGGGTAATTCAAGATTTGGCATCTTTTGATGCAGTTTGGCGGACTCAGCCATCACCACGACACGCGCTGCAGCCCGTGCCATGGCTTGGGAGAGCCCGGTTAATTCGTTCAGTGTGGTGGTGCCGCGCTGGATGTCCAACCCGGAAGCCCCCACAAAGGCCCAGTCAAAGCTGTAGGCCTCAATCATTTTTTCAGCCATTTTGCCCTGGAACGACTGTGAAGTCGGGTCCCAGGTGCCACCGGTCATAAGCACCGTTGGTTCGTTTTCGGCTGCCGTCAGCGCCTGCGCCGCCCCCAGGGCATTAGTCATTACCACCAGTTTTTGGTGGTTTGTAAGGTAAGGCAACAATGCGGTGGTGGTACTGCCACAGTCGAGCACCAGATGATGACCGTTCTGAACCAGTGAAGCGGCCAGCCGGCCAATGGCCTGTTTTTGCGATGAAAGTCTGGGAGTGGGGCGATTGTCAGAGAAAGGAATGGGCGCTGCACCACCAAATTCACGCACCAAACGCCCCTGCTGGGCCAGTTGGGCCAGATCCTTGCGAATGGTCACCGCCGAAGTACCAAAATGTTCAACCAGGAATTCAACCGGCACATGGCCGTTCTCGTTAACCCAGGCTACGATGGCATCGCGACGTTGTTGCGTATTGCGCTTTTGCATCTCAAAACTTAAAAATTACAAAACGAAAGAAATATAACGACATTAACTTACTAATAGCAAGTTAATTTGAAACATTCAGGCAGAAAAACGCAACGTACGGCCCAATGACGATGACTCACCCGCCAGTTCCAGAACCCGTATAACGTCCACTACCGTAGCCGCATCGGCGGGCAACGGGCCATCTGACAGCAGCGCGCCAGCCAACTGTTGATAGAACGTCAGATATTCGCCTTTTTGCGTTGGCACTGGGTCACAGCCCTGTTGCGTACACAGCAAACCCTGTTCGCTTTCGTCATCATGGGCCCATTTTGGATCCGAAAAGCTCATGTGCGATTTAAGCTGCTGTTCCTGTGGGTCGAGGCCGTACTTTCGGTAATTACCTTCAATGCCCTGAACATCAAAACGAAGTGTATTACCAGCCTGAAACGGAGAACTTCCCAACACCGCAATGAAATCGGAGTAGAACAGGGTCATTTCGAAGCTGTCATCGCTTTGGCCACGATCACGCAGGATCAGGGTATGAGCGCAAATTCTTTCCGGCAACCCAAACAATTGCAGGCATTGGTCCACCAGATGCGGGCCCAGGTCCCAGAATATACCACTACCAGGGCCGGCATTTTCCCGCCAGCGGTCTCTCGGTAGCGGTCGAAAGCGGTCAAACCGGCTTTCGAAACGTTTCAGGCGCCCCAGACGGCCGTGATCCAGCAAAGCTTTAACCGTCAGAAAATCACCATCGAAGCGCCGATTCTGGTAAACACACAGCTTCCTGCCAACCTGCTGGGCCAGCTTAGTCAGAAACAGCGCATCCCCGCTTGAGAGTGTAAATGGCTTTTCCACCAGCACATGGCAACCAGCCTCCAGGCATTGGCGCGCCTGCGAATAGTGCATGACATTGGGCGTGGTGATCACCACCAAATCGGGCTTAAGCTGTGTCAGTGCCACGCCTAAGTCCTGCCAGACCGGGCAGTTGGGTGCCGCCAGCTGAACCTTGTCTTCATCGGAAGACACCACACCGGCCAGTGAGAGCTCCTGCGAATGCTGAATAAAAGGCAGGTGGAAGGTAGTTGCTGCGTAACCGAACCCAACAATGAGGGTTTTGATCATAATGCCTCCGCAAAAATCGGCGGTATGAATGGTTGGCGGGTGCGCAGGCACCCAGCCGGGAGATTAGAAGCTGAAGAGTGGTGCAGGCGGGTTTACAGCAACCCTCAACAGCGCTTAGAAGAGTTTAGTCTTTTTTGGTCGGTCTGGGCCAATTGGGAATAACTCGCTGCTTGCTGCGGGCAATGGCCAAAGCGTTGTCATCAACTCGAGAGGTGATCACTGACCCAGCCCCAACGGTGGCACCGGCTCCTATTTCGACCGGGGCTACCAGCGCAGAATTGGAGCCGATAAAGGCATTTTCACCAATGCGGGTTTTGGATTTATTCACACCATCGTAATTGCAGGTAATTGTGCCGGCACCAATGTTGGCATTGGCACCAATTTCCGCGTCACCCAGGTAAGTCAGGTGGTTGGCCTTCGCCCCCTCACCCAGCACGGCTTTCTTCATCTCAACGAAATTGCCCACCTTGGACTTCTGTTCCATCACCGCACCAGGGCGAAGGCGCGCGAACGGGCCCACTGTACAGTGCTCACCCACTTTGGCCTGTTCGATGATGGAGTTAGCTTCAATCACCGCGTTGTCTGCTATTTCGCAGTCAATCAAAACGCAATTTGGCCCAATCGAAACCCCGTTGCCCAGCTTCACTTTGCCCTGAATGACCGCATTCACATCAATAAACACATCTTCACCGGTTGTAAGCTCACCTCGAAGATCGAAGCGGGCCGGGTCGGCCAGAGTGGCCCCACCAAGCATCGCCGCTTCGGCCTGGCGACGCTGAAGCGCACGTTCCAGATTTGCCAGCTGAACCCGGTTGTTGACCCCCTCCACTTCAACCGCAGAGTCCGGATGCGCAGCACGGATGGTTTTTCCCTCGGTCGCTGCCATCGCTATCACGTCGGTGAGGTAATACTCGCCCTGCGCATTGTCATTACTGAGTGCCCCCAGCCAGCGCTTTAAATCTGCGCCTTTCATGATCATCATACCGGTGTTGATTTCACGAATGGCTCGCTGCGCCTGGGTTGCATCTTTATGCTCAACAATGGCGGTAATGTTTTCGCCTTCGCGGATGATACGGCCCATGCCGGTTGGGTCGTCCAGCTCTACCGTCAACAAGGCCAGATCGCAGTGGGCTTTTACGTCAACCAGGCGCTCCAGAGTTTCCTGCTGAATAAGTGGCGCGTCGCCGACCAGAATCAGCACATCTTCGTCATCTTTCAGATAAGGGGCAGCCTGCTGCACGGCGTGGCCGGTACCAAGCTGTTCTTCCTGCAGACACCAGTTCAGCGATGTACCGTGCAAAGTGGCTTGCAGCTGTTCGCGCCCATGACCATACACCAAGTGAATCTGGCTGGCCGCCATGGCCTCAACCGTATTTATAATTCGCTGCGCCATTGGTACACCACCGACTTTGTGCAGTACTTTTGGCAAGGCAGATTTCATGCGGGTGCCTTTACCGGCGGCTAAGATGACAACTGAAAACGTCATGTCGGGTCCCTGCTTTAATGCGTTTAAAAGGAGTTTGGTGGCATAGTGTAACCAAGGTCAGAGGACAAGTCAGCGGGCCAGTCGGATTAATTAAAAAAGATCCCCCTGTGCCAAACTCAAACGCTAGCGGTTGGGTAAGTGAGCAGGTATACTCTTTTGCACTGGAAAGAAAAAATTTTAAAATTCAATGCCAAGGAGCGTGCACATTTCGTGAATGTCTTTCGGACCCTTCACAGAAGTTTCCTCATATTATTTGCTGTCGTTGTCATTGCAATCGTTACTCTGGTGCATTTTAGTATTTCCAAGATTGTTGCTGAACAAAGCCGTGCACAACAGCAATCCCTTTCTCCGGCGATCGCTCTTATTGTTGAGCAATTGCTAAAGCCGCTGCATACCTCTGAGGCACTGGGAAAGTCAAAGGAACTGGTTGAATTGATGGACAATGAAAACATCGATGAGACTGAGGTATTCAGCACTCTGGCCAGGCTCAACCGGGAATTCAACCTGTATTTTTTCATTGCCAGCGAGAAAAGCCGCACCCAGTACAATTCAGATGGCAGCCAGATTGAACTCAATCCACAACAAGTCAACTGGTACTTCAAATACCGGGACACTGATGCCAACACCATTGCCGACATTGGCAAATGGGAAGACACCCACTTTTACATCGACATTAAAATTTACAACGAAAACAACGAATTTCTGGGCTTTTTTGGCATAGGTAAAAGCCTGCAAAGCTTCCTGAGCGTTTTCGATTCCTACAAACAGCAGTACGGGTACGATTTTATCTTTGTTGACGAGGCAGGCGACATCATGCTGTCTTCCGAAGCCAATCTGCTGGCAGATTATTCTGATTTTACCAATCTGTCGGAACTGCCCTGGTTTGCCAGCCTGCCAGAAGAAGTGAAGAATCAACGGGCTCTGAACAACCGCCTGATCACCATCAATCAGCAGGATTATCTGGTGGCCGAAGTTAAACTCAGCCAGTTCAAGTGGACAGTTTTTCTGTTAACCCCGCTCGACCAGCGCCAGGCCGACATTTCCCGGGCATTCATATTCAGCGTGGTAACATTGCTGGTTGTGGTGTTTGGTTTGTTCCTGCTGATCTACAACCTGCTGTATTATTTCCGTCGCGACATGCAACCGGAAGTGATTGTGCGGGTGGCCAACCGGCTGCCGGACAGAAACAACCTCGCCAGACATTACGAAGAACTGCTTTGTGAGTATCAGTCGTTGAGCGTCATTCTGGTGGACATTGACAACTTTTCGACCATCAACGATACCTACGGCCGCAACGTAGGGGATGAAGTACTCGACAGCATTTCTTCGTATCTGGCGAGCAATTTGCGTGAGAAGGACCTATTAGGCCGGTGGAGCAGCGAAGAATTTATCATTCTTTTGCCTGACACCGGCCCCCATGAGGCGTTCGACATTGCTCAAAACCTGCGACATGGATTCGGCAGCCTGCCTGCGTTAAAAAGCCAGCCCCATTTGCAGCTGACCGGGTCATTTGGAGTTTCTTTCACTGCCAGCCCAAGGCCAATGAACGAAGTCACTGCGCACGCCGAAGATGCCCTTTACCAGGCTCGTCGGGATGGGTGCAATCTGGTTAGGCTCCAATTGATTGAGTGACGACAGCCGCTCAGTTGAAACCGCTAAACCGCGCTAGGCCGGTTTCGCCGTAAACGCCCCACCACACCCGTGGTGAGGGCCACCCCAAGCAAGATCAACCCGCCACCAAAGATCGCTGTCAGCGATAATCGCTCACCCAGGAATATCAACCCCCAGAGAATACCAAACAGCGGAACCAGGTAAGCGACTGTGATAGCTTTGGCGGGCCCAAGATTGGCGATCAAATTGAAATACAGAATGTACGCTATGCCGGTTCCGGCCACCGCCAGTGCAATGGCATTCAACCAGGCTGCCGACGAGGGCTGAACGGTCGGCCATGTCGCCAGGGCCACCGGAGCCAGAACAACAGACGCCATCAACTGACTTCCTGTCGCCACCGCGATTGGCTTCACGCCCTGCAGATACCGTTTCATCATACTCGCCGCAAGGCCATAGCAGGCAGTCGCCAGCAATGCGGTTAATATGGGAAGAAAACTGACTTCACCGCTGCCCACCTTTTGTTGGCTGATAAGTGCCACACCGATAAAACCAATCACCAGCCCCACAACTGCGCTGCGAGTGAGTTTGTCTCTCAACCACAAATAGGCCACCACAGCACCAAACATGGGAGCAGTGCCATTCAAAATGGCGTTAACCCCCGCCTCCAGATGCAGTGAACTGTAATTGAACAGCGAGAATGGCAAAGCGGTATTTACCAGTCCAATTAACGCTATGGCCAGCCAGTTGTTGCGAAAATCAGGCCATGCCCTGGCGGCAAACAGGAACGGCAGCAGCACCAGACAGGCCAATACCGTGCGCACTTCCACCAGCGCATAAATGCCGAACTCAGGGGCAGCAACACGCATAAACAGAAATGAGCCCCCCCAAATTGCGCCCAGTATCAGCAATGCACCTAAATCTCTAATCGGCATTCAGCTTATCGCTCCTTCCAGTTCAAGCAAAAATTGTTTTCGCGCCAATCCCCCGGCGTAACCGGTCAGAGTTCCGTTACTGCCGATCACCCGATGACAGGGCACAATAATAGCAATAGGGTTACGCCCGTTGGCCATACCTACCGCCCGAACGGCTGTGGGATTGTCAATGCAGTTGGCTATATCAGCGTAACTGGCGGTATGACCATATTGGATGCGGGTGAGTTGTTGCCACACACGCTCCTGAAAATCAGTGCCCTTTGCGGCAAGAGGGACATCAAAACTGTGCCTGGCACCGCTGAAATACTCCTGCAACTGCGTGCAAGTACGCTGAGTGATTGGGCTCTCGCAGCTGCGATCCGGCTGATGTTCCACGAATCGTACGGCAGTAACGCCGCGATCATCTGCAACTACTTCAAGCACGCCACACGGGCTGGTAAAAAACTGATTATACACGTTACTGCTCCTTAAAAGCGGCTTCTTCATCGGCGAGCCTCCACAACTGCAGGGTAAGGTAACTGCGCCAGGGCGCGGCGCAGTCTGGGGCTAAATCCAGGGCCGCTGCCTGCTTTTGCACTATCAAATCTCCGCCAAGATAGACATCGGGCTGGCTCCTGCCCCTTAACCGTATGTAGTTCAGTGTCCAGGGCCCAACGCCTGCAATTTGCAGTACAGTATTGTCGTCCGGCTCGCCGTCACCCTGTTGAGCGCAAATACGGGCATAATCCCGCAGCGCGTCTTTGCGCCTTTGCGGCATGCGCAGAAATATTAACTCGTCAGCGGCAACCCGCTCGGGCATAGGAAAAGCAACCCCATAAGCGGTGTTTTCTCCGAGTGTATTCACCAGTAAGTTCAGATGCGAGATGGCTGCTTTCACACTGACCTGCTGACCCAGAATAGCCCGACACCCCGCTTCAAACACGGACCATACTCCGGGAATGCGCAGACCCGCCAGGCGGCGCTCTGCTGCAATACCCGCCCGCGCCAGCGCCGCATCGATCACGCAGGGGTCCGCATCCAGATCCAGCACTCGCCTGACCCGCTCAAGTACAGCATGAGCAAAGCGAACATCATCAATACTGAGCTTGACCTTAAATTCATTGCGTTGCGGGCAATGCTCTATTGCCACATGCCCGGCCACCCCCTGTTCGATAAACGTACGCTGATATCCGCGCGCATTAAAACGCTCGCACGCCTCAATTTGCCGGCGTTCCCAAAAACGCCTCACCCAATCCCAGTCGTAGGGCGGGCGATAGCAAAATGCCAGACGAAACTCCGAGTCAACCTGCGCTTGCTCAGCGCCCAGCCCCTGTCTGCGGAGTTTAGACGGCGCCAGTTGCCAGTATTTTTGCATTAATACCTGCAACCTGCGGATAGAATCAAACCCACACACCTGTGCAATATCAGTTATTGGCATTGTGCTTTGCTGCAACAGAGTTTTGGCAAACAGCAACTGGTGAAAAACCTGAAATGCCTTGGGCGAAAGCCCCAGATGCCTGCGTAAAAGGCTGTGCAGGTAACGCTCACTGATCCCCAGCCGGTCCGCAACCCGATGTATTGGCTGGGGCGGCAACTCCGACAATAGTTTTTGCGCGCGTATTACAGTAGTGTTTACCCCCAGCCATGCGCTGGAGCCGGGTGCGCTGTCTGGTCTGCAGCGCAGGCAGGGTCGAAATCCTGCCTGCATTGCCTGCACCGCCATCGGAAAATATTCTACATTACGCTCTGTCGGCAATCGTGCAGGACAGACATTTCGACAAAATATGCCAGTGCTTTTAACGGCAACGAAAAACTGCCCGTCAAAGCGCCGATCCCGGCTTAAACGGGCCTCTCTGAAACAGGCCCGCTGCTGTTCCGATACTTGCACGGAAGTTGTTGCCACGTCTCTGCCCCTAGTGGTTATGGCTCGACCAGGGGGACAGTTTACTCTTTAATTGTGCTCTCTACGCGACAAAATCGGAACTCAATCAAATCGTCATGCAGGCAATGTTTGACCATGCACACCAGTTGATTCTCAAGGCCCCGGTCAGCATAATAGCTTTTGTCGGAATCACTGCCACACCAAGTGTGGGTATCATAATTACAACAGCGGAGTGATCTTGCCTAACCTCTTTACCCGCCTTACGCGATCACTGCGTAGTGTCTTGTTATGCCTTACCCTCTGGGGCGTGGCAATGCTGTCCTGTGCGCAGGAGTGGGTAGGCGACTACGCGGCATACGTGAAACGTCAGGCAGTAAAGTACAATATTCCGGGCTACACCTTTGTTTACTATCAGCAGGGTGAAACCCCCAAAGTGTATGTGTATGGTAAAACCCACAGCGGTGGCAAAGCCATTTCAGAGAACACGGTATTTCGTCTGGCGTCGGTTTCCAAATCATTCACCGCCATTCTGATGGCCAAGATGGTAGAGCAGCAAAAACTGCAGTGGGACACGCCCATCAGCACGCTCGTGCCGGAAATCAAATTTACCGGAAAAGGCATGGAGCAACTGGCACTCAAACACATTGTCGGGCAATCCAGTGGCTTTATGCCTAATGCGTATGACAACCTCATTGAGGCGGATTATTCACTTGATAAGGTACTGGAGCAATTGGCCCGATTGGAACCCATCTGCGCTCCCGGAGAATGTTACACCTATCAGAACGCATTGTTCGGTGCCATTCAACACTACCTGGTAAACCAGAACACTTCCTATCAGCGCCAGCTCCAAACTCAACTGTTTGTTCCTTTGGGCATGAAAACAGCGAGTGCGGGCAAAAGTGCGCTGATGGCTTCCGGGGAATGGGCGCGGCCCCACATCGCCATCGCCCGTAACCGCTGGCGCGAAGGGATTGTGGAAAGCAACTACTACCGTTTTACGCCAGCTGCCGGAGTAAACGCCAGCATTGCCGACATGGCCATTTACGTGCAGGCACTGTTAGGGGAATTCCCGACCGTGTTACCGCCGGAACTCATCGAAACCGTGACAACCCCTATCGTTAAAACCCGGCGTGAAACATACAGACGCGGCTGGCGCGAGTATCTGAACGACGCGCACTACGGGTTGGGCTGGCGAATTTACGACTTTGAGGGTAAACAAATCAACTATCATGGCGGTTGGGTGAAAGGGTACCGGGCAGATGTTTCATTTGTACCGGAAACCGGTGCTGGCTATGTAATGCTGATGAATGCGGAATCGAATATGATCAACGCCACTACGGCAGAGTTCTGGAACCGCTATTTTCATTACCGTGAAAGCAAACCGAAGCCCTGAGGCTCCGGTTTAAGGGTAATATTAAGAGCTCGTTTTGAGGTAGGTGTAGCCGCTCAGGCAATTCTCGTAAAAATCTGTCCAACGCACACCTTCCCGCGGGTTCATGTTGCCGCTGGCGACATGACGATCAATCAGCCGTTTCACATCGGAAGCCATTGCTTTGGGGTTGTACTGCATAATATTCAGCACGTCTTCAACCGAAGACCCCTTGACCACTTCTTCAATGTAGAAATCCTGTGGATCGTCATCGTAACTGAAAATATGCACTTCATTCAGGCGCCCGAACAGGTTATGCATATCACCCATAACATCCTGATAGGCACCGGTCAGGAACAGACCCACATAGTAGGACTCATCCTTTCGGAGGCTGTGCATGGGAATCACGTCGGTAATTTCCCGGCCGATGGTGAACTGATCAATTTTTCCGTCACTGTCGCAGGTAATATCAACCAGCGAGCAGTTCACCTCCGGTTTTTCGTGCATGCGGGTAAGCGGTACAACCGGCAGTAACTGGTCAATCGCCCAGGTATCTGCAGCCGACTGAAACACGGAAAAGTTGGCCAGATACTGAGACGACAGACTGTAATCCAGTTCCTGCAATTCTTCCGGAACGTATTCCGCGTTGGCATAATGGGCCTTGAGGCGAGTCATAATCCGCCAGTACATGGTTTCAATTTTACCCAGCTCTTCCAGGCTCAGAACCCGTAACTTGAAGGCATCCAGCGCCTGTTCTTTCCACTGCGAGGCGTCGTTATACACCTCCTGCATGTTGATTTGCTCGTCGAAGGTGTCTTCCAGCTCACGAATATTCTTCACGAATACGTGCTCACCTTCCTCTGCCTGGGTAGCGATTTCAGCACTGTTGGAACGAATTTCACCCACAATTTCGGTAACCACACAGCTGTGATGGGCCGTTATGGCACGGCCGCTCTCACTGACCAGGTTCGGATGAGGCACGCCTTCCAAATCACACACTTCTTTCATGCCGTAAACTACGTCAGATACGTATTCCTGCATGCTGTAATTGCGTGATGACTCATTGGTTGAATTGCTGCCATCGTAGTCAATGCCAAGACCACCACCGACGTCAACATAATCCAGCTTAAAGCCCATTTTGTGCAGTTCTGCATAAATACGGGCACCTTCGCTAATGGCTTCTTTAACTGCCCGAATGTCGGTGAGCTGGCTGCCAATGTGAAAATGCAACAGCTTGAGGCAATGGCTCATGCCCTGCTCATCCAGGTAACGTGCGGTTTTAATGATTTCGGCAATGGTCAGACCAAATTTGGCTCGCTCACCACCAGAGCTTTCCCACTTGCCACGGCCTTTGACGGTCATTTTGGCCCGCACGCCTATGATGGGTTCAACCCCAAGCTCCTTGGAAACGCGCACGAGCAACAGCAATTCAGAATACTTTTCGACAACCACGACGACCTTACGGCCCAGTTTGCGGCCCAGCAACGCCAGTTGCATAAACTCGGCATCTTTGTAGCCGTTGAGGATGGTAAGTGAGTCTTCATTGGTGTTCATCGCCAGGACGGTAAGCAACTCAGCTTTAGAGCCAGCTTCCAGCCCATAGTTGAACGGCTGACCTGCATCAACGATTTCTTCAACCACTTCACGCATCTGGTTTACTTTAACCGGATACACACCCTGATATTCGCCCTGATACTCCGCTTCTTTGATGGTGTCTGCGAAAATGGTATTCAGGTTTGCAACCTGTGAGCGCAAAATATCGTGAAAACGCACTACAACAGGAAGCTGTACGCCTTCCTCATGGATTTCATCGATTACCGCTTTGAAATCAATTCGCACACCCGGGTTTTTCGGGTCCGGCGTAATATGAACATTGCCATTCTCGCCAATCTGAAAGTAGCCGCCACCCCATCGGGAGACACCATAAACCCGTTCTGCTTCTTCGATATTCCACTCAGCCAAGATTGTCACCTTAATACCCAAGCGCGGCCTTTTTCCGTCTGAAAATCGATACCACGCGTTTTCGAACAAAGATAATAGACGCGTATTATAGACAACCCTGTGTGTGACGCTATGGAAATCTCACATCTGTGTTGGATGTTTGCAGGGTAGACCTGTTCACAAAATTCAGGGGAGGGAGTGTATTTCATGGCCCGGGGAAGAGAACCTGGCACCCTCCAGAATCGGGCGGCCTATTCAGGCCTATTGAGCCTTTAAAAGCACACCAGACAAGCCAAAATCAAACTTTGACCAAAATTTAGCGATTTAAACCAGTATTTAGCCGAACAATTTTTAACCGCGCTTCCAAAAACCCACAAGTCGAATATAAATTATTGATATTTATCACTTTTTAAAGTTGGCACCTCGATTGCTCAAGTCCATTCAACCGGGCATCTCCCGCGAACTTAACCAAACAAGGATATTCAAGATGAAAACCATGACCAAATTAACCGCAATTATTGGCTTCAGTTTTGTTGTTGCAGGGTTTGCGAATGCAAATTCAAGTGTTGAGCCAGCTGACAACTCTGTCACTTCAAAAATTTGTGCAGTTGCCACTAAAGGGAGTGCCGTGAAACTGCATAGGGCAATTAAAGATTCAGGCCTGAGCAAACACTATGTGGCGAACTCCGTAACCTGCAATGGTACGCCACTGGTAGATTTCGTTGCTCAATATGGTGAAAACCCTGCCTCAGTAAACGATTACATCACGGGTGGCCGGTACAGCACTACTGAAATAGTGGCCCAAGTTAACACCCGCAACTAAGAATGTATTGCCAGCCGAGGTTCCCGCTATGTCACTGCTGAGCTGACGTACCGGGAACCCTGCTACATCTTAATCTCCACTAAAACATCCTCAATACAAAACCTCCGCAGGCGAATTTATCACCTTCAGCCTCTCGTTCAGCCAGAGACTCTTTCCAGGCTCAAACCTACACGACAAAATTGAATAAGCTCGATGTACTTTTTTCAGGGCACAAAAAAGGCGCTGAAATCAGCGCCTTCTTATAAGCTTTAAAAGCTCGGGGATGATTACATCAAAGTCTCCCCAAAACCCGCAATTCCCTTAATCCCTGACTACTAGAGGGATGTAAGCCACTTGGCGTTCTGAATCGCCACTACTAGCCTAGACACTTCCCAGCCGTTGGACATGGCGTTTTTCATACTCTACTGGTGACAGTAAATTATTGGAACCATGTTTGCGTTTGCAGTTATAAAACATTTCGATGTAATCGAATATATCGCTACGGGCATCATCTCTGGTTGAGTAGACTTTCTTCTTAATTCTTTCCCGCTTCAGTAACTGGAAGAAGCTTTCCGCAACGGCGTTATCATGACAGTTACCGCGGCGGCTCATACTACCTTCAAGGCCGTTCGATTTAAGGAACGCCTGCCAGTCATGGCTGGTGTACTGGCTTCCTTGATCCGAGTGCACTATCACTTGTTGTTTCGGATTGCGACGCCATACCGCCATTAGTAATGCATTAAGCACGATATCTTTCGTGATCCGTTGCTGCATGGACCACCCAATAACCTTTCGGGAGAACAAGTCCACGACAACCGCCAGATACAGCCACCCTTCGTGGGTACGGACATGCGTGATATCCGTGACCCAGGCCTCATCAGGCGCAGCGGGATTAAATTCCCGATTCAGGCGATTTGGCACAACAACGTGGCTTTCTCCGCCTCGATGGCGTGGTCGCCGCTAGCCATACACGCCGCCAGACTCCAGCCAGAATTGTTTTATTAATCCTGTTAGGCGTCGGTTGGCTTTATCGCGTTTGGACAGAGGCTGATTGTTCCATGCATAGTAACCACTGGGATGAACATCCAGCATCCGACACAACCAACGAACGGGCCAGCAAT
Organism: Alteromonas aestuariivivens; assembly: GCF_003367475.1. Lineage (GTDB taxonomy): Bacteria > Pseudomonadota > Gammaproteobacteria > Enterobacterales > Alteromonadaceae > Alteromonas > Alteromonas aestuariivivens. The sequence continues at coordinate 351,173 of NZ_QRHA01000004.1, forward strand.
CGCTGTTGTCCCTGATGAAGGCGTACCTCAATCGGACTGCTTTGCGAAGTACGCCGCGGCTTTTTTTAATATATCCCGCTCTTCAGTGGCCCGCTTCAATTCCTTCTGAAGCCGCTTTATTTCAGCCTGGGCCTCAGATAAATCATTATGCTTCTTGGAATCAGGGCCGAACTTCTTAACCCAGGCATACAAGCTGTGAGTAGTGATATCGAGTCGCTTGGCAACATCAGCGACAGAATGGCCACGATCAACGACTTGTTTGACCGCTTCAATTTTGAATTTTTCAGGGTAGCGTTTACCGCTCATAAGCACCTCTCTTTCAGTTAGTTTATCTAACTGGGAGGCGTCTAGGAAATCAGTGGCGATTCAGATGTGGATTTCAGCCACATCAAAAAGGCGGCTCAAATAATTTTGGGGATTACCAGACGTTTACGTCTAAACCACTACATTTAAATTTAATCAGACCGGACACACTGCGTTAACGGAGTTCACCGACACAATTTGTTTCTTAAGATAGCTTCACATTAAAAAACACTATGTTAAGTATTTTAATACTTTGAATTATTTTTTTTACGCTTAAAGCCGACACTAAAAAATATCAAATAAGAGATAGTAACAGGTGCTGCTACTGTAAAGAATAGAACAATTACAAATGGCGAGCCTCCGCCAGAGTCCGTTAAGTACAACTCATAAATACAAATTAAAGTGACAAAAATAAACGGGATTAGAGCGAAAAGTAAAAATAGTTTTTTTTTCAACTTACCTAGAAAAAAGCCTAAAATTGAAGAAAGTACACATAAGAAAACTACTATTAATAGACCTAACATACATACTCCTTTAGTATCAACTCTGAAGTGTAACATTAATCACTGATAAGCATTCTTGAGGTATTGTCAGCCCTTGCTTTCTGAGCGCAGACAACATATACCTTTCATTCTCGGTGAGCTGTTGATGCTTCATGTCATTTACCTTTTTTTCGGAAATAAATTAAGAAGCATCAACAGCTTACCATTTTAATTTTTGAGTTCGTTGCAGTTAGTATATAAATTCGCGTCCTCTAATATGATATTTCGCAATTCATCTCTAGATAATAATATCCACCATTACCATCTGGAAATTTCCATAATTCGCAAGTTACTTTGTAGCCTCTTCCGAAGTCAGTAATGTTTTCGCGAACAAACTCAGACGCTTCAGATTCAAGGGCTTCACGCCTTGCACATTCTACGGAAGAACTATTTTGAGTGGCATCACAATAAGCCCCATCCCCAAGAGTATCAACTGCGTGATAGTAGAGCAGCGCTTGCGATTCGAATAGTGCTTCAAACAGAACTTTCGCTCGCACATCGAAGTTGAGTGTTGCCACTTTCAATTCGGCAATATTTCTCATATCCTGGAGAAATGCTGTATCGCAAGCCGCTTTACTTGCTGTACCCGCGTAGCAAGTATCATGCGCATTACACGCTGACGAAAAAGGAAATTGAGGTATTACAGTGTTGAACCAATCACCTTCTGCCCCACAACCATTAGGTTGACCAGAATTGCTTTGTGTAGACATAAAATTAGTCAGAGCTAAATCAGCAGTTTTCATGCTAGTTGCTGAGAGACTATTCTGTAGTGGCATAGTGAATTTGGCCACCTAATTAGAGCTGCTATGATAGCAGCATAACAAAATTAGGTGACAAGATGGCAAAGAAGAAAGGCTCGAATTTTAGTCCTGAATTCAGACTGGAGACAGCGCAACTGGTCGTTGACCAGGGGTACACGAATAAAGAAGCTGCTGAAGCGATGGGAGTTGGCTATTCAACTCTGGGCAAATGGGTTAAGCAATTACGGGAAGAACGAGCAGGTAAATCCCCTCAGGCCGCACCGATGACGCCGGAACAGCGGGAAATCCGCGAATTGAAGAAGCAAGTTGAACGCCTTGAATTAGAGAAGGAAATATTAAAAAAGGCTTCTGCTCTGTTGATGTCGGACTCCATGAAACACTCTCGTTAATCGAGAAGCTGAGTCAGAGCAATAAGCGCCGTTATTC
>NZ_QRHA01000005.1 GCF_003367475.1 Alteromonas aestuariivivens
TCCGCCTGCTTAAGAATGGCCAGGATCTGACTGTCCGTGTATCGTGATTTTTTCATGCAGAATCTCCTGCGTTCAGGTTACGAGAAAATTCTACTTTTGGCTGCTGTTATTTTTAGGGGGGATTACCACTGGAATAGAAACGACATCACACATTGATTTAAAGACGTTAAAATACACTATATTTAACATAATATACATTATGCGCAATTAACTATATTGAGTGGATGAGGACCTGTGGCTCTGCTCCTTCGGCTCGTATATGCAACACGCCTGCGCTCCCGTCGGTGCTCGACGCTGTTGCCACTCACTGTTCAGGCGCACACGTGCTCACCGCCTGTGCGTCAGCGCTGCTTGATGGTTTGGTTTATAAAATGCAGAACGCGATCGACCTGATGCTCTTAGACTCTCTAACGTCGTTGGCTTGAAATGATTTATGTCCCTATTCAGGTATAACAGTACTGGAACTCAATTAGGAACGCAGAAATAGGAAAAAGTAGTGCTACCAGAAACTAGAATTTAAACCTCATTTCCGTTATTAATAGCTGGCGTTAAAATGCGCTTATTGTTAGGCAAGATGCGCATAACTACATGAATAATAATAAGGAACTCACATGCAAGAGCCGTTTAATCCACGCCGCCGCTTTCTGAAGACCATAACGTCGGGTCTCGTCGCTGCAGGCACTGCCAGCTTTGCTTCGCCACTGTTTGCGTCAGAAAGTACATTGTTACCATTTCGGCGCGGTGCCACACTGTTACCACTTCATTTCAATGAAAATTCTCTTGGGATGTCTCCCAAAGCATTAGCCGCAGGCCAGGAAGCGGTTCGGATTATGGGCAACCGTTATGCCGACGATTACTGTGATACCTTGCGTGAAATGCTGGCGAAACAGCATGGGGTGAGTAAAAGTCAGATTGTATTGGGTAATGGCTCCACTGAAGTTATCAACGCGGTAGTTCGCTGGCTGGGTAAATCTAACGCAGTATTACTCGAACCCTCACCAACTTACAGCCAGGTTAGTGAACAATTCACCCTTGCAGGGCTTGATATCATCCAGGTTCCAACAGACGCAAAATTTGTAACGGATATCGCCGCAATGCGGGATCGTGCTGCGCAGATAGATGGCCCGTTATTGATCAATCTGTGTAACCCAAATAACCCGACCGGAACAATTACACCTTACGAAATACTGCAGGAGTGGGTTTCGTCTTCTCCGTCAGAGCATGTGTTTCTGATTGACGAAGCCTACTACGATTACGCAGCGGCGGATCCGGCCTATGAGACAGCGCTGAAACTCATAAAACAGCAGCGCGACAATGTCATTGTTACGCGCACCTTTTCGAAAATATTCGGCATGGCCGGACTTCGTATGGGCTATGGTATTGCCACTGAGAAAACCGCGAAAGTTGTGGATGCACACGGTGCTGGATTTAACCTGAATGCTGCAGGTTTGGCTGCTGCGATTGCCGGGCTTAAAGATGAATCTTTTTACCAGCACAGCCTGAAATCCAACTACCAGGCTAAGCAAATACTGCTGGAAACCCTGGACCAGCTTGGGCTTGAATACATTCCCAGTCACACCAATTTCGTACTGCATCGAATTAACGGCCCAGTTGACATTTATCAACAGCGGATGAAGGAAAATGGCATTCTTGTCGGGCGTAAAATGACACAGCAGGACGGCTGGAACCGTGTGTCAATTGGCGTGCCTGAGCAAATGGAAGCATTTTGCAAAACACTGAAAGCATTCAGGGAAAAAAGTTGGGTGTAGGTTAAATCTACTCGTTTTTATTGCTGGCCTATTGCCTGTTGATGGGTTCCATATACCCAAGGCACTAGGCTTTTTTTACAATGCCATTTCCAAACCAGTGTCTGTTTACCTGCGCTCGAAAACTTCTTTCGAATTCCTATCCCGATAGCCTGTGCAATCCTGAAAATTAGCCTTACGGTTCCCGCTTGTTTCCATTCTGAGCTAGACTTCACAATTAACTGTTGGGAACACTGAGGTATTCTCATGCGCTGGCGTCAAGGTAGAAGAAGCAGTAATGTGGAAGATCGCCGTGGCGATCCTGGTATGAGCGGTGGCTCAGGTATGCATTTGGGCAGCATTGTTGGGTTACTGCCTTTGTTGCTTAAAAGTAAGATAGGCTGGTTGATCATTGCCGGATTTATCGCATTTCAGTTTTTGGGTGGCGGCTATTCCCTTCAGCCATCGATACCCCAAAGCTCTCTTGAAAACCAGCCCGGGCAAAGCCCTGCCCAATCCAGTCGTCCGGATGATGAAATTGCCGATTTTGTTTCTGTGGTACTGGGTAGTACCGAAGATGTTTGGGGCGCACTGTTTCGCCAGCAAGGCAGTCAGTACCGGCCCCCTACCCTTGTTCTTTACAGCAACATGATTCAGTCAGCCTGCGGTTTCAACTCCTCCGCGGTTGGCCCTTTCTATTGTCCGGGTGATCAAAAGGTATACCTTGATTTGAGTTTTCTAAGCGAACTTAAGCGCCTAGGGGCTCCGGGTGATTTTGCCTTTGCCTATGTAATTGCCCATGAGGTAGGTCATCATGTCCAACGGGTAACCGGAATAGAAGGCCAGGTTCAGGCCCAACGCCAGCGCGCGGATCAAGTTACCGCAAACCGGCTTTCGGTCAGGCTGGAACTGCAGGCCGACTGCTACGCCGGAGTCTGGGCGCATTACGCGCACACCGAACAGGGCATGCTTGAATCGGGTGATCTTGAGGAAGGCATTGGCGCAGCGTCTGCGGTTGGTGACGACAGGCTAATGAAAAAAGCCGGAAGGTCCGTCAGCCCGGACAGCTTTACTCATGGGAGTGCCGCACAGCGGGTACAGTGGTTCCGCCAGGGGTTTGAAAGTGGTGATGTACAGCAGTGCAACACCTTTTAGGGAGTGTTGCACTCTAAACTCAGAAATAAGCCTCATCGATGGCGTTATGGATGTTCATCAACCCTGCCTGAATATCGTCTATCACCTCGTGAAGCCGGGCCTGCTTGAGTGAACGGGTATCGAGTTCTTCAAGTTGGCTGGCGACGCTCTGGATCTCGTTGCACACGGTTTCCCGGTTAGGCAGTTCCGCCATGCATTTGTTCAGTTGCATGACTGAGTGCATCAGTGAGCGGGGAAATACGGCGCGCTTCATCAAAAACTCCAGAATGTCGGCCCGGTTTACCCGAAGCCGCATTTCCTGCCGATACATCTGATACGCTGTTAACGACTTGAGCACGCCCATCCATTGAATGTTTTCAAATGCGGAATGCTCCGCAGACATGTCAGGCAGCAGTGAAGCCGATCGCACATCAATGATCCGGGTTGTCATGTCAGCCCGCTCAAGGTGCCTTCCAAGGCGTAAAAACGCGTAGCCATCGTCCCGGTTCATGGTACCGCCAAACAGCCCAGTGATTGACTGGTTGCCGGTAATGATGCGATTCAGACACTCAAACCGGTGGCGGCGGGTAAGCACACTTTGCCCGTCCTCCTTGAGTGTAAGGTGAAGATTGTTGATTTGCTCCCAGGACTCCGACGGAATAATGTCACGTATGATGCGGGCGTTTTCACGGGCATAAGCCAGTGAGTTGATGATCGAACCCGGGGTTTGGCTGTCGGTGACCATAAACTTGATCACGCTGCGCTCGTCAGCCTGGCTGTAGCGTTCGTAAAAGTTATCCCGGAAGGACAACATATCAATAATCGGCTCCCAGCCCAGGGTCACGTTTTTGGGCAAATCGAGCAATAAGTGGGTGTTGACCTGGATAAGCCGAGCCGTATTTTCTGCGCGTTCCAGATAACGTGCCATCCAATAGATGTGATTGGCAACTCTCGATAACATTTTATTCCGCCTCCATGTCAACAATCCAGGTATCTTTACTGCCACCGCCCTGGGAAGAATTTACCACCGTTGACCCCTTGCGCATGGCAACCCGGGTCAAACCGCCAGTGGTAACCTGTATGTCACTGCCGGACAGAATAAACGGGCGCAAATCCAGATGTCTGGCTTCAGCCTTGTTTTCAATCAATGTGGGCGCGGTGGACAACAGCAACATGGGCTGAGCCACATAATTACGGGGGTCTCGCCTGATCAGGCGCACAAATTTTTCCCGCTCAGCCTTGGTAGCATGTGGCCCTATCAACATGCCATAACCGCCGGACTCGTTGGCAGGTTTTACTACCATTTTGTCTATATTTTCAATCACGTAGTCCCGCTCGTCCTTGTTAATGCATTTGTAGGTTGGAACATTGGGCAACAAGGGTTCTTCGTTAAGGTAATATCGAATGATGTCGGGAACATAGGCGTATACCACCTTGTCATCGGCAACACCGGCACCTGGTGCGTTTACCAGCGCAACGTTTCCTGCTTTCCAGGCGCGCATTAAGCCAGGAACACCCAGCATTGAATCTTTACGAAACGCTTCCGGATCCAGAAAGGCATCATCAATACGGCGATAAATCACATCAACCCTTGCCAACCCTTCAACGGTGCGCATGTACACAATGTCGTCATCTTTCACCACCAAATCGGAGCCCACAACCAGTTCTGCGCCCATTTGCTGGGCCAGGTAGGCATGTTCAAAATACGCCGAATTGTAGATACCCGGTGTCATCACCACGATTTCAGGTTGCTCAATCTCACGGGGAGACATTTGCGATAGCAAGTCATAAAGCTGCGAAGGATAGTCGTCAACCGGCAGGATGTTGTATTTCTCGAACAAATCAGGAAATACCCGCTTCATGACATGGCGATTTTCCAGCATGTAGGAAACACCGGAAGGCACCCGCAGATTATCCTCAAGAACGTAAACGGTGCCGGTATCGTCCCTCACCAGATCCGAACCACAGATGTGGGCCCACACCCCATGTTTGGGCTTCACCCCTATGCATTCAGGCAAAAAGTTTTTTGATTCAATCAGAAGGCTTTCCGGCACGATGCCGTCCTTGATGATTTTCTGTTCGTTGTATAAATCATCAATAAACCTGTTGAGCGCAGTCACCCGCTGTTTCAGGCCCTGTTCTATGGTAAGCCATTCTTTTTTATCGATAACCCTGGGAATGATATCAAACGGCCAGGCCCTGTCGATTGAGCCTTCTTCTTCCGTATATACCGTGAAGGTGATCCCCATCACATGAATGGCGGTGTTCGCAGCGGTTTTGTATTCTTCGAGATCTTTATCCGACAAATTCCTCAGGTAGGAGCACAATTGAGCCGCAGCGGGACGAGGTTTGTTTTTTGCCTGAATGAGTTCGTCATAGAATGGACCGGTGCGGTAGTTGCCCCATCGTATGGCCATCGTGTCAATCCCTCAACTTTACTGAAATGAATTAAAAATTTATCTAAACGTGTTTGGTACAAAAAAGCAACGCTAATCGTTTATTTTTTGGCAAGCTTTTCAATACGTTTGTTTATATACTCTGCCAAAATTACTAACCCAACGCAGTTTGTGAGTTAAGGAGAAATTGTGACTTATTGTCTGGCCATAAAAGTCAACAAAGGTTTGGTGTTTGCCTCTGATTCCCGGACCAATGCCGGCGTCGATTACATTGCCACTTACAGCAAAATGCGCCGTTACGCCTGGCCGGGAGAACGGGCTTGCGTGTTGCTTACTTCGGGTAGCCTGGCGACCTCCCAGGCTGTAATGAATGCCATCAATCGCGATCTGGAGCACCCCAAGCCGGAATTTAGCCTGCGCAGTGGCAAGCATTTGCATGAGGTCGCGCAGTACATAGGCCGCCTTAGCCAGGCTGAACAGCAACGGCACGCAAAAGCGATGGAAAAAAGTGGTAACAGCGCGGAATCCAGTTTTATCTTTGGTGGCCAGATTGAGGGCCAGGAACCCGAAATTTACATGATTTACCCTCAGGGAAACTTTATTGCCGCATCCCCGGAAACGCCCTATTTACAGATTGGGGAAAACAAATACGGAAAACCTATTCTTGACCGGATTATCTCACCGCAGACCTGTGTGGAAGACGCCGCCCGCTGTGCTATTGTTTCCCTCGATTCCACTATCCGCAGCAACATTTCCGTGGCCGCCCCCATTGAGCTGGCCATTCACACTACCAACAAGATTGAAGAGCCTTATCATCAGTCTTTCAATAACAACAGCAAATTCTACAAGTCGCTCCAGAAGCAATGGAACGAAGGGCTGAAACGGGCATTCAACCGGCTTCCGCGGTTTGACTGGGAAAAAACCTAGAACTTAACCATTGCGGTAAGCGCAATAACCGTGAACCAGGTTATGGATGAACTGCAGTTTATGCTGAGCTTTGAGAGGTATCACGAAGGGGTATGCGTCATCCAGACCCATACTCCTGTTCAGCGCATTTAACACCGTCGTCAGCCGGCACCAATCCTCGTAAATTGCAGTAAAATCCTCGCACAGGCTGCTTTCGTTTACACGGCTGAGCGGGTTCTGAAGGGTGCTTTGCATCGCACTGACTTCGTATTCCGTTGCGGTTTCCAGTGTATCTACAATATGCAGGTAGTGGGCCCAGGTCTCTGCCCAGTCTTCCCACGGGTGCATGCTTGCGTAGGCACTGATGTAACTGTCCTGCCACTCGGGAGCTGGCCCATTGTCATAGTAGTAAATGAGTGCGTTGCCATAATCCTGGCGTTCGTCCCCAAACAGACTGCGGAACTCATTCAGGCAGGCACTGTTTTTAATCAGTTTGTCCCAGTAGTAATGGCCGGATTCGTGTCTGAGATGACCTATCAGGGTACGATAGCGTTCATTCATTTTTTCACGCATCTGCAAACGGGAAGCGTCTTCTGCCTCATTGAGATTCAGCGTGATCATGCCGTTACTGTGACCGGTCATTATCGTATGTTTAACCGTTAATTCCTGCCCGTACTCATCCTCACTGACGTCTTCAAGAAACTGGAACCTGAGTGGCGGTTCCTTATCTTCAGGGTTATCCCAAACCGGCAAACCCAATTTGCTTAAGGTATAAAGCAGATGACGTTTGGCCCGCTCCATTCTATACCATAATTGTGGATTATTCGGCTTGGACAAATCGGGAATGGTGTCGGTTAGCCGACAGGACTCACACAAGGCATGGTCCTCTTCTGCCGGTACCAGCCAGTTACAAACCTGGTTCTTGCTGTAATTGGTGCAGGGGCGGTAAAGCTTGTGATCAATGCAGGCCCGCCACAAATCTGGCTCCACAATGTCGCAAGCGGTAATTTCCAGCAAACCACCGATAAACCCCACTGGCCTGGAACAGGACAAACACATGGAATTGGCGAAATACAGCGTATTACCACATTCGCAGTGGAAATTTTTCACCGGAGTTCCCTCTTAAATTTCTGGAATAATGTTTTAAGTATAAGCGGAATTGACACCGGCCTACCAAGTAAATGTGATTTTCATGTTCCGGCAGACGTTATTAAGGGCCCGGAGGACTGCTCGCGCACAGACTCAATACTTACTATATTTCAGAAGCTTAATAGGTTACGCGTAACAGGATTTAATGCTTTAGGGTTACGCACTATGGTGTTAAACGTCATTTTTCTCCAGTTTTTGCAAGAACTCCGCGCAGCTTTGTTCCACAGCGCTTCGCTTGCTGTCATCCATTCGGTAGAAACTGTTGTAGATAAGTTGCATACGGGGGTTGCTTGCAAGTTTGTCTGCGTGCCGCGCCACAAACTGCCAGTAAAGGTAATTAAAAGGACAGGCCGAGGGGCCGGTTTTTTTGGCCACACTGTAGCCGCAGTTACTGCAATAATCCGACATTTTATTGATGTAACTGCCGCTGGCAATATAGGGTTTACTGGCCAGTTTTCCACCGTCGGCATAAAGGATCATCGACGCCACGTTGGGCAGTTCAACCCATTCATAGGCGTCGGCATACACCAGTAAGTACCACTCCTGCACCGCCTGGGGGGATAACTCTGCCAACAGACTGAAATTGCCTATCACCATAAGGCGCTGGATGTGGTGGGCATAGGCGTGTTTACGGGTGTCCTGAATACACTGGCGCAGGCAATTCATGTTGGTGTGGCCGGTCCAAAAGAATTCAGGCAAAGGCCGCTGGGCAGAAAAATAGTTTTGGCTTGCCAAATCCGGCATAAAATACCAGTAAAACCCGCGCACAAACTCGCGCCATCCAAGTACCTGGCGAATAAAACCCTCTGCTGAATTTAAAGGGACCTGCCCCGCATGGTAGGCAGCTTCGGCCTGACTAACCACTTCCCGGGGTGTCAGTAAGCCACAATTGAGATAAAAAGACAGGTGCGAATGAAACAGCCATGGGTCCCCTTCCCGCATGGCATCCTGATAACGGCCAAAATCAGGCAGTCGCTCCTGAATAAACGTATTCAGAACCGTGAGAGCCTGCTCCCGGGTCACTGCAAAACCAAAACGTTCCAGTTCACCAAAGTGATCGGGAAAATGCGCTTTTACCAGCGCTATGACTTCCTTTGTAACCGGGTCTGGCTGGAAAATCGTGGGTTTTGGTACGGCCACATTAGCGGGCATGGGTTCGCGGTTTTGCTGATCATAGTTCCACTTTCCGCCAACCGGACGGGTTCCCTCCATTAACACTCCGGTTTGACGGCGCATTTCACGATAAAAAAACTCCATGCGAAGTTGCTTTCGCCCTTCTGCCCAGTCTGCAAAGCCTTGCCTGGAGCAAATAAAACGGGTGTCCGGTAAAATTTCTACCGCAACCCCCAGCATGGACGACCATTGTTGCATGCTGATTAACAAACGGTGCTCGCCCGGTTCGGTTACCACCACCCGGCCCCAATCTCGCAGCTTTAACTGCCGCATCACTTCACCCTGCAGGCTGCCCTGATTGTCAGCACAGTCATAAGTTCGGTAAATAACTTCGATTCCGCTATTTTCCAGCTGCCTGGCAAAGTGGCGCATGGCAGAAAACAGCAGCACAATTTTCTTTTTGTGGTGGTGCACATAGGTCGCTTCCTGCTTAACCTCTGCCATCAGCACCGCATCGGTGTTCTTATTAATACATTGAAACATTTCCAGAGATTCGGTGAGCTGATCACCCAGCAGTAAAAACAGTGTGCCTGCCATATCAGTTGCCTTTTATGCTCACAAAGGCGTCCAGTGCACGCTGGCGGGAAGCTTTGAGATCCACCAGAGGCTGCGGATAAGTCTTGCCCAGTTCAACCCCGGCCTGCTGTAGAATCGGCTCAGGAGCCTGCCAGGGCTGATGAATGTATTTGTCCGGTAACTCCGCCAGCTCCGGGCAGTAGTGCCTTACATACTCGCCCTGCTTGTCAAATTTCTCTCCCTGCAGTATCGGGTTGAAAATTCGAAAGTATGGTGCTGCGTCGGCGCCGGAACCCGCCACCCACTGCCAGCTCGCGCTGTTGCTGGCCAGGTCGGCATCAAGCAGGCAATCCCAGAACCAGCGGGCCCCTTGCCGCCAGTCAATGAGCAGGTTTTTCACCAGATAGGAGCCGACTATCATCCGCACCCGATTGTGCATGTAGCCGGTTTGCCACAACTCCCGCATACCTGCATCCACTATGGGCACACCAGTCTGGCCCCGTTGCCAGGCTTTAAGGTGGGCGTTATCGTAACGCCAGGGAAAGCCATCAAATTTTCGGTTGAAATTGCATTCAGGCAGTTCCTGAAAATGGTAGAGCAGATAGTAGCTGAATTCCCGCCAGCCCAGTTCGCTCATAAAGCAGTCGATGTGCTGATTGTCAGTATCGCCGAACGCATCTTTGATGGCATACCAGATTTGGTTGGGGGAAATTTCACCAAAGTGCAGGTGTGGGGACAGCCTGGAAGTGCCCTGTAACCCGGGTTTGTCCCGGGCTTGCTTGTAGTTTAACGCGGCGTCTTCAATGAAGGTTTTCAAACGCGAAGCGGCGCCTTCTTCACCCGGGTTCCAGATTGCCCCCATGGTTTGGTACCAGCGGATAGCCGGGATGAGGCCCAGCGAATCCAGTGCACTACCTGAATTTTCAGTTTGCCCGTAGGTTATTCTTGCTGGTGCTGCCAGCGGATAGCGCGGGGGCGCGGCATTCAGGCACCCCTTTCGGTAATAGGGTGTAAACACTTTATAGGGGCTGCCATCAGCCTTGTTGATGGCCATGGGTTCCCACAACAGGCTGCCGTTGAAACTCTGTGCTTTAAAGCCATGCTCCCGAAGGGATTGCTTGAGCCGTTGATCCCGTTGAATTTGCCAGGGTTCATAGCAACGATTCCAGAAAACACAGCTTGCCCCCAGTTCGTTCATAAGCTGAGGAAGCAGACGCTCCGCGTCCCCTTTAAATACCAGCAAGTGATTATTCAGGCGCTCATTGAGGCTCTGCAGAGAATGATGTAGCCACCAACGCGATGCACCACCGGGTTGGTATTGTTCGGGAGCGGTGCTGTCCAGAATGAATACCGGGATGATCTTGCCCTCGTCACAGGCAGCTCTTAACGCAGGGTTATCGTTGACACGCAGGTCCTGGCGGAACCACATCAGGCAGGTAGGAACAGCCACATCACTTCCTTTCTAAAGGTGCTAATAGCTGTTCTTTACGTATTTTGGAACTTTACGATCTCCGGGTGGCGGAAAAATTTTCAGTTTCCCCTCAAGGGCCTAACGTTTGTGGTCCTTTAACCATTCGTTGAGCAGTTTAATTTGCCCACAGCGGTATGCGGCGTAAAGCACCCGCAATGCATTAGACAACACTTCACTGTCACTCCAGCCGGTTTTTTCACTGATCTCTTCGTAACACTCCATGGCCTGTGGGGTTACATACCCGCGAACCAGTTTCTTACCGGCGGCTTTTTGCCGTTCACGGAAACGACGTTGCTTTTCAGCGTTGGCATTGGAATTGGTTTTCTTTTTTTCATTCATGTTGTTGTCTCTTTGATGAACCGGCAGTGTACCACGGTGAAAAACGCAAAATAAATTACTGTTCAGAGTTGTTTGGCGTACGACTGTTCGCTAAATTAGCCCGTTGATTGCAACCACTACTGAGTAAACAATGTCAGAGAAACAAAATAGCTTTAACCGTGACGACCTGCTGGCGTGTAGCCAGGGTAAAATGTTTGGCCCGGGAAACAGCCAGCTACCCGCCCCTAACATGCTGATGATGGATCGCATCACCTCAATCACCGAGGATGGAGGAGAACACGGTAAGGGCGAAATCATCGCGGAATTGGACATCACTCCGGACCTCTGGTTTTTTGATTGCCACTTTCCCGGTGACCCGGTAATGCCAGGCTGTCTTGGGCTTGACGCCATGTGGCAACTGGTTGGGTTCTTCCTCGGCTGGAGCGGAGGCCCGGGTAAAGGTCGCGCACTGGGTGTGGGCGAAGTGAAGTTTACCGGCCAAATCCTGCCTACTGCAAAAAAGGTAGAGTACCGTATCACTATGAAACGTGTGGTTAAGCGCAAGTTGTTTATGGGCCTGGCCGATGGCAGCGTTGCGGTTGACGGCCGCGTTATCTACACCGCCAAAGACCTCAAAGTAGGCCTGTTCCAGGACACCAGCAGTTTCTGACGGGCATAAAAAAGCCCCGTTAAAGGGGCTTAGCTGTGCTCAAAGAGATGTTCAACGAACGTTGTAACCGAGCTGTCGGTCCTCGACAGCCTCACGCCATCCACCTAACCAGTGGGACCTGGCATCGTACGCCTGAAATGGACAATTTTCCTTTGATCGACCGCTAATACCAGCTTGATACCCCTTAGCGTGGGCGCGCGTCAATTTATCTCTTTTTTGTCTTTTCATTGATAAGCCTCTTTTTTGGGTTAAATGCTGCGACAAACCTTCAGGCTCCCTCACCAATTTGTGTTTGCTAGTGCCGTTAAAAAGTGTCACAGCAATTACTGAGATAGTGCTTTGGAGAGTTTGGTTCAAGAGAAAAGTTATCTTCAGGCTATTGACAAGCGGTAACATAATGAAAAAGTGTGATTTTTTAAGTTACACTTTTTTTGCATAAATGTTTCAGTTATTACTACGATTGGATCTATGCTGATTCTGAATTGGATCACCAGCATTTTTTGGCCTGCTCAAAAACAAAAAGCCACGCATTATTTGCGTGGCTTTGCTTCCGTAAAACACTGTGCCCTGGCGCAATATTACTAGCTATTAAGTTGCGGGCGTTTACGGCGGAACATAAATGCCAGCCCGGCAAAACAGGCCAGCCACCAGGCTGAAAGCGCCGCACCCTGACGTTCATACTTGCCACCGTCAGCTTCGCACTCTTCAATACTGCCCCCGTCAAGCGGGCGCATGAGAACGGCAATGACATTGTCCACAGGTACGGTTTCACCCGCGGAATTCAGCACCTCATTGCCGGTAACGTACGTTTGCGGCTCACGAAAACGGGCGTTGACCAGGATTTCGTTATTGTCATTGATGTCCACCGCTTCCAGCAAGGTATAAGGGCTATCGCAGGCTTGCAGTGTGTTCAGGTCAACAAACTCTTCGGTGTCGATGTTATACATGTAAGCGTGAGTTTCACGATTACGCTCATCGCTGGTTTCCACATCGGCCTTGCCCACTACCATATTGTTATTGTTGATGGCCTTTACCGTAACCTGCGAACCAGAGAAGAATCCGCTGGGGTAGCGGGATTCGCCTGTATCCAGGTTGTGAACGAACAACCTGTTCCTGGCCACGTCGTACGGGGCACGGGTCACATAACCTGCTACCCAGTTGTTGTTATTGATGACGTTGGCGGCACTTTGAATGTTTTCATCCCGAGGCAACAATTCAGTGGTTTCGCCATTCTGATAGATGGTAGCGACTAGCTCACTCTCTGGTGACGGGTTCGATTGAGGGCGGGTAACCCAGACAAATTCACCTGTCATAGACTCACCGACTGCAATGCCTTCGTCGTTGATATCATAAGCCCGGGCCAGATAAATTGCGGTAGAATCTTCTTCAGGGGTAAACACCAGCGGGTAGGTTTGCAGATCGATTACGTTTCCGGTGGCGTCCAGTTGCCAGATGTGGGGCCGGAACTGTGCGGCGCCAGCTAACGAGCGGCGAGTATCGCTGATGCAAATTTCAACCGGTTCATCCCCGCGCAGTTCCGGGTCGTTGCATTCTTCAGCGTCTTCAATTATCGCGTCGGTAACCTCGGTGGTACCGTAGCCTGTTACCTGGAGGTTGTTGTTGATGGCATACGCCTCACTGATACCGTTCAGAAACGCGTTCTGTGGTGCCAGCACATGGGTAACGCCATTAACCTGCACATAAGCTTGCTGAAGGGTCTCGTTGTAGGTGTAGGTAAGCTCGTTGACTTCTTCATCAACGTAATCCACCTCTTTGTAAACCCCTTCGGTGGTACCGACAATGTAGTCGCCCGCCAGGCTATCCCGAGCCAGGGTATTAACTGAATGACTGTAGGTTCCAAACAGTGGCAGTTCTTCATCAAGGCCAGGCACCAGGTTGTAGCTCACACCATCGGTAATGTAACTGCGGTAAGCTGCCAATTGCTGAACGAAACGACTATCTCTCCCAGTGAGCAAATAGTTCACGATGGTTGTGTAGTCCCGATCGCTGAAAATGCCCTGTTTAACGTCTTCTTCGTTTTCCAACGTGACAGCACTGTAAAAACCGCTGTCATCAAGCCGGTCTACATCTATCGGTGGATTAAATTCATATTGCAAACTCGTAGTTGCAAAACCACTGTTGTCCAGCGACTGCCCAAAATTGTTTTTGGAAAATTCCTGGACCGGTAACGGGGTAACAGAGTAGGTGGCAGCCAGGGCAGTTGCACTGCTGGATGCCAATAAAATGGCCGCTGCAAGCTGATTTACTTTCATTCAAAATCCTATTTACTGCTGATTATCTTCCAGCATGCTTTCTAATTCATCCCAGCGCGCGTATTTCTGGGAAAGTTGTGATTCAATCTCGTTAAGCTGAGCCAGCGTGGCCGCTGTGGCATCACTGTCCTGCCTAAAAAAGTCTGGGTGATTAACCTGTTCCTGCACCTCTCCAAGGGAGATTTCCAGGTTCTCGATTTGTGCAGGTAACGCTTCCAGTTCCCGCTGATCTTTGTATGATAGCTTTTTCGGCTTGCGGGGTGAAGACTTAGCACTAGGACTGCCAACGTCGGCTTTAGTTTCGCTAACGCCAACTTTTTTTGCATCCTTGCGCTGTTGTTCCTGCTGTTGGGCATACCACTGCTGTACATCGCTGAAACCGCCGACAAATTCCCGTACGCTGCCCTCACCTTCAAACACCAGGCAACTGTTGGCAACATTATCCACAAACTCACGGTCGTGGCTTACCAGCAACACCGTACCCTGATATTCAGCCAGCAGGGTTTCAAGCATTTCCAGCGTTTCCACATCCAGATCGTTGGTGGGTTCGTCGAGAACCAGCAGATTGCTGGGTTTGAGCATCAGTTTGGCCAGCATCAGGCGGTTCTTTTCCCCCCCGGAAAGGGATTTAACCGGCGCATTCACCCGTTCTGGCGTGAACAGGTAATCCTGCAGGTAACTGATCACATGGCGGGGATGGCCGTTGACCATCAAATCCCGCTTGCCGTCACCCACCACATCAATCACCGACTTTTCCAAATCGAGGCCCTGCCGGTGCTGATCAAAATACGCTACTTCCAGGTTGGTACCCTGGCGGCACTGCCCGGAATCAGGGCTAAGCTGGCCAAGCAACAACTTGATGAGCGTACTTTTTCCGCAACCATTAGGGCCAATCAGCGCTAACTTGTCGCCGCGCAATACATTAAGATCCAACCCCTTAACAATCGTCTTTCCTTCAATCTGGTAGTGCAAACCGGTTACTTCAAACACCATCTTACCGGAACGCGCACCCTGGTGCTGGTTCACCACCGCATTGCCCTGCAGTTCCCGCCTTTGTCGACGTTCTTCGCGCAGCTTTTTCAGCGCCCTCACCCGCCCTTCATTGCGGGTGCGGCGAGCCTTAATGCCCTGTCTGATCCAAACTTCTTCCTGCGCCAGCTTTTTATCAAACTCCGCATTCTGAGCCGCTTCGACTTCGATGTCCTGCTGTTTCTTCTCCAGATAGGCTTCGTAATTGCCCGGATAACTGGTAAGTGCTCCCCTGTCCAGGTCAACAATTCGGGTAGCCATATTACGAATGAAAGCACGGTCGTGGCTGACGAAAACAATGGCACCACTGTAGTGGCTGAGGCTTTGTTCCAGCCAGCGTATCATCTCAATATCAAGGTGGTTGGTGGGCTCGTCAAGTAAGAGCAAATCGGGCTGGCGTACCAGCGCCCGGGCCAACGCGGCTTTGCGTCGCCAACCGCCGGACAAGGTCGACAATGAAGCATTACCATCAAGCTTGAGCATGGTCAGAACCTGTTCAATCTGCTGTTCAAACTGCCAGGCATCGCGGGCTTCGAGGGCTTCCTGCAGGTTCTGCATACGGATCAGGTTGGCCTCAGACGGGTCATCGGCCACCACACGGGTACAGTGAAAATACTGTTTGAGTATTTCACCCACATCCGACAACCCCTCTGCCACATAATCAAACAGGGTGACATCGGTGGTTTGAGGCGGGTCCTGCTCCAGTCGCGCAACAACTGTTTTGCTGTCGATAATGCGCTGACCGTCGTCGGCGATGATGTCACCGGCAATGACTTTCATCAGGGTGGACTTTCCGCTGCCATTGCGGCCTACCAGACACACGCGCTCTTTGGGTTGCACAACCAGTTCCACGCCGTCCAGTAATGGTGGGTTACCATAAATAACAGTAATGCCTTTTAACTGAATCACACTCATTTCAGAAACTGCTCCAGGCGGGTTAAATCGAAGGGCCAGCCCAGCTCTTCGCCATTATCAAGGCGCTTGATGACCGGAATACGCACGGCGTACAAATGGTAAAGCTGCGTGTCTTCACGAATATTGAACTTTTCAATGTCCAGTGACGGCCACGAACGGCTGGCCTGTAAAATAGCCAGGGCGTCGTCACACAAATGGCAGTGCGGGCCGGTATAAAACGCTAATTTCATAGCTGCAGCACCCAGCACTGATGGATGTTGGCATGACGGGCAAAATCTTCCGGAATGCTGGCCTTGCTCACATCTTCCACGCTGAACCCCATGGCTTCCAACTCCAGGGTTTCCAGTTTGAATCCACGCCGGTTGTTGGAAAAGATGATGGTTCCACCGGGACGCAAGCATTTGCGCGCTTCAGTAAGTAAGCGCAGGTGATCCCGTTGCACGTCCCAGGTGGTATTCATGCGTTTTGAATTGGAAAACGAAGGCGGATCGATAAAGATCAAATCGTACTGGCCGCTGTGCTGGCCCAGCCACTGGGTACAATCAGCCTGTATAAACGCGTACGGCCCATTTAAATTGTTAAGCCTAAAGTTGTCTTTGGCCCACTGCAGATAGGTGTTCGACATATCCACGGTGGTAACAGAGCGGGCCTTACCCAGTGCGGCAAACACCGACACGCTGCCGGTATAGGAAAACAGGTTTAATACGTCCTTTTGGGCCGCGCGCTCCCTCACCCACTGACGGGTGATGCGATGATCAAGAAACAGGCCGGTATCAAGATAATCCGTCAGGTTCACCAGTAGTTTGGCACCGTTTTCCCACACCTCAAGCCGTTCGCCTTTGGTGTCAAACTTGTCGTACTGGTTCTTGCCCTTTTGCTGGCTGCGCACTTTCAGAGCGATATTCTTCGCTGACACGCCAGTGGCCGCTGGAAGGTACATGAGCACTTCCTGAATACGCCGGCGGGCTTTGTCTTCCGACACGGTTTTCGGCGGCGCGTACTCCTGCACAACCAGCCAGTCTGCATAACGGTCTACCGCTACATTGTATTCGGGCAGGTCGGCGTCATAAATGCGGTAACAGTTGGTGTCCTGCTGATCTATCCAGCGCTTCATGCGCTTGAGGTTTTTCCTGATACGGTTGGCGAAATCATGCTGTTCGGCGTCACCACCAAATTGCTGACAATTACCTGCGTCCATCGGGTAATTCACCAAACGGCATTCCAGCGGGCCATTGTTCATGGCGTAATCTTTCTCCGCCCGCAGCTTGAGTACTCTGAGTAAGTCGCGGTTACTGCTCAGCAGGGTAACCTGCCAGCCTTGCCAGGCTTCCTTGAGCTGCCTGCCCCACTGGGCAAACAGAGGAATAAGTTCAGCAAGCTCCCCCAACCGCTCACCGTAAGGCGGGTTGGAAACCAGATAACCGGCTTGTTTGGTTGGCGGTGATGCCTTGCTGGCATCCTGTACCGAAAACTGGATGTCGTTAAATACGCCTGCCTCGTCGGCATTTTTTCGCGCGATGGCGACCAGTTTGCGGCTAACGTCGCTGGCATAAATTGGCTGTTCAATACGGCGCTGGGCCCCGAAGGCCTTTTCGAGCAAGGCATCCCAGGTTTTTGGCTGATGCTGTAACCAGTGGCTGAAACCCCAGCGATCGCGCTTTATGCCCGGTGCTATGTTACGGGCAATGTAAGCCGCTTCAATCGCAATGGTGCCAGAACCGCACATCACATCAATCAGCGGTGCCTGCATGTTGTCGGTCCAGCCGGAACGCATCAGCATGGCACAGGCAATGTGCTCTTTGAGCGGCGCTGACCCGGTATCCTGGCGATAGGCCCGCTGGTGTAGGCTCTGACCACAGAGGTCCAGGCCGAGCAGCAGCCGGTCCCGCTGACAGCGGGCATAGATGGAAATATCGGGCTGACTTCGGTCCACCGAGGGACGATGGCCTAACTCTTCGTTAAACTGATCGACAATCGCATCTTTGATACGCACTGCGCCAAACTGGGTGTTTTTAATCGCCCGATTGGTGCCGACAAACTGCACGCTTAAGGTATGCTTATGGCTCATGTGCTGTTGCCAGTCAACCGACTGGGCACACTGGTACAAGGCATCAGCAGAATCGCTTTTGCCTTCAGCCAGTAACCAGATAACCCGGTTCGCCAGCCTTGACCACAGACACAGGGTATAGGCCTGCTCCAGCGTGCCTTCAAACATCAGGGTACCGGGCGACACTTTCACTTCAGCACCGGGCACCAGGTTTAGGACTTCCTGTTTAAGCAGTTCGTCCAGACCACGACTGGTAGTTACGAGTATTTTATTCATAGCAGGCAAATCTCACCGCGCATAGGCGCATGGATGTAGCATCAAATTGGCGTTTCACAGGGCTTTAACGCACTGTTTAACCAGTTCCGGGCCCTGGTAGATAAACGCCGAATATATCTGCACCAGTGAAGCACCGGCATCAATTCTGTCTTTCGCCGCCTGTGGGCTGTCAATGCCCCCAACACCAATAATCGGAATGGCCCGGTCCAGCGCCTTAGAAAGTTTGCGGGTCACCAACAAGCTCATGTCGGTTAACACCGAACCACTCAGACCACCCGCCTCTTCACTGTTTGGAAGGCCTGCCACCGCTTCACGGCTTAGCGTGGTATTGGTTGCAATCACACCGTCCATTTTGCTGTTGAGCAAAGAACCAGCGATGCTGTTGATCTCCTCGTCGTTCAGATCCGGGGCAATTTTAATGAACAGAGGCACATACTTGCTGTGAGTCTGACACAGGGTTTCCTGCGCAGCTTTCAGGCCGGTGAGCAGGTTGTCCAGCGCTTCTCCGTACTGCAGATTCCGCAATCCGGGCGTATTGGGCGAGGAAATGTTCACCGTAACGTAACTGGCGTAAGGGTATACCTTGTTCAGGCAAATCAGGTAGTCTTCCAGTGCCCTGGCTTCTTCGGTGTCTTTGTTTTTACCGATATTAATGCCAATTACGCCTTGGTAACGGCTCTGTTTGACCTGTTCAACCAGGTAATCAACACCTTTATTGTTGAAGCCCATACGGTTAATAATGGCCTGTTTTTCCGGAATGCGGAATAAACGGGGCTTGGGATTACCCGGCTGTGGACGGGGCGTGACTGTGCCTACCTCAACAAAACCAAAACCCATGGCACCAAAAGCGTCGATACACTCACCGTTCTTGTCCAGCCCAGCTGCCAACCCTACCGGATTATCAAAGGTAAGCCCGGCAACTTTCACTGGTTTTCTTTCCAGACGGGTGCTGTAAAGGGACTTCAACGGGGTGTGTTGGGTTTGGTGCAAAGTCCGGATGGTCAGGTCATGACTGAATTCTGCAGGAAACTGTAACAGCAGTTTTTGGCCTAAAGATAACATGAAACACCATAAAAAAGCCCTGCTGAGCAGGGCTTGGTCAGTTCAGAATGGGGGTATTCTAATGGTTCGACTTAACGCTTAAAAGCATCAATTCACGTAATGCCACAGAAAACTTGGCAAATTCGTGAGTACTGCTGGTTTTGAACTCCGACATCATGTGATACCAGCGTTTCAGCAGAGTCTGGTTTTGATCCATCCAGTTACCCAGGATTTCATCCGCGTCTTTGGCATCAGGGCGGGAATGCAGCAGATTCGCCGTAATCGAACGCTGCTGCCAGTCGAGCTCTTCGCGATAGGAAGCCCGCGCCAGCGCCTGCCAGTGATTGGATACCGCCTGATTGTTGATCTGGTCGAGGAACCAGTGCAATTCCAGTCGGGAACCCAGCTCAAAGTACAGTTTGGCAATCACATCGTGACCATGGCTGGCAACCTCGTTGATTTGTGCCAAATCGAGGCTTGAGAACATATTGGAGAAGCTGGCAACCTGATAGGCTATGTCATCCGGCACACCTGCCTTGATCAAACGTGAGGTCGCAGACTCAAGCTGCGCATACTCGTCTTCTACCAGGTAATGCTGCAGATTACGGGAAAGATCATCGAAGGTGCTGCGATAGCTGTCGATGGCTTCCTGAATCCCCGCGGACTTGCTACCGTGGCGAATGTACCAGCGGGCACTGCGGCGCATGGTGCGGCGGGTAGCCTCCAGCATTTCCAGTTGCAGATCGGCGCTTATCACATTGTCCAGCTGCTCTATGCGTTTCCACAATGGGCCAATGTTAAAGATGCCTTTAACAATTGAATAGGCATTGGCGATTTCTGCCACATTGGCACCGGTTTCTTCCTGCATGCGGAATACAAAATTCAGCCCCATGTCGTTGACCATATTGTTGGTCAGCTTGGTGGCAATAATTTCGCTACGCAGAGGGTGATCCTGCATTTGTGCGGCAAATTTTTCCCGTAGTACCGTCGGGAAGGCTTCAATCAACAGCTTGCCGTGATACGGGTTCTGGGTGATCTCAGGGATGTTCAGCGCATCCTTAAGCACCATTTTGCCGTATGCAATCAACACACTCAGTTCCGGACGGGTCAGGCCCTGGTCGGAAGCCACGCGATCGGAAATTTCATCATCGCTGGGAATAAATTCCAGTTCGCGGTTCAACGCCCCTTCCCGCTCCAGGCCATGAATAAAGCGAAGCTGCTCTTTCAGCTGGGTAACACCGGCTCGCTCTGTAATGGAGATGGACTGGGTCTGGCGATAACAATCGTTAATAACGATTTGTGCCACATCGTCAGTCATGTCATACAACAGTTTATTACGCTGCTTAACCGTCAGATCTCCGGCGTTAACCAGGCTGTTGAGCAAGATCTTGATGTTCACTTCGTTATCGGAACAATCCACACCGCCCACGTTGTCGATAAAGTCGGTGTTTACGCGCCCGCCGTGTGCCGCGTATTCAACACGGCCCAGTTGGGTAAGGCCCAGGTTGCCGCCTTCGCCGACGATTTTGGCTTTGACGTCCTGGCCATTAACCCGCAGGTCATCGTTGGCGCGGTCACCCACATCGGAATGGGATTCCTTGCGGCTCTTGATGTAGGTACCAATTCCACCGTTCCAAATCAGGTCCACAGGCATTTTCAGCATATTGTGGATCAGTTCGTTGGGAGTCATTGTGACCTGACGGGTGCCCAGGCAACGCTTCATTTCTGGCGTCAGCTTAATGGATTTGGCTGCCCGGCTGAAAATGCCTCCGCCTTTGGATATCAGGCTGGAATCGTAGTCTTCCCAGCTCAGTTGCGGGTTTTCAAACAGACGCTTGCGCTCCCTGTAACTGGAAGCCGCATCCGGATTCGGGTCAAAGAAAATGTGCAAATGGTTAAATGCACCAACCAGACGGGTGTGTTCCGACAACAGCATGCCATTACCGAATACATCCCCTGCCATATCACCGATACCCACACAGGTAAAATCGGTGGTCTGGCAGTCAATACCAATTTCCCGAAAGTGGCGCTTGACCGATTCCCAGCCACCACGGGCGGTGATACCCATTTTCTTGTGGTCGTATCCAATGCTGCCACCGGACGCAAAGGCATCACCGAGCCAGAAGCCGTATTCTTCGGAAATGCCATTGGCAATGTCAGAAAAGGTTGCTGTACCTTTGTCGGCGGCGACAACCAGATAAGGGTCATCATCGTCCAGGCGCACCACATCTTTTGGCGGCACAATCTGACCGTCAACAATGTTGTCGGTGATGTCGAGCAAACTGCGAATAAAAGTGCGGTAGCAAGCCTGCCCTTCGGCCTGAATTGCTTCACGGCCCTGGCCAACCGGCAATTGCTTGCACACGAAGCCGCCCTTGGCACCAACCGGAACAATTACCGTATTTTTCACCTGTTGGGCTTTTACCAGGCCCAGAATTTCCGTACGGAAATCTTCCTGCCGGTCAGACCAGCGCAAGCCGCCACGGGCTACTTTTCCACCCCGCAGATGCACCCCTTCTACCCGTGGGCTGTACACAAACACTTCAAATTTGGGCAGTGGCAGCGGCATATCCGGAATTTTTTCCGGCATCATTTTGAACGATACATAGGACTTTTCGTAACCCTGCTCGTCCGGCTGATAGAAGTTGGTTCGCAGGGTGGCTTTCATCATATCCAGATAACGACGGATAATACGATCGTCATCGAGGTTACCCACGTTGTCGAGTTGGGCTTTGATTTCTTCAAACAGGCTATCAAGCTTTTTCTGACTGCGTTTTCTGGCCGGGTCGAAAGCCTGCTCAAAATAGGCCACCAGTAAACGGGCGATATCCGGGTAATTGGACAGTGTATTGGCTATGTAATCACGGCTGAATGAAGAACCGGTCTGACGCATATATTTTGCGTAGGCACGCAGAATGGTGACTTTACGGCCGGTCATGCCTGCGCCCAATATCAGGCGGTTAAAGGCATCGTCTTCCAGAACGTTGTACCAGACCTTGGAAAAGGCGTCCTGAAACAGTTGCTGGGCTTTTTCCATGTCCATGTGCTGCCCGCTTTTGTGCAGCATGGTGAAATCCATCACCCAGTTGCGCTCACCTTCGGCACAGGTAATTTTATACGGGCTTTCGTCCACCACTCTCAGACCGAAGTTTTCAAGCATTGGCAGTACATCCGAAAGGTGAATCGGTTCTGCTTTATGGAACAGTTTCAGCTTCACAATCTGGCTGTCGGACTGTTCTTCCTGCGGGCGGTAGAACAACATATCAAGCGTATGGTTTTCGTCCAGCAATTCCAGCTTTTCAATATCAATCAGGGCTGCGCCGGGCAGATTCTGTTCCATGTAACTGCGGGAAAACGCGTTATTGTATTTACGCTCTAGGCTCTTGCCTTTGGCTTCACCATGGGTGGCGACAATGGCTGACGCGAGACGATCGTTCCAGGTCTTGGTCAGCTCAATAATGTTATTTTCAATTTCCTTCACGTCGAATTCCGCAGTGTTGTCTTGAACTCGGGCAATGTAATGAGTACGGGCATAAACCGACTCAGAAAAGAAGGTGGTGAATTCCACTTCCTCTACCGCCCCCAGCGAGGCTTTCAGCAAAGCCTGGGTTTCCTTACGCAATTGGGTGTTGTAGCGTTCCCTGGGAACAAAGACCAGACAGGAAAAAAAGCGCCCGAACACGTCTTTGCGAATGAACAGCCGCGAAATGCCGCGCTCCTGCATCTGGAAAATACCCATGACAATTT
The DNA here is from genome assembly GCF_003367475.1 of Alteromonas aestuariivivens. Classification (GTDB taxonomy): domain Bacteria; phylum Pseudomonadota; class Gammaproteobacteria; order Enterobacterales; family Alteromonadaceae; genus Alteromonas; species Alteromonas aestuariivivens. Next base: position 22,807 of record NZ_QRHA01000005.1, read on the forward strand.
GTGCCAGTTCTTCGGCAGGTGTTTGCAGCAGTTCGTCACGGGGGTAAGTTTCAACAATATTGACAAACGCTTTGTAGGCGTGGGTTCCCGATTCAAAGCCGGAGAGCTCACACACACGTTTGATTTTTTCCCGCAGGATAGGCAACTGGGTAACGCTGTAATTGTAAAATGCCGCTGAATACAAGCCCAGGAAACGGTGTTCGCCCACAACCTGACCGGCTTCGTTAAACACCTTGATACCGATGTAATCCATGTGCGCCGGCCGATGAACCCGGGAGCGGGAATTGGTTTTGGTTACCAGCAACGGCGACTTACTCAAAGCTTCTGCACGGGCCGTGGCAGGAAGTTTTGATAACAGACGCTCACGATCACTGATGGAATTTTTCATCAGTCCGAGACTGGTGTCGTTCTCCGGGATCCAGCGGTGATCCCCTTCGATGGCCTTTATGCTGTAGTAGCGATAGCCCATCAGGGTAAAATTATGATCAACCAGCCATTCCAGAAATGCCTGAATGTGCTGTTTTTCCTTATCGGACACCGGCCAGTTGAGTGACTGGCTGTTTTCGGTAATGGAGCTCAGCTGTTCAGACATGGGTAGCCAGTCGTTGACCGCCAGCGATACCTCGTCGACAACCGAATGCAGTTCTTTGGTCAGAGCGTCCAGTTCCTTGCGGCTGGTCTGACGGTCAATTTCAATAAAAATGACCGTTTCCTTTTGCGTGCCCTTAACCTTTTTACCGGGTTCAACCACATCGGTGATCTTGCTGGCTTCGTCTCTGACGAGCCCTATGGGGCTGTGAAGGAATAAATGGGCGGTGATCCCGAGGCGATTCAGTGCCATGCGTACCGAATCGACCAAAAAAGGCATATCCTTGACGATGATCTCAACAATAGTATGGGTGGAATGCCAACCGTGTTTACTGATCTCGGGGTTAAACACCCGGATGTATTGCTCGTCGCTGTCAAATTTGTCCAGCGCATTCCACAAACTCAGCGTGGCACCGTAAAGGTCGCTGTCGTTACGGTTTTCTAAATCATCACTGGAAATATTTTTATAGAGTACCTGGCCGAATTGCTTCACCAGTGTTTTTTGTTGTGCATCCACCTTTTTGTCGATTAGCGAGTAAACGTTGTCAAGCAAAACAGAATGGCGTTGCGAAGTGACAGTCATGTTAAAACCTTAGTTTTGTCGTAAGTGCATATCTAGCGCGCGCTATTTTCGCTAAAACGGGAATCCAATAAAAGCCCCTTTTTAACCATTAGTTAACAGATTAGATAAGTATGCACAAAAGGCCGAAAAAAAAGGGCCCGAAGGCCCTTTTTAATGCGTAGCTATGCAAAAATATTTTTTACACTTGCTGTATTTTCAGTTCGCTTAATCTGCATTTGTGTCTATGTTTCGTTTGGGCCATAAAAAACGAGCCAAAGCGGGTAATACGATGATGGCACCCAGCATATTCACCAGGAACATAAATGTGAGCAAAATGCCCATGTCCATCTGGAATTTGAGTGTTGAAAATACCCAGGTACTGACACCTATCGCCAAGGTTATACCAGTGAACAAAACGGCGCTGCCACGTTCCTGAAGTGCTTTGGTGTAAGCAAGTTGAACACTGTCACCACGCTTAAGACGGTAGCTCATGGTGGACAGCACATAAATCCCATAATCCACACCAATACCTACGCCCAGGGCAATCACCGGCAGAGTCGACACCGTAAGGCCTATTTCAAGCAGGGTCATCAGCGCCTGGGCCAGCACGGATACCACAAACAGCGGGATAACGACGGAAAGTGTTGCACGTACAGACCAGAAGCTCAGCAGGCAAAGCGCTATCACTGCGCCGAATACATAGGCCATCATGGGGATTTGTGCCGCCGCCACCGCTTCGTTGGTTGCCGCCATCACGCCCACCGGCCCTGACGCCAGACTGAAGGTCATATCGTCGGTTTCAAACTCCTTACGAAACTGCTTAACAGCATCGACTACCCGGCTGATGGTTTCCGCCTTGTGGTCCTGCATAAACAGAATAATTGGCATTACCGAACAATCACCATTCAGCAGACCGGATGAGGAAGGTATGCGGGAAATGGCCTGCACCAGTGTCTGCTGATTGCGCGGAAGCACCTGCCATTTTACGTTGCCTTCGTTGTAACCGGCGTTAACGATTTTGGCCACTGAAGCCAGTGAAACCGTTGACTGCACCCCATCGACGTTTTCCATTCGCCACTGGAAGTCGTCAATGGCTTTCATCACGGAGTGCGAAGTACAGGCTTCAGGCGAAGTTTCTACCAGAACAGAGAGGTAATCGACAGTTACTTCATAACGGTCCGTAATCAGGAAAGTATCCTGATTATACCGGGAGTCTTCATGCAACGAAGGAGCACCGGCATGAAGATCACCAATTTTCATGTGCTGGGATTGCATGAAACCGGCAACGAACAGCACAGTGGTAATCGCAAGAATCCAGGCAGCAGGCTTTTTGTACGAACACTTCGCCACCCAGGACCAAAAGCGCTCTGAGTGTTGCTCTTTGTTGGCAAAACGATCGACGTAATGTTCACCGAATTGCAAAAAACTCATCAGTACGGGCAGTAATACCAAGTTGGTAAAGATGATCACGGCCACACCCATGCTGGCGGTGATAGCCAGTTCACGAATGATGCCGATGTCGATAACCAGCAGTGTCAGAAAGCCTACGGTATCCGACAACAGGGCAATGCCCCCCGGGATAAGCAGACTGTGAAAAGCCGCCATGGCGGCGTGTTTCGCACCCATGCCCGAGACCGCACGCTTTTCTACCGCGTTGATCATTTGCACACCGTGGCTGACACCAATGGCAAAAACCAGAAACGGGACCAGAATCGACATGGGATCCAAACCGAACCCCAATACCGTCAGCAAACCCAGTTGCCATACTACTGCAATGACAGAACAAAGCAGCGGCAGTATGGTGAGCATGATGCTGCGTGAGAAAAAATACACCATCACAGCGGTAATGGCGATGGCTATGGCGAAGAACATCACCACATCTTTGGCACCATCGGCCACATCGCCGATCATTTTGGCAAACCCAATCACATGAATGGAAATACGATCGTTTTCAAACTGCCCACGCAGTTTGGATTCAAGCTCGCCTGCCAGCGCCAGTGTGTTCAATGACTCGCCGGTCTGAGGGTCAATATCCAGAAGTTGCGCGGTTACCATTGCGCAGCTGTAATCATTGGAAACCTGACGGCCAACAATGTTGGCCTTCTCTATATTGGCGGCTACCAGTTCCAGTGCCCTTGGGTTGGCCGAATTAAAATCGGCCGGTATCACCGGGCCACCGGCGAAACCTCCTTCAACGATTTCGGTAAACCGTGTTGAAGGCGAAAACAGGGACACTACCAGAGAACGGTTAACACCGTTGATGAAAAACAGCTGGTCGTGGACATTCTTGAGTGTGTCAAAAAAGTTCTGATTGAAGATATTACCGTTACGATCACACACGGAAACCAACACATTGTTGGCACCACCAAAATCTTTGCGGTGCTTCATGTAGGTTTGCATGTAGGGGTGATTGAGCGGAATGTTCTTTTCAAACCCGGCGTCGAGTTTCATGTTTGAGGCCTGATAGCCCAAAAACAGCGTAAGCAGGGCAAACAGGCCCACTACGAGCCTGCGGTTACCAAAAATCAGGTGTTCAAGAAAATGAATGATTCTGGACATGTAATCTTCTTATTCTTTATTCAGTTGTTTGATGCCGTTGGCGGTGACAGCAATCACTTTTCCGTCAAATTGAACGGCATTGAGGATCGCCGCCTTATCGCTAATCTGCTCCATGGTAATACCGGCAGGTGGCTCGCAGGTGACAGAGCTGGCGTATGGATCTGGTTCACTGACCGGAAGTGGCCTTTGCGCATGAATGATGATGCCATTGTTACCCATAGCGATGACTTCGCTTTGCAGCGGTAATACGGAATTCAGTGTACTGTCTGAACAGGTGTTGACGTATTCCCAATCGCCCTGCTCGCGCCTGACGAACATATTACCCCGTAGTCCTACCGCTAAAATGGTGTTTTCATCCAGTGGCTGAACATCAAAAAATGACCCTGTGTAATCCACATCAAAACGTACCCAGGAACGCCCCTGGTCTTCGCTTACGGCCAGTAAACCCGCCTCACCGGCCAGATACAACTTTTCACCCGCCCGGGTAACCCTGTTCAGGTGTGGCAATATGGAATCCAGTTCCTGCTGGTAGAAGGCTTCGTCTTCCTCGCGTATCTGTTCAAGGTATTCCTGGTCCATGGGGTCGAGCAAGGTAGCATGGCGCTCTGCCCGCCAGTTCACGCCGCCGTCAAGTGTGCGGTAAAAAAGCCCGTAGGCTCCTATCGCTATACCATGTGCCTGATCCCAAAACACAATATCGAGAAACGGGCGTTCCAGATCGGGTTCCTGCATCTGAGTCTGCCAGGACTGGCCCCGGTCAGCAGAATGCAAAATGGTGGCGTCATGCCCAACTGCCCAAACCCGATCACCCACTGCCGCTGTTGCAGTAAGGGTGGACTGGGTAGGAACTGCAGACTGCGTAAAATCAACGCCGTTATTGGATGTCAGAATATGCCCGCGTTCACCAACTACCACCAGATAGTCACTCGCCGCCACATCCAGCAGAACCGATTGCTCGACCAGAGGTGCCAGAAATGCCTCCTGGGCGGAGGCAGAAAAAGTGATGGCGGATGTCACGAGCACCGACGCAAGAGCGTTCTTCATACCCGGGTTTGCTCCTTATTTTTTATTTTCATTCTGTATATACAAAAACGGTTGGCAATGCCAACCGCTTGGTCCTAACGCATGCCTTCCCGTCGCAGCGCCTGCGGCGTGAACTCTACCTCTCTCGGGCGAATGGTAAAGTCGTACATGGTCTTCTCGTTATCAAGCCCCATGGCGAGATAGCGACGGGAATTCAGGTCGTGGTACACATCAAGCGTAGACCATTGGGTGGGTACCTCGTAGTAGTTTACACCATAGGCAAAACCAACCCGATACAGCTCACCGCGATTGTCGTACATATCAGCAACCTGAATTTGCCAGCTGTCTTCGTCAATGAAAAACACGCGCTTCTGGTAAATGTGGCGGAAACCTTCTTTCAAAGTAGCTTCTACCACCCAGACCCGGTGTTTTTCCCAGCGGGTTAAATCCGGATTGATATGGTTTGGCTGCAGAACGTCAGCAAACTTCACATTGTCGCTGTGCAGCGCATAGTTGTTGTAGGCTACGTACAGTTCCTTCTTGCCCTTCAGTTCCCAGTTGTAGCGGTTCGGAGAACCGTTAAACATATCGAAATCGTCAGTAGTACGCAGACCGTCAGATGCAGTTCCCGGCGTGTCATAGGCAATGTTTGGTGCCAATCTCACCCGACGTTGCCCGGTATTGTACGTCCAGGCTTTGCGTGGCTCTTTAATTTGGTCAACCGTTTCGTGTACCAGCAACGCGGTTCCTGCCAGACGTGCCGGCTCGGTAATTTTCTGCTTGAACATAAACAGAATATTGTCCGCCTCAAGCTGTTCCGGCGTTGCATCAGCTTTTGAATACTGGAGCAGTAACTGCTCGTCAAAACCGATTACGTTGTAGTCTCCGGAGGATGTAACTGCAGCCTGGCCACCATAACGCTGAATGGCTTCACCACGGTAACGCAGAATATGGTTCCAGATGGCTTCCAGACCGTTTTGTGGAATTGGGAAAGGGATCCCGATAGCCGCACCTTTTAACCCGTTCCCGCCGTCAAGCAGTTCCGCGCGCGTCGCATTTATCTTGGTTTGCTCATACACCGACTGCGGGTTGGATGCAGAACGGCGGGTTTGATAGACCGGCATCCGGAAGGTATCCGGATAAGTCTCAAACATTTTGATCTGCCCTTCGGTCAGATTGGCAGTGTATTCCTTGTAATTTTTGGCGGTAATTTCAAACAACACCGCATCGCCAGGATAAGGATCCGGGTGATGGTCGCCAACCTGATACCCTGCAGGCAGGGTGGTGATACCACCAGTCCAGGCGGGAATGCTGCCATCTGCGTTACCCGCTTTTTCAGCGCCCAGAGGCGTGAGTTCGTTGCCCAGTTTGCTGGCTTCTTCAGGGCTGATTTTGGCATTGGCGGCAGCGCTGCCCAGCGCCAGGGATAATGCCGCAGCAATTAATCCAACTTTTTTAATCATCATTATTTGGCCTCTAGATTGAATACTTGATATTGAAAGACACAAAGTCACGATCAGACAGCGCGTTGGTGGTACCCAGACCACCCCAATAGGCATTGTAGGCCGCTGTTGCTGACCACTTGCTCAAGTAATCAAATGTCAAAGATATGCTGGCAGACTTGGTGTCTTCCAAAAACAGATACAGTGGATCAGGCGTTGTACCATCAACATCGTGGGAGAAGGTCGCCCGGGTACGCAGATTCACACCGGAAAAGACGTTGTTAAAATCTGCCACCGCAAGGATCCGGTAGCCCCATGCATCTTCGGTAGCAAACGGGTTGGTTTCCGGCCCGTTAGACAGACCTGTGTGCAAACCAGGACGAGGGTTGCCATCGGCTGTCGGTTCCAGTGAAGGTGTACGGTGAGTGCCCGGCGCATTCAGACGGACAACGTTCGGATCAGGGAAATCCATAATATTAACGTACCCTGCCTCACCCAACAGAATAAGGTTGTCTGACCCGAGCGCCGGTCCGAACACATGTGAAACCGTAAACTGGGCCTGCCAGGTATCGGAGAACAGAAAACCTTGTGCAGTCTCGCCTGGCCCGACATTGCGGCCGATGTTATTCAGTTGCGAAATGCCCGCAAGGTCGGGTCTTAATCCCACATTGGCAAGTTGCTCGGGCATGCCCATATAGAGCAACTCAACGTCGTCAATTTGAAGAGGTTCGTCCTGGCGGTAAGCAAATTCACCAGCCAGAGCCGTCGTACCTACGTTGGTGTTGAAGCTGAATCCGTAAAGCTTGATGTCTTCCGGGTAAAAGAACTGGGCCTCGGTAAAAGCCTGCAAGTCGGTAATATTTTCTTTGGTGATGGTATTCTGAGCCATATAGGCCAAATCAGCACCGATACCGGCAGCAGTGAAGTCAGACGTTACACCGGAAATCAGCGGACGCTGGCTATGGTAATTTATGTGGTAAAAGCTCAGTTCTGACTGGTTCAGCTCTTCCGCAAACCAAGTCAGGCGCAAGCCATACTGGCCCTGATCGTCAGCATCATGGTGAGCGGCATCTGAATAGCCACGCACAGCTACTTTGGTCGGGTAAGCGAGGTAAGCCTGTGAGATCTGTGCCGGATCGGCACCGGCTGCCAGCGCTGCACCCAAATCATTCAGTGAAGATAACAGGTGCTCCATATCGATATCGGGGTTTCCGGTAAAGCCCAGCTGAATGTTATTGGCCTGCCCGCCTTCGCCGGCAAAGTCGTTGGTAGCAAAATAGCTTCCTGAAACCGGAAGCCAACTGCGCTCCCACTCATACTGGTAATAACCGGAAACGCTCAGTGTATCGGTCAGACCAAGCGAAGCGAACACCATCCCTACCGGAATAAATACTTCCTTCAACTCTGCGCCAGGCGCTCTGGCCCGGGTAACATCAACCGGATTCGTGGTGTTAATGCCGTGCTGTATAAAAGTACTCTCACCCCAACTGATAACCTGGTTACCGACACGGACCGACAAGGGTTGATCACCAATCCACCAGTCTGCGTAGAAAAACGCATCCAGCAGCCGAATATCCTGGCACAACAAATCCTTGGCTTCCGGGTCTTCACACAGGTCTACCTGGGTGCCGGTAATGGGATTGGACCAGGGACGATCGCCATCCATCTGTTCAAAATCATGGAACCAGAATGCGCGGGCAAAAAAACCATAGTCGCCAAAGTTCACATCCAGCTCATGGTTACCGGATACCTGGGTAGAGAACGCTTCACCGGGGTCGTGTGCAAGGTTACCCAAATCGTTGTTTGTTGAATATGCGCCGTCAGAAGACGCCCAAACGTCAGCCGCAGGGTAGATAACGTTGGTTGCGGCATTGTACCCACTCCAGTCAAACTGGGGGTGGTTACTGTTTCCAATCAGACTGAAATCCCGGTTTTCAGTACGGATACTGGTTGCCAGAGTAAAGTTGGAGTCGAGTGAAATACTAACATCGCCCACTTGCCAGCTCGCCGCATAACCGGGGGCTGAAACCGCACCGAGTATTGCGACAACGCCTGCTGCGATGGGAGACTTTTGAAATGGACCAGGCCTGTTTGTCATAGTTTTTATTCTCCTAAGTCATCACGTTACATGTGCTGACTGTAAGACCAATCACGTTGTTTAACAAAATGATTACATCATTTTTCATTGATCGCAAGAACAAATCGTACCAGTCAAACAACTGTATGAAAAATAACCTGAGAGTTGATGTGTGACGCACATCAACGCAGCAAGCGCAGGTAATTCAACGAATCTTCTCAAAGGTGCGGATTTTGTTGTCATTACCGACAATAAGACGAAAACGGCCGCTCAGGCCATAGCTGTGAACGTGGGAGCGCAAGCGGCTTGAGGGTATCTGAACCCTCGTACCGTTTTCGGCCGTTAATACTACCTTGTGGTTGCCAGGAAAATAAAGCGATTCACATTGCTGGTAGTTTAACGACAAAGTGAAGTAATAAATTTGCTCAGGCTTGGTGTTCATCAAAGGCCAGGCTCTTACTGACTTTTTCAAACAGATCCCTGCTTAACCCACTCTGATTGAGCAAACGCCCAAGCTGGGCTTTCATTTTCTCCTGATACCCGGGTGCGAATTGTTGCCATTGTGTGAGCGGCGTAACAATGCGCGACGCAACCTGTGGATTGGTTTTGTCCAACTGGAGCAAATAATCAGTGACAAACTTATAACCACTGCCATCCACAGCATGGAAGCCGGCCGTATTGTAGAATGCAAAACTGCCAATCAGCGCACGTACCCGGTTGGGATTGCCGTCACTGAACTGTGGGTGTTCCCTGAGCAGTGTCAGTTGTGAGAGGCTGTCTGCCCGCTCACAGGTCGCATGCAGAGAAAACCACTTATCCAGCACCAGTGGGTCCTGCTTCCAGCGAGATTCAAAGTCTGCCATCAGGGTTTCGAACAATTGCGACTTTCCACGTTGTGCCGCTTTCAGCGCACCCAGTGTGTCGGTCATGTTATCAGCGTTGTGGTACTGGCGCTCAACCAGTTGACTGCCCTTTTCGGTAAGTGCCAGATGGCCTAAAACCACATTTCTGACCCTTCTCGCATTCACCTGATACTGGGAATACTGATACGACCCGGCAGCAATCGAAGCGTATATCTGTGTAAGCGGCTCACTCAGCTGCATCGCAAAGTCATGGCAAAACTGTTCTCTGGCACGGTGCAACCGGTCTACATCCACCAGCGTGCGACTTTGGCACAGGGTTTCAAAACTGGGAATAACCAGGCATTCGCCGAGCAATTCGTGATTATCTGCTTCGTCCAGACACACGCCCTTCAACCCGGACCATATGGCATCGTTAACGTTGCTGCCGTTGCCATTCGCGTACTGTTCAATACACCAGTCATAGAGCGACTGCAGAGCATCCCAACGATTAAAACTGTCGTCCGCAAAACGAAATACATGAAGTAATTCCTGTACCGACAGCGGATTATTTACCTTGGCCGGGGCAGAAAAATTGCCCAGCACTACAGGAATAACCGGGTTGCCAAGGCCTGAAAAACTCAGCGTTACTGATTCCGAGTCCAGAATAACCAGGCCATCCTTTATCTTACCTTCATCATCAGTAATGTGTGCGCCGTTGGCGTCAATGCAATCCATCGCCACAGGTAAGTACAGTGGCTCTTTTTTGTGCTGATCGGCGGTTTTCGGGTTACGCTGACGCAGCGTAATGGTCTGGTTCCCTGCCTCATCAACGGGTTTACGTTCAACCTCAATGACCGGTGTTCCGGATTGGCTGTACCAGCGTGAAAATGCGCTCAGGTCCAGTTCGGTGGCACTTTGCATTGCTGCGACAAAGTCATCACAAGTTACCGCCTGACCATCGTGACGCCGAAAATATTCGTCCATACCTTGGCGAAATCCCTCTTCACCCAACAAGGTATGCAGCATACGGATCACTTCCGCACCCTTGTCGTAAACCGTCACCGTATAAAAATTATTCATTTCGATGACTTCGTCTGGCCGAATAGGATGACTCATGGCACTGGCGTCTTCGGCAAACTGATGTTCACGCATGACTCTGACATGCTTGATACGGTTGCTCAGCGGCGATGTCATATCCGCGCTGAATTGCTGATCGCGAAATACGGTCAAGCCTTCTTTCAGACTCAACTGGAACCAGTCACGGCAGGTTACCCGGTTACCTGTCCAATTATGGAAATATTCATGGGCGATCACCGATTCAACATTAAAGAAATCCTCGTCGGTCGCAGAGTTTTGGTCCGCCAGCACAAATTTGCTGTTAAAGACGTTCAACCCCTTGTTCTCCATGGCTCCCATGTTAAAAAAGTCCACCGCAACAATCATGTAAATATCGAGGTCATACTCCAGGCCGTATTTCTGCTCATCCCAGCGCATCGCTCGCTTCAGCGCATCAAGTGCGAACCTGCCCCGCTCCCGTTTCCCGATATCTACATACAATTCCAAAGCGACTTCCCTACCGCTGGCGGTAGTGTAGGAATCGGTCAGCAAATCAAAGTCACCGGCCACCAGAGCAAACAGATAGCAGGGCTTTGGATGAGGGTCCTGCCAGGTCACCCAATGGGTGCCGTCAGTATTTTCTCCCCGGGCAACCGGATTTCCATTGGCTAGCAGGGTGGGCAGTGATGTCTTGTCGCCCTGAACTGTCACCTCGTAGGTTGCAAGTACATCCGGGCGATCAAGAAAATAGGTTATGCGCCTGAATCCTTCCGCCTCACACTGAGTACAATACACCCCATTGGACAGGTAAAGCCCTTCCAATGCCTGGTTGTGCTGAGGGTCAATGAGAGTTTCAATTTCAAGGGTAAAACAATCCGGAACGTTCGCCAGCGCCAGGCTGGTGTCGTTGAGAGCATAATCTTCCAATACCTTTTGTTCGAGCCGGACACTGACGAGTTCCAGCTTTTCACCATCCAGGATAAGGGGCTCGGAGTGCTTGCCCTTGCGTTCTATCTCCAGGCGGCTTTTCACCCGGGTTTGGGTAGGATTCAGGTCGATAAACAGTTTGACGTCACGGATGACAAAAAGCGGCGGGGTATAATCCGCCCGCCGTTTAACTTGCATGTTCATAGTTGCCCTATTCAGACTGTCTGATTAGTTGGATTCTTTGGCAGAAGTTGTATACGGAGGCTCAATTCTAAGGATCTTTATCCCCAGATAGGCGTAAATCACTGCCAGCACCGGGCTAATAAGGTTAAAGAACGCATAGAAAATGTATTCAAACGGATGAACCATTAATACACCCTGCATATACGCACCACAGGTATTCCACGGGATTAGTGGTGAGGTAATGGTTCCACCGTCTTCCAGACTGCGGGAAAGATTAAGACGGTCAAGCCCACGCTTTTCAAATTCTTCCTTGTACATGCGCCCTGGCATGACAATTGACATATACTGGTCGGCCGTAATCAGGTTGGTACCAATACAGGTAAGGATGGTTCGGCTGACCATATCCCCGGCAGATTTGGCTCCGTACAGAATTGTACTAACGGCGCGTTTGAGCAACCCAACGCTCTCCAGCACCGCACCAAATGACATGGCACAGATGATTAGCCATATGGTATTGAGCATTGACGACATGCCACCTCGGCTCAACAGACTGTTGAGGTTTTCATCCGGGGTGGAAAAGCTCACCCCATCAAATAACGAAGTCCAGACAACTTTGAGTGCTCCGATTGCACTCTGCTCGCCCTCGCCGACCATACTGTAGACGACATCGGACTGAAAGATCACGGCCCACAACGCGCCCAGTAACGCACCAATTGCTACCGCTGGAAATGCTGGCATCTTTCGAATCGCCAATGTCAGCAGTACCACTAATGGGACCAGAAGATGCCAGCCCAGAGAAAAAGACTGTTCGAGCAATGTCTGCATTTGCTCAATACGGTCTGCGGTTGCGTTTCCTGATTCGCTGAAACCCAGAATGGTAAATAGAATTAATGCAATTACAAAGCTGGGGATGGTGGTCCACAGCATATAGCGAATGTGTTCAAACAGGTTGGTCCCTGCAACGGCAGGTGCCAGATTTGTGGTCTCAGACAAGGGTGAAATCTTGTCGCCAAAATACGAGCCGGAAACTACCGCACCTGCAGCAATTGCCGGAGACATCCCCATGCCGGAAGCAACCCCCATCAAGGCAACACCCACAGTGGCCGCTGTAGTCCAGGAACTGCCAATACTCATCGCAACCACGGCACAAATCAGGCAGGTTGCGGCGTAGAAAAAAGACGGATTTAACAGCTCAAGGCCATAGTAAATTAACGTGGGAACCGTCCCGGCCAGCATCCAGGAACCAATCAGTGACCCTACCGCCAATAATATCAGGCAGGCTCCCAATGACATAGAAATGCCTTTGACGATACCCTTTTCAATCTCCAGCCAGCTGTGGCCATTCTTCATGCCGATAATGGCTGCCATGCCGGTACCGAGCAAAAGGGCTACTTGGTTAGGGCCAAACGAGGAGCCGTCGCCAAACAGGTAAACTGCGCCCCCCATCATGATCACTAGGGAAATAATGGGGATGAGTGCATCCAAAAGAGTGGGTTGTTTGATTGTATTTGTCATTATAGGAATCAATCTTTACTTACGTTGTTTACAACACTGAGCGGAAAAACATCACCGCAATCACTACCGGGCACACAAAACGAACGTACCACGGCCAAATTCGCCAGAACATTCCGGTTTCGATGTCGGGGCTGCCGTGTTTCAATTCTTCCAGAATCGCATCACGACGCCATACCCAACCCGCAAACAGGCACAGGGCAAGCCCCAGTAATGGTTGACTATACTGCGTGGTAGCCGCGATCACCAGCCCGAACAACTGCTCAAAATTGAGCATAATAACGAAACTGCAAAGAAAGATTATGGAACTCATCCACACAACAGCTTTTTTACGCCCCAGCCCTTTGCTTTCGACCAGATAGGCAACCGGCACTTCGAGCATTGAGATTGATGAAGTCACGGCAGCGATCACCATCAATGCAAAAAATGCGGCCGATACCAGAATTCCCATATAGCCAATCGATTCAAACAGTGCTGGCAGAACGGTAAAAATAAGCTGATCACCCTCGATCAATGACCCATCGGCAGTAAAAATTTCTACCCCATTATTGAGCGCAACGTACATCGCCGGAATAATTAGCATGCCAGCAATGATTGCAACACCAATATCAACGAGGGCGACAGATGCACCGATTGAGGGTAGATTCTCGTTCTTGCTGACGTAGGAACCGTATACCAACATGGTTCCAACCCCCAGTGACATTGAGAAGAACGCCTGTCCCATCGCACTGATTAACAAATCAGGGTCCAGGATGCGGCTGAAATCCGGCACCAGATAGGCCCCCCAGCCTTCGACAGCGCCAGGCTGAAAACTCACATAGATAATGAGGAGTGCAATGATGATAACCAGTGTGGGCATCAGGCGCACAGACCATTTTTCAATACCGGCTTTTACGCCACCGATAACAATGAATGACGTCAGCGCCATGAACAAGCCACAGAACAGCAGATTGCGGGGAGTGGAAAAAGACAGCAACCATTCAGACAGGCCATCAATACCTATCAAATTCAGGCCTGAATTAACGAAATAGGCCAGCATCCAGCCGCCGACAATGGCGTAAAAAGCCAGAATCAACGATACGGTGATAAAACCCCAGATACCGGTCATGCGCCCCAGAACATTACCGGAAATTTTACCAAGAGCGTCGACCATGTTAGCGCGGGTGGAACGGCCTATGATCAACTCTGCCATCAGAACGGGATACGCCAGCACAAACGCCAGTATTAAATAGACCAGCACAAACGCCGCCCCGCCGTTACTTGCGACCTGGGTAGGAAAACCCCATATGTTTCCCAACCCTACCGCTGACCCGGCCGCTGCCAGGATGAACCCGATGCGGGATGAGAATTCTCCACGTGTTGCCATTCTGTTCCCTTTATTATTCTATTAATGACAGGTTTACCACAGGCTACCGGCGCTGGCGAGCAGCCTGTGTATTTTAATATTGTCGGCACAAAAAAGGGCTGGCAAATACCAGCCCCCGCTATATGCGCACGGCCTAATTGCGCGTGATTGCGTAACGGCCGGTATCAATCATATCAAAGGTTATATTGGCCGCTTCATTAAGAAACGGATCCAAATCTTCCAGCACTTCAGGCAAATCATCCAGCGATTCAACCGGTTTCTGGTCCAGTCTGGCCAACCGTTCATTGGTTCGCTTCAGCTGGTTTTGTTCAGCCTCACGTTTTTCTGCCAGACGCTCGGACTGCACCAAAGAGATATAATCTTTGTCCTTATTCTTTTGGTATTCCTGAATGTCTTCATACAGGTAAGCAAACTCAGGGTCCTGCAATGCCCGGGCATTGTGTTTGGCAGTCAATACGTCCAACGCTGTCTGCCCTTCGGCAAAAGTAGTGTAATTTGCCCGTTCAATACTGTCCCAAGGCAGTGCATTTTCTTCCTGGCTCTCGCCCCAGTCTGCCGGATCGATGGGTGAAGGATACTGAATATCCGGTACTACACCCCGATGCTGGGTACTGCCACCGTCAATACGGTAAAATTTTGCAATAGTAAACTGCACACTGCCAAGCGGGTTATCGTACAAATCGTAAATACGGCCCAGACCGCGGTGCTGCTGAACCGTACCTTTACCGAAAGTCTGTTCACCAATTATCAGGGCGCGATTGTAATCCTGCATTGCTGCGGCAAAAATTTCAGAAGCGGATGCGCTATAGCGGTCAACCAGTACTGTCAGTGGGCCATCGTAGGAAACCACACCATCAGTGTCGCTGTTAACACTGACTTTGCCTTCTCCGTAACGGATTTGAACCACTGGGCCCTGCTCAATAAACAGGCCTGTCAACAAGGTTGCTTCGGTTAGGGAACCTCCACCATTACCACGCAAATCCACAATAATGCCTTTAACATTCTGCGCTTTGAGTGAATCGATTTCCTTTTGAACGTCGGCGTGCAAGTTGTTGTAGAAGCTTGGGATGGTTATCACGCCGAGCTTTTCGCCCTGATTAGGACCAGTATCAGGGACAAACACCTCCGATTTGGCAGCCCGGTCTTCCAGTTTGATTTTGTCACGAGTCAGACTGACCACAGACATGGATTTGCTGTCAGTGGTTCCTTTTTGAACCTGCAGGCGCACTGTGCTGCCCTTTGGCCCTTTAATCAGTTCGACCACTTCATCAAGACGCCAGCCAACCACGTCAATGAATTCTTCGTCATCCTGGGCAACACCCACTATCTTGTCTTCAGGCTTAAGCGCCTTGGACTTATCGGCAGGGCCACCGGGCACGATGCTTTTAATGACGGTGAAATCGTCTTCACTTTGCAACACAGCCCCGATGCCTTCAAATGACAAATTCATTTCCATCTGGAAGCGGTCGGCATTGCGGGGAGACAAATAGCTGGTATGCGCCTCAATGCTGCGGGCGAAAGAGTTCATGACCGTTTGAAAAACGTCTTCACTCTGGGCCTGCTTCAGCCGTTTGATTGCCCGATTATAGCGCTTGGTAAGCAGCTCTTTGGCTTCTTCCCAGCTTTTGTCCGCCATAACCAGATTGAGTGCGTCATACTTCACGCGCTGGCGCCACAGTTCATTCAGTTCGTTAACAGTGGTGGGCCATGCCGCATCTTCACGGTCGAAGTAGAATTTGTCGCCTTCCTGTTCAAAGTTGAACGGTTGTTCGAGCAGGGATAACGCGTATTCAAACCGCTCTACACGCCGCTCAGCACTGAGGTTATACATTTCATAGGCAATGGACAGGTTTCCCCGGCTCAGCGCGTTATCAAACTGATCGCGGTATTTTTCAAACCCGTCTACATCTGACTGCAGGAAGATTTGCTTATTATTGTCCAGAGACTGCAGATAGCGCTCGAAAATTTTATTTGAGAGCGCGTCATCCAACGCTATTTCCTTGTAGTGAGCACGGGTGAACAGGTTACTGATCCGTTTCACTGCCACACTGTGTTGAGACTCCTGCTGCAGCATGGGAAGATCTTCAACAGACGGCGTTGTGGAAACGGCACCGGCGCCGATACTGACGCCCATAAACGCACTTGCAATGGAAATACGAAGGATATCTTTCATTCTACGACCTCTTGGAACTCGCCAAACGTAAAGTCTCTGGAGTGACTTTAACGACCATCCCCGAGTCCAGCTGGACATGAACTCCATCCTTAGCAATTTCGGTGATCACAGCGGGCATAGGCGCCTTGCCTAACTTCACTGTAACCCGGGTGCCAGTCTGTAAGTCCGATTCCGTTAACTTCGCCGGGGGTGTTTTATTTGGTCTGCCGGTTTTTGATTTAGTTCCCGACTTCACGCCTGCGGCTTTCTTGCTGTCTGCAGCACCGGCGGATGTGCCGGGAAGACTGTGTCGTTTGTCTTTCGAACGAGGCGCCTGCTTTGAACGGGCTTTGCGCTTCTCAGCAGCTTTGGCTTTGCTTTCATCCAGCTGCTGTTTGGCGTGTTCAGCATGATCCTGTTCGATAGGTGCATCCGGATTTCCGTCAAGGTCGACTCTGAAAGCCCCTTCCTTGATACAGTGCAGATACCGCCAGCTGTTGGTGTAATGCCTCAACGAAGAACGAAGCAAAGTTTTGCTAACACGTTCGTCATCCTGCAGGCGGGAAGCCAAATCCTGAAATATGCCTATTTTTAAAGGCTTGGCATCGCCTTCGATTGAAAAACAATTTGGAAACGCATCGGCCAAAAACGCGATGACTTCCTTACTGTTGGTAAACTTCTCTGGTGAATCCATCAATTTTACTAGCTTGATCAGAAGATTTCGTCTGTATCCGCATCATCCCAAGTTGCCAGCGTGTGGTCAACCCAATCCAGCAAATCATCGTCCTCAACGTCCAATAAATTGCCATTTTGATGCCAGAATGCCCAAGTGTATTGCAGCAACCCTTCCAAACGGGCAGTTTCAATATCATCATCTGCATTATCGTACATGCCATGCAGTATAAAATTGATCCTGTCCGCCGCTTCGTCAGGGTCGGAGTGATAATCCTCCATGTCAGAAGCGGTGGCAAGAACAATATGAATGTCTACGTTATGTTTCATTGCTGGCTTTCCAACAACGCTGCCGCAATCTGCTCTAACCCCTGTTTGTCCTGTTCGGAAAATCGTCCAAACTCCGGGCTGTCTATATCCAGTACACCAATTAGTTCGTCGCCGATAACCAATGGGATCACTATTTCGGAATTTGACGCCGCATCGCAGGCAATGTGCCCTTTAAACTGGTGAACGTCTTCCACCAGTTGGGTCTCACGGGTTGCCGCTGCCGTTCCGCACACTCCTTTGCCCATCGGAATTCGGATGCAGGCTGGCTGCCCCTGAAACGGACCAAGCACCAGTTGCTCCTGCTTGTAGAGATAAAACCCTGCCCAGTTTACTGCAGGTAACTGGTTAAACAGTAGCGAACTGATGTTGGCCATGTTAGCGATAAGATCAGATTCTCCGCTGACCAGGCTTCTCGCCTGCTCAACCAGTTGGGTGTAGTTTGTATTGCTCAATGTATGTTTACCTTCATAGTTGCTACTCCGCTATGGCGAAGGAAACCTGCACTCTGGCTTCGATTTGCTGCTGGCCCGGCATTGAAGAGGTTCGTTCTCTGTCCATCATCACTGCCCGGTGTACCGGTGTGGGCTGACTGAACCCGGATTCGGATACCGATATAACCTGGCCGATCTTCACGCCCAACTCCCGTGCCAGCAGTTGTGCTCTGGATCTGGCGTCTCCTACTGCATTTATCAATGCCTGCTGATAAGCGTTTTTTTCCGTGCTGGCAACAAACTCAAATTGCTGAATACGGGTTACGCCGCGCGCCATTACGCCATCCAGCAGTTTATCATAGCTTTGCAGATCACCGTGCATCACCCTTACCTGGCGCGCAAGCACAAATCCCTTGTCCTCCCTGCCATTTGGCCCATGCTCTATCCATGGATTAAGCTGAACCTGCATTGACTGAATGTGCTTTTCGCTTACCCCCACAGAAAGCAGGTAACTGACGACCTGATTAAGATCAAACTCCAGCTGGGAATTCAGTTTTGTGACTGAAGCCCCCCGTTGTTCCAGTACAAAGGTCACCGAAAATGCGTCCGGCACCACATTCACAACACCCTGCCCTTGCACATGGATTGCTGGGGCTGAAGCTGACTGGGCGTAACTGGCTGGCAGCGTTAAAATGGCAGCAGTTGTCAGCAGCAACAGAAATTTTACCCTCGAATTCATAATATACCTCATTGTCATTAGCTTGCTTACACAGCCATTCTTTTATGGTGGACAGCTGCAGTTCTGACAACAGGATGCCCATTAAAGGTGAACGCTGTATGAACCAGTCTGTACCTGTGCTTAACCAAAAAACCAGTAAGAGACGGCAATTGCCGTCACAATACCGGCCAAATCAGCCGCCAGACAGCAGGCAACGGCATAGCGCGCATGCTTGATCCCTACTGCTCCCAGATATACCGCCAGCACATAAAATGTGGTTTCTGTTGAGCCTTGCAGCACTGAAGCCAAACGCCCGGCAAACGAGTCAGCACCCTGATGCTGCATGGTTTCAATCATCATAGCCCGGGCACCACTGCCACTGAGTGGTTTCATCAACGCGGTAGGTAAACCGTCAACAAACCGTGGGTCCATACCCAGCCAAGCCACCAGGTAGCCAATGGATTCAACAACCAGGGTCAACAGCCCACTCGCACGTAGCATGCCAATCGCTATTAACATGGCGATTAGATAAGGAATAAGGGTTACCGCAACGTCAAACCCCTTTTTTGCGCCTTCCACAAACAACTCGTAGGTATTCAGTTGTTTGCGCCAGCCTGCAAGCAACACCACAACCACAAACAGGAAAAGCAGGAAATTGGCAATCAGTGCTGACTGACTGGCAAGCTGGCTGGCGGCCAACTGCGCAAAATACAACACCAGTGCCCCGATAAAACCGAATACCCCTACCAGATAAAGCAACACCACGCGATTAAACAAATTGACCCGCTGCACCAGGCAGGTCACGAATAAGCCCGCTAATGTGGAAGCGCTGGTTGCAAGCAAAATGGGAATAAACACGTCAGTGGGCTGAGCAGCACCCTGCTCGCCCCGGTATAAAAATACCGCAATTGGAAACAAGGTAACCGAGGAGGTGTTGAGTACCAGAAACAATATTTGGCTGTTGGTCAGTGTATCTTTTTTTGGTGCCAGTAATTGCATATCCTGCATCGCCTTGATGCCGAACGGAGTGGCTGCGTTGTCCAGTCCCAGCATATTCGCTGACAAATTCATGGTAATGCTACCAAGAGCAGGATGCTCAAGGGGAATATCCGGCATCAGACGGCACAACAAAGGGGAAAGAACCCGGGAAACATGATTTATCAACCCGGATTGCTCAGCTATCTGGAAGATGCCTAACCAGAACGCCAGTACCCCAACCAACCCAATCGCAATCTCAACACTCAGGCCTGCCATGGCATTCACCGAAGCCATTACATCCTGGAAGCCCTCGGGCTGAGCACCGGTAAAAAATTGCAGACAGGTTGCCAGAAACGCACTGACAATGAAAAATAACCAGATCCGATGGAGCATAAGCGTAGTTTTTTATTCGAATTATTTCGCCAGTGTAACGCAAAAACGGCGTAAAGATCAGTGCTCTTTACCCCGCATTCCGGTTGTTCAGGCCGGCCTGGCCTAATTCATTACAGTGGACAGACTGGAAAGGCAATAATCCACATTCTTGTCACTACACCCGTATCCCATTAAACCGATTCGCCATACTCTTCCGGCCAGTTTCCCCAGTCCTGCACCAATTTCAAGATTAAACTCGTTGAGCAGGCGCTGCCGAATTTCAGCTTCATTGATGTTTTCGGGCACCAGCACCGAGTTTAACTGGGGCAAGCGATAATGTTCATCAACAGCCATATCCAAGCCAATTGCTGCCAGACCGTTAACCAGCTTCTGATGGCAGCGATGATGTCGTTGCCAGCTCGCTGCCAGTCCTTCCGCATGCAGAATACGCAAAGACTCATATAAGGCGTAAATACTGTTTACCGGTGCGGTATGGTGGTATGCCCTTTTACCACCCTGCCCCCAGTAGCCCACGATCAGGTTCATATCCAGAAACCAGCTCTGCACCGGGGTCTTGCGATTCTGAATCAGCTCAACTGCCCGTTGACTGAACGTTACCGGCGACAGACCGGGTACACAGCTTAAGCACTTCTGCGAGCCAGAATAGGCCGCATCCACCTGCCATCCGTCAATATCTACCTCTATTCCACCCAACGACGTTACTGCATCCATTATGGTCAGACAGTGGTACTGCCGTGCCAGTGCACACAACGCCTTTGCATCATTGCGCACTCCCGTAGACGTTTCAGCATGCACAAACGCCAGTATCTTGGCATCCGGATGAGCCTTCAACGCCTGTTCAACTTTATCTGGATCCGTTTGCGTTCCCCAGGGGTCCTCGACCAGAATGGGAGTGGCCTGGCAACGAACCACATTCTCTGCCATACGCTGCCCGAAGACGCCATTGATACACACGATGACTTTATCGCCTGGCTCAACCAGATTGACAAAACAGGCTTCCATCCCTGCAGAGCCCGGAGCAGAGATCGGCATAGTAAGAGGATTTGCGGTCTGAAACGCGTACTGCAGGAGCCGTTTGGTATCATCCATGAGTTTGATGAATTCCGGGTCCAGATGACCGACGGTACTTCGGCACATGGCATTCAATACCTGCGGGCTGACATCAGAGGGACCAGGCCCCATCAGTGTTCTTTCAGGTGGTACAAACGGGCGGTATTCAGTCATCAGAAACACTCTTTTTTGAGGGTGAAATCATTCTGGCAGCTCATTCACAGACATGCAATTATCCATCATGAACATAAACAACATGAATGTAAAAAAGGAGGTAGCAAACACACGTAGTGCAAACCAGACACAGACTACTGAACAATCTGTGCACAGCATGTGGACAATGTCTGTACAAATATTTACAGCTCTGGCGGAAAGTCTTTGGGCATAACGAATGGCGGGCTGATGCAATTTTCGTAAGCTATTGAAATGGAGAAACATAAATTTCATAAAAAATAGTTTATATTTCGACCAGTTTTGATCTATAGTTACTGTCCGTTTTGAGTTGTTCGGCTGAACAACTTTTGTACAAGTTAGCGCACGGCTCAGCAATGAGCCATTCCCCTAGGCCCGGAACTTAACCGTTCTGGGCATTTTTTATTGTGCGGACGGCTATGCCTCCATGTCTTCGTATGGCAGTGCTTTAAGTTGCTGCCTGAATTTTCGGCCATTTTCTACGTAGTGCCGGGCAGACATCTCCAGTTTTTCAGCGGCCCCTTCGTCCAGTGTACGAATAACCTTGCCAGGGCTACCAACCACCAGCGAATAATCAGGGATTTGCATATTTTCAGGTATCAGTGTGTTGGCACCAATAACGCAGTAACGGCCAATCCTGGCACCATTGAGTATGACGGCATTAATACCAACCAGGCTGAAATCACCTACCTCACAGCCATGCAGCATGGCCTTGTGACCCACAGTCACCCCTTCTCCGAGTTTCAGGGTGTAACCAGAATCAGTGTGCAGCACACATCCGTCCTGTACATTCGTGTTTGCACCAATGAGGATTTGGTCAGTATCACCACGAATAACCGTGTTAAACCAGACACTGACGTTGTCTGCAAGGTCTACCCGGCCAATAACCTGGCTTCCCGGAGCCAGATAAACATTGGTGCCCAGTCTGGGGGCGTGCTCACCGAACTGATAAAGCATGGTGTTATCTCCTTTATACATTCAGAGGGCAACTGAAAAGGCAGGTTTCCGTACCTGCCTTCATTGCCCGGACTCGGGATGAATCTGGCGCATCATACCTTCCTGCATTGTCGAAGCCACCAGTTCACCAGCCTGGTTGAAAATCTGACCTTTTACCAATCCCCGGGCGTTTCCGCTGAATGGGCTATCCATGGCGTAGAGCAGCCATTCGTTGAAATTGAACGGTTTGTGGAACCACATGGCATGATCAATGGTAGCAATACGAAGGTTTTTATCTGTAATTGCGATACCATGAGGCTGCAGTGATGTACTCAGAAAGTGGTAATCCGAAGCGTACGCGAGAATTGCCTGATGCAGATCCAGGGTACCGTTTAAAACCTCCTGGGCCCGCATCCAGATGTAACGTTGTGGCGGGCGTTTCAGGCTTTTAAATGCGTATGCCGCATCCACCGTACGAATATCAATAGGCCGGTGGTAAGCAAGCGCTTCACGAAGCGCCAGCGGCATGTGTTCCAGCCTGGCTTCAAATACCGCGAGATCAGAATCCACCTGTTCTGGCGCCGGAACCTTGGGCATTTCAGCAAACTGATGGCTTACCCCATGCTCTTCACCCTGGAATGAAGCGGTCATATAAAATATGGTCTGCCCGTCCTGTATGGCCTTGACTCGCCGGGTACAAAAACTGCGGCCGTCACGCACGGTTTCCACATCGTACACAACCGGCTTTTTTGCATCACCGGGAAGCAAAAAATAGGTGTGAAATGAATGGGCAATTCGCTCCTTGGGTACTGTCTGACACGCTGCGGCGAGGGCCTGTCCCAACACCTGTCCACCAAAAAGAGCACGAAACCCCAGGTCCCAGCTCTGGCCACGATACAGACCAGCTTCAATGCATTCCAATTCAAATAATTCAGACAACTTAACTTCAGACATGGGCTGGCATTACTCCTTTACAGCGGCTTTGGGATTGCGGGGATAGTATTTTTCGGGCATATGGGCCTGATGTTCAAAAAAACGCGTGTCTTTATACGGTAATTTCATAAATCCGGAAATGCCCAAACCAACAATTTCCGGTACCGCTTCGACAATAGCGTCGAGAATTTGCGCAAAGCGCTCCCGCTGACGGTGATCCAGCAGCAGGTAGTAGCTGTGGATCTTCAGATGCGTCGGAAGCGCCTCAAATATGATGCAACCGGTGTGATGAATGCGGTTTAACTGTTCCAGCAAATGCATGATACGGGTTGGTAAACGAAGCAGCTCATCAGGGTCGTCACCATCTTCAAAATACGAGTGGGTACGGGACTCGTCGGTTTCAATCCGCACCCGCGACAATTCAAACGGGATCCTGCAGTTCGCAGGTGGAACGAAAGGCTGATGTTCATCGTGGCGCTCAATATGTAGCGTATCCTTGGCATTAAACAAACAGCACTTGAATACGCCGTGACGATGGATAGCCCTTGCAAGATGGATTACGTTATTCACCGCAGATTCAAATGCCGGTCGCAGTTCACTGTCATGCAGATTAAGACTGGAATCAACGTATACCCCTTCGGCCTCCCAGCGAACCGCCATTCCACCGACTACCGGGTAGCGGCCCAGGCGGCTGACAGCCGATACAAATGCTTTTTCGGTATCGCCCATCCCCTGCAAATAATTTTTGTAATATCGCTCGAACTGGGCATCGTCCACATATTTGAGGTCGGCCTCAACACCTGAGGACTGTTGTCGTAAATAGGATTTGCGTGAACTGTAAACCACAGTTTCGATATCCTGCTTCTGTGCACCCAGCCAGGTAGGTATAAGCGCATTGACCTGCATAGCCTCATCTTCGGCGAACACCATATTTTTAAGCACATGGAGGTTTCGAAACAGGTAATCGCCTCCCTGACGCCTGCGTTGTGCATCCTCACTTAGCATATGGTCAAGAATTTCTGCCAGCATTCTGGGCAGGCCAAGAGACTGGGGCTTGATAACCTTGTGACCAAACCGACAGGACTGTCCCGAAGCCAGGGCATAAAGCGTACTCGCCAACCCTTGTTCGTCGAATCGCGGCGAGGACAAAGCGCCGCTCAACTGTTCTTCACCGATAAAGTACACATCGCCCAGACGGGCATTGGTCTGGTGCATGTCACCGGACATTAAATCCATGACATTATTGGCAACAAACTGGCCTTGGGCATCTAACTGGGCAAACACCGAAGAGCCCCAGTCGATGAGTCCGATTTCTTCCTGTTCGGTATCCCACATCAGATTAGACGGCTTAATGTCGCCATGAACGATTGGCCTGGCTTCACCACCTTGCTGGTAGTGTCTGAGTGCCCCCAATATCTCCGCGACCTGCACGGCAATTTTAACAATCAAACGTGCTGGCAAAGGCCCGTAGCGCAAACTGACCTTTTCCAGATCTTCACCCCGGGCCCGTTCCATAACGAGGATCCCCTGTTTACCAACCTGCTGAAACTCAACCAGTTGCGGTACATTGGCCTGCCTCACGTGGCCCAGCATGAAGGCTTCTTCTTCCAGGCGATCCTGTACATGCTGTGGCAGATTAATGCGCGAAAACTTGAATACCAGGTGTCGTCCTGCAGGTGTCCGGCCTCCGAACACAAAGCCAAAAGCACCTTTGCCAATAAGATGGATATTCCGGTAGCCCAGCAACCCCAGTTGTTCGATACACAGGTTAACCCAGTCCTTGAGTTTTTTTGCGTCGGTGTGTGAGAGCAAATATATCGACTGCTCTTCCGGGATATAAAAATGTTTAAGGGCCTTGGGCTGATTCATTCAGCTCTGCTCGGTTTTCAGCCAGTTGATCCGGTAGGACGAGGATGGGCCCATCCATCGCGTCACTTCTTTTAATGCCTGTTCCAGCTCAGTATCCAGTTGCCACGCGGGGTTGATAACACACACGCCAGAGCCGTACATTCCAGGGTCCTGTGACCTATCCAGCACAATCAGTTCAGCGCAAAAAGCGGTATTCCCCGACTGGCCCAGTTTTCTGATCATGCGCTCACTGGCACCGCATTTTTCCCCCGCGCGCTCTGATAACAGCGGGTACCAAACCACCAGTTGCGCGCTTCGCCAGCGCTTTAGCATTTTTTCAACGGCCGCCTGCACTTCCTGGTATTCGGCTTTGCGTTCATAAGGCGGGTCGATCAGCACAGCTCCCCGTTTTGGCGTAGGCGGACAAAGGGCGATACCGCCTTCTAGGCCATCTCTGTGGTGCAAATGGAGTTGTGGCTCACAGCCTATGCCAGATATCCTGGCAGAAAGATCCTGAAACGCCGCAGGGTGTAACTCCATCAGGTGCAGATGATCACCTGCACGGGCGGCACTTACACTGACTGCCGGTGAGCCAGGGTATTGATTCAGACTGAGGTAGCGTTCGCACAGCTTTTGATAGTCACCAAGCAGGCCTCCTGCTGCCTGTTGCTGGCGAACCACATCAATGCCACTTTTGTATTCATGGGTCTTGAGCGCCTGTTCTGAGTCCAGCGGGTATATGCCATTGCCGGCATGGGTGTCGATAAGGGTGTATGGTTTGGCCTTTTTGTTAAGGTGATTGATCACCCCCAGCCAGCATAAATGCTTGATCACGTCTGCGTGATTTCCGGCATGAAAAGCGTGTTGATAACTGAGCACTTAGGGTCTGCTTGATAATAATTTTAAAGCGTAAGTGTAACGCGCCAGGTAAATGGGGTACAAGCGCCGAAGGCATTGCGCCTTCGGGCTTATCTTTCTTAACTTAAGTGCATCAGCATCTGCGAGGGATGAGTCAGATAATGGCACCACAGGTTATTGAACTTCACCATAGTCGCGCCATCGATAATACGGTGATCACCTGACCAGTTAACCATCATGATGTTTTGTGCAATCACTTCACCGCTGGTATTAAATCGCGGCAGAGTCTGCGTTTTACCCAAAGCTACAATAGCGGCTTCAGGCTTATTGATGACCGGCGTTGCCGTTATCCCACCTATTGCACCAATGTTGGATATGGTAATTGTCCCGCCTTTCAGATCTTCACCGGCGATTCTGCCCTCACGGGCTGCTTCAACAATCCGCTGCATGTGTTCGGCAATCTGCATCAGGCTTAATGTCTGAACCTGTTTAATGTTTGGTACCAGCAATCCATTCGGCGTATCCACAGCAAATCCGATGTTGTGGTCATCAAAATAGCTAAGTTCCGTCGCCGAGTCGTTCAACTGGGAATTGATGATGGGAAACTCACGCAATGCCAGTGATAAAGCCTTGATAAAAAACGGCATAAAGCTGAGTCTGAGGCCCTTTCGTTCAAACTCGGGTTTAAGCGCATTTCGCAGTTGTATCAGGCTGTCCATAACCACCTCATCACTCACGGTAAAGTGAGGAATAGTGTGTACTGAAGCCGACATCTGCCGCGCCATGGCCGCTTGAATACCGCGAACTTTTTCTGTCCGGACACCACTATCCCGGGGCGCTTCTGTCCACTCGACACTTTCCTGAGCCTTGCTTTGTGTATTTTCAGCCATGGCGCTAGTGTGCACATCTGCCTTTAAAATCCGCCCTTTTTTTCCGCTGCCCTGAACCTGAGCCAGGTCAATATTGGCCTCTCTGGCAACCCTGCGCACAGCCGGGCTGGCAATTACTTTTCCCGGAATGACCACCGGCGGCTCGAATGCCCCATCGGGCCAGCCAGTCACTGCTGCTTTTTTCACTGAACCTGCTTTCGCTTTCTGCTCGGTCGCCAATTCGACTTCCGCCTCTGCCAGGCCATCCTCGCGTTTCAGTGAGAACAGCGGTTGATGTACAGCAGCGATATCACCCTGCTGGTAATACAGGTGCATTACCTTTCCGGCGTGTTTCGCCGGGATTTCAACCACCGCTTTATCAGTCATGACTTCAACGACTGGTTGATCTTCTTCAATAAAGTCCCCTTCGTGAACATGCCATTTGACGACTTCGCATTCCACAATACCCTCACCTATGTCCGGCAGAATAAAGTCCTCCATATGGCCCTTCTTATCCACAAATGTGCTTTCGTAACTCTGTGCACTATCAGGCTGCACTGCTGGCGGGTAATCTGAATCAGCTTCAGAATTTTCAGGTACCTGTTCAGCTTCCGGCACTAAAGAAAACAAAGGCTGATGAACACGGGCAATCTCACCCTGGCGGTAATGAAGTTTTTCAACCGTTCCTGCATGCATGGCAGGAATCTGCACCGTCGCCTTGTCAGTCATTACCTCGGCTACAGGCTGGTCCTCGACTATATGCTGGCCTTCCTCAACCAGCCATTCGAGCAATTCACACTCTACAATGCCTTCGCCGATGTCAGGCAACAGGAATTCAATACTCATGCAGTCCCCCTAATACGTCATCGTACGCTTAATGGCTTCGTAGGTTTTGTATTCATCCGGCATATATTCTTTCTCATGGGCCAGCGGATACGGCGTATCCAGCCCACAAACACGGGCAATCGGCGCTTCCAGATACAAAAAGCATTGTTCCTGTATGGCAGCGGCAATTTCACTGGCAAAACCGCCGGTTAATGGAGCCTCATGATTGATCAGCAACCGGCCGGTTTTCATTACTGATTCCGCCACCATTAACCTGTCCCACGGTAGAATGCTTCTCAAATCAATTACTTCACAGGAGATGCCGTCCTGCAGGCTCATTTGAGCCGCTTTTTGCAAAATCTCTACTTGAGCCCCCCAGCCAACCAGAGTGATGTCCCGCCCTTCCTGAACCAAATCAGCCTTGCCTAATGGGAGCTCGAAGTCGTCTTCCGGCACATCGGCAACCGACGCTCTGTACAGACGCTTAGGCTCCATAAACAAAACAGGATTATCGTCGCGGATCGACGCCAGCAACAAGCCTTTCGCCTGATAGGGATCGCGAGGAATAACTATTTTCAGGCCCGGGCAGTGGGCAAAAAACGCCTCTGGGGACTGGCTGTGATAGTGCCCGCCGGCGATGCCACCACCGTAGGGTGTGCGGATTGTAAGTGTGCCACAGGAAAACTGCCCGCCCGAGCGATAGCGAAATTTGGCGGTTTCGTTAACTATCTGGTCAAAGGCCGGAAAGATGTAATCGCCGAACTGGATCTCTGCAACTGGCACCGCCCCCTGGGCAGCGAGCCCGTTGGCAAAGCCAATGATGCCTTGTTCGGTGAGCGGGGTGTTGAAACACCGGGGCTTGCCAAATTTCTCCTGCAGGTGGCTGGTGGCCCGAAATACGCCACCGAAATGCCCCACATCCTCGCCAAACACCATAACCCTTTCGTCCTGTTCCATAGCGATGGTCAGGGCATTGTTAACAGCCTGCAGTAAATTCATTCTTGCCATTACTTCACTCTCCCCGACGTTTTGGGGTACACCTCAGGGTACTTTTTGATGTGGGACTTGAGCTGTTCGAGCTGCGCACTGAGATGCCAGGGGACCGAATCATAGACATCTTCGACAATATCTTCGATGGGGTTTACCGGAACTTTCTCTGCTTCCTTGAGCGCCGCCAGTACTTCCTGCCGTGACTGTTCCAGCCATTTGCTGTTTTGTGACTCATCGAACCACCCCTGGCTATCTAACCAGTGAATCATTCTGGCGACAGGATCTTTTGCCCGCCATTTGTCTTCTTCATCACGAGAACGGTAACCGCTGGGGTCATCGGAGGTTGAATGGGCCGCCAGACGGTAGCTCATAGCTTCAATAAGAACCGGGCAACGCTGTTCGACAGCGATCCTGCGGGCTTCCTGGGTAGCTGCGTAAACCGCCAGCACATCGTTACCGTCTACCCGAATGGTTTTTATGCCGTAACCGATGCCTCTGGACGCAATACCGTCACCAGCGAACTGCTCTTCCGCGGGCGTAGAAATAGCGTAACCGTTGTTGCGACAGAAAAACACCACTGGGCAGTTCAGCACGGCAGCCATATTCAAACCAGCGTGAAAATCTCCTTCTGATGCCGCACCTTCGCCAAAATAACAAATGGTAATGGCGTCGTTTCCTGCCATTTTCTGGCCATAGGCGTAGCCGGCTGCCTGTGGGATCTGGGTCGCCAGCGGCGACGAAATGGTCATAAAATTCAGCGCTTTGTCACCATAGTGGATGGGCATCTGCCTGCCTTTGTTTGGATCAAGCTGGTTGCTGAACATCTGGTTCATAAACTGGGCAGTAGAATAACCACGGTATGCCAGCGCCCCCTGTTCACGGTACTGGGACATGATCATATCCTGATCACTCAATGCCGCGACACTACCAACCGCCGCGGCTTCTTCGCCGGTACAGGCAAGATAAAAACTGATGCGCCCCTGGCGCTGGGCGGCAATCATGCGCTCATCCAGAATCCGGATGTATTGCATGGTATGAAGAATTTTGACTGCAACGTCCTGGCTGAGCGGGGGCGCACTGGCACCTGGATGCAAGGTTCCGTCAGACTGGAGAATTTGCAGCATGGGTATGTCGATCAGGCCATTCTCAATCACTTCAACCTGATGCGTAGCCTTTACCCTTGCCAGATGATTACGATCTTGCACACTGTTGCCCTCTTGACGCTGTTGAGGAATCTTTTTGGTGTCAATATGCTAGACCAAGTGTAATTGAATGGCCTTGCTTTTTGCGGTGCCCTCCTCCTGTCAAGCGAGATAAATTGCCTATAAAACCAAACCTATAAAGGATGCCCATCCTAACAATGTAAACACCACGTAAATATAATGATAAATTTGAAAGCCATATGAGTAACATGCTTTCTTTCTGATAGCATTTACGCAAAGTCTGCGCCAGCCCACGCCAAATCGAAGCCGGGAAAAATTCCTCTTACCAGTAATCGATGGCTTTTCGTGCAACACTTCTCATGTATAGTGGACAACAGCACACTATTATAAGGAGATAGGCTATGGGCGATGGTCGCTACCGAATTCCTCGCGATGGGCAAAATGATCACAGTCGGGAACAGGCTGAAATTCGACGGGATTTTTTGCTCGAGCAAACCGGTACTGAGCTCACACACACCGGCAAATTTTCAATTGACCCGGGTGTACTGCCCGGAAACATAGAAAACTTTATTGGCATTGTACAGATGCCCGTTGGGGTTGCAGGCCCCATCGAAATCAATGGTGAGCACGCTCAGGGCCGTTTCTATGTTCCCCTTGCGACTACGGAAGGAACCCTGGTTGCAAGTTACAGTCGGGGTATGCGAGTCATCAATGAATGCGGCGGAGTGAAAACCACCGTAGTAGAGCAGTACATGCAGCGCGCCCCCGCTTTTATTTTCAGCGACGCCCGGGAAGCCAGGGAGTTTGGTTTGTGGCTGGACGAAAACATGGCAGGGATCCGCGCAGCGGCGGAAAGCACCACCTCCATCGGAAAACTCATTCATCTGGAACAATGGTCAGTATCCCGGATCAGATACGTACGGTTTAACTACACAACCGGTGACGCGGCGGGCCAGAATATGGTGGGTAAGGCCACACTCGCAGCCTGCGAATGGATCAAGGCCCATTACCCGGGGGATTGTGAATACCTGCTTTCCGGTAACATGGACACAGACAAAAAACATTCTCACCTGAATATGCTTCACTCCCGGGGCAAGCGGGTTATTGCAGAGGTTGTGCTGAAAAAAGACATCATGAGGAAACTCATGAAAGTTGACACCTGGGTCATGGCCCGCTCCTCAGTATTGGCCAATATGGGTGCTATGCTTGCTGGTGCAGCCTACAACGGCCCCCATTCGGCGAACGGCATCGCGTCCTTGTTTATTGCCACCGGCCAGGATGAGGCCAATGTGGTGGAATCACACGCTGGCCTGCTGTCTCACGAATTGCTGGCTAACGGGGATTTGTATCTGTCGGTCACTCTGCCGTCACTGATCGTGGCGACTTACGGCGGTGGCACAGGATTACCAACACAGCGGGAATGCCTCGAATTGCTTGGATGTTACGGTAAAGGCAAGGCCAACAAGTTCGCCGAGATTGTCGCGGCTACGGTTCTTGCCGGCGATATATCACTGGCATGTGCGGTCATTGCTGGCCACTGGGTATCCAGCCACGACAAATTCGGGCGCAACAAATAAAAAATTTTCAGCTCGTATAAACTTTTTCGGTTCGGGCATCGACATAGCAGGACAACCTCTTTTGCTTTGTGGGACTTGTTATGCAGATTGCCGACACCAGTGGCCAGGATACGCCATTGGTTCCGAACACCAGAAAACGCCCTTTTCTCTGGGCCGGCTTTGCCGGCCTGATTGTTGTCTCTGCAACTTATGTTGTCCCTGCGGTAACCCAATGGGGAAAATCTGAAGCCAGTGTACCACATGATCGCCTCCGTATCGCCACCGTTCGTTATGGTGATTTGGTGCGCGATCTTTCTGTCCAGGGCCGCGTTGTCGCGGCCATTAGCCCCAAACTCTACAGCCCCGCCCAAGGCACCATTACCTTGCAGGTGGATGCCGGCGACAAAGTCAAAAAAGACCAAATTCTCGCCACCATCGACAGTCCGGAACTCACAAACGAACTTGAACAGCAACAGGCTGTAGTGGATGAACTCACCACCGCACTGGAACGCCAGAAGATCCAGTCAAAGATCCGAATGCTGGCAGATCAGAAAGCCATCGATCTTGCCAGAGTCTCGCTGACAGCCGCTGATCGGGAAAAACGCCGTGCCGATGCCGCATTTGCCACTCACACCATCAGTACCATTGACTACGAAAAAGCCCAGGATGATCTGCAAAACGCAAAACTGGTTCACGAACACGCGGTGGCTGATGCACAACTTAACGCTGAGAGCCTGACTTTTGAAATCCAGAGTAAAACCCATCAGCTTAACCGGCAAACCTACAAAGTCGCCGATCTAACCCGCCAGGTCCAGCAACTCACCCTCAGATCACCAGTAGACGGCATTGTCGGCAATCTCGCGGTAGAGCAGAAAAACCAGCTCGATCAGAATCAGGTGGTCCTGAGTGTGGTTGACCTGAGTGAGTTCGAACTCGAAGTAGCGATTCCGGAGAGCTACGCCGATGACCTTGCGATAGGCATGAATGCGGAAGTGGTAATTAACGGGCGCGCCTACCCGGCACAACTGATCACCATTTCTCCGGAAGTCGAGAATAATCAGGTTACCGGCCGGGTACGGTTTCTTGACCAGACACCGGACGGTGAACTGGTGAACACGCCAGAAGGTCTGCGCCAGAATCAACGCCTGACCACCCGCATATTGCTTGAAAGCAAACCTCAGGTCCTCATGGTTCAACGCGGACAGTTTCTTGACAGCGGTGCCGGTCGGGTTGCTTACAAAATCGATGGCGACAGCGCCTATCGTGTGCAGATCACCACCGGTGTGCGCAGCATGTCAGATATCGAAATCCTCTCCGGCCTGGAGGCTAATGACCGAATCATAGTGTCTGATACTGCTGCTTTCAAAGGTGCACAGACCGTACTCATAACTGACTAAATACACTCAGGGAGCGCTCATGTTATTGATGAAAAATGTACAAAAATCGTTTCGTACCGAACTGGTGGAAACGCACGCGTTGCGGGACTTCAACCTCCAGGTTAAAGACGGTGATTTTGTGTCGGTAACCGGGCCATCCGGTTCCGGAAAAACCACATTCCTCAACATTGCCGGCCTACTGGAAACCTACACCAGTGGGCAGTATTTCCTGGATGGCCAGGATGTCAGCGCCCTGACCGATCGACAGCGCAGTCGCCTGCGAAACGAAAAAATCGGTTTTATCTTTCAAAGCTTCAACCTCATCCCCGACCTTAACCTGTATGACAACGTCGATGTCCCACTACGTTATCGCGGTTTTGGTACAGCCGAACGCCACCAGCGGATCACACAGAGTCTTGAGCGCGTGGGATTAGCCAACCGCATGAAACACCTACCTTCGCAGCTTTCCGGGGGGCAGCAACAGCGTGTTGCCATCGCCAGAGCACTCGCCGGTGAGCCTCGTTTTTTGCTCGCAGACGAACCGACCGGTAACCTTGACAGCCAAATGGCACAAAGTGTTATGGCCCTGCTCAAGGAAATTAACCGCCAAGGCACAACCATTGTGATGGTGACACACGACCCGGAACTGGCCAGCCAGACGGCGCGGACTGTGATAGTAAAAGACGGTCGAATCTGCTCCTCAGATTTGCCCGATCCGATCCCGGCTGTCAGCAACCAGTAAGGACTCTGTATGTTTTCCTATTACCTGAGACTTGCGCTTCAAAGCCTGAGGCGTAACCCGTATTTGAGCAGCCTTATGACCCTCGCTATTGCACTGGGTATCGGCGCCAGCATGACCACACTGACCATTAATTACCTCATGTCTTCAGACCCTATTCCGCATAAGAGCAAGCAGCTCTACTATGTGCAACTTGACAACTGGAGCCCCTACTCTGCCGCCCGGGAACCCAATGACCCACCCGATCAGCTGACCTGGCGGGATGCTACCCAACTCATGTCTGCGGCCAAGGCTTACCGCCAGTCTGCCATGGCCAGTAGTGGTGCTGTAATAGAATCCGGCAACCCTGACATAAAACCCTTTCTGGCGTCATTACGCCTCAATTTTGCCGATTTCTTCCCCATGTTTGACGCCCCCTTTTTGTACGGCAACGGCTGGACATCCAACGACGATGACAAACGTGTCCCGGTAATAGTGCTGAGCAAACCAATTAACGACCGTCTGTTTGGCGGAGAGAATTCTGTCGGCCGCTATGTAACTATTGAGAACACGCAATTCCGGGTAACAGGCGTACTGGATAACTGGGTGTTGGTTCCCCGGTTTTACGATGTCACTACTGATGCGTTTCAGAGCGTTGAAGATGTGTTTATCCCTTTTTATTTCAAGCAGACACTGCAGTTATCCAATGGCGGTAACACCAACTGCTGGAAATCACCCGAAGGCGAAGGGTTTGAGGCTTTTTTGCAGTCTGAATGCGTGAACTTTCAGATGTGGGTTGAGCTGCCAACCCCGGCGGATAGGGAAGAATACTTCAATTACCTCAACGCCTATGCAGAAGAACAGAAAGCCCTTGGGCGCTTTCCTCGCCCTATTAACAATCGGCTTTCCGATGTCATGCAATGGATGGAAAACGAAAAAGTCGTCGCAGACGACGCGCAAATCATGATGTGGCTGGCGTTTCTGTTTTTACTGGTTTGCCTTTTGAATACCGTAGGCTTGTTGCTGTCGAAATTTTCGACCCGTACCTCCGATATCGCATTGCGCCGTGCAATCGGTGCCAGCCGTCAGGCCATTTTCACCCAGTACATTCTGGAATCGGCTCTGGTTGGCGTGTTGGGAGGTCTGTTCGGACTTATACTGGCAAATGTGGGATTAATTGGCATCCGCAGCCTGTATGGGGATTTCATAAGCGAACTGGCTACGTTGGATTTTACCATGATCAGTGTCGCCATTTTGCTAAGCATACTGGTCAGTATCCTGGCCGGCTCTTATCCGGCCTGGCGTGCATGCAGTGTTCCCCCTGCCAGCCAGCTTAAAAATCAGTAACGAGGAGAGGCACTATGAGCCAGTTGGAAATCGGGCCTATTCTCAGAGCCCTTCTGCGCAATAAGGTAGGTGCACTGTTAATTGCCCTGCAGATGGCGGTTACCATGACAATCATTGTAAACGCCGTATTTATCATTACTGAACGAGCAGCGCTGATGCAGCGTGAAAGCGGTCTGGATGAAGACAATACATTCTATCTTACCAGTACCGGCTTTGGTGCCAATTTTGAGTCACGCCGGGTAATCAGCGAAGATTTGGACTTGATCAGGAATACCCCGGGCGTGGTCGATGCAGTACAGATTAATGCGATTCCCATCAGCGGTGGCGGTTGGTCCATGAGCCTGACCACTGAACCTGGCGATGATGTGGAAGATGTTGGCACGGCCAATTATCTGGTTGATGACCATGCACTGACAACCTTGAACGCCAATCTGATTGCCGGTGAGCCGTTTACAGCCTCTGAGGTTCGCTGGCGTGCGCGCAATCAGCCAGATTGGCCGGATACCGCAATCATCACCAGAGCGCTGGCAAACAGCCTGTTTCCTGATACGCCCTGGCAGGAAACCGTTGGCAAGACCATTTATATTGGCGATGACGAACCGGTCATCATCAAAGGGATCATCGAAAAACTTCAAGCTCCATGGATAGGCTGGGAAAATCTGGAGCACGCCATGCTAAGCCCTGAGCGAATGGATACTGTATCTGCACGCTACCTGATCCGCACCGAACCGGGCGATCTCAATACTATGATGGCAACGCTGGAAGCGACGCTTTCTGATCGTTATCCGGACCGAATTATCCGGGATGTCACTACGTTAACCGACACCCGTGAGCGCAGTTATCGTCATCATAGCGCCATGATTAAGATACTTTCACTGGTAATGGTCCTGCTTGTTGTGATCACTGCAATGGGCATTGTTGGGCTGGCCAGTTTTAATGTGAACCGCCGCAGAAAACAAATTGGCACCCGACGCGCGCTGGGTGCCAGTAAGGCCGCCATAATTCGCTATTTCCTGCTGGAAAACTGGTTGATCAGTACAGCAGGAATTGCACTTGGGGTGATTTTAACCGTTGGGCTCAATATGGCACTGATAGAATGGTTTTCTGTTCGGCCCCTTGACTGGTATTACCTGCCAGCCGGGATCATTGTCTTTTGGATAATTGGCCAACTTGCCGCACTGGGCCCGGCACTCAAAGCTGCGAAGGTGCCGCCGGCGGTTGCCACCCGGACAATCTGAACCTTGGGTTTTAATCGGCATCGAGCCAGAAAAAATCGCCAACCGGTTGGTAAGTTGACGGTTTGTCAATTTGCTGTGCACACAACCGCTGGCGAATCGCTGGTTGCAATAGCGGTTTTAATTGCCCGGTATGAGTGGCATGGCAACTCAGCCATTGCGATACGCTGCCATCCTGTACTGACAGCATCAATGGGCAGGATTTCGGATGGAGCGTCGCCATCTTGGGGTGTGGCGGCAACGTTACTACTGAGCAGGAAAACTGCTCAGTTACTGTCCCATCCGGACTGACACTGCGCCAGATTCGGTATAGCCCTCCAAGAGCCATACCGTCTTGGGCGCTGATATCGTAATAAAAATTTTTTCCGTCCCGGTGCACAGTTTCACCAAATCCGGTGATCGGAATAACACACCGCTGCTGGCGAAAGCTCGCGTAACCCGCCGAACCTGGGCGATCAAGTTTATCATAACGGGTATTGAAGGAGGTGTAGCGTGAAGGTTTGAACACTGTCGTGCCATTCTGTCGCTGAGCGTCGAGCAGCAACCACCATGTGGCCTCCTGCATCAACCGTTTTCCGCCATGTTCAAAAACAATCGACACCGTGTCTGTTGCTCGTATGAAACGGCCGAAGCGCATATTCGTGGCTGGCCAGAGATCAATTTCAAGTTGTTCGCACAGTGCTCTCACGCCCAGAGAATCGGTAATGTTTAAACGCCCACACATATACCCGTCACTTTCCCCTGCGGGGTTTTGATTGTGAATCTGACTGAATAATGCAGAATAGCGTTTTCAATTTCATAACGGTTAAAATATAATCAGTTCATATTAGGTATTTTTCAGGATATAACCTAATACTTATTTTGTTTAGGGATAACAACTCCGTTTAGTTTGGGGCTCGGTAAGGGATGACCTGTTTTGGACACATCACTATTCACCAATGCCAACTTTCAGCTGATTAACGTCGTCGTGTTACTCGCCGGGCTGGCATCATTCACCTGGTTACTGCTCAGCATTCCGTTACGGGTTTACCGGCGGGCCAGCAGTCGCTTTGCAATTGCAAATCTGTTTTTGATCTTCGCAATGTTGTTTTCCAACTGGCAGAAACCTGATGAAGCCGGCAGCCTTTGGCTTCTGGCGGATATCGGTGTGCTTTTTGCCCTGGTTTACTACAAGCTGGCAATCTGCCAGTTGTTTCACCGCAGTATTCATCCCAGGCTGGTGACAGGTGTGGTTGCGATTGCAGGGATTGCCCTGGTAGCAAGCCTGTTCGGCGCCAGCAATCATACGTTTCTGAACGCATTAATATGCCTGCTTGCTGCCGTTATCACCCTCTTTACTGCGCGAATTAAATACATATCACTACACCTGGAATTTTCAGCCTGGATGGCCCGCGTGCTCGCCATACCGGATCTGCTTCTTGCCGGTATACTTTACGTGCTGGTAAGCGGCCTGCTGTTCGCTGCAGACAACACATCTGTGGCCCCCCTTCAGCCAGCAGGTTCCAATACCGTAGCCTGGCTGTACATCGCATTCTGTCTGTTGCTCAACTGCAGCGGCATTGCGGCCACAATCACCCGGTTGGTTTTACGTATGAAACACCTCGCTGATCGGGACCAGTTAACCGGATTGCCCAACCGTAAAGTGGCATTCAGGCAACTCGAATCTCAGTGGCAAGAGTACAAGATCACCAATAAGACCTTTTCAGTTTTTATACTCGACCTTGACGCCTTCAAACGCATCAACACCATGTATGGTCACGAGCAGGGTGACGTTGCCATCACGTTTGTGGGGGATCTACTCAATCGGGCGGTGCGTGTGTGTGATTTTGCAGCCCGGCTGGGGGGCCAGGAATTTCTGATTGTACTGCCCGGAAATGAGCTGCGAAACGCCCGGCACGTTGCCAGTAAATTGTGTGCGCTTTTTGCCAAAAGCCGCTGGCGCGCCCACACTCCCCCACTCACCGTAAGTATAGGGTGTGCCGAGGCCCGCCAGGCCGACAGCCTGGAGCAGTTGATTACACTTGCAGAGAAGGCTCTGCGTAAAGCAAAACTTCAGGGCCGGAACCAGGTTGTCTGTGCCTCCGTCGCGGAAGAGGAAACTTACTCGCTCGTGTCGTCTTCGTCGTATTGACTGGTAACCGAATCAGGCAATTTCTTACTTGGCTGAACACCCAGTTTACGGAATTGCTCGATTTGGCGCACCATATTGCCGCGCCCGGAACTCAGTTTCGACAGCGCGCCATCGTAGTGCTTTTGTGTTGTTTCCAGCGCCCGACCGATTTTTTCCATATCACCCACAAACCCGGAAAACTTGTCATAAAGTTTGGCTGCATGCTGGGCAATTTTCTGTGCATTCTGGTTCTGATATTCGTACTGCCAGATGTTGTTGATGGTTCGTAAGGCAACCAGCAGGTTTGTGGGGCTCACCAGCATGATATTGTGGTTCAAAGCCAGAGATACCAGCCCCGGGTCTTCCTCAACTGCCAGCAAAAAAGCCGGTTCGATGGGGATGAACATCAGTACATAATCGAGGGTTTTCAGGCCTTTTAACTCATGATAGTCCTTACTGCCCAGGCCTTTGATGTGATTGCGCAATGACGCAACATGTTCATTCAGCAGGCGCTGGCGCTCGTTTTCATCAGTAGCATTGAAAAAACGTTCGTAGGCTGACAGGCTAACCTTGGAGTCAATGATCACATCCTTGTCATTGGGCAAATGCACCACCA
This sequence comes from Alteromonas aestuariivivens, assembly GCF_003367475.1. GTDB lineage: Bacteria > Pseudomonadota > Gammaproteobacteria > Enterobacterales > Alteromonadaceae > Alteromonas > Alteromonas aestuariivivens. Next base: position 61,240 of record NZ_QRHA01000005.1, read on the forward strand.
CATCCGGTTGTTGCAACTTACCTTCATCACTTCGCGCCGACACCTGGGTTTCAAATTCGTGGCCTTCCCGTAACCCGGACTCTTTCAGGATACGCTCAAGCACCACTTCACCCCAGTTACCCTGCTGCTTGTTGTCGCCTTTTAATGCCTTGGTTAATGCCGATGCCTCTTCGGTTATCTTCTGGTTAAGCTCTTTAAGGGTTAAAATCTCGGTTTTGAGCGACGCCCGCTCCTGCCCTTCACGTACATACTGATCGTTTACCTGGCGCTTGAAGCCCTCAATCTGATCTTTGAGCGGATTCAACAACGCATCAAGCCCGGTCTTGTTCAGCTTGCTGAAAGTTTCGCTCTTCTGTTCAAAAATGCGATTGGCGAGGTTTTCAAACTGGGTTTGCAAGCGTTGCTCAGCAGAAGCCATCAAAGCCAGTTTTTCTTCACTGGCTTTGTTCGCTTCTGCAAACGAAGCCGCCTGTGCATCCAGGCGGGCCTGCAATTTACCCTGCTCTGCCAGCGCGGTTTTTAGCTCAGCGCGCAGGTCTGCACAGTCCTGTTCACTTCGGGAAAGTTGATGTGCTTTCTGATTTAGTTCGCCCAACTGGGATTGCATGCCGAGTATCTGTTCACGGCCTTGCTGGAGTTCCTGGTTACTCTGGAGCAACTGGCTTTGCTGGTAATCCAGCTGGCTGGTAGCCTGTGCTAACGCCTGTTCGAGTTTTCTGCGGACCAGCAACCCGGCGACTAATGCCCCCAGCAGAACGCCAGCCAGGGCGAACAATACATGCACGAGATCAACTGCAATCATCATAATTCCATGTCATTTTGATACAAAAAGGGTACCACAGGGGTACCCTAACAACGTCGTTCGAATGCCCCAAACCGGGCACTTTACGACGCTAATGCCGCTGTCACTTAGACAATTCGGCATCCAGTTCGGCGATTTTCGCTTTCCAGACCGCCGGACCGGTCTGGTGCGCATTTGCACCGGTGCTGTCCACTGCTACGGTTACTGGCATATCTTCCACTTCAAATTCGTAGATAGCTTCCATCCCCAAATCCTCAAAGGCCACAACCCGGGACTTCTTGATGGCTTTTGATACCAGATAAGCCGCACCGCCTACGGCCATCAAATAAACGGCTTTGTGCGCGGCAATAGACTGCACGGTGGCCGGCCCGCGCTCAGCTTTTCCAATCATGCCGATTAAACCGGTTTTTTCCAGCATCATATCGGTAAACTTGTCCATACGGGTAGCCGTAGTCGGGCCTGCGGGGCCTACCACCTCATCACCCACTGCATCAACGGGGCCCACGTAATAAATAAACCGGTTGGTGAGGTCAACGCCCTCAGGCAATCCTTCACCATTTTCCAGCATGGTCTGAATACGTTTGTGAGCGGCGTCGCGGCCGGTCAGCATTTTGCCACTCAGCAATACGGTTTCACCCACCTTCCATTCCTGAATGTCTTCTTTGGTCACTTCGTCCAGATTAACCCGGCGTGTATTGGCACCAACCTCCCAGGTTACTTCCGGCCATTCTTCCAGTTTAGGCGCTTTGAGCTCAGCAGGCCCACTGCCATCCAGATAGAAGTGCGCATGTCGGGTTGCTGCGCAGTTAGGGATCATGGCCACCGGTTTTGACGCGGCATGGGTAGGCACGGATTTTATTTTTACGTCCACTACGGTAGTCAGGCCGCCCAGGCCCTGTGCGCCTATTCCCAGGTCATTCACGCGCTTGAAGATTTCCAGGCGCAGCTTTTCGTCCGTTGTTTGCGGACCACGCTCCATCAGTTCCTGAATGTCCACCGGATCCATCAGACTTTCCTTGGCAAGAACCGCGGCTTTCTCAGCGGTGCCGCCAATACCTAAACCAAGCATTCCCGGCGGACACCAGCCTGCCCCCATGGTAGGCAGGGTTTTCACCACCCATTCCACGATGTCATCACTGGGGTTGAGCATCACCATTTTGGATTTGTTTTCAGAACCGCCGCCTTTGGCCGCAATCATGACTTCGATTTTATCACCCGGCACCATATCAATGTGCACCACCGCAGGCGTGTTGTCTTTGGTATTACTGCGCGCCCCGGCAGGATCGGCAACTATGGAGGCCCGCAACGGATTGTCAGGATTGGTATAAGCACGTCGGGTACCTTCGTCAACCATTTGTTGGACTGTCATGTCCGTCTTGTCCCAGCTGACCGCCATACCGATTTTCACAAAGCAGGTAACAATACCGGTATCCTGACATATTGGGCGCTTGCCTTCTGCCGACATTCTGGAATTAATCAGAATTTGGGCCATCGCATCTTTCGCCGCCTGGCTTTGCTCTTTCAGATACGCCTGTTCTACCGCTTTAACATAATCAAGCGGGTGGTAGTAAGAAATAAACTGCAAAGCATCTTCAATACTGTCGATGAAGTCTTGTTGACGAATAACGGTCATGGGGTCCTCTTCTTGTTTTCGCCTTACCGTGGTCTAAGCGTGCTAAAAAAGCGTATACTAGCGCAACTGACGAACAGGCTCCAAATAAATCCTGTTGTAACAACGGCGGTTGCGGGTATTTCCGTCTGCCGTGGTACAACCGAAGTTTCACCTCCTCTCAGGGGTGCCCTGTTTAAATAACTCGTATTTATTAATGTAGTGATTGTTAACCCCATTTTATGCCAAAGACTCAACCTCGCACCCTTCAAATTTCTGTTATCGAAAACACACAAGGCTGTTCCCTGCACCGGTTATTTGAAAAGGTTGAATCCAGCCCCTGGTCGATTTTATACGACACATCGGACAGCACCGAAAGCAACGGCCGGTTTAACATTATGGTGTGGGATCCCATCTCTACCATCACCGCGCGCAATGGCATTACCACAGTAACTGATAAAAAAAGCGGGGAACAGACTCAGTGGGCGGATCCACCGCTGGAGTTGGTAAAACAGCAGCACCAAAAACTCATTGCGGACGTCAGCCTGCCAACCGAATCTGGCTCACTGGCGAGTCAGTTGCCCTTTCTGATTGGCGCAGCAGGATTGTTAAGCTACGACCTCGGGCGCTACTATGAATCCATCCCTGCCACCGCAGAGGACCAGTATCTGTGCCCGGATATGGCTGTGGGTATTTATCAGCGGGCTTTGATAGAAGACGCCCACACAGGCACTTTATACGACTGCCGACTGGACAGCGAACCGGCCTTTTGCGTTGAATCCTGGATCCAGAACACCACGCCCAATGCCGGCCATTTCCAATTAACTGCAAACTGGCAGTCCAATTTTGATAAATGCGCGTATCTGGCCGCGCTTGACAAGATCCATCAGTATCTGAAGGCGGGCGACGCCTACCAGGTCAATCTGGCACAGCGCTTCACTGCCACCTACGAAGGCTCTGAGTGGCATGCCTACACGCGGTTACAGGCAGCCAACAAGGCGCCTTTTTCTGCATTCATGCGGCTGGAAAAAAGCTGCATAATGAGTATCTCACCGGAACGCTTTCTTGCAGTCAGGGACGGATATGTAGAAACCAAACCCATCAAGGGTACCCGGCCCAGGTATGCAGATCCGTCAATGGACAGCCAGAGCGCACAGGAACTGCTCAATTCAGAAAAAGACCGCGCTGAGAATCTGATGATTGTCGATTTGCTGCGTAATGACCTAAGTAAACACTGCCGCCCCCATTCGGTAAAAGTTCCAAATCTGTTTGAAGTAGAAAGTTACGCTGCAGTGCACCATCTGGTCAGTACCGTAGTAGGCGAGCTCGGAGCGAACGAGTCCCCCCTGGACCTGATCGCTGGTGCATTTCCCGGCGGCTCCATTACAGGCGCACCAAAAGTCCGGGCGATGGAAATCATTGAAGAACTCGAGCCACATCGCCGTAGCCTTTACTGCGGTAGCATGATGTACCTTGGTTTCAAAAACGACATGGACTCCAGCATCTGCATCCGATCTTTACTGGCAGAGAGAGGACAACTGCACTGTTGGGCCGGTGGCGGCATTGTGCTGGATTCACAGCCTGATTCGGAATACCAGGAAACTTTCGACAAGGTCGCCAGAATATTGCCGGTACTGGAGGGAACGTTTGAATAGGAAAGAGTTCCTGCAACGTTTTCACCATGTACGCCAGATTGATCCGGAACCGGACTTCCCGCTGGCGTCTGCAGGCAAACCCGCTGCCGTCCTTATCGCTCTCAGGGAATTCAACGGCCAGCTGGAAATGTTATTAACCGAGCGTGCCCATCACCTGCGCCATCATCCGGGCCAAATAAGCTTTCCGGGCGGCGCGGCCGAACTCAACGACAACAACCTCTTTGATACGGCGTTACGTGAGGCCCAGGAAGAAATCGGTCTGCCGCCAACACATGCGCAGATCATTGGCACCCTGCCTGCTTACAGGACAATTTCAGGATTTCGCATTACTCCTGTCGTGAGCGTCATTGATGATTTTGTCCTGCAACCCGACAGTAATGAAGTCGCCAGTGCCTTCTGGGCTCCTCTGGATTATCTCATCAATCACACCAATCACCTGGTACACCACAGCCACCGGTTAGGCAGTGTGCACCCCATCTATTTCATACCCTGGCAACAACGCATGATCTGGGGCGCAACAGCAGCCATGATTCGAACCCTTTCACACCATCTGCAAAACTGAGCGTTTCTTATCCTGACAACAGCATTCAGCGCACCTTTTTACGGCTGTACCAATTTTGTTTACAACCCATTAGCTTTTCTTATCCTGTCATTAGCATTTCTGTATTGTAGTTGCGATCATCTGTATGCATGATCGGTACACTATAAAAGGCTCATTCGGGCAACCAGAATTCATGCCCAAAACCAAGGAATACCCAGCTATGATCAGTGTTTTTGATATGTTCAGTATCGGTATCGGCCCGTCCAGCTCGCACACGGTTGGCCCCATGCGCGCTGCGGCTGAATTTGTCGCTGAACTGAGCCAGGATGGTCTTCTGGAGTCGGTTAGCGGGGTTAAAGTGTCGCTGTACGGTTCGCTGGGCCAAACCGGCAAAGGTCACGGAACCGGGAAAGCGGTAATCTTGGGCCTGCTTGGCGAACTGCCCGAATCAATAGACGTAGACACTATTGAGACCACGCTGGAATCCATTCACACATCACAGAAAATAGCCCTGAATGGTGAACACACAATCCGCTTCCCGAATAAAGATGCGATAGTATTCCATCGTCGCAAATCCCTTCCCCGACATGCCAATGCGCTGACGTTTTGCGCGAAAAACGCCGACACCGTAATTCGTGAACAAACTTACTACAGTATTGGCGGTGGGTTTATCATCAAGGACGAAGACTTTGATCAAGCCAGGCAGAAGGCAATTACTCAGCAGGCTGCTGTTCCCTACCCTTTCAAGAGTGCAGCTCAGTTAATCGATCTCTGTCGTGAGACGGGCCTGAGTATCAGTTCACTGATGTTAAAAAACGAAGCGGCCCTTCGCCCTGTTCACGAAGTTAAAGCCCAGTTAAACGACATCTGGCTGGTCATGAAAGCCTGTATCCAGCGTGGAATTGAAAGCGAAGGGATATTGCCCGGTGGCCTTAAGGTAATGCGCCGTGCTCCGGGGTTACACCGCCGGTTACAAACCGAGCACACCAGTGATCCGATGCAAACCATGGACTGGGTAAACATGTTTGCCCTGGCAGTCAATGAAGAGAATGCCGCCGGCGGCCGCGTAGTTACCGCACCGACCAATGGTGCTGCCGGGATCATTCCTGCCGTTTTACGCTATTTTGATAAATTCATTCGCCCGGTTGATGCTGAAACCGCCAGTCGTTTTTTACTGACCGCAGGAGCTATTGGCATTCTTTACAAAGAAAACGCTTCAATCTCCGGTGCAGAAGTGGGCTGCCAGGGCGAAGTTGGCGTGGCCTGTTCAATGGCTGCCGGCGCACTGACTGAAATTATGGGAGGCAGCGTTTCTGCTGTGGAAAATGCGGCAGAAATTGGTATGGAGCACAATCTTGGTCTTACCTGCGATCCGGTTGGAGGGCTCGTTCAAGTACCTTGTATTGAGCGCAATGCCATGGGCGCCATCAAAGCCATTAACGCATCCCGCCTTGCCCTGCGTGGCAGTGGAGAACACAAGGTTTCCCTCGACAAGGTAATTAAAACCATGCGTGAAACCGGCAATGATATGAAAACCAAATACAAAGAGACCGCTCGTGGCGGTCTGGCTGTGAACATTATTGAATGTTAGCGGCAGTCCGTGGCGCTGCTATTTCACTGGCAGCGTCACCCCTTTGAACATTTTTTCTACTTCGTCATTGTTCTTCAGCATCATCGCCTTTTCGACTTTATCCTTGGTCAGATGCGGCGCAAAACGCTCAATAAAATCAAACATGTAACTACGCAGAAAAGAACCTTTGCGGAACCCGATTTTGGTGGTGGAATAATCAAACAGATGGCTGGCATCGATTTTTACCAAATCGGAGTCTGCTTCTTCATTAACCGCCATGGACGCAATCACACCAATACCCACGCCCAGACGAACATAGGTTTTAATAACGTCCGCATCGGTGGCAGTGAACACAATTTTCGGCGTAAGCCCTGCCCGTTCAAAAGCCTGGTCCAGTTCAGAACGGCCGGTGAAACCGAATACGTAGGTAACCAGTGGATACTTGGCAATATCACTGATATCAATGGAAGTTTTTTTCGCCAGCGGGTGTTCTTTATTAACGATAACGCTGCGGTTCCAGTGGTAACACGGCAACATAACCAAATCGTTATATAAGTGGAGTGCTTCCGTAGCAATCGCAAAATCCGCCTCACCTTTCGCTGCCAGGTCAGAGATTTGCGACGGCGTACCCTGGTGCATGTGCAAAGACACCTTAGGGTATTTATTCATAAAACCCTGGATTACATCCGGCAACGCATAGCGCGCCTGCGTGTGGGTCGTGGCAATGTTCAGTTTGCCCTGATCCGGCAGCGTATGCTCCCGAGCCACCGCTTTGATGCTTTCGACTTTAGCCAGGATTTCGCGGGAGATGTTGATAACGTCATTCCCCGCATCGGTTACATGGGTCAGATGCTTACCACTGCGCCCGAATATTTGAACTCCCAACTCATCTTCAAGCATTCTGACCTGCTTGCTGATCCCCGGTTGTGAAGTAAACAGACTTTCCGCTGTCGCTGAAACATTCAGATTGTTGTTCAACACCTCAACAATATAACGCAGCTGCTGTAATTTCATGCTCTGTTGTCCCTTTCCTGCTGGGCCGACCTGACTTGTTGTTTAGGTTATAACCAAAACAACCCACTAATGCCATAAACTTTATCATCCTGAGCATCTCTTATTTCAAAAAGTCAGGAAATTAGCAAAAATTTATTAGATACTAGCATAAGGTTTAAAACTGGATCGACGGTGTTTTCCATGTCTGACCAAAATTCTACGGCAAATCAACTGGATTTTTCATCTGTACTGGCTGCTGCTGCCCACGACATGAAAAACTCGCTATGCCTGTTATTGCAGGCAATTGAAGATCTTTCCCATCAACTCCCCGACGATAATGACAAAGCCCGAAACCAGGTTGCCAGCGTGCATTACGAAGCGTCGCGATTAAATACCAACCTGGTACAAATGCTGTCTCTGTACCGTTCAGAACTGGATGCGTTGCCGATAACCGTGGATGAATGTTTTATCAGTGACCTGTTCGAAGACGTGATTGGCGCAAACCGTTTATACACTGAGCAAAAATCCATACAGGTCGACATTGAAGTCGACAATGATTTAACCTGGTACCTGGACAGCGAACTGGTGTTTTTGTTGGTCAACGATGTGGTAATAAACGCCCTTCGATACGGCACATCCCGCATTCGTCTCAGTGCTCATAGCGAAAATCAGCAACTGGTGATGCGGGTGGAAGATGACGGGCCCGGATACCCCCAGGAAATGCTGGACAAAAGCCTTGCGCAACTGTCTGAATTTCAAGTTAGCCAGGGCCGCACCGGACTTGGGCTGTATTTTGCCCGCCTGATTGTAGAAGCCCATTGTCGGGGGCAACATACCGGAAAAATCAGCCTTTCTAACGGTGGCATGTTAGGCGGAAGTGTATTTGAAGTAAAACTACCGTAAACTCTGCCGACATAGTATAAAGGAAAAGAGAATAAGCGGTTGTTCCGCAAGGCAGTACCAGGGTAATGAGACGGAAGCAGACATGTTTACGACAATAATAATACTAATCGTCGTGCTGGTGATCGCAGCTATATTTATCAATGCGTTTCAGCAACACCGCTCCAAAATAGAAGCGGAGAAGCGGGCCGAAGTAGCCAAACAACGCAGCATAATCGATGAAACCGAAAACGTGTTGATGGCGTGCGGGCACATGCCTGTTACTCCACGATTAATCAAAATTCTGCATCGCCGTATCTACAACGCGTTATTGATAGCGAAGGAAGTAAGCCCCAAATCCACTGATTTGAAACAGCGAATGGAAGATGCCAAACAGCTTGCAGAATCCGCCGATGACTCGCCCCCCCCCATAATCGAGTTTTCCCTCCCGGATAACGATAAGTTAATTATTCAGTACATTCAGGCGGTTAAAAAGTTACGTGTATTGCTTCGTTCAGAGCATTCGAAGGGAAAAATTGATACTAAAACCTATGTTGAAGAAGACAAAATGCTTGAACGCCTTCAACTCAGGATCAATGTCGAGACCCTGATCCGCAGGGGCCGCAGTGCCCTGCAGGCCGGTATGCTCGGCTCAGCACGTCAATACTTTGAAAAAGCCAGTACCGCGCTGGAAAGTCAGTCCCAACCGGATGAATATGTGAAAGCACGGTTGCTAAACGTGCAGGAATGGCTGGAGGCCATTCAGGATAACCTCAAGAACGCCAACGCCGAAGACCGCGCGAGAAAACGTGCACTTGAGCGGGACGAACTGGATGAACTCTTTGCCCCCAAAAAGAAATGGTAGAATTGACTCCTGCCCTATTTTTGTTACAGGTCTGAAGTTGTGCCCTGGCTACTCAAGTTCCACTCCGCCACCTTTAAGTAAACTGACGTTTTTGATCAACAGAGGAATTAACCCCAAGGTGGCCGTCGCAATGCTAAGTAAGGTATTCAGCGAACTGCCGCTTGAATACACAAAAATTGCCAGCAGTACCAGCAGCACCGCAAAAATCGGGATCCGTAATACGCTCCAGGCACCTTCACTTGTGTTATCTACCCATTGACTGACAACCGAATCCTTTTCCGCCGTCAGAATAAATTGCCTGAAACTCTCGTTTACCAGATGCCAGCCTTTGTCACGATACAGATAACAACGCCTTACCAAACGTTCTATAACCCGCTCATTGGCCGGATTAATGCTGGCCCCATGGGCCATTTTCCACAGAATAAGTTTCTCCTGAACGGTGCACTCTTCCCATTTACGGCGGTAAAACGGGCCGGCTTGTTCCTGCATGAACTCAATGACCTGCTCCGGGTACCAGTAATCGTTCAGATCCAGAGGGTTTTCAATTGTCTCTGCACAACGCTTAATCTTTTTCGTTACCATTTTAAACTTGGCTTCCAGTTCACATATTTCCGGCCAGGCCAGGCACTCATGGTGTAATAATTCGTTGGCATCAAATGGGTTGGTAAGCCGGGATTTACGCAGTGGTGACCAGGCATAGTGTTTATCAAACTCCGAAAACAGCTTGCACCAGGCGGCTTTTTCGTCTGTATTCGGCGCTGCGACGGATTCCCCGGTTTCGTAATCAGACGGGTTCAGAATACGGTATAGCGGCGCAGTGTCGGCAATAACCACGAGCAGAACTCCGGGCATAGTATGTAACTCATGTAACAGCTCATATACGTTATATCTGAGCTCTTTATCCTGGCTTATCTGTTCCAGTCCACGCACAGCAACCACCAGCGCCCTGTTTAAATTGGCATCTCGTTGAGCGGTAACATTGGCAATAAACAAGAATTCTTTGGAGTGCGTATCCAGACAATGATGTGTTTCAAGACAGTCATGCACCCTGAATACCTTGTCCTGATAGAGCATTTCAACCTGCTCTAGTAACTCCAGCTCGGCTTTTTTACGGGAAGCGTTGAGGATCAATTGTGAATGGCCGTTTTGCAGCGCAGCGGATACATTGAGCTGCGGAAATTCTGCGGCGCTCTGCTCCCCTTTCGTGCGTTGCGGCATAACCCGATACTGGTCATGCAAATGTTCACCCAACATACGTTGCACAATCATCTGCCGGATAACCACATACATAGTTAGCGGTAACCCAAACATCATAAGCATGATAATAAGCGGGCCGATACCTGACCGGGACGCCGCCGTCATAAACAGGTCGGCTCGATAACGCAGCTCAGTTCTGTGTTCAGGGACGACTTCTGTGGATAGATCCTGCTTGGCAGCAAAGGTCAGGTGACTCACAAACTCCGTATCACTTGGAGTATTACTGAATACACTGTCAAACAGATTGTCGGTGAAGTTGTGTACTCCTATTTGGCTGTAGTTAACTAAATTTGCCCAGCCGCTTTCACAGGACGTATTCAGTTTGGTGTTTTCACACACCACATCGTGCGGGAAAAAACCAGCCAGCACGGCGCGTAAGTTCGGCTCTTCCAGCCTGGAAGAAATTATTGCGTCAATTGGCGGCTTGCTACATTCATTAGTTACATTGAGGAATGCGAGATACTTGTTGTACGCCTGTTTGCGTTCTGCAAGGTTGTGTTCTGCGTTGAGTTGTTCAAAATGAGCCTGGCGCTGCAACAAATAGTCGTGTGCGCTGTAGGTAATTATTGCCGCAGGAACCACCGCAACGAGATAGATAACACCAGTTAAAAACCAGACATATCCTTTGGTGTACCGTTTGGATTCCACAGCCTTGTTGACTCGACGCTGGCAACCTGATTGTGGCATTTCATCATTAAACAGAGCAAAAGCTGCCAGTGCGACTGCAAACAGAACTGCTCCGGCTACGCTGTATGCCTGATTAATGCCTATGACATCAAACCCCCATTGTTGGCTTGCAAGCAAATGAATCAACAGCAGGGTGGAAATTACAATTCCAATTGAGTAAAGCGGCTTTTTCCAGCGTTGATAAAAGTTAAAATGTATAAAAAAACGATACAAAAACACCCCTGCCAATAACCAGACAACCAGTGCCCACAGCAATAGCCTTCCACTCAGGGTTTGCACTACCCCCAGCTGGAACTGAACCGCCAGACTGGATGCTAGCGTTAAACAGGCGCACAAAGCATATCGAGTTACACGGTTTTCATCAAAACCAAACAATTCCTGCCAGTAACGCTGGTGGGACAAATAACGTAAAATCAAAAAACAGGGAATAACCAATATCAGTATAAAAACCACCGCCAAAAACACCATAATCATATTGTTGGTGTAGAGTTCCTCAGGGTTGTAAAACGCTACCAGTTGCCAGGGTACGTTGGTATGAATAACTGGATTTCTGCCATCGTTGTGTAACAGGGTTTCACCGGATAACGCACCTACAACAAGCATGTGGGGGCTGCCCTTGTAGTCAACATTCATCATGGTGGGAACCGCCATGGCTTCATGATGGCTGGCTATCAGTAATTCAGGATTGTTGTTGGTTTCGGAGAAAAAATTTTCAATCAGACTGAGGCTGTCGTCGCTGTGGAACAATACATCGCCATTGTTATTGAGTACGGCAAAACCGAAATTATTCGGCAATATCCTGTCAACCAGACTGGTAATGCGGGTTCCGGCGATAATAATTTCAGGAATTTCCTGGCCCTGGGTATTTGAGCCTGTGTTATCTGGAGGTAACTTCCTGTTGCCGAAGGGTACTGCGAGCAGAGTGTTCTTGCGCCCGTCTTCAATATTATTGAGCCGTTGCAGAAAGAATTTCATTGGCTGAGCGCGGTTTACTGTCATTTTCCAGTAATCGTCAGCCAGGCCCGCCCGAACGTACTCACGTTTGGACAAATCCAACTCCTGCCGGAATACCACTGCCTCCGAAATGTTTAGTATGTGCAGTTTTTTGTTCACACTTTTGTCTGCATTAACGACAGCCAGCGACTCGAGGAAAGAGCGTCTGAATGTCCCCGCCGGGTACTCTGAAACAAGCTCACGGTTGGTGCAATGACTGTTTTTATAGGGTTGTTGCGGAAGATGCGCTTCAGTTGATTCATTGCAGCCCGTATCTGGCGATAACTCATTGATAACCTGAAGCAAGCCGTGAATTTCAGCATTAAACTCCTGGCGAATGCTTGTGTAGATCTGGTTGAGTTGCTGTTGTTTGACGCTTTTGAAGTAACTGAAAAACAGCTCCTGTGATAACCCCACCGTAACTATGCACGTCGCCAGCACTAATCCGAGCACGATCTGGCTCTTGTCACCCTGTTGAATGGCGTAAGTGGTGCTCACAAAGCGCAACTTTATCAACGGAATGATGGCGATCAAAAATAGTAGCGACATGATCACCCACATCAATACATTAGGCGACAGTTTGAGCTTCTGGGCATTTACCACACGCTTTTCAATCACCCCAATCAGGTAATAGCTGGTGCCTTCCCGGTTAAGCCCTTTGCCTAATATGGGATGGATGTACACCCGAATTCCCCGGTCACTCAGTTGCGTATCAACAAACCGGCTCCCCTGCAGGGATAAACGGCTGGCTGCAACAGCCCCGGTGCCGGAAGTCTGTTCTTCATGAGGGTTCAGGACTTTACGAATCAGCAATTCGGTATCATTGGTCAGCTTTGAAGCATCATTGACCACCGACTTAACCTCACCAGACTCGGTAACCAGCGCAACAGTTTTAAATTGGGTAACCCGCTGTTTCATGGAGTTGTGAATACTGCTTTCGAGCTGGATGCTCAAGGTTTTACTGAATTCGGAATAACGCTTTTTTGAGACAAAACGAATGGTGTCAAAGGCAGGAATGGTAAACGAAAAATCACTGTCTGATTCGGATAGCCAGCCCCAGTCTGAGGCAACATGAAACTTCTTAAATTCTATGTCTGCCAGATCCTCTGACTGTGAGAGCTTTTCGATTGCTTTTGAAGCTTTCTCTTTGAAATACTTGCTGTAGCATGCCCTTTGCGGATCGGATTCCGTCAGAATACTTTTAATTTCGACACAACATTGTGTTTTTTCAGAACTTTCACCTTTACAATCCTTAACTTCTGAATCTTTGTCTTTAGACGTTGAACCTTGATGGCCTTTACTTTCACTTGCCCCTGACTGTGATAGCTTTTCGATTGCTTTTGAAGCTTTCTCTTTGAAATACTTGCTGCAGCATGCCCTTTGCGGATCGGATTCCGTCAGAATACTTTTAATTTCGACACAACATTCTGTTTTTTCGGAACTTTCACCTTTACAATCCTTAACTTCTGCATCTTTGTCTTTAGACGTTGAACCTTGATGGCCTTTACTTTCACTTGTCCCCTTTTCAGAGCCTGAAACGTTATAGGACAACAGGTAATCGGTGGTGGCCTTTACTTTTTCCAGGCTCAGCAACATGGTTCCTTCAATCTGTTTCAGTTCGCGGAACAACAATGTGTTGAGCGTGTCCTCGTTGCGGCCCATTTTGAAATAATAGACAACACCAAAAATCAGTCCGCCCAGTACTAACACGAGGATGAAAAACATCAGTTTTGAGAGGTTGCGTTTGAATGGCGTCATAAGCAACGTTTCGCGGGCACCTGTTTCCAGATTTCTCGGATTTCAGTTGAAAGCGTTGATGCCACTTTCACTATTCAAATCCTTCGTCGCTATTCAGCTTAAGAAAGAATTGGCTAATTTGCCTGTTTAACCAGTGATATGAAAGGCGGGCTCCATTCAATAACCGATTAAGGGCAGGCATTCACTCCTGTAAGGTGGGATCGGGCTCCACTTTATCTCACACCGCAGAGTTTGCCATGCACTGCTCCCACAACGCCTGTCCAGCGACCGATATGCTGCCCCGTGAAGCTTTAACCATACCCACTCGCTTAACCAGGGGGTTCCCATCGATAGGCAAACAGATAAGCCCCTGGCTTTCCATTTGCTCGCGGCACAACTGGGGTACCACAGACACTCCTATATCCTGCGCAATAAACTGCCTGACAGAACTGAGCTGACCGGTTTCAGCAACAATATTGAGAAACCAGCCCTCAGGTACCAGCGAATCAGTCCAGCCGCGCACTGCCGAACCCCGGTTCATAGCAATGAACGGGCACTTTAAAAGTTCCTCAACTGAGATTTTAGTTTGCAAAGCATAGGGGTGCTCAGATGCAAATACGGCCATAAAGCGGTCTTCAAAAAAAGGGATAAAGTCCAGCCCATCCAGAGACTCCGGTTCGAAGGTAAAACCAATTTCCGCTTTGCCGTTCAATACACTGTCGATCACCTGTTCCATGACGATATCGAGGATCCTGAGGCGAATATTCGGCCAGTGGTTCCGGTATTGCTTTAAATATCCGGGCAGGTAAGACTCAGCAAACGAAGGCATCGCGGCAATGGTGAGTTTGCCTTGCTGCATAGCAAACAGGTTCTGCATATCCTCAAAGGTTTCATCCCACTCGCCTACCAAACGACGAGCGGCAGGCAACAATGCACAGCCTTCAGGGGTGAGCTGCACCCGACGGGTTGTTCTGCTGAACAGCTTACCGCCAAGTTGTGATTCCATCTTCTTAATCGCGCTGGAAAGTGCAGGCTGAGTGAGATGCAGTTTTTCTGCGGCCTCAGCAAACGTGGCAGAATCCGCCACCTGGATAAACGCCAGCATGTTTCGGTAGGAAATGGCCATTTAATAAATTTTTCTTATTAATAATGATATTAATTCAATTTTACATAACCACGTGTCTAACCGATACTCCTTTTTGTTTACTTTGTATTAACAAGGAGATGCTTATATGTCGGGTTTCGATAAAGTCGTCACCAGCTATGACGCCGCGCTGCAGGGGCTGGATGACAACATGACTGTCATCGCCGGCGGTTTTGGATTGTGCGGCATTCCGGAAGGCCTGATAGCCCAAATTCAAAAACTGGGTGTGAAAGGGCTTACCGTGGTTTCCAACAATTGCGGTGTCGATGACTTTGGCCTTGGCCTGCTGCTAAAAGACCGCCAGATTAAGAAGATGATTTCCTCTTACGTGGGTGAAAATGCCCTGTTCGAACAACAACTGTTAAGTGGGGAACTGGAAGTGGAACTCACTCCCCAGGGCACTCTGGCTGAAAAAATGCGTGCCGGCGGTGCAGGTATCCCGGCATTCTATACCGCTACCGGTTACGGCACCCCGGTAGGAGAAGGTAAACCGGTACGGGAATTCAACGGCAGGCCATACATACTCGAAGAGTCAATCACTGGCGATTTCGCCATCGTGAAGGCCTGGAAAGCCGACAGATACGGAAATTGCGTATACCGCCACACCGCTCAGAACTTCAACCCCATGGCTGCAACCGCAGGCAAAATTACCGTTGTGGAGGTGGAAGAAATTGTTGAGCCCGGCGAACTGGATCCGGCCCACATTCACACGCCGGGTATTTACGTAGACCGGGTAATACTGGGTTCCTTTGAAAAACGCATTGAAAGAAAAGTTCTGGCAAAGGAGGCGAACTGATATGGCACTGACCCGAGAGCAAATCGCCATGCGAGTGGCACAGGAATTCAAAGACGGCAGCTATGTAAACCTGGGGATTGGCATCCCGACACTGGCTGCCAACTACGTACCAAAAGGTATTGAGGTGATGCTTCAGTCAGAAAACGGGCTTCTGGGTATGGGCCGCTACCCGAGTGAAGCGGAAGTAGATGCAGACATGATTAACGCTGGCAAAGAAACCGTTACTGCCATTACCGGCGCATCGATTTTCAACTCTGCAGAGAGTTTTGCCATGATCCGTGGCGGGCATGTGGATTTCACCGTGCTGGGAGCTTTCGAGGTGGATGTGTATGGCAACATCGCGTCCTGGATGATCCCCGGAAAACTGATAAAAGGCATGGGCGGTGCCATGGACCTGGTTGCCGGTGCAAAAAACATTATTGTCACCATGACCCACGCCGACAAGCATGGTAACTCCAAATTATTAGCCCAGTGCACCCTGCCCCTCACCGGCGTAAATTGCATTACCCGAATCATTACTGACCTGGCAGTAATGGAAGTGGCCGACGGTGCATTCCACCTGAAGGAGCGCGCTCCGGGAGTGGCTGTTGAAGAAATCCGGCAAAAAACCGCTGGGCGTCTGATAGTCGAGGGTGATATTCCTGAAATGATTTTTTAAGCCTTTTTGATGTTATGCGTCGCTGGGCCATGGCCCACGGCGCCAAATCCTCCTGAATACCGGCCCCCGGCATTGGTATTCAGGCCAATTTCAGCGATAATGGCGGCAGTTTTTTCAATGAGGCAGCCTTTTGCAAATCCAAGACCTTCCCGTCCATCATAAAATCATTACCCGCCTTGCAGATCGGGGCCTGGAAAACCTCACGGAAATCCAGCAACAAACCATTCTGCCAGCCCTTCAAGGCAAGGACATCATCGCCTCTTCGAAAACCGGATCCGGAAAAACACTGGCATTTCTTATCCCGGCGGTGCACAGGTTGATGACCACAAAAGCCCTTTCCCGCCAGGATCCTCGCGCATTAATTCTGGCGCCAACCCGGGAACTGGCCAAACAGGTCTTCCAGGAAGTAAAAAACCTGATTGCCCGGCAGGGGTTGCAAGCAACACTGATACTGGGTGGCGAAAACTTTAATGATCAGGCCAAAGCGCTGGCCAGAAGCCCGCATATCGTAGTGGGTACAGCAGGACGGATTGCAGACCACCTTAAAGACAAAAGTTTTTATCTTAATGGGCTTGAATTGCTGATTTTTGACGAAGCAGACCGGATGATGGACTTGGGCTTTGCCAGCGAACTGAACCTGATTAATCAGTACGCTGATCACCGAAAACGCCAGACCATGCTTTTTTCTGCCACACTGGATAACCTGGAACTGGAACACTTCTCACGCGAGTTGCTGAAATCTCCTGTTCGGGTTGCCATTGGCAGCGCTGCCGAACAGCATCAGGATATAGAGCAGTCATTGTATTTTGCCGACAACGTTGAACATAAAGACGAGTTACTACAGGTGCTGCTGGACGCTCACAGCTTTAATCAGGCTATTGTGTTCACCGCAACACGGGAAGATACCGATCGGATCACTGCGGCCCTCAACCAGCAACATCGTGAAGCCATCGCTCTGCGCGGAGATTTGCCACAGAATCAGCGGGCTCAGATTATGAGCGCCTTTGGTCGTGGCCAGTACAGTATTCTGGTCACAACAGATGTGGCTTCCCGCGGCCTTGACTTGCTGAAAGTTGGTCTGGTGATCAATTTTGATCTTCCCAAACAGGCCGATGAGTATATTCACCGTATTGGCCGCACCGGGCGCGCCGGGCAGCACGGCATTGCCATTTCGCTTGTAGGGCCCCGAGACTGGAAAAGCTATCTTGCCATTAAATCACGGGTAGCTTACCCAATGGAATGCCAACCTCTGGAGCAATCTCCGGCGAAATTCAGCGGAAAAGTTGCCAAAAAACGGGTTAAAAATGAGGTCGGCAGTGATGCTGACGCTGCAACAGCGAAAAGCAATGATTCAGCGCCGGTACGCCCAACACCAAAACGGGTTAAAACCATGCTGGGCACCGAAGCCGGTAATCTGCCCATTATACGTCGCAAGCGGGAATTGAAAGCGGATGATGAGGAAGAATAAGGCCGATAGAATCGGCCTTTAAGACGGGTCAGTTCGAAGGCGTAAGTTGCCACAGTGTTCTGTCGCCGGTCCAGGTATTCGGCCCCAGCCTGAACATGGTTTCGTCTTCTTTTATATGTAACCGCAGACCACTGGTGCGATGTATTAACCGGCCCCAGTCCCCTTCTGCCACGTATTTCCATTCGTAATCAGAACCGGTATTGCTCGCACTAAAATGCAGCACATTGAGGCCATCCGTTGAGCCCATCACGTTACCGTTGGCCTCGCTCTCAAGTCGGAACCATTCACCATCGGTTTTCACCAGATCCCACTGGTGGTAAATTGAAACATTGTTGTTCAGGCTAACGGTATTGGTTGAGGTATGATAACGCAGATGCTCACCGGACGCCTTGTGGTCCAGAACTTTGATCCCCGCAGCCACGCCCTGGTTGCGGCATTCGTAATAGTTGGTTTTTGAGGAACTACCGCAGATATTGCTGGTAACGGTTCCGTTTGAGTAGCCAGCCCACTGCTGCACATCAATCAATGCATTGGTTACAGTGAGACTCAGGCTCATACCTGCTTCTCGCTGACTGACCACGGTCGCATTTTGATTTTCAAACACTAAATCATCTATTTCAATTGTGCGCGCCAAACCTCCTTCTCGGTGCACAATTAGCGCTCGTCCATCTGCTCCACGGCCACTATCACCATTTACCTTCAGACCCTGAAAAATCCCCTTGGCATTGTTGTCAATATTGGTCCCCCAACCAAGCTGAATAGGTACAGCGTTGAGGATCATCTTTACTTCATTGTTGATATAGGTAGTGGTGCCATAATACACCTTGAAGATGTCATCTCCGGTTTCAAAATAGCTGTTTTTAATCACCGAGCCATCGCCCGCAACCACACCGTCGCTGTTGTTACCCTCTCCACCACGGCTGTCAATGGCACGAATGCCATCCAGGTTCATCTTATCAGTACCTCTGGCGGTAAAATGAAAGCCTTTTGGGTCGAGACTTGTCAGGTTTGTGACCGTCAACGTGCCACCACTAATGTAAAAGGTTGAAATCTCAAATGCCTTCACACCTTCCCGGTTCTTTGTGTACTTTGTTTCGGGTGTACCGTATACGACCGATGTGGTTTTATTTTTACCCTCTACCGTCGCGCTGGCGGAGAAATGAAACTGACCGGTTACGGTAACTCCACTGTTAATGACCACCTTCTGCACCGATGTAGGCACTTCCCAAACGGTATCAAAATACGTTGGCCGTCCGCTTAACGCAATAGTGCCCGAGGACGTAAACGTAATTGTACCGGTGGCGGCATCCCAGGTTGTGTTACCCGTATAGCTGTTCTGCAGCGTACTGACACTCTGTGCCGCAAATGTGCTGAACCCTAACCCCATCAGCACAACACCTAAAATAACCACATAAATTTTTCTTGTCATAGATCTTCCTAGGTTGTTGGTGGCTTTCACCACGTCTTCCAACTACCGTGCGTTCGCTTATGCGTAATTCAGGTGTAAACGAAGGGCACCACTCCTGGGGTAATCGCCAATTGTTAATAAATAGTATAATAATAACGTATTATTCGTTAACAATCGTAGACAGCATTTTGGGGTTACGCAAAGAAGAATTTTTAATTGAGAGTTATCAGAAAGGTTTTTACACTGCGAAAGAAACCGCGCAGTCAAAGAACCGCTGAAAGGAATTTAACCAGGAAAAACGCTGCCAAAGCAGCGATCAAAACCAAAACTGGTATAAAACTAAAACAACTATTCTGGCAGGACATCGCGATGGGTGCTTGGATGGTATTTAAGGCAGTAGGGAATACGACATTGATGAAGTAACGGCAAAAGTAAACCGAACTTTTTTGCCCTTGTGACATTGGAGCATATCACTTTCATCACTTAAAAAGAAAAAATGGATTGCGATTTACCACGGTCCGTTTACCAGATAGGCGCTGGTTTTGCTTCCGATTTCCGTGTCTGTTGTCATGTATTTAGCAGCCAGTAGAAGCGGCTCTTTTGGCGTACCAAACATCATAAGGTATGCAGTTCATCAACTCAGCGGATTGCAGTCGCATTCATAAAAGCCACTGCAACACCGCTTGAGAGTGTTCGCTCAGTATTCCCACCAGCCTTCCTGCCACCAGGCAAGAAATTCTTCAAAGTCGATGTAACCATCGTCGTTACTGTCGATCAGTTTGAACCCTTCTTCCACGTGACTGGCTTTGGTTTTTGGCGATAAGACCGTTAAAAGTTCGATGAATTCAGGCAGGTCGATTTGACCATTTCCATCGCGGTCGAAAAAACTGAAATCGCTTTTGATTTCTTCAATTTTTTGATCAGATAGCTGGGCTTCCACTGGGCGTCCCTTATCGTTTCCTACGTCGGACAAGCAGTGTACCGCCCCGCTCTTATGCTGTCTACGCCTGATTCAGCTTTGCCTGCTCGGCACGCAACCGCTGGGCTTCGGCCTTTTCCTGGCGCTTCTGTTCCATAATCAGACGGGCATCGGTGCCTACGTGCTCTTCGTTGCGCTGTTTTGCGAGCTGAACCTGTTTTTCACGCTCACGGAACCGCTCAATCTGTTCCTCCGTGTGGGTGCCATAACAATGCGGGCAGCTCACACCGGGTTCATATTTATCCGACTGCTTGTCTTCTTCAGTTATGGGCAACCGGCAGGCATAACATTGATCAAAGTGACTTTTTTCAAGTTCGTGGTTAACCGCTACCCGATTATCGAAAACGAAACAATCTCCTTCCCACAAAGACTCTTCCCTGGGCACGTCTTCCAGATACTGAAGAATGCCACCTTCGAGGTGATACACTTCCTCAAAACCCTGTTCTTTCAGATAGGCGGTGGACTTTTCGCAGCGTATGCCGCCGGTACAAAACATCGCTACTTTCTTATGTTTACCCGGATCCAGTTGCTCTTTCACATACTGGGGAAATTCACGAAAAGTTTTGGTTTTAGGGTCGATGGCATGTTTGAACGTCCCAATCTGAATTTCGTAATCGTTGCGGGTGTCAATAACGGTAACATCCGGGTCGCTGATAAGCGCATTCCAGTCTTTGGGCTTCACATAGGTGCCCACCGTATGGCGCGGATCGATCCCATTGACGCCCATGGTAACAATTTCTTTTTTGAGTTTGACCTTGGTGCGGTAAAACGGCTGCTCTTCGTGCAGCGATTCCTTGAATGAAATGGGGTTAATACGCACATCGGCATTCAAATACGCGAGCAGACCATCGATGCCCTCACGGGTACCGGAAACCGTACCGTTGATGCCCTCATGGGCCAGTAACAGAGTTCCTTTAATACCAAGTTCGACCATAGTGTTATGCAGCGGCTGCCGCATGGCTTCAAAATCATCAAGCGCAACAAACTTATACATTGCGCAAACAACATATTGAGACATGAAAATTGTACCTTTATTTGCTAATTGGAACGTAAAACCAGTGCAAAATGCGGGCGCGACTATACCAGAGGCGGCCAGTGAAAGCCAGAGCCAGTCAGGCTCTCAGCAAGGTTTGGGCAACCGGTATTATGTCAGCAAGATTTTCCGGCTGCTGGACACGCAAAGGTTGTTCGCCTCCACGAAACGCAGACTGAGTTGCAATGCTGCAGTTAGCAATTACACCAGGATCTATCCACTGAGGATCATTTTTCACCGCCAGCGGTTCTGGGTGCATAGCCTGCCACAGACTCAAGTCAGCTGTGCGCCGGGCCGCCAAAAGTTTGGCTGAAACAGCCGAATGTGCCACATCCTGTTCGTCTGTCTGCAAAGGCGGGTTACGGTAGTGGGACTGGTTGGTAGGGCTGACCACCTTATCTGGATCAGACGCAGCCGGTTCACTGATACGCGAGGGTAAACGGCCAGGCTGGACGTGCATAGCCAGGAACAGCGAGAACACCGCGCCCTTCCCCGCAGCGCGGGCAAGATTTCCCGACCATTCGTGATCGCCGACTGCCTTTGAATGGATGCTGTTGTGCAAAAAATGCTCCCTCGTTTACTGCATTTGGTTATCGGCGCATCACATGGAACCTTTAATCTTTGGATTGTCACTCTGATACTTGCTTAGCGTATTGAATTCACGGAAGATGTGCGGAAGAGTTGGATAAGAAGTCCGGTACGGCGTGAGTAGTTTGCATGAATTTTACCGATAAGCGGGTATTAATAATTGAAGATCAGCGCCCGTTCTTATTGCTATTGCGCGGTCTGCTTAATTCCATGGGTGCAACGGAAGTCGTCACCAAACCATCTGCAGAGCAGGCTATCGCAATTTGTCGCCGACAAAAGTTCGATATCATCATCGCCGATCTGCATTTGGGAAGTGACAAAAAAACGGGCTACGAGTTGATTGAAGAGCTTCGTTTTCGTAAATTCATCAAGCCCTCCACGATATTTCTGCTCATCAGTGCTGACAGCGCGCGCCCTATCGTACTGGGTTCGCTGGAGCGACGTCCGGATGATTACCTGATTAAACCGTTTTCCCAGTCTCAGCTTAAATCACGTATAGCACGGGCCTGGCAGAAACGTCAGCACATGCTGGTGGTTTACCGGGCTATCTTTGAAGAGCAATGGGATAAGGCCATTGCTGCCTGTCAGATGCTGGTAAATACCGATTCACCCTATCGCCGCTATTGTGAACAGGCATTGGTTGAGCTGTACTGGAAAATAAAACAGCCTGAGAAGTCTCTCGAAATCCTGCAAAACTATCAAACAGGAAAACCGGTACTCTGGGCCCAGATTGCGCTGGGAAAAACCTATCTCAAGTTAAATAAACCTGATCAGGCACTCGCTGTCGGAGAAGAAATTCTGGTACTCAATCGCTTCAGTGCCGAAGCCTATGACCTGATTGCCGAAGCCCAGCACGCACTGAAAGAAGGTGAACGTGCAATTGATGCTATTCGTCAGGCCATAAAACTGTCGCCGTTTTCATTGCCCCGTCATTTCACGGCTTGCACCATCGCCAGGGAAAACCAGGATTATCAGCTCGTTACCGAATCCAGTCAGGCAATTTGGCAGCTCTCAAAGCGAACTGTACACCAGGATGTTTCCCATTGGTGCAGCTACATACGCAGCGTACTGGATGCTGCAGAACATGCTGAAGACAAACGTACCCGAAACCGCTTTCAGCAAGAGGCTTTACTGCTGCTACAACGGGGTAAATTTGACGACATTCTGAACCGTCAGAGCGACAAGCTCGATTTGGACATTTATGAGCAGGTCGTCAATGCACGCATATACTCCCTCGACGGTAAAATGCTCGACGCCAAACGGGATCTGTTCCAGTCCCAGTTTGCGATAGAGGAAAAATACGAACACTACCCTACGGCTTTTGCACCCGACAGTTTAAAGGTGATGTACGATTTAGGGGAATTCGATGAAGCGCAGGATCTGATTAAAACACTCCGGCAAAATGGCGAAGATCTCGACCCTAACAGCCAGCATCTGATGCAGTATGAAAGCAAACGGGCTGAAGAACGCCAGTCACTGTACCAGCAACACAACCGGCAAGGCATCGATTATTACCAGAAAGGCCAGTATGGTCAGGCCCGGGATTCGTTCAGCCTTGCACTCCAATTTGCCCCGGTTAACACCGGAGTAGCACTGAATTTACTTCAGTGTTTACTTAAGGTACTGAGTAATCAGAAAAAACCAGAACCCACCTTGATTAAAGAATGCAGACGGGTCTATAAACTAATTGAAGACATACCGCTGCGCAAAGAACACCAACAAAAGTTTGATGACCTGCGCGGCGAATTATTCGATTACTTGGGACTTTCTGCATGACATTACATTACCGCATTGCGGCCGCAACCGGTGTGGCCATCTCGCTATCGGCCTGCAGCACAAACGACAAAGCCTGCGAAGACATTCTCGAAGTAAGGCACCAGCAACAGGTTTGCTCAGAGTTATCCCGCGTTATGAATGACAGCAGTCATCCGCAGCAGGCACTGACCGCTCGTAAACGCTTTGAGGTCGAATGTGAGCAATTACGCTACTATCGTGATGATTTTGATACCATCTGCAAAGGCAATCAAAAGCCAATCGGTGAAAAAAAATCTGATGAGAACAATCCCTGATTAATTTATACACCTCTTTGACTTTCTGGAATTGCCGGCGTTTTGCCTGTTCTGGCGGACATACTCCCCAGATGCAGGCAGGACAACCGTAAGTCAGATAGCCAGCTTTAACTTCAAGCCGCTTCGCATTGCGTTTCAGCCTGCTATCGTTGTGCGTGTGATTTCATTGAACAAACCTTGTTCATTAACTACTCTTTGCCTGAAGATCCTATTTGTTTCTGTTGCAACCGATACAATTACACACACCAGTCTGATCATTTTTCGTCCACTTACTTGACACCCTCAGCACATAAAACTACATTCGTAGTTACCATTGACTACAAATGTAGTTTAAGACACCTTAGGAACGAGGGATTTGAAATGAAATATATTGGCAAAAACCTGATAACCGCTCTGGCAATCACGCTGCCTTTTCAGGCTGCATCTATCAACCTGTTAAAAGCGAACACGGAATTCAAAAACGGGCAATATGATTCTGCATTTTCTCTCTATCAGGAAGGTGCGGAGGTCGGCAGTGCCCATGCCTACTACCAACTGGGCGTGATGTATTCTGAGGGTTTGGGTGTGAAAGCTGACCCTATTTCCTCATTGATTTATTTCTCCCTGGCGGCGGATCAAAAATACCATAATGCGGAATCCGTTCGAGACGCGATGCTCGCTGAACTCGATGGCGAACAACTGGCACGGGTAGATGAATTACTCGGCGAATTCGCTCTGCGACAACACAACGAGCAACAACGGTATCTGCCCAAGATCATCGAGCAAAACCTGGACTACAAAGTCACCTTCAACGGTAGCCCCGCATTAGAACGGAAGTTTTTTTACGACATGACGGAAATCGACAGTGAAATTGTATTTCCTGTAGGTGTTATCGTTAGCAGACCGGCGTTCTTAGTTGTTGAGAACGACGTAGCTACCGACGGTTCTGTCCGGCACATCAGCAAAATTCAGAAAACCGGTTATGTGAACAGGTATATCGATTCCTACCAGTTATTTCCCTTTGCGCAGCCCCAGTTCAAAGGTGAACCGGTTGAATTTGTGAACAGGGCTTACTTGGGTGCCGCAACTAACGATAAATTTGGCCTGATAGAAGACCTGCCTCGACTTTATGGTGAAACCCGTAAAATTGTGCGCACCGCAAAGAAAAGCGACACGCTGGAAGACCAGTATGAATACGCTATGTCAATGGTTCTCTTTCCCTGGATGGAAGAACAGCCTCACCAGGCGGAAACCTTACTGAAAAGCCTTGCAGTAAAAGGGCATCCGGCTGCGATGTACGAGTATGGGCTGGAACTCTACATGGAGCAGAAAGACATCCCTGAAGCCATTAAGTGG
This sequence comes from Alteromonas aestuariivivens, assembly GCF_003367475.1. GTDB lineage: Bacteria > Pseudomonadota > Gammaproteobacteria > Enterobacterales > Alteromonadaceae > Alteromonas > Alteromonas aestuariivivens. Next base: position 86,306 of record NZ_QRHA01000005.1, read on the forward strand.
ATAACTGAAGCCAGCAAATTTGGCCTTGCCCGAGCAGAATACCGGCTTGGAAAGTTACTAATGACCAGCCCTTGGATTGAAAAAGACGAGAAAAAAGCATTGTTCTGGTTTGAGTCAGCTATGCAAAAAGGGCACGAAGCCGCAACCCTGAATGCAGCCAGGATTAAAATTACCGCAGATAACACGTCGCTACGAGACATTGAAGGCGCCATGGAATACCTGGAACTGGCGGAAAAGTCGCAACATCTCAATCCGGAGTATTTTTACCTGCTGGCCCTTTCCTATAAAGACAGACCCGACCGTGACTTTGCACTGGCAGTTAAAAACCTGGAGCAAGCCATTGTAATGGGTAACCGTACAAATTGGGACACCTCAGAATGGGAAGCTCTGCTAGCCAGGATGACCAGAGGTAAAGTCACCGTGACAGACTATTTCTGAATCCCATTAAAAACGGTTGACGTTCCAACACATTTCAAACTACATTTGTAGTCAATATGCACTGCAAATGTAGTTCAAGTGGAATAGATATGAAATTAAGTGAATTCGAACTGGATGTAATGCACTACTTCTGGAAACAGACTCAGTGCTCAGCGAAACAAATCCACCAGTGGATAGGCGAGCAAAAGCCCGTTGCGTACAACACGGTGAAAACCATTGTTGATCGACTTGAAGAAAAAGGGGCCATCATACGGGTAGGAAAGGATGGCAGAGCGCTGTTGTTTCAGGCCGCTGTCACACAGGAAGAGTTAACGCCCAGTGTACTACCCAATTTTATCAAACGGTTTTTCGGCGGTAGTGCCAAGGGGCTTATCACCCATATAATCGACGACGACAAACTCACGGATGATGAAATTGAATATCTGCAGCAATACCTGAAAGACAAAAAAAAACAATAGCGTAAGAAAATAAATGGACTACCTGTTAACCAATTTTGCTACCACTGTGTTGATGCTGATCACGGTCAAATTCATTCAAGAAGCCCCCGCAAGACTACAGATAACACTATTGATGCTTGCACTGCTCAATTGGTTTATTCCATGGCATGATCTGGAAGTCAGCCTCCTCGCCCCCTCCTCTTTGCTGCCACACAACATCGACTATTTTCTGCCCACCGAAATGATGGCCTCTAATACAACCCCAGGGCAGGTTTTCGCCAACATTTCTCATTGGGGGAACGTTGTCCAAAATGTTGAGTGGTTTTCTTTCAGCCATGTGTTTACGGGCCTGTTGTGTTTAGGCATTCTGCTGTTTTTTGGTGATGTGCTGCGTTACTTACGCTATTTGGACAGTCTGAATAAAACCGCAGAGGATCGGACAGAATTACTGGTGCATTACAACTTACCGGCCAAAGCTCACTATTTATGCGGCATTTCAGTGAAAATTTGCCAGGGTTGTCCGCCAGCAATGGCGACAGGTGTTATTCGGCCAACCATATGGCTTAACCGCAGACTGCTCAATTCCTCACAGCTTCATTCGGTATTGTTACACGAAGTCACCCACCTTCGCCATTGTGATCCAGGCCTTAAGTGGGTAACGCAATTGGCCAGGCGGGTGTTTTGGTGGAACCCACTGGTTATTAAATTGATTGAACGAATTGACCTGCTGGTAGAAATGAGTTGTGACCAGCATTGCTATGCCGTAAAGCGTGAAAAATACAGCCAGGATCTCGCTGCAATTATCCTGCAAAGCCATTCAGGTACGAGTAATCAAGCGGCTCAAATAAGTGGATTTACCAGCATTCACAGCCAGGCCAGCGCAAACTTACTGCGACTGGAATCGTTAAAAAGTGAAAAAACGCTCCGTTTGAAATTCGTTGCTCTGGCCTGCGTGGGTACACTGCTGAGTTCCGTGGCATGTGCACAATTCAACAGCTCCATAGTTACCGACGAAACTGACCGTCTCCATGCCATGGCGCTACGGGTCCAGGCTCACAGGGCAAATCAGAATAAGTATTCCATTTATCGCCCGGACACTGCCAAAAATGCACAATTCAACCGCCAAATGCGCGAACTGGTTGCATTAAGCAAAGACGCACTTAGCCCCAGTCACGATGTGTTGAACCTGGCATACTCAGAGATTGACGCCTGGTACGCCAATCGCCCCGCTCTCCCTGCCCCACAACAACGTGAAATAGCTTTTCATACCACAGCTGTGCAACACTTTTTACTGCAACAGCAAAACAGGCAGAGTGACTATCTCGACCTTGTCACACAACGATTTGGTGCACCGGAAAAGGTTCCGGTGCCGTTGCGATACAGTACCGCTGCAGCACTAATAAAGCTGCACCGCTATGAAAATGCACTGGAAATTTTGCAGCAGTTTGACCTGGCTTCCCCTAAAACTGCACTGGGAAATTTTATTCTGGCAGTTGAGGCCTGCATGAAACAAGGCAAGTACGAGCAGGCATTATGGTTGGTTAACAACCGGGTGGTACGTAACAACACATCTGAGGAGATTAGGTTGCTCAAACTGAGGTTCAATGTATTGACCACAGCAGGCCAAACTGGCCCTGCAGAGCAAATCCGGGCAGATCTAGCCAACCACTATGGGGTGGAAAAAATACCGCCACAAAACTTTAACGGTCCTGCCCTTCGGGTGCAGTGGGCACCGGTTCTTGACCACATCTAGAAAACTTTTGGCGTACATTTGGCAGAAAAGGCAGTCTGCCAATAAAGGTTAATAACGGATACTGAGTTGAACGGATTTAACTCTTCTGCAGCGTATGGTTCAGGCCGCAGGCCGGAACCGCTCTCTTCCCAGCGCCGCTACTACTGAACCAACAATCACCAATACGCCACCTAAATAGGCAACGCCCCCCAATTCCGGCTGCGTAAATACTGCTGGCTGCACCTGCTCGGCAATCAGCATACTCAAATAGGTAAACAGCGGTGCTAGTGCCAGCACAGCACTGACACGTGAGGCGTACCAGATGCGCAGGGCTTCGGTAAACGCGCCATAAGCCACAAGCGTGTTCAGGCAACAGAATACCAAAGCACCGAGTTGAACCGAATTCATGTTGGTCAGGTCAACGGGTTCACTAAACGGCAGCAGCATCGCTGAACCGAATACGTACAGCAACAACGTAAGCTGCATGGCAGACATGGGGCCCAGCAACACTTTCTGACACAGCGCGTACATCGCCCAGCTGAGCGCAGCGACGACGACAAACACAATACCAATGAAATCTTCGCTTTCTGAGGCAGCAATCTGCGACAACCGTTGATTGAAAAACAGCGCCAATCCAACCAGCAGACAAACTGCCCCCACCAGTTGTATTCGGTTAAACTGTTCCTTGTAAAACACTACGCCACCAACCATAAGTGCAAACGGCGCAATCTGCATCAGCACCTGAACGCTCGCCGGGCTGAGATGCTCCAGCCCCATTACGTTAGTCACGTAATTAATAACCAGCATGAAGGTTGCACCAATGCAGAGTAGCCACAAGCCCTGTGATAAACCCGAATAGGCGCCCAGTTGGCGCTTTTTAACCAGAAGCAGGCCAACCACGACACCTGCACTCGCGAAACGGTAAAGGGTAATCGTAGGGCTATCCATTGCCTGCAGACAAAGCGTCAAAAATATCGGCAATATACCCCACAAAAAGGCTGTGACCAGTGCGAGAAAAAAACCATAAACGGGCCGAACATCGTGGCTCACTCAATTATCATCCAGTAACTCACTAAGATCGCTGATAATATCGCTAATTTCATCAATAAGCTTGCGCTTTTGCTTAGCCGTTAACGACGACGCCAGCTCTGCGGCCATCTGGGTGTACCACTGATTATTTTGCTGCCGTACCCGGGTGTACTCTTCGCTTCGATACGCGTCAGGGTCGGTCATTAACGCCTGCAGGCTGGCGATAAAAGCGTCTTCAGAGTAGTTCCTGGTTGCAAAGATACGCCGGGCTTCTGATTGCACCGCCCTGCGGTACTCAATCCAGTGCAGATGGGTGGAAACAAATTGCGTTACATATTTATCTATTATGGCCTTTTGCTCATCGGTTAAGCGACCGATACGCTGTTTAAAACTGTCGTAAAACTCTTCTTTTCGTTTTGCCAGGCGCTTTTCCGCAGAGTCATCCTGCTTGTCCTGCCACTTCTCTTCTTCTTCACGATTGTCATTTTCCAACGCGGCAAACATGCGCACAATTTGATCGTCGGACAGGGTGAGTGCAAATTTCGCCAGTTCAGGGCTCAGTTCTTCACGAATACGGGCCCAGTGCTGTGTTGCCTCGTTCATGTGCCACTGAAGCCGTTCCTCATTTAGCGAGCCGCTTTCAATATCGTTTCGCAGGGATTTCAGATGCGTGATGTAGCGTGATAGCTCTTCCGTTCTGTGCCACGAGATCCAATTCTGAAGATGGGTGTCAAAAAGGCTTTCCTGAGCGTCGTTCAGCTCTACATAATCATCGAGATACCAGTAAACCAGCCAATCAAGATTATTGTACGCCAGCTTGGAGGAACACCCCGTTACCAGCAGGATCAGAAACGCCACCTTAAACCATATTTTCATTGTATGTCCTTGATCTGACTGCCCACATTGTTAGTCCCGTAATCGGCAAAAAAGTTTACTGCAAAATTCCGCACAGTGTTGAACCCATTATCAAACTTGGCACTTGCTTTGGCTTCTGCCATGCTATTCCAGAGCCTGGCCGTTGGGAAACGTCACGCCTTTGGCTTTTTCTGCCTTAATAATAATTTATGGATTGAATACAACAAAAAGGGTGTTTTGCTGTGACAAAGAATGTTGCTGTTTTAACCTCCGGTGGTGATGCGCCGGGTATGAATGCCTGTATTCGGGCTATCGTTCTTGCCTGCGAACGTGCAGGATACAAAATTTTTGGTTACGAACACGGCTACAATGGGCTGCTGCACCAGGAATATCGCCTGCTGAACAATAAAGTCGTACACAATCTGATCCAACGGGGTGGCACATTGCTTCACAGTGCCAGATGCCTGGAGTTCAAATCCGAAGAATCTGCCCGGCTGGCTGCGGCAAATCTCGAGAAGCTGCACATTGATGCCCTGCTGGTGATTGGCGGCGATGGTTCATTTCGCGGAGCTGCGCACCTTGGCCGCTTCTGGAAAGGCCAAATCATCGGCCTACCCGGCACCATCGACAACGACATCAGTGGCACCGACGCCACCATTGGATACTACACCGCAATTGAGACTGCAGTGGATTCAATTGACAAAGTACGTGACACAGCCGATGCCTTCGAACGAATTTTTCTGGTTGAAGTTATGGGGCGGCATTCCGGCTTTTTGGGCCTTAACGCCGCACTCGCCTCCGCTTCAGACTACGTGATCCTGCCGGAGCTTTTTGTAAGCGAAGACAAAACGGTTAAAGACATCGTGCTGCAACTCAACGAACGCCGTGAGCAAAAACGTAAAAACATCAGCTACATCATCGTGCTCACAGAAAATCTATGGCCCGGCGGCATAACCGCTTTGGCAGAACGACTGACAACAGAGACCCGTTCCGAAGTACGCCCGGTGATACTCGGCCATGTTCAGCGCGGCGGCTCACCGGTCAGCCAGGACCGCTTGCTGGCAGTTAAGCTCGGTTGTTACGCTGTGTCCCTGATAGCAAAAGGCAGCACCGGGGTAATGGTCGGCGAGCAAAATGGAGAAGCAGTGGAGGTGCCGCTTGAAGCAACCTGGACCCAGCCCAAGCTATTGGAGAAACTTTCGGTAGAAACCTTGGAAACCCTAATGAACAACCGTTACACGTAACCGCTTTAACACCTAAAAAGCCGCTCAAAATGCGGCCTCCTGGCTACATTCGCATAGCCGCTTTTACTTTGTCCCGGTGACTGCGGCTCACCTTGAGTTCAGTGTCGTTCTGTAAAATCAGGTGGTATTCACCACTGATATGGCTCACCAGTTTTTTCACAAACCGTATGTTGGCAATGGCAGAACGGTGGACCCGGACGAACCACTGAGGATTAAGTTCCTGCTCAAGTTCTTTCATGGTCTTACGCATAATGTGCATGCCATCCAGAGCGTGAACGCACATGTAGTCGCCTGCGGCATCAATCCACTGAATGTCCTGTACCGCAACCCGGGTCACCTCAGAACCATCCTTAATCGCCAGAACGTCAGGGTAAGGGTTGGTTTCAATTACTTCACCGCTGGCCAGTTTACGCAGAATCTCCTCACAGTCATCACCAGTCAGTTCAGCCACCAAAGTGACAAGCTTGCGGGACTGTTCATCCTGATTTTGCGTTGTAAAGTATTCACGGACCTTTTCAAGCGCAGCGGCCAAACGCTCGTCATCGGCAGGTTTAAGCAGATAATCGAGTGCGTGCACGTCAAACGCCTTGATGGCATAACTGTCATACGCCGTCACGAATATGATCATGGGAATAGGCTGATTCAGTTCCCGCAGTTTATGGATAACCTGGAAACCGTTCAGGCCGGGCATTTGAATATCGAGAAATACCAAATCAGGACGATGCTGGGAAATCATACTGACGGCGTCCAGCCCATTCTGGCATTCTGCCACAATTTCTATATCCGCATGCCGCTCCAGGCGGGCTTTCAAGCCTTTACGGGCAAGAGGTTCGTCATCGACCACTATGGTCTTGATGGGTTGGTGACTCATGATCATGCATCCTTCACTTCATAAGGTATACGGATCCTCACCCTGACACCGGAGGGTTGATTGTGCTCAATGGAGAACGCAAAATTCCGGTTATACAAGGATTGCAATCGCTCTTTAATATTAACCAGCCCAACGCCATGCTCACGGCTCAGCTGACCGTTTTTAATATCGGCACCGGGGCCGTTATCGGCAACATCCATCAGCAGGTCGTTACCAAATGTGCGGGCAGTGATGGCTATGCGCCCCCCCTGCTCCATTTTGGAGATGGCATGCTTGATGGAATTTTCAATAATCGGTTGCAGTATCATACTGGGAACCAATGCTGATTCACAGGTCTCGTCAATGTCCCATAAAACTTCCAGACGATCATCAAAGCGTACCTTTTCAATCTCCAGATACAGTCGAAGTGCCTTGATTTCCTGGCCTAACGGGACGCGCTTGATGGGGTCGTTGTCGAGGGAATAGCGCAGAAAGTCACTCAGACGGGAGACCATTTTTTCTGCAGAGTTATTTTCTTTAAGCAGGATCAGGGTTGATATTGCATTAAGTGTGTTGAACAAAAAATGCGGGTTAAGCTGATAGCGCAGCATTTTTATGTGTGCCTGATGCGCCATGGTACTGGCCTTCAGAGCATTCTGCTTTTCTTTTTGCAGCATCTGGAAGTTTTTGATGCCGAAATACACCCCACTCCAACAGCCAACCATGATGAGTGAATTAATCGTATTGGTAAAATACATGTACCAGGCTTCAGGGCGATAACCATGCTTGTAGATCTCCCAGTAGTTTATGTTTTTCACCACCGCCCACAACAACGCCACTGCGTAACATGCCAAAATGACCGTGATCACCATTTTTAAAGGGTGTTGTCGTCTGGCCCAGCGAAACACGTATCGCAACGGGATGGTCAGCAGCCAGCCTGAATACGCGTTCAGTAAGATGATAAAGACCCAGATTGAACGAACGTCATGCAGAAACGAACCAATGTAATAGATGATCGCGAAACCCGCCCAGCCAGCGCTGTGCAGGGTCCAGAAGAGACGTTCGTTACTGTCAAATAAGCGTTGCCAGCGGCTCACAATACTACCGAAATTATTAATCCGAAATTCATTATACGCAGTTTGAATATCAAGAAGACCGAGTTGGTCGCACTGCTCGTACGGCTTGTCGCAGCCATTCCTAGTAACTGATATTCATTCGTTTAAGCCAGTGCACCCACCACCAAGCGGGCCCAACCAGCAAGTACCGTAAATCTTCGAGGAAGGATGGCTTTTTGCCTTCAATTTTATGGCCCACAAACTGAAGGACCCACATCACAACAAAAAGCGCCAGACAGAACGGTCCCACCGGGATGCCAAATTTCTCCAGCAGCAAAATACCGCCAAATGAAGCAATTGTCAGCAACGTCATGGCTGCACCTATCGGGCCGGATAGCAGAAAATAGTAATACAGGACCGGTATCGCAAACAGGTGAGCCCAGGTCACATCAAATTGTGCCAGCCACTCTGGCACCGGCAGTGCCCACAGCAATCCTACGGTAACAAAGTAAATGCTGGGCACCGCAATGGTGTGGATCAGCACATTGGTTTTGTTTTGGTGGCTTTCGCCATAACGGGTTAATAATCGTTCTATCTGTCGCATATCATCCCCTGCTCTGTGTGCACCGGACATTCTGAATTGGACTCACAGCCACCTGGCCGCATCCCATTGATTTAACATAGTTATAACAAACGAACCGCATAAGCACCATCTTTTCGTGTTTGCTGACAAACGCCACAGACTCATGCATCATACGGGTAATTTCATTGTCTTTATTTGATCACCTTCATGAACACCGAATCCCCCGTTATTGACTATCGTCTGTCGGTAAAAAGCCAAAGTCAGCACCTGTTTGAAGTAACGATGACAGTGCCGGATTTAGACTCTGAGTCCGTTACAGTTTGCCTGCCAGCCTGGATCCCGGGCAGCTACATGATTCGGGACTTTGCCCGCAACATCATTACCTTTGAGGCCAGCACTTCAGATGGCGAGTTTCTGGAGGTTAGCAAGCTCGACAAGCAAAGCTGGAAGATCACCACCAGTGGCCGGGCGTTCACGTTAAGCTATACGGTTTACGCGTTCGATTTATCGGTTCGCTCTGCGTTTATCAACGATGAATTCGCATTCTGCAATGGCACAAGCGTATTTCTGGCGGTCAAAGGTCATGAACAACTGCCCTGCCGGTTGCAGATAATCCCCCCGACGCATCTGTCACTATGGCACGTTGAGACTTCAATGCCAGTGGACAACATACGGGAGTCCGATGCCTGCTACCTGAGCAAAGATTACGACGAGCTTATTGATCACCCCATTTTTATCGGCCGCTGCAGTCGGGCGTCCTTTATGGTTGGTGATGTAGAATTTGTCCTGCTTTTCAGCGGCAGTACACAGGTAGACGTGAGTAAGATAAGTACCGACCTGGTTCCCATTTGTGAGCACCATCTGAAGTTGTTTAGTCGCCCCTATCCAATGCAGCGTTATGTGTTTATGACCCTGCTCAGCGATTCCGGTTACGGCGGCCTGGAACACCGAAGTTCCACAGCACTGCTGTATCCCCGTTTTGATCTTCCGTTAACCGGGGAGCCCGTAAGGAACAGCGACACCTACACCGCGTTTTTGAGTTTGTGCAGCCATGAACTGTTTCATACCTGGCATGTAAAGCGAATCAAGCCTTCGGTGATGATCAAGCCGGATTTGTCTGCCGAGGTCTACACCGACCAGCTTTGGATTTACGAAGGTTTTACCAGCTTTTACGACGACGTTACCCTCGCCAGGGCCGGTGTCATCAGCGGCGAAAAATACCTCGAACTGGTGGGGCAGAACCTGACCCGACTGCAACAAACCGCCGGGCGTAACAAACAGAGTGTTGCAGAGTCTTCGTTTGACGCCTGGACCAAGTTCTACAAACAGGACGCCAGTGCCACCAACAATATTGTCAGCTACTACAACAAGGGCGGCATCATCGCTCTTGGGCTCGACCTGTTGCTGCGCAGGCGCTCCAATAACGAGGTCACTCTCGACAACGTGATGCAGATTCTGTGGCGGGATTACGGCCTTGAGCAATCTGGCACACAGGACAATGTAATTGCTGAGGTATGTAACTCAGAATTTGGTATCGACATAACGGATTATCTTCAATCAGTTGTTTACGGTACTGAGGATGTGCCACTCCAACACTGGCTGTCGGATATTGGTATAGAAATGAACTTTCGACCTCGTCAGGGCAAAGACGACAAAGGCGGCACACCACCGGCCTCAGCGCCACACAGACATCAGCTCGGTGCCAGTGTCAAAAACGCAGAGGCCGGTGTTACTGTTTTGCAGGTCAGAGAAGGACTGGCGGCCTGCCAGGCTGGTATTCAGATTAATGACCGGCTTGTTGCTTTCAATGGCTATGTGGTCAACGATGCTTTGTTGCAGCGCCTGCTGGATGCCTGCCAGCAAAGCCACGCACAGGTTACGGTTATCCGTGAAGGGCGCCTGCTGAATTTGGAACTTCCCATATTGAGCAGTCGGGAGGATGTGTGTTACCTGACCATCAGTAACCCGGATGCATTTAAACAATGGCTGGGCCGCCCGTAAGGAAACCCAGCTAGCAGCCCAGCTGACGGCCCAGCTGTTTTTTTCGCTATCTGGGTGGCAACAGCAGTGCCGGATCAAGACGCATGGTGCCAAGATTAATACGCCAGTCCAGATGCGGCCCGGTGGCCCGCCCGGTCGCACCGATAGTGCCCAGCTGCTGACCTTGTTCCAGACGGTCACCCACTTTTACACTGAATTCATTCAGATGCAGAAAGGTTGAGAATACCCCCATACCATGATCAAGAACCACCGTATTACCTGAGAAATACAGATCGTCCGCCAGGGTTACCACTCCAGTGGCTGGCGCAACCACAGGAGTACCGGTTGGAGAGCCCACATCAACGCCAAAATGGGGTCTTCTGGGCTCACCATTAAGAATACGCTGGCTACCATATACACCGGTAATGGGGCCATCAGCCGGCCAGATAAAACGGGTAAATACTGCGTCCAGTTCACTGACCCCCGACCGGGCACGGGCAACTTTTATACCGTCTTCACGTATCCGCGTCAGCACTTCCTCGGGCGGCGAAACCATATTTTGTTGCAGGCCGTCAATACGCTGAATGTCATATTGCCGTTGGGACAGCTCCAGTGCCCTTTGCTGGCGGGTGCCGTCTGGTAAAATCCAGTGCAGTTGGTGATTTGGCCCGGCATCCCGCTCGAAACCAAACACAAATTTACCCTGTGGATTTACGTTCAGCGACTGATTGTTGAGAAATACTTTACTACCGGGGGGTAATTGCCCCCGGAGCAGGCTTCCCTGTGTCAGTGGCCCATTCAGTATAAGTGCATCGTTGGACGGGTTGGCAACGCCGGCTGCACTCAACAGGCAGAACGCCACCACAAGCGACCATTCTGATATTCGCTTCACAGACTACTCCGATATCATTGCGCCCTTACCTACCCCTTCGTAGGCAAGCACCTTGCACTTACCCTCGGGACGACGCTGTTTTTGATGCTGAAATATGTACTGTGCCAGACACTCCACCGTGGAATCCGTGTCAATAATTTCACAATCGGATTTGGGCAGAATGATTTCAAAACGCCCCTGGGACGCTTCGTAAGCAAAACAGTGATAGTTTTCAGGCGCGGATATTTCACCCTGGATGCAGGTATCAGCCAGATCAACCTGATCTTCACGAGTAGCGATATAAATGTCCTTCCAACGCTGGGCCCAATAGTTCTGGCTCTCCAGGCACGACACACCGTCGATAAAGATATCAATTTTGGAACGATGGCCGTGGGCAATCCGCTGACAGTTGCCGTCGTGCTTTTTCAGGCCGTGGGTATAGTGATAAAAGGGCGTATCAATAACTTCCGTACGTAATATCAATTCAATATCATCGACATTGTCTGGCAGATGGGTCGCCAGTACCTCCTTGAGGTAATCGCTGACCGACGTCATAGTTACTTCCGGTGCATAGACAAACGCATAGGCATCGGCCGGGCTGCTGAGCATAAACTGACGGCCGTCATGGCAGCGGAACTGAACTTCAACCTGGGCGCTGTTCTCATCATGAATCACCCGGGTTTGAGCGTAATCTGCAGGCACCAGCAATTTGTGGTCAACGTACTCGTCAATCAGTCGCTTTAAATCTTTTTTAACCTTACCGAAATCCTGGATCATGCTTTCGTCGTTAAGTGCGCCGTCCAGCAACACATCCACGATCCAGCTCTCACCGACCATGCCACGCTCGGCACAAAGGTAGGAGAAGTCCATCACGGTCAAGTCATTCACAAATAATTGCATAACACCCTTACAACGTGTTCGTTTTAGCTCGATAGTATAGTTATTTTCTGCATTCACTGCAGAGGCTATTGGGGGCCTTTTGACTGGCGAACCAGCTGATCCTTGAGGTTGGGCGGGACCCCTTTGATGATCAGCGTGTCTGACGCCGCATCGAATATAATTCTGTCGCCGAGCAATTTGCGCTCAAAACTGAGCGACACCCCGCCGCCCTGACCAGTATATTTAGCCAGTTGTCGCAGTGCTGCCGGGTCTGGCTGAATGTCTTTTTCAAGCGGAGTTTCCAGTAATTCCGTATAGGCTGCAAAATCACGCTGGGTTTGTTCATCAGACGGCAACCGGGCTGAAAGCTCGGCGATGGACAAGGTCTCACCACTATCAATTTTTTCTTTGAAATAGGCCTTCACTTCCTGACGATGCCCTTCCTGCTCCTGCTGATCCAACTGTTCACTGGCCAGATACGCATCCACAGTCGCAACCAACTGCTTGTTCTGCTGCTTGACATCTACCAGCTCTTCACAGCCAATGAACTCCATAAAGAAATCAGACACCTTACGGCCCATACGGCCCTTTATGAACGAGATATAGCGCTGCTGTTCGGGCTGAATTTGCCATTGGGTCAAATCAATTCTTACAGCCAGCTGCATTCGGGCCAGATCCAGATGCTCTCTGGAAGTCAATTCCAGCGCCTGATTAACCTCGACGTGAGCCCGGGTATTGAGCAGCGTTATCATCAGGTACTGGGTTGCAAGAAATTCGTACTGGCAAAAAATCAAAAAGCCGGTTTCAACGCTGCCAGTATCAACCAGGGCTTTGATTAACTTATCCGTGGCCTGCACAGAAAACTGGTGAAATGTCGAGGCTACTTCAGATTCATTATTTTTCTGGGCACTCAGAAATTCGCTCAAACTCGTCGAAAAACCGCTTATATCTTGGGATTCGTCACTTTCGCCCTGTTGGGATTGAGCAATAAAATGGCCCACGCCTTTCCCCGGCTTTGCATTGAAACTGTGGTTAATTTGATGAGCCAGTTGTTCAATTTCCGGTGTCACGGTGAGACAACTTTCACGCGGGACAGCGTTAATTTTTCCCTCATCATTTACAATCAGGCGATGAACAACAAAATGATGAATCAATGCACTCATAACGATAGCGGTATCCTGTTAGAATCTATTTGAACAATACCCAGGCAACCGGCCCGCAGTTTGACAGGCGATCGTCGCCATGCCACTGCCCTGCAGGCAGATTTAAACCTGTATACCGGTCCGGTATTGGCGGCATTCTGCCACCGATACGGCAACAGATGCTTAGAAGAGTTGGTATTATTACTCAAACAACGATTATAATCATTTTATTTGCAAAGCTGTTCTTTTTTATTAAAGAAATTCATAACCAGAGGCGTACCGTTAATGCCCCAAAATAGCCGTTATTCCGATCAGGAATTCGAAACACTGATGAATAAAATCCTGTTCATACTGGAAGAGAATCAGGTAAACCGGGATTTGTCCCTAATGGTACTTGGCAACGTGATCACGCATATTTTTAACACGCAGGTACCCGCCAGCCAGAGGGACAGCATGGCCGAACAATTTGCCAATGCACTGAAAAAAAGCATTAAGGGATAGCACTTCATACTATGATTTTAGCCGAATCTCCCCGACGTCAGCGGGTGACCAAGCTGGTCAACTGGGGCCACTGGTTTGCCCTGGTTAATATTGCGATTGCAATTATCATTGCGTCGATTTTTATCTTTTCATCACCTTCTCCGGGCACTGTTTCCGGGTCATTGTATTTGGTGGCAAACTGGTTGGGTCATATCGGCTTTCTGACCTTTTTCGGGTTTGTAATCTTCATACTCCCTCTGTGTTACCTGGTATCCAACCCCAGGGTAATTAAAGTTTCCGCCTCGGCCATCGCCGCCACCGGGCTTGCCCTGCTTGCATTTGACGCACTCCTGTATAACCGCACAGGCTTTCACATCAGCGTGAGTTCTGCCAATCTGTTACGCAGCGAAGCACAAACCCAAATCAGCCAGTTTGGTCTGCAGCAATGGGGCTTTCTGTCCATGCTGTTCGTAGTCTGGTTCGGATTTCAGCTCATACTGGCGAACGCTCTCTGGAAGCGGATTGACCGTCTGATGAGTCACAAAATCGGGATCCCGGTCACCAGTTTTTTTGTAGTGTGTTTTGTTGCCAGCCATGCCGTGCACGTTTGGGCAGACGCCAACCTGTATCAACCGATCATTAAACAGGACAACATGTTTCCCCTGTCCTACCCGGCAACGGCGAAAACCACCATGTCCCGATATGGTCTGCTCGATCTGGACCGATATGAAGAGCGCAAACGGCTTCAGTTTGACCCGGATATTCACCAATTCACCTACCCAACCGCTCCGGTCTACTGTTCAATCAACAGTCAGCAAAACGCATTGCTGATAGTTCAGACTGACAGTGCACCTCTGCCCGAACCGGGTAATTTGAATTTGCGAGTGGTGGAAAATTACTTCAGTACGGCCTCAACCCTCGACGGATTGTTGCTGACCACCCTTTTCGGCGTTCCGGAAATCTATCAGGAAAGCCTGGCGAAAGAGACCCCGATCATGCTGGCTTTGCCAATTGGCCTGGGTATGCCAACCTCATTGCATGTTGACGAGTCGTTGCCGACCAATATGTTTGAAGCCTATCAGAAGCCTTTAAGCAACCATCATCCGGGCTTGCACATTGCGTTTTTGCCGGCAGACAAAATTCAGGGCTACCTGAGCAATGAGGCGCTTGTATCCGGGCCTGTGCTGATTGCCAGTGGTTTTGGTCCGGATTCGCGCAACCCGCGTGGCAGGTTGTTCACCAACCTTAACATCAACGCCCCTCTCTCCAGCACTGAAGATTTGGCCCCAACCATGCTCAACGCACTGGGATGCACTGCACCGGTAAACTACTACTCAACCGGGCAAAATCTTCTGCAGCCTACCCGAAACTGGTTAGTTAGCACCTCAGGTGAGCGGGTGGTGGTAATCCACAACAGCCTGCGCACTGAAGTACTGAGCAACGGCAGTTATGAAATCAGCGATATTCAGACCGGTAACCGCAGCAATGAAGCGTTGAATGTTGATCTTCTGAGTCAGGCCATCAAACATCTGACCCGTTTTTCACATCCGGAATAACGAAACTCAGGTTAACAGGGGGACATCTTTAACCTGGTCTACTCTGATTACGGGTAAGTCAGTTGGTTGCAGCGCTTCCGACTGATTCACCCAAATCAGCTTTTTCACGCCTGCGGCATCGGCCGCCTGCATATCGCGCCAGCTGTCGCCCACCATTACTGATTCAGCCAAATTCAATTTCAATTCTTTGGCTGCGGTCAACAACATGCCTGGCCGTGGTTTGCGGCAGTGGCAGTCACGCCGGTATTCCCCCATGGCATCGTGCGGGTGATGAGGGCAATAATAGACCGCCAGTGGCCCGACACCCTGCAATTCAAACTGTCCGTTCATCCAGTCGCACAGTTCACGGAATTGCACTTCACTGTAGAAACCCCGTCCTATGCCAGACTGGTTGGTCACAATTACGGGCACATAGCCGCTATTCTGGTAACGCCGCACACATTCAAAGATCCCGTCGGTAAATGCAAAGTCCTTGATATTGCCAACGTATCCCCTGTCTTCGTTTACAATCCCGTCGCGGTCGAGAAACAACGCCTTATTGCTCATACTGCCCTCCTGGCCTGTCGCCCGCTAACTTTCTCCAGAATCGTACGGTGAAATCTGCCGTAACCTCCGCTAGGTGATCCAGTTCCACGCGATGTTCTTCGTTCAGCCGCCATACGTACGGCGTCATCGCGTACAGGGCTTGCCTTTGCGTGTCACTGGAAAACACCAGCTCAAAGGTTTCCCGGCAGGTTTCGAGCAATTCAAAGCCCGCTTTTTGACTGGACTTCTGCTGGTGCTGCTGGGGCCGCTGGTAAACCTTTTGCTTGAGTTGCCACAAATGGTCCGGTCCAGGGTCAACCGTAACCAGGAGCCCTCGAGGCCTCAGAACACGTGCGTATTCATCATCTTTACCGGGTGCAAAAATCTGCATGATCACATCAAGCTGTTCATCCATTACCGGCAAACTGACACTGCTGGCAACCACAAACTGGGCTGACGGAAAAGATTTTGATGCCATTTCCACCGCTTGCTTGGCAATGTCACTGCCCGAAGCAACAACCGAATAACCGGCTACAGCCAATGCATCGGCGACAAACTTGAGGTACGCCCCCTCACCACAGCCTGCGTCATACAATATAAGCGGAGCAGCGGGCGGTTCTACGGAATATCTGATGGGCTTATTGTGCTGCACAAAAAGATTTTCCAGTTGCCTGGCCACGGCCTGCATTAATGGCAAATAGCCATGGCTGTCGTGAAATGCGCGCCGGGCATTGAGCATGGCTTTATCGTCACCGGGGTGTTTGGACTTTTTCTGTTGCACCGGCAACAAATTAACATACCCGCTTTTGGCACGATCAAACGTATGGTTGTTGGCGCACCGCCAGCTTGTGTCTTCGGTATTGAGTGCCAGGTGGCACAACGGGCACTGCCACATGCGAGCAGACTCCTGATAACATTCATGCGGGCATGCTACCAGAGAGTCACACTCAAGCGAAGTGCAAGCCCTTGGCGTTTGGTACTCTCAGGATTTAGCAAACAGTTCAAAGATGCTCGAAAAGTCCCGATGCCCGTTACCATGATTCTGATGCACCCTGAACAGGCTTTGGGCGGCCGCCGCCATCGGTGTAGCACTTCCGGTTTCGGACGCTGCAGCCAGCGCCAGATCCAGATCCTTGTTCATAAGCCTGACGAGGAAGCCACCCTGATAATCGTTGGCCGCCGGTACGTTATCCATCACCCCGGGGCAGGGATTGTATTTCTCCAGCGTCCAGTTTCCACCCGAGCTGTTGCGCATAATTTCAGACACTACTTTTGGGTCCAGACCATGGTGAATAGCGAGCTGCAATGCTTCGGAGGTTCCGGCCATCAATACAGCGAGGAGCAGGTTATTGCAGATTTTTGCAATCTGTCCTGCACCGACCGGTCCGGCATGAAACAGGTTCACGCCCATGTTTTGCAATACCGGGCGAGCCAGCGCTACCGCACTTTCATCTCCTCCCATGATGAAAGTAAGCGTTCCTGCCTTTGCTCCCCCAACGCCGCCGGAAACCGGGGCATCAACAAATGGGCACCCCTTGAGGTTTGCTTCCCAGGCGACTGCTCTTGCGGTTTCAGCATCAATCGTACTGCAATCAATTACCAGAGTGTCTGGCTCGATGCTGGCCAGTAGCCCGCTTTCACCAAGATACAATTCCTGTACATGCGTGGCGGCCGGTAGCATGCTGATCACCACGGAGGCGTCTTTGGCAGCCTCGCTTGCGGTTTTGGCCTGACGTGCGCCCAGCCTGGTACAATGCGCCATGGCGTCTTGCACCAGGTCAAAGACACAAACCGACTGACCGTGTTTTAACAGGTTCGAAACCATGGGCCCACCCATGTTTCCCAAACCAATAAAGGCGATATGGCTCATGACCCTGCTCCTAATTTTGCTAGTGGATGTGAATGTTCTGGCCAGGGAGAGCGGAAAAAAACATTGATTACATCATCAGGCACACTGCTCACATCGGCGTAGTGCCAGCGGGGCTGCCTGTCCTTGTCTATCAATAGCGCCCGCACTCCCTCCTGAAACTCACCATACTCGCCACACCGGCAAGACATGATTAGCTCCATCCTGAAACAGTCGGCCAGCCCCATGTGTGCCCCCCTGATGCACTGCTGGTAAACCAGGTGAGCGGTTAAAGGCGACCCTGCCAGCAGTGTCTGCTTCGCGCGCTGAAGCCAGCCATCCTGGCTGTCCGGCATATTGCATATAGCACCGACAATACTCTGCAAGTCGCCTTCACCACACAGTTCGTTAATGGTGTGCTGGTAATGCTTCATGTTAGATTCCGGTACGTCAGCCAGGCTCAAACAGTGATCTTCAAGCAGTTGACTGATTTGCAGGTGAACGTCGCGAATCTGATGCCAGGGATAACTGGCCATCGCAGCAAGCAATTCAGTCTTGTCTCCGTCGTCGCAAAGATAATTAGCCAACCCAAGATACAAGGCATCTGATGCGTGAAGACTGGCGCCGGTCAACCCCAGAAACAGTCCGCTTTTTCCGGGCAGGCGAGGCAGGAAATAACTGCCTCCAACATCCGGGTAGAGACCAATGGTGATTTCCGGCATCGCCAGCCGCGACGACTGGGTAACAACCCGGTGGCTTGCGCCAACCAGCAAGCCCATTCCACCTCCCATGACAACACCGTTACCCCATACGATAACGGGTTTGGGGTAACAGTGGATGGTATGATCAAGGGAGTATTCCGTAGTGAAAAAATCACACAGAAATTTTGGAATTGTTCCCTGCTCTCTTTCCATGGCCTTATGCATGGAAACCACATCGCCGCCAGCACAAAATGCCCTGTCACCGGTGCCATCGATGTAAACAAACAACACATCGTCCCGCGAACGCCAACGCTGTAACGCGTCCAGCATCAGCTGGGCCATGGTGAGGTCAAGTGCATTAAGAGCACCGGGCTTGTTAAGAGTGAGGTGGCCAATCACATGCCCTGATACCGTAGGCAGTTCTTGGACTAAAAGTGGAGACTCTTCGGCTTTTGTCATGCTGATTACACCTCCTGATTAAAGAATTTCCCGTTCGTCGGCAATCAGCCTGCGCCCGATGATTACCCGCATGATTTCGTTGGTGCCTTCCAAAATCTGGTGCACCCTCACGTCTCTCACATGGCGTTCGAGCGGGTATTCCCGAATGTAGCCATAGCCACCATGAAGCTGCAGGGCTTCATTACAAACCGTAAATCCGACATCGGTGGCAAAACGCTTTGCCATTGCGCAGTAGGCGGTTTTATCCGCATCGCCATTATCCAGTTTGCTGGCAGCAAGTCGCACCAACTGGCGCGCAGCCACCAGTTCTGTGGCCATATCAGCCAACTTGAACTGCAAAGCCTGAAATGCCGCCAGAGGCTTTCCAAACTGCTGTCGCTCCTGCATGTACTGACGCGCTGTATTGAGGGCCTGTTGTGCTGTTCCCACTGAACAGGTTGCTATGTTGATGCGACCACCATCCAGCCCCTGCATCGCCATTTTGAACCCCTCGCCCTCTTCTCCGAGTAACCAGCTGCTGTCCAGTTCCACATTATCAAATGTGATCATCCGGGTAGGCTGCGCGTTCCAGCCCATTTTGTCCTCCGGTTTTCCGTAAAGGATACCGGTAGCATCCGCCGGAACCGCAAACGCAGAAATTCCTCCTGGCCCTTCTCCACCGGTACGTGCCATTACAACCAGCACATCGGTGCTGCCGGCACCGGATATAAAGACTTTTGAGCCATTTAATATATAGCCGCCTGGGTGAGCACGTGCGGTAGTTTTCAGTGATGCAGCATCAGAGCCGGCCCCGGGTTCCGTCAGGCAGTAAGAAGCCAGTTTCTCACCACTTACCAGTTCTTCAACCCAACGTTGCTTGACAGACGACTGCCCCCAACGGGCAATCATCCAGGTAGCCATGTTGTGAATGGTGAGCATGGCCGTTGTGGTGGTGCACCCCATCGCAAGCTGTTCAAAAATGATAGATGCGTCCAGCCGGGACAAACCAAGCCCCCCGTCCTGTTCTGGTGTATAGAGGCCGCAAAATCCCAGTTCTCCTGCCTGTCTGAGGGTTTCCAGCGGAAAAGTATGATTGCGGTCCCACTCAGCTGCAAAGGGTACCATCTGTTGCATTGCAAACTGGCGGGCGGTTTCAGCAAAGGCCTGCTGTTCCTGGTTCAACTCAAAATTCATGTTCAACCACTCTCACTAATCAATCGAAATCGTCATGTTAGGCGCGCCCGGAATGTCATTTTCCAGCCATCGGGAGGTTACCGTTTTGGTTTCCGTGTAGAAACGAACGGCCTGTTTGCCGTACGCGTGCAAATCACCAAAGAAGGAGTTCTTCCAGCCCGTAAATGAAAAGAATGGCAAAGGTACGGGTATCGGTACGTTTACTCCCACCTGCCCGACTTCTACTTCACTCTGGTACTTGCGCGCCGCCGAGCCGCTGCTGGTAAATATAGACGTGCCATTTCCGTAAGGGTTGCGATTCACCAGCGCCAGTGCCTCATCCAAGTCACGAACAGACATGCAGCTCAGCACCGGACCAAAAATTTCCTGCTGATAAATATCCATGTCTGATGTCACACCGGTAAACACTGTAGGCCCAATCCAGTTACCGTTTTCATATCCGGCTACCGTTACCTCAGAGCCATCGACCAGGCAACGTGCCCCCTGCTGCTTACCGCTTTCAATCAAACTGAGCACCCGCTGTTTGGCTGCCGGGCTGATAAGAGGGCCGAATCCGGCTTTTTGATCATTCCACAAACCCGGTTTTATCTGGCTTATCCGATCCGCAAGCTCGGGGATCCAGTGTTCTGACTCTCCTACAAATACCGCTACCGATATGGCCATACAACGTTGCCCAGCCGCACCTACAGAGGCTCCGACCAAATTATTCAGAACATGCTCTTTATTCGCGTCAGGCATAATTACAGAATGGTTTTTAGCCCCGGCGAAACATTGTGCTCGCTTCATGTTGGCGGTCGCCGTCTGGTAGATTGCCCGGCCAACCGGAACTGAACCCACGAAAGAAACCGCTTTAACCTCCGGGCTATGAAGCAAACGATCTACCTGTTCCTTGCCCCCGTGGACCACATTCAGTACCCCGGGCGGCGCACCAGCTTTCTCAAACAGTTGCGCAAGTTTCATTGGCGTCAACGGATCCTGCTCCGACGGTTTTAAAACAAAGGTATTGCCGCAGGCAACTGCCAGAGGAAACATCCAAAGTGGAATCATTGCCGGAAAATTGAACGGTGTGATACCCACGCACACGCCCAGTGGCTGGGTAAAGCTGAAGGTATCAATTCCTCTTGCCACATTTTCTGCGGTTTCCCCCATCATCAGTGAAGGAATGTTCATGGCCTGTTCCACCACTTCAATACCGCGCCACACGTCCCCCATAGCATCTTCATAGGTTTTACCGGTTTCCTGCGACAGAAGCTCAGCTATTTCCTGCTGATGGGCTTTCAACAACGCCTGGTACCGCATCATCACACGTGCGCGCTCTGTAACAGGGACATGTCGCCACTGGGAAAAAGCCGATGCAGCACTCCTTACTGCGTGATCCAGTTCATCGGCAGTAGCGCATGGAACTCTGGCAATTACTGAATTATCAGCCGGGTTAGTCACATCCAGCCATTGGCCGGTGGAAGAGGTTATCAGTTCACCATTGATAGACAGTGGTACGGTTTGCATATTGTCCTCACGCATTCTTTCGCTCGGTTCTCACCCTAACGGAAACTTTACCTTTACGTAAGCGTCACTCATTAAACGCAATGTAACTCATTTGTAAATATAATGTGACACGCAAGGATCAGCAAAGACCGGCTACCGGGTTATTCCGGCCAATACCTATGCAATGAAATACCATACAGACCATCCCGACAGGTATTGCTAAGCTTGCTCAATAATCATAAGCGCCGCTGCCAGTGCACCGACCAAGGACCCTGAAATGCCCTATCGCCTTGCCATTGTTGAGGATAATGCCACTGCCAGAGCCAACCTGCGCAGCCTCATACTGCCGCTAGGTGAATTTGAGATTAGCAGCTTTGCCAGCGGCCAGGAGCTCAAACAGGCACTCAGGAAGCAGAACTTTGAGTTGATCCTGTTCGACTTCCATCTTGGTCAGCAAAAAAACGGCGTAGAATGGGTCCAGGACCTGAGGCACAGCCGCTTTATCAAGCCCAGTACCGGCGTCGGTTTCATCACGTCTGACCGCTTGCCTCAGACCATCGGGCAAATCATTGATGCCCAGCCAGACATGCTGATCATAAAGCCCTACACAACAGCACTGGTGTTGCGTAATCTGAAGCACTATTTGTCTTTGCGTAAGCAGATTGGCCCCGTTTTACTGCTTATGGACGATGATAATAATCATCAGGCACTGGAGCAGCTCAACAGCCTGTACCATAAGACCCTGCCTCAAAAGCTGCATACCGATTTGACCAAGCTTGAAGCCAGGCTGCTGATGAGCCTTGGCAAAACTTCTCAGGCCAAGGCCCTGTTCGAAAGTGTTTTGCTGAATTCTGACAAAATATTGTGGGCCCAATGGGGGCGCATCAAATGTCAGTATCTGGAAGGAAACTGGTACGATTGCCAGGCCCAGTTGGCCAATCTGCTCACCACCACCCTAGCCCGGGACAAAGCGTTTGAATGGCTTGCATGCCTGTGCTTTGAACAGCAGGCTTATGACCACGCCGAATATTACCTTGATCGGATTAAAGTCAGTGAGTTGAGTGGTGCCGCGACACGCCTGAAATCACTTACCTACCAAAAACAGGACCGGATTTTGGAAGGGCTTGCTCTGCTCGAGAAAAAGCGGGAATACAACCGTACCGCTAAAGAGCGCTTTAATGAGTTTACGTTTGAACTGGCCGAGTTCTATCTCGCCATCGCAGAGCAGCAACCACACGACAACCGCACAGAGGCGCTGGCTCATGCCCGCCGCCTTATTGGCCTGGCAGGCCGTAATCAATCTGACCTGCAGCTGGTTCAGAAACGGGATTTTCTGCTCGCTCACACCGCCATACTTGATCAGGACCTGCAGCGCGCAGGTCACCTCATCGAAGATGACACCATGGGCCACTTTGAACGCACGGATACCGCCACCCTTATTACTGCCAGCAAAGTCTACGCGGCGCTGAATCAGCCTGATCAGGCAAAGCAGGTCCTCGCGCTGGCCAAACAGCGCAACCAAAACGACCTGAATCTGGCCGACCGCATGAGCCTGGGCGCAAAGATACTCGACAGCCAGCGAGCTCTGGGGCTGGCGGAAAGCGAGGCAAAAGTACTGAACCGGCAGGGAACGAAGCTGTATTTAGAAAAAGCACTCTGTCAGGCCATGCAGTCGTTTTATGAAGCCTACGAACTGATGCCTGGCGTAGCTGCCTATGGACTTAACCTGCTGCAGAGCATGGTCGAGGATGGCAGGGCCGTGTTTCGCTCCTGCTCCTGCAAAACCTTGCTCGAAAGCCTTGAAAAACTGGCGATGAACGATTCAAACCGCCAGCGTTTTCGCAATCTTAAAAACCAGATCCTGGCGACGCCCGACGTATTCATGCCAACGCCACCTCTGGAAGCAAACCCGGAAGAAATCTCAGGGCCTTCGGAAACCACAATTAAAGCATCCGCCTAGCCAGACTAGTTATGAAGTCAGCCGCGCAAGCAGGCTGGACGTATCCCACCGTCCACCACCCATTTTTTGCACGTCGGCGTAGTACTGGTCTACCAGTGCGGTCAGCGCTAGCGTAGAGCCATTTTTTCTGCCTTCTTCCAGCGCAATCGCCAAATCCTTGCGCATCCAGTCAACCGCAAAACCGTAGTCGTATTTTCCTGCCAGCATGGTTTCATGGCGGTTTTCCATTTGCCAGGACTGTGCAGCGCCTTTACTGATCACCTCGATAACCTGTTTACAGTCCAGGCCCGCCTGTTGCCCAAAGTGCAAAGCTTCAGCCAGCCCCTGGACTACACCGGCGATACAGATCTGATTCATCATCTTGGCCAGCTGACCGCTGCCACATTCACCCAGCAACTGGCTGTGCCTTGCAAACGCCGCCATAACCGGCTCGGCCTGAACATAATGGCCGTGCTGACCGCCCACCATTATGGTTAGCTGGCCATTTTCTGCCCCGGCCTGGCCACCGGAAACTGGTGCATCCAGAAAACCTATCCCCGATTCACTACAAAGCTGTTGTAAATCTCTGGCCACTGTTGCAGAAGCCGTGGTGTGATCTACCAGCACTGTTCCGGGTTTCATAACAGAAATGGCCCTGCCCGCCACGTCACGTACATCGTTATCATCCCCAACGCACATCATCACAAGTTGGGCCTGTTCACAGGCCTGTTCAATAGTCTGCGCGACATTTCCGTGGTACTGCTGTTGCCATTCAACAGCCTTACGCTGTGTGCGATTGTAAACTGTAACGTCAAAACCGGCTTTGACCAGATGGCCGGCCATGGGATATCCCATCACGCCCAGACCCAGAAATGTGATTTTTTTCATTGTCATCAGGATTCTCTTTATTCATTACAGGGTTATACTTAAAACAAATGCATACTAACAAAAAAATCTGCATCGGCTGAGTTTTACACCGACTCAGCGTTTGTGCCCAGCTTGTGCTTCGCACTTTTTGCACACGGACAACTCCTCCGGATACTCAGAGGTAAGGAAATCTAATGTCATCACCGGTTTACGAATTCAGCGCTACCCTTAATAACGGTGAGTTAAAATCTTTGGCAGATTATCGGGGTAAGGTGTTGCTGGTCGTCAACACCGCCAGTAAATGCGGATTTACGCCCCAGTACGACGGCCTTGAATCCCTCTACCGCAAGTACAATTCGCAGGGGTTTGAAGTGCTGGGGTTTCCCTGTGACCAGTTTGGCCACCAGGAGCCTGGCAGCGACGACGACATTCGGCAGTTTTGCGAACTCAACTTCGGAGTCAGTTTTCCCCTGTTCAAAAAGATTGAGGTCAATGGTGAAGCCGCTCACCCGCTGTACAGTTATCTGAAAAGCAAAGCGCCCGGTGTGATGGGCACGAGGCGCATAAAGTGGAATTTCACCAAGTTCCTGATTGATCAGAAAGGAAAAGTGGTAAAAAGATACGCTCCCGCCACCAAGCCCGCCATAATTGACGGTGAAATTCGCCATCTCCTGAAACACAGCAGCTAGAGGAAACATTATGTCTCCAATCAAGGTTGGTATATTCAGCGCAAAAGCCTATGACGAAGCCGTATTTAATTCGGCAAACCCGTCGTCTGAAATAGAACTACACTATATTCCGGCCCACCTTGATTGTGACACTGTGGCCATCTGCAGCCAGTTTGATGTGGTTTGTGTCTTCGTCAATGACGACGTTAGCGCAGCAGTGGTGGATGCCCTGGCTAATCATGGGGTTAAACACATCGCACTGCGCTGTGCCGGATACAATAATGTCGATCTGGAGCAGGCAAAGGCTCGCGGGCTGGCAGTATCCCATGTACCAGCCTACAGCCCCGAAGCCGTTGCCGAACATGCCGTAGCACTGATGCTCACCCTCAACCGAAAAATGAATAAGGCCTACAACCGGGTAAGGGAAGGCAACTTTGATTTGACCGGTCTGACGGGTTTCACCATGGCCGGAAAAACAGCAGGGGTAGTTGGAACCGGAAATATCGGCCACGCCACCGCCCACATTCTGTTGGGCTTTGGCTGCAAAGTGGTTTGCTTCGACCCCTACCCAAAGCAGGAACTCATCGACGCTGGCGCCCAGTATGTGACGTTTGACCATTTGTTGGAACAATCTGACATTATTACCCTGCACTGTCCTCTGAATGAACAGAGTTACCACCTGATTAACGATCAGACGGTGGCAAGAATGCGCGATGGTGTAATGCTGATAAACACTTCGCGGGGCGGTTTAATCGATACACACGCTGTTATTAACGGTCTTAAAAGCCGCAAAATTGGCTACCTTGGGCTTGATGTGTACGAGATGGAATCAGAGCTGTTTTTCCGTGACCACTCATTTGAAATTATCCAGGACGATGTATTTGAACGGCTGCTAACCTTTCACAATGTAATGATCACCGGTCATCAGGGTTTTTTCACTCAGGAAGCTCTGGATCAAATCGCTTCCACCACCCTGAATAACATTCATAAAGTCGCCGGGGGTGAAACCGAAAGCCCCACGTTTTTGGTGGCGCCGCCCGAATCCCACACCTGAAAAATCCTCTGACGATTTCCTTCAGGCGGGTTTGTGCAACATCAGGTGAAGGTATTTCCCCAGCCAGCTAAACGGTGGCTGACGGTTGTACTGGCGTTCCAGTGCCAGTAACTGCTCAAACGCCTCATCACTGCCTAACCGCTCTTTGAGATAATCATGAAAGCAGCGGATGCCTGTGACCTGCTCCACCACAAACCCGCACTTCTCAGCCTGTGCGATTGCCTGCTGTGGTGAAACCGGATTTTGCGGGTTAAGCCGAACCTGATTCTTCACTTTCATCCCCCGGGCTATATAGTCAAAGTTACCGTAGAGCACATTGCCGAACAGGGCGGCGTCCCTGTTAAAAAAACTCAGGCTGAGGCGCTTACCTGCGGGCGTCAGTGAATAAAGGTGTTCTATGGCCTGCAGTGGGTTCTCGAGCCATTCCAGCACCGCATGACACACAACCAAATCAATATCTGCCTGTGGTTCAAGTTCCCATAATGGTATCTGCATGATTTCCAGTTGCCCTGGCCTGGTGGTGTATTCCGCTAACATTTCCCGGGCCAGCCCGAGGATATCCTCCGACGCATCCGTCAGCAGCACATCATGGCCCATTACCAACAGTTCCCGGGTCATGATGCCGGTACCCCCTCCAACTTCCAGAATTCTCATCGGTGCTTTCGACAGCCAGGGAGACAAGGCTTCAACCAGCAACTGATGACGAAGACGCCCCTTACTGGTGCCATAGATGTTTTTAGCGAATTTATCGGCAATGCCGTTGAAGTACTGATCGTTATGCTTCATCAGGCCGGATTATCTATATCAACAAAATTCACATCCAGACCAAGGTTTTGACTCAGCCATTCGCCCACCGCTTTTACGCCATAACGTTCGGTAGCATGATGACCGGCAGCAAAGAAATGAATATCCATTTCCCTGGCCACATGTATGGTCTGTTCTGATACTTCACCACTGATGAAGGCATCCATCCCGGCTTCAACCGCCTGCTCTATAAAACTTTGACCTCCACCGGTGCACCAGGCTACCCGCTGGATGGGCTTGCCCGGGTCGCCTTCTGCCAGTGGATCACGCCCTAAAACCTGGCCGATACGATCACCGAGTTCAGCCTGGCTTACCGGCTCTGTCAGGTGCGACTGAAAAACGATACCTAATGGTTTGACGCTGCTGAGCGGCTGCGGATTGGGCAAGGCCAGCAACCTTCCAAGCTGCGCGTTATTTCCCAGGGTGGGATGCACATCGATAGGCAGATGATAGGCAATGAGGTTGATACCGTGTTCGAGTAGGGTCTGGATACGACGTTTTTTCATGCCCGTTATTGCCGCAGACTCGCCCTTCCAGAAATAGCCATGATGGACCAGAATCGCATCCGCCTGTTGTTCCACTGCTGCATCAATGAGCGCCTGAGACGCAGTGACTCCGGTTATCAGCCTGGATATGTTCGGGCTGCCTTCAACCTGTAAACCGTTGGGGCAATAGTCAGAAACCTCCCACGGTTTAAGAACATCGTTCAGTTGTTGCAACAGTTCCTGGGTGGTTATGGGCACGGTTTCCCCCTCAAAATTGGACAAATTGTACAAAAAACGTTATAAAAAGTAGGTATTTTAACATCAACCTAGGTAACAGAGTCATCCTAAATAATGAGTACATTAGATAAAGACAAAGTCCTGGCTGACTTTAAAGCTGCGTATCAACAAGCCAACGGAAAAGAGCCCAGCATCGAAGCAAAAGGGGGGTGGTACAGTGTCGATGGCGGCAAAAACGTTCGTCTTGCCCAGCTTGCTGAAATGATCGGCGCCATGAGCGGCAAATCGAAAGCCGCGCCTGCGAAAAAAGCCGTTGTCAAAAAGCCGGCCAAGCGCAAAGCGAAACCGAAGGCCAAAGACACTGGTTTTTCGGTTAAGGACTTTTGGGCCAGCAAAATTACCGACGCCAATTCCGGCGCAATCTTGCCCCGTTGATTAGGGCGGTAAGCCCTGGATACACTCCGGGCTAAAAAGCAAAAATGGGATCAGTTCAGGTCCCTTTTTTATTGGCTCTGAAAAGACAGCACGTGATCGTATGAATCTCAATCCGGTTTCGCTGGTTGCCGTTGTTCATGTGTTATGACTGCATTGTTAAACCATTCCGGAGGCAAGGGTTGGTACTATGAGCACATGCCTCCAAAACTGATTGTCCTAGGGTGCCTGCCACGATCGGTCTCGACAGCATTCGAGAAAATGATGGCGTGCTCAGGTCAATTTCATGTTGCGGGTAAACCTTTTATTGATATCTATAAAAAGAGTCTGTTGTCCGCTGACGGGTTTAACAAAGCAAACCGGAAATTTCAGAGAATATGCTTTGAATTGTTATAACGGGGCGAAGCACAACCCACTTTTTTAAAAGATATGGCATACCACGCAGAGCCCTTTATTGAGGACACATTCATTCGCTAAGTAACCCACACTTTTCTGATCCGGGACCCGCGCCTTTTTCAATCGGGTGCCACCGGACTGCCAGCAATGCCCTGGGCAACAAACGGAACCAGATTATTGATCACATCTGCGATTTCCACCTGCTGATGGTAGTCGGCTGCGGCAATTTCTTTCAGTGCTTTACTCGACGCCATGGAAAATACGAAGCTTCCAATTGCAAAATGCAGGCGCCAGAATATTTGTTGGTCGGGTATCTGTGGTAAACACGCCCGTATGGCAGCAACCAGGTTCCCAACCGTCTCACCATATCCGTTCATGATAAAACGGCGGAGGTGCCCCTGGGTTTCGTTGTAGCCCCGGCCAAGCAGCTGAACAAAGATCTCGGTACCATTGGAGCGAAACTGACTGAGCGTCATCATCGGCGGCACCAGTGCCGCCAGAACCGCCTCAACGCCCTGGGCGCCTAATCTGGGTTGCACCGTGAGCAGGGCCTCATCCACTTGCGGCATCAGTAAATCAAAATAGCGTTTGAGTACTGCCTGGATAAGATTTTTTTTACTGCCAAAATGGTAGTTCACCGAAGCCAGATTG
The DNA here is from genome assembly GCF_003367475.1 of Alteromonas aestuariivivens. Classification (GTDB taxonomy): domain Bacteria; phylum Pseudomonadota; class Gammaproteobacteria; order Enterobacterales; family Alteromonadaceae; genus Alteromonas; species Alteromonas aestuariivivens. The sequence goes on from NZ_QRHA01000005.1 coordinate 115,159, forward strand.
ACATCAGCCCGGGCGGTGATGGTGCGCATGGAGGTTTGCGCATACCCTTGCTCCGCGAACAGGGTTTCCGCTGCATTGAGGATGCGCACCTTGGTGTCTTTAGCCATATTGGAATGGGTTACCTAGCTGAACCAGGAACGGGATTGGCCCCACAGTCGCATCACAGTGCGTTCCGCTACACTTGCAAAAGACATCCCCATACGTTCGGCAAAATTTTTCTTCAGCGAGTATTTCACACTGTAGATTTCGCGTTCCGGATACGCCTGCAACACATAGTCGTCAGAGGTCATGATTTCGTCTATCAGGCCAAGTTCTTTGGCTTTCACACCCGGCCAGTATTCACCAGTAGCAACCTTTTCGATGTCCAGAGACTGGCGCTGGGAATGAACAAAATCTTTAAACAAATGGTGAATGTCTTCCAGTTCCTGACGGAATTTTTCACGCCCGGCATCGGTGTTTTCACCAAACATGGTTAATGTGCGTTTGAAATCGCCTGCGGTATGCTGTTCAAAATCGATGTCGTTCTTTTTCAGCAATTTATTAAAGTTGGGCATTTGGGCAATCACCCCAATAGAGCCAATATAAGCAAACTGCGAGGCGAGAAGTTTATCCGCCACACAGGCCATCATGTATCCGCCACTGGCAGCCACTTTGTCAACGGCAACGGTAAGAGTCAGGCCCTTATCCTTGATTCGCTGAAGTTGCGAAGCCGCCAGTCCGTATCCGTGTACAACACCACCGCCACTTTCCAGCCGCACCAGCACTTCGTCCTGCTTTTCCGCTACACACAGAATGGCGGTAATCTCTTCCCGCAGCCTTTCCACTTCATGGGCGTCCATTGAGCCTTTGAATTCAACCACAAACAAACGCGGTTTATTGCTTGTGTCGTTGGATTTTTTAAGCTGCTTGTTTTCCTTCTTTTGCTGCTTGGCCAGCTGTTTCATGGCCGCTTTGTCGAGCAGCACAGAACGGGCGTAATGGGTGATATCTTTTAACTGTTCAGATAATGACAATATTTCAAGCTGGCCTTTGCCGTGCTTCTGCTTATGAGCCAGTGCCACCATGGATGACAATACCACTACAATTGCCACAACCAGGGTCAGGGCTTTGGCCAAAAACAGGCCATATTCGTACAAAAAATCCAAACGTGTCTCCCACTAAAACAAAAAAGCATCCAAGGGCGCCTGAAAAGGCCGCCCTTTTTACTCATTATCAATTTATTGCGCTAGTCTACCAGCGATTGTTTATTGTGACGACAACCGGATTTGTTGCAACGTATTTTCGGCAATTTCCTGCTCGGTGAATACGATGTCGCGCAATTGCGGCTGCTGAGAATACAGTTCGGTCTGATCCTGGCTGTGCTCCTTACCATAAGCGCTGTTCTGTGAGTAAGACAGCAGACCTCTCGCTTTGGGTCCGTCCTCAGTAAAGTTCACCACCATCATCCAGCTGCTGCCATAGTTGATGTGATACCCCTTGCCTTCGGCACTCAGGATAGTATCAGCATTGAGCGGAGCGTAAGTGTGTCTGGGCAGCAAAGTACCGTTATTGCCCGTTGCAATATTAAACACGTTAAAGCCTCCTTCGATGTTGTGCGCCCCACCCCACGGTAATTTAACCCCGGTAGCGCTGCCATCAGGCAGACTGCGTTCAACAAACTGCACCTGACCGAGCGTTGCATCTGCTTCGATGCCTGCATCATTAACCAGCTTAACTGCCGTTGCCAGCTGCATTAAGGTGGTGTCATTCGCCAGCAATCCGCTTGGCGTTGCCACCGGCTGCTCCGGATCAAATGGCGTTTGCCACTGCGGCGCCTTGGCAAACTGGAAGGCGAACTCACGGAAAAGATGTGCACCCACACTTTGGGTATTCATGGTACCGTCCCAAAGCGCCAACGCCGAGCAGGCCTCAACCAGGCTCACGCTGGTGCCATCAACATCAACCGGCGTGCCGCCCTGGGCCTCGCATATAGCCAGCAGTTGCTCTTTGATTTCGTTGGCCAGAAAACTCTGGTTATTAACCAGCATGTCTTCCAGTTCAACCGGGTTAAACTTGCCGTCACTGCCCCCCGCAGACTGCATGAAAATTTGCCCCAGACGTGAACGAAGCGACTGCTGATTGCCAGTTTTGCCATACAGCGGTGACACACCTGTTATGGGTGAGTCCAGGTTAGTCAGCCAGAAACTGTCATTGGAGTTTTGAACCGAATCGGTACCTTCATACTTGGGTGCGAGTTCATACGGCACCGGACGGTTATAATCAAACGCCGACAAATAGCCGGGCAATACTGTAAAGCCAGCCTGCTGCTTGATGCCTATCAACAGCGGGTTGGTAGTCAGTTCGTTGATTGCCGTGCTGGTCAGGTGTGGCACCGTCGAGTCATCGATATAGAACACTTCCCCTTCTCGGGAAGCCGCCATGGTGTTGTTGAAGATCACGCCGTCGTAATCTTTGAAGGCCTGTTTAAACTCTTCCATATTGCCGGCCATGTTCATGGCCAACCAGTGATCGACAACATCAAAATTAGGCAAATTAGCGTCTTTAATGGCAAAGGCGTTGGTTTCGCTCCAGTCAAAGCTGCCGGGAACTTCAATGATAGGGCCGTAGTTGGTGTAATAGGCCTTTTTCCCCATGGTGATGCTGGACCCCGGACCGGTGGCCACTTCGATAGTGAGATCTTTGCTGTAAATGGTACGACGGCTTCCGTCGACCTTATGAGTCAAATGCTGACTGTCTGAAGAATCAAGCTGCAACTGATACACAACAAAGTGTTCTGCGGTTGAGAACGTATGCGTCCAGGCCACATTTTCATTAAACCCGATATTTACCGCACCGGGCAAACCGGAAAGTGAGCCGCCCATTACGTTGAGGTGGCCGGGAACAGTAGTGTGGAACTGCCAGAAACGTAAGTTACCCGTATGCGGGAAGTGCGGGTTGGCCAATACCATACCCATTCCGTTTTCGGTTTTGTCACTGCCCAGCCCCCAACCGTTTGAGCCCAGCTCCTGACGGTTAAGTTCGGGTACAGTGACAGCGGGAGATACCTCAATATGGGTGGCACTGGCTACAGGCTGCGCAACCGGTACGGGGGCGTAATCTTCACCCGGAGGGGCTGCCAGAAACATCGGCCCGAGGAAATTGGCTGCGCCGGGCAGTAACGCCACACCCAGTGAGTAAGTCAACAGATCAACACTGTCGATATCGGTTACCCACGGCTGACCGGCGCAGGCAGGATCCAGTTCATCCTGGGGCGTATCGGCCAGATACTGGTTATAGCCTTGGGTATAACCCTGGAACATGGCACGACTATTGGCAGAAAGCCCGGCCAGATTCTGCTCTGCAAGTTCACGGATACCCAGAGTCAGGTAGCCAAAATCGTTGATCAAATTTTTTGCATCACCGCTTCCCGGCACTTCGTCAGGGCCAAAAAACTTTGCACGCTGGGAGTTGTATTTGACTATCTGGTCAGCCAGAACACACAGATTATCCCTGGCAAATGCATAACCGACGCCGTAGGACATGCTTTCAAGATTATCGGCAGTAATATGTGGCACCCCATAATCGGTCCAGCGGATATCGGCCGTCAGTACACCGTCTTCGTCAAACGCAGGGATGGGCTCTGCAACTGGTTCCGGTGGCTCAACCGGCTCTGGCAATGGTTTGTTTACTGAGTCAAACGAGTTTTGATTGTCGCCACAACCACCAAGAGCAAGTAAAACTGAGAGGGTAAGCAATGGTTTGGCGTGAGGGATCCTGGAAGGCAGGGTTTTTGATGCATTTTTATTCGCTAAATGCTTGAAAATCATCCGAACTCCTAAATTTGATGATATCTGAAAAATCCACTCAGATTTATCACAGGTCAGACAAGTTAACAAGGCGTTAACGTTTTATTCGCATTTCTCATGTAAACAAAAAAAGCCAGCATTTCGCTGGCCTTTTTCGCATGGATTGTGATCAGTTTTAGTTTTTCACAACCGCTTCGTTGGTCACAGAGATCACCAGGCCGTTCGAAGCCATAAAGCCTGCAATCTGGCGCTGCATTTCCATCGTCACCGCTGCACTGGCCTCAGGGCTCAAGCTGGAGCCATGACCACCCTGCAGAAATTGCACCCAGCCGCTGACCGGTTCAGTTCCGGAAACCGTGCTGGAAACCTGCTCCAGACCGATGGTCGCAGCAAGTGATTGCTGCCCTGACAACGGCACGGTGGTGCTGATTGGAATCACCTGGTCTGGCAGATTCTCAGCACTTCCATCCCCTACCACTGACATCATATGTACCGGCGTATTGGCGCCGAGGATCTCAGCATGGTTGTTAGGATCCGCTGCATCAAGCACGGTTTGCGCCGCAAATGAAAATTGTGCCAGCGTACTGTTCACTTCCGCCAGCTGTTCGGCAGTAAGGTTAGCCTTGAAGATACCAACCGCTTCACGAAGCTGTGCCTCACTCACATCGCTGGTGCCATAAAGCTGCTCCAGCAAGGCAACAAATTCACTCGAGGACTCGGTTAGCAGCAAACCCTGGATAAGTGGGCCAAACGACGGGGATTCAATCAGGAACTGTGAAAGACCGCCGCCCGGCGATTCCAGTGAGGCCTGCTGTACCTTGAACAATGGGTCCAGTGCCGCCAGTTGCCCCCCCATAGTACTATTCGCAACCGCTACTGCATTCATGCCAGTGATTGCCCCCAGGGAAACCCCCATAAAGGAAACTTTGGAAAGGTCAAAATCCACGTCACCACTGGCTGTAGTATCCACCAGCGCATTCAGGCCCAGGCGCAGCCCAAGCCAGTCAGAAGAACTCTGACGGGTGTTGTCACGCGCGGTTGGCAGACTGCCCAGGTTCATGAAGTGCGTGGCGCTCACAGTGGTCGCATTAATCTCATCAACACCGTCACCATTGAGGTCAAAACCGCGACTGCCGTGCAGAGGCAAGTCGATTGCCACTGAAGCCACGCCCGCCAGAGACAGTGCACCACTCAGGGCAAGCATGTCTTCTTTGCTGCGGGTAATACCGTGGGCCAATATCGCCACCGGCCAGCCAGCTTCGGGTTTACTAATGGGGTACCCTAATGCAGTTGCCACGGCCGGATTGGGTACAGTTACCTGTACATCCAGAGTTTCAAAACCCTGATTTCCACCCATAGTTTGAGGAATGGGGTTATAGCGGGTGATGTTTCGCGCCGGGTCAAGCATTTCACCATTAACCCGCAAATCAACCAGCCCAACCTGCTGACACATCATGTGATTCGGCCCAGGCGTGGCAGAAGCCAGAACTTCCTGAGAAGCCTGAGCTAAAACAACTCCACTGTCGCACGCAGCCTGCCAAAATTCATTAACCGGTGCCAGCGGGTTTTCTGCACGGGGAACACCAGAATAATATGGCAATGAGATGGACGCCTGATAACGTGATGCCGCACAGAACGGCCCTGCCTGGCCAAGTATGCCGGTTGAAACCGCTACAGCAAAATCATTCAATGGGCCCCAAACCGCACTCATTGCGCCAGACGCCGTTCCAAGTAATCCGTCACAGGTCTGCAACGCGGAGAAATCCTGTGCTTCAATCAGTGGGATCAGAACCTCACCTTCGGGTGGCAGGCCTGCAACACCTTGCTGAATTGCACCGGCCAGTGTTTCATCGCTGACCAGGCCTAACGCTTCCATCGCATTAGGCGCGGAATCCACATCGCTCACTACAATGGCGGGCAATGCCTGACCGGCAGTTGGATCTCCGGCGGCAGCACGAGCTGCATATTCGGCAACCATGGTCTTTTTGATTGACTGTAAAGCAATGTCGGTAGACTGGGTGGTGAATGCCGCAACGTACGTCAGTTCTTCACGCTCGTAGCCAATACCCAGCAACGGATTGATCAATGAGTTTACCAAACCCTGCAAACTAAGCTGGTCTTCACTGCTCAACGGATTGCTGTTGATGTCCTGACGAACCAGCTCCCAGCTGGTAGAACCCTGAACTGACGTACCACTGGAGTCCTTAAGATCGGTGGTCATTACCAGCATATAACCATGGGCCGGTTTTAACGGTTTCAGAGGTACCACGGCAATGGTGTTGTCATCAACCAGAGACAACACAAAATCTTCACCGTACTGCAGCTTTTCGCCTACTTTGCAGCCGGCAGAAGGAATGCTTATCTGAGCGCAGTCTGGGTCTGACTGATCCAGCCCCAGTGTCGCTTCGAAAATGTGCACACCTGCAGCAAGACTCGACGCATCAAGGGAGACTCCCGAAGCCGTGACGACATCAATCACAAAGGGTTGCAAGGTTGACCAGCCATCAAGCACATTCAGGGCATTTTGCGGATCACCAAAATTTTCCGGATCGGCAACCGGAATGTTCAGGGTGTAATCAAAAAATCCGTCATCACCGGGCAGCATGAGCAAATCATTGGGAACATTCAGGTCGCCATTGCCCGGGTCAAACAGTACACGAGAGATAGGGCTTATCACTTGGGTGTCATTCTGAATGTCCTCAATGGTCTCAGAACCACCGCACCCAACTAGGCCCAGTGCCAGAGCAACACTAGAGCTGAGTAAGAGTTTTCTCATTATTTCTCCCTTTAATTCTTCTAATTATTGTTCATTAATTGTTCGTCGTTACAGGCTGGTCGCGACACATTGGCGGCTATTCACGCCTACATAGGTGATTTTTCAAACAAGTATGACCAGTTATTGATAGATTAATATTATTGACTTTAATGCAACTTTGCAAAGGTTTGTTAACACTTTGTAATCAATATTTTTCACTGCGATTTTTGTCACGCGGCAGTTTACAACCGCGCTGAGGCCAGTATCATCTGGGCAGTTTATCTGCTTCGCTCTGTTTCCCGGAATCAGGGCGGGCATTTTTGGATAAGAGTTATCATGAACCAGTACCAAGCGCCTGAAGGCCTGCTTACAAACCGAACTATCCTAATCTCCGGTGCCGGAGATGGCATTGGTGCCGAAGCGGCAAAAACCTTTGCATCCCATGGTGCCTCCTGCATATTGCTGGGCCGCACCGTTTCAAAACTTGAAAAAGTATACGACGAGATAATTTCAGCCGGGGGCCCGGAACCCGCCATTGTGCCGTTGGATTTAAACGGTGCAACCCCCAAGCACTATCAGGATATGGCCAGAACCATCGAAGACCAGTTCGGATGCCTTGATGGCGTATTGCACAATGCTTCGCTGCTGGGCGAACTGTGCCCGTTTGAAGAAATCAAACCCGAAGAATGGCAGCAGGTCATGCAGGTTAACGTAAGTGCAGCGGCATACATGACTCAGGCATTAATGGGTGTACTGCGCAAATCAGCCGATGCTTCCGTAGTATTTACCACCTCCAGTGTCGGGCGTGTAGGGCGCGCGTTCTGGGGCACCTACAGTGTTTCAAAGTTTGCCACCGAAGGCATGATGCAGGTATTGGCTGCTGAATACACCAATCGTAATGTGCGCTTCAATTGCATCAACCCGGGCGCCACCCGCACCCAGATGCGGGCAAAAGCCTTCCCTGCAGAAGATGCCACCAAGCTCAAAACGCCTGCTGAGATCATGCCATTGTATTTGTATCTCATGGGCCCGGACAGTAAAGGGGTCAACGGCCAGTCTCTGGATTGCCAACCCAAATAGCCCACTTTACCAACAATGAAACACACTACCGTCAGCGTTCGCTGATATCCGCTTCGGGGCGCTTTTGATCCCGAAGCGATCTTCCTGCAGGCAGAACACTGATTCATTCATCACGAAATAGTACCTTGTCCAGTTGGGGATCTTGACAACATCTCGGCCAAAAACTACATTCGTAGTTACAAAAATACTACAAACGTAGTTTCCTTTATACCAAAACGAGGATCTCCAATGATAACCACCACTATTAAGCCACTAGCGATTCAATTGATGGCCCTGACCTTTACGTGCCTATTGTCCACATCGATTACCCATGCTCAGACTAATAAGCTGAACGCCTATGACATCGAAGTAAACAAGCGACAATCGACTGACCTTCATGAAGTCGCACTGCAAATGAAAGCGTTTCGAGCAAACCAGAAGAAAATGGTTATATTCCGCCCGAATAATGAGGAAAACCGGGAGTTCAACCAGCAGACGCAGGAACTGGTGGCATTAAGCAAGAACGCATTAAGCAGCAATGTAGATGAACTGAACCAGCAATACAGCCAAATTGAAAACTGGTTTGACAATCGCTCAACACTGACGGGACGAAAGGAAGAAAGCCTGTTGTTTCATACCGTTTCTGTGCAAATTTTTCTTTTGCAGAAGCAGGGTAAAAACAGCGAAATTGTTGACTTGATTATGGCCCGATATGGCACTTTGGATCTGGTTCCAAAGGGCCTCAAGCACCGTACTGCAGTGGCTTTGAGCCAATTGCATCAAACCGAGACAGCCAGCGAGATGTTACAGCAACTGGATTCTGGAGACAGGCAAACCCCACTGGGAGTAACGTTAGTCAGAGCAGATACTTACAGCAAGCTAGGAGACTACGAAACGGCATTGAACCTGATTGATCAGCGTCTTGCGTCCAACGGCCCACAAGAAGCCATTCGCCTTCTGACACTCAAGTACCAGGTCCTGAACTCCGCGGGGTACGCAAACCGGGCCGAACAAATTAAACAAACCTTAAAGGTAGAATTCAGGGTTGAGCACCTGGCGCACAGCAATCCCTATCAAAACCCACTCAGCTTACACTGGGCTCCAGTACTCGATTACATTTAATTTCATGGCCGGTAAATCGGGAAAGGTCTCGTAAGCGGCTTTTCCTGTTCATGAATGGTTCCCCTCTGTCATTCGGGCACAATATACAGTAACTTGGTTTAACCTGACTCAAGTTAAGCATAAGCCATGTCATGAACACACCATCAGTATCTCTTGTACAACGTATCCTCAACAGGGTTGAAGTTTGGGGGAACAAACTCCCCGACCCTGCAGTTTTGTTTTTGTACCTGCTGGCCGCAGTGGGACTGTTGTCCTGGTTGCTGTCCGGTATCGACTTCAATGTGGCAGACCCAAGAACCGGAAACCCGCTTACCATCAACAACCAACTCAGCGGTGACGCCCTCACCCGCCTCATGTCTTCTATGGTAACCAATTTTTCCCACTTTCATCCGGTAGGCGTAGTACTGGTTGCCATGCTGGGTATTGGCGTTGCGGAATATTCCGGGTTCATTAACGCAGGGCTACGCTCACTGCTGGCGGTAACCGCCAAATGGCTGCTGACGCCGATGACAATCCTGATAGGCATTGTCAGTCATTCTGCCGTCGATGCAGGTTATGTACTTGTTATCCCGCTTGGTGGTGTTATTTTCTATGCTGCCGGCCGACACCCACTGGCAGGAATTGCCGCGGCATTTGCCGGTGTGTCGGGTGGTTTTTCCGCCAACTTTGTGCCCTCAGCGCTGGACCCGATGCTCCAGGGCATATCCCAGGCTGGTGCACAAATTCTCGATCCCACTGTCACTCTCAACCCCCTGAACAATTACTATTTCACCACGGCCTCAGCCCTTATAGTAACTGCCGTGGGCTGGCTGATTACTGATAAACTGGTGGAACCCAAGCTTCAGAGCAATCCTGTTGACGGCGATATGTCTGATTTGCCCACAATGGAACCGCTAAGCACCAAGGAACGCAAAGCACTTCGCTGGGCGCTCATCTCGGTAGTTGTTGGCTTGCTGTTACTTGCACTCAGTGCTTCTTATGCCAGTTCTCCGTGGCGCGGTGAAGATGGCTCGCTTACCGCCTTTTCTGCCCCGCTGATGAAATCCATCGTTCCCCTGATCTTTTTACTTTTTCTTATCCCCGGAGTGGTTTACGGCGCGATTATCGGTACCATCCGAAGCTCAAAACAGTTTGTTGAAGGCATGAGCAAAGCCATGCAGAGCATGGGTTATTATCTGGTGATAATGTTTTGCATTGCCCAGTTTATCTATGCGTTCGGACAGTCGAATCTTGGGGTTTTACTGGCTGTGAAAGGCGCCGATTTTCTCAAGGCAATGGCATTACCAGCAGGGATAACCATTAGCGGTATCATTGTTCTGACCGGCATCATCAATTTGTTTGTTGGGTCGGCATCGGCCAAATGGGCCCTTCTTTCACCAATTTTTATCCCCATGCTGATGCAATTGGGCATATCGCCGGATTTGGCCCAGGCAGCGTATCGGATTGGGGACTCAAGCACGAATATTATTACGCCATTGATGCCCTACTTTCCCCTGGTTGTGGTTTTTTGCCAACGCTATGTAACGAGTACAGGAATTGGCACCCTTACTGCGATGATGCTGCCCTTTTCAATCAGCTTCCTGTTGGTTTGGACCCTGTTTTTAATGCTTTACTGGTGGCTCGGCATTCCATTGGGAATTCAGGCAAACTACGGTTATCCGGCCCCCTGATAAAGTTTCCCGAGACAATAAAAAGGCCGCCCTGAACATTAAAGCGATACAGGGCGGCCTTTTTAATTTTGCTCACTCAGTTATTTCAACCACTTCCGCATCCGGGGCATTGTTTTTCACTGACTCAATACCTTTCTCCATAGACGCTTCAGATTCATACGACTGGCTTGTGCCAATCACCTGATGATTGGGAGACTTAAGGTTAAACAGAAATTTTCCGGCTTCAGTTACCTTACGTTCAAACATGTCATCGTTAGGTGCGTTGGTTTTAACCGACTCGATACCATTCACACAACTGCTTTTGGCATTATACCCCTGACTTGCAAGTATATTCTGCCCATTGGCGGCTTTAAGACGAAAACGAAACTCTCCTGCCTTATCCACATACAGCTCAAATTTTCCTGCCATCTCACACCTCCTTTGGTGTCTATAAGAAAAACACAACGCCAGGCACGCATCAGCAAGTCAATGAATATTCCAAACGTGCACCTCTCAGCGTTAAAACACAGTAGTTACCCAGGCAGGTACTTGAACGAACGTCTGGCACAGTGCTTTTCATCAAAACACCAATCAGGCCATGCCTCAACTTGGCACCCTCAATGACACAGCATGAGCAACGGATTTCGGAAAACAACGATTCCGCAGAGGGGATTTCGTAGCGCTGTCCGCCACAGGTGAATAAAAAGGTAGTACATAAATGGGGAAAAACCTTGTAGGTTGCTTTTTTTTAATAATTGGATGCTTTTTAGAAGGCTGTGCACTTACTAAATGAAATTGGGTAGGGAGAAAAATTCGGAGCCGCCAATTGATCCATTTCAAATGGCATCAAAAACGGGAGCAAAAAGCTCCCGTTTCAATGTATTACCGGCCAGTGTTGCTAGCGCAGATTAGTCGGCAATTTTCGCCCAGGTATCACGCAGGCCAACCGTTTGATTGAATACCAGTTGCTGTTCGGTTGAATCTTTGTCGACACAGAAATAACCGGTGCGTTCAAATTGCCAGCCACCACATTCCGGTGCAGACAAAGTCACAGAAGGTTCAACCCACCCCTTTTTGACTGTCAGTGAATCGGGGTTAATGGAAGAAACAAAATCGTCCTGCGCAGCGGGGTTTGGCACATTGAACAGGCGATCATACAAACGAAACTCCGCCGGCAGGCCGGAATTACCATCAACCCAATGGATCACACCTTTAACCTTGCGCCCATCGGCCGGGTCTTTACCCAGTGTGTCCGGATCGTAGGTACAGTATACGGTAGTGACATTACCTTCAGCGTCTTTCTCAACGCGCTCCGCCTTCACCACATAGGCATTGCGCAGGCGCACTTCCTTGTCCAGCACCAGACGCTTGAATTTCTTGTTTGCAGACTCGCGGAAGTCTTCCGCTTCTATCCACACTTCACGGGAAAACGGCAGCGTGCGTGATCCCATGCTTTCATCATTGGGATGATTGGCGGCAGTTAACTCTTCAGACTGACTTTCCGGGTAGTTTTCAATAACCAGTTTAATTGGGTCCAGCACAGCCATTGCACGGGGAGCAGCGGTGTTGAGGTCGTCACGAATACACGCTTCCAGCATACCCATCTCGACCATGTTGTCCATTTTTGTTACGCCAATGCGTTTACAAAACTCGCGAATGGAGCCCGGTGTGTAACCGCGGCGACGCAGCCCGGCAATGGTTGGCATCCGTGGGTCGTCCCAGCCGGCAACATGGCCCTCATCAACCAGTTGGATAAGGCGACGCTTGCTGAGTACGGTGTACTCAAGATTCAAACGGGAGAATTCATACTGACGCGGAGTGCATTCAATGGAGATGTTTTCAATTACCCAGTCATACAAACGACGATTATCCTGAAACTCAAGGGTACACAATGAATGAGTGATCCCTTCAATCGCATCCGAAATACAGTGGGTGAAATCGTACATGGGGTATACACACCACTTTTCACCGGTTTGGTGATGGTGCGCAAATTTCACCCGGTAGATCACCGGATCGCGCATGCACATAAACGGCGATGCCATATCGATCTTTGCACGCAGACAGCATTCACCTTCGCCGTATTCACCGGCCGTCATTTTGGCGAATTCCTGCTTATTTACCTCTGGTGAGGTATCCCGAAACGGGCTGTTGCTGCCGGGTTCAGTCAGTGTCCCGCGCATTTCGCGCATGGCTTCCTGACTTGAGAAATCCACATATGCCAACCCTTTATCAATCAGTTCATTGGCGTAGGCATGCAATTGGTCAAAGTAATCGGAAGAGTAACGGGGCTTACCGTCCCATTCAAAACCCAGCCACTGCACGTCCTGCTCGATGGCATTAACGTAAGTAATGTCTTCCTTGGCCGGGTTGGTATCGTCAAACCTCAGATTGCAAGTTCCCTTGTAATCTTCTGCAATCCCAAAATTCAGACAAATCGATTTGGCGTGACCGATATGAAGAAACCCGTTTGGCTCGGGTGGAAATCGCGTTTTAACCGTGTCATGAATGCCTGCAGCAAGATCCTTATCAATGATCTGCCGAATAAAGTTGGTCGGACGATGTTCAGTCTCGGCCATTCGCGAATTCCCCTTTAATAAATTTGTAATTGAGTATATCCGGGCAAGTATACCACTGCCCCTTGGCTGCTCTAGTGTTTTATTGGCCTGAGCATTCTTAAGTGATGAAAATTACATCAATACGCTGGCGTAAACAAAAAATACTTGGGTCGTACCCGCTCTGGTGTATACTTTTTTGTCGTTGATGCCGTCAGCCGTTCAGAAATGGTGTTCATGAAAGAAAAAGCAACCTCCTTTGATATTGCCCACATTGCCGGTGTTTCTCAGTCTACGGTATCCCGTGCGTTGAATAACAGCCCGCTGGTAAACCTGGAAACCCGTCAACGGATCCAGCAGATAGCCCGTGATCTCAACTACAAAGTCGACAAAAACGCCAGCAACCTGAGAAAACAGAAAAGTAACACCATCGCACTGTTGTTGTTTGAGGACCCCACCTCTGACGATTCCATGATAAACCCGTTCTTTCTGTCCATGCTTGGCAGCATTACCCGGGCCTGTGCAACCGCAGGCTATGACTTGCTGGTGTCATTCCAGAACCTGGACGACGACTGGCATGCAGAATTTGAAGATTCCAACAAGGCCGATGGGATCATTTTGCTGGGGTACGGAGACTATACGGCCTACCGTACCAAGCTTGCCCAGCTCGAGGAACAGGGCACCCATTTCGTGCGCTGGGGTGCCCACGATGAAAATCATCCTGGTGTGAGCATTGGCTGTGACAATTATCAGGGTGGCCGGGACGTAACCGAACACCTGATTGGCCTTGGCCATAAAACCTTTGCCTTCATTGGGGATGCGCAAAGCCATGCACCGGAATTCCAGGCCCGCTTTATGGGGTATCAGGATGCACTGAAAAAGCATGGTCTGCTGTGTGCAAACCATCGCCAGTTTAACGCCATTTCTACTGAGGACGCAGGTTACGAAGCGTCGCAATTGCTGCTCAACGAGGACAACCTGCCCGATGTGATTGTGTGTGCCTCAGATTTGATTGCACTGGGTGTTCTGAAAGCCTTGCGGCAAACCTCGTTTCGGGTACCGGAGGATGTCGCGGTAGTCGGATACGACAACATTCCCGTTTCGGCATTTGCAACACCGGCCCTGACCACCGTGCGGCAGAATACCAAACGTGCCGGTGAACTGCTGGTAACTACGCTGATCAAAGCCATCAACAAGGAACCCGTTGAAGACTACCTGATGCCGGCAGAACTGATTGTGCGTCAGTCCTGCGGCAGTAAGTAAAACAACGGTTACTGTGCGGCCATCTGGCTGCGCAGTGCGTCTGCCAGCAGCGGATCGTCAACCCTGCCTTCACGCACCCAAACCTCAACACCATGCGCAGTGACAACAGCATTGAGGGCCTGACCAGGCTCAAGTGTCTGCGCTTCACCCGACAATTGTTCGCGCCAGGTACCCGCCTGAATATACTGACTTACGGAAAAGCTTTCTGCTTCCTCCCCTTTGTTGAGCAGAACCAGCGCCGTCTGGGCTGCGTCGCCGTCCTGCACAATCCGGTAGAAACTGGCGGTATTGCCGGACAGTTCAAGGTTCAGCTGCAAGCCCCGCTGCAAGGCCGGAGTTACTTTTCTGACCTGGGCAATCTGTTTCAGCGCAGCCCGGATAGGATGTTGTTTCGCCAGCTCAATGTTTTCCTGGCCGAGGTAATTGCGATTGCCCTGATGCTCTTCTGTTCCTCGCATAAAGCCAATTTCTGAACCCTGATACACCACAGGTATCCCACGGGCAGTAAAGAGCCAGTTATGTGCATCAATGAAACCCGTATCTGAAGCATTCATTCGGGCCATATCATGGTTGTCGTAGAAGGTAGTCAGATCATATGGATTGTTATACGGCCCATGAGTCAGAAACAGCACTGGTTCTAACTCGGCGTAATCGCTTTCAGGGTTCTCAAAAACCGAAACCATAGCCTTTTGCATCGGGAAGTCCAGAACACTGATGCCACCATTTTTAGGCAGCGTGTGCTGAGCGATGAAGTTGGCATCGTACTGAAAACTTTCACCAAACATATAAAAGCCCGGGTGCTCAGCGCGGATGCGATCGGACATTACGCGCCAGAAAGAATGCGGCACATGGCGAATGGTATCGATACGAAACGCATCGGCACCCTGCTCTATCCAATGCAGGTAACTGTTAATCAGATAATCCTGAACCGCGGGATTGCTTTCATTCAGGTTAGACAGTTTTACCAGATCGGGAAAATTATGGTAGAACGCCTGCAACGGTTGGGTTGTATCCAGTTCCTCTGGAGGCAAATTCAGGTGATCTGCCACCAGATTACCCTCGGCATCATACAATTCTCCGTAACCAGGCTGGTCCACTGGCATGGTCCAGGATGGGGAACCGTGGTTGGCGACAATGTCGAATACGGTTTTCAGACCATAGTTTGACTTCATCGCCTGGGTGTAATCGCTAAAACTCAAATCTTCGCTGATCAGGTGTTCGTCAGCACGGTAAAAATTGGTTGCCCAGTAACCATGATAACCGGTTTTACCACCGTCCTTGAATTTGCCGCCGTAAGTTATTTGCTCGTCACCGGTAAAGGCCTGGTCGGGATTGTCCACCACCGGCGTCAGCCAGACGGCAGTAAAGCCCATATCGGCAATGTATTCACCGTTTTTCAGAACGCCCTTGAGGTCACCACCCATATAACCCACGTTGGCATACTTTCCGTCAGGCCCGTTCAGGCGTAATTCCCAGGTAGGGTGATCGCCCCCCTGCTCCGGGTAGTTGTTCTGGGGGTCACCATCCACAAACCGGTCAGTCATTACAAAGTAGATGGCTTCGGCTGCAAAGGGTTCCTGGGTGCCATAGAACTGATCGGACACTGTTTGCTGTGGCGCCTTAGACGCACACCCGGTGACGGCTGCAACAGCGGCGGCCAATAAGCTTATTTTTGCTCTATTCATTATTTTTCTCCTTCAGCTACCGGCGTCATCATCGATTCCGGTTCCCTGACAAAAAACACCGATACTGCACCAAGCAGCATGGAAACACCTGCCAGCACAATGATGTATTTGGCTTCGTTATCAAAGGCCACCTTAAGAATCAGCCCAGAAAGCAGGCCCGAAACAATTTGCGGCGCCGCTACGGTAAAATTGAAAATCCCCATGTACACACCGGTTTTATTGGCCGGCAAAGCCCCTGCCAGCATCGCGTAGGGCATAGCCAGAATGGCCGCCCAGGCAATACCGACACCAATCATTGGAAACAGCAAATTGACCGCGCCAGCCGGAACCGTTACCTCAGTGATGAACAGATTTACGTTCACCAGTGTCAAATCCTGGAAATACAAAAAGCTGATGTAACTCAACCCACCCAGTGCCAGCGCACTGGCATAAACGGTTTTCCGCCCTAACGAGTCTGCCAGTTTTGCCAACACCACAGAAAACAGTGCAGCAAACACTGAATATGCAGCGAACAGTATGCCCACCCAGTCTCCCGCAGCGCCTTTTGCCTGAATAACGTGTTGCGGCACTTCACCTACGCTAGCGATGTATTCAGGGTCGAACCATTGTGGCGCTACATTCCAGATGTGCTGGGTTATCGCTGGCGTGGTGTACACCCACATGATGAACAGAGCAAACCAGGAGAAAAACTGCACCAAAGCCAGTTGTTTCATGGTTACAGGCATGTCTTTCACCAACTGCCCAAAGCCCAAAAGACGTTGCCCAAGCGTGAGTTTTTGGCTGGACTCTTCCAGCACTTGCTCAGGATCCATGCCTTTGAAGCGGTAATATTCGTCTGGCGCATATTCTTTGGTGCGCACTACGGTCCAGATAACCGACCCAAGCAACACAGTCGCACCAAGATAAAAGGCCCAGGTTACAGAAGGCGCTACTTCACCCAACCGGGCTGTGTTTTCAAGGCCGACAACGTTGGTAAGTACAAAGGGCAGAATCGAGCCAATTACCGCTCCTAGATTAATCAGCAGTGACTGCACTGAGTAGCCAATATTGCGCTGCTGTGGCGGAACCATATCGGATACCAGTGAGCGGAAAGGCTGAAAACAGACATTGAACGAGGCATCCATTAACGCCAGCATCAGCGCACCAAACAGCATAGGCGCCATGATCGCCACAAACAAAGGCGCATTTGGCATTAACAGCATGCCCAACGCTGCAGCAATGGCGCCGGCCAGAATAAACGGGCGTCGGCGGCCCAAGCGGTTCCAGGTACGGTCAGATGCAGAGCCCACTATGGGCTGCACAATCAGGCCCATAATGGGCGCCACCAGCCAAAACAGTGACAACGAGTGCAGGTCTGCCCCTAAATCGGACAATATCCGGCTGACGTTCGCATTTTGCAGCGCAAATCCAAACTGCACTCCCAGGAAACCAAAGCTGACATTCCAGATTTGCCAGAAAGAGAGTTTGGGTTGTTTTGATAGCATAATTTTCTCTTCGTTATTGTGCTTATAAAAGCCGTTCAGGTGTCACTTGTCTTAACAGCAGCCAGTCACTGGATCTGGCTCTGCGCCCACTTGCACTTAATTTGTTGCCCGCAATCGTATCAATCGAGCTTTTGCAACTTTATGGCGACGCCGCCGCTGGTTGCCATGTTCAGTGTAACAGCGGATTCGGCGGTCACTTCGAGATCGACCACTTCCATATCATAAGGCCGTTTACGCCAGTCAGCTTCACTGCCGTCCTGCCAGAGCGTGGCCCGATAGCGGGAGCCCGGCTTAAGAAATGACAGGCTTATTTGCACACTTCTCGCCTGGGAATTCGTCAGGCCACCAACAAACCAGTCCTCGCTGCCCCTTTGCTGCCGGGCGGTAACCACAAACTCGCCCACTTCACCGGCAAGTGCGAGTGACTGTTCCCAATCGGTTGGCACCGCTTCAATAAAGCGCAGGGCTTCGGGTTGTTGTTCATAATGTTCCGGCAGATCTGCAGCCATCTGAATTGGGCTGTACAACACAACATACAATGCGAGCTGCTTTGCCAGCGTGGTTTGTACGCGGTTTTCTGCATCCAGACCTTCAAAGGCCAGATTGACAATGCCAGGGGTGAAGTCCATAGGCCCACCGAGCAGTCGGGTAAAAGGCAGCGTTGCCGTGTGTTCCGGAGAATTGGGCGGTGAACCCCAGGCATTAAACTCCTGCCCCCGGGCCCCTTCACGGCTGATCCAGTTTGGGTAGGTGCGCCGCAGGCCAGTGGCCTTGACAGGCTCATGGGTATTGATGCTGATTTTATGCTTTGCGGCGGTTTTTACGCTATGCAAATAATGGTTCACCATCGGCTGGCTGTCATGCCACTGGTAAATGATTTTGCCGTTTTCATCCACCCACTTGGTGTCACCACCATCGGCTACATAGCCGGTTTTAATCTGGGTTACACCATGCTTCGCATACAACTGATACGCCGCCTCCATCTGACGCTCGTAATTGGTGATGCTGCCGGAGGTTTCGTGGTGGCCAATCAGTTCCACCCCCAATTGCGCACCGTAATCGGTCACCGCTTTGATATCAAAATCGGGGTAACTTGCGGTAAAGCTGAATACGTCACCGTTGTGGAACCAGCTGCCGTCCCAACCGATGTTCCAGCCTTCTACCAGCACCCCATTGAAACCATGCAGGGCGGCAAAATCCATATATTGCTTGGTCCTTTCGGTCGTGGCACCATGCTCGCCATCAGTACCCCAGGTGTGGACATTCAGGTGCATCCCCCACCAGATGCCAATGTACTTGCCTGGTTTAACCCAGCTGACATCACCCAGTTTATTGGGTTCATTAAGATTAAGAATCAGATAGGAATTGAGCAGATCGGTGGCCTCACCTCCAATCTGAAGTGTTCGCCACGGCGATACAAAGGCAGCATGAGTGCGAACCCTGGCACCATCAGCACGTTCCACCAGCTCAGACTTGAGCACACCGTCCCGCCTCTGGTCGAGGGTCATTGAGGCAAAGTCCACCAGCGCCGCTTCATGAATTGCTACATGTGTACCATCATCCAGTTTCAGGGTCACCGGCGTATGAACCCGGTCCAACTGGTTCAATGCAGTGTGACGGTACTCATACTCGTATCGGTTCCAACCCTTGGCCGGTATCCACCAAGCCTCGGTTGAATCCGGCCGTTCAAAACGAAATTCGGTAAGGTCATCCATGATCACCAAGGGCGTTTTGGCATCGCCCTGGCCTTCATATCGAAAACCAATTCCGTCGTTAAAAACCCGAACACGTAACGCCACGGGTGCCGTAACACCCCGCTGTAAGAATTTAACCAGAATCTCGTTGTGATGGTCCCGAATCAGACGCTGCTCACCCCAGGGCTGCTCCCACACTTCGTTCATGGTATTTCGCTCTACCGCTTCAATTTGCAAATCGTCGGCAAAACTGGTTTGGCTAAGGAACCTCAGCCCGAGGCGGGACGGTGCAATAACATTGCGCTCATGGCGGCGAACTGAATACGACAGCCCCTGCTCCAGCACTTCCAGTTTGAAGGCTAGTTTCCCATCCGGCGAAGATACCGACACGGCAGATTCGGAAGCACTTGAGTTTGACAGTAAAGTAAGGCTCAACACCACCGCTGGAATGGCAACACGCAATAGTTGCAGGATGGCAGTGTCAGCTGAAAGTCTAATCATTGGCGCAATCTGTTAACAGGACGTTAAGATAATAGCCGATAGTAACTTTTTTATTGGCTTCAGACCAACCAACTGCATACGTATTCAGGCCTTTAGGTTATGCGTAACCGTATCAGTCGCAGTTTTTTTGCGCGTAGCCCAGCCAGGACAGCATAATAGCGGCTCCTACGCCAGTGGCCCCCAGTAGCATAGCCATGATCATAATTTGATAACGCACCGCTACCAGTGGCTCAACTCCGGCCAGAATCTGCCCGGTCATCATACCCGGCAAAGCAACCAGACCTACCGCCAGCAGGCCATTGATTTGCGGAATCATGCAGGCACGAAACGCGCGTTTACGCGCCTCCTTCCATGGCACGGAATTGGTACTTTCGGCAAAATATCGTTCTGCAGAGAGGCTGATGGTAT
The DNA here is from genome assembly GCF_003367475.1 of Alteromonas aestuariivivens. GTDB lineage: Bacteria > Pseudomonadota > Gammaproteobacteria > Enterobacterales > Alteromonadaceae > Alteromonas > Alteromonas aestuariivivens. Next base: position 135,116 of record NZ_QRHA01000005.1, read on the forward strand.
TCATGGTATTGGCAAAATACATTCCGGCCAGCGGAATGATAAAGCTGGGGGTATACCAGGGCTGGACATCCAGGACCAGCCAAAGGGTCAGCACCAGATGAATGCCAACGCTTACCATTAGTGCAACCAATGCTCCGCTGAAACACTGCGATGTAAACTGTTCCAGCCTTCGCAATGGCCTGACGGCAATCCACGCCGCCAGCGTCATCATTAATGCCATAATCGCCAGGCTTATCCAGGCCGACGGTTTCTGGAACAGCCACAGCAATACGAACCCAATTGCCGACAACTGCACCACCATTCTTGCAACAGCAACCAGCAGCTCCGTGAGGTCATCCCGGCACCAGCGGGCAAAGATGCCGGCTACCAGTAACGCCGGCACCAGACACCAAAGCAACGACTGCCAACTGATCAATGTGGTCATGGCCGGCTTTCCTTTCTAATCCCAGTATAATGTTACTGAATGCTCCCCATCAGACGACACGGGTAAGCTCAACGACAACAAACGATTATCGGCGTCCCACAACACCGAATGCTGGGCAAACTGTTCCTGTGCAATCACCGCTGCACCTAACTGTATTCGCTTTGGAGTAGCGGGTAATCCGTGAATCTGCCAGTTGATGGTGCGCTTTGTGGGCATCCCCTTGTAACCACCTTCAGGCATCACACCCAAACGCAATAGTTTCTCCGCGTATCCTGCATTGAAATTCAGCACCGCGAACTGTTCCTTCTCGATGGCTTTAGGATTCTTTCCGTCGTCCTCAAAATAACGAAACTGACTGCTTTGACCTTCGGGATCATACCAGTGGTGAACATTAAGCCTGCTAAAATCTGCCTTTGACGTCCTATTGACTGCATCTATCAAGGGGAGGATCGCACCGGCTTTAACCATCAGCCCAAAACGCTCCTGATCTACCGGCAGTTCGACGATTTGCCCGCCCGCGTGCATCCTATCAGTAAAATAGTTATACCAGTGGCCTTCAGGCAAATCCATCGGCCATTGCTCAACACCCGGCTCTGTAACCGGGCTGACCAAAAGGGATTCCCCCCACAGGAACTGATCTTTCTCTTCAAACCAGATTTTGGGATCATAATGGTAGGCTAGCGGGCGCATCAGAGGCCGCCCAAACAGGCTGTTTTCATACACCAGTGAATAGTTATACGGCAACAACTGGTAACGCAGCCGGATCAGGTCCCTTGCCTGCCTGATGACATCCTCGCTGTGAAACACCGGTTCGGGAGCAATGTCCTCCTGGGCGTGTGGGCGAAATACCGGTTGGAACACCCCTAATTGCAACCAGCGCAAATACAGTTCCGGGTCAAACTGCTCGCCACCGGCAAAACCACCCAGATCGCTATGGGTATACGCCAGCCCAAACATACCCATCTGCAGGCTGAGTTCAATTTGCGGTTTAAGGCCTCCCCAGCTTCGGCTGACATCACCCGTCCAGGGGATCATGCCGTAGCGCTGGGAGCCTATAAAGCCTGAGCGCATCAACACCAGAGGGCGCCGCTTGGGCCACTGCTTTAAAGTTCTGGAATACAGCATTTTAGCCCACTGATGACCGAATGCGTTATGCACCATGTCAGCACTGACCTGCTGGCCCTGCCAGCTATGAAGAGTTTCGGCCGGGTGCACTTCCGGCTCACCCAAATCTCCCCACCAGCCAGCCACACCCTGGTTACCCAGACGCTGGTAATATTGCCAGAACCAGTCTCTGGCCGGTTCACTGAAAACATCAACCAGGCCCGTATTACCAAAGAAAAATTCAAAGGTTTTCGGCTTCCCGTCCTGCCCCAATGCCAGCGCGTTGCTGTTAGCAGCAGATTCAAATTGTGACGATGTGGTCAGGATAAATGGCTCGGTAATCAGCACCGTTTGAACGCCCTGTTCCTGAAACCCCTTGATCATGGATTCCGGCTCAGGGAAGGCCTGTTTGTCCCAATTGAGATTCCCCATGTGCCCTTTTACTTCCGGGCCAAACCAGTACAGGTCGAGCACCACCGCATCCAGTGGTATATCCTGCTGGTTAAACATCTCAACGACCTCCTCTGTTTGGTTCTGGCTTCGATAACCAAACCGGGAGGCAAAGTTCCCCAGCGCCCATCGGGGCGGCAGTGGCTGGCGCCCGGTAACGGCCACCAGACGCTGACTGACCTCGGCCAGAGAATTGCCTACAGTAACGATGTAAGCACTGCGGCCGCCCACGGCTTCAAATTGCAGCACATCAGACTCGGTATGGCCGATATCAAGAAACCCGCGAGCGGTGTTATCAAATACCAGGGCGTAGTTATCTGACGACATCACCGCAGGCAAACTGTAATACATCTGTTCGGATTGAGTTGTGTAACCATAGTGGGCACGGTTATAAAGTGGCATTCTGTGGCCACGCCGGTCCATACCGAGCACACGTTCGCCACCCCCCATCAGTTTTTCGCCCGGCTTGAGTGCAAAGCGAAACCCAAGTTTGTCATCAAAATGATAAAAGCCCCCGGCTTCGGCCACTTTGACTTCATCACCCGACAGGAAGCTCAACCGAAACGGGGATTTGGCTGCAATGACCCGGATCCCTGCGCCATCGAGCTGAATGCTGTCGGTTTTTTCGGTCAGTAATTCAAAGCGCTGAGCCGGTCGTTCCGACAATGCCTGGCCCGGAAACTCGGGCTGCCCGGCAAGCTGATAGTGCACTTCAACGGTGCCCTCACCCTGTGGGGATACATAAACCTGAACCTGGTTGTCCAGCGTAAACACTACCCCTTTGTCATAGGCCTGATATTCGGACAGGGATGCCCCCTGCGCTGCCACACTGAGCGGAAGCAGCAACCACAATAATATCCTGGCGCCATTAAAAATTGCGTTACTCATTGTTTTCTTCCACCATTTCGAGCCAGATCAGCGCTTCATTTAACTGCGAACGCCAAAAAGCTTCATTATGCTGAGCACCCTCTACTGCCACTTCTTTCAAGTGTGCCTCCGGATGTTGCTGAGCACGCAATAACAACGCCATATTGGCAACTCCATTGACCATTCCCCGGTCTTCCCCTTCACCTACGGCATAATAGAGACGATGCGCAGCGGGTAATGGATTCGCCTCGGTAAATACATACACTTCACTGCTGTACCAGAAAGACGGCGAAAATATCAGCGCTTTGGAAAACACATCAGGGCGCGCCACAATCCCGTAGTGACTAAGCAAGCCTCCCATGGAACTGCCGCCAATCGCGGTATTGGCCACATCCGGTAAAGTGCGAAAATGTGTGTCGATGTAAGGTTTGACATCATCAATAATGAAATTCAGGTAGGCTTCGCCTCTGGCTGGGCCGTATTGTTGGTTGGTCCAGGGGCTCAACTCGTTGGTACGGGAGTCTCCGCCATGGTCTATGCCAACCACTATCGGAACTTTGGCTCCACGTGCTGCCAGGCGGTTGAGGGTTTCATCCACCTCCCATTCACCGGCAAAACTGGTCGCAGCATCAAACAGGTTTTGCCCGTCCTGCAGGTACAGAACCGAATAGCGCTGACCGCTCACTTCGTAATCTGGCGGCAGGTAAACCCACACCCTTCGATGCTGACCGCCAAACACAAACCGTTCAGCCAATACCTGTACGTTGGGCGCTTTGGTGGACTCAACAGCCTTAACTTCCTGATCCGAAGAAGCCTCCTTGTCTACCGCTTTGGGCTCCTGCGTGTCAGGCTGGCACCCAACCAGAGAAAAAAGCAGTCCGACTGACCCAAAAACCAACCGCAAGCGGGCCATAAACTGCAGTTTGGTGTTAACGGATTTCATACACTTTCGATTCCAGTGGCGCAAAATCTATGCTCAGGGTATTTTCACCCGCTTCCAACTTGATCGGCTGAGGCTCGTCTTCCAAAAGATCCCAAAGCGTTAGCGCTCCCTCAGGTTGCCATTGCTGTATCAACGCACCGGGAATGGCAACCTTAACGTTGTTAACCGCCTGTTCACCAAAATGACTGACAACCAGCAGGCGACGATCGTTATGCCAGCGCACAAACGCGAACTGCTGTTTACTGTAGTTTCCGTCGAGTTCCAGACTGGCCTGGTGCAAACTTTGGTATTCACCCTTCATTGCAGGATGGAATGCAGAAATATTCAGCACCTGACGGTAAAACTCACGCAAGGATTTTTCACTTTCACTGAGCATGCCGCCATCAAACTTACCGCCATTCATCCAGCGCTGGTGCGCAGGAACGCCGGCATAATCAAAAATGGTGGTGCGGGACGGATCACCAAAGCCTGTCTCTTCGCTGCCATCCTCACCCACTTCCTGACCGAAATAGACCATGGTTGGAGAACGGCTGATCAGGGCCGAAACCACCATTGCAGGGCGGCCTTTATCAGCATTACCAGCAAATTCCGGGCTGGCAATACGCTGTTCATCGTGGTTCTCGAGAAAATGCAGCATATGGGGTTCAATGTCCTGCATACGCTGCTGAGTCTCTGCCAGCGCTGCCGCGTCACCCGTTCCCTGCATCACCCATTTCAGATTGTCGTAAAATTCCACCTTGTCGTACAGATAGTCCATTTTACCCAGTAACAGGTAATCCCGGTATAAATCCGGCTGATAGACCTCTGCCAACAGGAAAGCGTCAGGGTTGGTCATTTTTATGGCAGAGTTTAAGTATGACCAGAACTCCACCGGAACCATCTCGGCCATGTCATAACGAAAACCATCAACCCCCTTCGCCAGCCAGTACTGGGTAATGGCGCGAAACTTTTTCCACGAGTCTGGTACCGTTTTGTCAGCCCAGAACACGGCGTGCTTTTGATAAGGTTCAAAGCGGTAGGAATGCGGCAAGCGGTCAAAATCGTAGCTTCCGTCCGGCCTCACGCCATAATTGATTTTAACCGTTTCGTACCAGTCATTAGCGTCGGGGCGTGCTGCCCTGGCACCGTTACCTGTCCACTTGGCCGGGATTTCTTCGAACTGACCATCCGCTAGCGGATGCGGCTCTCCTCCCAATGGCCGGTAACCGTTAGCGGCCTCTGGCACCTGAAAGGATTCACCCACCACATAGTAGAAGTTATTGTCTCTTGCGTAAGCCACCGAGGTGTCATCGGATGCGCCGAAATTTTCTTCTCCCGCCGGTAGCGTTAGCGACTCATAGCGCCTCGCAACATGATTCGGTACGATATCAATGATCACTTTCATGCCATTGCGGTGGGTGCGATCAATCAAGGCTTCAAATTCCTGCAAACGCTGGCTGGGATCATCAGCCAAATCCGGGTTCACATTGTAATAATCCTTTACCGCATAGGGAGAACCCGCCCGCCCTTTGACCACATCCGGATCATCATTGGATATGCCGTAAGCAGTGTAATCGGTAACGACCGCATGATGCGGCACGCCTGTGTACCATATGTGAGAAACCCCAAGCTCACGAATACCGGCCAGCGCCGTATCGGTAAAATCACTGAATTTCCCCACACCATTCTGTTCTAAGGTTCCCCAGGGCTGATTGGTGTCATTGGTATTGCCAAATAACCGGGTGAACACCTGGTACACCACCGGTTTGGCGCGCTCCTCAGACAAATACGACATGCTGCCGGGCGATTCGATGGATTCAGGAGTCATAACGCTACCTTGCTTTGATGTAGGCGAACAGGCAATCAGTGTGGATACCAGCGCAGCCGTAAAAGCAAAAGAAGCGCCTTGTGGGATAAATGATGAAGCCATATTAGTAAACTTGTGTGACATTGCAGGTTTTCGGTGATTATAGAATACCGCCTGTGCGCACGAGTTTAAAAGAATGTTAACGGCATTCCATTCGTATTCAATGCAATTAACTGGCTCGTTGAACGATTTTTACCCGAGCGGGATGTCAGGCTGCATTTTGTGACTTAAACGAACTGGCAAGCCTGGGCAAGGCGTCAACGAGAGCGGGTTCGTATGTGGCTTGCAGGTAATCCATAATGCGCTGTTGAAAGCGCTGCAGGGATACCGGTATCTGTGCCTGAAACTCATCCACTGACAACATGTAGGGTGCGCGGATACCACGATATTGTATGGGTTTGCCAATCTGGACAAAATTAACTCCCAGCATTTTCAGTCGACGCGCGAGTTTTGGTTCCATCATTACGTAAACCTGCTCAATTCCTTTTTGCATGCACAGGCACGCCGCCAGGAAGTAGAGCGCCACTGAAAGGTATGGAAAATGTCGGCCAGGCTCAAGGGTTTTGAACGTTGCTTCATCGCCTTTACCGGCTACCGCAGAAAACTGGCAATCCGATTGGCGTCGGCGAAAGCGCCTTGGAATGGCAAGTCGGGACAATTCACAGTAAGGCCCGACACTGGAGGACAAAGACAAAGACGCATGGCCCGCCTCAGACCAGACCTGTTCCAGCGGAAGTACCTGCTCCGAAGTTTGCGGTATTACCAGGCGTATGGTGCCAGCACAATCCCCCGTGGCCTTGTGAGTGATATAACAGCTGATCGCGTAGGCATCAAAGTCGTCCTGCTCTATCCTGTCTGCACAACAGGGTTCGAACTGCATTTCCTCGCAGTAGACTTTGTGTCGGGTCTGATAACAAACCTGGCGTTGCTGTTCACTGGTAGCAACCACTAAAGAAAAATGGCTAAAAAAATGATCGGTGACTTCGTCAACGGTTTTACTGATACGGTGGTTGATAACCGGTCGCATAATTCGGCCGACACCAGGCAGGTAGCGTGCCTTTTTTAGCAATTTGCCAATACGTCGTCTCACTCAGACTCCCGAAAACTACTTACCACCATAACGACTGCGCGAAGCATTGCGACATTTAGAATTGTGGCGAGCCTGAAGGATCGGAAGCGGATCGCCAAGGGCGCGTAAGATGCCTGAAATTGAACAAAATGTAAACCGGGATCGGGTTAAATTTAAGCGGGAACGGCTAAGTCAATGTTTTCATTCATACAATGGTACATGGTGCTATACCACCATAATTGAGCCAGTGCTCAATTATGCGTCAGTGTAGATAAACTAACCTGGTTATTGTTATCGCGGGATCCCCGGATGAGTGCGTCTGATGCGACATAATCGCTTTTGGCCAGCCGGTCATAAAGAACCACATTGACGGTTGCAGCCAGATTCATGCAGCCACGGGTGGGTATGTAAACCACATCGTCAACCCACTGCAGTGCATCCTTACCAATGCTGCCGTCTTCGGGGCCAAATACATAGAAGCTGTTGTCATGATGCTGATAAGCCGGCAGCGGGATCGCGCCTTCTATCAGTTCCACCGCCACAACCCTTGCACCTGCTGGCTTAACGGCTTGCAGGTCATCCACGCCTACCGTAGGAATGATTTTGTGCATCGCCTTGGTATCGGCGTTGAACGCTTTGGCGTAACGGTAGCGCTGGCCGGTATAGAACACGCTGCTGACGCCATAACAGCCGGCCGCCCGTAAGACAGAAGCCACATTGACGGCGGACTTTGGATTGATCAGCCCAATGCTGACCGGTTGCAACTTAGACATAGGCTTGGCGTTTTGATCGAGGTTAGATAGGATTGACGGCGGTACTTTATACCAGCGAAATCTTAGATTACAACCCGCATTGCTAGGGCCCACAAAAAAAGCGGCCTCGGGATCCGGGCCGCCGCCATTCAAATTTCCGCATTATTCACTTCTGCGGCACTCATTCTTGGTTCGGTTTCAAACCTCTACCATTGGCTCATCAATCAGCATTTGGGCCAAATCGGCCAGCTGGTGACTGGTGATCAAACGGCAGGCATTTTCAATATCCGGTGCAAAGTAACGGTCCTTGTCGTAAAACGGTACCGCACCTCGCAGCAACGCATGCACTTTTTCCAGCGCTGCACTAGTTTTCAGCGGCGCACGGAAATCCAGGCCCTGGCTCGCAGCCAGCCATTCGATAGCAAGGATCCCGGCAACGTTTTCAAAGATGTCTTTGAGCCTGCGCCCGGCGAAGGTAGCCATCGACACGTGATCTTCCTGGTTGGCCGACGTCGGCAATGAATCAATGCTGGCCGGATGGGCCAGGGTTTTGTTTTCACTCGCCAGCGCCGCAGACGTGACTTGGGCAATCATAAAGCCTGAATTAACCCCGCCGTTTTCAACCAGGAACGGTGGCAGGCCACTCAGGTTGGAATCGATCAGCAGAGCCATACGGCGCTCGGACAAAGAACCGATTTCAGACAGCGCAATAGCCAGCATATCTGCCGCCATGGCCACGGTTTCGGCGTGGAAGTTGCCACCTGAAAGAATGTCCTGGCTGTCGGCAAAAACCAACGGGTTGTCGGATACACCATTGGCTTCAGTTACCAGGGTTTGCGCAGCGAAGCGGATTTGCTGCAGACACGCCCCCATCACCTGGGGCTGGCAGCGCAGCGAGTAAGGATCCTGCACCTTTGCACAGCCCTCGTGAGACTCTCCGATAGCGGAAGTATCCAGCAGAGTACGGTAGGCTGTAGCCACATCGCGCTGGGTCTGATGTCCACGCACCGCATGGATACGATCATCAAATGGCACCCGAGAACCCAATGCCGCTTCTACCGACAATGAGCCGATGGCGATACCACTTAGCAAGGCATTTTCTGCATAGAACAGGCCTTCAAGCGCAAATGCGGTGGACGCCTGGGTACCGTTCAGCAAAGCCAGGCCTTCTTTGGGCGCCAGAGCGATGGGCTCCAGCCCGGCTCTTATCAGGCCTTCGCTGGCCGGCAGCTTTTTACCATCAATCAGCACTTCACCCTCACCCAGCAACACCGCACTCATGTGCGCCAGTGGTGCCAGGTCACCAGAAGCTCCTACTGAACCTTTTTGCGGAACCGCCGGCCACACCTGATGGTTGAACAGGGTAATCAGGGCTTCAATTACTTGCCGGCGAATGCCAGAAAAACCCCGGGCCAACGAGTTAATTTTCAGCAGCATCAACAGGCGAACGGTGGACTCCTGCATGCATTCGCCAATACCGGCGGCATGGGACAACACAATACTGCGCTGCAACAGTTCCAGTTCGTCTTCCGCAATGCGGGTGTTGGCCAGCAGCCCAAAGCCGGTGTTGATGCCGTATACGGTGCGCCCTTCTTTAAGCACATCACGCACGGTTTGTTCTGCCGCATCGATGCCAGCATAAGCGGATTCGTCCAGTACAATTGGCGTGTGCTTGCGGAAACAGGCGCGGCAATCGTCCAGGCTGAGTTGGCCAGGACGCAGGATAAATGTTTGTGTCATCTTGATTACTCCTGATCCAGCATGGGCAAATCCAGATTGTGCTTACGGGCACATTCCCTGGCTATGTCGTATCCGGCATCGGCATGGCGCATTACGCCAGTAGCCGGGTCGTTGTGCAGCACGCGGGCAATGCGCTCGGCCGCCTCGTCAGTGCCGTCACACACAATCACCACACCGGAGTGCTGGCTGAATCCCATGCCCACACCACCACCGTGATGCAGGCTCACCCAGGTTGCCCCGCCCGCAGTATTCAACATTGCGTTCAGTAATGGCCAGTCGGAAACAGCGTCAGAACCGTCCTGCATGGCTTCGGTTTCACGGTTTGGTGATGCCACCGAACCGGAATCCAGATGATCGCGACCGATGACAACCGGTGCCGACAGCTCACCGCTGCGCACCATTTCGTTGAAAGCCAGCCCCAGCTTTTGACGCTCGCCCAGACCAACCCAGCAGATCCGTGCCGGTAAGCCCTGAAACTGAATGCGCTCCCGTGCCATATCCAGCCAGTTGTGCAGATGCCGGTTGTCGGGGATCAGTTCTTTGACTTTGGCGTCGGTCTTGTAGATGTCTTCCGGGTCACCAGACAACGCCGCCCAGCGGAACGGGCCAATGCCTTGGCAGAACAGCGGCCGAATGTACGCAGGTACAAAGCCTGGGAAGTCAAAGGCGTTAGTCACCCCTTCTTCCAGTGCCATCTGGCGAATGTTGTTTCCGTAATCCAGTGTAGCAGCACCCTTTGCCTGCAAGCCCAGCATGGCCTGAACCTGAATCGCCATCGACTGCTTGGCGGCTTTTACCACCGCGGCTTCGTCACTCAGTCGGCGCTCGGCGGCCTGCGCCATGGTCCAGCCTTTAGGCAGGTAGCCATTGAGCGGATCATGGGCGCTGGTCTGGTCGGTCACCACATCCGGGATAACGCCACGCTCCAGCAATTGCGGGAATATGTCTGCAGCGTTGCCCAGCAAACCAACAGAAACGGCCTGACCGTTAGCCTTGGCGTCATCAATCATCGCCAGAGCTTCATCCAGTGACATGGCTTTCTTGTCCACATAACCGGTCTTCAAGCGAAAATCGATGCGGGTTTCATCCACTTCCACCGCAATCATTGAGAAGCCAGCCATAGTCGCGGCTAGCGGTTGGGCACCGCCCATACCACCCAGGCCTCCGGTCAGGACCCAGCGACCACTGGCATCACCGTTGAAGTGGGTTTTCGCCACACTGACAAAAGTCTCATAGGTGCCCTGCACAATGCCCTGTGAACCAATGTAAATCCAAGAACCGGCTGTCATCTGGCCATACATCATCAGGCCTTTTCGATCCAGTTCATTAAAGTGTTCCCAGTTGGCCCAGTGCGGTACCAGATTGGAGTTGGCAATCAGAACCCGCGGCGCATTTTTGTGGGTCGGAAACACCCCAACCGGTTTACCCGACTGAACCAGCAGGGTTTCATCGTCGTTGAGGCGCTTGAGCACTTCGACAATTTTGTCATACGCCGGCCAGTCCCGGGCGGCACGGCCAATACCACCATAGACCACCAGCGACTGGGGGTGCTCGGCCACTTCCGGGTCCAGGTTGTTCATCAGCATGCGCAAAGGCGCTTCGGTCAGCCAGCTTTTGGCATTGAGTTCAGTGCCACGAGGGGCACGGATCACACGGTTGGGATCCTGTCGATTCATGGGTTACTCCTTACGGCCGGAACTAAAATTTAAGTGGCCGCCAATACGATAACGATTACCGGGATGGGTCAGCGATGCGACGCTGACGATCCCTCGTGCGGAAAAGGTTCTGCGGTGAATTTGCAGACAAGGTTGAGTTGCCGGAATGTCGAGCAATTCGGCCACTTCCGGGCTTGGAAGTACGGCTTCAATGGTGTGGTCCGCCTCGGTGAGCGGTGCCACAATACTCAGATACTCATTGGCAGTGGTAACGGAAAAATCCTGCTGCAGATACTCGGGTGCCCACTGTGGGTTGACCAGACGATCTTCCAGTTGCACGGGTACGCCGTTCTCCCGATGCACTATGCTGGTATGAAAAAGCTGAGTGCCTGTCTCAACTCCGAGCCAGCGGCTGTGTTTGTCACTTGCCACCACACACTGCTGGTAAACCCGGACACAGTCATACCGATGCCCCCGGGCACGGATTTCTTCCTGGATCCCCACAATTGCCAGCATGGAACTCATTGGGCGGCTGTCTGAAACAAAGGTACCTAACCCCTGAGAGCGGGCAAGAATGCCCTCGTCTACCAGTTCAGTGAGCGCCCGACGGGCCGTCATACGGCTGACCGAAAACTGTTCTGCAAGCTGGTTTTCAGACTCAACCTGATCGCCGGGGGCCAGTGCTCCGCTTTCAATGTTTTCCAGTATCGCTGACTTGATGGCCATGTATCTGGGTTGCATCGGTTTTTTCGTTCCACGGGTGCCAAAGTGACGCACACTGTAGCGATAACATCTTGTATATACAAGTATGTACAAGTAAAATATTTTACAATTTTTTAGCAAGGTGTTTTTATGACTCAGACACTGATCCGCAATGTACGCATTGCGTCGATGCAGGAAAACGGCCGCCCGTACGGCGAACTGGCGGCCGGTGAAATATTGCTGGAAAGAGGCAAAATCGTTGCCCTTGGCACCAGCCTTCCTGTGCGGGACGAAGCCGAAATTGTCGACGCCCAGTCAGCCTGGTGCCTGCCGGGCTTTATCGACTGCCATACTCATCTGGTTTACGCCGGGAACCGCGCCGACGAATTCGCCAAACGCCTCAGAGGCGTGAGCTATCAGGCCATTTCTGCCCAGGGCGGCGGCATAAAAAGTACGGTGCGGGCAACCCGTGAAGCCAGCGAGCAGCAACTGGTTGAGCACGCAATTCAACGTGCCAGCCGTCTGGCAGAAGAAGGGGTAACCACACTCGAAATCAAATCCGGCTACGGCCTCGACAAAGAAACTGAGGTACGCATGCTGAACGCTGCCAAACAGGTGGGCGAAAAACTCGGTATCCACATTCAGCGAACTTTTCTGGGTGCACATGCCCTGCCCCCTGAGGCTGATACAGATGCTGACGCTTACATCGATTTTGTCTGCAACACCATGATCCCCTACATCGCCGAAAATCAGCTGGCCGATGCGGTGGATGTGTTTTGCGAAACCGTTGGCTTTGATTTAGTACAAACCCGCCGGGTGTTTGAGGCTGCCCGCCAGGCCGGGTTGCCGGTAAAAGGCCATGTCGAGCAGCTCAGTGACAGTAAAGGTGCCCTGCTGGCTGCCAGTTATTCCGCCCTCTCCGTCGATCATATTGAATACCTTGACCCCAGCGATGTCAGTGCTCTGGCCGATGCAGGTACGGTTGCGGTGTTGCTGCCCGGGGCCTTTTACTATCTCAGGGAAACTCAGCTACCTCCCGTAGAGGCATTGCGACAACACCAGATCCCCATGGCCATTTCCACCGATTTGAACCCAGGCACATCCCCCATCGCTTCCCTGTTGACATGCGCAAACATGGCCTGCGTGCTATTCAGGCTCACTACCGAGGAGGCGCTAAGGGGAATAACCTGCCACGCCGCAAAAGCCTTGAACCTTGCCAATAAAGGTATACTCAGAGAAGGGGCCGATGCCGACCTGTGCCTGTGGCAGATTAACAGCCCGGACGAACTGGTGTACGAGATCAACCGCTATCGCCCGGTAGCCAAATGGGTTGGAGGTCAGCGTGTCATATAAATCTCTCTGGCAGGGCCGTATCGACAGCGAGGATGGAGATGCCGGCCGTCGCTGGCATCAGGTTGTTGAATTTCAGGATACTCCATACAAAGCTGCAGGCGGTTTATGCCTGGTTGGCTACCCCAACGACAGCGGCGTTGAGGCCAACAAGGGGCGCATTGGGGCAGCCCAGGGCCCCGATGCCCTGCGTCAGGCCATGGCAAACTTACCCTGGATACTGGCAGGCAAACTGTTTGACATTGGTAACTGCACCATTCATTGCGAACTGGCCGAAACGCAGCAGGATTATGCCAGCCGCGTTAGTGAAGCCCTCAGGGCCAACAAGGTTCTGGGCCTGGGCGGCGGCCATGACATTGCATGGGCGTCTTATCAGGGCCTTAACAAGGCTACGGATGGTATCGGCAATATCGGCATCATCAATTTTGATGCCCATCTGGATTTACGCAAACCTGCGCCTTCTGCCTCTTCCGGAACCCCGTTTCGTCAGATAGCCGAGTTCAGTCAGCGCAACAACAAACCCTTTCACTACGCCTGTCTGGGCGCGTCGCTGGCAGCCAACACCCCGGCCCTTCTTGACTACGCCCGCACCACCGGCACACGGATGTTGCCCGACACCCAGTTCAGCGTTGAAGGTGCCATTGAGTGCCTGACACCCATGCTGGAAAATGTTGAACATCTTTATGTTACCGTTTGTATGGATGCCTTTCCGGCCAGTGTTGCCCCAGGTGTTAGTGCGCCGTCAGCGCTGGGCATATCGCCACAGGACACGGTTCAAATCATTCAGTGGCTGGGAAACCAGTGCCGGGCCCGCGGCCTGAAATGGGTACTGTCGGATATTGCCGAACTGAGCCCCGGTTTTGACATTCAGGGCGCAACGGCGAGGCTGGCGGGGCGCATCGGTTTTGAACTGGCTAACGCCATGCACGGATAACAAAAAATACCGCCTCAGGCAATCGAAAAAGCCGCCCGAATTGGGCGGCTTTTTAGTGTTGATAAAGTCTGGCTATTCACATTAAACACTCTGCAGACTGGGGACAAACGTAGCGAGCGAAGAAAGTGCAAGGAAAAAGTCGCCGAAAAACCGCAGTTTACAAATGGTAAATGAGGATTTTGAGAAGACTTTTGACGCCGCAATTTCAAGCGCAGTAGTTTGTCATCAGTCTGAAGCCGCCCGAATTGGGCGGCTTTTGCTTTATAGCGTCTCGAATCCTACAAGGCTGTCACTGTGACCGTCACAGCACCAAACACAGGTCCCTTAACTCTGAATTCATAGCTTCCGGCTGGCAAATCGGCCATCAGGTTGTTGTTGCTCACCTCTATTGCTTTCGGTGTGCCCAGCTCAACTGTGTTGGAGGAAGCCCCATCCGGATTGCCCAGATTCACGGTAGACCAATCCTCAGATGCTACCTTGAATTCCACCGCGCCACCGCTGTAGTCAAGAGTTACGGCATATTCACCGCTGCCCTGATAACTGAGGGTATCCACCGCGCCCCAGCCATTCATACCGCCGCGCACAAACACGGTGGTAGAGCCGAAGAACTGTGCCTTAAACACTCGCAATATCGGTGCAGCAGGATCAGTGGCATCCAGAGCAAAGATGTATTCCTCTTCACTTTCCACATTGATCATCAGGTTGAAGTTGGTGGCTGCCAGCGCCGTATCCTCACCAAGTTCTACCACCCGATCAGCGTCGCTGTCTGAAAGTGCACCATAGTTAACCGTAGACCAGTCAGAGGAGGCAACCTTAAACTCGTAGCTGCCCACCGCCAGTGTCTTACTGAAGGTGTACAAACGTTTGCCCTGATAAACCATTTGATCGTCCGTACCCCAGCCATTGAAGCCACCGCGCAGGTACACCTCTGTGCCATCGTAGGGTTGCTCGTTTTCAATAGTCAGCTCTGGTGCGTTGCTATCGGATGCATCCAGTATAAACAGGTAGGTCGCATCTTCAGCTGGAGTAAATATCAGGTTGTTATTGCTGGAGCCAACGTTGAAGGCTTCCTCTTCAATAACGTTAACGTCCGCACCATCCGGGGCACCTAAATTAACCGAAGGTTGAGTCGGGCCGCCGCCCCAATCCATATCCGCCAGCTTGAACTGGTATTGAGTTCCGCCAGTCAGACTTACAGCAACCTGGTATTTCCCGTCGCCCAGATAACTCATTGGGTTATCGGTGCTCCAGCCGTTCATATCTCCCCGTAGATACACTGTGGTGTCGGCAAACGGTACGACATCTGGTGCACCGACGGTCGCATAGGCAGACAAGCCGTAGCCCTGAGCGCCCATTTGCGGTTTAACAAATACCGCCATGGTTAGAGCCGGCACCGTGAAAGTACCATTGCCGTCACCACCTTCAGTAAAATAAGCACCGCGCACCGTCGGGTCAACGGAGTTCATCTGGGTTTGATGCAACTCAAAGCCCGTTGCCGTATTCACGGTAATGGATTTTTCATCATACCCGCTGTTGATCACCACCATCAGTGCATCGGCAAGAGGATCCAGATCGTCCAGCGGGGTTTCCGTAGTCTCGTCGTAACCGTCATCCAGGCTCATGGCAATCAGGCCCTGCTGCTGGCTCGCACCAATATTGTGAAAACCTACCCGGTTAATGATGTCCTCGGCGCTGGTCAGGCGGAACAGCGGGCTTTGGCTGCGGATACTCAAAAACTCACTGAACACTTCTGAGGCGAACTCGATTTCGCTCATCGACGCGGCGCGTTCCGGCGAATTCACGAAACCCAGAATGGTGTCCCATTTACCCTGGTTATCCTGGGCCAGTGGCAAGCCAACGTGCCAGTTGTTGCTCATGTAGGTGAAATCGACGTAGTTGAACCAGTCACCGGCATCATAGGTGTTTCTGTCCATCGACTTGGAACGCAGCATGTCGCCACCCATTTGCAGGAACGGTATGCCCTGGGCCATCATCGGAATGCCGATACCGATGTTTTGCGCTCGAACCCGCTGTTCAAGCGTAAGATCGGCCGGCAATACATAGTTAAACTGGTCCCACAGGGTTTCATTGTCGTGCTTGGAAACATAATTGATGCTGTCCGCCGGGTCCAGGGTGTAACCACCCAGGCTGCTGGTACTAGTGGCATTACCACTGGAAGTTTCCAGCACATAGTCCTGCAGAGAGCCAATCAGGCCCATCTTAACCTTGTCCTGATCGCTCAGCGCAGAGTCGCTTTCGGGGTTGAAAATATTGCCCTGACGCACTGCTTCGCGAATACGGTCATTGAAAGTACCAATTTCCGTGCCGGCCATGTTGAGCTGGTTAGCCTGTTCATAACCACGGTCAATGCGGGTCCAGCCTTCACCGTAAAAATAATTGTCAGGGTCAACGGCCTGTACTGCGTCACGCAGGCGCACCATGGTGTCTTTTGAAGCCTGGCTCATGATGTCAAAACGGAATCCGTCGAACTTGTAATGCTCGGTCCACATCAGCAGTGAATCCTGCATCAGCTTTTCCATCATTACGTTACGTGGCTCGGTATCATCACAGCAGGTTTCGCGTACGATAGCACCGGTGTCCGTTTCATAGCGGTGGTAGTAGCCTGGTACCACTTTATCGAGCACCGACTTGCTGAAAACGCCAGAGGCATTGGTGTGGTTGTACACCACGTCCAGAACCACCCGCAGCCCCATCTCATGCAACGCCTGGTTCATGGCGCGCATTTCCACAATACGCGCGACGCCTTCCGGATCCGACGAGTAGCTGCCTTCCGGTGCATTGTAGTGATGCGGATCGTAGCCCCAGTTAAAGGTGTCATAGCCGCGCAGTTGCTCAGTGAGTTCCTGGGCTTTGGTTGGCTCGGTACTCGCGCCATAACTGTTGTACACGTCAATCAACAAAGCACCGGATGACTCTTCGCCGCAAACCGCGGCACTGCGGTTAAGGCGGCACAAATCGCCTACCGTGCTGTTTAAATCCACAGTTTTGCTGCTGTCTTCGTCAATGCTGGCGATGTCGTTGGCCGGCAACAGGTGAAAATGGGTTAACCCGGCCTCAACCAGCTTCTGCAAATGCATGACCGGTGCTGTATCCTGCTCTGTAAACGCCAGATACTTACCGCGATTAGCTTCAGAAGTGGATTCATCCCGTGCACTGAAATCACGGATATGGCCTTCGTAAATAACCGCATCTTCCGGGTTAACCACTTCAGGAATGTTCTGAGTATCCCAGCCTTCAGGCTTGAGGTCTTCATCACTCAGGTTCACAAAACGGGAAAAACGGCCATTAGTGGATACCGACACGGAATAGGGGTCGGTCACTTCCAGCACCTCAACCTTACCCGTTACGGGGTGATATACGGTCACTTCATAACGGTAGAGGGTGCGATCGAGCGCATCCGTACCGGCGTAACTCCAGATACCGGTTGCCGGGTCTTCCACCATATCGAAAGCCTGGGCAAGGGTTTTGTTCTCGTTGTAAGTAAGTAACCGAACCTGTCTGGCGGTTGGCGCCCACAAATTCACACGGATACCGCCGTCATCGTAAACAGCACCCAGCGGCATTTCATCGGCATCCATTTCACCAGCGGTGTAAATGGCATCCAGCGCCTTGGCAATTTGAATTCCTGTGGCCGCAACCAGAGTTCCCTCGCTGTCATAACCACCCAGCACAGCCTGGGTTTTCAGCACTGCTTTGGCATCCTCTGCACTCCAAACCCCCTCGTAAGCGGGCATGCTGGCGAGATGGGGAGCCATGGCTTTCTGCGCTTCAGTTAAATCCGCAGGCTGCAAATCCAGTGCTTCACCGTTCAGGCCAGTCTCAAGCGAGGCTTTCAGGCCACCATCAGCAGCAAAATGCAGTTTCACGCTTTGTACTGCCTCCGGGGCATCCCACAGCAACGTCTGGGCATCCAGCCAGTGGGCTGAAAAGCCCTCAATCGCTACCGGTTGTGGGCCCAGTGACTCCAGAGGGTATTCGAACACCGTAGCTTCGCCGGAAAGGGTGAAATTCATGCGGGTAAAGGTTTCATCATCCTGTACCAGTGAGCCTTTGAAATCGCCGCCACCCATTTCTTTGCCAGCATCGTCAGTGCCTTTGTGGATAATGAAATTGTGGCAACTGCCGTAGCCGTCCTTCAAATCCAGCACCCAGTAGGCACCGTAGGTAGGGTCTATGCCATTTGGCTGCCGACCGTTGGCCCAGTCGGTATCCGGATCGGCATAAGCGTCACAGGTATCATTGTTCCAGGTGTGCAGTTTCCAGCCATCATAGGCCGGGTCGCTGGAGGAATTATCCGCATCCACCGAGGCACGGTTGTAATACAACACTGCCTGATTCTCTGCCGGGAAAAACACCGGTGCAGGTAACGAAGGATCCGCGCCAATTACGCACGCATCATTGGTTTCGTTGGGTACCGTTGGTGCCTCACACTGAATGGGCGGTGGCGGCACACATTGTGAGCCGCTGGCGTCTGGTACATTGGGCGCATCACAGGTCAGTAAATCGTTGGAGCCAGGCTCCACATCAGAACCGCCGCAGGCCACCAGCGTGGCCGTAGCCAGCATTAGGGCAGCCAGCGCTGACGTTTGCTTAAACTTGTTCATAATCACTTGCTCCATGCAGGGAGATTGCTCACCGTTCGCTTTAGTTTTTTGCTGAATTTGAGTTAAGAACTTCATAGCGAATATGTGACCCCCAGGAAGTATTGGGTACCAAAGAACTGAATGGTGCCGGTTTGCTCAGGTGAGGTGAAATAACTCTTGGTCGGTTCGTCGGTGAGGTTATTCACCTGGAACAGCACACTCATGTTGTCGTTAATTTCGTAGGATGCCTGATAATCAATCACCAACTCCGAATCAAAATTCACGGTTTGATCATTCACAGCAACCTGCTCGGATACAAACGCATCACGATAGCGGGCAGAGACCCGGGTTTCGAAGCCTTCGTACTCCCAGAACAATGTAGCGGTAGCCACATTTTCCGACAGGCCTGGTAATCGGCTGGAATACACACCATCACTTAGGGTGCGCTGAATTTCACTTTCGGTGTAGGAGTAACTGGCACTCATACCCAGTCCGGAAAGTAATCCCGGCAGCATGCTGTAAATTTGTGTGTAAGCCACTTCCACACCACGAATGTAACCTCCCTCAGCGTTATTTACCGCGGTCTCATAACGGCCGTTTTCGGTCGGCACGGTGATGAGCAGTGGCTCGCCGTTTTCGTCCCGGGCCAACTGCGGTGGCTGGTTACTGAATTCTGGTTCTAAGTAAACCGGAATCTGCACCTCTGCCGGGACCGTAAAACCATTGGCATTAAAGTCATACGGCTCGATAGCAATATTTTCTATGAACGACTCTATGTCTTTGTAGAAGCCAGCCACAATCAGGGCGCCGTCGGTTTCCTCGAAGTAAATTTCGTAGGACATGTCGTACTGGGTTGCGTAGAACGGCTCAAGATACGGGCTGTTGCGGGCTGAGCCGTTGATCTTCGCGGTGGGGTTCGAAAGAGAGATTTCACCCGAATCCCGGTCCATTATTGCGACAACTTCCTCGATATTGGTTGAGGAATTGGCAGCAAAGCGGTTAATCGGCGCCCGCCCCATTACTTTCGCAGCCGCCACCCGAAGCTGGGTATTATCGGTAAGTTTGAAATTCAGGTTCAGGCTTGGCAGAACGTCATCAAATTCATGGGTCAGAATGGCCGGACGATAGAAATTATTGATAAGGCCGGCTTCGTCAGTAATGTTCTGCGCACCCGCAGTTGGGTCGCTGACTTCAACACTGAATCCGGTTTCCGGATCGGTAATGATCTGGGTGGCACGTTGCAATGTGGTTGAACTTTGTTTGGAACGCACATAGCGTACGCCCAGGTTACCGGTAACCGAAACAGCCCCAAGTTCGGTATCAAAGTTGGCCATCAGGTAAGCGGCATTCACGGTTTCAAACACATCACCACTCTCCTGCACAGACCAGGAAGTGGAAGGGCCAATACCCGGGCCGTTAATTACCCCGGCGGCTCCCGGCCCCCAGGTTTGGACCGGCTGTGGTGCACCGTTCGGGAACCAGGCATTGAGCGCCGAATTCAAATCAACCGACAGATAACTTGGGAAATAGGCAAAATCCCCTGACCAGTCAACCTGCTCCACCATACCGTCGGTTAAGCGTAGTGGCGGCTGGCTGACTGAGAAAGCGCCATCGTTTCCGTATTCAAACACAGAACGATCATTACTGTATTCACGGTCGGAATAGCGATAGCCAAATTCCACTGACGACAGCAGTGGCATATCGACAAAATACTGGAAGTCGGCCCGGTAGGCGTCCAGTTCGTCTTTGTTTTCATACGGGTAAATGCCGTATTTACTGACCATGACCCGGTCGATATCAGAAAACGCATCGGCCTGGTTAAACGCCAGATCCGGCAGATTTAGGCCATTGAGCAGGTAACTGATTTGTACGTTCTCGTCGAACACCGGGCTCGCGGCATCGGCATCTTCGCCTACCAGCGACCACAACAAACCATTTCTAAAATCGCTCTGAGCTTTGGAAAGAGAAACATCGAACTGGGCAGCAAGGTTATCAGTGATTTGCCACTCGGCTTTTACGCCATAACTTTCCACCTTGTCAAAATCCTGGTTGTCGTCATTAACCAGTTCAACGCGGGTGAAGCTGTCTTCGGTACGGGTAAAGGTTCCGCCAATAACGCTGTTATTAACAATAACCGGGTTGGTAATGCCAGCATTAATGCCGCCAAGTTTGACCCTGAATCCGCGGGCGAACGCCTCGGAATCAAACTTGGAAATAAAAGCATCAGCCTTGAGGGTGAAATTTTCCGCAGGGGCCCATTCAACAGCGGCAATGTAGCCAGTGCGGGTTTCTTCCCCACCCTTGTGCTGCATTTCAAAACCTTCACTGATCAATTCACATTCCGGGCAATCCGGGTTGGCGTTGTCGGTATCGCCTTCAACGCCGTCTACATCAACCTGGCCGTTGTAGGCTAAACCGATAAACTGGGTCGAAACGCTCGGTTGAAACAGGCGTGCATAACCCAGAGATAAACCCAGCGTGTCGTCGAGAAATTTGCCCTGATAGGAAAAACTCACACGATGGCCATACTCGGTGGCATCTGATACTTCGTCGGCACGATCGTTGTACATGCCCCTTAAATTGGCATTGAATGTGTGGGTTTTATCGTTGGCCAACGGGCTGGCGGTTTTCAGTTCGACCGTTCCGGCAACGCCGCCTTCAATAAGCGACGCTTTGGGCGACTTATAAACCGCAGCCGAATTGACCAGCTCTGAAGGATACTGGTCAAACTCAATGGCCCGGCTACCGCTGGTAGAAACCTGCTCACGGCCATTGAGGGTTGAAAAAACAAAATCCCCGGCCAGACCGCGAATGTTGATTTCAGCGGCCTGACCTCCGGTTCGCACCGCCGAAATACCCGGCAACCGGGTAAGGGCATCTGCCATTGACACATCAGGCAAGCCCCCTAAATCATCAGCCGAAATCTGTTCGGTAACGGTATCGCTGAAACGCTTCTGATTCAGCGACTGGATCAGACTGGTACTGAACCCCCGCACTTCAATACGTTCAATGGCTTCATCCGCTTTAGCTGAAGGCTGAGAAGACTGCACGTCCCCCACTTCCACAGACTGTGAACTTACGGGTGCGGTTTGGTCGGAAACAGCAGATTGAGGGTTTTGCTGCGCGAGTACGCTAAAGCTGGTGCCTACCAGCCCACTCGCCAACAGCGCCAAGGTGATACTGCTGGGTTTAAAGGTTTTCATGGTCCCATTCCTTGTTGTAGCGAGTGTGTCACACGGCACTATGCCAGGCGACTACGTCGCTTCTTTTTTCAACAGAACCATACTAGCTGCTGGTTAAACAGGCGGGCAATCCATTGCATACGTATTCATTAACAATTTGACACATTTGGTTCACATATAAGAAAATTAGACAATATATACAGTCAGTTATAATTCTTCTTATCGCTTAAAACGTAACAAAGGGGTCAAGATGAAGAGATATCTGCAAGAATATGCAGTACTTGGCTGCTCACAGAAGAGCAGCCTGATGGCACTATTCAGGCCGATCTCATAACATGGGCCAGATAGTCGTCGTGGTAGGGCAGTTCTGCTATTGGCTGCGCTTTAATTTCAGAAATGCGATTCAGAGTGTTTCGAATATGTTCATCACTCATGGTATTAACCAGCGGATGATAGTCACCGGGAATTAACCCCTGCCCTAACATCACCTGCAACCAGGAGCTTTCCAGAAACAGGTCGTTCTGATCACGAAACAACTTGCCATTTTCTCGGAACAAATCCATTTTATGCTTCAGCAAAGGCGGCAGTTCAAGTTCACGCATATCTTTCCAGAACTGGCTGTCGTTGCGTTCATTCAACGTGTAATGCAAAACCAGAAAATCCCGTATCTGCAGGAACTCACGTTCTGACTGCTCATTGTATTCATTGACCGAAGCCGGATGCAGACCATTATGTGGGAACAGTTGCAACAAACGCACAATACCCGACTGAATCAAATGAATGCTGGTTGACTCAAGCGGTTCGAGAAATCCGCTCGACAAACCGATTGCCACCACGTTCTTTACCCACTGCTTGCGACGGCGGCCTGTAGTAAAACGGATCACCTTGGGATCGGCCAGCGGTTTGGTTTCGAGATTATTCAGCAATATGGATTGTGCTTCATCATCGCTCATATACCGGGAACAGAATACATGCCCGTTGCCGTTTCGGTGTTGCAACGGGATCTGCCACTGCCACCCCGCCTTGTGAGCCATTGAGCGGGTAAATGGCCGGGTTGTTTCGCGCCGTTCCGAAGGGACCGCAATGGCCGTGTCACATGGCAGTAAATGTGACCAATCGTCATAGCCGGTTCCCAGCGCTTTCTCTATAAGTAACGCACTGAACCCTGAACAATCAATAAACAAATCCCCGTCAACCAACTGACCACCTTCCAGTTGCAACGCTTTGACCGTGCCGTCCCGTTCATTTCTCAGTACCCGCTCAACTTTCCCTTCAATCCGTTTAACGCCAGCCTTCTCACTGAGTTTGCGTAAATACTGTGCGTACAAACCCGCATCAAAATGGTACGCAAACGGCAGTTCAAGCATCGGATCGGCACTTTGGATCTGGGCAAATTTGCCCGCTTCAGCACACAGGTAATTGAGATCATAATCCCACAGATCACGGGCAACTCCCTGCTCTCTGCCTTTCATCCACATATGGTGGAAATGGCAAAATGCCATGGATTTTCCGGGCGCACCGAACGTGTGGTAATAACTTTCACCCTGCTGCTTCCAGTTCTCAAACCGAATAGCCAGCTTAATGGTGGCTTTGGTTTCTCTTAGGAATTCCCCTTCATTGAGGCCAAGTACCTTGTTCACCAGCCGAATTGGCGGTATGGTCGCTTCACCGACCCCAACGGTACCAATAGAATCCGATTCCACCAGCGTCAACCCGACACTGTTACCCAATACCTTTTTGATCAGTGCCGCGCTCATCCACCCTGCGGTACCGCCGCCTAAAACCACAACGTTTTGAATTTTGTTCATCGTGTTAAACACCAATAAAAAAACCACTGCTACAGAGCACTATAGCAGTGGTTATCTTCAGACTAAACCACTTGAAACAACGCCTGCAGAGGCACAGGCGTTGCTCAGGGTTTTAGAACTCGTAGTTAAAGCTCAACAGATAGTTAGCACCGAATGACTGGTACTGAGTGATCTGGCGCGGATCAGTACCGGATGCCTGAATGTCGTCTTCATCAGTCAGGTTCTGACCTTGTAGAGTCACACGCAGACCATCCAGGTAATCGATGCCAGATTCGCTGAAGTCGTAACCAATCTGCGCATCAACCAGAGTACCACCCTGCTTGGTTGCATCCTGCAATGCCAGGCTCAGGCCACGCTCTTCAGTCAGGTAGTCACTACGCTTGGTAGTAGCAACACGGAACTCGAAGCCGGCTTTTTCATAGAAGAAAGTCAGACTGTAATTTTCTTCAGACAGACCAGGGATACGGGTTTCAGTAGACCCCGGAGCCGGATCTGCACTGCCGTCCATAAAGGTTGCGCTGGCAAACACACCAAAGCCTTCCAGAGAATCGTGGATAACATCGCCTGGCAAGCTGCCCTGCAGTTCCCAGCCACGTACAAAGCCTTCGAATCCATCCATTACAGAAGTAACCTGCCCATCGAACAACACTGGAGGACGGCCGTCTGAAGTCTGGTGCAGACCAGGTACGTAAACGTCTGAGAAGTCAGCCACTACAGCGTTGTCACGATGCCAGTTTTTGATGTCTTTGAAGAAGAAAGACACGGCTACATAACCTGAATCGGCAAAGTAATTTTCGTAAGCCAAATCAAACTGGTTTGCTTCCAGTGGCTTGAGTTCAGGGTTACCTGAGCTTCCACCCCAAGGACCATTGGCAATATCGGTGCTCAGGATTTGGTTATCGTTAAAGCTGAAAGTGGCTTGCGTATTGGGGCGCATATCGTCCATGCGGGGGCGCGAAATTACTTTGCTCATACCCAGGCGCACAAACTGGCTATCGGCAACTTCGGCACTCAGGTTCAAGGTTGGCAATACGTCAGTGTAATCAGTTCCGCCAACTACCGGAGTCGCGATAGTGTAGCCGTTAGCGTTGGAGGTAGTGCTGAAGCCGGTAGACTGCTGATCTGCACGAACAACCTGCAGGCCCACGTTACCGCGCAGATAAACACCGCCAAACTCCGTATCCAGCGTCAGCTTACCGTACAGGGTAGTCAGTTTTTCATTTACGGTGTAGGTGTCTCCCAGGCGATCGTTCTGCACCAGTTCCGCTTCTACTGCAGTGTAGTAACCGCTGTTATAAAGTCCCAAAGAATCATAGGCCAGAACACCGTCAATACCGATGAAGTCCAGAGAAACCACTCCCAGTACGTCTGGAATGGCGTCATCGGCCGGATAGCTTGGGCCGGTCAGGTAAGCACCATTGTTGTCTTTGGACTTGGTGCGGTCAGAGTAGATGGCACCAAATTCAACGCCGGTGAACATTCCCCATTCAACGAAGCCTTCTACGTCAAAACGGTAGGTGGTCAGCTGCTCTTCAAAATCGGGATTATTAACGAATCCGTCCTGCGCCAGGTTACCCGGGACCGGAGAAGAACCCCAAGCTTGCGGGCCTGCCAGACGGATCAGGGATTCGTCGGTCAAATCAACACCAGCAATGGTTGGATGGTCAGAAAACATAACGCCGGTGGACGTCATTTCCCATGAACGGGCAGTCAGCGGGCGGCCATCGATACCTGCACGTCCGACACCGGAGTAGCTTTCGATGTCTGTAATGTTTTTGTCAACTTTGCCACTGGAAATGTCAGCATGCATGGTCCAGCTGTCGTTCATCACGTACTCGACGTTCAGACCGAAAGTTTTCAGTTCCGCTTCCTGACGACGGGCGTCGTTGCGCACAACGCTGTAGAAACCGTCATGATAACCGGAAGTCACAAGGCCATCTTCAACACCGGTAATGGTGTAAGCGCCAGTACCCCACTCGGCACCGCCTTCTTCCAGGCCACGACGAACGTCGTCTTCGGTGAAGTCAATGTACAACGCATCCAGCTGAACCGTTAGCTGATCGCTTGGGGCCCACTGGATAACAGAGGCAATTGAATCACGTTCCAACATGGCGGAACGGGCAAATGAATCGTGACCACCAAGAACTACGCTTCCATCTGGTACATCAACAGTGTCCATTCCATCAAAACGACGAGGGTTCCACAGAGGGTCACCGTTATCATTGAAGGTACCCTCAGGAGTCAAATTAACGTTCGCATAACCCCAGCCACGGAATTGTTTTTCCTGACGCGGTGATTCCATCGAAGCAATTGTCAGTGCAAAGCCCAGGGTGTCGTCTGCAAACTGATCGACGTAGTTCAGGGAGATACGGTGACCGTCGTTATCGAAATCCGGGTTGAGGGAATCTTCTTTGTTTTGCTCATACGTACCATTTAGCGTGAAAGTGCTGCTGGCGGTAAGAGGCTTAACGGTCTGCAGGTCAATGGAACCACCGATGTTCTGGGTGGTCATGCCCGCTTCAGGGGTTTTGTATACCAGAATGTTGGAGATGAATTCTGTAGGGTAAAGGTCGAATTCCACACCACGGTTATCGCCCATGCCCAGCAGTTCACGGCCATTTAACGAGGTACCTACGTAGTTTTCATTGAAACCACGTACGGCGATACCGCTGGTACGACCGTTACGTCGCTCACCGGCCAGACCAGGCAAGCGAGAAAGAGATTCGGCAATACTGGTGTCAGGCAATTTACCGATGTCTTCTGCGGAAAGTGCTTCAACAATCGAGGTATTGTCCATTTTAATGGCCTGAGCACGTTGCAGACTGCCACGGATACCAGAGACCTGGATCACTTCTACCAGGTTTTCGTCCGGTACGTCAGCGGATGCTTCCTGAGCAATTGCGGGTACAGATGCAAATGCAAATCCACTGGTAATAAAAGCGGCTTTAATTAAATTTGGTTTAAATTGTGTCATGTGGGTGTCCCATTCAGATGGTTAGAACCGTCAATTATTGTTATTACATTTAGAAGACAGTACTGATAGTCGAAAGCATCCTATCTTTTAGCCTCTAAATGCTCAATCATCTGCATACGTATTCATTCAAATTTATATACAGTTAATTAACATTAATTCAGAGGGTTAACATTTCCATGCAAACTTGGTAATAATTAAAGAATTCTTTGTTTTATAGATAGTTACATATGGAATTAACACTCAGTTAACGCACGAAATTGAAGTTGCCAATGTTTTTTGAAGTGGACGGAACGGGCAAATGTAAATAATTGATTGCCGTGAAGTATTACTAATTCAGATATAAAACTCAGGTTAAAACTTATACGTTTGATCATATTTTCAGGCCTAACTACTAACGCACCAGCACTTTGTATGACCAGGGCGACATCTCGATTCGCTGGGCCCTGGAGAGACTGAACTTCTCTCCCTGAAGATACTCTGTGTATTCCCCCACAGCCCTTTGTCCCTCGAGGGTAACGGTATGTGCAGCAGAACTGAAATTAATCAAAACCAGCACTTTATCCCTGTCATTTTCACGTAAGAAACTGAACACATGGTTGGGCTGGTCATTCCAGACCCTAACCATGGTAGCGCCGTGCTCACCATGCCACAGTGCCGTATTGCCCTCGAGTAACTGATTCAAGCGAGTCAGCAGTTGCGAAAAGTGGTGTTCCCGCCATTCGATCGGATCCTTGTCAAAGAACGCCAGAGCCTTATCATTTCCTGCTTCAACGCCATTGTAAATCAGCGGCATGCCCTCTCCGACTACTGACAACACCATGGCAGCTTCAAGCCCTTCACCGAAGCGTTCATACATGGTTCCCTCCCATGCGTTTGCATCATGGTTGTCGATATAGGTCATCCGATAGGCAGCTTTGGGATAGGCACTTTCATTCCAGGAATAGTAGATAAACAACTTATTGAGGTCACCTTCATGCCTCACAGTATGCATAACGGCTTCATGCCAGCTCCAGGCGTAGGTCATATCAAATGCCCGCGCGTGCAAATCGCGGCTCTCCCACTCGGCCAGCATAAAAACCGGCTTGATCGAATCGAGTTCACGACGAACATTTTCCCAAAAGTCGACCGGAACAAACCCAGCCACGTCCGCCCGATAACCATCTATGTCAGCCTCTTTCACCCAGTATTTCATGGCTTCAGTCATATATTGCCTCAACCCCGGCTGACTGTAGTCGAGATCGATGATATCCGACCAATCCCACCAAGGGGTAGGCCGGAAATTTCCGGCAGGATCCTTTTCATACCAATCAGGATGCTTCTCTGCCAAAGGGTTATCCCACGCGGTGTGGTTGGCTACCCAATCAAGGATCACGTACATGCCCTGACTGTGAGCCGCATTCACAAAACTTTTTAGGTCGGCTAAATTGCCGAATTCCGGATTCACACCGTAATAGTCTTTAACCGAATACGGGCTTCCTAATTTACCTTTACGGTTCTTTTCACCTATCGGGTGTACGGGCATTAACCAGAGTATGTCTACGCCAAGCTTTTTAAGCCGCGGTAACTGCTCCTGCGCAGCAGCAAAGGTTCCCTGGGGTGTAAACTGGCGGGTGTTAATTTGATAAATGGTGGCATTTTTAGCCCAGTCCGGGTGGGTGATTTGAACATAAGGGCGAGGTTCATAGGGGGCTGATGAATTGCCCAGGCCTGAAAAGCTACAGCTGAGTGAAACAATGACAAGTACTGCATTCAGGATTCTTCGGACAGTCATTAAAGTACATTCTATTTTTACACTGCTTTAACCATAGTTCAAAACTCCATAGTTTACCTGCGGGGATAGATACTCGTGTGACATAAAAAAACCCGCCAAATGGCGGGTTCCTTTAAACACTTCGCTTCAGACTGGCTTACCAGCCAGTAGCTTCACGCAATGCTTTACCGATGTCGGCCAGTGAACGTACGGTTTTCACACCTGCCGCTTCCAGTGCTGCGAACTTGTCATCTGCAGTACCTTTACCACCGGCAATGATGGCACCGGCGTGGCCCATACGCTTGCCAGGAGGAGCGGTAACACCAGCGATGTAAGAAACAACCGGCTTGGTTACGTTAGCTTTAATGAACGCAGCCGCTTCTTCTTCCGCCGTTCCACCAATTTCACCGATCATTACGATCGCTTCAGTTTGCGGATCTTCCTGGAACATTTTCAGGATATCGATGAAGTTAGAACCCGGGATTGGGTCACCACCAATACCTACACAGGTAGACTGGCCGAAACCTTCGTCAGTAGTTTGCTTAACCGCTTCGTACGTCAGCGTACCGGAACGGGAAACAATGCCTACTTTACCTGGCTTGTGGATGTGGCCTGGCATAATACCAATCTTACATTCACCTGGAGTGATCACACCCGGGCAGTTAGGACCAATCATACGCACGCCTTTGGCATTTACGTATTCTTTCACGTACAGCATATCCAGGGTTGGAATGCCTTCAGTGATACAAACAATCAGTTCAATGCCTGCGTCTACTGCTTCACAGATAGAATCTTTACAGAACGGAGCAGGCACATAGATAACCGATGCCGTTGCGCCAGTCGCTTCAACCGCTTCACGCACGGTGTTAAATACAGGCAGGCCCAAATGCTCGGTGCCACCTTTACCCGGTGTTACACCGCCAACCATTTGCGTTCCGTAGTCAATGGCTTGCTGTGAGTGGAAGGTACCCTGTCCACCGGTGAAACCCTGACAGATTACTTTGGTGTCTTTGTTGATTAATACAGACATTATTTGCCCTCCGCTGCAGCAACCACTTTTTGCGCTGCATCAGTCAGAGATTCAGCAGCAATGATATCCAGACCTGAGTTGGCCAGAACGTCACGACCCAGTTCTGCGTTTGTGCCTTCCAGACGAACCACTACCGGTACTTTAACGCCAACTTCCTTCACCGCACCGATGATCCCTTCTGCGATCATGTCACAGCGAACGATACCGCCGAAGATATTAACCAGTACAGCCTTAACGTTGTCGTCGGACAGAATGATCTTGAACGCTTCAGCCACGCGCTCTTTGGTCGCGCCACCACCTACGTCAAGGAAGTTAGCCGGCTTTCCGCCATGCAGGTTCACGATGTCCATGGTACCCATGGCCAGACCTGCACCGTTCACCATACAGCCAACGTTACCGTCAAGAGCTACGTAGTTCAGTTCCCACTGAGCTGCATGAGCTTCACGAGCGTCTTCCTGTGAAGGATCGTGCATGTCTTTGATTTTAGGCTGACGATACAGTGCATTGCCGTCGATGCCTACTTTGGCGTCCAGGCAGTGCAGATTACCGTCGGTCTTGATAACCAGCGGGTTAATTTCAATCAGAGCTACGTCCAGCTCTTCAAACATTTTCGCCAGACCCAGGAAGATTTGAACGAATTGCTTGATTTGTACACCCTGCAGACCCAGTTTGAAAGCCATTTCACGTGCCTGATAAGGCTGTGGACCAACAATTGGGTCAATTTCCGCTTTCAGAATTTTCTCAGGCGTTTCTTCGGCAACAGTCTCAATTTCCATACCGCCTTCGGTGGAAGCCATGAAAACAACACGACGGCTGCCACGGTCTACCACTGCACCTAAGTACAACTCATTTTCAATGTCGGTACAGGACTCAACCAGGATCTTGCTAACCGGTTGACCTTTCTCGTCAGTTTGGAAAGTCACCAGATTTTTGCCCAGCCACTTTTCAGCAAACCCACGAATTTCATCCTTGTTTTTAACAAGTTTAACGCCGCCTGCTTTACCGCGACCACCCGCGTGGACCTGACATTTCACAACCCACTCGCTACCGCCGATGCGATCTGCTGCTTCTACAGCACCCTGAGGAGTATCTGCTGCGTATCCTTCAGAAACAGGCAAACCGTATTCTCTGAATAGCTGCTTACCTTGGTATTCATGCAAATTCATGGTGTTTCTATCCGATTTTTATTTAGACAAAAGCCGCTTTCGCGACTTGATTTAATTGGCTGACATTTGAGGGCGAATGTCAGCGTTGCTTTAGGGGGCTACCACGGGCCACTCCATCAGGACTGACCACCTGCCCCCCTGTCACAATGCAGTAAGAAGTGCCCTTACACGTCCAGTAACAGACGAGTAGGATCTTCCAGCATTTCCTTGACAGTAACCAGGAAGCCAACCGACTCCTTACCGTCAATGATTCTGTGATCGTAAGACAATGCCAGGTACATCATCGGCAAAATTTCCACCTTGCCATTCACTGCCATTGGGCGATCCTGAATTTTATGCATACCCAAAATGGCGCTTTGCGGAGGATTGATGATTGGCGTAGACATCAGTGAGCCAAACACACCACCATTAGTGATGGTGAAGTTTCCGCCCTGAAGATCAGCCATAGACAGCTTGCCGTCACGGCCCTTGATCGCCAGGTCTTTGATGCCTTTCTCAATACCCGCCATACCCAGGGTGTCGGTATCTTTCAGTACCGGTGTTACCAGGCCACGCGGAGTTGACACTGCGATCGAGATATCAAAATAGTTGTGATAAACAATGTCGTCGCCATCAATGGAAGCATTCACTTCAGGGAAACGCTTAAGCGCTTCGGTGACCGCTTTCACATAGAAAGACATAAAGCCCAAACGAATACCATGGCGCTTTTCAAAGCTGTCCTGGTACTGCTTACGCAGGTCCATAATGGGCTTCATGTTAACTTCGTTAAATGTCGTCAGCATCGCTGTGGAATTCTTTGCTTCCAGAAGGCGGTTGGCAATGGTCTTACGCAGACGGGTCATTGGCACACGCTTTTCAGTACGCTCACCAGTTGGCAGGCTTTCAGCAGCAGCGGCTCCTGCAGCTGCAGGTTTGGCTGAGCCGGTATCCGCTTTCAGGTACTGCTCAACATCTTCTTTGGTGATGCGGCCATTTTTGCCAGTGCCCTTTACCTTAGAAGCATCAATGCCCTTCTCGGCCAACAGACGGCGAACCGATGGTGTCAGCACGTCGTTGTCATCACTTTCTTCCACCGCAGCAGGCTGAGCCGCAGAAGCGGAGCTACCTGCACCTTCAACAAACTTCGCAATTACTTGCTCAGCTGTGACCGTGGCACCTTCATCGGCCAAAATTTCAGAAATGGAGCCGTCTGCCGGAGCTACCACTTCCAGGACCACTTTGTCGGTTTCAATATCAACCAGATTCTGGTCGCGGCTTACCGCTTCACCAACCTGAACATGCCAGGTGGCAATGGTCGCGTCGGCTACCGATTCAGGCAGAACCGGCACATTAATATCGCTGGTTTTTCCGCCAGCAGCCGGTGTGGCAGCAGCAGATGTTTCCGCTGGCTGGGCTTTCACCGCTGAAGTACTGGCAGCAGCACCACCCTCCTCGAGCCTGGCTATCACTTGTTCACCCAGAACAGTCGCACCCTCTTCATCAATGATTTCGCCCATCACACCATCAGCAGGCGCAACGACTTCCAGTACCACTTTATCTGTTTCAATATCAACCAGGTTCTGATCGCGTTTTACCGAATCGCCGGCCTTCACGTGCCAGGTTGCTATGGTGGCATCGGCAACTGACTCTGGTAGAACCGGAACTTTTATCTCAATTGTCATCATTGTTCCTTATTTAATCGTGAGTGCGTCTTCAACCAGGGCTTTTTGTTGCTGGTTGTGAACGGAAACATATCCAACTGCAGGCGACGCCGACGCTTGGCGACCCGCATAGGTTAACTTGGCTCCTTCAGGAATCGCCTGCCAGAAGTGATGCTGGCTGCTGTACCAGGCACCCTGGTTTTGCGGCTCTTCCTGACACCATACCCAGTCTTTAACGTGGCTGTAATTGGCCACCACCTGCGCACATTCCTCCTGAGGGAACGGGTACAGTTGCTCGAGACGGATAATGGCTACGTCGGTTTGCTCATTTTTACGGCGCTGTTCCAGCAGGTCATAATAAACCTTGCCTGAACACATTACGACGCGCTTAACCTTTTTCGGATCCAGCTCGTCAATTTCTCCAATCACGTTGTGGAACACGCCATCTGACAGATCTTCCAGTGAAGACGTCGCCAACGGGTGACGTAACAGGGATTTGGGCGACATAACAATCAACGGCTTGCGCATCGGGCGAATCACCTGACGACGCAACATATTGAACACCTGTGCAGGCGTCGAAGGAATACATACCTGCCAGTTGTGATCAGCACACAATTGCAGGAAACGCTCAAGGCGTGCAGAGCTGTGCTCTGGTCCCTGACCTTCGTACCCGTGTGGCAGCAATACAGTCAGACCACAAAGCCGGCCCCACTTAGCTTCACCGGAACTCAAAAACTGGTCAAACACCACCTGGGCGCCATTGGCAAAGTCGCCAAACTGGGCTTCCCAAATAGTCAGACAGGTAGGCTCTGCGGTGGCATAGCCGTATTCAAAGGCCATAACCGCTTCTTCGGACAGAACAGAATCGTAAATATCGATATCACCCTGGCCTTCACGTACATGCTTCAGTGGCATGTACGTTGAGGCGTCGGTCTGGTTGTGCAATACCGCATGACGATGAAAGAAGGTTCCTCGGCCCGAGTCCTGGCCGGTCATGCGAATGGCGTTGCCACGGTCAACGATGTCGGCGTAGGCCAGAGTTTCAGCCATCCCCCAGTCGAGCAGCTTGTCACCGGCGATCATGGCTTTGCGGTCCTGATACAGCTTGTTCACCCGGGACTGCAACTTGTGCGACTCCGGATAACTGGTGATCTTTTCACCCAGTTCCTTAAGCTTCTCTACGCTGATGGCGGAATCGTAAGGCGCATCCCAGTCATGGCCCAGGAACGGGCTCCAGTCAACAGAATGCTCCGTCATTGGGCGCCACTCTTCAACCACACAGGCGCCGTGATCCAATGCCGCGCGGTAATCATCAAGCATTTTCTCAGAATCACGTGCTTCAATTACGCCCTCGGCAACCAGCTGGTCCGCATAAATTTGACGCGGCACCGGATGCTTTTTAATTTTCTGATACATCAGCGGCTGAGTTGCATTCGGCTCATCTGCCTCGTTGTGACCATGACGGCGATAACACACCAAATCAATGACCACATCTTTCTTGAACTTGTTACGGTAGTCCAACGCCAGTTTGGTGACGAAAAGTACCGCTTCAGGATCATCCGAATTCACGTGGAAAATTGGCGCCTGAACCATTTTGGCAATATCAGTGCAGTACTGGGTTGAACGGGTATCTTCGGTTTTGGAGGTAGTGAAACCGACCTGGTTGTTGATAACGATGCGTACCGTACCGCCTACAGCAAAGCCTCGGGTCTCGGACATGTTGAAGGTTTCCTGAACAACCCCTTGTCCGGCAATCGCGGAATCACCGTGAATAGTCACAGGCAATACCATGTTGGCGTCGTTGTTGCGGCGCTCAAGACGGGCACGCACAGAACCCATAACCACCGGATTGACGATTTCAAGGTGAGAAGGGTTAAACGCCAGCGCCAGGTGAACATTTCCGCCAGGAGTGGCGAAATCAGAAGAAAAACCTGCGTGGTATTTAACGTCACCGGAACCCAGGCTTTCATCATGTTTACCGGAAAACTCGTCAAACAGTACGGAAGGATTTTTACCCAGTACGTTAACCAGAACGTTCAGACGGCCACGGTGAGCCATACCGATAACCACTTCCTTGGTACCGCCTTTGCCCGCTTCGGTAATCAGCCCTTTGAGCATTGGGATCAGGGCATCGCCACCTTCAAGCGAGAAGCGTTTTGCGCCAGGAAATTTGGCACCCAGATACTTTTCCATGCCGTCAGCGGCGGTGAGGCCTTTGAGGATATTAAGCTTGTCTTCTCTGGAAATGGTCGGGTCAGCCTGCACCGATTCAAGACGCTGCTGGATCCAGCGCTTCTGTTCGGTATCGGTGATGTGCATGTATTCCGCACCAATCGATTCACAATAGGTACGGTTGAGAGACTTGAACAACTCGCCCAGTGACATGGTTTCCTGGCCAATGGCATAGGAACCGACAT
Source organism: Alteromonas aestuariivivens (assembly GCF_003367475.1). Lineage (GTDB taxonomy): Bacteria > Pseudomonadota > Gammaproteobacteria > Enterobacterales > Alteromonadaceae > Alteromonas > Alteromonas aestuariivivens. Next base: position 169,523 of record NZ_QRHA01000005.1, read on the forward strand.
TAAATACAGTGTCAAAATCCTGCTCAGACAGTGAATGGTGAGACAGCTCAAGATCCCTTACCCGTTCTTGCTTCCAAAGCCCGAGCGGATCAAGGTTGGCATGCTGATGACCACGGAAGCGGTATGCGTTGATAAGTTGCAGTACCTTTACCTGTTTGTCATCGGAAACGCCGGTTGTCGTCGCAACAGGTGCGCCCATTCGTGCCATAGGACCGAGCGACGCAAGTTTACGAAACTGGTCCCGAATGCTGGTGTGATTGCTTTCCAGTTCAACGCCGTCAACTTTAGGTAAACTGTCAAAGACCTGGCGCCAGGTCTCGGCAACGCTTTGCGGGTTTTCCAGATATGCCTCATACAACTCTTCAACGTATGCGGCATTGCCGCCCGCCATATGCGAAGAGTCCCACCACGCTTTCATCACGCTTTCTTGCATTATTGTGCCTTGCTACGTTTTTTATAAAGCTACTAAAACAGACATCTATTATGACGGTTCTGAACAGCAGAACCAACCAGTCAGCCTGTTTACACAAAAAAATAGCCACCCCGAGCGGATGGCCATTTATCGCATTATAATCTGCAACTCTCAGGGTGACAGAAATATAATGCTAAACAGCCCGTTGTAAAAGCATCGACTTGATCTGGCCAATGGCTTTTGTCGGGTTCAATCCTTTCGGACATACGCTGACGCAGTTCATAATTCCGTGGCAACGGAATACGCTGAACGCATCGTCCAGGTCGTTCAAACGTTCCTCAGTTGCCGTATCACGACTGTCAATGAGGAATCGGTATGCGTGCAGTAATCCTGCAGGCCCGATAAATTTGTCCGGGTTCCACCAGAATGATGGGCATGAAGTAGAGCAACATGCACACAGAATACACTCGTACAATCCGTCGAGCTTGGCGCGTTCTTCAGGGGACTGCAAATGCTCGCGGGCTGGAGGCTGTTTGCTGTCGTTAATCAGGAACGGCTTAATCTTCTCATACTGGGTGTAGAATTGGGTCATGTCGACCACGAGGTCTCGAACTACCGGTAGACCTGGCAGAGGGCGAATAACAATTTTGCCTTTACCCAAAGCTGAAAGCGGTGTGATACAGGCCAGACCGTTCTTACCGTTCATATTCATACCATCGGAGCCACACACCCCTTCACGGCAGGAACGACGGAAAGACAGGGTTGGATCCTGTTCTTTCAGGGCCAGAAGTGCATCAAGCACCATCATATCGCGGCCTTCTTCAACCTCCAGCTTATACTCCTGCATGCGAGGAGCATTATCCACTTCCGGATTATAACGATATACTGAAAAAGTTAATTGCATGTGTCGGCCTCTCTTAATATGAACGCACTTTCGGCGGGAAGGCTTCCCGCAACTTCGGCGCCATATTCACGTCTCGTTTCAGCATGGATTCGGTTTGCGGACGATAGATGCTGTGGCACAGCCAGTTTTCATCATCGCGATCCGGGTAATCGAAGCGGCTGTGTGCACCACGGCTTTCAGTACGGAAGTTAGCAGCAACGGCAGTGCTGTAAGCCGTTTCCATAAGGTTGTCCAGTTCCAGACATTCAATCCGCTGGGTGTTGAAATCAGAGCTTTTGTCATCAAGACGGGCATGCTGAAGACGCTCACGGATTTCCTTAAGCTGGCTCAGACCTTCAGCCATGGCATCGCCTTCACGGAATACCGAGAAGTTCAGCTGCATACATTGCTGCATATCTTTCTTGATTTGAACCGGATCTTCGCCCTTGCCTTTTTCGGAGTTTTCCCAACGATTGAAACGGGCCATCGCTGCATCCAAATCGGATTCTGAAGCATCGCGGGTCGGAGCCATTTCACTCAGGGTTTCACCCAGGTGCAAGCCGGTCGCACGGCCAAATACCACCAAATCAAGCAATGAGTTACCGCCCAGACGATTCGCACCATGCACGGACACACAGGCAATCTCACCGCAGGCGAACAGACCATTTACAACCTTGTCGTTGCCGTTTTCATCCACCGTCAGAGCCTGACCATGAACATTGGTAGGAATACCACCCATCATATAGTGACAGGTTGGAATAACCGGGATGGGTTCCTTCACCGGATCAACGTGAGCAAAAGTACGGGACAGCTCCAGAATGCCCGGCAAACGGGATTCGAGTACGTCTTTGCCCAGGTGGTCCAGCTTCAGTTTGATGTGTGGACCCCATGGGCCGTCACATCCGCGACCTTCGCGAATTTCGGTCATCATGGAACGAGCCACAACGTCACGACCGGCCAGGTCTTTGGCGTTTGGTGCGTAACGCTCCATAAAGCGTTCGCCGTCTTTATTCAACAGGTAACCACCTTCCCCACGGCAACCTTCGGTTACCAGGGTTCCGGCTCCCGCAATGCCGGTTGGGTGGAATTGCCACATTTCCATATCCTGGACACTGACGCCAGCACGCAATGCCATACCGACACCGTCACCGGTATTAATGTGAGCGTTGGTAGTGGAGGCGAAAATTCGGCCAGCGCCGCCGGTAGCAAGCACTACAGCGCGGGATTTAAAATACACTACTTCGCCGGTTTCAATGTCGATGGCAGTACAGCCAACTACGTCGCCGTCTTGGTTTTTGACCAAATCGAGGGCATACCACTCGCTGAACACCTTGGTTTTATTTTTAACGTTTTGCTGATACAGCAGGTGCAGGAGTGCGTGACCGGTGCGGTCTGCAGCGGCAGCAGTACGTGCTGCCTGCTCACCACCAAAGTTTTTGGACTGACCGCCAAACGGACGCTGATAAACCTTACCGTTTTCAAAGCGGGAAAATGGGAGGCCCATGTTCTCCATTTCAATAATGGCGTCAGGACCGGTTTTACACATGTATTCGATGGCATCCTGGTCACCAATGTAGTCTGACCCTTTTACCGTGTCGTACATATGCCATTCCCAGTTGTCTTCATGGGAATTACCCAGCGCTACGGTAATACCACCCTGGGCGGATACCGTGTGAGAACGGGTCGGAAATACTTTAGATAATAATGCACATGATTTACCGGACTGGGAAATTTGCAGCGCGGCGCGCATACCTGCACCACCTGCACCGATTACGACGGCATCATATTCGTGTACTGGTAAACTCATGTTAAATACCCCACAAAACAAACAGACCAACGGCTACGTAGACAAACGCAATAAGATTCAGAATGAACTGAATAACGGCACGAACACCCGGTGCCTTAACGTAATCCGTTAACACCTGCCAAAGACCAATGCGCACATGGATCATCACAGCAACCAAGGTTGTCAGAGTGAAAACCTTCATTGCCAGACCAGAGAACAACCCGCGCCAAACAGCGAAAGTAATCTCATCAGTAAAAATGAAAAACCATGCGATAAAAAAAGTAAACGCGGCGATGATTGCAGCACTCGCACGCAAAGAGACGAAGTCCTGCACACCATTACGTTTGATGCTTGCCTGATTCGTTACCATAATACGACTCCCAATACGACAGTCAGCACAACCCACAGCCCGATAATAATTTGGGCACTGAGGTTACCTGACTCCAATTCTTCCCAATGACCCATATCCATAATGGCATGGCGGATGCCACCCAATATGTGGTAGGTCAATGCTGATGCTGTGCCAATTGCAATCAATTTTCCAACGATTCCGCCCAGCAAAGACTGTACTTGCGCAAACCCTTCTGGTGAGGAAACGGAAACCGCCCACGCCCAGATAACGAAAAGGAGTGCAAAGAACATGGCAACGCCGGTGATACGGTGGAGAATTGACGAAATAGCAGAAGGAGGAAATTTAATGGTGTTGAGGTCTAAATTTACTGGTCTTTGCTTTTTCACAATATATGCCTGTTTGATCCGTAAGGATAATCAATTACTCGTTTCTCTTGTGTCCTGATTGAGTAATTTCGTTTATTACCTGTTAAATGTCTCATCCGCTGAGCTGTTAACAATTTGTGAATTTTTTACTACTTGATTTACAGAATAAAGATTCAATCATTTCAAGTAGCGAGAGTATATCCAGCGCCCAATCTAATTACAATTTTTTGTGCACCCATAAGACCTTAGTTCTTATTTGGTCAACCCCATTGTTGACAATCCCGCCGGGCGCAGTTGAAAAACAATGCTTCGCAACTCTCAAAGGGCGTGCTATTTTAGCAGTAGAACCAGCGAATAACTACGGTTAACCACCGATAAAATCAGCGTTTTGCTTTAACTGGTTTTAATTCCCTCAACCTTTGGACAAAAATTCCGCACTATTTGACAAGGATGCCGGATCACTCTGGTAATTTGATGGAAATTTACAAGAAAAAACCACAGGCCGATTTTTATCGTGCTAAAAGTCTGTATAATTTAGCCGGTTTATAAATACGAATAATTTAGAATATTTATTGTGCAAATATGCATTTAAATTGACTTGCGCTTGCACAATAAAGTAAAAATACGCCACTTTTCCCAACGGGTCGGGTTGTTAGCCTTCAGACTCGCTGAAAACAGAACCATTCTGAGGAGAGCACTTATGGCAGATCAGAAAGCCATTCTTAAAGCGGGCGATAAGGAAATTGAACTTCCTATTTTGTCCGGCACAGAAGGACAGGACGTAATTGATGTACGTTCGCTCGGTGCGAACGGTTATTTCACCTTTGACCCTGGCTTTATGGCTACAGGATCTTGCGAATCGGCGATCACTTATATTGACGGTGCAAAAGGTGTATTGCTGCACCGCGGCTACCCCATTGAAGAACTGGCACGGGACGCTGACTACCTTGAAGTGTGTCACATGCTGCTGCATGGTGAAGCACCCAACAAGGAAGAATACGAAGCGTTCAAAGACACCATTACCCGCCACACCATGGTTCATGAACAAATTAACATGTTCTTCCACGGCTTCCGTAATGACGCTCACCCAATGGCAATGTTGTGCGGTACGGTTGGTGCGATGTCTTCGTTCTATCACAGCGATTTGGACGTTTCCAACGCGGAAGAGCGCATCCGTAGCGCCCACCGCCTGATCGCCAAAATGCCGACTCTGGTCGCCATGTGCTACAAGTACAATGTTGGTCAGCCTTTTGTTTACCCGCGTAACGATTTGAGCTACGCAGGAAACTTCCTGAACATGATGTTCTCGGTCCCTGCCGAAGAATATGTGATCAGCCCTGCAGTTGAACGCGCCATGGACCGTATTTTTACTCTCCATGCCGATCATGAGCAAAATGCATCTACATCAACCGTGCGCCTGGCAGGCTCTTCCGGTGCAAACCCTTACGCCTGCATTGCTGCTGGCGTTGCTTCACTGTGGGGCCCCGCACACGGCGGTGCCAACGAAGCCTGTTTGACCATGCTGGAAGAAATTGGCAGTGTCGACCGTATCCCGGAATTCATTGAACGCGCCAAAGACAAGAGCGATCCGTTCCGTCTGATGGGCTTCGGTCACCGGGTATACAAAAATTACGACCCCCGTGCAACGGTTATGCGTGAAAGCTGCCACGAAGTGCTGCAGGAACTTAAAATTGACGACCCATTACTGGATGTCGCAATGGAACTTGAGCGCATTGCATTGAATGACCCCTATTTTGCAGAGAAGAAGCTGTTCCCGAACGTGGATTTCTACTCAGGTATCATTCTTAAGGCAATCGGAATTCCGACTAATATGTTCACCTGTATCTTTGCGTTGTCCAGAACCGTAGGCTGGATTTCACACTGGCACGAAATGATGAGCGATCCGAAACAGAAAATCGGTCGTCCACGCCAGCTGTATACCGGTCACAGCAAGCGTGAGTACACGCCCATCAACCGTTAAACGATATCCTGATATCTTGAAATAGCGCCTTAGGGCGCTATTTTTGTATTGGAGGTTCCCATATGCCCTACCCTGTAATCACACTTGGCTTTGCAGGCTTGCTGCCGTTCGTCGGGCTAATTGTTGCGGCTCTGGTTGGGAGTTTGCCGCTGTACGAAGCAGCACGCTATTTTACCCAGTATTCTGCAGTGTTACTGTCGTTTTTTGGTGGCGTACACTGGCTGGATGCCCTGCAGAATCAACGCACAAACCATCAGCTTTATGTTGCTATGCTACCCACAATCATTGGGTGGCTGTGCCTGGTGTTCAGCGGCGACCTGCGAAGCCTGGGAGTACTCTCATTGGCCTATGTGCTGGTTCTGCTATACGACAAATACGTGCTGGCATTACCCAAAACACTGATCATAAGCTACACCGCCCTGCGCATTGTGTTAACCAGCGTGGTTGTGATCTGCCATGCGGTTATGATTTATTTACTGCAATAAAAAAGCGCCTTTTCGGCGCTTTTTAAATTTAGCGATTATTCGTCACGGATCATGGCGAGTAATTCAGCTGTTTTTTGTTCCATTAACGGAATGTCGGCTTTGGACTCAACGTTTAATCGAATCACAGGTTCCGTATTGGATTTGCGCAGGTTAAAACGCCAGTTTCCAAACTCAAGACCCAGACCGTCAATATCTTCGTGCGCTTTTGCCAGCGGAAGATAGGTTTCGGTAACCCTGGCCAGAGCGGCATCCGCATCTTTTAATTTCGAATTGATCTCTCCGGATGAAGGGAATGCGGCAATTCGGGCTTCCACCATCTTCTCAAGTGATTGCTGACGGGTACATACCAGTTCAGCAACCAGCAACCAGGGGATCATTCCGGAATCGCAATACGCAAAATCACGGAAATAATGGTGAGCACTCATCTCACCACCGTATACCGCATCTTCCTTGCGCATACGTTCTTTGATAAATGCGTGACCGGTCTTACACTTGATAGGAATACCGCCAGCATTACTGACAATATCTTCAGTATTCCAGCACAGTCTTGGATCATAGATGATCTTTGCCGCAGGTTCTTTGTCCAAAAAGGCCTGCGCCAACAAGCCGACAATATAGTAACCTTCGATAAACTGCCCTTTGGCATCAAACAAAAAGCAGCGGTCAAAGTCACCGTCCCAGGCAATCCCAAAATCGGCGTTATTGTTTACAACCGCCTCGGCAGTATCAGCACGATTTTCAGGCAATAACGGGTTTGGTATACCGTTGGGGAAAGTACCATCAGGCTGGTGATGTACTTTTACGAACTCAAGCGGTACGCCGTTTTGCTGTAAACGCGCTTCGATGGCATCCAGCGCTTTACCCGCTGCACCATTGCCGGCATTGACGACAATTTTAAGCGGAGTGAAATTGGCCAAATTCACATAAGACAACATGTGCTCTACATAAGCTTCCATGCAGTCTTTTTGCACGTATTGATCGGAGGCAACGAGTTTGGCCGAATCAATATGAGCTTTACCATTGAAAAAGGCGTCAGGATCAGGAGTCTGGTCGTTAGTATAAAACGCCATTCGCTCGGCAACAAAAGCATCACTCAACTTTTCAGCCGCTTCTTTAATCGCATTCAGTCCGGTATCACCGCTGATGGGAACCGACTGCGCCTTTACCAGCTTCATACCGTTGTAATTGATTGGGTTATGGCTGGCGGTGACTTCAATACCACCATCTACGCCTAAGTGTTTGGTGGCGAAATAGATTTCTTCGGTACCCGCCATACCAATATCGGTCACCTTCGCACCGCCGTCAATCAAACCCGCGGTCAAAGCCAGCTTTAATGGTGCAGAAGTAAGGCGGACATCACCGCCTACAACTACGGTCTTTGCCGCCAATTCGGTTGCGAATGCATAGCCAATACGATAGGCAACTTCCTCGTCCAGTTGTGAATTTAACTCGCCCCGAATGTCATACGCTTTGAAACAGGTTAATGCTTTACTCATTTACCTGCCTCTTTGTTTTCGGTGCGCCCGTAACGATCAGAGAAACGCACAATATCGTCTTCCCCAACATAGGCACCGGATTGCACTTCAATCAGTTCCAGAGGAATTTTGCCCGGATTCTCCAGCGCGTGAATGGCACCGATGGGGATGTAAACTGATTCATTCTCGGTAACCAGTTGAGTAGTTTCACCGATAGTAACGTTAGCCGTACCGGACACCACAATCCAGTGCTCTGCACGATGATGATGCATCTGCACAGACAGTTTTTCACCCGGCTTAACGGTAATACGCTTAACCTGGAAACGGGCTCCCGCATCAATGGAATCGTAGCTACCCCAGGGACGGAATACTTCACGATGGAATTCAAATTCCGGGCGTTTTTCTGTCTTGAGTTTGGTAACAACGTTTTTGATGTCCTGAACTTTGTCTTTGTGGGCAACCATAACAGCATCCTTGGTTTCAACCACAACGACGTCATCCAGCCCAATCACAGAGATAAGGCGCTGTTCCGAATTGATATAGCTGTTGTTAACACCTTCGAGGATGGCATCGCCCACAACGACGTTACCATTCTCGTCCTTGTTTTCGGCTGTTTCCCACAATGAAGACCAGCTGCCCACATCAGACCAGTCAGCGTCCAGCGGCACCACAGCTGCCAGTTGGGTTTTTTCCATCACTGCGTAATCAATGGAATCGTCAGGACAACGGGCAAAAATTTCTGCGTCAACCCGAATGAAGTCCAAATCCTTGCACTCGGAATCAATTGCCTGCTGACATACATCCAGAATTTCCGGATTGAATTTTTTAAGCTCTTCAAGATAGCGGCTGGCCTTGAACATGAACATGCCGCTGTTCCAGTAGTATTTACCGGATGAAACATAATCCTGCGCTGTTTTCAGATCCGGTTTTTCAACAAATTCTTTTACCGTGAAACCATAGTCCAGTTGGTCGCCAGACTGAATATAGCCATACCCGGTATGTGGCTGGTCCGGAACAATACCAAAGGTTACCAGTTTTCCTGCCTGTGCCAGCATTTCAGCCTTCGCAATTGCAGCATGAAATTCAGGTAATTTTTTAATCAGGTGATCCGCTGCCAATATCAACAAAACAGGATCATTACCGTTTCTGGTCGCCTGCAATGCGGCAAGGGCAATGGCTGGCGCAGTGTTGCGGCCAACAGGCTCGAGCAGAATACCGCCATGCTCAACATTCAACTGCCGCAACTGTTCTGCTACCAGAAAACGGTGGGCGTCATTACAGATGACAATTGGATGTTCGGTATCCGTACCTTCAAGGCGAGCCAGCGTTTCCTGCAGCATGGTCTGTTCAGACGTCAGTGACAGAAACTGTTTGGGGAGGGCAGCCCTGGATTTGGGCCAAAGTCGGCTGCCGGATCCGCCGGCTAAAATAACTGGTTTCATTATCTGTCCTATATATTTATAGCTAAAGCCTTATTAATCCTAGTTCGATGGTAATCAAGCCTTGGCGGGCAATCAATGCCTTATGCCAAGATTAATACCAAAAGATGCATAATGATCTAAAAAGCCTTTGATAAAGAACCAATTTTACCGGTTAAGTGTTGAAATTATGTTAACCAGTCAGCTTTCCCGACTGGTAATCAACAATAGCCTGGTGTATTTCCTGTTCGGTGTTCATGACAAAGGGGCCATATTGCACCACAGGCTCACCAATGGGCTGACCGGCAACGAGGATCAGCTTCCCGGCGGCTGTAAAGTTCAAATTTACTGCATTTCCCGCTCCCAGCACTGCAAGCTGGCCGCCAGACAATGTCTGCCCTCCAACTTCAACTGCCCCGGCATAACAATATACAAACGCATTATGCTGGCTGCTCAGAGGAATATTTAATTCAGATTGAGGCCGCTCACCGGCAATATCAAAGAACAAGGGTTTAACCGAAGTGGTCTCAACAGGACCTTTGGTACCCTGAAATTCTCCCGCCAGCACTTTTACGCGGATGTGCTCCCCTACTTTTACCTCGGGCACACGGCTTGCCGGAATGTCCTGATATCCGGGAGCTGACATTTTCTGCTGCGCGGGAAGATTAACCCACAATTGAAACCCTTGCAGCAAACCTTCCTGCTGCTCTGGCATTTCCTCATGGATGATACCACGACCGGCATTCATCCACTGTATCCCACCAGCTTCAATTACCCCCTCGTTACCCACCGAATCACGATGACGCATTTTCCCCGCAAGCATGTAGGTAACTGTCTGGAACCCCCTGTGAGGATGGGAAGGAAATCCGGCCAGATAATCGTTGGGCTTATCCGAACCAAAAAAATCCAGCATCAGAAAAGGGTCCAGCCTTGGCAGCGAAGGCTGGCCAATCAAACGAGTCAGGGATACGCCAGCGCCATCCTGCGTGGCTCGGCCCCGATGCACAGAATGGATGATGCGGTACTCAGACATAGGATTCTCTCCCGTGTGGTGCATCCAAATCCAGCAGGGGCCCTTTCGGAACAACCTGGGTAGGGTTAATCATGGTATGACTGTAGTAGTAATGCACTTTGATGTGATCAAAATTTACCGTCGATGCCACGCCAGGGTACTGATATAACTCTCTGACATAACCCCAAATTGCCGGATAGTCTGCAATGCGACGCAAATTGCATTTGAAATGCCCGTGGTAAACGGCATCGAAACGGATCAGGGTTGTGAACATTCTCCAGTCCGCTTCGGTAAGTGTATCCCCAACAAGATAACGCTGGTTGGTGAGGCGCCGCTCAACGTTATCCAGTGCATCAAACAGTGCGGTAACAGCTTCTTCGTAGGCTTCCTGAGTAGTAGCAAAACCTGCCTTGTAAACGCCATTATTGATGTTGTGATACACAAACTCGTTGACGGTATCAATTTCCGTTCTCAGCTCTACAGGATAAAAATCCTGACCGTCGCCGGTGAGCATATTAAATGCGCTATTGAACATGCGGATGATGTCCGCCGACTCATTGCTGACAATGGTTTGCTCGAGCGTATCCCAAAGTACCGGCACTGTGACCCGGCTGGTAATATCCGGGTCCACCCTGGTATACAGCTCATGCATAAAGTCAGCCCCGTATAGCCTGTCGCCGGTGGCCTCCGGGTATTGTTCAAACGTCCAGCCATGATGAAGCATTTTTGGGCTTACAACGGACACAGGGATATGTTGTTCGAGCTGCTTGAGTTTACGGAATATCAGCGTACGGTGGGCCCATGGGCAGGCCAGTGATACGTAAAGATGATAACGGCCCGACTGCGGAGTGAAACGCGCCTGTGGTTTGTCTTCAATCCAGTTTCGAAAACGCGCCGACTCACGTTTGAACTTACCGTCATTTGAACGGGTATCGTACCATTTGTCCTGCCATTTTCCGTCAACCAATAATCCCATGACTTTGCTCCTGACTGAATAATATTTCTTATTGAAGCACAATTACGCGCCAGACGGGAAAACAAGAAATCGGACCCTTCGTTCGATTTCATTGCATGCTTTTTGGCTTGCCCGAAATTCGTGCGACGATTTCCCTGGCTATCGGTATGGCAGATGTCGCTGCCGGCGATGGAGCATTAAGCACATGCAGACTGTAGCGGGTTTCGACAAATTTAAAATCCTGTACCAGTTCACCGTTTCCGCTAACGGCCTGGGCGCGTATCCCCGGCCGATAAGGCCGGAAATGGTGTGCCCGGATAGCCGGGCAGTACTGTCTGACCAGAGAAGCATAATAGTGCCTGCTCAGACTCGACAATGCCTCCCTGCAAATCGCCCCCCGGTAGTGCCACAGGCAGCGCCATAATCCACGAAATGACAGATTCTCCAGCCATTCCCCATTCCCGACACGAAAACCTTCGTAAGCCTCCCTGCCCCAAGCCAGGGCTGCATTCGGGCCAACGGTGGTGTAACCGCCTACCATCCGGGTCAGATGCACACCTAAAAATGGCATTTGCGGGTCTGGCACCGGGTAAATCAGGCGCTCACTGATAGTGTTAAATTCTCTGCTTAATCGAAAATACTCCCCTTTAAAAGGTACTATACGGATATCGGAGTTCAGGCCCTGCAGGCGAAGCAGTTCATCTGAGTGTGCTCCTGCACAGGATACCAGGTATCCGCTTTTGCATTTGTGTTCACCTTGCGGCCCTTGAAGCTTCAACACCATCCCATCACCCTGCTCCTGAATTGCGGTTACCCTGTGAGTGAACCTGGTATCCGTTTTATTGTTTTCCCGGGCCAGTTGAAGCAAACATCGGGTTACTGCCGCATAATCGGTGATCCCGGATTGCTTTATCCATAATCCCTCCTCACCTCGGATATTGGGTTCAAGTTCATTTAAACGGCGTTTACTGAGTCGCTGAGGACTCAGGCGATTTAGCTGACTTCGTTGCTCCAGAATATCGAGCCTGGTGCTCTCGGAAGCGTTAGTGGCCACCACTATTTTTCCACACTGCTGATAAGGGATTGAATATCTTCGACAAAGCTCAAGGGTATCTTCGAGCCCCCGACGGCATAAACGGGCTTTGAGGCTATCGGGCTCATAGTAGACACCGGCATGGATCACGCCGGAGTTTCGGCCGGACTGATGCAGGGCAACTGCCTCTTCCTTGTCCACCAGCAGAATATGGGCCGCTGGAAAACGCCGGGCCAACTCCCGTACCACGGCCACGCCCACAATCCCGGCACCCACCACGGTGAAATCATACTCAGTTACCGCCTGCACAATAATTCCGTTCATACAGCCCTTAAGTTTCGCTACAATAGCACATTTGGCTTTGCTGGTTGCAAAGCCAGCTTTCCAGCCCGGCTTGAATGGGCTATGCAGTAATCAGAGCTAACCTTGATGAGCGAAAAACAACGATTTGACGGCACCCGTCGCCTTTACGGGCAGCCGGCTATGGAAATACTCAGCAAAGCCCATGTTGCGGTGATTGGCATTGGTGGTGTGGGCTCCTGGAGCGCAGAAGCACTAGCCCGTTCCGGTGTTGGCACGATCACTTTGTTTGACCTCGACGACGTGTGTGTGTCTAACACCAACCGTCAGATCCATGCCCTCACCCACACCATCGGCAACGCCAAAGTGGCCGTGATGCGTGAACGGATTCTGGCAATCAATCCGGATTGCCAGGTAGTGGCAACGGAAGATTTCGTCACTGCCGATAATGTCAGTGAACTGCTCAACCAGAACTTTGATGCAGTCATTGAAGCCACCGACAGCATCCGGGCCAAGGCTGCGATAATCTTCCATTGCAAGCGCGCCAAAATTCCCGTTGTAACTGTAGGTGGAGCCGGTGGGCAGATAGACCCCTCGCAAATTACCAAAGGGGACCTGTCCAGGACCATTCAGGACCCGCTGGCGGCCAAACTGCGCAGCGAACTTCGCCGTAATTACGGCTTCAGCAAAAATCCCAAGCGACGTTTCGGTGTCGAATGTATCTACTCCACTGAACAACTCCGATACCCTCAACCGGATGGCTCGGTATGTTTTAATAAATCGGCCCTTGAAGGCGGCACCAGGCTGGATTGTGCGGGCGGCTTTGGCGCCTCGGTGACGGTTACGGCCACCTTCGGGCTATTTGCCGCAGCCAGCATAATAAACCGGCTGACCGGTACGAATTAGACATCAGCATTCAAACCAAGCACAATAGCCCAAGAAGGAGAATTCAATGCAACAACAAGAATTAGAACAACTAATGGCTGAATGTGCGATGGATGCCATTAAAACGGCCCAGGAAGAATTTCAGCTTACACTGGATTATTCACCCCAAAGTATCGAACTGGTGGACGATGCCTTACTGAGCTTTGTGGACAGGTACCACGACAAAGCACTGGAAGACCAGGCTGTATTCACCCTCTGCAATATCTTTGGTGCCTACATAGGTGAAACTTTTCGCAGGCTCGCAGGCGGAAACTGGCGGTATGACCAATCCAATCCCAAGGCCCCCTACGTGTTACTCGAAGTGGGTGACCGCTCCTATGCGTTCGCGGGTATCTGCTACGAAAGGCTGGTCAATGACAGCCAGGTCAGTGTTAAAGCCTACTTTGATCATGCGCTGACCCAGCACGCGCAATAGGTATTGAAGTCAGCCGCCCGCTGGCGGCTGAAATATCAGCGAATGTCAAAGTTCTCTTTTGACCAGTCTGCTATCATCAGTCTCAGATGAAAGCTACGCCACAACACCGCGAGAAAAACCGGATACATCAGCAGACCAAGCGCAAGAAACCATTCAAACTGCCAGTGGGAAGCCAACAACTGTATGACCAGCATTGCTGTTGCAATGACGCAGCCCAGCGTCAGTAGCGGAAGCACGGCAATTCGCCATCCATAATAACCGTGATGCCATAACCGCTGCCGCTGACTGATGAGTATCATTGCCAGTAAACACGGCAGGCTTGCGGCCAGCTTTGAGAACATCAGCCACTTACCCGCAAAAAACACACTCAGCAAATGTTCGGTTTGCCGGGGTACCGCCAGTGCAAAAACCACTATCAGCCAATCCATACAGCACAACAGCATTAGAACATACAACCAGCCAGGTGGTTTGATAACGCCCGACTCATCATAACAGTGAATAGGTAACAATAATGCCGCGATGACGAAAGCTCCTGTAACAGCAATAACAGGCCACCTTATTCTCTGATGCGCGAAATGGCAATGCCGGTGCGGTTCAACTGTCAGCTTTATTTACACCAGCGGCGCAGACAGAAAAAAATTTTCTTACACTTCAATATGATGCATAATGGCACGGCAAATGCAAAAGAAGAGATAGCCGGCAGGATGGAACGATTCCCAGCCAATTTATCAGAGTGACTAAGCGGGTAACATCAATGAAACGTTTTTTGGTAGCGCTAAGCTTTTTGATTTTGAGTCAGCATGCGGTTGCAGACTACATTTACACATCAGACTTGAATGATTTATATCATGCTGGCAGCATAGTACCTGTTTCTGGCCAGAATGGCGGCAGCTACGAAGTTTACACGGACTTGAGCAACGGCATTCTGCTGCTCAACCAAAATGCCTGGACATACGTGAGTTTCGAAGATCTGTTTGGCCTGGAAATTCTCGATTTGGACTCAGGAACCGATTACGTTCTGAATTTTTCCGTCAGAATCATGAACGCACTGCCTGAAATTGCAGGTTTTATGCTCGCCAATGACAGTAACATTGTCAGCATTGATGGTGACGATGCCCGGTTTGCCTTCAATCTCGGTGGAAGCCAGGACTGGGGAGACAGAACCTTTCAGTATGACACTACGGAAATGGGTACCTGGCAGTCCTTTTCCATATCGCTAAACGACTTTGTCAGCGGCGCATACAAGTACCTGGTGTTTATCAACGACTGTGACAAACAGAACTGTGATAACTCCGTTGAGTTTGGTGACGTCACCGTATCCGTACCTGAGCCAGGTATGCTTGGAGCGTTTGGATTGGTCCTGCTGGCCATTCGCAGATTCCGCAAGTAACGCATTTATCGCTTTACACAAAGCCCGGAGATTTCCGGGCTTTGTCATTTTTACTCCCTCAAAACGCTGACAAATTGCCTTTTTCAACTGGCAATTTGTCTCATTCTCCACTGAATTTGTAAAATATTCTTAATAGAGCCAAATAGACAGTCTAACCGGCACACGAAGTCATACTGCACCACTCAGGCTGATTTTATATTGGGTATTCACGCTAAAGACAACAAAACGAGGATCCCATGAATGTATCTCGTCTGACGCTAGCAATCGCTCTTGCAGCCGGTTGTGGTACTGCAATATCAAAACCAAACGTCAACTCGGAGCCTTATCCATTCGGCAACCCGGTTATAAAGCATATGTACACTGCAGATGCGTCCCCTCATGTAATGCCCGACGGCCGGGTATGGATGGTTACGTCGGTGGACCTGGATGCAGGTGGCGGTTACTCCACTATGCACAGTTACCATACCTTCAGTTCTGCCAATATGCTTGAATGGCAAGATCACGGTAAGAAATTTAATATCACCGACGTCGTTGAAAACGAAAATCCAGACCAGCTCGACTGGGCATTATGGGCACCGGATATGATTTACCGGGACGGTAAATACTACCTGTACTACCCCATTCACATACGCCATCGTGGCGAACCGAAGGTGAATGGGCGGCTTAAAGTTACCTCTTACATCGGCGTTGCAGTAACCGATGATCTCAACAAACCCTTTAAGGTTTTGAATGAGCATATTGAGGGAACGCCAGGCATTGATCCGTCGATTTTTATTGATGACGACGATCAGGTGTACCTGTACTGGGGCCAGAAATGGGTTGCCCGATTAAAGGACAACATGATGGAACTCGCCGAGCCAAGGCAGCAAATTGAAATTGGTGATGACAACCGATTCCAGGGCAAATTCATGGAAGCCCCATGGATGCACAAAAAAGACGGAAAGTACTATTTCAACTACCACACCAAATACGATGGGAAGGTTTCTGAAACCAACCCGGATGACCCTACACGCCAAAAATCAGAACTCGCCTATTCAATCGGCAACAGCCCAATGGGGCCACTTGCTTTTGGCGGAACCCTCAACTACGAACTGGGCTTCGGTGTTCAGGCAGATATCACCTACCCAGGCAAACCCTATGTACCATGGCGTTTAACCCAATCCAATCATGGTGGTGTAGTGGAATTTCACGGTAAAGACTACCTTTTCTACCATACTTCGGCACTATCTTCCTGGCGCCAGGATCAGTTCAGCGAACGCGGAAACTGGACCCAACGCTCAGTTAGCGTGGATGAGATAACCTATGACAAAAGCGGCAATGTGATCCCGGTGCAACAAACCCTTTCGGGCCCTGAACCTGTCAATGTCACTCAACCTTATGACATCATTCTGGGTGACGCTCAGTTTGATGAAAATGGGATCGCCCGTTTTGAAAACGTCAATATGGGTAGCGGTTATTACTACCTTGACACGCTCATCGCCAACCCTGAGGAAGTGAGCGGAAAACTCGAAGTCAGGCTTGGTAAACCCGACGGCTACCTCGCCGGCACAATTACCCTCACGCAAAAAAGGGTAACAGAAAGAAACGGATTGGTTGATACTTTCCTCCGAGAAGCAGAAGCAACCCAGGACGTGTTTCTGGTTTACAAACCTGAAACCAGCACCAGTCCCCTTAAGCTGAACAAGGTGCGCCTGTTCGCTGGAGCCCCCAAACCGTTATAGCAAGCACCAGCCCCCACTAAAATAAGCCGCAACACAACTGTGAACGCGGCTTTTTTGTGCCTGCTGGTTTGTATCCGGCACAGGAGAGCTCTCTCCGAAACAAACACTCAGGCTGCTCTGTGCATCCTTCGCGGGGCTGAATACGTCACCGGAACAGAGGGCAAAAAAAAGCCAGCGCTTGTGCGCTGGCTTCATGTTTAGGCTTTTCCAATCCCGGCTACAAGCCTATCAGATACTTGATCTCAAACCAGTCAATGTCCATCAGAAAACCGGTATCCGTCGGATGGCTGAATTCCAGTGTCAGCTGATCAATCTGTTGCAGGGCTGCGGTACTTAAGGTCACCGCCAACTGTTGTTCACCTCCGGTAACCACCTGACCTTCGCCCACGTAAACGCCATCTGCATAGAAGGTAATCACCGACTCAGCCTTGACGTTACTGACCAGCGCCAGCACAACTTCCAGATCTCCGGCCAGGTTATTCAGATTAACATCGTAGGTTACAGAGGTTGAATCTTTGATGTACCCAAGCTTGGTACCTCCACCTGATGCCCTTGCACCGTCATTCGCCACATAATCCTCAGCTTCAACTATTAACCCTGCATCAATGCTGGGCGTCACACCATACTCCAGTGTAAAGTTGTCAACATCAAGCAGGAAGCCGGTATCAGTGGCATGAGCAAATGCGAGTGTCAAAGTTCCAACAGGCTTACCATAGGTACTTAGTGTGGTTGACAACGTTTGCGCCCCTGTGATGGCAGTTTTCGCCTTACCTACACTCACACCGTCTGCCAGCACTTCAATTTCAGCATCGGCCTTAACGTTGCCAGTTAGGTTAAAACTCAAAGTCGCGTTCGTTGCCAGCGCCGACAGATTGAGGTCATAACTGACCCAGGTTCCGTTTTTAACGTACCCCAGACCATCACCGGCTGCCCTGGCACCAGAGTTAGCTGCATACTCCTCGGCTTCAACACTGAGTGACACCATTTCAACCGGCAGCACACCATAGCTGAGACGGAATTTATCCAAATCCATCAGGAAACCGGTATCTGTTGGATGGGTAAATTCCAGTGTCAGTGTGCCGACAGGCCCAATGCCTGCCGTCATCAGAGAGCCTGATAATGTCTGCTCACCGGCCATGGCTACCGTAAGTTCACCCACAAGTACGTCATCGGCATACACATTAATCACCGAGTCCGCCTTCACATTGGCAACCAAATCCAGTTCTATCTGAGTATTAATCTCAGAAGCCGGCAGGTTAAGGTCGTAAGAAACCCAGGTGTTGTGTTTGATGTAACCCACCTTGGTTCCACTGGCTACACGGGCACCGCTGTTGGCATCGTAGTTTTCGGCTTCCACTTCCATATCGAACATTGTGAGCTTGGGCACCGAGTAATTCAGCGTGAACCAGTCGAAATCCATCAGGAAGCCAGTATCCGTTGGGTGCGAGAAGTTGAATGTCAATTGCGCAATTTCCCCGATATTTTGCGTGAACAATTCAGTCGTCACCGTCTGCGGGCCAGCCAAAGGCACTTCAATCATTCCAACAAACATACCATCGGCGTAGACATCTACAATTGTCCCCTGCTTGACACTGCCACCAACCAGAGACATTTTCAGTACGGCATCAGACAGTGAATTTGGCAGATTCACATCGTACGTTACCCAGGCACCGCTCTTGATGAAACCAACCTGGGCGCCGCCACCGGCAACTTTCGCAATATTGGCATCCACAAAGGTTTCGGCTTCAATTTGTACATCCACTTCAGTTAACAGCGGGCTCTCAAACACAGGGACGTCTCCCGTATGTTCCGTCACAACAAACTTCTCAGCATCGGAAACCTGACTGCTCGCGGCATACAGTGGAGCCTCTGCCGTAGCTGACATTTCAATGCGCACAAACAAGCCAGTCGCCTTGGAGTAAAGAGATACTGTGCCATCACCGTTGTCCACCCAGATAAACTTGGCATTCTCGGTAATGTCCTTGTCGTCTTCGTCACCGCGACGGCTGTCGGGTTCTGCATGAAGATAACCGTAGCGCCCGGCATCCACTTTCAGGTAATAACCACTGGCATCCCGCAATGCAATGAAACCGTCGCCCGCATCAGTCACAATAAAACCCGGATCTTCAGCTGTACCATTGGCCATTGCCGGGCTCAGCCCTACTGGTACACTCTCATCGGAATGCACGTAGGCACCGTTCGATGCCTGCATGGCAATATACTGGCCAATGGGTGCTGAACTGGATTCCGGTGCTGTCACTGACTCAGGCATGGAGAACAATGTTAGCGTGGGTAAGACCAAACCTTCGTTGTAATCGAAATACTGCCCGAACATGTCAATGTCATTAATGGCCTGATCTTCGATAACAAGGTTGTCAAAATGTATGAAACGAATGTATGCAGCCCGGCCATCAGACATGCCCTGCTGGGTTAACAAACGCTCCTTGACATAAGATGCCTCCCGAATGGTGAAGTTGCGGAAGGTTTTATCACCAAATACTGCGATTTTGTCCGGTGTTGAAATACTGTCACTTTGTTCAATATTGATATTGAAAATCAGCGACTCGCGACCATAAAAATCAAAATCTTCAAACACACCACCCGAGTGGTTTGTAAGGCCTTCAACGTCAAACCGTGAGTTAAATACACCATGATTGTCGCCGTACTTGCCCTCGGCTGCGTTACGTCTGTCGGATGACCACACTGTGTGATTGGTTACCGTTGCAGTGATATCCGGTATGTTGAACGAACCCCAGCCAAACTGGAAGCTCGGCCCGTTATGCATGTTGTAACTGGTGTTGTATTCCATCAGGTAGTCTTCATGCGCATACGTGATGTCATCATCGTTGGTCAGAAGGTTACCCACATAATGGGCTCTGGAGCCAAAGGTCTGATAGGTACTGCCGCCATACCCCACATCTTTGTGGTTAACGATTTTCGAGTTCGCCCCATCAACCACAATGCCCATGCGCCCACCAATATTGGTCAGCCCCTGGAACACACTGGGTTGGGCACTGTACTTGCCTTTAAACCAAACGTGGGTTTCCCATGCATGGGTTAAGCCCCAAGGGTTACCTTCGATGGAATCCAGGTGAGACCACTGGCTTCGCGCACGGTCACTCCATACATAACCGTATTCGTCACCTTCGTCGTCAGTATACAGATTGAACATTTCATCGCTGTATATGCCACGGCCCCAAACTTTGACCGGGTAACTGTTATTGTAAAAAAGAAAACCGTAATGCAAATAAGCATCGCCGGGAACGTACAATTCGCGCGCAGTCGCATTGCCCTGTATCCCTCCATCTTCCTCTGGAATCAGCCCGGGTTGGTCACCCAGGAACTGATAGTTCGGATCCGGTAAATGAATGCCTGGGCCATAAACCACCAGCTCACCGTCGTTAAACTCGCGAATTTCGCCTTCAGGTGCGGAAGCCGGAGCAACATGCATTGGGTTTACGAATACAAACAGTGGCGCTTCAATGGTAGTGCTGCCTCGGTATTCGGTTAGCGGAGACTCAGACCAGGCTTTACGGTTCACGGCTATTCGGTAGTGACGGGTGTAATCTGTTGCTCCGGGCAAGCGGACATCAAACGTTTGCTCGTCCACGGCCGTAATGCCCAGAGGAGCCGGGTGGATTTCCAGATCTCCCATGTCGACAACGCCATGCGCCGGATCAAGAGTTACTCTGACTGTCACGTCTTCTGCGGCATCAAAGTTGGTCCAGTGTTTACTGTGCAAAGAACTGCCGCTCACCCCTTCCTGGGGCCCGTAATAAGCATACTGATAAGGACGATGCCCGGGCAGGCCGTTGTCTTTCTTGGTATGCCTCACATCATTTTGAGCAAGGAAATTACGAATCTGAGGCCGTGTTTCATACACCGGCGAACTCAGCACTTCCCCTTCATCAGAAAGAACTTCCACCTTGAAATAGGTTGAAACCCGGGTCGCCTGCCCCTGTGACGGGTCAATGGGCGTTTGATATTGCATAATGGGGAACGTAATGTTCCGGTTGACCAGATTACCGTCGTCGTCATAAACGTCTTTGGCTACTGTCATAGTGCGGCCAGAACTGATATCCGCCACCTCAGGATACACTTCCAGCGTATCGGCCGTACCCACAATGCGCAGTGTTTCAGCGTCCTCAGAAACAAACTCCCCGCGGGTGGCACGAACACGAATGTACTGGGTTTGCTGACGATCAAACTCGGCAATCACTGCCATGGTTTCATCTGCAACAGCCTGGCCGATTTGCTGCCAGTCGGAACTGCCATCAAGACTCGACTCTACAATGAACCCATCCTCATTGACGCTTCTGTCGTGCCAGTAAACCGTCAACTGGTCGTAAGGAGCGGTAGACTTGAAGTACAGCTTGTCCGGGCTGAACAACCAGGCACCATGATCCTCGGCAACGGTCATCATCATTTCGACGACATGGGTCTCGCCCAAATCGTCGGTGGCCACGATTTTCAGGCGTCGCTCACCGGCTTCAGGCAGTTCAATGGATACACTAAAATCAGGACCTGTTGTGGACTGAGCGGCCATTTGGCCGTCAAAGTAATAATCCACCGACGAAATCTGGCCATCCTTGTCCATGGCATGCACGGCAAAATCTACCGTTTCGCCCTGTACCAGTGGTGTCTGGGCATCCGGCATCACCAGCGCGATAGTGGGCGGCTTGTTCGGTTCAGTAACCTCAACCAGCAGGCTGGTCTGGGTTTCTGCGCCCTCATCGTCCATAACCACCACTGTGATCGTATTGGTTCCCAACGACGCATTTACCGGCACATAAACCGGCGCAGTCTGAAACGGTGCCGACGTCTCTTCACCAATCAGTGAATCGTTCCAGTAATAACTGACTTTGGCAATATCACCATCGCTGTCGGCCACCACCGAATCGATTTGGATGGGCTCGCCTATAGCGAACACAGAACCTGCCAGCGGCGCCGTAACACTTACCGTTGGCGCAACGTTTGGAGCAGCCTGACAGTCAGCACCACTGCAGTCCTGCTGACGCTCTTTGGGATCATCACTTCCGCCACAGGCTGACAAAGCAAGGAGTGTGCATAAAGTTAAAGTCTTTTTAGTAAAAGTCATGTTCTGACCTCAATTCTATTTATATTTGTCCGTAGGGCGGCCATTACTTGTTGGCAGCCTGCAGTAGATACACCACTTCACCGGTAAGATGGTCTATCGCGTAGAGCGCACTCTCGGTCATATCGGTGGCCACCAGATAGGGCAATCCGCCTTCCATTACCACTGCGCTCAGGCGGCCAATGGTGTTTTCAGAGGAAGACAAGGTCATTACCTGGGTTTCGGTGGTCTGAATCGCCATTCCCCCCTGTGGGCTGGCTTCAACAATTGACGGTAAGTTGGACAGATCCAATTTCGCTATCTGAGCACCAAAGCTGATGAACGCCGCCTGTGTTTCATCGTCGATCGCAATCGAGAGGCTGTCCGGCAGTTCTACAGGGTTACCGGAGCTGTCCACCAGGTTCAGTTGGGTCATAGGAACGTTTTCGTCGTAAACGTCCTTTTTGGTGGTCGCGTATACACGGGCTTTACTGGCGTCATTGCTTTGTACCAGAGTGACAATGTACTCGGTCCGCGCCTCACCTTCGCCGACGTATAGCAAGTCAACGGAGACTGTACCGCCAAAGTTGGTGGTGTTACCGAATGTCTTGCGTGAAATCCACTTACGATGGGTAGTGGAGTCATTGTTCTGAATTGGGCTTCCTGCAAGGTTGTAGTTCATGGTAATACGGCCGAGGCCATCGTTCCCGGTAACGTACACTGTATTGCCATCCTCTGACATGGCCGTTTGTCGGGCACTCCAAATGGTATTTCCCAGGCCTTGCAAGTACGCATCCGGGGTCGCCATAACGGACAGGTTCGGATAGTTCTTGAGATCGGATACTCTCAAATGCGGGCCATCCCAGGCATGGCGTATCAAATAATTACCGTCGGTTACCGGACGATAGTTGTTTATGGTGATCCCACCTATTTTCTTTTGCAGCTCAGTGCTGCCGTACAGCGCCAGAGGTGTCGCCATTTTGTCAATGGAAGAGCCCATAACCAATTCAGTAACCTGCTTACCGGTGTATTCGGCCAGGTAGAAAATTGGGAAACCACCACGTCCATCCACGGCAACGTCAACCAGGTCACTGAATGCGCCTGCATCATCCGGGAACAACGTATTCTTCGACTCCAGCTTCTCAACCTGAACTTTGACCGGGCGCAGATTGATCAAGTCAAACGGAGTAATGGTGCTGTCTACAGCAGACGTCAGAACAAACTCGATCTGTTCTCCTGCACCATAATTACCAATATCCGCTTCGTAGGTCCAAATCCCTGTCTCGGGATCGTAGCTGTCTACGGCGTTACCGTTAACCAGAAGTTGATCATTGCTAAGACCATCATTCCCTGTATTCAGGTTCGCCCGCCCCCTCAGAATAAGCGTATTGGATGCGGTAGCTGAAACCGGCGCAGGGAATTCGATGTTGGCTTCCAACACCGGCAGCTCGGGATCCGCCTTGGTTTTTACCTGCCACTCAAAGCTCTGATCGCCTACCGTAAAAGAAGGCCATATTGACGTAACATAATCAGAGGGCATCAGAACCTTGATTTGCAGGGTTTGACCTGGCTCAATCAGCGCTTCGGGCTCGTCGGTAAAAAAGCGTCCATCGATGGAATAGAGCACCTGGCCTGTGACTGGAACCTGTTCGCCGGTTTCCGGATCGAGCATCTTCGCACCCACCGAAACTGGCAGTTTTTCGTTGTAGCCCTGCAGATTAACAGAGTAAACCAGCTCCTCGACCTTTTCTTCAGTACTGATTTTGGCGCCTGAATTGCGCGGGTCTTCGCTGAAGATTGCCCCATCGATGGCGTCAAACTCGGTATCCCGCGCTTCGGTTGTGACCTCAAATGGAATTATCTGCGTTTTTGTCTGGCGGCTTAGCACAACAGGAATGTTGCGCTCATCACGCCTTGGGATCATGACCGCGTTGCCCTGCTCATCCCAAACCGGATTACCGTCATCATCCTGTTGCTGAATCATGTCATAAACCACTTCTTCGTACGGCCAGGCAATCTGCGCACGGTAAGTTTGGTCGAACACGTAATCAGGCAAGTTAAAGTTAATCCGCAGGTAGTCACCATTCTGAGCGCACTGGCTATAGGGCTGAAGATCGTTCTTGGTCATCTTGCTGTGACTGAACACTTCGATGGTGGCAACCGGGCGAACTTCCGTGCTGCCATCATCATTTTCTACGATGTAAGTGTCCTGATCGGAAACCAGCTCAAAGTCGGACTTAAACTGATTACTCAGTCCGCGAATGGGCATGGTAGAGACAAAGCTGATGGTTTGGCCGTCTGCAACCGCAATCACTTCACTGCCGTCTTTGGAGAGAATTTCACTGCGGTCGAATTCCAGTGTATCGTCACGCAAGGTATCACCTGCAGGTGGCGTGACCACCTGGAAATTGTACGTTTGGCCTGCAAAGGTAAGACCGGCTTCAAAGGTCATATCATAAAAACCGCCGGGAATAGCAAAGTTCAGGGAAAACTCATCGCCATTCAGAACGGAAGTGACCGGATCGCCGCTCGCATGCCCGGAATTGGGCGCCGTAGGATTCACGTTGGCGTACACCAGACTGTTTTTGTACGGAGTGTCTATCAGGTAATCCGGATCGGCCGGACATTTATCCGGGTCCGGAGCCTGAATGGATTGCGGTGCCGTCAGCGTAAAGTGATGGGTCTGGAAATCATCCAGCCCGCTTATTACCGGGTTGTCCGGCTTAAACGCAACCGTCAGTGCTTCGCCGTTAAATTCGTTATTTTCCGCAATCAGTTGGGCTGCGGTGGTGTAGCTCAGTTCAACGCTTGTGCCCGCTTCGGTAAAAGTTAACGGGTTTGGTTCGCCACTGCGATCGTTACTGGGGGTGTCAGTATCGCCCCCACCGCACGCAGTAAGAAGTAATGCAGACAATGCTGTGGCGATTGGGCTTAATCTTGGATGCTTCGAAATCATGATCGACTCCAGTGATTTATTCTTCTAATAAAGTGAGACCTGAACGCTGATTACTGGTCGCAATGACTCAGTTCAGGGTCGCCCACTATCTGATTGTTGGTCTTGATGATATAGGCCATGTCATAGGTCTCTAAATCGAACGCCAGTAGCGCGCTATATCCGGGTTTATTGGCAATATCGGAGATGATCATGTAATCCATCCCGCCCTCTATCACCATCGACTTAACGTCTCCGATTGGCGGTTGATTTTCCTGTGCCGGGCTAGCCACGACTTTGGCAACCAAGGTATCGGACGTCGCGATTTCGCTGAGATCAATCTCATAGATAAGCTTATTTTGGTTATCCGCGACGTATGCCTTTCTGCGTTCGCTGGAGACGGCAATGGCATCTGCCTGGTAGAGCTTCACTGCATCACCAAACTCATCAACCAGATTGACGATGGAATGGGATGTTTCAGGAGAATAACTTTCTGAGACCGGCATCTTCCGCAGGTTGGTCAGCCCGTTGTTGCCCATCGTAGTGTTATCCTTTCCGTCCAGAACCAGTACGTACTCTTCATACTGAGCTTCGGAAGCCGGATCGGTGTTGGGGACACTCAGGATATCAAGACTGACGGCATTATTATTCAGGTTCTGAGCATCTTCTGCGGCAGAGGTTTCTTTAGCAACCACACCAATGCCGCTACCAAACCCCTTGAAAACAAAGTCTTCAATTTTGGGCGTCTTCATGCCCACAATCGCCTGATACTCTTTCTGCTGGTTGAAGTTGGATTTCGAACTCATAAAGAACGTCTGACCATTAGCGGTATACGCCATGTGACCAGGCTGCTTGGTGCCTTCCCAGTTGGTCTGGAACTGGCCTTTGTTGGAATAGCTAACGTCGCCATCCAAGTCATCGTCAGAATAGTAGGCCAGGTTACCCGGCGAACTGCTCACCACTACCCCGCCAATTTCTGGTATTGCATGGTTGAACTGGATACCGTTCACACCGGCATCCTGCCAGGACCAGGGCAGCGTTAGACACACCGGCTTGTCTTTTCCGGACAGTGGGTAACGCCAGATGATACCGGGCGCCTGATTGCCCGTTATGTCATCGTTATTGCTACTGCGATCCAACAGGAACAGTGCATTGTCACGGGGGTCCCAGGTCAAATCCGCAATGTGCTCCAGCACCGATGTAGTCATGTGTGACGGGAACACATCAATGTTGTCTTCAACACGCAAAATTTCGGTAACCGATGGCTCACTTTCGGCCACCTGGGTTTCACCGCGCTTGAGGTTGGAATAAGCTTTGACCAGAAACTCGTTCTCGCCGGCGTTCAATGGTGCTTCGAACTGCCATTGATAAACATTGCGCTTAACCAGTTCTTCGCTGATCGCAGAAGTCACCATTTCCGATGCTTCGGCATCAAGTTCAAACTGCGTTTGGTCAAGAACCGCAACAAGCACCTCATTACCGGTAATCGGATCAATCGAATACACTTCAATTTTCTCTACCTGGTACTCATCGGGAATGGTCGCGTCATCCACCTTTCCGTTGTTGCTGAAATCGAGTTGATCCTGAGTAATTTCTACCGAACCGCGCAGCAGCACCGTATTTTTCAGCGTTGCAGAGTTGGATACCGGGTAGTCCCAGGCCAGCTCAGGACCGGGAAGATAATCGATTGGCTGGGTGTGAACCACAGCACTGTCAAACAGTTGTTCAGTACCCTGCTCACCTACTGTTACGTGTATTTCCAGCTCTTTATCATAATAAAGAGCTGTATCTTCACCGTCTTTGCTTTGAATTCTCAGGTAGAGTTTCTGCCCTTCACGAACCGTCAACGATGTCTCGCCTGGGATGTAAGACTGGTAGTCCTCATCGTCGGTGGTATTGATGGCGTACAGAATGTCAAAGTCCTGGTAATCGCCTTTGGTGATCACCACCGGCGCATTGGTGTTGTAGCCACCAAATGTAATAGGTGCCATATCGAAATAGCGGCCCGGCTTCAGATTACGTTTGCTGGTCAAAAAATTGGTTTTCAGATCCAGCTGGCCGTCTCTCACGCCAGTATTAACAATAAATTCATCGGTATGGTTACCAACCTGCAGCACCGCCTGATAGGCCTTCTCCCAGTGGTCATCGGTCAAATCAAAGGTAGGGGTAATGTTGGTAAAATAAGTCAGCGTGCCCGGTTCGGCTGTCAGCGCAGCTTCCATACCGAAGTACTGCTGCAAATCCACGTCGAGGGTCTTGTCCAGTTCATACTTGAACAGACCTTCACTGGTCACATCGATGGCGTCTTCCAGTGGTACCGGCGTAAAACTCATCAGCTCATAAATGTAGGCTTCGTCATCACAGGGTTCCAGCGGCGCATCTTCCGGCTGGGCTGGTACCGGGCGACCATTTTTCTCGGCGTCTTCTTTCTCGGCCTGCCAGTTATTCTGGGCCGTCAAATTGGCCGCGGCGGTATTGTCATTTCTGGCGTCACAGCTATCCAGTGTCTGTTCAATACTCTTTGCAACCCTTGGGTCATACACGGTACCGGAGATATCCATTACACTGACAATCGATACAGGGACTTTGGCATCTTCACTCATCCCGTAGATACCACCACTGCGCATTTTGGTCTGAAAATCCGCGTCAACGTCGGAACGCTGATAGTAGTACTCAATACCGTTTTCACCCTCACGGGCTTTTCGTATAAAGCCGTAACCGTCCTGATAGATGATTGGCTGAATATTGGTGTTGGTGCCGGTCACAATACCAGCTTGATCTAATTCCGTATCACAGCCCATCAACATGGAGCAAAAGATACCCATGGAGGTAAAAGCCAGCAGTGTTTTGTGTTCGTTTATTTTCATTTTATGCATTCCCGATATTCTGTAGCGCGACCTGATTAATCGAAACGGGCTCTGATGCCCAGAGTGTAATAAGGTCCGGTTTGATTGAGCTGACGCAACAAGTGTTTGGTGTTGTCTACATCACCCACGTAAGAACGTCGGGGTTCGTCCAACACATTCGTTGCCTGCAGAAACACGGTTACGCCGTTAAAGCGATAACTCATTGAAAGGTCGAGAGTGGCAAATTCATCATTCCATACCGGTACCGACACGCTTTTCTGGCGATAATCGGTCGCACCGGTAACGTCGGTAAACGACTCATAAAGAATGGGTTCGGGGCCGGCAGAACTCAGGGATACGAAGGACTCGTCCCTATAGTTATACGCGGCGCGGAAGTTAAAGCCGTATTTGTCGTAGAACAGGATCAGGTTGGCACTGTTTTCTGATAAGTCCTTGATTGGCAAAACACTGCCATCCAACTCGTTGTAACCTGCAGCCTGGCTGCTGTCGGTAAAGGTATAGTTGGTTTGCACACCGAAACCACTCAGGAAGCCCGGCAGGTACTCAAACGTATGTGTCGCTGCCAGTTCAACCCCCTGAACGCTCCCCTCATCACCGTTCACCGGCTGGCGGATGGTAACCGGATCATCGAACAACCCGTTTAGATTTCGGTCAGTTGGTGAGATGTAGTTGGTAAAGGAGTCGGTCAGGAAATCTTTCAGCTCCTTGTAGTAAATCGCTGCACTGAACTGGTTTACGTCGCTTTGATACCACTCCCAGGAGAGATCATAGTTCGACGCCTTTTCAGGCTTAAGCTGCGGATTACCGCGGTTGCCACTGAAACCGAAAGTGGGAACACTGAATGTGGGGCTCAAATCAACCGGGTTGGGCCGGGTCATGGTTTTGGAATAAGCAAAACGCAGGAACATGTTCTCAGTCAGTAACAGGTTGAAGTTGAATGATGGCAATACGTTTGCGTAAGACCCCTCGTAACTTACCGGCGTATAGTTGGTGGCATTTCGGGTATCGAAATCATCCAGAGGGCGCCAAGTGTCCTCATCCACTATGCGGGTTTTATTCATACCCAATGACGACACCTCAGTTTCGACGTAACGCACACCAATGTTGCCTGAAAACGGCAGATCAAAAATAACGTTCTCGAAATTGGCTTTGAAGTAAATGGCCTTGGTCGTTTCTTCGATTAGATAAGGGTAATCCTGATCAGCCAGGTAGGTAGCCGCAGGAATATCCAGTAGGTAGTTATATTCCCGCCAGTTTTCAGGTGTTTCATCACCAACAGGATATTCCATTCTATCTGTACAGATGCGCTGGTTATCTTTGTCATACAAAGTACAGTTGCCACCTGAGCGCCCCGGAAACATATCACCAATAAACTGGGCCAAATCATTGTGGCTCATGGTGCTGCCAAGCCAGCCTGGCAGTGTTTCACCACCGTTTCCTGCAAACGTGTTGGTTACCGGGTTAAGGAATCTGGACAGGTAGTTGTTAACGCCGTAATGTTCCTCAAACACCTGGTCAGTCCAGGCTATGGTTGGATTGCTCCAGCCAATATTGCCCCCAAGCATGGTTTCGGTTGTCAGGTCCTGGTCATATGCACGCCAGTTGTCGGAGGTAATTGAAAAGCTATTGGGGGAGTTGTATTCCAGTTCATTGCGTCTGCGGTTGACATTGTTGTTCGCCAATCGGGCGCCGAACTCTACTTTGGTAAGAAAATCACCATCGACAAAGTAATCAAAATCCAAAGCCAGAGAGTCTTTCTTGTTCTGATGGTATTCACGGTTGCCGCCTAATCCAGTGACAGTATAGATATCCGGATTGAGCAAAGCGTTTTTCATCGCTTCAACGCTACCGTCGTCGACGACCACACCAACAGTAGGCAAATCGCCCGGGCTGGCGTAATCATAGTACACATTAACACTGGACAGGTTTACGCTGGCTTCTTCCTGATTGAGGATTTCCTCATCAACCCTTTGCTGTATGACGCCCGCCCCCATATTCATGGAATAGCGCTCAGCTTCCCTCTCCGAACTGGCAAACGCATACACGGCGTTCATAAGCAGGTTGTCGGTGATCTGATATTCCATACCAAACTGGAAGGATTCCTGCACTTCGCTGTCTTCATTGCTGTCAAAACCGACCGAAACCGGAGGGTTATAAAGGTTGCCCACCGGCGTGACGGTACCGGTCTGGACAAAATAGCGATCCAACATTCCGTTGTAAGGTGCATATTCTGGCGCCGCTCCTGCAGCCACCTCATCCGGGTTGATCACAATCAGCTCATTATCCACAGGGTTACGTGACCAGCCAGTCAGAATGCTGGGGCTCTCATCGATAACAGTGCCGTCCAGATCACGGTCCAGAAAATAATTCTTGTCAGAGTTGGTTCTGAAATTTATGCCCTGCTTGGTGTTAGCTCTGTCCAGTTCCATGCGTATAGCACTGACACTGAATTCCAGATCGGAATTGGGTCGCCACTGAATGGCGCTGTCGAACGACATCCGATCGTCCTGAAAAGGCTTCTGATCGATAAAAATATTGTCCGGCCGAAAAATAGTCTTTCCGGCAGCTTGCGGGCTGTGCGCAATTTGGTTTTCGATCATTGGAGCCCAGTTGCTGAAATAGCTGTGGGAGTCCCGGTAGCTGGTTTCAGCCGAAGTGTTGATCAAAAATCCAATCTCACCCCAACTGTCCAGGTCAAATTTGCTGGTACCCATCAGGGAAAACTTGTGCCCGTTGTCCTCAGCCAGGTCGTCACGGGTGCCCTGACCAGACAGGTTCACCGTAGTTTTCTTGAAATCGAGGGGCTTGAAAGTATGCAACCGTACCGTAGCGCCTGAGGCACCTTCTACCATATCTGCGGTGGGAGACTTGATAACTTCAATTCGGGAAAACAGTGACGAATCCACCGCATTAAAGCTATTAGAACGGGAATCGGAGCTGCTGCCCATATCTTGGCCATTGATTTCCACCCGGTTTTGAGTGAGGCCACGAACCTGAAAGCCGGAGCCCTGCCCGGTTTCATCGCGGTTGATTTGAACGCCGGTAACCCGTTGCAACGCTTCGGCGATGTTGTTGTCTGGCAGTTGGCCAATATCTTCGGCAGAAATGGCGTCAAGGATCTGGTCGGCGTTCTTCTTTAAAAAAGCCGCATCGCGTAATGAGCTTCGCACACCCCGTACACTGATCACCTCAACGACGTCTTCTTCTTCGTCGGCTTTTTTCTCAGCTTCCTGCGCACTGGCAATTCCACACAAGGGAACCAGCGCTGCAGACAAAAACAAGTGATGTCGAATCTGCTTCGTAAGGGATTTTATCTTGAACATTCGGTTTTCCCATTTACTTTTGAGTCAACCGCCATCCTAGTTACATTATGTAAACATTCACTGACCAAATATCTTTAAATTACTAACATTTTTTCCCGCCGCACAAGATTTCCTCGTCGCTAAAGCCTTAAAAATGTTGCCTACTCCCTTCTCAGATTAAATTTTTTACTATAATTAACAAACACTTAAACCAACACCATCGTCACCAAACAAGATAGTATTAATATTCCGCTAATAATTGTATTATTTTATTACCTTAAAGGGTTGATCAGTGAGCAATTCTTAACCGACAGTTAACAAAAAGGCTCATGCCGGGACAAAAAAAGATGCTTTGTCAGTACCGTGGGGACAAAAAGACAGTGCGGAAATCTGCGGTTGGAAGCCTTTTTTACCACAGCGAAATCCTCATTCAGCCCCAATTATTGCAAGCGTCTAAAGGGTGATGAACAATGCATGACAATCGAATACGGGTCCGACATTGCCAGTCTTATGACACAAATAAGCAAACACTTCCCTTTTCATCGGTGAACAATTTGTTAGAATGGCTTAAAAAATATGTTGTACCTGTTGTGCCAAAAAATACCTTATTTCTCCTGCTAGCCTGCCTGCTTTACATTTCTTCCAGCGCGGGTGCCAGCAGTTCCTCGCTGTTACCCAGCCTGTTTAGCAGCGGGTATCGCTGGCATGACGTTGAAGGTATGAACAATCAAAATATCCGAAATGCAGTATTTGATGAATGGGGAACCTTGTGGATTGCCACTACCAATGGTTTAGCCACCTTCGATGGATTAACCCTTACCCCGATTTCGCAGTCTGATGGCAACGCCCCAATGGGTGAAATCCGGGCCATTCACTGGGTAAACAGTGATGCAGGATACGCCATTGGTCTTAGAGGCATTTGGTATTTCAGCGATGGCAAGTGGCAACCCATTTCAGATGATCTCACTCTGTTCCCGTCAAAATATACGCACCAGATTCTGCACCCTCAGCAGGCCTCGGACGGCTCAGTGTGGTTTTCCGCTGAACGGGAGGTGGTCAGATTGTCCGGCCGTCAGATTCAACGTTTTGCGATTAACCATAGCCGACTGACAAACCTGCTGGTTGATAATAGCGACCGTATCTGGTTGGCCGAAGAACAAACGGGCTCGGTTATCCGCTATCGGTATCAAAACGGTGTGCTTCAGGAGACAAAACAGTGGCCTGAGCTGTTTCCTACAGATCATACCAAATCCATCCCGGGGATTTCCCAATTCGTTACAACACCGGGTGGTGATATCTGGCTGATCAACAGCCTGAGCAATTCCGCTCCATTGAGGCTCTCTGCCACCAGCAAAGAATGGCAAGCCATAACCTTGCCCCAGGTTGTTGGAAGAAATATAAATTTCAGCCTGCTGGCATTAAGCGAGCAGGAATTGCTGATGACTTCCGGCAGTGAAATTTTATACAGCACTGATGGTGGCGATACGTGGGACCGGGTCGATCCCAGCTTGCACACAACAAGTTACAGTATGTACGGAAACCTGTTGAGACTCTCTGCGGATAACCGCCTGCTTATCATAGAACCAACCATCGGTGTGCAAATGTACTCGTTGCCGGTCGACCAGCCGGTTCACTATGCAAACAAACTCTTTCAGTGTGAAGACGCAAAAGGCCGATTACACTTCATCGGGCGGGACAACAGTGTATGGGTTAACACTCCAGCCTCTGAACAATGGAACAGGATCCTTCCCAAGGAAAGCGGTATTGAGCGCCCTCTGAATGTAATGTGCGCCACCAACGGAACTCTGTGGGTAAGCGGCTCTACAAACAACACTGCGGCAATCAGCTATCGCGAAAATGGCGAATGGCACCCGCATAGCTTCCCGGATTTCGGTGAATCCATCCATTACCAGTCCCCCAGGGAAGACCATCAGGGAAGGTTTTATTTTGGCAATAACTACTACTCCAGCCAGACTTTCCCTGATGCCAGAAACCTCATTCGGTTTACCCGCATAAATGGCCGCTACGTTCATGAATACCTGCCCATTTCCTATCCAAAAGTTTCCCGGATAATTCCACTGCACGACGGCAGCCTTGTGCTTGGTGGATTGCAGCTAAGGCATTTATCAGCTCTGGGAATCAAAGATTTTCCTATTCCCTCCACCCAAAATACCACCTGGACTGACGATGTGCTCAAAGTGGGGGATGATCATTTCTGGGTAGCACGCTGGGGGGGCGGTATCAACATTTATGACCAGGGTAACTGGCGCGAAATTGATACCTACAATCTGCTTGGCACCAAAAAAATTGCCAACTTGATCAGCTTAAACAGTGGTGAAATACTGGCGTTGACCGACAAGGGTCTCGCCCAGTACCGGCACAATGAATGGCAAAATCTTACTGCGCTCAATGTGCACGGTGAAAGCCGGGCAACCTCACTGCATCACAGCAGCGATGGCTCTATATGGGTTGGTCACTTTGACCGTAAGTGGTGGGCAATTGGTGGCCAGCTTGACACTGGGGATGATTTTCATACTACCCGGATATGGCCGGACAACGACGCACCTCAAACCAGACTGATGCCTATCGAGAATAAAAACGATGCTGCCGGGCCATTACTGGTCGAATGGAAAGGTATGGATCTCTGGTCCCAGACGTTAAGCAACCAGCTTGAATTCTCCTATCGTTTAAACCGGGAGCCCTGGTCACCTTTTTCCACCGACAATTCCACGATTTTACGCGGACTGCAGGAAGGAGAATACCTTCTTGAAGTGCGGGCACGGGACGGCCACGGAAATATTGACAGCACGCCAGCAAGTGCAAATTTTGAGGTAGTTCCGCCATTTTATCAAACACGCTGGTTTACCCTGCTGATGATATTGACACCGCTTCTGATTGCCTGCCTGTTCTCGTTGCTATTAATGCAGCGACTGCAAACCAGTCGTAAGATTGCCAAAGCTAGGATGCGCTTTCTTACCAATATTTCCCATGAAATTCGTACTCCCCTGACGCTTATCATGGGGCCGCTTGAAAAACAGGTGAAACTGGCAGCGGAAAATTCCACTACGCACAAAGATCTTACCCTCGCACTCAATAATGCCAATCGGCTTTACGAACTGGTTGAGCAGCTACTGGATTACCGTCGGGTCCGGCACGGAAAACACCTCATCAAACCCCAACGTAAAGACCTGGTGGCATTTCTGAAAATGCTCATTGCTCACTTCGAGCATCTGGCGGCAAGCCGCCACCAGCGCATTCGGCTGGTCTGCAATCTGGACCAGTATTATTGCTTTTTTGATCCCGATACGTTCAGCAAGATCCTGGACAATCTGCTGATCAATGCCCTGAAATATTCCGATGAAGGAACTGAAGTTAAAGTCATTACCTATCTACCCGTAGTCACACAGAGTATGTCCCAGCTAAATCCGCCCAGGATAGTGGTGGAAGATCAGGGCATGGGCATCCCGGCAGAAAATCTGGAACAGATTTTTGACCCTTTCTACAGCGGCAATAAAAAGCTGTCGACCAACCTTTCCAGTTTTGGTGTTGGGCTGGCTCTGGTAAAAGAGCTGGTAGAACTGCATGAGGGTAAAATCAGCGTTATCAGCCCAACCGGTAAGAAAAATAACAAACCCATTGGTACCCGATTCGAACTTGTTTTTTCCGGGCTAATGCCGGCGGACTCAGAGAGTAAAATGGATGTTTTTGATCTTACTGCCATACAGAATCCGGATCATGCTGAAACTGAGAATGGCGAAAGTGACAGCACCGATGAAACCCTGGTATTGCTGGTTGACGACCAGCCCGAGTTGAACGACTTTATTGCTGCTGAACTGGCCGGGTACTTTAACGTCATTACCGCCTTCAACGGCGATGAGGGATACCAGTTGGCTGTTCAGCATGTACCCGATGTGGTGATTTCCGATGTGTTGATGCCGGGCGGAATTGATGGCCTGGAACTGTGCTCACGGCTCAAAGACAACCCGGCCACCAGCCACATCCCCGTTATCCTCCAGACGTCGCTGGCGTCCAGGGAAAATCAGCAGGAAGGGCTCGCAATGGGAGCGATTGACTACCTAACCAAACCCGTCTCGATACCCTTGCTGATTAACAAGATCAACAACTATCTCGACCACCGGCGAAAGCTCGCCAGCGTGGTTTCAGGCGGGCTTGCTCATCCCCAACCAAAGAAAAAGGTGATTGAAAAACTGCCTCAGACCAAGTCTCATCTTGAACCTTCTGAACAGAAATTCATTGATAAATTCCAGTATCTGGTTGAAGAAAAATATCAAGATGCCTACTTTACTGCTGAAAGCATCGCCAACGAAATCGGCATGAGCCGAAGTGCGTTTTACCGTAAATTCAAAGCCATAGCGGACCAGTCACCTGCAGAATACATCAAAAATTTCCGCCTACAGAAGGC
Organism: Alteromonas aestuariivivens; assembly: GCF_003367475.1. Lineage (GTDB taxonomy): Bacteria > Pseudomonadota > Gammaproteobacteria > Enterobacterales > Alteromonadaceae > Alteromonas > Alteromonas aestuariivivens. The sequence continues at coordinate 205,049 of NZ_QRHA01000005.1, forward strand.
GATTGTACTTCTTAGTGAGCCGGACTGTGTTATCAACCATATTGCTGAAAAAATTGGTTACACCGAACTCAGCCCGTTCTACCGGGCATTCAAGAAAAAATACGGTTGTACTCCAGCCGAATATCGTAAAACTCACCTCCAGACGGAAAGCGCTTAATCTAACCCGGACACTGCCGAACTCTTGCAGGCGGTGTCCGGGGTTCGTCCGGGCCTTTAGACGAACACTCAATACCGAGCTGCTGGCATTTAGTAATATAATATTAAATAAATGAAAACAGAATGTGAATATTCGTAAAAAACTCACCGACGTGACAGTGATAACCTCCTTCCCATCGCCCCTGAATGCCTTTTTTAAATCACCGTAGAAACCTGCTGAAAGATTTTTAAAGGCTGTCGAGCCTGAAATTAAAGCCGACACCAACCCTATCCCTAACTCTGAACCGGCGGATCAAATTACGCTCAGTCAGTCAGGAATGCTGTGCCAGGGTGGCGTGAGCAGCAAACATCAAACACATCAATGTGCAGGAATACGGATATGCGAAAATCACTTTGTACCTTGCTGGCCCTGGCCAGTTTTATCGCCGCGGCCAACCAGCCGCCGGAAATCACACTGAAGTCCCCCGCCTCTAATGCCGTTATCGGTCGTGGTGGCAATCTGCACATCACAGCCCTGGCCAGCGATCCTGATGGTAGCGTTGTCAGGGTTGACTTTTATGTCAATGACCAATGGGTTGGCAGCGATGACAGCAACCCTTACAGCGCATCAGTCACCGGGTTGCCTGAAGGAAGCGCAAGTGTCCGGCTTGTCGCCACCGATAATCTGGGGGCAACCTCTGAAGTAAGTACTGCAGCATCAACCCCAAGAGTTGGTGAGCTTAACGTGCCCGGCGATCTGTACTTCTACAATCCTGCACCCTATGACTCATTGCTGTTGTATTGGCGTGACACCAATGTCAACGAAATAGGCTATCAGATAGAACAGCGTTTTGAGGATTCCGACTGGGTGGTACTCGCCACCACTGCGGCCGACACCGAAAACTTTGAAGTTAACGCATACGATCGCACCCAGACCCGTGAATTCCGCATCCGTGCGACCAACATTAACCGGGAATCAGAGTACAGCAATGTGGTGCGGATTGTCGGCAGTGAGGATAACCTCGAAGTTTATCCGGAAGTACCCGGTATTCGCACACCAAAAACACTTACGGTTAACGGCATCACGTTTTCAGAATTGCAGGATCAGACCCCTTCTGATCCCAGTCTGGGTAAAGCAACCCGCTTGTCGACTTTTTTCAGGGCGGAAGTCAGACTGGAACAGGGTACAACCCCACTGCTCAATACCCCTGTGTATGAAACCCGCCCCCAATTGCGAAACTATCTCGGCCACGATGATCCGGCCCACACTGGCGGACATCACCCCTATGGCTATGCCAACTATGGCCCTAACAGCGATAAACCCGAACGCACCCTGCACAATAAGCACTGGACCAATATCGATGCCAATCAGGATGTGGTTGTCCGGGTTACCCTGCTTGAAAGTGCAAGCCTGCCGGGAAACATCAACCTGGCCGATCTGGAAATACAGCCTGCGCCACTTGACGTGATTCAGGTGGACGAACGCACGGTAGACATAACCCTGCCCGGAGCACCGGAATTTGCCCGCCATTACCGGGTTGCAATGAACCGCAATGCCTGGTCAGACCGTATCCCCAGAGGTAACGGTAGCGAAGACACCGTAATAGAATCGCCTCTGTTTATTTTCATAAATCCAGTCCATTTAGCTCCCGCCAGCGCACCTGAAAATGAAATCGTTGAATTTGATAATGGCAGTCTGGTGGCATTCGGATCCGGCATCCACCTGCCCAACCCCCACTACCAATTCTTTGGCCCGGGTGAAAACCAATCTGCACGGGAGCTCTATGTCCCCGGCGACGCCTATCTGCATTACGGTTTTCTGATGAAAAACGACGATTACGCCATCCGGCTCTGGGGGCGTGGTATCTACAGTGATGAGATGTTCGACATTTACCGCAATGTTACACAATATGAATGGTCCACACCCACACGCACGCCCTGGGCGGATATGACCGCCATTGAAGGTAACGTTTGGGGGATCACACAAAGCTGGGACACCCATGCATGGCTCCGTGGCAAGTATCAGGCAGAGCCAACTACCATTGAAGGGCTGACCAACATCGGTGCCCGTATGGGCGTAATGTTCCTCGATGGCAATGGCGCCCTTATCAACCACAAAGACGTTGGCTATGGTGGCGGAACGTACCAGTCAGGTGTCAACAGCAAAACCTATTACAACGGTTGTCTGCTTATCAATGATGATGACATCACCTATGTGCATCACGACTACCTTATGGAAAACTCCACCACTTATGTAATGCACAACGGGCCGAGTTTCCAGATTGGCTGGGGGGCCTTCAACTCCCCCAACATCAACACCCATGTGCGCAACCATACCGTACTGTCATCCGACCGTCGGGAGTTGAACTACGGAAAAAACCACGGTGTCTTCGACAGCCGTCTGAACGTGGAACAGCTGAAAAACCACAGTGGTGGACTGTTTGAAGATTTCGAATTCTGGGGTAAGGAAACCATCATTTTCCAAATTCGCATATGGAATGAGAATGCCGCAACACCGGATACCACCAGTATACTGGGCGATATGACGTTTAAAAATTTCACTATTCGTGAGCGTTCCTACAACCCTGAAATCTTGTACGCAGACAGCAACTACGGGCTGAATAAACAGGCCTACTTGCGCTTCCTGCATTTTGACAACCTGGTCATAGAGGGCTATCCGGTTTCCCACATCGATGACGGTAACTACTTTGACTACAACGAAGGTGCATTGCTGCACACCATTACCTTTTTCAGTTTGCCTGATGCCGTGGCAAATCCTGAAGCCGGTAATGCCCCAATGGGTCAATCGGTCACAGTAATGTCTGAAATCAACGGATTACACCTGCAACAGGATACCAGCCTGCCCGCCAGTTTTGGCCCCATTACCGCCAATACAACAGAAGCGCTGGACGGTTTCACCGTTGTGGATGCCGGCAATGGCTACGTAGCACTCAAATCGTCCAACGGCTACTACCTCAAAGCTGACCCAGCACGCTACGGTTATCTCTATACCTTACCGGATACCAGCCGTGGGGATGCAGACACCACAGAAATCACAGAAAACGCCAAATTCGTGTGGGTGGATGTTGGGGAGGACTCCTTCGCCCTGTACTCCAAAGCCATGGGACTGTACGTTCGCGCCGAACAGAATACCGGCCCGAATGCCCCACTCTATGCCGCCAGCGACTCTGTGGGCGCAGCCGAAACATTTACTGTCACCGGCACCATCGAACTGGAGACGCCTGACGAGCCCACAACCATCCGCGTTGAAGCTGAAGACTACAGCGATCAGTTTGGCCTTACCGTTAAACCTGACAACATTGAAGGGATTAAAGACGGCGAGTGGGCTGAATATCAGCTCAACGCCCAAGCCACACACGAAATGACATTCGCAATTAGCGCTGCGGCAGCGGGCACCGGCGGCACCATAGAGGTTTACGCTGACAACATTCTTGTGGGCAGTGTCGATATCAGCAATACCGGTGGATGGAACAACTACAGTGAATTTACTACCACCCTGAACATCGACAACTTGGATATCGGCACCCTGCGATTGGAATTTGTATCCCCGGGCACCGGATTCCTGTTTAACATAGACTGGTTTGAACTTACCCTAATCCCCGATGAGCCAGCCACAGACCCGTTGATTAAGGTTGAAGCGGAAGATTTTACTGAACAGTTCGGTCTGACAATAAAACCAAGTACCATTGAAGGAATTAAAAACGGCGAATGGGCCAGCTATCTGGTGGATTTTGAGACCGGTTCCGAGGTGACGCTCAGGGTGAGTGCTTCCGCGGCTGGCCAGGGTGGCCGGATAAATGTGCTTGCCGACGGCACCTTGGTCGGCACCGTTAACGTCAGCAACACAGGTGGCTGGGGTACCTACCAGACGTTTGAGACAACACTGGATATTCCCTTTCAGACGGTGTCAGAACTGCGTCTTGAGTTTGACTCGGATCACACCGGATTTCTGTTCAATATCGACTGGTTTGAACTGAATATCACTGCCGAGCGTGAGCCCGAGTTCATCAGCCTGCTGGTCGAAGCGGAGCATCTTATCAGCCAGCAAGGTGTAGCGGTGAAAGACACCACTGTTGAGAGTATTAAAGGCGGAGACTGGGCGGAATATCTGTTGAACATTCAGCCCCGCTACGACATTAGCGTAAACGTAAACGCCTCTGCTGCAGGTTTGGGTGGCACCATCAACTTCATTGCCGGCGGGGTGCTCATCGGCAGTGTGGACATAACCAACACCGGAGGCTGGAGTCAGTATCAAACATTCAGCGCTGTGCTGTCTTTTCCGCCGGAGCAAATTGAAACCCTGCAACTGGAGTTTGTAGCACAACACACTGGTTTTCTGTTCAACATCGACTGGTTTGAACTGCAATTTATCGGTATTCCAAGCGCCTGATGTGAATCTTTACCCGTCTGCGCAACCTTCAATTTAGCGGTATGGAGGTTGCGCATTTTTATTCTTCGAACCAGTTGGCAGCTTCTGACTGACGCAACAATAACTTGCCACTGGAAGCCATTCAGGTGGTCGTTTTTTAACCTCACCATCTACCATCCGCGCGGCATTCATGTATAATCCGCCCTCTTTTCGCCTCGGCCCAAAATAGCCGCCAAGGCCAGTTAAACCGCAGTGAGACACCATGACCGTTAAGACTTTCGTACCCAATCAAACCACTACCCTGAACGCCCCGGCCAAAACTCTGGCTGAACAGGCTGAGGTAAGAACCCAGGATGCAAAAAGCGGTGCCGGAAGTCGGATCGGATTTGTCTCGTTGGGCTGCCCCAAAAACCTGGTTGACTCTGAGCGCATTCTGACCCAGCTACGCACTGAAGGCTACGATGTAGTACCAACCTACGACGATGCCGATCTGGTCATCGTCAACACCTGTGGCTTTATCGACTCGGCGGTACAGGAATCGCTGGACACCATCGGCGAAGCATTGAAAGAGAACGGCCGGGTACTGGTAACCGGCTGTCTGGGTATCAAGGAAGACGAAATCCGAGAGGTGCACCCCAATGTGCTCGCTATCACAGGCCCCCATGCCTATGAAGCAGTGGTAGAGCAGGTTCATAACCATCTGCCCAAACCCGAACACAACCCGTTTGAGCACCTGGTACCAAACCACGGCATAAAGCTAACGCCCCGCCACTATGCCTACCTGAAAATTTCAGAAGGCTGCAATCACCGCTGTACCTTTTGCATTATCCCGTCCATGCGCGGCGATTTGGTCAGCCGGTCGGTTGGTGAAATTCTGGATGAAGCTAAGCGCTTGCAGGCAGCCGGGGTTAATGAATTGCTGGTGATTTCGCAGGACACCAGTGCCTACGGTGTTGACGTAAAACACCGTACCGGATTCTGGAACGGCATGCCGGTAAAAACCCATATGCAGCAACTGTGCGACAAACTGGGTGAGATGGGCATGTGGGTGCGCCTGCACTATGTCTACCCCTACCCCCACGTTGATGATCTGATTGAACTGATGGTGGAAGGCAAAATTCTTCCTTACCTTGATATTCCGTTCCAGCATGCCAGCAAACGTATTCTGAAACTGATGAAACGCCCGGGCAGTGCTGATCGCACCATTGAGCGCATACGCAAATGGCGTGAACAGTGCCCTGAACTGATCATCCGCTCTACGTTCATTGTTGGCTTCCCGGGCGAGACCGAGGAGGAATTTGAAGAACTGCTCGACTTCCTGAAAGAAGCGCAACTGGACAGAGTGGGCTGTTTTGCCTATTCCCCGGTTGAAGGCGCCGCGGCCAATGCGTTGCCAGATCCGGTGCCGGAAGAAATCAAGCAGGCACGCCTGGAACGCTTTATGGCTGTACAGAGTGAAATCAGTGCAGCCCGACTGCAACAGCGCATCGGCCAGGAATATCAGGTGGTGATTGACTCGGTAGACAGTGAAGGCGCGGTAGGCCGAACCTACGCAGACGCACCGGAAGTGGATGGCGTTGTGCACCTTAACGGTGTCTATGATGTTAAGCCCGGCGACAGAGTGTGGGCAGAAGTGATCCACGCTGACCAGCACGATGTCTGGGCTGTACTGTCGGAAGATCAGGACGACTAAACCGCCTGAGACTTACCAAGTCTCCTCGACGAATAAGGCCTTCGGGCCTTATTCAGGCTCCTTTATCTCAAACCGGCTCACGGTACTTCGGGTATTATTGGCGCCGCCATCTGCTCCCACTGCCCGGCCCCTGGTGCGAGTGTCAATACTGAATCCAGAACCTGGATACCGCCGTCTTCCGTCGACTTCAGGCCACCGGCCACCACAATGCTACCGCCCAGCAATGCAGGATAGATTTCCTGTACCGGTTGGGGCAACGCTGGCCCCAATACCCAGTGATAGCGTTCAAAAATGTCTGCCGCAAAGCTGGCAGAGATAACCCAGGTCAGCAAAAGGCAGAACGCTCTTACCATGGAAGGACGTCACCGTTGGAATGCACAAACTGGCCACTGCTGCCCAAATCCAGTTCATCTACCCTTTGAACAAGACGCTGTGCAGCGGTATCAGCGTCAATATCGCCGTTGCCGTTAACCATTTCGGTTTGTACAAAACCAGGATGCAACAAGGCCACCGCAATTCCCTGGCTGCGCAAATCGTTGGCCATGGAAACGCCAGCTGCATTCAGCGCGGCCTTCGACATACGGTAACCGTAATAACCACCGGAACCGTTATCCGCCATTGACCCCATTCGGCTAGTGATAAGGCCAATTTTGGCACCACTTTTCAGTTGCCCCAACAACGCCTGCGTTACCAGCAAGGGGCCCATGGCGTTAACCCTGAACTGATAATCGATAGTATTGGGCTGCCAGTCGTCTAAAGACTCCGCTGCCAGCACACCGGCATTGTTGATCAGGATGTCAATTTTGACATCCTTGAGGGGTGAAAGCGCGTCTTTGAGTGTGTCGGGCTGGGAAACGTCCACACCGGATATAACCCTGGCTCCACTGGCGTTGAGTTCATCACTGCTGTTACGGCAGGTAGCGAAAACCTTGTCACCACGGGCAAGATAGGCTTTGACCAGCGCCAGCCCGATACCTCGATTTGCTCCGGTAATAACCACATTCATAACAATTACTCCTGGTTGGTATGATTCAGATGCTCAAGCAGCGCAACCAGATCTTCAGGCGTATCAATACCCACCGGCGGCGGCGCATTGGCCACTTCGACATGAATGGTATCGCCGTACCAAAGTGCGCGTAACTGCTCGAGTGATTCGAGCTGTTCCAGTTGCGACGCAGGGTAGCTGACGTAACGGCGCACATAGCCCGCCCGGTAGCCGTAAAGACCAATATGGCGCAGGTAATGCCGGGGATCCGGGGCCCGGCTTTGATTCATCAGACGATCCCGTTCAAAGGGTATGACAGACCGGGAAAAATACAATGCATGACCCTTTTCGTTCATCACCACTTTAACCACGTTGGGGTTGCTCACTTCCTCCGGATGGTGAATGGGAGTTGCCAGAGTTGTCATCGATACAGAAGGGCGTAACATCAGGTTATGGGCAACCTGGCGAATATTGTCTGCCGGTACAAAGGGTTCGTCTCCCTGCACGTTGACCACCACGCTGTCATCATCAAGGCCGGTAATATCCAGCACTTGTGCAATCCGCTCCGTTCCGGACGTATGGGTACTGTCAGTCATGCAAACCTCAGTGAAACCCTCAGCAACACGGGCGATGCGTTCATCGTCCGTGGCCACGATAATCCGCCCTGCTCCGGCCTCGTTAGCCCGCTCAACAACATGCTGGACCATGGGCTTACCCTGGATGTCAGCCAGGGGCTTGCCCGGAAAACGGGTAGACGCAAAACGCGCCGGTATGACTACGGTAAAAGACATACGCTAACCTATTTCAATGCTTCAATTTCGTCTAGTGTCAACTGGGTAGCCTTTTCTTCGATCAGAACAGGGATACCTTCCCGGACCGGGTAGCTCAGACGGTCAAAGCGACAGATCAGAGCCTGTTGCTGCGGGTTAAACAGTAGCTTTCCTTTACAAACCGGACAGGCAACCACATCCAGTAATTTTTTATCAAACGCCATGAGGCTGTCCTTCTTGTTGATTATTGTAGTGTTCGTATGCCGTAAATACCTGCCGGTAAAACGATGGATTTAACTGGGCTGTCACCGGCAGATACCAGCAATCCTGGTGCGCGAACAGCTGAATTTTTACTGCGTCCTTCTCTGTCATGATCACCGCGCTTCCCGGCAGGTCCTGGGCAGTAAATGAATGATGATCCGCAAACGCCGTGGGGTGTTCAACCGTCAGCCCCAGAGCGTTCAGATGATGAAAAAAACGCTCGGGATTGCCAATTCCCGCAATGGCAGAACATTCGGAATAACGATCCAGAAATTCCGCGACAGAGAGTTTGACAGCCGGATTCCGGACGTTCACCAACTCACTGGATATCAACTGCATAGCATATTGAGGCACCACGACACCCGGCAACGCTGGCTGCGTGGAACCGCTCACATTGTGCACAATGCTATGGACAGTATTCAGCCGCCAGACGCCTTCGCGCAGCGGCCCCATTGGTAACAGGCGTCCATTACCGTAACGGCGCTCATCCATTACCACAATTTCCATATCACGACTAAGAGCATAGTGCTGCAGTCCATCATCACAGATGATCACCTGACACTGGAGTTTACCGGCAAGGTAATCGGCACCGCGCTTGCGAACCGGATCGATGACTACAGGCACACCGGTACGCGCGGCAATCAACTTAGGTTCATCACCGACCAGCTTTGCGCTGTCGGCATCCGTAACCTGGTGAGGAAAGGCGCTTTGTGCGCCGCCATAGCCTCGACTCAGCACCCCCACTTTCACATTTCGGCTGAGAAAAAATTCCACCAGCGCAATCACAAGTGGTGTTTTACCGTTTCCGCCCACGCTGATGTTGCCCACTACCAGAACAAAGGCCTTTGGCTTGCTGCTGTTCAGCAGGCCGCTGCGATAAAGGGCCCGCCTGCAGGCACTGATCAACGCAAAAAGGATTGAAAGCGGCCACAGAAACCACAGCCATGAGGCATTACTGTGCCATGCCTGTTCTATTTTGGTCACGAAGCTTCACCGAACTGCAGAGCATGCAGTTGAGCATAATGGCCTTTTTGTTCGAGCAGAGTCTGGTGTTTGCCCTGCTCGATGATCCGCCCATTATCGATGACAAGAATGCAGTCAGCATTCTCGATGGTAGACAACCTGTGGGCTACCACCACGCTGGTGCGATTTTTCTGCAGTTGCTCCAGAGCATCCTGAATCAGCCGCTCTGACTCCGTATCCAGAGCCGATGTTGCTTCATCAAGTATGAGTATGGGGGCGTCGGTCAGAATGGCACGTGCTATGGCAATCCGCTGGCGCTGGCCACCAGACAACATCAGGCCGTTTTCACCAATCACAGTATCCAGGCCGTCTGGTAGCTGGTGAAGAAATTCGTCAACATGAGCAATGGAGGCCGCCCGTTCGATTTGTTCGCGAGTAACACTGTGCTGAATACCATAAGCTATATTATTGGCAATGGAATCGTTAAACAGGATCACATGTTGCGATACCAGGGCGAACTGCTTGCGCAGCGATTTTAAATCTATCGATTCGAGATTGAGATCATCCAGCGTAATAACACCTTGCTGGGGTGAATAAAAGCGTGTCAGCAATGACGATATGGTTGATTTACCACTCCCGGAGCGACCAACCAGCGCGATTGTCTGTCCCGGCTCAGCGGTAAAACCGATGTGGTTCAATGCGGGGCTGTTCTTGCCAGGGTAGGTAAAGGTCACATCATCAAATCGGATTTTACCTTTGGCGCGTTCAACAACAATACTACCGCTGTCATTCTCATCCGCCTCATCCAGCACCGCAAAAATACTGCTGCAGGCCGCCATGCCTTTCTGGAACTCATTGTTCACCGTTGTCAGTTGCTTAAGCGGTTTCAGCAACATCACCATGCAGAACACCACATTGATGAATACGCCGGCGGTGAGGGTTTCGAGCATTTTGGGTGAGCTGGCGATATACAGCACCACCGCCAGCGCAATCGAGGCGATGACCTGGATTGAAGAGACACTGAGAATCTGGGTTACCGCCAGCTTCATAGTCTGCTGGCGATTGGCGTTGTTTTTCTCAGCGAAACGCTGCTGCTCCATCTCCTGGCCACCAAACATAAGTACCACCTTGTGCCCTTTTACCGCCTGCTCGACCGCGGTGGTAAGGTTACCCATGGCGTGTTGGATATTACGGCTGACTTTGCGAAAGCGTTTGCTGACCACAGAGACAATTACGGCCACGACCGGCCCGATAATCAGAAAGATTAATGAAAGCTGCCAGGAATAATAGAACATTACTGCCAGCAATCCGATAACCAGCGCCCCTTCCCTGACCAGGGTCAGCAGTGCACGCCCGGAGGCATTGGCCACCTGCTCGGTATCAAAGGTCACTTTACTGATCAAATTGCCCACAGAGTGGGTGTCGTGGAAGGTTACCGGTAAATGAATGTATTTGGCGAACAGTTGCTGACGCATGTTCATAACCACCTGGGAGCCAATCCAGGTCAGCGTGTAGGTGCCCAGAAAATTGAACACACCCCGAATGACAAACAGAGGAACGATGGCATAGGCTGCCAGGCGCAGGTATTCATGGTCATTGTTGCCCAGCGATTCATCTATCATCGGTTGCAACTGTGCAAATACGAAAGTATCCACCGCCGAATAGCCGACCATACCCAGTATGGCCGCGAAGAATGGAAATTTGTACGGGCGGAGATATTGAAGAAACCGGCGCATCTGGGTTGCCGAAGGGTCGCTTTGTTGCATGTAATGCCTACATCACCTTATTAGTCTTAGATATTGTACCTGCTCCGGGAAAAATTCCCTAATTTGGCAGACTTACGCCTACAGAAGCTTGAAGATAGTAACTAACCGTTATTTTTCAATCCATACGGGGAAATTAGATCGGTGCAAATACCATTTTGGCCCGATATCCCTTCGATAGGTTTGTAACTTTATTCCTTCAGTGGGATGAAACTGAAACCGCATGTATCCGTCATGGCTGGTTGTTAAAACGCGGGCTCCCGTTTCCCTATACCTGCGCACAACCTCCCTGCCAGGAAAGCCCCACTGATTAAGATAACCCTGAGTGAATACTACGTACTTGGGTGACACAGCACGAACAAATGCATTGCCTGATGAGCTGGCACTGCCATGGTGTGGGGCAACAATAACATCGGCTTTTAACTCCTCTTTCATGGCCAGCAGGGCGTATTCCGCACTTCGGTCAATGTCGCCCGGCACCAAAACCCTGTGCTCACCGTCCTCTATCAGGATCACGCAGGAATGATGATTGTCGTTGACAGGATTCCCCGCCAGCGGCCATATCGCCCGCACCAACAGCCCCTGCCACTCAAAGTTCAGCCCCCGCTGGCAACTGTCGAGATTCGTTATGACGCGAAAATCCGAGAAGCCCTGTCTTTTGACATAATCAGCAATTGCCTGTTTTCCGCCGCTATGGTCATCGTCGCCATGACTCAGCATCAGCAAATCCAGACGGGCAATGTTTAGCTTCGCCATTAACGGAATGAGCGTTGATTGCGCATAACTGCCCTGGGGGTAAAAACCTCGCCCGGTATCGACCATGATACTTCGGCTACCTCTGCTTATTAACAGCGCGCTGCCCTGCCCAACATCAGCAACATGCAACAACCATCGCTCAGGATTGGCCGGCAACCACTGGGAGAGCAAAGGTAAAAAAGCCAGGGTTATGCCCAGCCGCTGAAATGGTAGGCGCGGTGCGCAAATCATTCCCAATGCCAATAAAGCTGCCAGGGCAGCGCCTTTATCTAACGGCGCTGCCCCATTCCCGACCCATTGTTCAGCCCATTGCAGGCCCCTGATAATTGCCCCCATGAAGACATCCACGCCCCGCCACAGCCAAGGTATTGGGAATCCAAGCCAACCTGATAACAGCACCAGAAGCGCTAGCGGCAAAAAAATGCTGACCACAGGCACAAGCATCAGATTCACCGGTAATGCCAACCACGAGAGGTGATCAAACCACAACAGGGTAACCGGCATCAGCCCGATACTCAGACTTAACTGCAAAATCAGCAAAGCACGGCATTTCTGCCTGAAGCTGTTCGCTCTCAGCCCGAATCGCCAGATACAGAACCATATCAACAGCACAGCGCCAACACTCAGGTAAAAACTGGCCGAAAATAAACTGAGCGGAAACAGGAGGATACAGAGGCTTGTCATAAACAGCGCTATGTGACGTAACGACCAGTGACCCAGGTAACGCGACGTTATCAACCACGCAACAAGCAGTACCCATGCCCGGGTTACTGGCAGTTGCCAGCCTGCCAGGTGCGCATAGGCAGCGGTCACTATTACCAGAGGTAAGCACAGCATGCGGTCGAGATTGTGTTGAGGCGAAAAATGGCCTGTCAGTCGCTGAAGCGCTACCAGAACTGTCACCATCATCAGCAAAACACTTGAGGCTACCATGCCCAGATGCAGGCCGGAAATGCTAAACAGATGTGCGGTACCGGTTACCTTGAGTGTTTGCCAGTCGGCAGCGGTCAGTTCGGAGCGGTCGCCCACCAGCAATGCTTTTAGCCAGCGCTGGTTATCCAGTGCGGCCTGCTCAATCACCGCTGCTACTGTAAAGTGAATGCAATCTGTGGGCTCAACCAACCTGAATTCAGCGTCGGATTGCACTTCCCCGACGGCCACAATTGCCCGGCTCAGTAGCACCTGCTGGGCCAGTGAACCGGCTGGATTTGCCGTCCCCTGCGGAGGTCGAAGCCTGGCAGTCAAACGCACCTGCTGATGTCGGAACAGCTGCCTTTCTCCTGCCTGCCAGACGAGCCTTATTTTTTTTGCGAACCACAAACTCTGGCCGTCTATTTCATTTGCGGAAAGCGTAAAGTGCAGCTTGTCATTTTTCAGTTCCAGTTCGTCAATCTGGCCCTTCACAACGACATCCTGACGTATTTTGTGTTCAGGCAGTTGCCAAGTCAGGTACAGATGCCCTACACTCGCCATCCAAAGTATGCCTGCGAGAACGCCGTGACCAACGCTCAGCCAGAGCGGCCAACGTGACGAGCACTTACCATACTTAAATAACCTGTTGGCTGGCAGACACCCTATGAAACGGAGGGCGATCTTCGACACCGACAAAAGCAACAGAATGACCAGCGCCACGCACAGCCATTCCATTGCAGGTAAAGAGACCCAAAGGACGGAAGATACGGCACTCAGGATGAAGCCTGACAGCCAAATCATGGTATTATAACGCATCTCGTTGCCCTGGCCCGCGAGAGCGGTCTAAACAGAGTTATGCCAAGAAAATTTATACAGCGGTTGTTGCCCAACCATCAGACCATCAAAAATCAAAGAGCACTTAAAGTGTTTGGCTCGATATTGCACGAGCCAAATTTGTGGCATCTGAACCGCCGTTCCGCATCAGGAGCGTTTGGGATCGGGTTGTTTTTCGCTTTTTGGCCAGTCCCTTTTCAGATGTGGTTATCCGCGGCGACTGCCATCCCGATGCGCGCCAACCTGCCGCTTTCCGTAGCCACCGTGTGGATCACAAATCCGTTCACCATGCCGCCCATATTTTATGGTGCGTACAAAGTAGGCACCACTGTACTTGGGACTAAAGCGCAGCCATTCAATTTTCAGTTTACCTGGCAATGGGTAATGGACAGTATCTATACCATCGGGCCGGCATTTCTGGTCGGTTGCGGGATTTGTTCGGTGGTATTTGGTATTGCAGGCTATTTTGGACTGGATTGGTTATGGCGATTTTCGGTGCGAAAAGCCTGGGAAAACCGCCGCATGGCACGATCACAAAAAACCACGCAGGAATGATAACGCCGTTTCCACAAGGACTTTAACTAAAGAGGATAAAGCGGCATTCCGGCCTGCAAGACACAAGCCGGGAGAACGCACAAATCAGGGGTATACGTCATACTCGCGGAACAACTCCAGCATGGTGGCTTCGTCCCACACTTCCACGTCAAGGCTTTGGGCCTTAGTCAGTTTAGAGCCTGCCTTGTCGCCCGCAACCAGGAAATCGGTATTCGCAGAGACAGAGCCTGCAACCTTTGCCCCTAGTGACTGTAGCAGCGCTTTGGCGTCGTTTCTTCCCATCTCATTGAGTGTACCGGTAAGCACACAGGTTTTACCCGCCAATGGCTGCTCCCCGGCTTCCACTGTCTGAACGTCCGGCCAGTTTAAGCCGGCATCAACCAGTGCATCAATGATTTCAAGATTGTGCGGCTCGGCAAAAAAATGGGCAATGTGCTGCGCCACCACTTCCCCAACATCGGCCACCGCCTTTAATGCTTCAAGATCCGCTGTTCTGATCGCTTCCAGTGTACCGAAATGTTGCGCAAGGTTGGCTGCGGTAGCTTCACCCACTTCCCGTATGCCCAGAGCGTACAAAAATTTGGCCAATGTCGTGTGTCGGGACCTTTCCAGAGAACTCAGTAAATTGGCAGCAGACTTTTCCGCCATGCGTTCCAGCCCGACCAAATCGGATACTGACAAATGGAAAAAATCTGCCGGACTTTTTACCAGTTCTGCATCAACCAGTTGCTCCACCAGTTTGTCACCCAGCCCGTCAATATCCAGCGCCTTGCGAGATGCAAAATGCTTGAGCGCCTGCTTACGCTGCGCAGCACAATACAGGCCACCGCTACAACGCGCTACAGCCTCGTTCTCGAGTTTCTCAACCAGCGAATCGCACACCGGGCAATGGGCCGGAAACTCAATTTCCCGGGTATCGTCAGAGCGTTTTGCTTCCACAACCGACACCACCTGGGGGATCACATCGCCTGCCCGGCGAATAACCACGTAATCGCCGATGCGTACTCCCAGCCGCTGAATCTCGTCCTGATTATGCAAAGTGGCGTTGGAGACCGTCACCCCGCCAACAAAAACGGGTTCAAGCCTCGCCACCGGTGTGATAGCGCCGGTGCGCCCGACCTGAAACTCAACGTCCAGCAGGCGAGTCACTTCTTCCTGGGCCGGGAATTTCTGCGCTATGGCCCAGCGGGGAGCCCGTGCAACAAATCCCAATTGTTGCTGCAGCGCAATGTCATCAACCTTAAACACCACACCATCGATGTCGTAAGGTAACTGAGCCCGGGCTGAGAGAATGCGTTCATAATACGCCAGGCACCCGGCAGAGCCGCTTGCCACATCAACCTCTGGGCACAGGGGTAGCCCCCACTGCTCCAGTTGCTTGAGACGCTGGCTGTGATTGTCCGGCAGGATGAAATCCTGCGGCGCAACCACACCCAGAGAATAAGCGTAAAACATCAGTGGTCGTTTAGCAGTAATACGTGAGTCCAATTGCCTCAGGCTACCTGCTGCAGCATTACGCGGGTTGGCAAACAGCTTGTTGCCCTGGGCTTTCTGAGTTTCATTCAGGCGATCAAACCCAGCTTTAGGCATAAACACTTCGCCGCGTACTTCCAGTCGCTCGGGCCAGCCAGTGCCCCGCAGACGTAACGGCACATTGGCTATAGTACGAACGTTCGCGGTGATGTTTTCACCTACCTGGCCATCGCCGCGGGTTGCCGCCTGAACCATTCGCCCCTGTTCATACAGAATACTCACGGCCAGTCCGTCGAGCTTGGGTTCGCAACTGAATGCCAGAACACGGGTATCCTTGAGCCTGTCCGTCAAACGCTTTTCAAATGCCAGCAGCGACGCCTCATCAAATGCATTGTCCAGCGATAACATAGGCACTTCGTGTCGAACCTGCTCAAACGCATCCAGCGGCTGACCACCAACCTTCTGAGTCGGAGAGTCAGGTGACTGATATTCGGGGTGTTGCTGCTCCAGCTTTAACAACTGCTGAAACACACGGTCGTACTCCGAATCCGGAACCGTCGGTGTGTCCAGCACGTAATACTGGTAATTGTATTCTTCCAGGGCAGCGCGCAACTGCGTGATCTGTTGCCCCAAAGGGGTAGATAGGTCAGACATAACTTTCTCTGTGTAAAACGGGCCGGGTCAGCACCCGGTCCGACGGGGAATTACTGACGGGAAATGAAGCGCTGGCGTTCAAACTCTCGGATTTTTTCCATATATTGTTGCAATCCCTGTTTTGTCAGCACACTGCGCCGGCCATCCAGAACCTGGGCATTAAACTCCTCGGCTATTTTACGGGCCGCATTGTGCATCATATTGAACACCTGATGGGCATCGCCCTCGATGGGCAGGATCATGAACAGGGAAACCCCTTGGGTCATAAAGGTTTCAAGATTGTCGATATCAAAAACACCCGGTTTGAACATGTTTGCCAGACTGAACAGGACAGGTCCTTTCCCGTTTGAATTCACATGTCGGTGGAAAATATTCTGGTCGCCAAATTTGAATCCCAGGGTAAGCAACAAAGGCAGTAAAGCAGCGCCAGAGATAGGTTCATCCTGTGCCGCCCGCACGTTCAACACCAGCACTTCCTGCTCCGCCAGCGGTGTCTGTTGCCCGTCTTGCGCCTCGGCGTCGACTGCCCCGGTTTGCTGAGACAAGTCATCGCTTTGATCAGGCTCAAAATCAATCCGCATCTGGTCATCACCAAAGCTGGGTTCCTGACGTTTCCTGTGCGGGGCCTGTTTTCGCTTACGGGACACAAACCGTCTGGCCTGCTCACCCAGACCACCGGCTTGTGAAGCTTCACTTTCTGCGATATCCCAGCGGGCCGTTTCAGCAGGGCCTGCTGGCTGGCTGTCGAGACTGAAATTATCCAGTTCCGGGTCTGCGACCGAAGCTTTCTCAGGGGTCTCCGCTTCATCACCAGACTGGCCGGTTTTAAGTAAAAATCCAGGCGGCTCGGGAAAATCCGACTGTTCGGATTTATCAGCCATGTTTCTGGCCGTGGTTTGCATATGAGGTTTGGGGTTGGTTATCACTGAACCATAAAGCTTCTGCGCTGGTTGTGGCTGTGCTTCAGTAACGGGTTCATTTTCCGGCTGAAAAGTCCCAGGCTGCGTTTCGGGCTCTTCGGGTTCATCAATGGCCGGGGAATTCTCGTCTGAATCAGGCTGATTCGTTTCAACAGAATGATGGCTGCTGACCACGCGCACTTTTCCAAGGCCCAGATCGTCGTAATCCGGCTCTTGCATCTCCTCCTGGAAATGCTTTTGCTGGCTGTCAGAAAGCTTTTGTTCATCCCAGGTAATGTCGTCATTGTCCAGGGGTTCATCGTCATCCTGATTCTGCCATTCACGTGGTTCCATCCGGGTTGATTTCCCGGTCGAATGGTTACCTTTTCGGATCTTCCAGATACCGTGAGCCAATATGGCTACGATAAAGCAGGATCCTAGCACCAGTAATGACAGACGTAATTCATCTTCCATTTTAATTCAGTCGCCCTTTTTTATGGTTCTGCGAACGCCATAGCCTCTTCAACGTCAACCGCGACCATTCTGGATACGCCAGGTTCCGCCATGGTCACCCCGGTAAGATGACTGGCCATTTCCATCGCAATCTTGTTGTGGGTGATATAAATAAATTGTACCGTACGGGACATTTCCGACACCAGTGCACAAAAACGCCCTACGTTGGCATCATCCAGCGGCGCATCCACTTCATCAAGCAGGCAAAATGGCGCCGGATTGAGCCGGAATATTGCAAACACCAATGATAAAGCGGTTAACGCTTTTTCTCCACCGCTTAACAGATGAATTGTACTGTTTTTCTTGCCGGGAGGCCGCGCCATAATGGTCACCCCGGTTTCCAGCAAATCGTCATCGGTCAGCGCAAGGTACGCCGAACCACCACCGAAGACCTTTGGAAACAGCTGTTTGAGATCCTCATTCACCCGCTCGAAGGTGTCTGAGAAGCGGCTGCGGGTTTCCTTATCAATTTTACGAATGGCACTTTGCAGAGTTTCAAGTGCGGTTACCAGGTCCTCGTGCTGGGTATCCAAATGTGCCTTGCGTTCGGCCTGAATGTCGTATTCCTCAACCGCCGCCAGGTTAACGGCCCCCAACCGGCCTATGGCAGCCAACGTTTTGTCCAGTTCAGCCTGCCAGCTCTTTTCATCCGCATCATCGGTCAGCTGTTCCAGAATGGGCTTGAGTGACTGGCCAGTTTCCTGCAACTGTTCCAGTACGGTATTGGCCCGTACCCGGTAACCTTCCATTTCCAGTTTAATGCTGTCGATGGCAGTCTGGCGCTGTTGGATCTGATGCTGGATACCCTGCTGATCCTGTTGAGCTTCCTGAATCAGCTTGTGCAAATCGCTCAGCGCTTCCTGGGCCATAACCCGCTGCTCTTCTGCGCCTTCACGCTGTAGCAGAAGCTCTTCCAGTTGTTCCCGCTGTTGCTCCAGAGGCTGTGCCAGCTCCAGCTTCTCCTGCTCAAGCGCCGTTTCACGGCTGCGGTACTCTTCGAGCTGAGTTTCGTTGCGGCTCACCTGCTGCCGATACAAATCGCGCTGATTACTGTGCTGCTGAATACTCAGTTCAAGCTGATGTCTTTCTGCAGTTTGCTGCTCTACTGTGCGTCTGGCGTGAGCAATCTTTTGCTCCAGCTGCTCACGTTCCGTAGCCACATCGGCCTGGTCTGTTTCATGTTCCAGGATCTCGGCTTCCAGCATTTCGAGTTGCTCAGAGAAAATTTCAAGCTGTTGCTCTTCCTGCACCAGTAACCCACGCTGGTTGTCCAGGTCCTGGGCGATTTTGTCCGCCCGGCCGCGGCTCTGGTTAAGCTGAAACTCCACCAATGACAGCTGGTTTTGCAGCTGTTCTGCCTGATTACTGGCTCGTTGCAACGCAGACTGATGCTGCTCTTCCTGCTGCTCAAGCCCATGCAGGGTCTGACGGCACATCTCCACTTCGTCAGCCAGTTCATCAAGCAACGCCTGCTCAACGGTAAGTTGTTCCTGCAAGCCCTGAATGTGTGCAGCCCGCTGCAATGCGCCCTGTTCCCTGTCGGCCTGGCCTGACATCACCCAGCCCCGCCCCATCCACAGGCCGGATTTCACCACCACGCTCTCGTGGTCAGCAAGCCGGGGCAGACGCACCAGCGCCTCTTCTGCCGAATCGAGTGCATGAATATGATTGAACCCTGCCGGAACCAGTGTATCGTCGAGCAAAGCGGCAAGTGAACCTGCACGTTTCTGATCACTGTAACCCTCCAGCGCCATAATACGATGGCCCTGTGGCAAATTTTTCCAGTTGGCCACCAGGTCGGTGAGCAACGTCTTTTCCGCCAACATAGGCTCATTTAGCCCAGCCAGAACCTGCTCCACCGCAAGCTCCCATCCGGGAGCCACTGTCAGCGATTGCCAAAGAGGTCTGATGCCCTCCAATTCAGATTGAGGCTGGCTCTGCGACTTCTGAAGTTGTTCCAGGGCATGCAGTTGAGAACGGATGGTTTGTACACGTTCCTTTTGCTCATCATGCTTTAGCAAAGCTTCCGACAGGGCTGTGCGCTGCTCCGCAACCCGGGCTTTACTGGCGCTAAAATTTTCTTCCGCCTGCTGTCGGGTCAGCTGGGCCAGTTCACTGTCCTGAGACAGCTTCTCCAGCTGTAGCTCCAGCTCTCCATGGGCCAGCTCACCTTGTTCCTGCTCTAACTCAGCAATGCGCTGCGCAGTGCGCAACTGCATGCTCATAGTCGACTGGATCTGGCTGTGGCAGGTCTGTGCCTGTTGCTTAAGCTCGTTGTATTTTTGTTCGTAGACCCTGGTTCGGGCGTGAAATTCACGTTGTTCCGCCTCAGCCTGGTCCCGATTTTCCTGCGCCTGAACATAGGACGCATCCAGCAGTTCCAGGCGCGGCTCCATGTCTTCCAGGCGGTTGAGTGAGAGTTGCAGAGCCTGGTTTGCTTCCTCCAACGAAGCTTTCAACAGGCTGCGCCTGTCTGCTAGTTCATGTAACTCCCGGCCAATTTGGTTGCTGCGTTGCTGACTGTGTAACTGGTTCTGTTCAATGCGGGTGATGGCTGTGCTGATGGTAAACAATTGTTGCTGAATGTCGTCCAGTTGCGCTTTGCGCTCTTCTGCCTGTTGCTGGTAACCGAGAATTCCAGCTTCGTCACCCCTCTGCCTGGCAACCAGGGCTTCAAGTTCGCTTTGCTGCAACTGAATTTGATGCTGCAGTTTTTCTATTTGCTCACTGTGTTTCAGCCATCGGATAGCGGCCAGATCTGCCTTGAGTTGCCGTTCAGTAGCTTTAAGCGCCTTGTAGCGCCGGGCCGCTGCCGCCTGGCGTTGCAGTTTTTCAAGTTGTTGACCAAGCTCACCGCGCACGTCTTCAAGCCGTTCCAGATTGTCCTGCGTATGCCGGATACGGTTTTCGGTTTCGCGCCGACGCTCCTTGTATTTGGAAATACCCGCAGCTTCTTCAATAAATACCCTCAGTTCCTGAGGCTTGGACTCTATGAGCCTGGAAATCATGCCCTGTTCAATAATGGCGTAGCTGCGGGGCCCCAGACCGGTACCAAGAAAGAGATCGGTCACGTCCCGGCGACGGCATTTGGCGCCATTCAGAAAATAATGGGACTGGGCGTCACGGGTAACCAGACGCTTGACCGACAATTCGTTGTATTTGGCGTATTCACCACCAATGCGTCCGGAGCTATTATCAAATACCAGCTCTACACTGCACTGGCCCACAGGTTTACGCGCAGAAGACCCGTTAAAAATAACGTCGGTCATGGCGTCACCGCGCAAATTTTTGGCTGAGCTTTCCCCCAGCACCCAGCGCACCGCATCAATCACATTGGACTTACCACATCCATTCGGACCAACAATGGCCGTCATTTCTCCGGGAAAAGGAATACTGGTGGGGTCGACAAACGATTTGAATCCGGCGAGCTTAATCTTCTTCAGGCGCACAGGGAAACTCCGCCTGCCGATACCTTCGGCGCAGAGAGGGCAGCTCTACAATTAGCACTGATGTTGTTTGTAGCGTTCACCGAAATGTTTAGCGCATCTGGATATTATTGTTATGCTTTGACTCTACCAAAACTCACACGCTGTAACAATTCAGAATTCAATGACCAGGATCGTAATGGGTACAATCCTAAAAACCCGTTCTGTCAATTAGCGTCATAAAGGAGCCTTATGACTACAGCAACACGTCATCCCAGCGGTTTCGGATATTTTGCCTTAGGCTTTACACTTATCAGAACCAAAGGCATTAAGCGATTTGTTTTTATTCCTCTGGCGGTCAACCTGATACTGTTTGCCACCGCATTCTATTTCCTGTTCGGCCAGATTGAATGGGGTATCACCTACCTGATTGACCTCGTTCCACAATGGCTGGGCTGGCTAAAGTCCGCGCTGGGTTTCGTGCTCTGGCCACTCGCCATCGTAACCGTTCTGCTAGTGTTCGCACTTGTCTTCGGCACCCTGGCCAACTGGATTGCAGCGCCATTTAACGGCGTCCTGGCTGAAAAGGTCGAACGTCATCTCACTGGCCGCCCCATGGGCGATGACGGACTTTTCAGTCTGCTTAAGGACATTCCACGTACCCTGAGCCGGGAATTGTCAAAGTTGCTCTGGTATTTACCCAGGGCAATAGGCTTTTTGCTGATATTCCTGTTTCTTCCGGTTTTCGGTCAGGTTATCTGGTTTTTGTTTAATGCCTGGATGATGGCGATCCAGTACTGCGATTATCCGTATGACAATCATAAAGTACCTTTTGATGTCATGCGTGCCCATCTGGGCAGGCACAAATCCAAAGCTTTTGGGTTTGGCATTATGGTTAATATTTTCTCGCTGATCCCAGTGGTGAATTTTATTGTCATGCCCGTAGCCATCTGCGGCGCAACCGCGTTTTGGGTACGTGAACTGAAACCGGAACTGCTGCCGGATGACATCTGAGGCAACAACAGGCGTTTGAGTCAGATTATTTTCGTGACACATGCGCCATCTTGATTAACTATTAAACCAACGACAAAAAGGAAATTTACCTTGCCCAATGCTGTTTGAAAACGGACTCCTGGCGGCACTTTTTATGTCTTCATTGTCAATCAATGCTTTGGCAGTGGGCATTTTTGTTGTCGTTTCACTCAAGTTTTACCGCACCTATTTTGCTGCGGCAGCCGTTTTTGGATTATTAAGTTGTGGCTATCAATATACAACCTGGGCCTATCACAGTAGCGCCTCTGTTGCAGACGCACTGTATTGGGTCAGCCTGCAAACCAGTTTTGCCGTCGCGATAATCCCCTTTTACTTTCTGACGCTGGCCAGCTGGAGTGACTGGCCCGGAACCCGCAGAATATTTTTCATACTGCTGGGAACTGCGGCGTTGGCCATTCTTACCAACGCCCTGCTACCCAACACCCTTCGATTTGATTCTGTGGAACAACTTGTCAGCGTTGTCGTCAGCGAACAGTTTGCCTACGCCCATCTGGTAGCCAAACAGTCTGTTGCCGGGTTGGGGTTGCACCTGTTTGGCCTGTTCATGGTCGCAAGTCTGCTGTTGTGCAATTACCGAATGTATCAGAAAAACAAAATGGCTCTTGCCCTGGCACTGACTGTTATCCTGCTCATACAGTTACTGTCTATCGGATGGGCCAGTGCGATTGACGCAGGTTCGGTGGACGGGCTCTATCTGGCAGGTTTTGTATTTACGGCACTGAATGTGGTGGTATGCGTCCACGTGGCCTACAGTCTCGGGATTTTCAAGCAGCGCTTTGAGCAACGCTCTGAAGACAAAAAGCAGCTTACCAATGTAATAAACCAGCTTGCCAAAGGTTTTCGCTCTGAAGACGAAGACAGTTTTTATTTCGAAATGCTGGCCAGTCTTTATTCTATCAGTAAGGCCGATTTGATTTTTCTGGCCACGGTTTCTGACGATTCGCCACCGTTGGTGCAGACGCGGGTTGCACTCAGCCAGGGCGTGCCGACCGACAATTTTGAGTACACCATCGACAATACTCCCTGCGAACGGATCCTGGAAGAAGCCTCAACCATATACACCCAGTCAATCCAGCAGGATTTTCCCTCTGCCAATACCTCATTAAGCCAGTTCACTGCCTATATCGGCACCCCAATAAAACTGGGTGGCAAGGTAACAGGGCTGTTTGTGCTGGCCAGCCGTACCCCGTTACCCTTCAGCAACAAGCTGGTGGAAGCGCTGGAAATCTTTGCGACCAGAGCCAGTGCAGAGATGCACAGGTTCCAGATTGAGCATCGCCTGCGGGATTTGGCCTATCTGGATTACACCACCCAACTGCCCAATCAGGCCAAACTGATCGAAACCATACACCAAAGCTACCAGTTTGACGTGCAAAGCCACAGTAACACCATTTTGCTATTGATTGATCTGGACAGGTTTACCGAAATCAACCGTCAAATCGGGTATGACGCTGGCGAATATGTATTGCAGGAACTGGGCAAGCGTTTTCGTCTTTATGCCAGTGAAAATGTGTTTTTTGCCCGCAAGGCAGGAGACGAATTCGCGGTGGTGATCCAGTCGAATGATACCCCTCCGGAAGAAACTCTCGACTTGCACTGGGAAGCCATTCGAGCGGTAGTCAAACACCCCATTTGTTTTAAAGATCGTGAAATCAGGCTGGATTTCAGTGCCGGGGCGGTGATATTCCCCCAACAAACCCACACCAACCTGGATGTGATCCGGGGTGCAGAAATCGCACTGCGTCAATCCAAAACCGAAGGTCGGGGCCGGTTGCAGGTCTTCGACCCAACCCTGCTCAAAGCGCTCGACAGCCAGCGCAAACTTGAGCGAATGTTGCGCACTGCCATCCAGAAAAACCAGCAGCTTTCATTGGTCTACCAACCCAAAGTTGACATTGAGGGCCAATGCAAAGGCGCCGAAGCCCTTTTGCGCTGGGAGCATCCCAACGACGGCAGCATATCCCCAGAGGAATTTATACCGGTGGCAGAGTCCAGTGGCCTGATTGTGCTGCTGGGTGAACGAGTGATTGAGGAAGTGTGCAAGCAAATTCGTAACTGGCTGAACCAGGGCTGGCTGGGCGAATGCAAAATTGCTATCAACATTGCCAGCCAACAGCTGGCGGATGATGAATTCAAGCCAAAACTGCTGGCTACACTAAACCAGTACCAGATTCACCCCAACCAGATTGAACTCGAAGTAACAGAAAGCAGCCTGTTGCACGACATTCAAGGGACGGTGGCCAAACTCAAGGCGCTTCAGCAGGAAGGATTTACCATAGCGCTGGATGATTTTGGAACCGGGTACTCCTCATTGTCTTACTTGCAGGAATTACCGCTGGACGTTTTGAAAATCGACAAGTCATTTGTTGAAAAGCTGACCAACCAGAGTGCCAGCGAACTGATTAGTTCCATCATTGCCATCGGCCTGAATATGGACCTGCAGGTCGTAGCGGAAGGCACTGAAACCGAAAGCCAGGTTACCGCGCTGGCCAACATGAAATGTTCGCTGTTTCAGGGCTACCATTTTGGCCGCCCTATGCCCGCCGAGGAATTTGCCAACTGGTACCAACGTACCAACGCCGTTCACTGAACAGACGAACCCTGCCCGTCTGCCAGCGCTTCAAGGCCCCCGGCCCGATACTTCTCAAAGATATCCAGCCAAACCCCCGCCTCCGCAGTCTGAGACTGCTTGTGAAAGGCCTGAAACAAATTCATGTAGATCGGCGTATGGGTTGATGGTTCAACCAAACGCTGTCGCCACAGCTTCAGGTAAACAGGCGGAATTTCACCGCTGTCATGATGTTCCAAAAACGTGATTCCGCTGCTTGGCTTGTAGGCCTGTATCGCAGCGTTGTCACAGGACTTCGCTGGGTGTATTTCCACGCCAGGTTGCAATTCCTGCCAGTTTTGCGCCGTTTCCTGCGGTTCAAGCCCTGCTGGGCCTTCGAACACCAGATTCGGAGCATCGCGGCGCTCACAATAACGAGCCGCCAGACGCTGACTCAATGGATATTCATCGACAAAACCGGAGAAATGCGCGAGTTCATGCACCAGTACCGAATAGGTATCGGTTATGTCCAGATACATCACACCGTTCTCTATGTTGGCTTTACCCTGATCCAACACCACTATTGCGTGGGTAAACTCACGCTGCGACACCGCAGCTGCCAGCGGCCTGACATCGCAGCCCAGCCGGCCCGAACCTAACCAGCTCGCCGAACAGTTAAGTGCATCAGACTTCAGCCAAACCGGAGCTTGTGCACACAACGGCAAATTTGCCAGCCTTGGGTCATTTATAAGTTCCTGATACAGGCTGTGAGCCCGTTCAATGGCCGACAGCGAGGTGGCAAAGAACTGCAGACGCTGCTGACACTGCGCCGCAGACGGCCACTTAACTGCAGACAATGCGGACAATCTTTGTATCGGATAACGATCGAACATGCGGGAAAACCTGGTGGCCAGTTCATGCCCCTGCTGCGCAGCCTGCTCAATATACTGACGGCCGCTTTTGGTGTCGCCCTGTTCCCACAGCATCCGCCCAAGCTGGAAGGTGCTCTGAGTATAGACGGTAGCGGTTTTTTCCAGCCAGGGCCGGGCCAGATCGGGTTTCTGATGCAAGATGTACCAGTCTGCCAGCGCCGCTTGGGCAGGCAGGTACCCCTGGCGTGCGGAACGCAGTAACCACGTTTCCCGTTTGGCAGGATCGTCAGTAGACAGGGCAAACTCCAGTTGGGCTTCCGGTACGTTACCCTTTGCCGCCAGCCGCATCAGACGCTCCGTGGTTTCATCGTCTCCCACCAGTTGATAGAGCTGCCAGGCGGCATCTGCATTGCCAAGCGAAACCAGCCTTTCCAGCCAGTATTGCTGCCCCTGTGCTACAGCAAGCTCAACCAGTCTGCTCTGCGCCAGTTCGCTGCCCTGCTGGGATGCCTGCCACAACAGACTCTGGGGAAACTTTGCCGATGTTGCATTGCGCACCAACTGTGCGGTGTCCCTGGCCAAATCGCCTGCCAGCAGCAACATCGCCAGCAGCGCTAAAACGAGTCCACGCATAAAAATTCAGTATCAGTTGGGATCTTCGACAGAATCGCGAAGTCGATTGAGTTCGAGTCGTGCATAACGGTGCTCGACATAATCATAGACGTTGGTGCTCAGCGCCAGTTTGAAATAATTGGATGCCACTCCGCGCTGGCCCTTGGCACTGTGATATTTCCCAAGATAGAAATAGGCCTCACACAAACGATCGGTAAGCTGCTTCTGGCTGCTCACCCCATCTATCAGGGAATTAAGCAGTTCCCGTTCGCTGACCTGTTCCAGAAACAAGTCCACCAGCCGGGTGGCCCAATGCCTGTCTTCTAGCTGTAACCGGGCACTGGAGAGATACTGCTGAGCCTTGACAGGATCGATATCATAGTGGGCAAAATATGCCCATAACGCCCGAAATGGGTCCCGCCTATCTTTGGTCTGAAAGGTGACTAAATCTTCGACCGCCAAATCCGCCCTGCCACCATAATACAGGGCGATACCCCGATTTAAAAAAGCGAAGTCGTAGGTGGGATCAATATCCAGCGTTGAATCAAAGGCTTCATAAGCCTGGATAAAATCCATCTGCTGGATGTAATGTATACCCATGGAATTATACGCTTCCGCCATATCGGGCTTTAACGCCAGTGCCTGACTGTAATCGTATTGTGCCAGCCCGGACAGCCCCACACTGTCATAGAGCATGCCTCGTTGATAATACAACTCAGCACGGTCTTTCTCTGCAATCTGGGTACTGGCCAGTATTTGGTTGTACCGGGCGATGGCCATTTGCGAGCGAGGGTTTACCGGAGCAGGTTCGGCAAGCAACAGATTGCCCATTTCTTCGCGCCCTGTGGGTTCGGGCGTTTGAGCGCAGCCGAATAAGATTACGGGCAGAAAGGAAACAAGCCAGAGACAAACGAGATTCCGCATGATTATATAAAATCGCTTCCTACTAGATGGTGCCGCTGCCCGTCGCAAACAATGAACGGTGCCCCGCCGATGGACCTGGGTACAGAATACACAAACATCTTAAACACAATGAAGAATGGGCTGCAGCCTGATAGCCGCAACCATCTCGCATTTACCTCAAAATGTAAAGCATATCTCAGTAAAATTCAGGCAGATGGCGTATTACATCTGTGCCATCTTTAACAGCTGCGTTCGGGTTAACTGTAACGCCTGTCAACCACGGTTACGCGCTGCGAGCTTGTCGAGCTGTTCCTGGCTGGCAGGAAGCTGGTGCTTTGATTTCCATTCACTGTATGGCATGCCGTAAATACGCTCCCTGGCATCTTCATAGTCCACTTCATTACCACGCTCTGCGGCTTCTGCAGAATACCACTTGGCCAGACAGTTGCGGCAAAAATCCGCCAGGATCATCAAGTCTATGTTCTGCACCTCTTTGTGGGCATCCAGGTGCGCCAGCAGACGACGAAATACGGCCGCTTCTATTTCTGTTTGTGTTTGTTTGTCCATAACCATTCTCATCATTAAAAAAGGGAGCAAAAGCTCCCTTAATGGTGTTCATTAAGCCAGCTGGAACAAACCTCCAGTGCTGGCCTGCCAGTGTGTTTACTGGTCGTTGGATTCAGGAGCCGCCGGCTTTTCCAACAGTTCCTTGATGCTCAGACGTACACGGTTCTGGCGATCAATTTCCATCACTTTTACGTCAACCATCTGGCCTTCAGACAGGTAGTCCGCAACTTTGTTCACGCGCTCGTGAGCGATTTGTGAAATGTGCACCAAACCTTCTTTGCCCGGCAGCACTTCGACAAACGCACCAAAGTCAACGATACGGGTTACCTTACCGTGGTAAGTTTTGCCCACTTCGATTTCTGCAGTCACCTGCTCGATCATGCTGATAGCGATTTCCGCTTTTGCACGCTCGGTGGCGAAAATTTTGATGGTGCCGTCGTCTTCAATTTCAATGTTGGTGTCAGACGCTTCGGTGATCTGGCGAATCATGGCGCCACCTTTACCGATAACATCGCGGATCTTGTCCTGGTCAATTTTCAGGGTGTAGATGCGCGGAGCAAATTCACTCAGTTCATCACGGTGACCGGCAATGGCTTCATCCATCACACCCAGAATGTGCAAGCGGGCTTCTTTAGCCTGCTTAAGCGCGATCTGCATGATTTCTTTGGTGATGCCTTCAATCTTGATGTCCATTTGCAGCGCAGTGATACCGTTGGTGGTACCAGCCACTTTAAAGTCCATGTCACCCAGGTGATCTTCGTCACCCAGAATGTCAGACAGAACCACAAATTTGTCGTCACTTTTCACCAGACCCATGGCAATACCGGCAACAGACGCTTTAATAGGTACACCCGCATCCATCAGAGCCAGAGAGGTACCACAAACAGATGCCATGGAGGAAGAACCGTTAGACTCGGTGATTTCAGAAACCACACGTACCACGTACGGGAATTCTGCTTCACTTGGCATAACCGCCTGAATACCACGTTTAGCCAAACGTCCGTGACCAATTTCACGGCGCTTGGGCGAACCAATCATACCGGTTTCACCCACACAGTATGGAGGGAAGTTGTAGTGCAGCATAAAACGGCTGTCACGCTTGCCCTGCAGTTCGTCAATCATCTGGGCGTCACGCTCGGTACCCAGAGTAGCAGCAACCAGCGCCTGGGTTTCACCACGGGTGAACAGCGCAGAACCGTGAGTACGAGGCAAGATACCGGTCGCAACGTTCAGCGCACGGATCATGGCAGGGTCACGGCCATCAATACGTGGAGCGCCAGACAGGATGCGTGAACGTACTACGTCACTCTCCAGGTCGTGAAGCAGGTCCAGAACTTCCTTCTCGCTCAGGCTTTCATCTGCCGCGAGAATTTCAGCAGCCGCTTTTTGAGTTACGGCAGTGACGGCGTCTTTGCGCACCAGCTTGTCAGAGATCTGATAGGCTTCAACCATGCCGCTTTCTGCCAGCGCTTTGATTTTGTCTTTCAGCTCGGTGTTTTCGGCTTTTGGCGCCCAATCCCATTTTTCGGTGCCAACCATACCGGCAAAGGTATTTACCGCACTCACCACGGTTTGCATTTGCTCATGGCCAAACATAACCGCACCCAGCATCACGTCTTCAGACAGGATGTTAGCTTCAGATTCCACCATCAGCACTGCACTTTCGGTACCGGCTACAACCAGGTCCAGATCACTGCTTTCCTGTTCGGAACTGCGGGTATTCAGCAGGTATTCGCCGTTGGCGTAACCCACTCGGGCTGCACCAATAGGGCCATTGAAAGGGATACCTGAAATGGCCAGCGCCGCTGAAGTACCAATCATGGAAATGATATCGGTCGGAATTTCCGGGTTGGCCGACATGACGGTGACGACAACCTGAACTTCGTTCTTGAACCCTTCAGGGAACAGAGGGCGAATTGGGCGGTCAATCAATCGGGCGATCAGGGTTTCACCTTCTGAGGGGCGACCTTCACGCTTGAAGAAACCGCCGGGGATTTTACCGGCGGCGTAAGATTTTTCCTGATAATTTACTGTCAGCGGAAAGAAGTCCTGATCATCTTTGGCTTCTTTCTTACCCACCACAGTAACCAGCACGGCGGTATCGTCCATGCTCGCCATAACTGCAGCGGTCGCCTGACGGGCGATAACGCCTGTCTCCAGAGTAACAGTATGCTGACCATACTGAAAAGAATGTGTAATAGGAGTCACTATTTGTCCTTTAAATTTCTATCTGTATATTTTCGCTTTTCAACGCGGCGCATAGTATAGCTATGAATATCCGCCAATACCATGACCAAATGACACAATCACCGAAACCTGCGATATACAGCCCGTACAAAAGAAATCGGTGGCTTACCCTCGCCTGCGCGGAACCGGGTTTTAGCGCAGTGCCACAACACTTTGCGGCGCACAATAGCGAATAACGGTTAATTCTTCATCAATTCGCAGTGAAAAACAGGTATGCTTGTCAGCATCCGTCAAAGCGGGGCAGACAATGCTGGTACTCAGACTCAATAAAGCGGGCATGCCGCAGGAATGGATAGACCGGGAGCAGGCCGCCAGGCTATACAGTCAGAACAAGGTATTGTTCGAACTGGGAGAAGACCACTACACAATGTACGGGGGCTGGAACCGCTTGGGCCAGCAAAGTACACTGAACCTGGCTTCAATCATTGCCTGTGACGGCAAAATTACGGACGTTAGTGGCAAGATTACGCTGACGAATACCTACCTTTTTCGTCGCGATAACTGCCTTTGTCTTTACTGCGGAAACACCTTTACACCGTCAGTGTTAACCCGCGATCACATTTTACCCCGTTCACGCGGCGGCAAGGATTGCTGGACCAATGTGGCCACTGCCTGCCAGCGCTGCAATCACGCAAAAGGGGCACGCACGCCTGAAGAGGCCAACATGCCTCTGCTTGCCGTGCCTTTCAGCCCGAATCTTTACGAGCGTTTCTACCTTATGAACAGGCGTATTCTGGCCGATCAGATGAATTTTTTAAGCAGTCATTTTACCCGGCGACGCCATTGGGGCTAACCGGTTTTTCAGCTCGTGGATTCAACCAGTGACACACTGGGTACCGGCGACGGTGCAGATGAGTCCTGCTCGTTGAGCGCCTTGTACCACAGGTTCATCCAGTCTGCGCTTATCTTCTGCTGAAGGCTGTGCGCCTCGTCAGTGGGGCAGAACAAAGACACTGTTACCACCAGTTTGGCGAATTGATTGGTTTCAATCACTACATCAGGATCAATATCAATGAACTCAACATCCATGTGCCGCTCAATTACGCTTTTATAGCGCTCTGCCACATCACGAAAAAAATCACAGTGGGATTTGGCCCGCGCCACAAATGCCGGTAACAGTGAATACGCATTCACCGTGGGTTCATTGGTGATGGAAAAACTGTGCAGAGTGTAACGACGCAGGAAGTTCAGATTACGAACCGTTTGCGTAATCAGTTGGCTGTTAGGAAGGTAAACGTGTTTTCCAGTGTAGGTAAATGCCTGCTTATCCACTTCCAGCAAGGTGGTTTTGGCCCAGTCCATTTCTACCACTTCGCCGACAATGTCGTTCATCTGGATCCAGTCACCGACTCTGAACGGCCGCGCGCTAAGGTAATAGATAAAGCCCATAAAACACTGAATGAATTCCCGGGTAGCAAAAACGATGGCAACCATAAACGCCGCTATCGAAATGGCCAGACTCTGGATCTCGGTGGCCCACAATGCCATCAGTAACAGCAGCAACACGGCATTGCCGAGTTGATTGAGCAAGGTGATTTGGTGGCGGCGGTCTTCGCCTCTGCGTTTACTGCGCTTGCGGATCAGCTTGAGCAAAAACTGCTTGGTGACCATAAACAAGGCGAAAATGAGTAGCGAGGTGATGAATTTGTATTGCTGGGCGAGCAGCAAAGCCTGCTGCCAGATTGTCACCAAGTCGTCTGTCACGCTGAGTACCTCCTCACCCCTTTGTAACTCCGGTGCCGGTGCATCCTGATATGCCCGGCGAAACAAAAAACACCGGGCTTAAACCCGGTGCCTGAAAGTATAACCAATAATGTGGGCTGACACACCCTGTGCGGGCTAGTCTCTGACCTGCCCCACTCCATTGACCAGATATTTTTCCGTGGTCAGTGATTCCAGCCCCATTGGGCCGTAGGCATGCAACTTTGTGGTAGCAATGCCAATTTCTGCACCCAACCCTAACTGGCTGCCATCAGAGAAACGCGAGGATGCGTTTACCATAACGACAGAAGCATCCACGGCAAGCTGGAAACGCTGTGCTGCCTGCGAGTCCTCGGTGCAAATCACTTCAGTGTGATTACTGCCAAAACGGGAAATGTGCGCCATTGCCGCATCCAGATCATCCACCACGCGAACGGCTATCTCCAGCCCTAGATATTCTTCGCCATAGGCATCTTCACCAATCACGTCGGCAGCATCAAAATACTCTGCCCCACGCGCATTTACATGTATTTTTACATTATGTTCGGCCAGCGCTTTGGCCGCCAGGGGAAGAAAATCTCCGGCAATAGCCTGATGCACCAGCAAACCTTCCAGCGCATTACAGACTCCGGTACGCTGAGTCTTGCCGTTAAGCAGCAGCGCCATTGCTTTTTCAAGGTCGGCTTCCTTATCAACATACAGGTGGCAAACCCCTTTAAAGTGCTGAATAACAGGAACTTTGGCATTATCTGTGACGTAGTTAATTAAACCTTCGCCACCGCGAGGAATGATCACATCAATCAGGCCACGCTGTTCCATTAACTCCTGCATTAATTCCCGATCAGGGTTGGGAACCACTGTGATCAGGGCCTTGGGCAAACCATGCTGTTCCAACACATTCTGCATCAGGCCTGCAATTGCCAGGCTGGTATCCAGCGCCTCTTTACCACCACGCAAAATAACCCCATTACCGGACTTAAAGCACAAAGCCCCAGCATCCGCTGTTACATTGGGCCGGGCCTCGTAAATCATACACACCACACCAAGGGGAATGCGCATTTTCCTGATTTCCAGGCCGTTCGGACGGGTGCCAATTACACGCTCCTGACCAACCGGGTCGCTAAGCTCTATGATGGTTTCAATACCCGCCGCCATGTCTTCAATGCGAGCATCGTTGAGCACCAGCCGGTCCACCATTGCGGCGTCGAGCTGGTTCTCTTTGGCCCGGGCCACTTCCTTCTCGTTAACCTCTATGATGCTGGCTTTATTGACTCTAATGGCCGCCGCCATATCCTTCAGAACGGCATTTTTTTTGGCTTCTGGTAATACCGCCAAAACCTTTGACGCTTCTTTGGCCTGTTGTGCTAAATCGGTGATTAAACTCATTCGTCCTCCAAATTTGCTATATGCTGATTGGAAATGATCGGACCTGTTTTCTGTTCAAATTCTGAAGCAAATTTCTCATTGTCCTGCTTGGCGATAAAATTCAACAGACAACTGCTGTAATTAGAGCGAGCTTTTACCAGTTTGGTACCGTCATTCTTGCGTACCAAAATGGTGTCTCCCACTGAAAACTCGCCTTTTACCGCAACAATTTCACTACTGGTCAATTGTTCTGTATCGAATTCCAACTCGGCATCAAAATCATTTTCCACTATTACTTCACCCTGAGCATTTGAGGTGTGTCGCATCCAGTGAACATTTTCCTGCATGGGTTGCTCGTGGGCCTGAAAATGGGTGCCCGGATTTTTGCCTTCCAACAACATGTTAAACGACAACTCGGTAAATCCGTTAACAATAAACGTATCTATTCCATGTGATACTGCTTTTTCTGCAGCCTCAATCTTGGTGCGCATGCCACCGGTGCCAACTCCGCCCTTAACCGCACCACCTGCCATCTGATAAATGTTCTCATCAATGTTGTCTACCCAGGACAGCAACTGGGCGTCATCATGCTCGTGAGGGTTTTTGTCATACAACCCATCCACATCGGAACAGATGATCAATGCATCTGCATCGGCCGCCGCGGCGACCATCGCTGACAGATTGTCGTTGTCACCCACTTTGAGTTTATCGGTTGTAACCGTATCATTTTCGTTGATGATTGGCAGAATGCCGTGTTCGAGCAAGCTGAAAATGGTTTCGCGAATGCTCACATAACGCTCGCGATCGCGCAAGTCACCGTGGGTCAACAAAATTTGCGCACAGGAAAAATCGAACAACCTGTCCCAGGTGGCGATCATTTCTGTCTGCCCGGCAGATGCCATGGCTTTTTTTACTGCAATATCACTTTTTTCCTGCTTGGGAAACAAGTGGGAACCCGCTGCAACGGAACCGGAAGAAACCAGCACTACCTGGGTACCCATGGCACGGCATTTAACGATAAACTGAGCAATGCTAAGCAAATAATGACTGCTGCAGCCCTGTTTATTGGGTGCGATAAGTGCACTACCCACTTTGACTACAATGCGATTCCAATTTGAACGACTCATGTTATCAATCACCTTAAGATTGTTGTTTGGCTAATTGCTGACTGGCCTGGTTGTACATAGCCTTAACGTCGCTTGAAGGCTCATCACCAAACGTCGAGACCAGCCACAGCGCTGCGGTGCTCACAGCGAAGCCGGGAATAATTTCATAAATCACACTGCTGAGGGTCTTTCCGTCGGCAAGCACCGGTACATAGATCCAAAACAGTACGGTTACAGCACCACTGATGATCCCGGCCAGTGCAGCCGTATGCGTAAGATTCTTTTTATACAGACAAAACAGAACCAATGGCCCAAAGGCTGCACCAAAACCGGCCCAGGCGTTACTGACCAGTGACAGAATGGTGTTTGACTGATCCAGTGCCAGCAGCAACGCAACAATGGCAACACCACCCACACCAAAACGGCCTATAGTTACGGTTTTCTTGTTGTCAATTTCCTTACCTGATACCACACGATAGATATCTTCTGTCAATGAACTGGCAGAAACCAGTAACTGCGATGAGATGGTACTCATGATGGCAGCAAGTATCGCCGCCATAAGAAAACCGCTGATCAACGGATGAAACAGCAATTGCGAAAACAGGATAAAGATGGTTTCCGGATCACTTACTTCCAAACCAAACTGGTTCGCGTAGGCCACACCGACCAATCCGGTAGCCAGAGCTCCAATGATGGTCACAATCATCCAGGACATTCCAATGTTTCTTGCTGTGCTGATATCCTGCACGGAGCGTATGGCCATGAAGCGGACAATTATATGTGGCTGGCCAAAGTAACCCAGCCCCCAACCCAACGAAGACACCAGAGCAACCAGGGTGAGGTTATGCCAGGATTCTGAAAAGCCAGGCACAGATTGAAAAGCAGCCTGGCTCATTTGCTGCCACCCGTCAAAATCGCCGAATGCCACGACCGGAACCATGATCAGGGCAACAAACATAATGCAGCCCTGGACAAAATCGGTCATGCTGACCGCCAGAAACCCGCCCAGCAACGTATAAGACACTACGACACCCAGAGTGATCACAAGCCCGAGCTGGTAGTCCAGCGAAAACGCGCTTTCAAACAGCTTGCCACCGGCCACGAGGCCCGCTGAGGTGTAGAGTGTAAAGAACAACACAATTATGGCTGCCGAAACCATACGCACGCTGGCACTGGACTGCCCGAAGCGTTTGGCAAAAAACTCTGGAATGGTAAGCGAGTCCTCGGCAACTTCGGTATACACCCGCAGTTTTGGCGCCACCAACAGGTAATTCGCAAGTGCACCGGCGACCAGACCAATAGCGATATACATAGCGTCAAACCCTGAAACGTACATTGCCCCGGGCAACCCCATGAGCATCCAGCCGCTCATGTCGGACGCACCGGCAGACAACGCCGTGACCTGAGGGCTTACCTGACGCCCTCCCAGAATATAACCGGAGATGTCACTGGTAGATTGACGGTATGCAAACAATCCAATCCCCAGCATGGCCAAAAAATATATCGCCAGTGAAAGGTAGCTTTCAAATTGCATGGAATACTTTTACCTCTGCGAATTTCACAACGTCGTATCGTGCCCCTGACTCAAACGCACAGACAGGGCTACGTAAACTGAATCCTGTTTCAGAAGAACAGGAATTTACGACAGTTAAAATTAATTTGAACTCAAATTATATTCCGATCGGACAGTGAAATGCAAATCGGGCAAATAGTAAACACCAAAAATACGACAAACGGGTTGAATTTTTATCCAAGATAAAAATTTCTACAATCAAACATATTTAAATACTTTAAAATCATGGATTTATTTCATATTTATTGTATGGAAATTACATTTTAATTAGTTGAAATTTGGTTTCAAAAGCCGATATCTATAATGAAGATAAACATTTTTATTCATTTCACTACTAATATTTATAATATTCATTTCAGAAGAGATTATGTTACTCCACCCGGCTCAGCATGGAGCTTTAGTGGTAGTAAGCTGTGACATTTTCTCTCGTTCCCGGAATGATGCTGCACTAACAGTAATTGGGAGGAAATAATTCGTAGACGAGGTAATTTTTTGGTCAGGCTAAAGGAGCAGAGTTAAACGGACCATGGTGTTGGTAAGTGTAACCGAAATCAACGGGGAATGTATTTGTGGTAAGAAACCCGATAGGCTTAAACTCGGCACATCGAAACTCAGCCCAGCTCCTGATTCTGAACGGTCATCAGGTGGCTCTCAAAGCCTCGCTCCAGCAGCGAAACCATCATAAAAAATGCAGGCAGTAACCATACCCATATCAATGCCAGTAACGCCAGCGTAACCGGAACCGTCATTCCAAAATCCACTGCACCTATGCGCAATCCCGCATAATAACTGGCGGGCCCGGAAATGGCGGCCAGACCGGCACTCAGAAACCACCGGGACCGCAAGTAACGCATACTGTGGCGCAGGGTAAGAGCGAACGCAATCCAGAGTGTCACCAACCACAGAGGTACGGGAAGCATGCCGTCGTGCCCGGCAAATTCAAACACACCGGTTAAGGCCAGAACAATATCAATACTGACGCCCGTAAATGCGACGCAGAAGGCAACGGACAAGTCCAGTAGCGGCCTGCGTGCAACCCCAAAAAAAGCCAGCAGCAACACCACTATGCCCCACAAATACTCGTACTGGGTAAACAGCGCTAACACCCAGATCAACTGAAACCACATAAAATTAATCAGGTTACCTAATGTACTGTTACACTTGTTGAACATTGTGTTGCACTCCACTCAGCCCACTACTGATGTACCGGGCTTTTAGCGATCATTGTTTTATCGTGTTATGTTGGGTACGCACGATGCGCCGGCTGGTTCATTTATAACGGAATATTCGAATTTTCCCGGAGGGCATGCAATGAAAATGATCAAATACTACCTGCTCGGTGCACTGATACTGTCTGGCATGGCCTGGTGGATTTCTTTCTGGCCCCTAAAGATAGTAGCAGCCTGGGCAGCTTTGTCACTTCTGGTAGTCAGCAGCGCTTACCTGTTTCGTTACCCTTCATTGTTTCGAAAACGGGAAGATGGCAGCATTCCTTTTTATATCAGATGGTTATTTATTCCTTTTCTGCTTGGCACCGGAGCTTATAACAGCTGGGCCCGTAAGCATGACAAGGTTCCCCCCGTCCAGCGCATTGATGAAAATCTCTATTTGGCCTGCCGATTGTTTGGCAAAGATGTTGAGGAGCTGAACAAACTAGGAGTAGATGCCATCCTTGATGTGACGGCAGAATTTGATGGTTTGGACTGGTCTGCGTACCAGTCGGATTTTGAATACCTCAACATCCCGGTTCTCGATCATTCCAGCCCAAGTGACGAACAGTTGTTAACTGCGATTAACTGGATACGTCAGCAGCACCAAAAGCAAAAATGTGTTGTCGTGCACTGTGCGCTGGGTAGGGGCCGCTCGGTGCTGGTGGTTGCTGCCTACCTGCTGGCATGCGACCCTGGCCTGAGCATTGAAAACGCACTGGAGCGAATACAATCGGTTCGCACCACCGCCCGGCTTAACAAACATCAGTTAAAATCGCTCGCCAGGGTTAAGGATGGCGGGCACCTGAAATTCAGCCGTCGACTGGCCCTGATTGCCAACCCGGTTGCAGGCGGTGGAAAATGGCCTCAGGAAAAAGGGCTTATCCTGTCACTGCTAAACCCCCACTTTGAAGTCAGCGTTTTTGAAACAACCAAAGATAAGGATGCAACAGTCCTTGCCCGTAAAGCAATTGAACAGGGCGCTGAAATTGCGGTGGCGTGTGGAGGTGACGGAACCATCACCGAAGTAGCCAGCGCCTGTGTTGACAACCAGATCACGTTGGGCGTCATTCCATTGGGAACTGCCAATGCGTTGAGCCAGGTGTTGCATGGATTGCGCAGCAAGCTGGTGCCCGTCAGCACTGCCTGCGAAACGATAGTGGGTGGTACGGAGATCAACATGGATACCGCTTTGTGCAATGACCGGCTGATGCTTATGGTTGCTGCAGTAGGGTTCGAAGAAGAAATGATTGCCAGTGCTGATCGTGAACAGAAAAATGAGGGCGGGCAATTGGCCTACCTTAAAGGGTTGTGGGAGGCTATCACCAGTAACCAGTCACTCTCACTGGAGGTTGAATTCGACGACAACCAGCAACACACCATTGAAACTCCCAGCTTGGTGATTGCCAATGCGGCCCCTGTTACCACAGCCCTGGCTCAGGGAGGTGGTGAGCCTGATTTAACGGATGGAAAGCTTGACATAACCTGGCTCAAACCCCAGGAGAGCCCGGACCAGCAGGTATTGTCGCTGGCGGAGCTGGTTTTTCGGGATACTGACGGCAAAAAGGATTCTGATCGTATTTGCCACACACAGGCAAAAAGCGTTCGGCTTACTCTGCCTGAGCAACAAAATTACGCTCTGGATGGCGAAATTCAATCCGCCAAAACTATACTGATACAAGCCAGGCCCGCCAGTTTACGCATATTTTCTCGGCCGAAGCACTGAGTTTACGTACATCTTCGGCTTAAGTTTTAAAACAGCAGATCGGGTTTTGCCGGTTACCAAGAACAACCATCGGTTCCCGTTCATTGAACCAGGCAAAAATCCGTTCCGAGAGATGAATTGTAGGCCAAAGCTTTGGCCGCAGCTTTGTGGCTACCGAGTACTCATGATGTGAACTTAACGATGTTACCAAACACGCTAAAAACCCGGCTGAATGCCTACATGGAGTCTATCTCAACCAGTTACTGGTTTATACCGACCTGCATGATGGCGCTTTCGATACTGTTGTGCTTCCTTAGTCTGAGGTACATTCACCGTGCAAACCTTCCCGACGGTGTCCAGAACCTGTTCCCGGACATCACCCAGGAAGGAGCTCAGCAACTTCTCTCAACCATTGCCACCTCTATGATATCCGCGACCAGTATCGCATTTTCAATGACCATAGTTGCGCTGACCCTGGCGTCTTCACAATTCGGCTCGCGCCTTCTGCGAACCTTTATGCTGGACAAAGGTACCCAGGTAGTCCTTGGTACCCTGGTAGCGACTTTTCTGTTTTGCCTGCTGGCACTGCACCACCTTAGTTCCATTCAGTCCAATCTGGAAGCCCTATCGCTACTGGCAGGTATTTCAGTACTGCTGGGCCTCATTGATGTATTTGTCATTATCTATTTCATTCATCACCTTTCCAGAGCCATACAGGCTGACTCAGTAATTCATCAGTGCTTTCATGAATGCTTGGGAAACCTGGATAACCTGTTGCCTGATCCACAGATACAAACGGAACATAAAACCATAACTGAAGAGCTTCCAAAAATCGGCCGCTTTCGTCATACAGTCCGGGCTATGCGCAGTGGATTCATCCAAACCATCACCTATTCCCACCTGACCAAAAAACACTTTAACGGCGTTTTCGGCGTCGAAATCAAGGTTCGCAGCGGTGACCATGTTCTGTTGTCTGAACCCCTGTTTGTAATACACAGCACACATCCGATATCAGATGATATGCTTAAACCATACAGGCAATGCGTGTTGATAGGCTCAAAGAGAACACCCGTCCAGGATCCTGAATTCGCCATCAGCCAGATTGTTGAAATAGCTTTGCGTGCCTTATCACCGGGGATCAACGATCCTCACACCGCAATTACCTGCGTTAACCGCCTTAGTGCAGCATGCGGGCAAATGGCAGAACGCCACTTCCCCACTCCCTGCATCATCGACTTACAAAGTAACGTCTGGTTACAACGCCGAACCTTTACGATGGCGAGTATAATCAATAAGGCGTTTGACCAGATACGCCAGGCAGGCGCCGGCCACCTCTCTGTGACCTTATGCCTGCTGGAAAACCTGACCAAGCTGT
Source organism: Alteromonas aestuariivivens (assembly GCF_003367475.1). Lineage (GTDB taxonomy): Bacteria > Pseudomonadota > Gammaproteobacteria > Enterobacterales > Alteromonadaceae > Alteromonas > Alteromonas aestuariivivens. Next base: position 244,865 of record NZ_QRHA01000005.1, read on the forward strand.
GCAGCTACGTAGAGCCTAAGTATATGGAGCTTCTGGAGGAACAAGCGAGTGCAACACTGGAGCTCACTTTAATGGGCGATTTATGCAGGCACGACAGGCAAATACTTCGGGTTGCCTACGACCAGTTCCAGAATGCTCGCGAACAATATAACCTGCACGACTCTTAACACCGGTCATCGTTTGGCGATGATGTAAACCGCATGGATAACCCCGGGGAAATATCCCAGCAGGGTCAAGAGAATGTTGATCCAGAATTGTGCACCGATACCCACCTGCAGGAAAACTCCAAGTGGCGGAAGCAGGATTGAAAGCAAAATACGAATGAAGTCCATAAGCTACCCCTGTTAACGATTCAAGTCAGGCAAAACCACCTGAATACAGGTATAACGCATATACGGGCCAATACAAGCAGCCCGCCTGAAATTCTAAAATTGCAGGGTCAGCCCCAAAACCGGGCCGTGAGTGACAGTGTCATAGCGGTAGTAGCTATCCTCGCCTTTTGTGCCTTCATCATATTCCACCCAGGTTGCTTTGTATTTTACGCTCAATTGCATGGATGACTTGATTTCATAAAGTACACCGACAACGAGCTGAGAGGTGAAGTCTGCCTCAATCCCCATCCCGCCTAAATCAGCCTGAGCTTCTAACTGCCAGTTTTCCGATAGGGGTTGGCGCCATCTGAAGCCGAGAAAAAGATCGACCCAGTCAATATCCCGTCTTAAATGTGCCGGTTCAGGAACCACCGGACTCTCTACATCAAGACCAAGATTGTTATTCCACCAACGTAACCCAACGGTAGTTTCGAGAGTTCCCAGGGCCAGGAGATTGCGATACAGCAACGCCCCTTCCAGAACCCCCTGGCGCACATTGGCAACTACCTCATTGTCGCCGGGAAAAGTGGCTTCCGCTTCCAGATCCATATAGGAGTAATCAATCCAGCCTCCCCAACCAGACACATGATGTGCTTCGAAGCGAAGCATCAAGGTACTTTCAAGATTTTCAAGAATGGTTGATGTCTCAATATCCAGATCGGCGGTTGGCAATGCACCCAGAGTATTCTCCCCATCAATCATTACTCCCATGAGATAGGGCTGAATTTCAAACGTCCAGTCTTTGGCTTGGGAAATCGAGGAAAGTGACCAGGAAACAACAAAAAGAATTAACGGAACCTTTGTCATGGAAGGAGCCCCTGTTACAGGAATAAATGACAGGCCAACGACAGGAAATGGCGACTCAGAGAAAGTGTAGACTGCGCCACCAGGAAGACCAACTTTGTAGGCCTATTGTGGTAACCCGGCTCGAAAATAGGTAGCTGGATGAATACAAAAAAAAGGGCTTGCGTTGCCACAAGCCCTTTTTGGTTTGGTGCGGAAGGCGGGACTTGAACCCGCACGAGCTAGGCTCACCACCCCCTCAAGATGGCGTGTCTACCAATTCCACCACTTCCGCGAAACTTTTACTTAATTTGGTACGTCAGTCGCTGAATCTTCAGCCGCTTCAGGCACATCAGAAACGCTTGATTCTGCCGCCGGAACGTCTGACGCTGGTTCTTCAGTCACAGGAACATCAATATTCACCGGCTGTTGCTGCTCTACTGGCACTTCAAGATTTTCCCACTCGTCACCGCCTTTTTCGCGGTTGGAAGAAAGATTACCCAATACCAGGCTGATCAGGAAGAACAGTGTTGCCAGAATACCGGTTGTCTTGGTCATGAAGTTACCAGAACCGGTTGAACCGAATACGGTATTTGAACCGCCTGAACCAAATGACGCGCCCATATCGGCACCCTTGCCTTGCTGGATCAGCACAAAACCGATCAGCAACAGTGCAACAATCAAGTATCCGACCAGTAGCACTTCGTAAATCATATCAACCTCATCAGTTTGCCGACTGGCAAATTGCTGTAAAATCTTCGGTAGTCAGGCTTGCTCCACCAATCAATCCACCGTCCACATCGGGCTGATTGAACAATTCGGATGCATTGGATGGCTTCACGCTGCCACCATATAAAATTCTGACTTTTTCCGCCACAGAGCTGCCGACTTTTGCCAGCTCATCACGAATAAACTTATGCACTTCCTGAGCCTGCTCAGGGGAAGCGGTTTTACCGGTCCCAATGGCCCATATTGGCTCATAGGCAATAACACACTGGCTCAGCAGCTCCGCTGGAATTTTATCAAACAGCGCAGTCAGCTGCTTACCAATAAATTCCTGCTCTTTATTGTCTTCGCGGATGTCCAAAGGTTCACCGACACACACAATAGGTGTCAGCCCACCAGTCAGGACAGCCAAAGCTTTTTCGGCGACCAGTTCGCTGCTTTCCTGGTGATCTTCACGTCGCTCCGAATGGCCAACGATAACATACCTGCAACCCAGTTCTTTGATCATTTCAACAGAATGATCACCCGTATGCGCACCGTTATTCAGATGGCTTACGTCCTGGGCACCCAAAGCAAACGATGCCTGGTCAAAATAAGACAAATAACCGCAAGGAGGACATACTACAATATCAACCTGCTCTGAACCGGCTAGTGATTTACAGAAATCCTGAACTAATGAACGATTTCCGTTCATTTTCCAGTTACCTGCCACAAGCGGCTTTCTTAGTTCCTTATTCATCTTCTTTTTACCTTAGCCCTGTCCGAGAGCGGGCGTGATATTAACGATTCCCAAAAAAATATACAAGCAGAAATATCGAAATCTGCCACTCTATCAATTAATTGGCCACTTTGCGTACAGCATCGGCAATAAACTCAGCCCATTGCAGTGAAGCCTGCTCGTCATCCGACTCGACCATCACACGAATAAGCGGTTCTGTGCCGCTTTTCCGTAGCAGAACCCGCCCACGTTTCCCCAGCGAATTTTCTGCTTCTTTCACCGCATCCTGAACGGCTTTGCCGTTGACAGGGTTTTCAGTCGATTCCTGATAACGAATATTGATCAGCTGTTGGGGGTACATCTCAAACCCGCTGCTTAGCTCATGCAGGTCCATACTGGAGCGCAACATCGCAGCAAGTACCTGCAAGCCCGCTACAATACCGTCACCAGTAGACGCAATATTCAGGTTAAGTATATGGCCAGAGCTTTCTCCACCAATAGCCCACCCCTTTTGCTGCAGTAATTCCATCACGTAACGATCGCCAACCTTACTGCGCGCGAAAGGCACTCCGAGTTTGCTCAGGGCGTTTTCCAGCCCCAGATTACTCATTTGAGTACCAACAACCCCGCCTTGCATACGACCATTTTTCAGTGCATCGCGGGCAACCATATACAGGATTTGATCGCCATCAATGAGGTTGCCCAGATGATCAACCATCATAATCCGGTCACCGTCCCCATCAAGGCCAAAGCCTAAATCGGCACCGGTTTCCCTGACCTTGTCGATAGTTGCCTGCATGGAGGTTGCCCCAACGCCGTCATTAATATTCAGGCCATTGGGCGAAGTGCCAATTTCAATAACCTGGGCTCCCAGCTCACGCAGCACGTTTGGCGCAATATGATAGGTCGCACCGTGGGCACAATCCACTACGATCTTTAACCCGCGCAAAGACAGCTCGGAAGAAAAAGTGGCTTTACAGAATTCAATATAACGGCCGGAGGCATCGGTAACACGGCTGGCCTTGCCCAATTGGTTGGACGCCACACACTCCATGGGTTTTTCCATCATCGCCTCGATGGCCAGTTCGATGTCATCCGCGAGTTTAAAACCTTTGGAAGAGAAGAACTTGATGCCATTGTCGTAGTAGGGATTATGCGATGCGCTAATCACAATACCTGCTTCAGAGCGGAATGTTTTGGTCAGATAGGCAATGGCAGGCGTTGGCATGGGGCCCAGCAGGCCAATGTTAATTCCGGCTGCAGACAACCCGGCTTCCAGCGCCGACTCAAGCATATAGCCGGATATGCGGGTATCCTTGCCGATAAGGACTTTATTGGTCCCCTGCCCGGCCAGTACTTTACCGGCGGCCCAACCCAGCTTGGTAACAAATTCCGGGTTAATGGCACTCTCACCAACTTTACCGCGAATTCCATCTGTACCAAAATACTTGCGCTGCCCCATGATCAACTCCGTTGTTATTATCTATTTTAATGTATTTAGCTTGTTTACAATGGTGACGGCGTCCACCGTTTCCTTAACATCATGAACCCGAATGATATGGGCACCCATTGAGGCGGCAATTGTAGCCAGTGCGACACTTCCCGCCAAGCGCTGTTCCACGCCACGGTTCAATAAATTCCCGATCATGGATTTTCGCGACATTCCAACCAGCACCGGAAACCCCATGCTGATTATAGCGGGCAACCCATTCACCAACTGGTAATTGTGGTCCAGGGATTTGCCAAATCCGTAACCGGGATCAAGTATTATGTTTTGTTTTGGTATGCCAGCCGCAATACAGGCGTCCACACGCTGCAGCAAAAAGGCCTGGACTTCGCTGACTACATCATTGTAAAGCGGTGCAGCCTGCATGGTTCTGGGCTGCCCTTGCATGTGCATCAGGCACACTGGTACACCAGTACTCGCAGCTACATCTAACGCACCGTCTTCCTGCAGAGCCCGTACATCATTAATCAGTCCGGCACCCGCCTTTACCGCTTCATGCATTACTCGCGCTTTACTGGTATCAACCGAAATTATTGCATCAATCTGCCCCGCAAGGGCTTCAACAACCGGAATCACCCGCTCCAGCTCTTCATCCTCGCTTACATCCGGCGCTCCCGGGCGGGTTGACTCCCCACCAACATCAATAAACCGGGCACCGGCTTCCACCATACGATGTACATGCTCTATAGCGGTTGAAAAGCGGTTATGCCTGCCACCGTCAGAGAATGAGTCTGGTGTGACATTCAGGATACCCATTACCTGGGGAGTGCTAAAATCTGCGCGTTGGGACTGGAACAACATAATCATCTTATTGCTTACGAAAAACCAACCTGCCAGTGAACAAACTTAAATTCAGAAGAAGATCACGCTGGTATTTAGAGAAGGGAATAAAACAGCGCCAGTTGTGCAACTGGCGCTTTGAACAATTAACCGGGTAAATCACCGGGTTTGCCTACAGAGGGCTTGTCTACACCGTCATCGGTAATTTCACCTTCACGGGCAGGTTTACCTCCAGTAGGTTTATCATCACCCGATGGTGCGCGGTCATCCCAGTCAGCAGGAGGACGAACATCCCTGCGAGCCATAAGGTCATCAATCTGCTTGGCATCAATGGTTTCATACTTCATCAACGCATCTTTCATCGTGTGCAGAATGTCGATATTTTCCTGCAGGATCCGCTTCGCGCGGTCGTAATTGCTGTCAATGATGGCTTTGATTTCAGCATCGATGGCTCTGGCGGTATCGTCAGACATGTGAGACGCCTTAGACATAGAGCGACCGAGGAATACCTCGCCTTCTTCCTCAGCATAAAGCATTGGCCCCATTTTGCTGGACAAGCCCCACTGGGTCACCATCTTGCGGGCAATTTCCGTAGCTCGCTCGATATCGTTAGAAGCCCCGGTAGTGACCTTATCATCACCATAGATGATTTGTTCCGCAATCCGGCCACCAAACAGACTAGAAATCATGCTTTCCAAATGCTGTTTGGAATGGCTCACCCTGTCCTGCTCAGGCAGATACATGGTTACACCCAACGCCCGACCACGAGGGATAATAGAAACCTTGTAGACCGGATCGTGTTCCGGAACCAGACGCCCTACGATAGCGTGACCCGCTTCGTGATAAGCCGTCATGGCCTTTTCCTGTTCCGACATCACCATGGACTTACGCTCGGCACCCATCATGATTTTGTCTTTCGCCTTGTCAAACTCTTCCATGCTTACCAGGCGCTTGTTGGCTCGTGCAGCAAACAAAGCAGCCTCATTTACCAGGTTAGCCAAATCGGCACCCGAAAATCCGGGTGTACCTCGGGCAATAACGGAAGGTTCAACGTTGTCAGCAACCGGTACCTTGCGGATGTGAACTTTAAGAATTTGTTCACGCCCGCGGATGTCCGGCAGCCCAACCACTACCTGGCGGTCAAAACGACCCGGACGCAAAAGCGCAGGGTCCAGAACATCCGGACGGTTGGTAGCGGCAATTACAATTATACCTTCATGCCCTTCAAAACCATCCATTTCCACCAGCATCTGGTTGAGAGTTTGTTCGCGTTCGTCGTGACCACCGCCCAAACCAGCGCCACGCTGACGACCGACTGCATCAATCTCATCAATGAAGATAATGCAGGGCGCAGCCTTTTTGGCCTGCTCAAACATATCGCGTACCCTGCTGGCACCGACACCAACAAACATTTCAACGAAATCAGAACCTGAGATGGTGAAAAACGGTACCTTTGCTTCCCCGGCAATGGCTTTGGCCAGGAGGGTTTTACCGGTACCCGGAGGGCCAACCATCAGTACGCCTTTTGGAATTTTACCGCCCAGTTTCTGGAACTTGGAAGGGTCGCGCAGGAAATCAACCAATTCGGCAACGTCTTCCTTGGCTTCATCACAGCCTGCCACATCGGCAAACGTGGTCTTGATTTGATCTTCACCCAACAACCGGGCTTTGCTTTTGCCGAAGGACATAGCCCCACGGCCACCGCCACCCTGCATTTGGCGCATGAAGAAAATCCACACTGCAATCAAGAGCAGCATGGGGAACCAACTGATGAAAATGGAAGTTAATATAGAAGGCTTTTCCGGTGGTTCACCCAGAATTCGTACATCCTTTTTGACCAGGTCTGAAATCAATTGATCGTCGAAATAAGGAATGTAGGTAACGAAGGACTCACCAGAACGCTTGGTACCACGAATCTCGCGGGCGTCACTGTCTATTCGGACTTCCCGAATGTTGCCCTGACTCGCTTCTTTCAGGAATGTTGTGTAGTCGGTTTGCGCCCGGGACGATTCACTGGGTGAAAAGCTCTGGAAAACGGACATCAACACAACGGCGATGACCAACCATAAGATTAAATTTTTTGCCATATCGCTCAATGCTACTAACCTCAATAAAAACCGGAAACCTCAAGCGAAAACTAAGCAATATTCTTACCAAAAATATGTTAATTTTCCGAACTTAACGCATCCCGTCACGAAATTCGCTGTCTATCTGAAGGGTACTACACTTTGTACCCGCTAGCCACCCAATACCTGCCTCACTACAAGCCCACCTGGGCGGTGTTTCCTTCCAGTTTGAGCCAACACGAAATGCAGCCACGTTACAACGTAAAAAAACGGTCAGGCCACCTTCCGTTTTGCAGAGTTCACGTTAGCTTGGGTTCCACCTGCCTCAACCCGGAGGTAAAACCAGAAACACTTTCGTTTCTGACAACACACCTTTGCCTGTGTTCCCTTAAAATACGCCACATCAGCTAAAACTGTTCATCCTGAAAAATAAAAATGCTGGTGCATCCAACCCGGGGCGACACGGTAAAACGTAACTTCTAATTACCACCCGTACTGGTTTATTTTTATCATTCCATCGTATTGCCGATAGGATTGTTAGCAAGATGGCGTTAGAATACGGTTTTTCAACTCTTAACCGACCGTTTAATTGTAAGAATTCATCATTAATGAAATTATCAACCAAACAAAAGCAGTACCTGAAGGGGTTGGCCCATTCTCTGAAGCCCGTAGTTCAACTGGGCGCCAATGGCCTGACAGAAGGGGTTGTGGCAGAAATAGATCTGGCACTGGGTCATCACGAACTGATTAAGGTAAAGGTGCCTTCTGATGATCGTGAGGAAAAAGCGCTGATTATGGATGCCATCGCACGTGAAACCAGTGCTGAAAAAGTCCAGGTAATTGGCCACACACTGGTGCTGTTCCGCCCCAGCGAAGAGCGTAAAATTCAGTTGCCAAAGTAACACCCGTTATTTCTCTGATTCCTGTTTGCCAACATGGTTTTCCACTCAAGCCATCAGTACACTGGCGTTGACCCTACATAAAAATAACAGGAATAATCATGCAATTATCCCAATCTACTGCCATCGTCACCGGTGGCTGTTCTGGCTTGGGCCTGGCCACTGCCATTGCCCTGCGTAACGCAGGCATGCAGGTCGCGCTGTTCGACGTCAATACAGAACTGGGCGCTCAGCGCACCGATGAACTGGGCAAAACGGATACCTTATTCTGTGCCACCGATGTTCGGGATGAGGCGTCTGTCTCACAGGCCATTGCTGAAGTTCAATCCCGATTTGGAGAGATACGGGTGTGTGTCAACTGCGCCGGAGTCGCTCCTGCACAGCGTACACTCAACAGAGACAATCATCCTGCTCCGCTGGCACAATTTCAGTCCACGCTGGATATTAATCTGGTCGGAACCTTCAACGTCAATCGTCTGGTCGCGGCGGCCATGGCTTCACAACACCCATGCAATGAACATGGTGAGCGCGGTATTCTTATCAACACCGCTTCCATTGCGGGCTATGAAGGCCAAATCGGCCAGACTGCTTACGCTGCCAGTAAAGCCGGCATTATTGGTATGACCCTGCCAATGGCCCGTGACCTGGCTGGCCTGGGAATAAGAGTGAATACCATCGCGCCCGGCGTAATGGGCACCCCAATGTTGCTGGCAATGCCAGAAACTGTTCAGGATGCGCTGACAGCGAGCATACCCTTCCCCAAACGGCTGGGGCTGCCTGAAGAATTCGCCCGTCTGGTCATCCACCTGACCGAAAATGCCTATCTGAACGGTGAAACCATTCGCCTCGACGGAGCCCTTCGGATGGGCCCGAAATAACAATCCCTGCAAAGACCGCTGCGATTTGTCAGTGGTCTTCTTCGCCGCCGTTTACAATAAGTGAAATGTTATACAAACGGTTAACCGCATGGTAGTTGATGGTGTTTTTTGGATAGCGGCCGCGACCGGAAAGAGTGCCCGCTTCACGCCCCATTAGCAGTGCCAGCGCTTCATCCACGGTTTCCACCGCGTAAACATGAAACAGCCCTTTTTTAACCGCATCGATCACCACTTTGTCGAGCACCAGATTCACGGCATTGGATTTGGGGATCACTACCCCCTGGTTTCCGGTTAATCCACGATGCTGGCAAAGGTCAAAAAAGCCTTCGATTTTTTCGTTTACTCCGCCCACAGCCTGAACTTCTCCGTACTGGTTTATGGAGCCGGTAACTGCCAGAGCCTGGGTAGCAGGTATTTCAGTTAACGCTGATATCAGGGCAATCAGTTCACCCAGTGACGCACTGTCACCATCGATATGCCCGTAGGACTGTTCAAGAGCAATGTTGGCCGACAAAGTGAGCGGGAAATGCTGCGCGTACTTGTGGCCCAGGTAGCCGGTGAGCAACATAACCCCTTTGGAATGAATGGGCTGACCCAGTTCCACTTCCCGTTCAATATCCACTACGCCACTGGCCCCGGCGTACACGGTAGAGGTAATTCTCGCCGGCGTGCCAAACGCCGTATCACCAATTTCCAGCACCGTGAGCCCGTTCACTTTACCTACTGCAGTTCCTTCAGTGGCAATCAGAACATGGCCTTCCTTAATATCGTTAAGTAATGTCTGGCTCACCCTGCCTGTACGGTGTTTCTTGCCCCTAAGTGCGGTATTGAGATGCTGCAGCTGAAGTTGAGTGTCGCCAGCCTTTCGACAGTAGTAATGCGCTTCATTGATAAGCTCGATGACTTCGGCAAAATGGGCCGACAGCTTGGACTGATGCTCGGCCATACGCAGGGAAAATTCCACCAGCCGATGCATGGCTTCTGCGCTGACGCCCTGCAGGCCAGAGGAAATCAGATGCATGCGCACCCGCCCGACAAAATCAAACAGCGACTGACGATTAACTGGAATTTCAAGGTCGAAGTCCACCAGCACCCGAAACAGCTCGTCAAACTCATCATCATAATCCTGCAGCGTATAGTAAAGCTCGCGGGATCCCATCAAAATAACTTTGATATTGAGTTCGATAGGCTGGGGATTAAGAGTAATGGCGTTGACCATGCCCACATCCTGCTGGGGCAGGTCCATCTTTATGAAACCCGATTTTATCGCCAGCTTGAGGGTATCCCAAACGTAGGGCTGCTCAATGAGCTGATCAACATCAAGTAGAAGGTAACCCCCATTCGCCTTGTGCAAAGCGCCGGGGCGAATCATACGGTAGTTGGTAAACACACTGCCGTGGATGTTGGTGTATTCTATTTTGCCAAACAGATTCTGGTAGGTCGGGTTGGGTTCGTACACCACCGGAGCACCATCATCAATTTTATGCCCAATCAGCACATTGGGCAAAAACGATTCCTCCAGGTGCAAACGCCGGTCCATTTCATCCAGTTTGTCTTCCTTGCTGTCTTCCGCCAGCAATTCAACAATGGCGTCAATCAGGCTCGAACGCAACTGGCGCAGATACTTGAGAACACCGAGATCGGAAGCATACTTGTGCTCCAGGGCTTTGAGCAAAGGCTTGATGCCCTGCTCAACAGTATTCCGGTTCAGTTCACGAATACGCTCGGAGTTTTCCCGTTTCCAGATCGGCAGGCTCAGCAGACTTTCACTTAAGCGGTTTTCCAGTTCGTCAATAAGATCATAAAAATACTGGCGCTGATCGTCGGACAAATTGGCAAATTCCGTATCGCTGATGGGCTTGCCATCCACTATCGGCGAAAAGCTGATGGTGCCGCCCTCTTCATACAGCGCAACCTGATTGGCCTGGGCGTAACGCTCCACCGCATCAATGGCTTTGTCGTACTTCTGGTCGAACTCGCGCCCGATGGCCGCTTTACGGCGCTGATAGCCCGGGTTATCGAACGCCGCCGGAAAGGTATCGAGCAAATCGTCTATCAAGGCACTGATGTCTTTCGCCAGTTGTCGCCCGCCGCCGGGCGCCATTCTCAGCACCACAGGCTCACGCTCTTCTTCCAGATTATTGATGTAAATCCAGTCGTCCGGCGTGCTCAAAGCACTGACATGGCGTTCAATGTAGTCTTTAACCAGGGTAAAGCGGCCGGTGGCCTGTTCGCCCATAACGTACAGGTTGTAGCCTTTGGCATCGATACCCAAACCGAACATCAGGGCTTCGCGGGCGCGTTCCTGGCCAATAAAGGTGGTATTGAGCGCTTCTTCATCATTGAGCGCCTTATTGATGATCCGCCGATTCAGGCTTGGAGTTAAGCTTTTGGGGGATAGCGGCGGTACGAACTCTACACCGGGCATAGTCTACACATTCTGATTTTTTGTTAAGTGAAACGTGATTCACCCCCGCTGTCAAACGCTTATCCTTGAGTTTGGCCAAACACAGGGCTAATCTGTGCAAAATCCCGCCACTACTGCTGCAAAATGAACAAAATCAAGCCCTTTGTATTGTCCTGTATGATGTTGCTGGCAGGCCCGGCATGGTCCGAACTGGTTGCGGTATCCCCGTCGGGGTTCATTATCAAAAATCGTTTTGAGACCACCCACTCTGCCGAAGCAATCTGGGCAGCGCTGGTTAATGACATTGATCAGTGGTGGCCAAAAGATCACAGCTGGTGGCAGGGTACATTTTCCATTGATGCCGTTGCCGGTGGCTGCTTTTGCGAGCTGAGCGACAACAGAAGTGCCGAACACATGCGCATCAGCTTTGTAGAGCCCCACCAGCGCCTGTTAATGACCGGAGGACTGGGACCGTTGCAGGGCATGGGCATATACGGTGCTCTGAACTGGCAAATCATTCCCTTGGTGGAAGGGTCAGAAGTTACTCTGACCTATCAGGTGCACGGCTATTCTCCTCAGGGTTTTGAGCAACTGGCTCCGGTCGTCGATAAAGTTCAGCATCAGCAGTTATCAGCACTCAAACACTTTCTGCAAAGTTCAACACCTGCCGCACCTGAATAAAAACTCACCACCTGAACAATTTATTGCCTGCAAACCGGCCCATGGTATTGTTCCCCCCCTAGCCGCTGGGGTATTCTATGCCGCTTATCAAGAAGTCACTTATTTATATGCGGAAGCCTAAGTTTCATGGCCGATAAACAGTACAACCCGAAACACATCGAACAAGCCGTCCAGCAATACTGGGAAGAAAATCAGTCATTCAAAGCGACAGAACAGGAAGGTAAAGAAAAATTTTACTGCCTGTCCATGTTCCCCTACCCCAGTGGGCGCCTGCACATGGGTCACGTACGCAACTACACCATCGGCGACGTAATCAGCCGTTTCCAGCGCATGCAGGGCAAAAACGTTCTGCAGCCCATGGGCTGGGACGCATTCGGCCTGCCTGCTGAAAACGCAGCAATCAATAACAACACCGCCCCGGCCAAGTGGACTTACGCCAACATCGACTACATGAAAGGCCAGCTTAAGTCACTGGGCTTTGGCTACGACTGGGATCGCGAAGTCACCACCTGTAAATCCGATTACTACCGCTGGGAACAGTGGTTCTTCACCCGCCTGTATGAAAAAGGCCTGGTGTACAAGAAAAACTCAACCGTTAACTGGGACCCGGTAGACCAGACCGTACTGGCCAATGAACAGGTCATCGACGGCCGCGGCTGGCGTTCCGGTGCACTGGTGGAACAAAAAGAAATTCCTCAGTGGTTTATCAAAATTACTGACTACGCCGAAGAGTTGCTCAGTGATTTGGACCAGCTGGAAGAATGGCCGGATCAGGTTAAAGCCATGCAGGCCAACTGGATTGGCCGCTCTGAAGGGGTCGAAATCACCTTTGATTTGGCCGAATCGGTTGGTGAGGTCAGCGACTTAACGGTCTACACCACACGCCCGGATACGGTATATGGCGTAACTTATGTGGCTGTTGCTGCCCAGCACCCGATTGCCGAATTCGCCGCGCAGAGCAACCCTGAACTGGCGGCTTTTATCGATGAATGCAAAAACACCAAGGTTGCCGAGGCTGAGCTGGCTACCATGGAGAAAAAGGGCTGTGCTACCGGAATCTATGCCATTCACCCGCTTACCGGCGAACAGGTGCCGGTGTGGGTCGCCAACTTTGTGCTGATGGATTACGGCTCTGGCGCTGTGATGGCCGTACCGGGCCACGACCAGCGCGACTGGGAATTTGCCACCAAATACAAGCTGGCCATCAGGCAGGTTATTGAACCGGGCAGCAGCGCGCAGGAAAACTGCGATTTAACCACTGCCGCTTATACTGAAAAAGGCAGTCTGGTGCATTCCGGTGAATTTGATGGTTTGGATTTCCAATCCGCGTTCGATGCCATCGCCACCAAGCTGGAGCAACTCGGCCACGGCAAACGCAAAGTCAATTTCCGCCTGCGCGACTGGGGTGTAAGCCGTCAGCGCTACTGGGGTGCCCCCATCCCGATGCTGAACCTTGAAAACGGTGAATCGGTTCCGGTACCAGCTCAGTCGCTACCCGTAGTCCTGCCCGAAGATGTGGAAATGGACGGTGTTACTTCGCCCATTAAGGCCGACCCGGAGTGGGCCAAAACCGAATACAACGGCCAGCCTGCCCTGCGTGAAACCGATACCTTCGACACCTTTATGGAGTCTTCCTGGTATTACGCCCGTTATGCGTGCGCGCAAAATGACACCGGCATGCTCGATCCAAGCCAGGCCAATTACTGGCTACCGGTAGACCAGTACATTGGTGGTATCGAACACGCCATCCTGCACCTGCTTTATTCACGCTTTTACCACAAACTGCTGCGTGACGAAGGCCTGGTAAAATCGGATGAGCCATACAAACGCCTGCTGTGCCAGGGCATGGTGCTGGCCGATTCCTACTACTGTGAAGACAGCAATGGCAAGAAAACCTGGTATTCGCCTACCGAGGTAAGCACCGAGAAAGACGACAAAGGTCGCATCACCAAAGCCTGGCTGACTGCAGACGGTACGCCGGTACAACACGGCGGTATGACCAAGATGTCCAAGTCGAAGAACAACGGCATCGACCCGCAACAGGTTATCGACCAGTACGGCGCCGACACCGTTCGCCTGTTTACCATGTTTGCCGCGCCGCCAGAACAGACTCTGGAATGGGTCGACTCGGGTGTGGAAGGTGCACACCGGTTCCTGCGCCGCATCTGGAAACTGGTCAGCGAACATCTGGAGCTTGAAGCACCGGCAGCACTGGACAAATCGCAGCTCAACAAAGATCAGCAGGCACTGCGCCGTGAAGTGCATCGCACCATCGAAAAAGTCACTGACGACCTTGGCCGCCGCCAGACTTTCAACACCGCCGTTGCTGCGGTTATGGAGTTGCTGAACCACTTGCAGAAAGCGCCTCAGGACAGCGATCAGGATCGCGCTGTCATGCGTGAGGCCATCGAATCTGTCTTGCTGCTGCTCAACCCCATTACGCCGCACCTGAGCCACACCCTGTGGAAAGCACTGGGGCATACCAATGACGTTGAAACCCAGCCCTGGCCAGTTGCCGACAAAGATGCTCTGGTTGAAGACGAGAAGCTGATCATTGTGCAGGTAAACGGTAAAGTGCGAGCCAAGATCACTGTTGCCGCCGATGCCAGCAAAGAACAGGTTCAGGCACAGGCTGAAGCACACCCCAACGTACAGCAGTTCACCGAAGGCAAAACCATCCGCAAAGTGATTGTGGTGCCCGGTAAGCTGGTCAACATTGTGGCAAACTGATGAGTGCTGCCCGCCTGTTAATGACAGCGTTACTGGTCAGCATTCTCCTGGCCGGGTGCGGCTTTCATCTGCGCGGGACTCAGTCGCTGCCGGAAGACGCCAACTATGTGGTCATCCGTTCGGTGGAACCCCATGCACCGCTTGCCCGCAGCCTGGACAAGCGGCTGGAGGTCTACGACATTGAAGGTGGCAGTAACTACCCTACTGAGGCACAGCAGTCGTTTGTGGTTATTGAACTCTTACCTGAACAACTGGAACGCCGGCTGCTTTCCGTGTTTTCCACCGGGCAGGTAGCGGAATACGAACTGATTTTCGGTGTGCGCTACAAAGTAACCTTCCCGGGCCAGCAGCCAATACCTGCCTATTTTGAAATACTGAGGGATTATCAGGATGATCCGGATCAGGTGCTGGCCAAAAGCCGGGAACTGGATCTGGTCCTCGATGAAATGCGTCGCGAAGCCGCCGACCGCATCATTCGCCGCCTGCCCAGCCAGGCAACTCAAACCGTGCCGGTTCAGTAATTCCGCATGCAGGTCTACCCTAACCGTTTCGCCAATGAACTCAAACAGGGCCTAAAACCCTGCTATCTGATATTCGGCGACGAACCCCAGCAAAAATTTGAAATCATCCAGCAGTTGCGGGAACAAGCCCGTAACGCCGGTTTTACCGAACGTACCGTACTGGTGGCCGACAAGGATTTCAACTGGGGCGCTCTGATTGAAGCTACCCAGACCCTGTCGCTGTTCGCTTCGCAACAATTAATTGAACTGGAACTGCCCAGCGGAAAACCGGGGACCGAGGGCTCAAAAATATTGCAGGAAGTGGCTCCTATGCTCGGGCCGGATACCCTGCTCATTGTGCATGGCCCCCGCATTGGCAAGGACGTACAGAAAGCCAAATGGTTCAAGGTGCTCGACGACATTGGCGTACACTCCCTGTGCTATCCGTTAGAGGGAAAATCACTGCATGGCTGGCTGCAGCAAAAGGTTGCAGAAGCGGGCCTTAATCTGACGCCGCCCGGCATCAAGTTCATCGCCGATTACTGCGAAGGTAACCTGATGGCAGCCAAACAGGAAATCGACAAGCTTTCGCTGCTGTTTGAAAACCGCGCCATATCGGAAAAAGACCTGGAGCAGGCCATGGTCGACCAGTCACGGTTTAACGTATTTCAGCTTGTGGATGTCATGCTCAGTGGCGAGCAACAACGTTGCGTCAAGATGTTATACCGGCTGGAGAGCGAAGGCATCGAGCCCAATATACTGATATGGGCGCTGGTCCGTGAATGGCAAACCCTCTGGTCGCTGCAGGTTGTACGACAATCGGGGCAGCCGGTTCAATGGCAAAAATTCGGGATCTGGCGCAACCGCCAGGCGGCCTACGAGTCCGCCCTGTCCCGCTTGCCGCTGGCTAAACTCAAACGCCTGCAGCAACATTTGCAGGCCGCTGACCTGGCTTTTAAACAAAGCGTTATCGAACGGCCCTATATCAAACTTTGCCACCTGTGCATGCTGTTTATGGGTATTCCGCTGGACCATTTCCCGGTACTCGAGACTGAGCAATGACGTCACCCGTAACACCCGTAGCATTGCTCGGAGGGACGTTTAACCCCCCCCACCTCGGTCATATTCAGCCTGCGTTGCAGGCACTGCAATCCATTGGTCTGGGCAAGCTCGGCCTGATGCCCTGCAAGCTGCCTCCGCACAAGAGTACCAATGGTATCAGTGAGGAACACAGAGTCAGCATGGTAAAGCTGGCTTGCCAGGCCGACCCCAGATTGTACCCGGAACTGATTGAATTAACCTTGCCAGAACCGTCCTATTCGGTTAAAACGCTCCGCGCACTCAGAGACCGCCTGGACAGCGAACAGCCCGTATGCTTTTTTATGGGCTGGGATTCGTTCATCAGCCTTCCGAGCTGGTATGAATGGCAGCAACTTACGCAGTTGTGCCATCTGGTGATCTTGCAAAGGAAATCGTTTCATTCCCAGCCAGAAAGCGCCGTCAGCAACCTTCTGGCAGAGCACGGCACCAGTGAGCCGCAGAGCCTGATGAAATCACCCGCGGGCAAAATATACATTGCCCAGACTGACGATGTTCCGGTTTCTTCAAGCTGGTTGCGAAACCGGGCAACCGAGTGCCTGACACAGGAATGGCAGAAGTGGTTATATCCGCCTGTATTAAACTATATTAAACAACACGGCCTGTATCGTTAAAGCAGGTCAGTAAGCGAGGAGTACTTTTGGAGAGTCAACAACTCAAACAATTCGTAATCGACAAGATTGACGACATGAAAGCCCGCGACGTTATTGAACTGGATGTCAAAGGCAAGTCGAGTATTACCGATACCATGATTGTGTGTTCCGGTAATTCGAAGCGACATGTGATTGCCATAGCTGAAAACCTGATGCTGGAAGCAAAGCACGCAGGCCTGGCACCGCTGAATGTAGAAGGCAAAGACACTGGCGAATGGGTACTGGTGGATTTGGGTGAAATCATTGTCCACGTGATGCAGGACGAAACCCGCGACTTCTACCAGCTGGAAAAGCTCTGGTCCTAGCACAGGAACAGGTCGGTACAGCCCTCGAATTCAAACCGGGCTGCTTTTTTAGTGGGTGCGTGGCATAGTAGCGTGTGAAACCATTCCTCAGGTCGGTGTCGTTATCTTTAATTACTGTAAGGAAGTACTGAAGCAGTGCGTATTCAGATAGTTGCTGTTGGAACAAAAATGCCAAACTGGGTGAATGCGGGCGTGGATGAATTTCTGCGCCGATTCCCGGCTGACATGCCGGTCTCGTTCACCGAAATTCCAGCCGGCAAGCGGGGCAAAAACGCCGACATTCCCCGCATCCTGAGTAAAGAGGGCGACGCCATGCTCGCCGCAATCCCGAAAGGCAACCGCATTGTCACACTTGAGGTAACCGGTAAACCCTGGGATACCCCTCAGTTGGCCCGCCAACTGGACAGCTGGAAAATGGACGGCCGCGACGTCAGTTTGCTCATAGGCGGGCCGGAAGGCCTGGCCCCGCAATGCACCGAAATTTCGGAACAGCGCTGGTCGCTGTCGCCACTTACTCTGCCCCATCCGCTGGTACGCATTCTGATCACAGAGAGTCTTTACCGGGCCTGGTCTGTCACCCAAAATCACCCGTACCACCGGGAGTAATCGCAGTGCCGCGCAAACGCCAGACCATTCGCGACCACACCGCTGAAGCCAATTTGTTTGCCCGCCGGGCAATGATTGCCATGCTGATAGTGCTACTGCTGATAAGCATCGTGATCAGCAACCTTTATGTACTTCAAATCCGCCAGCACGAGGATTACCAGACCCGTTCAAACGGCAACCGCATAAAAGTACTGCCTATCGCTCCCAATCGCGGTCTGATCTACGACCGCAACGGCGTTTTGCTGGCTGAGAACCGGCCGGTTTTCAGCCTTGAGCTGATACCGGAACAAATCGATGATCTCGAAGGAACCATCACCCAGCTCACCGAGCTCATGGGTATAACCGAAGAAGAGAAAGAAAACTTTTTCAGTAACCTGAGAGGCCAGCGCCGGTTTAAGCCAGTGGCATTGCGAACCCAGCTTACCGAGCTGGAAGTGGCACGTTTTTCTGCCCATCAGCACCAGTTTCCCGGTGTTGGAATTGAAGCCCGCCTGTCACGTTTTTACCCCTATGGCGATGCCCTGACTCATGTACTGGGCTATGTGGCCAAAATCAACAAAAAAGACCTGCAGAAAATCGTTGAGGCCGGCCAGGAAGCCAATTACGCCGCCACTTACGACATCGGCAAACTGGGGATAGAAAAATTTCACGAAGAAGTCCTGCACGGTACTGTGGGCTATCAGCAGGTGGAAGTGAACAATCAGGGCCGGATAATCCGCACGCTGAACGTAGACCCGCCAGTCCCGGGCCGGGATATTGTGCTGAATATCGATATCGAACTGCAACTGGCGGCACAACAGGCACTGGAAGGAAAGCGTGGCACCATTGTGGTAACGTCACCGAAAACCGGCGGCGTTCTGGCCATGTATTCCAGCCCAAGCTACGACCCCAACCTGTTTGTTCATGGAATCAGCCGAACCAATTACTCTGCCCTGCTGAATTCGCCTGACCGCCCGCTCATAAACCGTGCTACCCAGGGCCAGTATCCTCCGGCCTCCACCATTAAGCCCCATCTGGCGGTGTTAGGGCTGGAACAGAAAGTGATAGATGCCAAAACCACCATCAATGATCGCGGGCGCTACCAGTTACCCAATGTTGATCACGTGTGGCGGGACTGGAAAAAATGGGGCCACGGCAAAGTGGATGTTACCAAAGCCATTGAGGTTTCCTGCGACACCTTCTACTACGATCTGGCCTACCAGCTTGGTATTGACCGAATTAGCGAAGCCATGTCTGAATTCGGCTTTGGAGACTACACCGGCATCGACCTGTACGAGGAATCAGACGCGAATATGCCCAGCCGGGGCTGGAAGCGTGCCCGCTTTAACCAGCCCTGGTACATTGGTGATACCATTCCGGTAGGCATTGGCCAAAGTTACTGGACCGCCACCCCAATTCAGCTGAACCAGTCGATTAATGCCTTAATCAACCATGGCGAACGCTTTGTACCCCAAATTCTGCGCGGCTTTATGCACGACAACGGTGAGATCAGTCTGGAGCCACTCAAAACCCTGCGCCCCATCATGGTTTCCGAACACAAAAACTGGGATTTGGTGCTGAAGGCAATGTATGAAGTGGTTAACGGCAAAGACGGTACCGCCAGGCATGCCTTCTCCGATACGCCTTATATATCGGCAGGAAAAACCGGCACCGCCCAGTTGTTCACCGTTGGTCAGGATGAAGAATACGAAGCCGAGGATGTGTCGGAAAGGCTGCGTGACAATGCCATGTACGTTGGATTCGCGCCATACTCAGACCCTCAGGTCACCGTATCGCTGGTGGTGGAAAACGCCGGCGGCGGCAGCTCCAATGCCGCACCAATAGCCAGGGAAATCATGGATTTCTATTTCCGTCACCACGAATTTCCAAACCGGCAAGCCATCTCTGCGACAAGATCGGAGGGCGCCGAATGAAAAAATCAACCCTGAAAGCCAACCAGAGCAACTTTCTGCAGCGTATCCACATCGACGCTGTGTTGTTGCTGGGTCTGCTCACCCTGATGGGCGTGGGTATGTTCGTGCTCTACTCGGCATCCGGACAGGATTTTGGCCAGATAAAACGCCAGATAGCCCGCCTGGGGCTGGCTTTGCTGGTTATGCTGGTTATGGCACAAATCCCCCCCATGGCCTATCGCAGGCTTTCAGTTTACGCGTATGCCGCCGGGTTACTGATGTTGCTGGCCGTTTTGCTGTTTGGTGATATGGGTAAAGGCGCCCAGCGCTGGCTGGATTTGGGCGTGATCCGCTTTCAGCCTTCTGAGCTTATGAAGCTTGCGGTACCCATGATGGTGGCCTGGTACATCAGCAAATTTACCCTGCCACCAAAAACCCTGCCGGTATTTTTTGGTTTTGTTCTGGTGGTGGCCCCTACCATTCTGATTGCCAAACAGCCGGATTTGGGCACCTCATTGCTGATTGCCAGTTCAGGTATTTTCGCCATTTTTCTGGCCGGTATGAGCTGGCGGCTTATCGGCTTTGTTACCCTGCTTGGCAGTGCGTTCCTGCCCATTTTGTGGTTCTTCCTCATGAAAGAATACCAAAAACAACGGGTACTCACCTTTCTGAACCCCGAAAGCGACCCCTTAGGTTCGGGGTACCACATCATCCAGTCCAAAATTGCCATCGGTTCAGGCGGGTTTGAGGGCAAAGGCTGGCTGCAGGGCACCCAGTCGCAGCTGGAATTTTTGCCTGAACGCCACACCGATTTTATCTTTTCCGTCTTCAGTGAAGAATTTGGCTTTTTAGGTGTGCTGGGCTTGCTGGCTATTTACGTGTTCATCATTGTTCGCGGGCTGATCATTGCCAACCGTGCACAGGACGCTTACAGCAAACTGCTGGCGGGCAGCATCACCCTGACCTTCTTTGTGTACGTATTTGTGAATATGGGCATGGTATCCGGCCTGCTGCCGGTAGTAGGTGTTCCCCTGCCGCTGGTGAGTTATGGCGGCACATCCATGGTGACATTGATGGCAGGATTTGGCATTCTGATGGCCATTGGCACTCAAAAACGGTTTTTGTCACGCTGATGCGCACGTTACGCTATCTTTCTGTGTTGGGATTGCTGGCTCTGGCCGGGTGTCAGTCTGCCGGGCGTTACCACCAGCAGCAGGATTCCGCACCAACTTTTGCCTACGAAGAACCTTCGTTTCAGGATGCCATTCCCAAATATGAGCCTTACCGCCAGTTCAACAGCCGTCCCTATGAAGTGCTGGGCAAGCGCTACGAGCCCATGCAATCCGGCAAAGGGTTTGAGCAGACCGGCTTCGCTTCCTGGTACGGGCAGAAGTTTCATGGCCATCTGACATCCAACGGCGAAACCTACAACATGTTCGCCATGACCGCCGCCCACAAAACCCTGCCCCTTCCTTCGTATGTGCGGGTAACCAACCTGGAAAACGGCACCCAGGCAATTGTTCGCGTAAATGATCGCGGCCCATTCCACTCTGACCGAATCATCGACCTCTCTTACGCGGCCGCCAAAAAGCTCGGCTACCAGGCCAAAGGCACGGCAAAAGTTAAACTGGAAGTGATTTATTTTGATGAAAACGACAACGTGACGGTTGGCAGCCAGCCCACGGTGACGTACGCCGAATACGCCGGTCTGGTCGAACCCAAAAAGCCCGCCGAGGCCGAATTGACCGGCGCACCGGAATGGTACATTCAGGTGGCGGCTTTGAGCGATGTTAAGCGGGCAGAATCGGTATCATCGGTGTTGTCATCACTGTATCAGGTTCCGGCACAAATGGCCCAGGTCGACAACATGTACAAATTGCTGCTTGGCCCGCTTTCCGACCGCTTTCAGGTAAAAATGTTACTTGAAGAACTCAAACGTAACGGCTACCCCGAGGCCTACACAGTCGAAGCCAGGCTGTAATGTTCAGCGCCACAGCTGTACCAAAACTGGCGTAAAACGGCCAACAATCTGGCAATCCGGCTTAAATTACAAGTATTTGCGATAATTCGCTAAACTTTTCCGCCAAAGCCTAGTCCTAGTTCAGGGCTTACGTTAGAATTCCCTGACCAGGGGTACTGATTACCATGAGAATGTTTGTTCGCTAACCCGAACCTGATCAAATTCTATTGTGCCCGCACCGTGATAATCGTATAAATTTTTTAAAAAGTAATAGTTGAATCATGCACCAAAAAATAAATCGCGCTCGATCCTATCCTGTTTTCGCTTTCCTGAGCCTGCTCGGTTTGTTGCTGACCCTGACCAGTGTTCAGGCCGTCAGCGCCGTGGTGATCCCACCCGCCCCCAGCGTGGCGGCCAAAGGCTTTGTACTGATGGACCATCAGACCGGGCACGTTATTGCCGAACAGAACGCCGATATGCAACTTGCTCCGGCCAGCCTGACCAAAATCATGACAGTGTACGTAATTGGCAAGGAACTGCTGGCAGGCAACATCAGCATGGATGACGAAGTGACTGTATCGGAAAATGCCTGGGCGAAAAAATTCCCTGACTCGTCAAAAATGTTCATTGAAGTGGGCACCAAGGTTTCTGTACACGATTTATTGCGCGGTATTGTTGTGCAATCGGGTAACGACGCCTGTGTGGCCATGGCCGAACACATTGCCGGTTCGGAAAGCGCCTTTGCCAGCATGATGAACGCTCACGCGGCAGAGCTTGGCATGAACGCTTCCAACTTCGTTAACAGCCACGGCCTGCACGACCCGGACCATTACACCAGCCCTCGTGATATGGCGATTTTGTCCAAGGCACTGATCAACGAAACGCCACAAATGTACAAAATCTACAGTGAAAAGGAATTTACCTACAACGGCATTAAGCAGTACAACCGCAACAGCCTGCTGTGGGACCAAAGCATGAACGTAGATGGCATTAAAACCGGCCACACCTCCGATGCCGGTTACAGCCTGATCACGTCGGCTGAACAAGGCGGTATGCGTTTGATTTCTGTGGTAATGGGCACCGACAGCGAACGCGCCCGCAAGGTAGAAAACAAAAAGCTGCTGCGCTACGGCTTCCGTTTCTATGAAACCGTAACCCCCTACAAAGCCGGTGAAAGCTTTGTAGCGCACCGCATTTACATGGGCGATCGTGAAACCGTAGACCTTGGAATTAACCAATCTACCCCCATAACCATCCCCCGAGGACAAACCGAAAACCTGCAGGCCAACTTTGAGCTTAACGACAAGCTCGAAGCGCCGCTCGCCAAAGGCCAGGTTGTCGGTACGCTCTACATTCAGCTGGATGGCGAAGATGTGGCCCAATACCCGCTGGTTACCCTTCAGGAAGTAAATGAAGGGGGCTTTTTCAGCCGCATGAAAGACTACATCATGCTGCAAATTGGCTGGGACGACGAATAACATCATCAGCGAATCCAGCTATTCTAGAGCGGCCTGATTTGATACAATCCGGCCGTTTTTGTTTTTACTGCTTGAAGTCAAGGATATCTCATGGATACCCGTTTCGATGAACTGCTCGAGTTCCCCACCCATCAAACTTTCAAAGTCATGGGCGTGGCACACGAAGATTTACCCACCCAGGTGATTGCGTGCCTGCAACAGCACGCACCGGGCGATTATTCCCCCACCGTAAAACCCAGCAGTAAAGGGAATTACCATTCGGTATCGGTGAGCGTACGCGTCACCAGCAAGGAACACATGGAACTGATTTACACTGAACTGGCGAAAATCGAACTGGTGAGGGTTGTTCTGTAAGTGACCACACAGGAATTACCACCGGCTCTGGTGATACGCCAGCTCGGTTGCCAGCCCTACCAGCCTGTGTGGCAGGCCATGCAGCAACTTACTGACACCCGTGACACCAGCACACAGGACGAAATCTGGCTGGTAGAACACCCGCCGGTATTTACCCAGGGCCAGGCCGGTAAAGCTGAGCACATTCTGATGCCCGGTGACATTCCGGTGGTCCAGGTAGACAGAGGCGGCCAGGTTACCTACCACGGCCCGGGCCAGCAGGTACTGTATTTGATGCTGGATATCAAACGCCGTAAACTGGGTGTGCGCCACTTGGTTACGGCGATGGAAAATGCGGTGGTTGCCCTGCTTGCCGATTATCAGGTAGAAGCGTACGCCAAAAAGGAAGCGCCCGGCGTGTACGTTGACGAGCGCAAGGTTTGCTCGCTGGGCTTAAGAATTCGCAAGGGCTGTTCGTTTCACGGCCTGGCACTGAACGTAAATATGGATCTGGCTCCGTTTAACCGCATTAACCCTTGCGGGTATGCGGGTATGGAAATGATCGACACCAGCCGCCTGGGAGGCCCGAAGGCCCTTTCTGAAGCCGGCCCGGCACTGGTAAAACATTTGCTGGCAGAACTGAACATAAGCCACACCCAACACAAAGAAGGTTTTGATGAGTAACGCACGTCCCAAGGCCGGAGTTAAGCTCCGCGATGATCAAAAAGTCAAACACATCCCGGTGACCATCATCCCCACCGAGAAAGAAGAGATGTTGCGTAAGCCAGAGTGGATCAAAATCAAGCTGCCCCGCACCACAGACCGCATTGATCACATTAAGCAAACCCTGCGCAAGAATAATCTGCATTCGGTGTGTGAAGAGGCCAGCTGCCCGAACCTGGCGGAATGTTTCAACCATGGTACCGCCACCTTTATGATTTTGGGTGACATCTGTACCCGCCGTTGCCCGTTCTGCGACGTTGCCCACGGCAAGCCCCTGCCCCCCAGTGCCGAGGAGCCGGAAAAGCTGGCCAGAACCATTGCAGAAATGAAACTGCGTTATGTGGTGATCACCTCGGTAGACCGCGACGATTTGCGTGACGGTGGTGCCCAGCATTTTGTTGACTGCATTAACGCCATTCGAGAACACAGCCCTTCTACCACCATTGAAGTGCTCGTACCGGATTTTCGTGGCCGTATGGACCGGGCGCTGGAGATATTCAAGAGCGGCGTTCCCGATGTGTTCAACCACAATCTGGAAACCATTCCTCGCCTGTACCGTGAATGCCGTCCGGGGGCTAACTATCAGTGGTCACTCGACTTACTCAAAAAGTTCAAACAGCAGCACCCTGAAATTCTGACCAAATCCGGCCTGATGATGGGTATGGGTGAAACCAACGAAGAAATTCAAGGCGTACTGGACGATTTGCGCGCCCACAATGTCGACATGCTGACTCTGGGCCAGTACCTGCAACCCAGCCGCCACCATTACCCGGTGAAGCGCTACGTGCACCCTACCGAGTTTGATCAGCTGGGCGACTACGCCAAGTCAATTGGCTTTACCCATGCGGCCTGTGGCCCCATGGTGCGTTCCAGCTACCACGCCGACCAGCAGGCGGCGGGAAAAGAAGTAAAGTAAGCCTTCAATACAAAAAAACCACCGGCGCCGGTGGTTTTTTTGTACCCAGAAATCATGCGCCGAATTAACTGGCGTGCTGATAAACGTGGTTGCGGCCGTATTTTTTAGACTGATGCAACGCCAGATCAGCGGCAGACAGTAAGGTATCCAGCTTGTAGCCGGTTTGATTGGTATCGCACACCCCGAAGCTGGCAGACAGATTGAATTTTTTTCCGGTCATATGGGTTTCCAGGGTTTCCACTGCGGTGCGGCACACTTCGGCCAGTTTCATCGCTTCATCGGAACACGTTTCCCTCAGCAGCACTGCAAACTCTTCGCCGCCCATGCGGGCCAGCGTGGCGGATTTTGGTGCCAGTTCGTGCAGGTAACGCACCACTTCGCGAAGCACCCAGTCTCCCACCTTATGGCCGAAATCGTCATTCACCCGTTTAAAATGATCTAAATCCAACAGCATCAAAGAAACCGTTTGATTATTGAGTTTCGCCGACTGCAAAAAGCCATCGGCAATGTCGGTAAAGTGAGCACGGTTGTATAGGCCGGTTAGGGGGTCGGTGGTGGCTAACACGCGCAAACGCTGCTGTACGGTACGGTTGCGGAACGACCACAAACACAGCCCTGCCAGCAACACACACACCAGCCCCAGTAACAAACGGTTGTTTCTTAGTTGCACCACCGACAGTTCCGATTCAGCCTTGGCCAGCTTGTAGCGCTCGCTCATCAGGGCCAGCTCGCTTTCTTTTTCGGCCAGATTGAATTTGGCCTGCTGGATGGCCAGGGATTTGGCCACACTTTGCTTGTGAAACGAATCCCGAAGCTCTGTTTTTTTGTTCAGATACTGGTAGGCCTGCTCAAAATTGCCCTCCCGTTTCGCCACTTCCGCAAGGGTTGTGTAGGCAGTAATTAAGGTCTCGGCATACTGCTCATTAGGGTCGGCATCGATAACTTTTAACGCCTGCTCACGGGCGGTGGGTAAATCCTGCTTCAACAGATAATATTCGGCAAAGGCGCTGCGGATAGCGGAATCGGCGTAGACGAAACCAAATTGTTCAATACCATGCTTGATTTTAACAATTAAAGAGTCCGCAATATTCAACTGGCTGTTACTTATGTAATATCGAAAAAGCAAATGCTGATTTAGGATTTCGTAAAATGATTGTGACGCAGCCCTACACTCAGAAATTGCATGATTTGCTCTGCTTTCAAAATCTAATGGATATTCATCAATCCGATCTAAAAATTCGTTTTGAGTAGTGTAAGCGATACACCGGTGACTAGCTTTGTCAAATACTCCATCAAGCATTCTTTCTACATAATATTTTGCTAAAGAATATTGCTCTGCAAATAATTTTGCTTTAGCCAAATTATGATAAGCATTGAATTTAGATTCTAGACTGTAGGGCCCCTGCAGCTCACTCTCTAAAATACTACCTAATTCAAAACTTTGCTGCCATTTACTCATAGATGTAGCAATGTTTAACATTGATCCGAGAGTACGAATTTTGAGCTCACCTGGAGCCAAATTGGGCAACAAATCACTGTATAGATTCAATGTATGGGCTAAATCTCCTGAGAACGTAGAAAAGTAAGCCTGAAGATATTCAAAGAAAAAACGCTCTTGTTCCGACAGGCTACTTATCTCAACTTGTTCCATCAAAGCAGCAGCTTTTTCAGTATCCGTAAGCCTTATGGAATCAATTTTTTTTAGTAGAGCGTTGCCCGCCCAGCATGGGCAGGCAACAAATATTGCTAAAAAAAATATTGCTATTGATTGCTTTTTCAAAAATTTAATACCGCGAACTATTATACCCCTCAAGATTCCTTATCTGGCGCGTCAACTGGCTCTTCTTCTGGACTGTCGGGATCCGTTACGGTCATAAATAGGTTCATGACTTTAGCACTGGCTTTCAACATTTCAATTTCTTGTCGTTGCTTTTCAGTCAAATCTTCCCAGGTGGCATTCACATCAATGGCGAGTTTTTCTAACGTTTCTACTGCAGACATACTCTCTTTCCTTGTGGGTGGTTAAATCTGGTTGATTGCCGCTAGCTGGGCAACAATCTGTTCGTTCTTTAGCAATTTCTTGCCCGGCGGTATCACCATAGTTGTAACCGGGTTTAACTCGGCGGTGGCCAGGTCTTTCAATTCAATCCAGTCCATGCGCACGGCGTCGGTGATCAGCGAAGGGCACTCGTACAGGCCAACCTTGTGCTCAGGGGTATAGTGCTCCAATAGCATGTCTACCAGCACCTGGCGCTCGGCGGCGCTGCTGACCCGTTTGGAAATGCTCAAATCGCCGGCCAGCGCAATTTGCCAAAGGATCACATAGGAATAAGGGTTAATAATGTGGTTGTAAAACATGTACTGGCTGGCTTCAAAATGCTGGCAGCCGTAGGTGCCCGGGTCTATGCCCATATCGGCATACAGGCAGTCTTCGGCGGATATGCCCGGCTCCATGTGGGCGTTAAAGCCTTCTTTTCTGGCCTGGGCTATGGCCTGGTGAGGTACTTTGGCAAACACTCCGGGGTGGCCGTAAAACGCCCCCACCACACGCTTGCCGGCGCGAATTTCCGCCATTATGGCTTCGTGCATTTCCTGGTAGGTAATGCGGCGGTCCTTGTTTTCACCGTACATACCCTGCAACGAACGCACATCCGGGTTCATGGTGGCTATCCAGTCTTCCATTATCGGGTGGCAACTGGTGAAAACCACATCGGCACTTTCAATATGATGGCGGCACCGCTGGGAAATGTGTGCGCCTAATGTCATTCCCGGGCCTACACACACCAAACTGCCCTTGTTATTATTCATACTACTGCTCCGCGTACTGCTCTGCGTATTGCTCAACATACCCTGTTGTTATTCAAAACCATTATGCCAAACGATGTCCGTCAGGCAAGCAAAAATTAACGCTAATGTAACACCCGCTCTGCAGCGCTTATTGGCTGTACTCTATCAATAAAAGTTGAGTTTGCCGGCCGTTTAAATAGTGCACGCTTTTACCGTCAAACCAGGCCTGCTCTTCCAGCATAATGCGCACCGCCCCACCCCACTGGGGAGCGTCGGTAGCGGCATTCAGTTCTATCGAATAGGCGGTGTTGGCGTGCAGCGGGTAGTCGCCCTCTACCGGTACCCCACCCTGGGCATCCCACATACCCAGCGTGGTACCCGCCGCATGGCCGTGAAAACCTATCGGGTGAGTGTAAATGCTCGGGGTGATTCCTTCACTGATGGCCTGCTCACGGGAGGCCTTTAACACCTGGTTGCCACTGCGCCCCAGTAAAAACTGGCTGGTAAAAATGTCCTGCAGGCGGTTGGCGTTAGCCAGTGCCTGCTGCAAATAATCAGGGGCCTGGGTTTCGCCGGGCCTGAGTACGTAGGCGTGCTGCTGCTGATCTGAATTTAACCGCAAGTACGTCATACCAAAATCCACGTGCAACAGGTCGCCTGGCTGGATTACACCGGCGGCCGCGTGGCTACTGAAATCATTATTTTTGGTTTGGCTACTGCGCTGAATGGAAACACTGGGGTGAAACCAGTTGGTGAGCTTGTGGGCACGGGTTTGTTCCCGCAGCCACCACTCTACCTGCTCGGTGGTGGTTACACCCGGTGTGATCACCTCGCGGGAAAACGCGCGGGCAATCAGTTGGTGGCCCAGCGCCACCAGAGCAGGATAAACTGCCATTTCCGCTTCCGAGCGGGTTTCCAGCCAGCCCACGGCCAGGTATTCGGCACTCACCAGGCGGTTACGATATGGATCTGACAGAGCCTGCACCAGCAACTCATGATCCGTGGCGGCAAGCCCATCGGCATGGTTGAAATACACCGACTTGTTGATGCCTATCCTGTTCGGTTGTTTAGTGGCAATAAGTTGTGCCAGCGCCGCGAACTGATGTGGCTGCTTTTGTGGGTCCCAGGCCTTTTTGAACAGATTCCCTACGTCGTAGCGGGCAATGGCCCAGCGCTCAAGCGGCTTACCTGCGCCGGGGTCAAAAATCACCAGTATGGTGCGGCGTCGGGCCGACAGCCAATCCGCCGGTAACATGGTTTCCAGTACCGGGTCTTCGTTGTATTCGCGGGAAATGAGCACCCACATATCAATGCCCTCTCGGCGCATGATGTCCGGTAACACATGGCTAAAGCGAAACTCTGTGTTACTGTCGACCCATGCCGCGCGCTCCTGCATGGAAAGCAAGCCAGTCTCGGCATTGGTGGCACCGGAAAACATCAGCACGGCCAAGGTCGCTAACGACGAGGCAAATTTCATAAGCTATTCTCATTATTGGTTTTTAGCGCACTATTGCGCGAATTTAGCCTCGAATCAAGCCAACCGATAACCCGCGCTGGGATGACAAGCGGCAGCAGCCTGCTACAATGGCGCGCAAAAACCGGAGCCCGCATGCGTAAACACATTTACATCGCCTATACCGGTGGCACCATCGGTATGAAACCCTCTTCTCACGGCTATGTGCCGGCTGCAGGATTTCTCGGCCGCACACTGGAAGCCATGCCGGAATTTCACCGCCAGGAAATGCCCAGATTCACGCTTAAGGAATACACACACCTCATCGATTCCTCCGACATGAACCCGGCAGACTGGCAACGCATCGCCGACGACATTGCCGCCCATTACCACGAGTACGACGGCTTCATTATTCTTCACGGCACCGACACCATGGCCTACACCGCTTCGGCACTGAGTTTCATGCTTGAAGACCTGAGCAAACCCGTTATTGTGACCGGCTCGCAAATTCCGCTGGCAGAGCTGCGCTCCGACGGCCAGGTAAACCTGCTCAACGCCCTGTACATAGCCGCCAACTACCCCATTGCCGAAGTCAGTCTGTTTTTCAATAACCGGTTGCTGCGTGGAAACCGCAGCCGAAAGGTCGACGCCGATGGTTTTAACGCCTTTGACTCGCCCAACTTTCCGCCACTACTGGAAGCGGGCATCAATATTCGCCTGAACGCCGGCACGCTGGCGGCTAAACCCTCTACTTCCCTGACCATCAGCGCTGTAAAAGCCCAGCCAATTGGCCTGGTGAGCCTGTACCCCGGCATTTCGGCAGAAGTAATCAAAAATACCCTGCAACAGCCGGTAAACGCCCTGATACTTTTGAGCTACGGGGTGGGCAATGCGCCGCAAAACCCGGCGTTGCTTGAGCAACTGCAATACGCCGAAGAAAGTGAGATTGTGGTACTCAACTGTACCCAGTGCCTGCGCGGGCGGGTGAATATGGAAGGCTACGCCACCGGCCAGAGCCTGCGTGACGCAGGGGTAATTTCCGGCAGCGACATGACCCCCGAAGCCGCACTGGCCAAATTGCATTACCTGCTCAGCAAATCACTGACTTTTGAACAGCTCAAAGCACAGCTAAAACTGAATCTGCGTGGTGAACTGAGTGAATAAGGAATAGCGATGACACAACATCAAGGCACACTGCGCAAAATGCACACGGCAGCCGATGAAGACAACCTGGTTCACTATACCCTGCCGGTAGGTGACGAACTGGTAGCCATGAACCCGCTGATAGGCCAGAAAATTGTCCTCAGTTTCGAAGGCCAGATCGCATGCGTACACTGCGGCAGCAAAACCAAAAAAAGTTTTAACCAAGGCTACTGTTATCGTTGCCTTATAAGCCTTGCCCAGTGCGACACCTGCATCATAAAGCCGGAGCTGTGCCATTATCATCAGGGCACTTGCCGGGAACCTCAATGGGGCGAGGCCCACTGCCTTACTGACCACTTTGTGTACCTGGCCAATACAGGTACATTAAAAGTAGGCATTACCCGCCACGTGACCGACGGCATTTCCAGCCGCTGGATGGATCAGGGCGCGACTCAGGCGCTGGTTATGCTCAGAGTGAAAGACCGCCTCACCAGTGGCCTGGTGGAAACCGCATTCAAACAGCACATTGCCGACAAAACGAATTGGCGCACCATGTTAAAGGGTGCTCCGGCCGAACAGGATTTACACGCCAGCATGCAGGCTTTACTGAAGGAAATTGCGCCGCAGCTTGAACAGCTCTCAGCACAGCAGGGCCTGCAGGCAATTCAGCCGGTAGAGCACAGTGGCCATGCCATTCACTACCCTGTGCAGCACTACCCGGACAAAATCAAATCCATCAACCTGGACAAAACGCCGGCGTTTGAAGGGGAACTGGTGGGCATCAAGGGCCAGTACTGGCTTCTGGATGGCGACCGGGTCATCAACATCCGTAAATACGCGGGTTATAAAGTGACCTTATCAGTATAGAACGTAAAAGGGGCCCACGGCCCCTCAGCCTGATGACAAACTAGTGCGCGCGAAACTGCGGCTTTAGAAGTCAGCTGACCTCTTCGCCTGCCAGTTCCCGGGCCAAATCGTCGAGTTTCGACAGGGTACCGTCAAACTCGCCTACCGCGTAACGGTACTTTACCTTTACATGCCGACTGGACTGGCCGTATTTGACCACCAGCCCTTCACAGTCGAAATGGCTTACGGTATTGAGAAACCGATAGGCCTGCGGCTCGCTGGGAAACTGATATTCAATCTGGTTTTCCATTGCTGCTCACGCCTCTGCCAGAGTTTGTCGATAGTTGTCCAGGCAGGTCTTCAGGCGAGCTAACAAAGGAATTTCCTCCTCGCTCAGTGGCCCGTGGGATATCCACGCCTCAATCAGTTCCTCTACCGACAGAAAGCTGCCCTGCTCCAGCTTGGCAGTCATCATGGCAAGCTGCACATCCTGGCGAACATTGTCGCTGTCGTCGGGTGTGCTCATACCAAAAGTAACCTCCAGCATGATGGTCAGCCACAGGCGCGAAAAGTGCGGTTTGCTGCTTTGACTGAAACGGGATTGCCAGCGTTTGTCCAGCGCCTGCCAGATTGTTGAATCAATCTGCTCCTCTGGAACGGACTCGGCTGTGCGCCACTGCCCCAACGCCCTAACCAAATCCTGGTGCTGCTTATGTAAAGCCTGCTGCTGACGCTGCAGGCTAACAGTGGCAATTTGCTCGTGCACGGCGCTGATTTCACGGCGTAACTGCCCTGCCGCCTTTGCAGGCAAGCCGGCAATGGCAGCTTCAGCCTCAGCCAGTGCTGAACGGGTTGCATCAATGCTGTCCAGCGTCACGCCCGCTGCCAGCGCAGACAACTGCTGCTTAAGTGCCTCAACCTGGGTCTGGTTCTGCTTTTCAGTTTGCTGGCGCAGTTTTTTGGCGTTGCCAAACAGCTCATCGTTGGCGCGGCGAAACGCCTGCCAAAGGCGGTTATCAAAGCGACGGCCAGACGGGCCAATCTGCTTCCATTGCTGTTGCAGCTGTTGCGCTTTTTGGCATGCCGCACCCACATCTTCGTCTTCCACCAGTAGCAGGGTCTGCTCCACCAAAGCCTGCTTCTGCTGGCGATTTTGCTGATGCCACTGGGCTACCTTTTCTGCCAACGGTTGAAGCGCCGCCTCCCAGCCCTGCTTTAGTGAGCCGTATTCTTCTTTGCTCACCGGCCCGGCTTCACGCCAGCGGGCTTTTAACCCTTCCAGCTCAGACGCCAGAGCATCTGCAGATAACTCGGGATCGAGTGCGGATACGGCATTAATCAGATCCTGACGCACGCCCAGTGCCTGCTTACGCTGCTGTTCAAGCTGCTCGAAATATTCCCGGCAGGGTAAAAATGCCTGCTCCAGAATCGCATCAAACCTGGTGTTTAGCTCATCGTCTTCCTGCTCACCAGTGCTGCCCAGGCTGTTCCATTGATTGCGCAGGGTTCGGATGGTGCTGACACGATGATGAACGTCATCGATATTTTCATTCAACAGGCCCTTCGCCTGTTCGAGTAATGCCGGCTTGCGCGGTTTGGCCAGATAGCTTTGCCAGCCTTCCAGCCGCTCAATCTGTTGCTGCAGTTGCTCGAAACGCCGCTCAATCCGGGCTTTCGCATCCCCTGATAGCGAGTGGTAATCGCAGCTCAATTTACCGAAACGGGACATCGCCGCCCGGAATCGACCTGCGTCGATTAAGCCTGAAATACTGCTGATGTGCTTACGGCACTGTTTCAGCCCTTCTTCACTGGCGGCTTTTTGCTGTTTGAAATGAGCCTGCCAACGTTTGCTGTACTTTGACCAGCGCTCGGCCCAGTCTGCCGGAATGCGCGGAAACTGCCCTTTCAGGCTTTGCCACTCAGTGCGCACCTGCTGCCAGCTTTGCGCATTGTCTTCGGTTCCAGGCTCAAGCGCCTGCGCACGGTCAAGTGCAGCAATGGCCTGTTGCGCCAGCGCCTGCAGTTCTGGCAGTGCCTGCACTTCCTGCTCCAGTCTGGCAAGCTGTTTGTGCCACTTTTCAAGGCCAGCCTTGTCCAGTGCCGTCTGGGCTGACACCAACTCAGCAAGCTTCTGTACCTGCGCGGTCAGCTCTGTCTGACGAACCGCATCAATCTTACCCGGCTGCCGGTAACTTTCGGCCAGGGCCTGCTCAACCTCTGCGGCTACCTGCTGCATCGCCTGCAGGCTGGCCTGTGCTTCCCGCTCAGCCTGCTTCGCCAGCCAATGGGTTTTCAGGCGTTCAGAATGCCGGGCCAGTTGTTCCGTTATCCGGGTGTGTTTGTGCTCAAGCTGTTGCCGGATTTCCGGGCTTAAACACGCGAAATCCGCACACAGTAGCTGATACTCCTGCTGCAACTTCACCATTTTGCTGCAGACCGTCTCATAATCGCTCTTATCCATCAACGCCTGCAGTTTGGACAGCACCAGCGTGGTGTCACGCTCCAGTTGAATAGGGCGTTGTTGAGCTGCAAGCCGGGAATCAATTAGCTCGCTCAGGCGAGCCTTAACGTCGGGATCTGAGACTTTGCGCTGCAATTTCTGCAGCAAATCAGCGTCCTGCATGCCTTCCAGCATTTCCAGTTGCAGTGCTTTACCTGCTCGTTTAAGGAAGAACGCCTGCAACACCGAAGGTCTATCAACCCGAGCGAGTAAACGCTTTGCCAAACCATGGTTGGCGGCAATGTCATCGTCTTCCATCAGGACTTTGATGATCAGGTCGGTCGGTGCCGATTCCAGCAGATAGGCTTTGCGCTCTGATTCACTCAGCGGCAATGCATTGTTTTTGAACACCGCTTCTTCAACCCACCGCGCCGCATTGCGCGCAACCACTTCGTTATGGCTGGTTTGGGCGGCCTTTTGCCACAGCGCAAAGTCATTGAGCTTTTTCAACGCGGCCAGCACCACTTGTGCGCTGTCATCATTGAACGCCAGTTCATGCAAAATCGATTTTTCCGCCGGCTTTTCAACCGACAGTTTGGCTACTGAGCCCTTGCGGACCTGCGGGTCGTCATTACGATAGGATGGAACAAAAAAGCGATTAAAAATCATCCTGCTTAAACCGTGCAATAGTGGATTGGGATCCCGTAGGGTTGAGTTCAGCTTTCAGTTCACGTTTACTTTTATGTACTATCTGGCCGTCTTCACCCACCGTCATGTGTTCTGTCGACTTGGCTATTTTTGACTGATACAAAAACACCGCCTGCAGGCAGTGGGCCTTTTGTTCTTCGGACAGTGGTGAACCGTCCAGCCATTTACCGGTTTCTACTGCGAGTTTGAGTCGCTCGTACACCTCAGGTGTCATGGCCGCGAGAAGTTGTTCAATGTTCATGATGAAAACCGTTTGATGATCACAATGCGGACCCGGTTGACGATATACCACACAAAGCCCACTACTGAGGCAAGAATGGCAAGGTTGTGCTGCAAATCACCGGGCTTGGTACCGCCCCAGTACATAAAGCCAAAGCCGGCAATAAACATCAGCATGGCCAGCATCGACTGATTTTGCAGGCTGTGCAGCTTTTTGAATCGGGTCAGGTTCTGTTTGCGCAGCAAATCGTCGGCAGACGCATCGCCCACTTTAAACTCGCAATGGTGACATTCTGCCGCTTTGTCGGAAATTTTTTTGCCACATGAAGGACATTCTGTCAGTGCCATACAATGCTCCTGTTTAGTTTACGTTCACAACCAGGGCAGCAATGGTCAGTAAAAGCAATTCGAAAGATTAGAAATTGGGCCTTGCCTGCCGGCTGGGCCTGCTGGCTTGGCCTGCTGGCGTAACCCATAGGCTCCGCCTAAAAAACCAAAAGCGCGAAAGCATAAACACCAAGGCTACCTTGTTTACACCTTCACGCTTTTTGACAGTAATAAACTTATTTGTTCACTTTTGCCCAGTAATCATTGACCGTCTGCTTCATTTCCTTGCTCAGCAACACTATACCAAACAGGTTCGGCAGAGTCATAACCACAATGGCCACTGCAGACAAAGCCCACACCAGAGTGGTGTCTGAAAACGATGCCCACACGAATCCGGCTACGTAAATTACCCGGTAAGGCATTACCGAACGGGGGCCGAGCAGATAGGTCATGGCACGGTCACCGTAATAGGACCAGGCAATGGCTGTGGAAAACGCAAACAGCATCAGGCCAATAGATACAATGTACTGGCCAAAATCACCAAAGAACCCGCGGGTGAAGGCGATGGTGGTCAGTGCTGCCGAATGAACCAGCGATTTTCCACTGATTTCCAGGTTTTCTTTAACCGGCTTGCCCTTTTCTATCTTCAGTGTTCCAGTAAAGGGGTCTTCGTTGCCTAAAGAATACGTTACGTCTTCGGCTACTGAACGGGCATTGATCAGGGTGAATCCATCGCTCACAGCAGTGCCGTTGACCACCTGGATTGTGCCGCTGAAGGGGGTAATGCCCGAATCGTCAATATCATTGATGTACTTGTACAGGTTTTCTACGTCCTGCTGTTTGCTGTCATCGTAATGGCCGCTGACAAACAGCATATCGGAACGGTCAAAGACGTTCTGGTGCTTCTCTTTCCAGACGCCGGAAGACAGGATCACCAACCCGGTTACGGTACAAATCAAAATGGTGTCGATAAACGGCTCAAGCAGAGAAACCATACCTTCTGATGCCGGCTCTTTGGTTTTCGCTGCCGCGTGGGCGATGGGAGCAGACCCTTGCCCGGCTTCGTTGGAAAACAGACCACGGTTTACCCCACGGTTGAACGCATACGCCAGTGACGCACCAAGGAAGCCTCCGGCTGCCGCTGAACCACTGAACGCATCGCCAATCACCGCGGCGAAAGACGGGCCGATATTTTCTAGGTTGGCAAAGATAACGCCCAACGCGCCTATCAGGTAAATCACCGCCATCAAAGGCACTACCTTCGCCGTAAAGGCTGCAATACGCTGAATGCCACCCAAAATAACCAGGGCCAGCAGAATACCCAGTACGCTGCCGACAATCAGCGGGTCAAAGCCGAAGGTGGCTTCGATACTGGTAGCAATGCCATTACTCTGCGGCAGGTTTCCGGTACCAAACGAACTGATAACAGTGGCAACGGCAAAGGCTACGGCCAGCCATTTCATGTTCAGGCGACGATCCATGTAATACATGGGGCCACCCGCCATTGTGCCATCCTCGGTTTGCACCCGGTATTTATGCGACAGGGTTACTTCCACAAACTTGGTGGTCATACCCAAAAAAGCCGTTGCCCACATCCAGAATAGCGCTGCCGGGCCGCCGAGGAAAATCGCAAATGCCACACCACTGATATTACCCGTACCCACAGTGCCGGACAACGCGGTGGTCAGTGCACGGAAATGGGTGGTATCGCCAGGGTCGCCCTTGTGATCAAATTTACCGGTAACCACCTGCCACGCATGCTTGAAATACCGGATTTGCGGAAATTTAAGGTAAATAGTGAAAAACAAGCCCACACCGAGCAAAACGAAAGGAAACCACGGGGCCCCTCCGAGCATGCCATCCAAAGACACGAGAAAATTATATAAAGCTTCCAACTTCTTCCCCTTGTTGTAATTGTTTTTAGTGCCTGATTATTATTATCGTAATTGTGAAACCACTGCACGCACCGCAACGAGCAAATCTTCACCCAGCTGTCGGCAGCGTTGAACCGACCAGCCGAATTCGCTGTCCGGAAGGTTAATATTGTCCTTAAACGGCATTTCAAATGTGTAGGACAGGCAATCAAACTGATGCCCGACGGCATTCGACGCAACGGTAAGATTGGCCTTACCCGGTTCATCCTTCGGATAGCCATATTCATCCTGGAACTCAGGCGTGGTATTCAAAAGTGCAGCTTTGAAATTGTCTTCCAGTTGCTTGAGACGCTCGGAATAATTCGGGATCCCCTCACTGCCGGCGACAAAATTGTAAGGCAGCGCTTCATCACCGTGCAGGTCAAGATACAGGTCTACCCCACTGTGCTGCATGGCCTGAAGTACGTAATACACTTCCGGGCTCTTTTCCAAAGAAGGAGTGGCCCACTCGCGGTTCAGATTCACCCCTGCCGCATTGGTACGCAGATGCCCGCGCACTGCGCCGTCCGGGTTCATATTCGGTACCACATAGAAAACCGCCTGATCCAGCAGGCTTCTGGCTAATCCATCCTGCTCGTCCAGAAGGCGGTAAATCAAGCCCTCTGCGCACCATTCAGCCATGGTTTCTCCAGGATGCTGGCGGGCGGTGACCCAGATTTTCTTTTTGCCCGGCTCTTCATCACCAATCACCAGTACCGACATATCCCGACCGTCCAGGGTTTGCCCCAGCAGACGGTGTTCACAATGGAGCGACATTTGCGCGTCATGGATCAAGTCCAGGTGGCGCTCATAGCTGTAGGGAATAAAGTACGCGAAGTAAACGCTGGGTTGCTCGGGTGTGAAAGCGAAGGTGAGGTTGTCACCGTCAAATTCGGTATCAACCCGAAACCAGGTTTGTCTGTCGTAGGAAGCCAGCACCCGGTAATCTTCCCACCCCTTTGGGTAAGCGGACTTCGCCAGGTCGCACAAGCGAATGCGATGCAATTCAAACGGCTCGCCGAACAAGCGAAAATGGAACCATTGGTAGAATTCAGATTGATTGTCTTTTTGAATACGCAGGACGATATCGCCCGCTGACTCCGCACTCACCACCTGGATGTTGCCGGAATCAAACTGACTGGATATATGCATTTTTCTGTCGTGGCCCTTATAATTTTGCCGGCTAATTTAGCATACTCAACCACCCAAATACCACGCTTTACTCGGCCTATTCCGTGTCCGAAGGCGGCGTGGCAAGCCATGTGCGCAATTTTAGACCAATCGCCGAACTGTAACCGAGAGACTTGTCTATTACGGTAAAGTTCTCATCCAGCAAATAGTAGGTCGGGTAACCGGTGACCTGAAAAATTTCCCGGGTCTGTTCCGTCCCAAGGTACACCCGCCCTTTCACATCGGCGCGTTCCATAAACTCCTCGACCTCAGCCGGATTGTTATAGTCCAGCGCAATACGCACTACCCGGTACTCACCCCGGTCAACGTAGTCGAGATTGCCAATGCTGACACGGCATATCTGACACCAGGGCGCAAAAAAGTACACCAGGGTTCGCTTGCTGGCGACCGGTGCGATGGTATGTGTGTTACCCGATAATGTTGGTAATGTTATGGGTACAATGTTCGTTTCGCCATTGGTTGGGAGCATGCCTTTGGTTTGCCACCATTGAACGGTGTACAAAACCAGACACAAAAATACCCCATCTCGGACCCAGCGCATCCAGCGTTGACGGAACCACGGCCATGCTGATTTTTCAGTCACGGTCTTGCCTATCTACTAATTGGATTATAAGAACTGTCGAATTCGAGTGTTTTGGCTTAATTATGATTTTCTAACACATCATGACATTGCATTTTGTACACACAAGGTACAAAAAAACCGGCGCAGGATCTACAGCACCGGCAACATATTATGAGTATTTTTTTAAATCGGAATGGTTGGCACCGTTAATTGCGCCATATCACGGATTACACGCATAACCTGGCAACTGTAACCAAACTCATTATCGTACCAGAGGTACAGGGTGACCCGGTTTCCGGCCACGATAGTTGCCTGTGAATCTACCACGGATGCTGCCTGGGTCCCCACCAGATCGGTGGACACAATTTCAGTGCTGGCGGTGTAATCAATCTGGTGCTGAAGAGACGAAAACAGCGACGTATTGCGCAAAAATTCATTCACACTCAGCTTATCGGTTTCAGCCGCAAGATTCAGATTCAGGATCGCCAGCGAAACATTCGGGGTGGGCACACGTATGGCATTCCCGGTAAGCTTTCCTTCCAGTTTTGGGTACGCCTTGGCCACAGCTTTTGCTGCACCGGTTTCCGTCAGCACCATATTCAGCGGTGCGCTGCGCCCCCTGCGATCCGCTTTATGGAAATTGTCGATAAGATTCTGGTCGTTGGTGTACGAATGCACAGTTTCAACATGGCCACTGACAATACCAAATTCCTCATCCAATGCCTTCAGCACTGGCGTGATCGCATTGGTAGTACAACTGGCGGCGGACATAATGGTGTCGTTTTCGGCAATGTCGCCGTGGTTGACACCGTGCACAATATTTTTAATGTCACCCTTGCCCGGTGCAGTCAGCAACACCTTGGCGGCACCTTTGGCTTTAAGGTGCAGGCCGAGCCCGTCACGATCCCGCCACATCCCGGTGTTATCGACCACAATGGCGTTGTCAATTCCATAACGGGTGTAATCCACTTCTGCCGGGCTGTTGGCGTAAATTACCTGAATGAAAGAACCGTTCGCCTTAATGGCGTTCCTTTCAGTATCTACCGTGATGCTGCCGTTAAATGGCCCGTGAACAGAATCACGACGTAACAGGCTGGCGCGTTTTTCAAGATCGCCCTCTTTGCCGCCGCGAACCACGATTGCGCGAAGCCGTAGTTTGTTGTTTTTACCCTGACGCTCTATGAGCAATCGGGCCAAAAGCCTGCCAATGCGGCCAAACCCGTACAAGACCACATCGCGGGGTGCCTGATTGTCGTCGGTGTTGTAAACACCGGAAAGCTGACCTTCCAGATAACGATGCAAATCATTCTGTTCCACACCGGTGCCATAGTGAAAGTCAAACGCCAGTTTACCGATGTCAATTTCCGCCGGAGCCAGCTTCATGGTGCTCAACGCCTCAAGGATTGGCCAGCTTTCCCGCAAACGCAGCTTTATGCCTTCGTGCAGCCGCACAGTTCGGTGTGCTTTTATGATATCGATGGCACTGGCATTTAACAAAGAACGCCCATACACCGAAATTTCAACCGCATGGTTACGATATAGTTTGCCAATCAGCGGCAACATCCGTTCGGCGAATTCCTGCCGTTCCTGCCAGCTGGTCTGTAACTCCTGTTCAAACTGTTGATTCATGCATTTGCCTTATAAAGTAAAATTT
Source organism: Alteromonas aestuariivivens (assembly GCF_003367475.1). Classification (GTDB taxonomy): domain Bacteria; phylum Pseudomonadota; class Gammaproteobacteria; order Enterobacterales; family Alteromonadaceae; genus Alteromonas; species Alteromonas aestuariivivens. The sequence goes on from NZ_QRHA01000005.1 coordinate 285,118, forward strand.
ATGGTGGGTTTGCACGACAGACCGAATTTTTAGGGTACACTGAGGTGATTTATGTCGTCTGGTGCTTACGGGCAGTATTTTAAGTAAACCGACAAGGAACGCCAAATTGTTGATAAGTTTCAAGTATTCAATGAAAAAGCCGTTTTTTAGCAATTTGTTTAGTAAATTTCCCACAACTTACAAAAAACACCGGTTTATCGTACCGATGCTCGGCGTTGCCCTCATCAGTGGTTGCGAGGGCATGTTCGAACCATCGATTGCGGAAATCTGTCGTCAGGACAGTGGTTTTTGCGATGATCTCAATCCGGATGGCTGGTGTCGGGCCGAAAAAGCAGAAATCATTCGCCATCGCTACCGCCACCGGGAGGATGAAACCGAATTTGATAAATATCAGCTGCTTATGATTTTTGAAGATTACAAAGTCTGTATCGGAAAGGCGGCTCAAATTCAGCACATCAAATACCGCGAAAAAGAAACCGGCCGGATGAAAGGCCTGTTGACAGCGCAACGGGAAATCAAGCGTCTGTCCCGCGAAACCCGTCATTCCCAGGAACCCCATCTGGTGTATTACCAATGGTCCCGTTACGGCCATGAGGACGCCTTGAAACTGTTCCTCGATTACGCCGAAAAAGACCAGCTAACCACCCCTGACCTGCAAATCGCGCTGGCATCCATACAGGTTAAAACCGACCTGGATAAGACCAAGGGGTCCCTTTACCGGGCGCTGAGTCTGTACAGCGACGATCAGGTGATTGACGACGAAATCTTTGACACCCTGGTAACCATTGCCCTGGATCAGGAAAGGTACCATATGGCATATGTGTGGTCGCGGGTCGCCAGTCATTTCAGCAAACGGGTGAACGATGAACAGCTGGCCATGTTGGCGAACAAGCACCAGCTGTCCGCAGATTCCCTGGACGATGTGGCAGACGAAATCACAAATGCCATAGAAGGCCGCGATTTCGATGCCCATCAGTTGGGACTGGATCGACTTTAATGGGCTGGCTGAAATAAACTTTCATCACAAAAAATCTTACTCCAGTTAAAAACCGGCCATTTTAATGGAATTGACCGGTTTTCTGCGCCAGAAAGATTGAAATTTGGCCAGCAGTAAAGACTGCATTGGGGTTTGACAATGGGCCAGGGTCAGCCCTTTATCTGCTGATTGTCTTCGGAGCAAAACGTCAGTGAGACGGAATTAACGCAATAGCGCTGGCCTGTAGGATTTGGCCCATCCGGAAACACATGGCCCAGGTGGGCCTGACATTGGGTGCAATAGATTTCGGTTCGCCGCATACCGTGGCTGTTATCGTCACGGTATCCCACATTCCCCTGTTCAGACTGTGCATAGAAAGAAGGCCAACCGCATCCGGAATCAAATTTGGTCTGCCCTGTGAACAGTTCTGCACCACAGCACTTGCACACGTAACTGCCGGGGCGCGACTCGTCAAGCAATACGCCGGTAAAAGGTCTTTCTGTACCGGCCTGACGACACACACGGTACTCTTCGTCGGAGAGTTGAGATTTCCAGTGGTCGTCGGTGGCCATAATTTTCTCGCTCGTTATAAATTACCGTTTAATAGCAATTTGTGGGCGCTGTGGATCACTCCAGGCAATGTGAAACTTCTTGCCGGCAGGTTTATCGGTACGCTGATAGGTATGCGCGCCGAAGTAGTCACGCTGCCCCTGCAACAAATTGGCAGGCAGCACTGCCGAGCGATACGCATCGTAGTAGCTGAGGGCAGACATCATACCTGGGCAGGGAATACCCGCGAGTGTGGCCTGGGCAATCGCTGAGCGCCAGTCAGACTGGAATTCGGTGATTTGTTCAGCAAAATATGGGGCCATCAAGAGGTTATCGAGATGTTCATCCTGTTCGTAAGCCTGGGCGATGGATTGCAGAAACACGGCCCGGATAATACAACCGGCCCGCCAGATTTTGGCAATTTCACCAAATTCCAGTTCCCAGCCATGCTCTTTGGCTGCGGTTGCCATCAGTTGGAACCCCTGTGCATAGGCACAGATTTTAGAGCAGTAGAGAGCCTGCTCAAGTTGCTCGATCATGGCAAGCTTCTGGCTACTCTCAAGATTAAGCGGAGCAGGCCCCTGAAGTTTTTTGCTGGCCAGCAAACGTTCATCTTTGAGGGCCGAAATACTGCGGGCGAATACCGCAGAGGTAATCGTTTGTGCCGGGCTTCCCAGTTGCAGAGCACTGACCGCTGTCCACAAACCGGTGCCTTTTTGACCCGCCTTATCGAGGATCACATCTACCAATGGCTGCTGGGTTTCCGGATCAAGTTGTTCCAGCACTTCCGCACTGATTTCCATCAGATAACTGTTGAGTTTGCCTTCATTCCAGCGGCGAAAAACCGCAGCAATCTCAGCCGGAGTCATATCCAAAGCATCACGCATAATGTGGTAGGTTTCGCAAATCAGCTGCATATCGGCGTATTCAATGCCATTGTGCACCATTTTCACGTAATGCCCTGCGCCCTGAGGGCCTATATAGGTAGCACAAGGCTCGCCTTCGGTAACCGGCTTACCCGGAGTAAAGGACTCAATGGGTTTACCGGTTTTGGCATCAACTTTCGCAGCGATGGCTTTAAGCACCGGCTCAAGCCGGGTCCAGGCGTAACGATCACCTGAAGGCATCAGTGAAGGGCCGAATCTTGCCCCAACCTCACCACCCGATACGGCAGTTGAGAAAAACAGAAATTTACCTTTGAACCGTGCTTCACGTTCTACCGAATCAGTCCACAGACTGTTTCCGGTGTCGACAACGATATCGTCGGCTTCAATACCAGCGTCAATAAGGTGATTACAGACATGATCAACCGGCTCCCCGGCGGGAACGGACAGAATAATCATATGAGGGGACTTGAGATTTTTGAGCAATTCAGTAAAGGAATTACACCCTACAACCCGGGCTTCCCTGTCGCCGCGCTCGTTAGCGTCCTGAGCGATAATGGCATCCACTTTAGACGGGTCCAAATCAAAACAGGCAATACGATAGCCATGGTCGGCCAGATTCAGGGTCAGGTTACTGCCCATTACGCCTAAACCAATAAAGCCAATATCACACTCGCCCGCAGGTTGCGAACTGCCACCCTCTTTTTGCATTGATCTCACCTCACAATTCAGATGGCTGCGAATATTACCATCTGTTAAACAGTTGAACAGTAATAATTACAGCTTTTTTGTTATCTGACAGAGACAAACAGAATGTATGCAGGCCATTTTCGGGCCTGCACACTGTTTAGCGTAATGCTTCAGAATAGCGGAACACTGCCAGGCTTCGGCCAGCCTGCAGGAAAACCCGCTGGATGCAGATCCTGGGTTGCTCAGAAAGCGAACAGTAACGGGTGTCGAGCTCCAGTGTCCACCCCCCTATGGGTGACAAATGAGGCAAATTAAAACGCACGTCATTGTCGCTGGCGTTAAAACCCAAAAACCAGTGTTCAGTCTGACCTGCGTCTCCCGCTACACCCCGGATTTCGACTCCGAACGCCTGGTTATGTGGTGCCTGCCAGTCTGCCGACAATTTATCGGAACCGTCCGGCTTATACCAGTGAATGCTTGCGACATTGGTGGCCAGATGAAAATGGTCGTCTTCAAGCAGCAATTGCGAGAGCAATCGACTGGATTGCCGCAACTCAATCACATACTGACAGAACTCCAGAAAATCCTGCTTTCGCTTATTGAGTTCCCAGTCATACCAGTTAAGTTCATTGTCCTGGCAGTAGGCATTGTTGTTCCCCTGCTGGGTGCGGCTCAACTCATCTCCCCCCAGAATGTGGGGAGTGCCCTGCGACAGGATCAGACTGGCAAACAGGTTGCGCTTCTGACGTTCCCGCAGCGCCAGAATTCGAGGCTCCGTGGTTTCACCTTCAACACCATAATTGGCAGAAAGGTTGTGGCCGTGGCCATCACGGTTCTCTTCACCATTGGCTAAATTATGCCTTTGTTCATAACTGACGAGATCCTGCAATGTGAATCCGTCGTGGTAAGTTACGTTATTTACCGAAGTGTTGATGTGGCGCCGGCCTTTGACAAATATGTCACGGGACCCCATCAGACGGGTAGCAAAATCGGCCGTAAGGCCTTTATCTCCGCGCCAGTATGCTCTGACGGTATCGCGAAACTTATCGTTCACCTCCAGCCAGGCCGGAGGAAAGGCGCCGACCTGATAACCGCCTGGCCCAATGTCCCAGGGTTCAGCCAACAGCACTGCCCGTTTTAATACCGGGTCCTGCCCAATGGCTCTCAGTAAACCCGAGTAGGGTGTGAAGTGCTGAGGGTCGCGCCCCAGGCACACAGCAAGGTCAAAACGAAAGCCATCAACGCCGATAATTTCATACCAGAAACGCATGGCGTCCATGATTAGCGTCATCATCACCGGCTGGGAAGTGTGTACTGTATTGCCACAACCGGAATGGTTACTGAACACCAAATCGCCGCCCTGGGATTGCTCAAGCAGATAGGCCTTATACGGGCAGAAACCTTTAAATGACAATATGGGGCCACCATGGCCACCTTCTGCTGTATGGTTAAACACCACATCCACAATCACTTCCAGTCCGGCTTCATGATAGGCATCAACCATTTTGCGCACTTCCGCCAGCGCATCTTTTTGCGCATAGCGCGGTTCAGGCGCAAAAAAGTTTACCGGGTTATACCCCCAGTAGTTGGTCAGCCCTTTTTCAGTGATATAGGGTTCCGGCATGAACGACGCCAGCGGCATAAACTGTACGGTGGTAACGCCAAGATTTTTCAGATGTGCCAGCACCGAAGGATGACAAGCCCCAAGATACTTTCCACGCATAGGCTTTGGCACATCAGGGTGACGCTGGGTCATACCTTTAACATGCGCTTCGTAAACAATGCGCTGATGGGCATCGTACTCAGGGCGCTCTACCGGTTTTTGCTCATAGGGATGAAGGTCAACCACAACCCCTTTGGGGATCATAAACTGGGAATCGTGCTGATAATGCCGCGCATTCCAGTGTATCGGACGATTAAGCTTTTTCGCATACGGATCAATCAGCAACTTGTCTGCCGGAGCACTGTGCAGCTCTCCGTCACCGCGGTCAACCCGATACGCATAATGCTGATTCTCACGAATTGACGACAGGTGACAATGCCAGTAGTCACCTGTCTTGGCTGGCATCAGAATCTCATTACTGGGTTCTTCCGTGTCTGAATGATACAAGCACAGAATAACCGCCCGCGCATCCGGGCAGTAAACTGAAAAATTGCATCCGGTCTCAGTCAGGCAAGCGCCAAGCGGAAAAGGGCTGCCCTCTTCCACCAACAATTGCTGTGAGGTACGGGCTTGGGCGTCCACGCCATCTCCTAGTCATGAATTAAATACAAAGTTGCCAGCGGGGGAATGGATATTTCAATCGAGTAAGGCTGATGATTCCAAGGCTTTGCTACTGCCTCCACAACCTCACTGACCGGGTATTCGCTCCCCCAAAATACCTGACTATCGGTATTCAGTACAAGCTTATATTTACCTGGGCGCATGACGCCGATGCGGAAACTGGGGCGCGGTACGGGCGTGAAGTTACTCACCACATAAAGATGCTGGCTGTCGCTGGCATCCTTGCGCACAAATGACAGAACACTTTGTTCACCGTTTTCATGATCAATCCAGGCAAAACCTTCCGGCTGATGATCGCATTCGTACAACGCCGGTTCGCTGGTGTAAAGACGATTAAGGGTTTTGTAGAGTGTTTGCAGGCCTTGGTGTTTGTCGAATGCCAGCAAATCCCATTGAAGCTCACCGTCATGATTCCACTCCCTGGCCTGGCCAATCTCATTACCCATAAAATTGAGTTTTTTACCCGGGTGACCAAACATAAAGGCCGCGTAGCTGCGCAGATTTGCAGCCTGCTGCCACTCATCCCCAGGCATTTTCCCTAGCATGCTGCCCTTGCCATGCACCACTTCATCATGCGATATGGGCAATATGAAGTTTTCGTGGTACGCGTAAACCATGCTGAAGGTAATGTCGCCATGATGGTAACAGCGATAGGCCGGATCTTTACTGATGTAATGCAAGGAATCGTGCATCCAGCCCATATTCCACTTAAAACCGAACCCCAGCCCACCGTCAAACACCGGTCGTGAGACCTTGGGAAATGACGTTGACTCCTCGGCAATGGTTACCGCATCAGGGAAGTGGCGGTAAACTTCTTCATTCATCCAGCGCAACAGGCTGATGGCCTCGTAATTCTCATTGCCACCGTCCACATTGGGTACCCATTCCCCTTCATTACGGGAATAGTCCAGATACAACATGGAAGCAACGGCATCAACGCGCAAGCCGTCAACGTGAAATTTATCCAGCCAGAACAGGGCATTGGCTACAAGAAACTGACGAACGGTATCTTTGCCGAAATCGTAAATGCAGGAGTTCCAGTCCGGATGCCATCCTCGGCGAGGGTCTTCGTATTCGTATACATGGCTACCGTCGAAGCGTGCAAGCCCATGGCCGTCTTCCGGGAAGTGAGCAGGTACCCAGTCGATGATCACACCAATCTGCTGTTGATGGCACTGATCAACAAAAAACTTAAAGTCATCCGGATCACCAAATCGGCTGGTCGGCGCGAACATACCAACCGGCTGATAGCCCCAGGACCCGTCAAACGGGTATTCCGACACCGGCAAAAGTTCAAGATGGGTATAGCCCATTTCCTTTACGTAGGGGATTAAATCTTCCGCCAGTTCACGGTAGCTGAGGTAACGCTTCTTCGATTTTGATTGCGGCCGTTTCCAGGAGCCCAGATGCACTTCATAAATGCTCATCGGACTGCGGTACTTGTCCTGCTTGCGCGATTCCATCCACACTTCGTCCTGCCACTGATACTGGCTGTGGTCGAACACCCTTGATGCATGTGAAGGAAACTGTTCAGCGTGAAAACCCAGCGGGTCTGCCTTGTGCGGCAGATCGTGCCCGTGAGCGTCTTTAATGTGGTATTTGTATCGTTCACCGGCAACGATGCCAGGCACAACCAGTACCCAGAACCCCAAATCGGTCTTCTGCATTGGGTGAAGACGACTGTCCCAGCGATTAAAGTCGCCGATTAATGAAACTGCACTGGCGTTAGGTGCATATACAGCAAAACGGGTGGCAGCAATGCCACCACTGGGGCCATCAAGCTCTATTAACTGCGCCCCGCCCTGACGATATAGATTTTGCGGCGCGTGGTCGATGAAATGCACCGCATGATAAGCCTGTTGCTGGAACTGATAGGGATCAACATAACTGTATTTCCCGTCAGCATTTTCTACATCGAGCTGGTAGATCTGGCCGTCTGAAAGAGCCGACGTCTGGCCGGTAAAAAGACTGGACCCCTTTGCTGCTGTGAGTTCCATCAGGGCTTTTTCCTGCCCGAGAACTGTGACCCCGACCTTGGTCGCACCAGGTATCCAGGCGGTGATGGCTGTGCCCCCGGCTGACTTCTTGGGCCCCAGGACCTCGAACGGATGGGCACATTTGTTCCATGCCATCTGCTGCTCTACTTGCATGCTCTACTCCTTTAAATGTTCGCAGTGACCTTCGGACTGCGAACATTCCGCTACTGCTTGGTACCGCTTTGGTTACTCATTGTTATTACTGGCTCTTTTTCGAGCGTCAGTGAGACGGCCTGCCAACTCCCGAATGTGGGAAGTGGCAAAAATGCTCTCAAGATCCGCACTCAGCTTACGCCGCCAGTTCGGATACTCATTGAACGTCCCCGGTATATTGACCGGTTTGTCCATTTCCAGCCAATCTTCCAACTGCAAACTTAGCAGAGAACTGGACCCGCCCGCCATATGCGTTTGCATGCCATAATTCAAAGCCCGGCTCATGCCGGTGGAATTGACGTCCCTGCCGACGGAACCGTCAACAGACAGATGCCCATGCAGTGTGTCCAGAATGGCCTGTTTGTTGGTATGACGATCAGCGTACAGGGTCGACAGAATTTCCTCTGTTGGGTACAAGCCTAATTCTTTACCCAATTCCAAATCAAGACAATGCCAAAAACCAATTAAAGTCGGCATATCATGAGTGGTCAGAGTAGACATAGACTGAATGGGGTAATGCGCCGGTGAATAAAAACCACCGTCTTCAGCCTGTTCAAAGAAAAATACCCGATAGGAATGTACCCCGTTGTCCGCCAGCTTACTTCGAATTTCTTCGGGAACGGTGCCCAGGTCTTCACCGATTACCAGGCTCTGATGGCGATGACTTTCCAGCGCCAGAATCCCAAGTAAATCGTCGACTGGGTAGTAGACGTATCCGCCATCGCGGGCATGATCCCCTTTGGTAACCCACCACAAACGCAGCAATGCCATTACGTGGTCGATACGCAGCGCACCGGAGGAAGCCATATTGGACGAAAACAAATCGATAATAGGCTGATACTGTTGCTGATAAAGTATTTTGGGATCCATGGGTGGCAAGCCCCAATTCTGCCCCAATGGGCCAAGAATATCTGGCGGAGCACCAACACTGGCACCCACACAATACAAATCTTTGTTCCCCCAAATTTCTGCACTGCCCTCACTGACACCTACCGCAAGATCCCGGTACAAACCGATTTCCATGCCGGCATTCTGCGCGGCCTGGCTGGCCTGCTCCAGTTGTTCGGCCGCCTGCCATTGCAGGAACTGATAGAAACGTACGCGTTTAAGATTGGCCTTTTTGAACTTGGCCACATCCGCCTTGTGATACTCCTTGAATTTTTCAGGAAATACCGGCCAGCCCCAAAACTCTTTACCGTCATTTTTAAGCGATTCCTGCAGGGCGTCATACACCGCCAGCATATCCAGGCTCTCGCCACCTTCTTTTACAAACGCTTTGAAACTGCGGTTCTGGCGGGTGTTTTTGGTCAGGTATTTGTCGTAATAAACATCAAACACCGCCGACAAAGCAGACAACTTCAGATCAGATACGGCGGCATAATCCACGTATTCCGCCGCTCTTGCCTGCTGCAGACGAGCCTGAAAATCGTTGGATTGCACCAGTTGCTGGACAGAATCATCCTCGTACCCTTCCAGCGCCGTTACGTCCAGGTAAAGATAATTTAGCCACTTGCGGGAGGACGGGCCGTAGGGACTGCAGGCATCCGGATTCGCCGGATACAATGCATGAATGGGGTTGAGACCAATAAAATCGGCCCCAACTTCAGCTGACTGACAAACCAGCCTGGCGAGATCAGAAAAATCCCCTATCCCCCAGTTATTTTCACTTCGCACACAATACAACTGAACGCTCAGGCCCCAGATTTTCTTGCCCTTTTCAATGGTTTCAGGAATGTAACAGGCAGCGGGTGCGATAATCAGGCGCATTTGCGCGACGCTGTCTGCATCTTTCGAAGGCCTGAGTACCAGACTGTGATAGCCCAAAGGTAAGATCTCAGGAAACTCAACCAGATACGCCTGATATTCTATATCTTCCAGTTCCGTTGCATTAACCAGATTGGCTTCAACCGGTGTGAACGGATGAGCAATCACCTTACCTTCCTCGGTAGTGACTTCGATCGTATACGCGTCGTTCACCAGTTCGATGGGCAGGCGCACTTCAATCTGTACCGACTCGGTTTCACGGCATACCTGTACCGGATTAAGGGGGGCTAGCCACAGAGCGCGAATTTCATCTTCGAACTGCTCGGACATTACCGATTCATTCTGGGTGTCGTACCCCAAAACCTGTAATAATTTTTCTTTACTGGCCTCAGCAATGGTGGCGGGATTCCCCCACGCATCGACATAGTTGGTTTCGATGCCCCGCATCTCAACGAGCTTTTGCAGAACGTGATTTGTCATTTTGTGCTATTCCTATATAGATCGTTGCGCGTGATACCACCCTCGGCCCACGTAAGGTGTATTTATCTGCGTTCTTAAATAATGAACGCAGATAAATACACCCTATCCAACGTACATAATTTTAACATTATTGTAGAACTCGCAGTGCAACGAAACTGAATACGATTGCAAAGAAAGCAAATTGTAATTTTGTAACAAGTATTGCTTTTTCTTTTGCCAAATTTGACATTTTGATCCATACTTTACGTAATTTTTTTTCATTTAGAACGAACATTAGAGGTACGTCATGACAATTCGCATCGGTATCAACGGTTTTGGACGCATCGGACGGCTGGTAATGCGCGCTGCAGCAGCTCGAAATGACATTGAAGTCGTCGCTATCAACGACCTGCTCGACACAGATTATATTGCTTATTTGTTAAAATACGATTCTACCCACGGTATTTTCGATGGCGATGTAAAAATCGAAAACGACCAGCTTATCGTAAACGGTTCTGTTATTCGCGTCACTTCCGAAATGGACCCGGCCAACCTGGCATGGGATGCAGTTGACGTTGACGTGGTGGTTGAATCCACCGGTTTGTTCCTGACCAAGGAAACTGCCGCCAAACACATTCAGGCAGGAGCCAAAAAAGTGGTTATGTCTGCGCCTTCAAAAGACGACACCCCGATGTTTGTTATGGGTGTGAATCACGACAGTTATGCCGGAGAAGCCATTGTCTCCAACGCTTCCTGTACCACCAACTGTCTTGCGCCTCTGGCCAAAGTTCTGAACGACAAATTTGGCATTGTGGACGGTCTGATGACCACTGTTCACGCCACCACTGCAACCCAGAAAACCGTAGACGGTCCTTCCAAGAAAGACTGGCGCGGTGGCCGTGGTGCAGGCCAGAACATCATTCCATCATCGACCGGTGCTGCAAAAGCAGTAGGTAAGGTAATTCCTGCATTGAACGGAAAACTGACCGGTATGGCCTTCCGTGTTCCTACTCCGAACGTTTCCGTGGTTGACCTGACTGTAAACCTGGCAACCCCAACCAGCTACGACGCAATTTGCGCTGCTATGAAAGAAGCGGCCGAAGGTGAACTAAAAGGCATTCTGAGCTACACCGAAGACGCGGTGGTTTCCAACGACTTCCTCGGCGACTCAAATACCTCAATTTTCGATGCTACTGCCGGTATTGCGTTGACCGATACCTTTGTAAAAGTGGTTTCCTGGTACGACAATGAGTGGGGCTACTCCAACAAGGTACTGGATCTGGTTAAACACATCAGCCAGTAAGCTTGTATACGCGGAAAAATTTCCGCTGTCAGACCTGACCGGCCAAAAAAAAGGTGTGATTGCATAATCACACCTTTTTTGTTGCCCGCTAATTTGTTTGATTCTGGTTCATGAGATTTGAAATTCAGTTTTTATAGTCCGTTGGATGACAGGTTCATGGGCTGAGGTTTGCTCCCTGTACCGCAATTCAAACAGTTAACATAAAAATTATTGCATCAAATGATGACGCATCACGCCCAAATGTTATAGATTAAATCAATATCATCAAAGAGTTGGTTGCACATGCTACGCAACTTGCCCAGTGCTTACATGCGTAAGTGTAATGACAAAATTCAATCTTGTTCATATCTGGAGAAACCATGCCTATCGCCAATACTATCAGCATTGAAGAATCCGGCGGGGTCAGCTTTTTACTGATCGACAACCCGCTGTGCAGCGCAAAAATCAGCCTGTACGGTGGCCACTTGCTGTCATACGTTCCCAAAAGCGATGGCCGCGAGCGACTCTGGCTGAGCCCTATGGCCTACTTAAATGGTGAACGCCCGATCCGTGGAGGCGTTCCGGTGTGCTGGCCCTGGTTCAGTGATAACCACGGCAAGCAAAAGGGAGAACTACCCTCTCACGGCTATTTGCGCACCCAAACCTGGAAAGTAACCGAATCTGATGAATCGGAAAAAGGTACGCGCGTGGTTTTGTCTCCAACATTCACCCGCGGCACCGGCTTTGAGTACGACTGCTCAGTGCAACTTGAATTTGTATTGGGGGACGTTTGTTCGATTACTTTGCGTACTTCAAACACCGGAGTTGTGGCGTTTACGTTTAATTGTGCGCTGCACACCTATTTCAATGTTCCAAACATTGATAAGGCTTCACTTCTGGGCCTGACCGGTGATTACAAAGATAAAACCGACAACTGGGCAGTAAAACCCACACCGTCCCCGTATCGATTCTCTGGTGAAACGGACCGTATTCACCTAAGCCCGTGCCCGCGGGTTTCCATTCTGGATAACGACGAGTTCCTGACTGATGTTGAATCCAGGGGCCATGACTCCATTGTAGTCTGGAACCCGTGGCATGGCGCTGCCAGTATTGGCGATATGGATGCCTTTGGATACAAGCATATGGTCTGCGTGGAAACGGCGTATACCGGGGGTAAGGAACTGCAGCCAGGCGAAACTCACAGCCTGACCCAAATCATTGGCTAAGGCGTGCAAAACAGGGGGCAGCTCATTGATAATGCCCACCCGCTGTTTTGCAGTCGTACTGTGCCGCTTACCGATTTATCGCCTGAGAATTGATCATCTTGCTCACGTCTGATACCTGCGCTGAAAAACTCGCTTGCGTAGGCGGAAACTGCTCGAAACTTTTTACGAACTGAGCAATTTGGGCTCCCGCTGGGCCAAGTGTCCAGGAACGATTCTCGGCCCATTCATCATAGCCACGGGCATGGATAAATCGCTCAAACGGGTCCAGCTTTAAATTGATGATGAACGGAGTTGTCATAGGTTGCTGGGTTGCCCGAAACCACTCATGCTGATCAATAAACAGGAACTTCCAGTCGCCGTAACGCATACCGTGAAAGGTAGTCTCAGTAAAATAGTAGAACTCTTTGCGACTGGATGCGCCCTGATTCAATAACAGCTCACTTTGGTCATAGCCGTCCAGGTGGGCTTTCTGGTTTTTGCCCGCGATTTTTTTGCCATCCAGCAAATCTTGCTTAATGGTTTTGTCCCCTACCCATGACATGAGGGTGGGCACCCAGTCTTCCATAGTCATGAATTCGCCTGTGTGGGTACCGGGCGCAATTTTGCCAGGCCATTTCACCAGCATAGGTACTCTGAAGCCCCCTTCCCAGCCCCCTACGCCTTTTTCACCGTGAAATGGCTGATTGCCACCGTCGGGCCAAGAATTGGAAGCCGCGCCGTTATCGGTTGAAAACATCACAATGGTATTGTCTGCCACACCCAATTCGTCTAACAGGTTAAGCAGCTCACCAACATCGTCATCCAGTTCCATCATACCGTCAGCGTATAAACCGTAGCCGCTCTTACCCTCATATTCTTTGGTCAGATTAGTGCGATAATGCATTCGGGTAGTATTGTGCCAAACGAAGAATGGCTCATCCGCCTGGGCTGCCTCGGCAATAAAGCGTTTAGATTGTTGCAGCACATCCTGGTCAAGTGTGCGCTGGCGCTCCCTTCCCCAGCTGCCGAGATCCTTTATTTCCTGCTTTCCATCGGATAACGCTTTGGAATGAATGACGCCCCGCATCGTTAGATTGAAGCTTTGCTGAGTTTCTTCATCCTTCGGGTAATCATATTGTTCCGCATACTCACCAGCATTGAGGTGATACAGAATACCGTAAAACTCATCAAACCCATGGTTGGTTGGCAGGTGCTCGTCCCGGTCACCGAGGTGATTCTTACCGAACTGACCAGTGGCATAGCCATGATCCTTGAGCATCTCCGCCAGCGTCGGCACGTTTTCCTGCAAGCCCTGTTCGGCACCGGGCAACCCCACCGTACTCAGACCAATACGAATCGGGTACTGACCAGTTATGAATGCCGCGCGACCAGCAGTACAGGATGCTTGCGCATAGTGGTCCATAAAGATCATGCCCTCATTAGCAATGCGGTCGATGTTCGGCGTACTTCCTCCCATCATGCCGCGATGATAGGCGCTGATGTTCCACATCCCTACATCGTCTCCCCAGATGACCAGAATATTGGGTTTGTCTGCGGCATGTGCCGTTGCGGTCAACCACCAACTGCACAACAGCAGGAAGGAAAGGCGAACAATTAACTGCATCAGGGTTATTTGTGACTGGTGGGTTTGCATAAGGAAGCGCTGTGGCGGGAACCTAGAATTACCTTAGTCCAAAAACACCGATATGCAACTTACTAAATGGCTTGAAAGAATTGGCAACGAACCCGTTTAACACCACAATTTGATCAATAGATTACCCGGCGCAGCAACAAAAAAGCCAGTCAGAATTGTCTGACTGGCTTTTGCAGGAATGGCTCTGGAGTCACAAAAGGATGAGTTTAGCTGCTCGCTCCTGCAACCGCTTCTTTCGCCAGCTGAGTAATTTTGTCCCAGTCGCCAGCTGCGATGGCGTCATCCGGAGCTACCCACGAACCACCCACGCATTTCACGTTTGGCAACGCGAGGTAATCTTTGTAGTTTGCCGGGCCAATGCCGCCAGTTGGGCAAAAAACCACATCCGGGAAAGGACCGCCGATAGATTTAAGCGCTTTGATCCCGCCGGAAGCCTCGGCCGGGAAAAATTTCATGTATTGATAACCGGCATCTTTACCTTTCATCAGGTCGGAAATAGAAGAAATTCCCGGGATCAAAGGAATATCACACTCAATACCCGCTTCCAGCAATTCTTTGGTCATACCCGGGCTGATAGCAAACTTTGCTCCGGCCTCGGCCACTTCCTTGAGTTGCTGTGCGTTTGTCACAGTACCTGCGCCAATCAGGGCATCAGGCAATTGTTCTGCGATAGTTTTAATGACATCGAGGGCCACTGGCGTACGCAAAGTCACTTCCAGTACTTTAATGCCTCCTGCCATCAATGCTTTCGCCAAAGGCACTGCTTTATCCAAATCGTGGATAACCAGTACTGGAACGACGGGTCCGGCAGCAAATACTTCAGCCGGAGATATTTTCCAATTCGTAGTCATGGTTTCAACTCGCAGTATGTTGTTGTAAATACGCTGACGCACCAAGTAAGCCGTGATCTGGCTCTGCGATCAGGTATGTGGGTATATCTTTGACGTAGTGCTTCATCTGCCCTTTCGCCTCAAAGCGGGCTCTGAAATCACTTTCGCGGATATAATCGGTAAACCGGGTGGCAATGCCACCACCAATAAATACGCCACCGGTAGTGGCCATATTAAGTGCCAGATTACCTGCAAAGCTGCCCATAATCCGACAAAACTGGGTCAGGGCAGCAGCGCAAATGTCACAACTGCCATCCAGCGCTTTTTCAGTAATCTGTGCTGGCTCAGTGAAACGCGCAGGCTGTTCATGGTGCCCCGCCAGCGCCGTGTAAATGTTCACGATACCGCGCCCGGACATAACCTCTTCAGCTGAGGCCCTGCCGAACGTCTTGTATAAATGACGCCAGATAACCACGTCGGTTTCGTCGACGGGAGCAAAGTCCACATGACCACCTTCACCGTCCAGCGTTTGCCATCCGGTTGACGTCATTGTGATATGTTCTACCCCAAGGCCAGTCCCGGGGCCAAACACTGCAATATTGCCACCGCTGACTGCAGTGCCTTCACCAATCTGAATGACCTGGTCACCGGACAACACCGGCAAAGAATGGGCAACTGCGGTAAAGTCGTTGATCACAAACAACGCATCCAGTTTGAGTTGCTGTTTTAACGCGGTTTGCGAAAACGCCCAGCTGTGGTTGGTCATAGCAACCTGATCACCCAATACCGGACAGGCTATTGCGATACACCCCTGGGTAAACTTGTGCTCCGGATGTTCTGAAAAATACTGCGAAATTGCCAGGTCGATGCTGGCAAATTCCTGACAGAGGTATTTTTGAATGTCCGTCACCCCAGACTCGGTAACCCGGGCAACACGAATGTTCGTGCCGCCAACATCTGCTACAAACCGAGCGCTCATAACGGTTGCTCCTGCGATACAAACAGCGAGCAAGCACCTTCTTCTGCACCACTCAGTGTTGAACGTACACCTGCAAACAGTTCACGGCCCATTCCCTGTTGATGTTTATCAACATTTCCCGGCCTGATTTCCCGCCCTGCCAGTGTTTCTTCATCAACACACAGCGTAAGTTCACCGGTAGCAGTGTTCAATTCGATAATGTCACCGCTCTCAACCTTGCTGAGCAGACCACCATGGTAAGCCTCGGGGGTTACGTGGATTGCTGCCGGAACCTTACCGGAGGCGCCGGACATTCGCCCGTCGGTTACCAGTGCCACCTTATAGCCACGATCCTGCAGTACACCAAGAGGTGGGGTTAAACGGTGCAGTTCCGGCATGCCGATGGCTGATGGGCCCTGATAACGCACCACTACCACACAGTCCTTGTCCAGATCGCCGGCTTTGAAAGCTGCATCAAGCTCATACTGGTCTTCAAATACCACAGCAGGTGCCTTGATATGAAAATGAGGATTGCGCAATGCGGAGGTTTTTATTACTGAACGCCCCAGATTTCCGGTCAGAACGGTCAGACCACCGTCTGGCTTAAAGGGCGCTTTGACAGACGCTACCACTTCCTTGTCGAACGATTCAGTGGGGCCATCCCGCCAAATCAGTTCGCCATCCTGCAAAACAGGCTCTTTGGTGTACTGCTCCAATCCTTCACCACAAATGGTTTTAACATCGTTATGCAGCAGGCCAGCATCCAACAGTTCCCTGAAGAGCAGAGCCATCCCCCCGGCAGCGGTAAAATGGTTTATATCTGCAGAACCGTTTGGATAAATTCGGGTGAGCAGTGGCACAGCATTGGAAATATCCGAGAAATCATCCCAGTTAATGATGTAACCAGCTGCACGGGCCACTGCAATCAGGTGCATGGTATGGTTGGTTGAACCACCGGTTGCCAGCAGTGCAACCAGCCCATTCACCAGCGCCTTGGCATCCACAATGTGCCCGATGGGCGTATAGTTGTCACCAAGGTCCGTCAGGCGAGTAGCCTGAACAGCGGCCGCTTTGGTGAGGGCGTCACGTAATGGCGTGCCCGGATTAACGAACGACGACCCCGGCAAATGCAAGCCCATCATCTCAACTATCAGCTGATTTGAGTTGGCAGTACCGTAAAATGTACAGGTACCGGCGGAATGATAAGACTGGGATTCAGCCTCAAGCAGTTCCTCACGCCCGGCTTTCCCCTCAGCGTAAGCCTGACGTACCCGTGCCTTTTCTTTATTCGGCAAGCCTGACGGCATTGGCCCAGCGGGGACAAATACTGTTGGCAGGTGCCCGAACGCAAGCGCGCCCATCAAAAGGCCTGGGACAATCTTGTCACAGATCCCAAGCATCAGAGTGGCATCGAACATATTGTGTGAAAGCGAAACCGCCGCTGACTGGGCGATGATGTCGCGGCTCATCAGGCTGAGTTCCATCCCCGGGTTACCCTGAGTAACACCGTCACACATTGCCGGAACGCCGCCGGCAAACTGTGCCACACTGCCAACCGAATTAATGGCTTCCTTGATTATTGCCGGATAGCTTTCATAAGGCTGGTGGGCAGAAAGCATATCGTTGTATGAGGACACTATCGCCACGTTGGCCTTGGTCATACTGCGTAAGTCGGCTTTCTCACTCGCTCCACAGGCGGCAAAACCGTGAGCAAGGTTTCCACACGACAGCACTCCCCGGTGTGGCCCTTGTTCCCTGGCCTGCTCAATTTTGTCCAGGTACGCCTGGCGGGTAGCCCGGCTACGCTCGATAATCCGCTGAGTAACCTCAGCAATCTGTGAATTCATAATTAACTCCTAAGGCGCCCACATTAAGGTAACAGGTGCGCGGTTTACCACCGCAGTAATGGGCTTTTGCACTTCGGTTGCACCAGACAGCGCATCGGTTAACACGTCCTTTTTACTCTCGCCGGTCAGGTGCAGAAAAATATTTCGGCTGTTCAGCAAAGCCGGCAAGGTCAAAGAGATGCGCTGATGGGGAGCCGTTGTTGGCTGTACAGCAATGCAGACCCGGCCACTGTCCATATCCAGACCGGCTTCGACCTGTTCTGAGCAGGGAAACAAAGATGCAGTGTGGCCATCTTCACCCATTCCGAGAATCAGGGCATCAAAAGGCTGAGCCAAATTCGCAACCCGCGATTCAGCCTCACCAATGCCGTCTTTGGCATCGCTGTGGTCGGTTTTCAGGGTAACAAAATTGGCAACTGACGCCTTATTCTGAATCAGGTTTTCTCTAACCAAACGGGTGTTGCTGGCATCATCGGCCTCATCGACCCAACGCTCATCTGCCAGCGTTACATCTACCTTATCCCACTCCAGGTCTGCGTTACTCAAAGTCTGAAACAACGCGAGGGGCGTTCGGCCCCCACTCACTACCAAACTGGCGCGACCGCGTTTGGCGATACCATCAGACAAAATGGAGACCAACTGCGCGGCAAATGCTTCAGTAAGTGCCTGAGGGCTTTCAAAAGACTGTGTTGTCAGTGCCATGTTACTTTTTACCTGATTTTGTCAGTTTACTTTCATACCAGCTGCGATTTTCTCTGGCCAGCAGACCGATCGATTCAACCGGGCCCCAGGTTCCGGCCTGATATGGCTCGGGTGGCTCATTGGTATTTTTCCAGGCCTCCAGAATGGAGTCTACCCAGGTCCAGGCCTGCTCGATTTCATCACGACGCACAAACAGCGCCTGATTGCCTAACATTACTTCCAACAACAGTTTTTCATACGCATCAGGAATGCGTTCATCCGAAAACGCTTCCGAGAAGCTCAGGTTAAGCTTGGATTTCTGCAAATCCATTGAACCGGAACTGGTCAGCCCTGGCACCTTGTTCATTACCGTGATCTCTACCCCTTCATCGGGCTGCAGACGGATAACCAATTTGTTCGGTGGCAGATTTTTGAAGCTTTCGCCGAACAGGTTGTGCGGTTGGCGCTTGAAGTAAATAACAACCTCACTGACCTTGGTGGGCATGCGCTTACCGGTGCGCAAGTAAAACGGAACCCCGGCCCAGCGCCAGTTGTCAATTTCCGCTTTTATCGCTACAAAAGTTTCAGTCTGGCTTTGCGTATTGGCACCATCTTCTTCGAGGTACCCGGGTACTTCCTCACCTTTGACAAAGCCGGCTGTGTACTGCCCGCGGACCGTACTCTCGTTTACATTGGTTGAATTTATCGGACGCAACGCCTTGAGCACTTTCAGTTTTTCGTTACGAATATTGCTTGCTTCCAGCGTTGCAGGCGGTTCCATAGCCACCAGAGACAAAATCTGCAACAGGTGATTTTGAACCATATCCCGCATCTGGCCGGCATCATCAAAGTAGCCCCACCGCCCTTCAATCCCTACGGACTCCGCAACACTGATCTGTACGTGATCGATACAGTTGTGGTCCCAGTTGGTAGTGAAAATTGAATTGGCAAAACGCAGTGCAATCAGGTTAAGTACCGTTTCCTTACCCAGGTAATGATCGATACGGTAAATCTGCGATTCCTTAAAGAATTCAGCAACCTGATCGTTGATGACCATGGAAGATTCGAGATCGTGACCAATCGGTTTTTCCAGAACAAGGCGTACACTGCTGTCAATGATGTTACAACTGTGCAGGCCACGACAGATGTCACCGTAAATGGCCGGTGGCGTTGCCAGATAGCACACCATTGTTCTTTCCGCATCGACGTGCTCTTCCAGCGACTTGTAGCTGTCCATTTCCTTCATATCAACGCAGGCGTA
This sequence comes from Alteromonas aestuariivivens, assembly GCF_003367475.1. Lineage (GTDB taxonomy): Bacteria > Pseudomonadota > Gammaproteobacteria > Enterobacterales > Alteromonadaceae > Alteromonas > Alteromonas aestuariivivens. The sequence continues at coordinate 304,631 of NZ_QRHA01000005.1, forward strand.
GTCAAGGCGGGCCTGCATGCGTGCCCAGGTTTCTTCGCAAAGCGACTCTGAGCTGAATTTCTTGATATTAACCTTTGCTTCTTCAACAAATGCTTCAACCGACATTTCCTGCCGGGCTACACCGATGATTTTGGTGTCCGGATGGATAAGCTCAGCTTTTTCCAGCTGGTAAAGAGACGGCAGCAACTTGCGCCGAGAGAGATCCCCCAGTGCGCCAAACAGCACAAAATCACAGGGTTCAAAGGAATTATCCATTACCATATTGTTGACCTTTTAAATAATAAAACCGGTAACAGCAGACGACATCCCAATTTTTGTTTCAGGGAACGTGTCTGTTATTAGCATTAAGTTAACACTAATTGTAGTAAAATTACAACTTAACCATGAAATGCCATTTTCAGCGATAATTCATGCCCTTCTTGAGGGCATTTTCAGGTCCATTTGTCAAAAAATTACATTTTTCTTGTTACTTAGGTCACTTTGAGTACTATAGTGAGAGAAAGAGGCTCAAACATTATTCAACCAAGCGCTATATCTGTATGAATATTCTTGAAAAGATCACTCAAAACAAAGCGGCCTTCAGTAAGTCTGAGCGCAAAGTAGCAGAAATCATTCTGGCCAATCCTCAGACTGCTATTCATTCGAGTATAGCAACCCTGGCTAAAATGTCTGACGTCAGTGAGCCCACCGTTAATCGCTTCTGCCGGCGTCTGGATACCAAGGGATTCCCTGATTTCAAATTGCACCTTGCGCAAAGTCTGGCCAATGGTACACCCTATGTGAACCGTCACGTAGATGAAAATGACGGCCCGCAGGAATACACCAACAAAATATTTGAATCCACCATGGCCTCACTGGAAGTCGCCAGGCAATCGGTAGACGTAAACACAGTAAACCGGGTTGTCGATTTGCTCACCCAGGCACAGAAAATTTCCTTTTTTGGCCTCGGGGCATCAGCATCTGTGGCACACGATGCCCTGAATAAATTTTTTCGGTTTAATGTTCCTGTCGTTTATTTCGAAGACATTCTCATGCAGCGCATGAGTTGCATGAACTGTGACGAAGGCGATGTGGTTGTGCTGTTTTCTCACACTGGCCGCACCAAGAGCCTGGTCGAAATTGCTCAGATAGCCCGAATGAACGACGCGACCGTGGTAGGAATTACCTCAGGCGACAGCCCGCTGGCTCAGGAATGTACCTATGTATTGTCGCTTGAAGTACCTGAAGACACTGACATGTACATGCCAATGGCTTCCCGTATTGCTCAGTTGACCATGATTGACGTACTGGCGACAGGCTTCACGCTAAGACGGGGCAACAAATTTCGCGAGAACCTCAAGCGCGTTAAAGATACGCTGCGTGGATCCCGTTACGAAAAGAAATCTGATTAAAATCAGATTTAAAACCCATAGCCGCGTTGAAGCGGCTTTTTTACGCCTGCCCAGCCTTTGTTTTGAGTCTATACTGGTATGGTGAGTTAACTAATTGTTGGCTGGCATTCACATTTCTAATAAATTCGACTACAATTCTGTAATTAAATTACGTAACGCAATTTCAGCAGCTGTATTTCTCAGCCGGCGATTCCAGGGGTGTATACCCGGAACCTGTACTAACGACACCGAGATAGCGACTCAATCCTATGACTAGAAGAACCAAAATCCTCGCCACTTTAGGCCCCGCCACCGATTCCCTTGAAATGATTCAGGCCATTATTGAGGCCGGTGCCAACGTGGTTCGTATGAATTTCTCTCACGGCCAGGCTGAAGACCATATTGAGCGTGCCCAACGAGTGCGCCAGGCGGCCAAAAATCTGGGTAAGTACGTAGCCATTCTGGGTGATTTGCAAGGCCCTAAAATTCGTGTTGCACGATTCAAGGAAGGTTCGGTGAAGCTTAAGGTGGGTGCCGCGTTCACCCTTGACGCCGAAATGGCCAGGGACGACGGCACGGAAACGGCGGTTGGTATTGACTACAAGGCCCTGCCCGACGACGTTAGTAGTGGTGATATTCTGCTGTTGGATGACGGCCGTATTCAGCTGCAGGTTACTTCAGTTGAAGGCCGTAAAGTTCACACCACTGTAACTGTGGGTGGCAAACTTTCTAATAACAAGGGCATCAATCGCCAGGGCGGCGGGTTGTCGGCAGAAGCACTGACCGAAAAGGACAAGGAAGACATCAAGACTGCGGCCAAAATAGGTGTAGACTACCTTGCTGTTTCGTTCCCACGGTGCGGTGCTGATCTGAACTACGCTCGCGAGTTAGCCCAGGCAGCCGGTTGTCATGCAAAAATTTGCGCCAAGGTTGAACGTGCAGAAGCAGTTGCCACCCCGGAAGCGATCGACGACATCATCAGCGCCTCTGACGCCGTAATGGTAGCCCGTGGCGATTTAGGTGTTGAGATTGGCGACGCAGAACTGGTAGGTGTTCAGAAGAAGCTTATTTCTCGCTCCCGCCAGCTTAACCGTGTGGTGATTACAGCGACCCAAATGATGGAATCCATGATCACCAGCCCCATGCCTACCCGCGCAGAAGTTATGGATGTTGCCAACGCCGTGCTGGATGGTACCGATGCAGTAATGCTGTCTGCAGAAACCGCAGCAGGTGATTATCCGGTTGAAACCGTAAAAGCAATGGCCAGGGTTTGTGAAGGTGCCGAGACCCACCCTAGCATAAAGATATCCAAGCACCGCATGGACGACATTTTTTCATCTGTCAGTGAGTCTATTGCGCTGTCAGCAGTTTATGCTGCAAACCATTTACCCAGTATCCGCGCGATTGTTGGGCTGACGGAAAGTGGTAACACCCCCAAACTTATGTCTCGCATTACCACTTCGCTGCCAATTATTGCCATGTCCAGACACGAAGAAACGCTCAATAGCATGGCCTTATTTCGCGGTGTTAAACCGGTCTTTTTTGATTCCCGTAACAGTGAACCAGGCCAGCTTAAAACTGACGTAATGGACGTTTTAAAAGAGCATGGACTGGTCAAACCGGGCGACTGCGTCATCCTCACCTATGGTGATGAAATGGAAAAAGTCGGCTCGACCAACGCAATGAAAATTGTGAAAGTAGACTAACTAAGCCTGGGCTGCTTTGGCCTGACAAGGTTTTAAGAAATCAGCCGGAGTGATACTCCGGCTTTTTTATTGTTAATCTTCGAAAACCGAGCGCCAGTTTGCAAAATACATCCCTGCGTCAACGGGAGGTTTTGCAGGCGCCTCTGTTACCGCAGTTCCGAGATAAAGGTATCCGACTATTTCGTCCTGAGGCTGTAATCCCAATCCAGTTTTTACTGTATCGCAATGCGCGTAATCTCCGGTTCTCCAAATACCTTGGAAACCCTGCGCAAATGCGGCCATCTGCATAGCCATAACCGCGCAGGAAGCCGACGCGACCTGTTCCACCCATGGCACCTTCGCATGCTCTGTATAGCGTGCAATCGCTACAATAACCATGGGGGCGCGCATCGGGAGTTGGGCTGCCCGCTCAACTTCCTTTGCCGATTTATCATTAGCAACCGCAGATTGCTCAAAAAGGCTGCCTAGCCTGTGCCGCCCCATCCCTTCACATACGACGAATCGCCATGGCTTCAAACCGGCATGATCCGGTACTCTCAGAGCTGCCTGCATAATGTTTTCCAAACAACTACCTGAGGGAGCCGGCTCGGTCAACCGCGGCTGGGAATGCCGATTTAAAAGTAATGTCAGTGCGTCCACTTAAAACTCCTTACACTCAGGCAATAGACTCCACTAGCATGCCAGATACGGAAAACATCGTATAGCTTCTCAATGCAGATTACTGCTGGCCCTACGTAGCCAGTAATCTGCACTGACATATCGGCCGCCTCCGTAGGCCAATAAAACCAATAGCATGACAAGATAGGTGATAGCAAATTCCATCCCATTGTTAAGGATCACCAACTTTCCGCTGGAGGTTAACCAGTCATAGTGCCCATATTCCTGCAGTAAAGAATTAGCCCGTTGAAGTTTCTCGGCCGACGTGACGACGGACTCATCGTAAAGCAACACTCCGTTTGCCAGCCAACTTTGGGGGTCAGCAATCGCAAGCCAGCCATTCTCCCAATGCACCATCACAGCCGCTACCAGCATCGTGAAAATTAGAGGAATGCTGCTCAGGCGGGTGAATAACCCCAACAAGAGAAAGATACCTCCCAACAGTTCCGCGCCAATTGCCAAGGTTACCTGCAGGGCGGGCATCGGCAATCCAAGCCCCCACTCCACATTGCCGAACCAGGTAACCACCTGCTCAAAATTTACAACCTTGTTCCAACCTGCCTGCAGCATAACAGGAGCCAGATACAGCCTTAGCATCAATAACGGCACGCCATCCAGTTTCTGCAATCGTTGCTGTAATGCGGGTAATATTGGGCCACTCATGAGTTAATTCCTGTCAACAATGTTGTAAGTAGAAGTTGTAAGTATAAAGAACCGCTTGGCATCAAAAATCTTTCATTCAGAGTTACGTTTTCCTGCTTTGCCACCTGCAACGCACGACGCCGGCCCCACACCGCAGTTAACGATTACAAAAGTTTACAATTTTCACTCGCGATCCTGGGTAATTTCGATAACATAACGGAGTAAACAACAACGAGGTATCTAGCAAATATGGCAGTCAACGGAAGCTGGACCAAATCACTTTTTGTGGGCCTATGGACGGTCTTGAATTTTTGTAGAAAACTGTTTTTCAATCTGATTTTCATCTTCCTGGTAGTGGTGATCATCATAGCAGTTAGCGGTGGTGAGGAACCCCATTCTGTCAATCCTGACAGCGCTCTGTATCTCAACCTCAAAGGTAATCTGGTCATAGAAAAGGAATCGGTGGATCCTTTTGAGCAGTTTATGCAGGAAGCCCTGGGGGAAGAGCCGGATAACCCGGAAGTATTAGTCAGAGACGTGGTAAAAGCACTGGAAAATGCTAAGCAGGACAAACGCATTAAGGCACTCGTTCTTGACTTGCAAGGGTTAACCGGCGGCGGTCTCGACAAACTGCGTGAAATTGCCCGGGCGATAGATGATTTCAAAACCTCGGAAAAGCCAGTCTATGCACTGGGCGATTTTTACAGCCAGAATCAGTACTACCTCGCTGCCCACGCCGATCATCTGTACCTCAATCCAATGGGAGCCCTGCTTTTGGAAGGCTACGGACGGTACGGGCTCTATTTTAAAAATCTGCTGGAAAAGCTTAAAATTTCGACCCACATATTCAGGGTCGGGACATACAAATCTGCCGTCGAACCTTTTATGCGCAACGACATGTCCGACGCAGCGCGAGAGGCAAATCGCGAGTGGCTTGACACCTACTGGTCCCAGTACAAAGCGGATGTCGCCAGCGCGAGAAATCTCGACCCCACCAATTTTGACGAAAAACTCGACGTACTGGTTGAAAAATTTGGCGCCGTGGGCGGTGACTTTGCCCAGTATGCGCTCAAGAACAATTGGGTAGATGCACTGAAAACCCGTGAAGAAGTGCGCACTGAACTGGTCGCATTGGTCGGTACAGACGAAAAAGGTACCGGCATCAATTACACCACGCTGGACACCTATCTGAAAGTCATTAACCCGCCCTTGCCACACATTGAGACCAATGCTGACAAAGTTGCTATTGTAGTCGCCAAAGGAACAATTCTGAATGGTGAGCAAAAAGCAGGTGCCATTGGTGGCGACAGCACGGCAAGGTTACTGCGCAAGGCCCGTTTGGACGACAAGGTGAAAGCGGTTGTTCTTCAGGTTGATTCGCCGGGAGGAAGCGCGTTTGCTTCCGAGGTGATCCGTCAGGAAATTCTGGAACTTAAGGCTGTCGGCAAACCGGTGGTTGTCTCAATGAGCACTTACGCCGCGTCCGGTGGTTACTGGATTTCCGCCAGCGCCGACAGGATTTATGCATCTCCCAGCACTATTACAGGTTCAATAGGAGTGTTCGGGCTGTTTATGACCTACGAAAAATCTCTTGATTACATCGGCGTTAATACCGACGGTGTAGGATCAACAGAACTCGCTGGTTTGTCTCCTTTACGTCCGCTGGACCCAAGAGTAGGTCAAATACTGCAAACCAGCGTCGAACACAGTTACCAGCAATTCCTTGACCTGGTGTCCAGCAATCGGGGGTTGAGTGTTGAAGACGTCGACAAAATTGCACAAGGCCGGGTTTGGATAGGAGAAACGGCCAAGCAATTGGGCCTGGTAGATGAGTTGGGGGAATTGGATGATGCCATCGCCTCGGCAGCTGAATTTGCCGGGTTGGAGCATTACGAAACCTTCTATGTTGAGCGTACTTTATCTCCACAGGAACTGTTCTGGAAAGAGTTTTTCGGCCAGGCCTTCGTGCAGGCAGCTAAAATGCAGTTCTCTGACTCAAACAGCGCACTCATGGACATGGTCAAACAGGTAATTTCGAAATTTGACTGGTATCAGCAACTCAATGATCCAAGAGGGGTTTATGTGTTGTGCCTGCAGTGTCAGGCCGGATAATTGGTGTCACTCACCACAGCTGACAAAAACAGGGTGATACAAGCAATTGATGACTTGTATCACCTCGCCCGACAGTATTTTAATCGTGAATTTCCCCGCCCAGCCGTAACTTTCAGACGCTCCGGTAAAAATGCGGGGACCGCGTTTCTGCAGCAAAACCGGATTAATTTTCATCCCACTTTACTCCAGGAAAATCTGCAAGCGTACTTCAACGAAGTGATCCCGCATGAGGTCAGCCACCTTCTGGCCTATCAATTGTATGGACGGGTAAAACCCCATGGGGCTGAATGGAAATATCTGATGCTGAATGTGTTTAATGTACCGCCCCAGACGACACACAATTTTGATCTTTCCAGCCTGGAACTTAAAAGCTTTCATTACTCCTGTAACTGCGGCGTGTTGAGCCTGGGCGTCCGGCGCCACAACAACATATTACGCGGGCAGCAATACAAATGTCGCCGTTGTCAGGCCGTTCTGACACAAGTTTAACACTTCAGGCAGTAAGGATAACCACCCGAAGTCAGCGGATATGCTGTGATTAGAAGGAATTTACTGAAACCACTTTTGGGTAAAGATGCGATCGAGCTCGTCAAATGCAACCTTGAGCAAACTGGCCAGCTCTTTAAACTGCGGGCGAGTTTTCATTGAACTGATTTCACAGCCCTCTGCTTGCATCTTGCGATGAATATCCTGATACCAGTGTTTAAGCTGAGGTGGCAATACCTGGTTTGAACGATGCCCAAGCCATAACAACCCCTGTAACGGCAGACTGAGGAAAAAGGCACCAATCGCCAGCGCCTGAGGCAGATAAGCTAACCCCTGAATGTTAACCATCACGGCGCAGACCAGGATGGCCAAAGGAGGCATTACCGTCAGCGCCAGCTTGGTCGCAGCGATAACACGACATTCCGGGAAATAAGGATACAACTCTTTTTTGACCGGCCAGGTATTCAGGTAGTCCTGGCCATCTTTGAACATGGAAACCACAGAATGTGCCATTGTTCACCTCGCAGCAGCGCGTTAGTAAAACCACCGTTAACCGTATCAATTAATGGCGCTGAATGGATAATAACGATTACCCATAACTGATAAGTTTTTTGATTATAGCGCAGAAGGCATGATAAGTGACAATATTGTAATAATATCTGCCGCTGCACACAGACAGAACCATTGAATGCGGTAAAAACGCCCCAACTTATAGAAATCAATACTGGCAGAAATCAACGCCATTCGAACGAAATCAGGCAGTTAGATGCCGCTGGATGTAAATTGGCGCCCGCTATAGGGCAATACTGGCGAATATTATCATTCAGGCGATCACATATTTTTAGTGGGTTGATATAATCAAACTAGCAAATAAATTTTTCCCGTTGAGGGAACCTATTGGAGAGTAAAATGGCAGAAAGCAGACACGTTCGTCTACTTATTCTTGGCTCCGGCCCGGCGGGCTATTCAGCTGCGGTTTACGCAGCCCGAGCCAACCTTGAACCGGTGTTACTAACCGGTATTCAGCAAGGCGGACAACTGACCACCACCACCGAAGTCGAAAACTGGCCAGGCGATCCGGAAGGACTGACCGGTCCGGATCTGATGGTCAGAATGCAAAAGCATGCAGAAAAGTTTAATACTGAAATTATTTTCGACCACATTAATAAAACCGACCTGAGCAAACGTCCGTTTACCCTGTATGGTGATAATGGGGTGTACACTTGTGACGCTCTGATCATTGCTACCGGCGCATCGGCTAAATATCTGGGCCTTGAAAGTGAACAAGCCTTCATGGGCAAAGGTGTATCGGCCTGTGCAACCTGTGATGGCTTCTTCTATCGCAACCAGAAAGTAGCCGTAGTAGGTGGTGGAAACACAGCGGTTGAAGAAGCCCTGTATCTCTCGAACATTGCTTCGGAAGTACATGTTATTCATCGTCGAGAAGAATTCCGCAGCGAGAAGATTCTTGAGCAAAGATTGCGTGACAAAGCCGAAAACGGCAATGTTGTTTTGCACCTCAATCGCACTTTGGATGAAGTGATTGGGGACGAGATGGGTGTAACCAAAATTCGTATCAAAGATGCCCAGTCCGACCTTACTGAAGAACTGGATATCATGGGTCTGTTTATTGCGATTGGTCACCAGCCCAACACCGGCATTTTTGAAGGTCAGCTTGAGATGAAAGACGGCTATCTGGTCGTCAACAGTGGCCTGAATGGCAATGCAACACAAACCAGTGTAGAAGGTGTATTTGCTGCAGGTGATGTCAGTGATCACGTATATCGCCAGGCTATTACCTCCGCAGGTACCGGTTGTATGGCAGCCCTGGACGCTGAAAAATACCTCGATGGCTTAAAAGCGTAATAGCAATCCAAAACAGAGGGGATTTAAGTTTAAATCCCCTCATCGACTACCGCAGACGGCAACTGATGATCGAACTGCCCTACCTTACCGAACACGCTCCTTTTCCCAGCGTATCCGAGGCGCTAAGCGAGCCAAATGGACTGCTTGCGTTTGGTGGCACACTGGATATCAATCGTCTGTTCAATGCCTACAGCAACGGTATTTTTCCCTGGTTCAGCGAGCAGGAGCCTATTTTGTGGTGGTCCCCGGATCCCAGAGCCATAATAGACTTGGATTGTTTTCATCTGTCCCGCAGTCTGGCAAAGCTAAGCCGCCAAAAGCGCTATCAGGTCACACTTAATCAGAACTTCGGCGCAGTAATCCGTGCATGTGCAACGATTTCCCGGCTCAACCCTCACACTCAGCAGGTAAGTCAGGAGACCTGGATCACCAAAGACATGCAACATGCATATTTTGAGCTTCACCAGGCAGGATTGGCTCATTCGGTAGAGGTTTGGGACGAAAGCACCCTGGTAGGTGGTTTATATGGCGTCGCGGTAGGGAAAGTGTTTTGTGGTGAGTCCATGTTTCACCATCGGACTAACGCTTCGAAACTGGCAATGTATGCACTGGTTACCCATATGAAAGCCCATAACCTGGCTTTCATCGACTGTCAGTTGCCTACCGATCATCTTGCCAGCATGGGGGCAACGCCTATCCCGAGAGAAGAATTTATTGTTCGGCTGAAAGCCAATAACCTGACCTTGGACAGCGGTGGCCATATCCTCTCAGAATATCGACACTGCTGGTGTCCCCAGGAAATTACGCCATGAAATTTGGCATAACCCAGGCATTTTCCTGTAGCTATTTACCCCAACAGCACGAACAGTTGCTGGTGTATGCTGACGAAGACATGAATCAGGCATGGCGCTATGGTCAGTTAATTCAGGTTGGCTTTCGCCGCAGCGGTGACCAAATTTACCGACCGCACTGCCCCCGCTGTCAGGCCTGTGAGTCGATTCGTATCCCAGTAGATGATTTTCTTCCTTCACGCAGCCAGCGACGCATTCTGAAAAAAAATAAATCTTTTGAATCTCGCTTCAGCAGGACACCTGCTGAACAGTATTATCGCTTATATGAAAAGTACATAAATTGCCGCCACGCAGACGGAACAATGTTCCCACCCAGCCGGGAGCAATTCGACAGTTTTATTCAATGTCGCTGGAAGCCGCCTGTTTTTATCGAAGCCTATGACCAAAATGACCTGATTGCAGTAGCCGTAACCGATGACATCAACGCCGGATCAGACCAACAGGCACTTTCAGCGCTTTACACCTTTTTCGACCCCAACCGGGAAAAAGATTCCATTGGTACCTGGATGATTTTGCAGCAAATCAGTTTTGCCCGCCAGCTGGGACGCAAATACCTGTATTTGGGATATCATGTGGCAGGATGCCGAAAAATGGATTATAAACAGAACTTCATCCCCCACGAACGATTCAGCGACAACAAATGGCAGAGAAACGCCAAAAAAGTCCCGTGATCCCTTTACAGCACGGCACTAATTGGTTAATGTCTGCGCGGCAAAAATTTTGACTTACTGAGGTAGCTGCTTTAAATGGCAAAAGAAGATTGTATTGAAATGGAAGGCACGGTTCTGGACACCCTGCCCAACACCATGTTCCGCGTTGAACTTGAAAATGGCCACGTGGTCACAGCGCATATTTCCGGAAAGATGCGTAAAAACTATATTCGTATATTAACTGGCGACAAAGTCACCGTGGAAATGACTCCGTACGATCTCACAAAAGGTCGTATCATCTATCGCGCCAGATAATACATCATCAAGCGGTAATCTTCGTTCAAAAAAGCCCGGACAATGCCGGGCTTTTTCGCGTATGAAGATTATTTCAGGCGTTAACTGGATTCCTCTTCGGCATTTTGTGCTTTAATGCCGGTGAACTCGAATACCAGTTTATCTTCTCCAAGGTCAACCCTGACATTCCCGCCCTTGCTCAACTCACCAAACAACAGTTCGTTAGCCAGTTCCTTTTTAATTTCTTCCTTAATAAGTCGGGCCATCGGTCTTGCGCCCATAGACTTGTCATAACCTTTTTCAGCCAGGTAAGCCCGGGCTGCAGCAGTTACCTCAAGTGACACTCCTTTGGTGTCCAACTGTGCCTGCAATTCGATGATAAATTTATCAACAACCTGAAGAATAATCTCGCTATCAAGATGATTAAACCAGATGATGCCGTCCAGTCGGTTGCGAAATTCAGGCGAGAAGACTTTATTTATTTCCGTCAGGGCATCGTGGCTGTGATCCTGTTGCTTGAACCCGATGGACTTGCGCACGGTTTCCTGCACACCAGCATTGGTCGTCATCACTACCACGACATTCCGGAAATCGACCTTACGGCCATTATTGTCGGTTAATGTACCGTGGTCCATTACCTGCAGAAGAATGTTGTAAATGTCACTGTGTGCCTTTTCTATCTCATCCAGCAGTACCACTGAGTAAGGGTTTTTAATCACCGCATCCGTCAGCAGGCCACCCTGGTCGAAACCCACATAGCCTGGAGGTGCACCAATTAGCCGGCTAACCGCATGCCGTTCCATGTACTCAGACATATCAAACCGGATCAGCTCTACACCCATGATTTTAGCCAGTTGCTGAGTAACTTCGGTTTTCCCTACCCCTGTTGGGCCGGCAAACAGGAAACTGCCAATGGGCTTCTTCTCGTTACCCAGACCGGCTCGGGAAAGATGAATGGCATCAGTCAGGGTCTCAATTGCCTTGTCCTGGCCAAATACCACCATTTTCAGATCCCGACCAAGGTTTTTGAGTACTTCCTTATCAGAAGCCGATACTGATTTCTCCGGTATGCGTGCCATCTTGGAAATAATGTGTTCGATATCCGATACATTAATGGTTTTCTTACGCTTTGATACCGGTAACAAACGCTGACTCGCTCCGGCTTCGTCCATAACGTCTATAGCTTTATCCGGCAAATGACGTTCATTAATGTATTTGGCCGACAACTCTGCAGCAGCCTGCAACGCCTTTTGCGTGAATCGCACGCTGTGGTGTTCTTCATAGCGTGACTTTAATCCCTGCAGGATCTTGGTGGTATCGCTGACACTGGGCTCGATTACATCCACCTTTTGGAATCGTCTTGCCAAGGCTCTGTCTTTCTCGAATATGCCCTGATACTCCTGATAGGTGGTTGAACCAATGCAGCGCAATTCACCACTGCTCAGTTTGGGCTTGAGCAAGTTTGACGCATCCATTACCCCACCCGATGCGGCTCCGGCTCCAATAATGGTGTGAATTTCATCAATAAACAGGATGGCATTCGGATCTTTACCGAGCTCACGCAGAATGGCTTTTAGCCGTTTCTCAAAATCACCACGATATTTGGTTCCAGCCAGCAACCCTCCCAAATCAAGGGAGTACACTGTACTTTCAGCTATAACTTCAGGAACTTCGTCGTTAACAATTCGATACGCAAGGCCTTCAGCGATGGCGGTTTTACCGACACCGGCTTCACCGACCAGAAGCGGGTTGTTTTTTCGCCGACGACAAAGTATCTGTATGGTTCGTTCCAATTCCAGATCGCGACCGATTAAGGGGTCGATTTTTCCGTCTTTGGCCTGTTTGTTCAAGTCTGTGGCATATTTACTCAGCGCAGATCCGTTTTCATCCGAATCCGATGCTTCTTCCTGGCTCTCGGGAGTGCCTGGCGCGTCTTCGTCCATTTTGCTGACTCCGTGGCTGATAAAATTCACCACATCGAGCCGGGTTACATCGGATTTTTTGAGAATGTAAACTGCCTGGGATTCCTGTTCACTGAATATAGCTACCAGAACATTGGCGCCGGTCACTTCGTCCTTGCCGGAAGACTGAACATGAAATACGGCACGTTGAAGTACACGCTGGAACCCTAATGTAGGCTGCGTTTCCCGCTCGTTGGCTTGCTCTTCAAGAATCAGGGGGGTGGTGTCTTTTACAAATTCAATCAGTTCGGACTTAATGGAATCAATGTTTGCACCGCAAGCTTTAAGAGCTTCGCGAGCAGCCGAATTGTCCAGCAATGCCAACAACAAATGCTCCACCGTCATAAATTCATGACGATGCTCTCTGGCAAACACAAAAGCTTCGTTAAGCGTCTGCTCTAACTCTTTATTCAACATATGGCTCGCCCTCTTTATTCGTTGACTTACGCCTGCTCCATGGTGCACATAAGCGGATGCTGATGCTTTCGCGCGTATTGGTTGACCTGCATCACTTTGGTTTCTGCAATCTCTGCTGTAAATATGCCACACACAGCCTTGCCCTGATAGTGCACAGTGAGCATTAACTGGTTGGCTTTGTCTGCATCCATATTAAAAAACTGCATCAGCACTTCGACAACAAAATCCATAGGGGTATAGTCGTCGTTGTTTAACAACACTTTATACATAGGAGGCGGCTGCGTTTTCCTGCGCACGGCCTCTATTTGCTTTTCCTTTTCTATCCCGAATATGTTGTCTTTACTCATAAAATAATCATAGTGCTTGTGCGGTCAAAATCGCAGTAAATTTTGAATTTAATTAAATATCCATTAAAGGCTTGACATATGACGGTCAAAATATCTACAGTTTCGATATGGTTATGTGTAGTGACGCGCATAGCCATAAGCCCCTAGGTGTTATCTATTGTGGGGGCTTCCGTGTGTTAGTTCAAGGATCAGGATAAGAGGAAGTTGAAGTATGGCGGTTGGTAAAGTTAAATGGTTTAACAACGCTAAGGGTTTTGGGTTTATCGTTCCGGAAGATGGTGGTGAGGACATTTTTGCCCACTACTCTACCATCCAAATGGAAGGTTATCGTTCACTTAAGGCTGGTCAGGAGGTAACTTTTGACATTCAGCAGGGTCCTAAAGGGCTGCACGCTGAAAACATTGGCCTTGTAGACGAACCTGAGCGGTAATTTAAGCTCACAGCGAGTCGAATAAGCGAAGGGCCCTCTGCTGTTTTAGCGGTCAGTAGAGGGCCTTTTTTATGTCTGTCAATCAAGCGTTAAGCCGCTTGGTCGAAGACTCAGCGCAAACTGATGGTTATTGCTGATGTGTAAAAAAAAGCCCGGCTAGCTAGCCGGGCTTTTCTGATTTAAACCTGAATCAGGCTTGCAAAGCACTCAGTAAGGTTTCGCTGGGTGACATAGCTTTTGACACTTTAGCCTCTTCAGGATAGTAGTAACCACCAATATCCTGCGGTTTTGCTTGGGTTTCATCTATCTCAGCGATGATTTTGTCCAGATTGGCCGACAGTTGCTCATAAACCGGCTTGAATTGCTGTGCCAGTTCAGCATCTTCGCTTTGATTGGCCAGTTCCTGCGCCCAGTACAATCCAAGATATACGTGGCTGCCACGGTTATCCAGTTGCCCAGCTTTGCGCAGTGGTGACTTACCGTTGTTCAGCAACGACTCAGTAGCCTTGTCCAGCGTTGCGGCCAAAATTTTCGCTTTGGTGTTGTCATGCTTGATGGCTACATCTTCCAAGGAAACCGCCAGTGCCAGGAATTCACCTAGGGAATCCCAACGCAGGTGGCCTTCTTCAACGAACTGTTGCACGTGCTTGGGTGCAGAACCACCAGCACCAGTCTCATAAAGGCCACCACCAGCCATCAGAGGTACGATAGACAGCATCTTGGCACTGGTACCCAACTCCAAAATTGGGAACAGGTCAGTCAGGTAGTCGCGCAGTACGTTACCGGTAACGGAAATGGTATCCAGACCACGGATTGCACGTTCCATGCTGTAACGTATGGCACGGACAGGTGACATGATCTCAATGTGCAGCCCTTCAAGATCATGCTCTTGCAGGTACAGATTTACTTTATTGATCAACTGGGCATCATGGGCACGTTCGTCGTCCAACCAGAAAATGGCTGGCATGCCGGATTGGCGTGCACGGGTTACTGCCAGTTTCACCCAGTCCTGAATAGGCGCATCTTTGGTCTGACACATACGCCAGATATCGCCTTCTTCAACTTCATGCTCAATCAGAACCGTACCATCCTGGTCAATGATCTGAACCTTACCATCGGCTTCGATTTCAAAGGTTTTGTCGTGTGAACCGTACTCTTCCGCTTTCTGTGCCATCAAACCTACGTTAGGCACGGTACCCATTGTAGTCGGGTCAAATGCACCGTGGGTTTTACAGAAGTTGATCACTTCCTGATAGATGGTTGCGTAAGTACTTTCAGGGATCACTGCTTTGGTGTCATGGGCCTTGCCGTCCGGTCCCCACATCTGGCCTGAGTTACGGATCATGGCCGGCATGGAGGCGTCGACAATCACGTCACTGGGTACGTGCAGGTTAGAGATCCCCTTGTCGGAGTTCACCATTGCAATCGGTGGGCGGTCTTCATAACACGCATTAATGTCACGCTGAATTTCAGAGCGCTGGGACTCCGGCAGGCTGGCTATTTTGTCATAAACACTGCCCAGACCGTTGTTAGGGTTGACACCCAGCTCTTTGAACAGGTCGGCGTACTTATCAAACAGCGCCTTATAGAATACTTTGACGCAGTGACCAAACACGATAGGGTGAGACACCTTCATCATGGTCGCTTTTACGTGCAATGAGAACAACACGCCGGTATTTTTGGCGTCTTCGATTTGCTCTTCAAAAAATTTGCACAGAGATTTTTTGCTCATGAACATGCCGTCAATCACTTCGCCGGCCAACAAGTCTACTCGTGGCTTCAGGGTTTTCCTGTTGCCCTGCTTATCGGTGAATTCAATGCTGACATGCCCGTCTTTTGTGACGGTTGTAGACTTCTCGCTGGAGTAAAAATCACCACCACGCATATGTGCCACGTGGGAACGCGAAGCCTGGCTCCATGCTCCCATTGAATGCGGATGCTTGCGGGCATAATTTTTTACTGCCGTAGGAGCACGACGATCTGAGTTACCTTCGCGCAACACAGGGTTAACGGCACTGCCGAGAATCTTGCCGTAACGTTCACGAATGTTCTTTTCTTCTTCCGTTTTTGGCGACTCCGGGAACGCCGGAACGCCAAAACCTTTTGCATTCAACTCTTTGATGGCGGCGCGAAGCTGGGGAATGGACGCACTGATATTCGGCAACTTGATGATATTCGCGTTCGCGTCCTGGGTCATTGCACCAAGTTCCGCTAACGCATCCGGTACCTTTTGCTCTTCCGTCAGATAATCAGGGAAGCTCGCCAGGATACGCCCCGCCAGAGATATGTCGCTCAGTTCAATTTCAATGTCTGCAGCACTGGCAAAACGTTGGATGATAGGAAGCAACGAATACGTCGCCAACATAGGCGCTTCATCTGTTTTGGTATAGATGATAGTCGACTTGGCTTTGGTCATTATATACCTCAAAGTTGTCGGTAACCGTGTACCGTATGTTAGTCCATTCCAGCTCTGTTCCGTACAACCCATCACGCCTCATTGCCAAACCACTCTGCGTCCTCTGCAGGCTTGGGGCGGGACATTGTGTAGATACGAAACAGCTTCATGAATCCGTACACCAGTTGTAATAAATTTACATGGTGTGAAAAGCGGATAAACCACTGAAGATTCGGGTCAGTTCATTTTTATCAGTGTTGACTGGCACTTGAACTGCCGCGTCCACTAGTATAGGGACGATTATGCCAGTTACAAGTCATACCTTTGTCTTAACGATTCAAATCTGCGCAAAGTCAGCTAAAATATTGATACAATTCTTTCTTTTTGGTTATTTTATTCCAGCTGAAACGGCACTTCCGGTTCCGAAAGATGCTCACTGGTCTTTCACTCATCAAAGGTATTCCATGGCTCATCCCCCCTGCGTAGTTCTGTTCAATAAACCCTACGACGTGTTATCCCAATTTACGGATCAGGAGGGGCGCCGTACCCTGAAAGATTACATTCCGGTGCCGGATGTTTATCCCGCCGGCCGACTCGACAGAGACTCGGAAGGTCTTCTGGTACTAACCAATCAGGGCAAGCTGCAACACAAACTTGCCCATCCCAGAGCCAAAACCAGCAAAACCTATTGGGTGCAGGTTGAAGGAATTCCGGACAACGCAGCTATAGAGGCTCTGCGCAAGGGTGTAGAGCTAAAAGACGGTCTGACCCGACCTGCCAAAATACAGGCCATAGAAGAACCTAACCTCTGGCCCCGCACACCACCGGTGCGTTACCGCCGCGACATCCCTACCAGCTGGCTGGCCATCACCATCAGCGAAGGAAGGAATCGCCAGGTACGACGCATGACAGCGAACGTGGGTTACCCTACCCTCAGACTGGTTCGTTACCGGGTGGGAAGCTGGACACTGGACGGAATACCCAATGGTGAGTACCTGATCCTTCCCATGTCCTGAAAAAGGCAGGTTTTGTGGTCTGCCGCGAGCCTGGTACCTGCACACCAAAATAATAACCGGTTGTTGCACATCGGTTCCTGCCTGCAACAAAAGGCAATAATTTATAACCCTTTGCGCGGCATTTAACCCGCCCTGAATCGTGCCTTTGGTGAATTATTCTGGTAAAATCCGCCACCTTTATTTTTGTGCCAGAGTGAGTGTTTAAACCAAGGTGTCCAATTCAACCCATTTCCCTGAATCACCATCCGAGAAAAAAGTCATCGTAGGAATGTCCGGCGGCGTGGATTCGTCTGTATCCGCCTATTTGTTGCAACAACAGGGATACCAGGTCGAAGGCCTGTTTATGAAAAACTGGGAAGAAGACGACAACGACGAATACTGTGCCGCTGCAGATGATCTGGCCGACGCCCAGGCGGTTGCCGACAAACTGGGTATAGAACTGCACACCATAAACTTTGCTGCCGAATACTGGGACAACGTATTTGAATATTTCCTCGCTGAATACAAGGCAGGCCGCACGCCCAATCCGGACATCATGTGCAACAAGGAAATCAAGTTCAAAGCCTTTCTGGAATTCGCCGCCGAAGATCTGAGCGCAGATTACATTGCAACCGGTCACTATGTTCAGCGACGCTATGAGAACGGACACTGGCAAATGCTGCGTGGTCTGGATCACAACAAGGATCAAAGCTACTTCCTGTATACACTGGGAGAGCAGCACATTGCCAAAACCCTGTTCCCAGTAGGCCACCTGGAGAAGCCTAAAGTTCGCGAAATTGCTGAGCAACAGGGCCTTATCACCCACGACAAAAAAGACTCTACCGGCATCTGCTTTATTGGTGAACGCAAGTTCAAAGACTTTCTGGCACGTTATCTTCCTGCCCAGCCAGGCGTGATTGAAACCGCCGAAGGTGAAACCATCGGTGAGCATGAGGGTTTGATGTATCACACCCTCGGGCAGCGCAAAGGGCTCCATATTGGAGGCCTGAAAGACCACGGCGATGACCCTTGGTACGTAGTCGACAAAGATGTTCAGCGCAACGTTTTGATTGTTGGACAGGGTGCCGATCACCCCCGCCTGTACTCGAAAGGCCTTGTCGCCGAGCAATTACACTGGGTAAGCCGCCAACCACTCTCGCAACCGATGCGAGCAGTTGTGAAAACGCGCTACCGGCAGGCAGACATTCCCTGCACTCTCATCCCTATGGGCACAGACAGCGTAGAAGTTAAGTTTGACGAGCCGCAAAAAGCTGTCACGCCCGGCCAGTCGGCGGTTTTCTATCAACAGGAAGTCTGCCTTGGTGGCGGCATTATAGAGAGCTACATTCGTTAATGTTAGAACCTGAAATCGAACAACATCTGGCTCTGGCCGGAGTATGTCAGGCTGCCGCACTGGTGCAGCAGCTTGCCCGCCGCGGCCAGACAGACAAACAGGCGTTTGAGGCGAGCCTGTCAAGCATCCTGGTAACCGACCCGGAAACGCCACAGCACGTGTTTGGCAAACTGAGTAATCTGGAAGTGGGTTACCAAACCCTGGTAGGCCAGCTGTCTGACAAAAGCAAAACAAAAGATACGGAACTGACTCGCTATATTGCCAGCATTCTGGGCCTTGAACGCAAGCTTTCCAGCAAGCCTGCCGCTTTGAATGAACTTGCTGAACGCATTTCCCATGTTCAACGCCAACTGGCTCATGTGGATTTTGATAACGCTCAGATTGTCGCGGCGTTGGCAAGCATTTACAGCGATATCGTCAGCCCTCTTGCCCCTCGTATCCAGGTGGCCGGCAATCCGGACTACCTTGGCCAGCCGCTCAACCAGCACAAAGTTCGGGCCCTGTTGCTGGCTGGGGTGCGTGCTGCGGTGATGTGGCGCCAAATGGGAGGCAAACGCCGTCATATTCTGTTTCGTCGCAAACAAATTTTACACAGTGCCAAACAGGCACTCAGATTTATAAACTGATTGAGGAGCAAAAGGTGGAACTGACTCAGTTAACGGCTATTTCCCCTGTCGATGGCCGCTATGCGGGCAAAAGCACCGAGTTACGCAGCATTTTTAGTGAGTACGGGTTACTCAAGTATCGGGTAGAAGTGGAAGTTCGCTGGCTGCAAATGCTGTCAGCTCACCCGCAAATTACAGAAGTGCCTGCATTCAGCGCCCCATCCAACCAGTTGCTGGACAGCATCGTAAAAGAGTTCAGCGTTGACGATGCCCTGCGTATCAAGGAAATAGAGCGCACCACCAACCACGATGTTAAAGCGGTTGAATACTTTTTAAAAGAAAAAGTCTCGCACAACAGTGAACTCAACGCTATCAGCGAATTCATTCACTTTGCCTGCACCTCAGAAGACATCAACAATCTTTCCCATGGGTTGATGCTCAAAGCGGCTCGCGAAGAAGTGTTGCTGCCATACTGTGACAAGTTAATTTCTGAACTGACCCGTCTTGCCAAAGAATACCGCAGTGTACCCATGATGGCGCGGACCCACGGACAGCCAGCCTCCCCTACAACAATGGGTAAGGAAATGGCAAACGTTGCGGTACGCCTCAAGCGCCAGCGCGAACAGATCGCCGCAGTCAGCCTGCTGGGTAAAATCAATGGTGCAGTAGGGAACTACAACGCGCACCTTTCAGCATATCCGGATGTTGACTGGCACGCTGCCTCTGAAAAATTTGTGACCAGCCTGGGATTGAGCTGGAATGCATTTACCACCCAAATCGAACCGCACGACTACATTGCTGAACTGTTTGATGCGGTAGCGCGATTCAACACCATCCTGCTTGATTTTGACCGGGATGTCTGGGGTTATATTGCCCTGGGTCACTTTAAGCAGAAAACCATAGCGGGTGAAATTGGCTCTTCAACCATGCCTCATAAAGTCAATCCAATTGACTTTGAAAATTCGGAAGGGAATTTAGGGCTGGCTAACGCCATCTTCGACCACCTGGCAGCAAAGCTACCAGTTTCCCGCTGGCAGCGTGACCTGACCGATTCGACAGTGCTGAGGAACCTGGGCGTTGGTGTCGGGTATGCCGTTATCGCCTATCAGGCTACGCTTAAGGGGATCAGTAAGCTGGAAGTCAATGAATCCAGCCTGTTGGCCGAACTCGACAACAACTGGGAATTGCTTGCAGAGCCAATTCAAACTGTAATGCGCCGTTACGGGATTGAAAAACCCTACGAAAAACTCAAAGAGCTGACCCGCGGCAAGAAAGTCAATGCCCAGGTAATTGCCGAATTTATTGATAATCTCGAATTGCCCGAAAATGCGAAATCCGAACTCAAATCCCTGAGCCCGGCTTCGTACATCGGCCAGGCAATCCGTATGGTAGATCAGTTACTTTCAAACTAAGCAATCGCTACTCTGGCTCTGAGAGGGGGCAACCGCCCCCTCATACAAAAAGAGCCGCAAAGTGAATACCACTTCCCCCTTCTCAGAAAATTCCAACCAGGCTCACTGTTTATACCTGGTAAGACATTCAGCGAAACTGCTGATGTTCTGCCTGCTTGGGCAACTGCCTTTTGCAATCTGGCTAGCTCCATATGTCTCAGGGCTGGCACTGTTAAACCTGGCATTACACACTATTGCGTTACTGCTTGTGCTACTTCTGTGTAACAGGGGTAAGCTGCTACAGGCAAGAATCTGTCTGAATCTGAGTTTTGGGTCTTACATTCTCATAGCGGTATCAATTTGGGGTGGAGAACTTTTTGTTCAGCACTTTTTGTTACTGGGTGTGGTTACCTGTGCAATGCTGTATTCCTCCCGTGAAATCAGGCAGCAAATCACACTTTCCATCAGTTTTGCCACTGGATTTGTTTTAGTTGAAGCATACATGTGCTGGCCTCTTAACAACTGGCACCAGATTGTCAGATTCTGCAACGCGCTTACACTGGCGGCCGGGGCAACTATATTATCAGGCTCCATTATCCATAACACCCAGCGTCGCTGGCATTACCTGAAAATGGTAAATCAACAATCCCGCGAACTGCTCACCAAAATAATCCCCAGTCATCCAGCGCGCCCCGGCCAACTGTGGCAACCCGGCGAAACCCAGCGCATTGACTTTGCGACCGTGCTGTTCGCAGATTTTGTCGGATACACCAGCCTGAGTGACTACTTTGATGACGACCAGATAGTCGAAATGCTGGATGCGCTATACCGGGAATTCGACAGCCTTGCTACCCAACTGGGCATAGAGAAAATAAAAACCAATGGCGATGAATACATGGCGGTGGCAAGCAAGCATACCATCCACGTCCAGCATCACAGCCATCCCGCTACCCAAATGTGTCGATTCGCCCTGCGCATGCAACAATCCTTCAATGCCTTCTGCCTCACGTTTACCCTGCCCTGCCAATTGCGGATTGGTATCGCCAGTGGCTCAGTAACCGCAGGCATTATAGGCAAGCACAAACCCAGCTACGACATCTGGGGTAAAACGGTCAACCTGGCTGCACGGCTTGAGCAATCTTCCGGGCCGGGTAATATCCGGTGCTGTGCCCGCACCCACGCTGCGGTATTACGCGATAAAGCTGCCGCTCATATGACATTTGTTTGTGTCGAATCCGGTAAAAATGCGGCTATTTTTGAGTGCAGAGCCAATGCTTCGTATACTGTTCAACAAACCTGAAGCACAAGTTACCTGTTATGAGCTACCGATTGGCCAATTTCAGCCCGCAACAATTTCTCAAGTCCTATTGGCAAAAGAAACCTGCGGTATTCCGCCAGGTATTCCCCGGATTTGAAGACCCTCTTGATGAAAATGACTTGGCAGGCCTCGCGCAGGATCCCGACGCAGACAGCCGTATTATTCAGCACCACAACGGCCAATGGAGCGTTCACCACGGTCCGTTTGACGACTTTTCAGAACCCTGCCAGGGCAAATGGACGTTGCTGGTTCAGGCCGTCGACCACTTCTTGGAGGAAGGCAGCTCGCTTATGGATTGCTTTGGCTTTATTCCCTACTGGCGGATGGACGACTTAATGGTCAGTTTTGCTGTGGCCGGTGCAGGTGTTGGCCCCCATACTGATCAGTACGACGTATTTCTTGTCCAGGGCAAAGGCTCACGCCGCTGGCAAGTGGGGGCTCCGGGAAATTACCCAAGCCTGCAACCACACCCGGATTTGTGCCAGATTGCTCCTTTCGAGCCCATCATAGATGTTGAACTTCACCCCGGCGACGTACTCTATGTTCCCCCCGGATGGCCTCACAACGGCACCGCTGTTTCGGATTGCATGACCTACTCAGTAGGCTTCAGAGCACCGGACCAAAGCCAACTGTTGCAGTACCTGCTCGATCATGTTCTTGCCAGTCCGAGTCATAATCTTCGTTACACGGACCCGGATCTCTGTGTGGCGGCCTCCCCAGGCGCGGTAACCAGTCAGCATCTCAGCGCCCTGACCGCCCTGCTCAAAAGCAGTATGGAAAGTCGGAACTGGCCCAATGAATTACTTCGTTGCCTCAGTGAGCAAAACCTCACCATTGATGTTCCAGAGCGTCTTTATACTGAACAACAGATTCTTCAACTTTTGGAAGACGGCGCTCATTTGCAGCGTTTGCCAGGCTGCCGACCACTGTATGCTGAAAGCAAGCTGGAGGATACGGAGCGTTTTACCTTCTACGTTGACGGAGAGTCTTTTTCGATACCTGCCATACTGAAATCTACCGCCATCCCTGTACTGGAAGGGGCTCCAGTGTCGACTCACACCCTTGAACAAACTGTGGATAAGTTAGATTTTTTGCAGCTATTGTGTAAACTAACAAACAAGGGATTGTGGTTTTTTACGGATGAATAGCAGAACTGTAACTTTGATTGCCGGATAACACCGGCAGGAAGAATCAAACAGGTGGCATTATCATCATGGCGTTTCAGGTAGAAAACGTCGATTGGATGAGAGGTAAAAATCGACTGACTCAGCTTAGAGAGCGGGTCTTTGTGCTGGAGTGGCGACTTCCAAGGGAAGCGGAATTCGACGAACACGATGTCAGCGCATTTCACGTTCTCATCAGTAATGAACACAACGAACCCATCGCAACGGGTCGTTTAACTCAGGACGGAGAAATAGGTCGGATAGCTGTTCGAAGGGCCTACCGGAGCTCACATTTGTATCAAATGCTGTTCAGTGCTCTGGTCGGAATTGCGAAGTTCAAAGGAATTGCCGTAGTTCAGGTGAATTGTGATCTTGATAGCGTAGATTACCATTCCAAACTTGGCTTTACACCGGCAGGGCCAGTTTTTATGGAAGCCGGAATTCCCAGACAACGAATGGCGTGTCCGGTGACTCAGTTTATCGTTCCTGATGTGTTACACATGCATTAGATGCATTTGAATTAAAAGCCGGCCGGGCGGATTTGCCCGGCCCGACTTTTTCCCAAAACATTCACTTATCCAGAATATGAAATCAATCCAGCAAGCTGAGTAGTCCCTGCAGTGGGTGCTGCGGCTGAAAATTTTCCTGCCGCTTCACCTGGCTGCGGCACGAATAGCCACTGGCGAGTATCTGTTGCGGTTCAAACCGGTTTACCGCCTGTTGCCAGCTCAAGCCATAAATACCCAGCGATTTTTCCTTCTGGTCCGCTTCATGGCCGTAAGTTCCGGCCATCCCGCAGCAGCCCACAGCAACTATCTCCACAGGTTGGTTCAAACGAGCAAACAATGACTGCCACTGCTGTTCTGATTTAGGTAAGGCGGTTTTTTCCGTACAATGGCTGAACAAGGCGAACGGTTTTCGTTGCTCTACCGGCGTAACGTGCTCAAATGGTGCCCACGCGCTATCGGGCAGTGACAGCAGCCATTCGTGAACCATCTGAACATGGAAATTGCCACGCTTGTCCCCCAGCACCTTGGAGTATTCATCGCGGTAGCACAACACCAGCGAAGCATCGACGCCCACCATCGGCATTCCCAGTTCATGAAGCTGATTCAGAAAATCAGCGGAAGAGCGCGCAGTATTGGCGAAACGCTGCAAAAAGCCTTTTACATGTTCCGGCTTACCATTGGGTTTGAACGGTAACAAAACCGGCTTCAACCCCAGGCGACGGATCAACGAAATGAGATCAGCAACAACCTGCGCATCATAAAAACTGGTAAACGGATCCTGTACAACCAGCACATATTGACAACGCTGGTCAGGCTCAAGCTGCTCCAGAGTATCCAGGTCAAATGGAACGGCCTCCCCTGCAATACGCTTTTCAAGAGTCGGAACCGACAACAGAGGGGTATCTACGTAGCCCAAGCCTTTTTCGATACCTTTTTGCACCAGTCCGAGTTTAAGAATACTGTTAACCAGAAGGGGCATTTTGGCCATCAAAGGCGCCATTCTTTCAATGTTGGCTACCATGTAATCCTTAAACGGGCGCATATAACGCTGGTAATAAATGGCTAAAAATCTGGCACGAAACTCGGGTACATCCACTTTCACAGGGCACTGGCTGGAGCACGATTTACACGCAAGACAGCCGTTCATGGCGTCCAGCACTTCATGAGAAAAATCTTCCTCGCCTGACCGTGAATTCTGCCAGCGCAGCCACCAGTTGGCTTTGAGTTTACCTGATTCCAGCTTGGCCAAATCCAGCCCTTCCTTTGCCATCAGGCGCAACCACTCCCGAATCAACCCGGCCCGGCCTTTGGGAGAGTGACGGCGATCACGGGTGATTTTGCTCGAAGGGCACATGGGCGATGTAACGTCGTAGTTGAAACACAAGCCGTTGCCGTTACATTCCATAGCCGGAGCAAACGCCTCTTTAAATACCGCTGGAATGGTTCTGTCATACGTGGCACGTTTGGTGTCACTCACTCTGACCAGTTCATCACTGCTGTTCACTGGTGTACAGATTTTACCCGGATTCATTTTATTATGGGGATCAAAGGCCGCTTTAATGCGCCGCAATTCGGTAAACAGTTCTTCACCAAAAAATGCCGGGCCATACTCGCTTCTGTAGCCTTTTCCGTGCTCACCCCACATCAAGCCACCGTATTTTGCCACCAGCGCGACCACCTGATCGGAGATCAGATGCATCAGCTTTTCCTGTTCAGGATCGCACAGGTCCAGTGCCGGGCGAACGTGCAACACGCCGGCATCCACATGCCCGAACATGCCGTACTGTAACCCATGGCTATCGAGCAGGGCTCTGAATTCCAGAATAAAATCAGCCAGATTCTCTGGCGGTACCGCCGTATCTTCAGCAAACGCAAGCGGCTTCTGGCTGCCCTCGGTTTTACCCAAAAGCCCAACGGCTTTTTTTCGCATCGCATATATTTTGCTGATGTCCGCTTTGTCATAGGTAACCTGATAACCGATGACACCGTGATCTCCGTCTTTCGCAGCCGCGGTCAATTCGGCTTCCAGCGCCGCTATACGGGACTGGATTTCCACTTCGTCATTACTGTTGTACTCAACCATGTTCAGACCAAGCATGTCTTTGTCCGGCACGCTGGTGATCAAGTGTTCAATGGAATGCCAGATAATGTCGGTCCTGGCGAGGTTAAGAACTTTACTGTCTACGGTTTCCACAGAGGTCGCGTTGGCGGCAATCATGCGTGGCGCATGACGCAGGGCAGATTCGAAACTGTCGTACTTCACGTTAACCAGCGCCTTGTGACGGGCAATCGGTGTTAACGATAACTTAGCCTCTGCAACCATCACCAGGGAGCCTTCAGAACCGGTTATCAGCCTGCTGATATCGATAAGCTGCTCGTCGGCGTTGTACGCATGCTCCAAATCGTAGCCGGTCAGGAAACGGTTCAGGCGAGGAAACTTAGCCAGAATTGCAGCGCGTTTGTCGACACAGGTTGCCAATACCTGACGGGTAATCCGCCCCAGTGTATCGCTCTGCCGGGCGCTGTTCTGCGCATCGGCCAGCGTCATAGGAGCGGTCACAAGGCATTCTCCGTTGGCCAGAACCGAGGTCAGTTCCAACACATGGTCGCTGGTTTTCCCATACACCAGCGAGCCCTGCCCGGACGCATCTGTGTTAATCATGCCGCCTATGGTGGCTCGGTTACTGGTCGAAAGATCGGGAGAGAAAAAGAATCCGTAGGGACGAAGAAAATCATTGAGTGCATCTTTGACCACACCCGCCTGGACACGGACCCATTGTTCTTCAACATTGATTTCAAGGATTTGGTTCATGTGCCGGGATAGGTCTACCACAATTCCGTCGGTCAGACTTTGCCCGTTGGTCCCGGTACCACCGCCCCTGGCCGAGAATTTCACCAGCGGATGCTGATTTGCCAGTTCACCAAGGCACCGTAAATCACTCACTGATTTAGGGAATAGTACTGCCTGGGGAAGTTTTTGATACACCGAATTATCGGTTGCCACGGCCAGTCGGCTGCCATAACTGTATTCGATATCCCCCGCAAAGGCAGATGCGGCGAGTGCAGTTAAATAGGCTTGATAGTGTTCCGATGGACTACTCTGTGGTGCTACGCGGGGTAAACTCAACAATACTTCCTCCCAGGAATAATGTGCCGCCAAGTATACCCATCCCAACGCCGGGTCTCTACGGTTTTTTGACCACTTCCAGTACAGAAAAACCTGTTTACATTTCGCGGTTGGAAATTAGTTTGTCACTTCGTTTAAGCTAGGCTTACTAATTTAAATGAACCACAGACATGAAGAAAATCTTACGCCTATCTGCCGGAAGCTTGCTGTTGATTGCAGGCATTGTTCTCACCCTTCTGCCCGGATCCATACTGTTAGTGCTGGCAGGTCTGGTTCTGCTGAGCTACGACTGGCCCAAGGCACGAGGCTGGTTGAAGAAGGT
Source organism: Alteromonas aestuariivivens (assembly GCF_003367475.1). Lineage (GTDB taxonomy): Bacteria > Pseudomonadota > Gammaproteobacteria > Enterobacterales > Alteromonadaceae > Alteromonas > Alteromonas aestuariivivens. The sequence continues at coordinate 331,599 of NZ_QRHA01000005.1, forward strand.
ACAGAAAACCATGAGCCGGGGTGCACAGCAGGCAGACCGTTGGTTACTGGCACGCAAGCTGCGCGGTTAACGGGCAAAAAAAAGCCGCTTTACGCGGCTTCCGGTGATGGTGAGGCCAGGTTGGGTTCGGCCTCATCATTAACATTATATTAACCATGTTTCTCTGCAAGATACAACCAGGTTTCAACCACGGTATCCGGATTTAGCGAAACAGAGTCTATTCCCTCATCAACCAGCCAGGCAGCGAAGTCTTCGTGATCGGAGGGCCCCTGACCACATATGCCAACGTATTTGCCGCGCTTTTTCGCTGCCTGAATGGCCATCGACAGCAAGGCTTTCACGGCATCATTTCGTTCATCAAACAAATGGGCAATAAGGCCAGAATCCCGATCCAGGCCGAGGGTTAACTGGGTGAGATCATTCGAGCCAATTGAAAACCCGTCAAATATATCCAGAAACTGGTCAGCCAATAACGCATTAGACGGTAATTCGCACATCATGATAATGCGCAACCCGTTTTCGCCTTTAATCAGCCCCTGCTCAGCCAGCAGTTCAATAACCTTTTTGCCTTCTTCAACGGTGCGTACAAACGGGATCATAATTTCCACATTGGCAAGGCCCATTTTATTGCGCACACGCTTTATCGCTTCGCATTCAAGCGCAAAACAATCCCGGAAATCCTCCGAAACGTAGCGGCTCGCTCCGCGGAAGCCCAGCATGGGGTTTTCCTCATCAGGCTCGTACTGATAACCGCCAACCAGATTGAAATACTCGTTGGATTTGAAGTCGGACATGCGCACAATGACCTTTTCCGGTGCAAAGGCCGCCCCGATGGTAGAGATCCCTTCAACCAGTTTCTCAATGTAATATTCGGTTGGGGAAGCATAACCGGCCATCATGTCGCGGATTTCTTCCTGCAATTCTTCTGGCTGGCTGTCAAAATTGAGCAGCGCTTTGGGGTGAACCCCAATCATGCGGTTGATGATAAATTCCAGCCTGGCCAGCCCCACGCCTTTGTGGGGTAAACGTGCAAAGTCAAACGCCCGATCCGGGTTACCCACATTCATCATGACCTTAAGCGGTAAATCCGGCATTGCATCGATGCGTGACGTCACCACATCAAATTCAAGCTGTTTGGAATAGATGTACCCGGTGTCACCTTCGGCACAGGAAACTGTGACCTGGTCGCCGGTTTTCAGGCTGTCAGTGGCGTTTCCACAGCCAACCACGGCCGGGATCCCCAGTTCCCGGGCGATAATGGCCGCGTGGCAGGTTCGCCCGCCGCGGTTGGTTACAATCGCTGAGGCCTTTTTCATGATGGGTTCCCAGTCAGGATCGGTCATGTCGGTAACCAGAACATCACCAACCTGGATCTTGTCCATTTCCTCAATGGAAGCGAGCACCTTGGCAGTACCGGCCCCTATTTTGTGCCCGATAGCACGCCCTTCACATATCACACTGCCCTCACCCTTTAGATGAAAACGCTCGATACTCTGGCTGTCTTCGCGGCTGCGCACGGTCTCCGGGCGGGCCTGAACAATATAGAGTTTGCCGTCTGTGCCGTCTTTCGCCCACTCGATGTCCATCGGGCGGTTGTAATGCTGCTCTATGATCAAAGCCTGTTTGGCCAGCTCCATCACCTCATCATCGCTGAGTGAAAACCGTTTGGATTGCTCTGGCTCGACATCAACTATTGCAACCTGCTTGCCGTGAGCACTGTCTTCTGAATACACCATTTTGGTCAGTTTGCTGCCCAGATTACGTCGCACAATAGCGGGCAGGCCTTTGTTCAGCGTCGGCTTGTGGACGTAGAATTCGTCCGGATTCACCGCCCCCTGAACCACCATTTCGCCCAAACCCAGTGAGCTGGTAATGAATACCACATCCTCAAACCCGGATTCGGTGTCAATCGAGAACATGACCCCGGAAGAAGCTATGTCGCTGCGCACCATTCTCTGCACACCGGCCGATAATGCCACGCCCTTGTGGTCGTAGCCCTGATGGACACGGTAGGAAATGGCCCGATCGTTAAACAGAGATGCAAAAACGTGTTTAATCGCAACCATCACCGCATCGTAACCTTTCACATTAAGAAAGGTTTCCTGCTGCCCGGCGAACGAAGCATCTGGCATGTCTTCTGCCGTAGCCGAAGAACGTACCGCAAATGAGGCGGTCTCACCCAGATCCCCCTGCAGGGTTTCAAACGCCTCTTTTATAGCGTCTTCCAGTGCAGGCTGAAACGGCGTTTCGACAATCCAGCTTCGAATGTCCTTACCCGCCTGCGCCAAAGCGCTGACATCATCCACATCGAGGGAATCCAGTACTTCGTGTATCCTGGCCTCCAAGCCGCTTTGCTCCAGAAATTCGTTAAACGCATCGGCGGTGGTAGCAAAACCACCGGGAACCTGAACCCCGGCGTTTGCCAGATTCGAGATCATTTCTCCGAGTGATGCGTTTTTGCCTCCCACGCGTCCGACATCCTGCATGCCCAATTCTTGATACCAAAGTACGTATTCTTGCACTGCCCTAAGCCTCCCGCTTAACTTTATCTGTGTTGCCCAAACTGTTTGAGCTGGCTGGTGCCGAACTTCTCATCAGCATAGTTTTCCCACCTGACTGGCTTTTCGACAAAACCATCTTAGAATGGGGAAATTTTGAAAGTAAAAATTTTTTTAATTTTGTAATTAATTTACAACAACGTTAAGGAAATGTTGTGCGCACAGCTTTTTACATATCCGACGGTACGGCCATCACCTCAGAAGTGTTTGGCCACGCCCTGCTTTCCCTGTTCCCCGTTCAGTTCAATCACAAGACCATTCCGTTTGTTGAAACTGAAGAGCACGCTTACAAAGTACTCGAGCAAATTTCTGAAAGTTTTCAAGACAGTGGAGAGCGCCCGCTCGTTTTTTATACAATTGTGAATGTTGAAATCCGTAAAATCATCGCCCGCTCAGTAGGTATCAATTACAATTTTCTTGATCAATTTGTGGCTCCGCTGGAAAAAGTACTCGGTATACCTTCCAAACCTGAAAAGCATCGAACCCACAGTATTCATGAAACCACTTATGACATACGCATTGAAGCGGTGAACTACGCCCTGGCCAACGACGATGGTGCCAATCTCAAAGACTACGCAGAGGCCGACATCATTCTGGTGGGTGTATCCCGCTCGGGTAAAACCCCCACCAGCCTTTATCTTGCACTTCAGTATGGTATTAAGGCTGCCAATTACCCGTTTACCGAAGAAGACATGGGCGACATGCTCCGATTACCGCCAGGATTACGCCGCTTTAAGGACAAATTGTTCGGGCTTACCATTGAAGCACAAAGGCTGCATCAAATCCGGTCCGAGCGCAGGGCCAACAGTCGCTATGCTTCATTGCAGCAATGCCGCATGGAACTGCGGGAAGTAGAAAATTTGTACAGAAAAGAAAAAATCCCTTTTTTGAACTCAACCCGCTATTCGATTGAGGAAATCTCAGCAAAAATTCTGGCAGAAACCGGATTGCAGCGGCGCAAGTACTAACTCTTTACCCGGCCTCGGCCACCGATAGCGGGTTAGCGTATTCCAACAGAATCTGGCAAAGCTTTGAGCCTATCGCCCGCCTCACGCGTACCAACCCCAACCAATAAATCGAAATCAAATAATTAGTGCTAAAGTTATTAATTGTTAGGTTCAGTTATTTGTTACGGGCTTCGGACACTGTGCAATAGAAGCTGTTGTGTGTTCCAGCTCACTCAGGTACTGGCCTGTTTGAATGCAGCTATCGCCTTTTGAATGAAATTAGGAGGACCAGGCCCCTTGGTAAATTCCAAAGCAAAATCCCAGAGTTTGAATAAAGTGGTGTTTGCCACCTCTTCAGTGCTCATCGTGGTTTTGATGCTGTTCGCCGTTACAGCACCCGAATTAGCGGAAAGCCTGTTTCAGCAAATACAGGACTCAATCATTGATAATGGCGGCTGGTTCTACGTTCTGACCGTAGCGCTGATCCTGTTTGCAGTGGTTTTTCTCGGAGTCTCCAGGTACGGTGATATTCGCCTTGGCCCGGAACATGCCAGACCGGAATTCTCAATGCCAAGCTGGATCTCGATGCTTTTCGCCGCCGGCATGGGGATTGGCCTGATGTTTTTCGGCGTTGCCGAGCCCATCATGCATTTTGTCGCACCACCAACCGCCTCACCCCAAACCGTGGAAGCGGTGCGCGAAGCAATGGCAACCACTTTTTTTCACTGGGGCGTCCACGCCTGGGCAATATATGCCATTGTCGCTCTGATTCTGGCCTACTTTTCATTTCGCTATCAGTTGCCATTAACCCTGCGTTCGGCCCTGTACCCAATGATAGGAGAACGTATACACGGGTGGCCTGGCCACGTAGTAGACATCTTTGCGGTAACCTCGACGATATTCGGCGTGTCTACCTCGTTGGGGTTCGGTGCTTCTCAAATCAATGCCGGGCTTAACTACCTGATGGGTGTACCAAGCACCACCGGGGTTCAGATCGTCATAATGGCTGTAGTCGTCGGTCTCGCCATAATTTCCGTGGTCACAGGGCTGGACAAAGGCATTCGCCGACTGTCCGAAACCAATATGGTGCTGGCTATCGCACTGCTTGTGTTTATTATCGCCCTAGGACCGACCGTGTTTTTGGTGCAGGCCTACCTGCAAAATACCGGTGCATATCTTTCTGAAATCGTTAGAAAAACCCTGTATTTGTTTGCCTATGAGCGCACGGAATGGATTGGAGGGTGGACCATTTTTTACTGGGGTTGGTGGCTGGCCTGGGCGCCGTTTGTCGGCCTGTTTATCGCACGGATATCCTATGGTCGCACTATCCGGGAGTTTGTGGTGGGTGTATTGTGCATTCCCACGGCGTTCACGCTGCTCTGGATGACCGTATTCGGCAATAGTGCTATTGATATGGTGTTCAACCAGGGCTTTACTGAACTTGCCACCATGGTTGAACAGGATACGTCGGTGGCGTTATTTGTGTTTTTGCAACACTTTCCGTTCTCCAGTGTTCTGATTGTGCTTGCATTGCTGATGGTGATGGTATTTTTTGTTACCTCCTGCGATTCCGGTGCCATGGTAGTAGATATGCTGTGTTCCCACGGAAACAACAACACTCCGGTCTGGCAACGAATTTACTGGGCACTGGGCGTAGGGATTGTCGCCTCGGTACTGCTGTATGCCGGTGGGTTACAAGCTTTGCAAACCATGACGATTGCGGCTGCATTGCCTTTCGGGATCATCCTGCTGATATCCATGTACGGGCTGTTTAAAGCACTAAAAGTGGAGACCTATAAACGGGAAAGTTTGCAGACCACAATTGTACCTTTGCCCGCTTCCCGTCATAAGGAAGACTGGCAGGAACGCCTGCACGCCATCCTGCACCGCCCACACAAACCGGCGGTCAGCAATCACCTCGAAAACACCATCAAACCAGCGCTAAAAGAAGTTACAAAAGAGTTTGAAAATCAGAACTTTGATACTGTTATTGACGAATCACACCAGCACATTGAACTGAAAGTGATTCTGGGGGTAGAGCTGAATTTTGTTTACGGGGTGTACCTGACAGAATCCAGCCATCCTGAAATTCTGCCAACTGAACAAGAAACTGTAGACAGTAGTGAAAACCAAACGTACTATCGCGCGGAAGTCCACCTTTCAGAAGGTGGCCAAAACTACGATATTATGGGCTGGTCCCGGCTGGGCATTATTAACGATGTTATTGAGCAGTTTTACAAACACCAGCATTTTTTGCACCTGCTCACTGAATAATAATAATTACCCTGTTGTTGCAGGAAGGAATTGAATGCGGAAAGAAGAAGAATTGCTTGTCGCGCTGAGGCGGGTAATGCGGGCTGTGGATTTACGCAGCAAACACCTCAGTAAATCGGTTGGGCTAACCGGCCCGCAGCTTATGGTGATGCAGAACATTCAGCTCAGCCCTGGGATCATGGTCAGGGAAATTGCAGAAAACATTAACCTGAGCCCCGCCACTATTACCAACATACTCGACAGGCTTGAAGCCCGCAATCTGGCCAATCGAATTCGCAGCACCACGGACAAGCGCAAAGTTGGCGTTTATCTTACGGAGTTAGGTCAGGAAGCGATAAAAGATGCCCCCCGCCCATTGCAGGAACACTTTATTGAGAGGTTCCATCAGCTAAAAGAATGGGAACAAAGCCAGATGGTAGCCACAATGCAACGCATCGCCACCATGATGGACGCCGAGGATTTGGATGCGTCGCCCTTACTGGAAGTGGGCGAGCTTTCCGATACCTGAAACCAGACCGAAATCTCAGTCTGATTTCGCTTTCAACGGATTCGGGCGCCCACCGGTAACTTTGTCGGCCCGCCCTTCCTGAATGGCTTTTTCAGCGCGGCGTTTTCTGACCTCTTTGGGGTCTGCAATCAGCGGCCGGTAGATTTCCACCCTGTCGCCTTCCCGCACCGTATCGGTCAGTTTTACAACCCGGCTCCATATACCAACCTTATTGCTGGCAAGGTCTATCTCCGGATAAAGTTCAGACAAACGGGATGCCTGGATCACCTCTTCAACGGTGGCCCCTTCCCGAATAGCAAGTTCCACCAGCGTCTGCCTGTCGGGCAAACCATAAACCACCTCAACATTAACCACAGCGGCCATCAGTACACCGCCCTCGCCCGTTGCGTAAAAGCGTTCACCATATTGGCGGCGAGGCCATTAAAAATCTTTCCGAACGCCAGTTCAGCCAGTTTGTTGCTGAATTCAAACTCCAGACTAAATTCAATTTTACACGCAGACTCAGACAGGGCGGAAAACGTCCATCCGCCACGCAGGTGTTTAAATGGCCCCTCAACAAGGGTCATTTCAATTCGTCGGGCTGGCTCAAGCACATTGCTGGTAGTAAACCACTGCTGCATACCAGCTTTGGTAACCAGCAGAGACGCCTTCATTACGCTATCCTGATGGTCGATGACTTTGCTGTCTGCGCAACCAGGAAGAAATTCCGGATAAGATTCCACATCATTCACCAAATCAAACATGGCTTGAGCACTGTATGCCACCAATGCACTGCGTTGAATACTCGGCATAAAATTAAAACTTACATCGCTAACAAAAGCGGCCAGTCTAGCATGAGTTGGGGGCCCCAACTAGCGCTGAAAACAAGGCAAACCAGCCGATGAACAAAATGTGATGCCAGCCACTGAAATACAAGACATTAAACCCGCAATCAGTATAATAGCCGCCATGAAAAAGAATAAAGCCAATAAATCCACTTCCGGTACCATCGCCCTGAATAAAAAGGCGCGCCACGACTACCACCTTGAAGACAAATTTGAAGCCGGCTTGGCTTTACAGGGTTGGGAAATCAAGAGCATCCGGGCCGGCAAGGTGAACATTACTGACAATTACGTCATCATCCAGAACGGCGAGGCCTATCTGGTAGGTGCCCGTATTTCCCCGCTCAACCAGGCTTCAACTCACGTGGTATGCGAACCCGAGCGGGCCAGAAAACTGTTGCTAAAAAAGCGTGAACTCGACCGTCTCATGGGTGCCCGGGACAGGCAGGGCTACTCTATTGTTGCCACCGCAATGTACTGGAAAAAATGCTGGGTAAAACTGGAAATCTACTTGGCCAAAGGTAAACACACCCACGATAAGAGGGATGCGGTTAAAGATCGTGACTGGCAACGTCAGAAAGAACGGGTGATGAAGCACAGCTCATAGCAGTGTTTACCAGCTCCTGAAATTTCTCGTTGTAACTGGCTGGAAACTGCTTTTACCCTGGTATTCTGGCCCTTTCTCTGAGGTAACGTTGGGTGGCCCGTCTTTTGTGCCACATGTCCTGGACCAGGCTCCATAAAGGTGACGGGTCCCGCACAGTTGAGAGATTGTTACCCAAGCGGCGTAAATTCCGCCGCACCATGGCCATTTTAGCCAGGCTTACCAAAACTTTGTTCTGCCAGCTACAATAGGGGAGTACTCCCTGATAGTCCGGTTTACTTTGCCATTTTAAGGGTAAATCAGGAGTAACTGCGAACGCGCTGGCCATGCCCACAAAAGCACACCCATGTTCAATAACCTGTTCTGCCACGGCAAGTTGCTTCACCCCACCCGTGGTCATTATTGGGACACGGGTATCAACCAGTATTTCCCGGGCAAATTTCAGAAAATACGCTTCTCTGGCAAGGGTATTATGATCCCGTGATTGCCCCTGCATCGCTGGCACTTCATAGCTGCCGCCACTTAGCTCGATCACATCCACATCCAGCCGCTCCAACATGGCAATGACACGCCGGGCATCTTTTATGGTAAAGCCGCCCCTTTGAAAATCCGCAGAATTAAGCTTTATAAGAATGGCAAAGTGTTTTCCGCAGGTAGCCCGGATCTGGCTGACAATATTCAGCAATAAACGAGCGCGATTTTCCAGACACCCGCCATACTCATCCTGGCGATGGTTGGTTAACGGGGACAAAAACTGACTCAACAAATACCCATGCGCAGCGTGTACTTCCACACCGTCAAAACCGGCATTCTGAGCACATTTTGCGGTACTCACGAAACGCTGGCAAACATCTCTGATCTCTTCACAGCTCATAGCTTTTGGCTGAACAAACTGTTTGGAAAAGCGTCCCATATTCAGCGGGACCGCCGAGGGTGCCAGAGCCTTGCCTTTGAGTTTGACAAAAGATTGCCTGCCTGGGTGGTTGATTTGCATTATCGCCAGCGCACCACCCGATTTGATAACTGACGCCCAGCGCTCGAAGGGGTCTGACGGAGAGGAACTTTCGAGCACTACCCCACCCGGCCCGGTCATGGCAGCACTGTCAACCATAACATTTCCGGTAATGATCATACCTGCACCACCGTGAGCCCAATAGCGATACAAAGCTAACAGAGCATAACCGGGCAGCCTTCCCGGCCCAGCCATATTTTCTTCCATTGCGGCTTTCACTATCCGGTTTGGAACAACTTGCCCACATGGCAGGGAGAACGGGGTATTGACAATGGAATCAGTTTTCATACTGCTAATCTGATATTAAAAGCTGGGGTACTTTAATCAAGATCGCAGCAGATTGCACCCTTTAGAACCTGTTTTACTGCCTTTTCACCCAAAGAATTAGCAACTTTACCTTCAACGTGCAAAGCGCAATTCAAAGCAGTGTGCCCTGAACGCGCTTTATTGGCCTCTAATCACAAATCCATTGACCACTTATCCAGTTTGTAAAAGGAGTTCGTTGTTTTGGTCACTCCTGTAGTCGAACGCCCTTCATATGAACGGGTGACTATACCCCAGGTTGTGGTAGCCCCCTCACGGCTTGAACCAGTAATGCCGTTAATCGAATTGTTACTCACGACATTGGTTCCCTGAACACCAATAAGCGAGATGCCTTCGAAGGCATCACTGAACGAATTGAAATTTGCCACCGTGCTACTTTGGTTTGCCACCACATCGCCCAGGTTATCAATTGTATTGTCATCAACTGTAACGTTGTTTGCAGTTTCAAGACTGATGGCCCGCATGGCTTTGTCTATAGTGTTGCGTTTTATCGTGATATTAGTGGCCTGCCAGCCCTGATTAACGCTCTTGACACTCAAACCCACTGCAACATCAACCAGATCATTGTCCCGCATGACAATATTGTCTGCGCCACGCTTTGAGGTAAACCCGTCAAATGCGCGTTCTACATAGTTGTTGTGAATAGTAAAGTGGTCGCCAAACTGGCCGGAATCACCGCCCGCACTCAGATAGACCGCAGCATCACGCACACCATAGAAGTTGTTGTAACGAATTGTCGCTTTTAACGCTCCGGTCATTAAAATTGCACTGTCACCACCGGCTAAATAGAAAGGATCACTGCTGGATGCTGTGCCAGTGTAGGTGATGTTTTCAATAATTAGTTCATCGAGCTTGTGATAATTGGTGCTGTTTACCACACCGCGAATAGACAATGCGTCACCAGTATTCTGTGTACCTTCGCGACCTGAAGGAGTCAACTGGGTATAGGGTACAACCTTCGACACATAGGCGTTGGCCATATTGAAACTGCCACCGTCCCAATGAAAATCGGCAAGTGCGTTTTCATTGTTGCAAACGTTGTCGCCATTCACAGTATCGAAACTGAACATATCGCCATCAAGACTTGAGGTAGCAATAAAATTGGCCCCGGTTGCATCGACAACCAGATCTTTTCGCAACGTCACTTTTATGTCTGAACTTATGTAGTAAGTACCGGTAATGGTTAGCGGCAAACCCGTGTTGGTAGCCTGCTGTAACGCATCCTTCAGCTGACTGACGTTGCCATTGGGGTTTACAGGCGTACTGGTACAATTTGCAGCATTAACGACAGGTATTGCCAAAAAGCCCAGCGTAGATAGACAAATCTTTTTTTTGATATTCTTAATCATATTTAGGGTACCCGGGTGTTTGTATCGAGCGTTATTTGAGTGGAGACACATGCGTCTTCCGGTTACTGGTTTCCATATAGGCCAAAAAAGGTCAACTTCAACCAAAAATAAACACAAAACAAACACATTATTGATCAAATTAAACCAATTTCAACAAAATATTTACACTTGTCACATTGAGCAACGTTGCATAGTTTTGTAAATCGAGCGTCACCAGACGCGCTCCTCATCTAACTAAGGGCTCTGAATGGGGTTTGAGGGCTTATGTAGCGTATTAAATGCAGGTTGTACTGGCGTACGAAAGTAGGTAAACTCCGAATAAGTTCCACCGTCGAAACTGTTTGTTTCAAGGGTGTGAAAATCCTGGTAACAGGAGATCTCCGGGGCTGATTAGGATTCGACAGGATCTAGGAAGCTGGAGGTGCATGCAGAGGAGCGGTTTGCCTCTTAAAAAGCCGCATTAAATAGTCGCAAACGACGAAACTTACGCACTAGCCGCTTAATACCCGGCATAGGCCCTTCCACCACAGCTTTGTTTGCTAGCGTGGGTTCGGAAGGTCATATAAGCAAACTAGCGAGGGAAACTCTCCTGAGGTTGAACCGCGAAACAGTATCAGGACAGCTACCAGGAATCCTGTTTGCCGGAGTCCAAAGTAGTTAAATAAAAGACAAACTAAGCATGTAGTACCAAAAGTAGACATTTTCTGGACGCGGGTTCAAATCCCGCCAGCTCCACCAAATGCCAAAGCGGTCTAGACCACTCTAGACCGCTTTATCCCACTAAAAACGCTGACTCCAGCGAAGCTCACCGAAATACTCAACAGGTCTCGGACGGTCTACAAAGGGCCTCAGAATGTCCTGAATCTGTACTCGGATGTCGCGAATCTGTCACCTCCCCCTTAGCACTTACTGAGGGTATTGGTACTCGTGAATGCCACAAGTTTCGTTCTCGGATATTCGATAAGTTAAGCCCCATCGCTTATGACGTTGCTCATAAATATATAAAATTGACGCGCCTCAGTGATTACGTAACCGCCAACCGATTCCTATCTAATTTAGATAAGCAACTCCAGGTTGCCGATCTAAACCTGACTACTGACCTACCAGAACTCAAGCGTTTTGCCAAAACAAAAGCCAATGAATGTATGCGTGACACCGCCCACATGGCTAAAGAGCAAGCCCTCTCCTTTTGCAAAAGTAAGTTCTCACGATACGGCTTTGTATTGCCCGATGACCATTCAATCGCCGAAGCATTAACTCAACTTCGCTCTGAAAAGTTTTGGTTTAAAAGGTTAAAGCAGTTAGCAGCACAACAGATGGAAGAAGTTCGGCGCCAACTAGACCTGGTTCACCAAGAGAAAAGCACATATTGCAGTAGCGAAAGATTGTCACAGCACCAGTGGGAAAAAGAGCAGTCACTGAGCTACATGGAAAATAAATGGTTCTGCAGTGCCGATGGTGAATACATTTCAATGCTCGATGCCTACAACTCTAATGTCTCTAACCCAAGAGTTCGCAGTGTAGTGGTCAAGTAATTTTGGCCACATCGTTGTAGCTATTCCAGTAACGTTTCTCCGATTCATTCGGTGTTAAACCACCGTTGTATGAATGCGGTCTCAGTCGGCTGTAATAGCCATGAATATAA
>NZ_QRHA01000006.1 GCF_003367475.1 Alteromonas aestuariivivens
GCCTCAGCAAAACGCATACATCGAACGTCACAACCGAACAATGCGTTACAGCTGGGTCAGTAAGCACCTGTTCGAATCAATCGAAGAGGTGCAGGACTATACAACGAAGTGGCTGTGGTTTTACAATCACGAACGACCACACAAAGCCAACGGTGGAAAACCACCTTTGATGGCAGCATAACTTCTACTTTTAGCGTCAGTTAAAAATGGGAGGATTACCCCCCGACCTGCCGCACCTGTCTTTGGATGAACAGCAACTCAACTGGTTGTTGTCCGGTTACGATGTGGTGGGCCACAGGCCCTTACCCTATCAGGCTTCCGGCTTATAACCGGGGATCATAAACAGCGATTATCGATCACGAAATAGTCTGAAGAATACAGGGTAATCAATACGTTAAGGCGAGATACTAACCGTATGAACGCAGATGATTATCAACGCCGCATCGCTGAGTTGGAGGGGTCTACTCAATGCGTTGTGATTTTTTCCAGGGGTAGAAAAACTATGAAAGTCAGATAGTTATTGATGAGAAATTTTCTTGTTATTTTTAAGGACTTTTTGAACCCAAATTTGCATCATATTTTTTCTATAGAAATGTGGGTTGGTCGCAAAAGGGCGGTTTTGAGAGCATTTAGGAGCATTGAACTAGACTTGCGCGTAGAGCATTCAATCGACTTGGTGAGACCCTAGCGAATTAGATGACGATACTTTTGAATGTTGATTTGCACCCAAAACTGATCCACAGGACTTCTAACGTTCTACATTGGTGCCGATTTTAGCCGCTCCAGTTTCATCAAGCTTTGCTCAAAAATGGCTGTTTGAATGCTGTCGGGAATTTCGGCGTGCATGCGACGTTTAAGCTTTTCTATTGCCACAGGAAGTTCATCAACAAACTTCAGCATAATACTTTGCATTCTTGCGGGATCAAAACCAACGGACTTGGCTGTGGCAACGAAATGCCGCGGGAAAATCTGATCAATCTTCCGCTTTTTACCTTTTGTCGCCGTAAGTCCCATCGCCAGACTTAAATCCCGCAGGTGTAATCCTTGCCCCCCCGTTATCGGGTACGCTGACAGAATGTCATAGAAAGGCGTCAACCGGTATGCTCCACCGGCTTCTAAATAGATGGAGAAATTTTTTGCATGACCGTCCGTTGCGCCTATCAACCACTGAAAAACCTGGAATCGCATAAATGCATCGCGATCGGCGAGTGCATTACTTGAACCCATCAGCAACTTCATTATTTGCTCAATGCCAGGCCCGCCTTCTGCCTCGTATTTAATTGCCGGTGGCAAGCCATGCGCCTGACACATGTCTTCCTGCGGTAAGCGCAGGATATTGTTCTTATCTGCTGTCCAACGTCGATCAAAGCGCTCGACCGCAAGTGCCTTAACCTCATCCACCCGAACAATGTCTACCGCAGGTACAGCAAATCCCAACTCTCTGGCTAGTTCGATACACAGCCATTCGTTTTCTACACTATCACTTAAATCCAGCGTGAAGTCCGGCCCTTTAATCTGCCCGATGGGTAACTTGATGATGTGCGTTGTTGGCGTCAGTCCTTTTGGTACACACCATTGACCATTAATGTTTAATAACGCCGTCTTTTCCTGTGCACCGGCGACCGAAATCCTGAGTTCTTCTTCCTCAGCCATACCCAAAGGCATGTCCGATTGATAAGCGAGTAGCAGCGCCTTCAGTCGTTTATCCCTCAGTTGCTCATAATCCAATGATGGGGACTGCTGAGGATAAGAGTCCTGCAATATAGTAAGCGCACCGACACTGTCTCGTCCTACCTGTGCCAATAAGTCAAACGGACGACTGGAGGCAGCGTTGAAGCGCTTTACGATGCGCTCACGAATGCGTTGAGAGTCTGGCAGTAAATTGTCGAAATAATTGTATACCTGTTCTGAGGTAATACGCCCTTTCTGCAGTGGCAAAGACAGTGATAAGGGGCGGGCTTTGGGGTGAGTTAACCAGGAAGATGCGTAATGCAATTGGTGTGCGCCATCATTGCGCATGATGAGTTCACCAATGTGCGCTTGATTCAGATACAGTTGCAGTGTTGCCAATTACCAATCCTCATCCTGTGTCGCCTGCTGATTTTTGTTCGGTGCGACACTTATCGTCAGATCTAAGGCCTGAAGAATTTTGAAAAATGTCTGCATCTGGCAGCGATCAGGATCATTTTCAAAATTGGAAATGGTACTTTGCTTCACGCCGACACGTTGGGCAACCTCGGCCTGTGACCAATTGTTTTGAGTCCGGATCAGTTTAAGATAATCCGCAAGTTGCTTTGGGCTGAATATCATTGATGCGCCTAATTGAATATACCCAGAAGGGGATAAAGAACAAATTATACCCACAAAGGGATAATGTCAACATTATCCCCTATTAAGGATAATAGCTACAAGCCAGTTAGCAATAATGCTAGTGGCCATGCCGAACTCCAATACATAGGCTAGTTGGCCTGCTTTTTCATCAAACAGTACGCAATACTATTGAGGCTAGTCTAAAATTTAGCCGGGTTTTTCAGCCCTAATTTTAATCAGCTACTTTTTTATTTACCCAGCAGCATATCCAAATGCGGGATCCCATCTTCCAGATAGTTTTCCGATCTTCGAACAAAGCCGTATTGTGCGTAAAAATCTTCCAGGTAGGCCTGAGCACCAATTTCAATGCTTTGGCCGGGCCAAATGGAATCGCAATGGTGGAGTGCCTGGCGAATTAACTCATGGCCCAGGCCGGTTCCTCGTGAAGACTGGCGGGTGGCTACCCGGCCGATGCTAACTGAGGGGTAACTGATGCCGGGGGCCAGCAGTCTGGCGTAGGCCACCAGTTCGTTGTTTTGGTAACCGAGCAGGTGGTACACACCGGTTTTGCTATCTTTGTCATCGAGTTCCGGGTACGGGCAGTTCTGTTCAACCACAAATACATTCACTCGAAGTTGCATAATAGTGTACAACTGCTCGGTGCTCAGTTCGGAAAATTGCAGTAGTTGCCAGGAAATCATCAATACCTCTGTCATTGCGTAAAACGAAAATTGTCGTTCAGGCACAAATTGTAAGTGAATCCGGCAATGGCTATCAATTTCCCTGGCGAACTTCTATAGCGGTGTACTGGGTCAGCACAGGGTCGTTGGTTTCACGCATCTTGCTATGAATGATCTGATCATGAGCTTTCAGGATACTGCGTTGTTCTTTACTCAGTGCCTGTTTCAGCAGGTTGGTGGTTTCCAACGGGTCCTGTTTTAGGTCATAAAATTCGTTTCTTTCAGGGTTTTTGAAATCCCGCACTAATTTATAAGCCCCGTCACTGTACATTCTCATTTGTGTTAACGACTGGTGCTGAGTGGTGTAAGCCCCATAGTAGTCGGTCGACAACACCTTGGTCTTATCTAAAAACGCTGGGAGGTAGTCTTGCCCCCGAATGACATTGTCGTCGCTGGCTTTACCGTTGGCTATGCTGACCAAGGTAGGAAACCAGTCGAGATTCGACATGGTTGAAGGGTTAACTGTGCCGGCTTCAATCGCATCGGGCCAGCGTACAATCAACGGAACCTTGACGGTGGTATCGTAAAGGTTGGGCCGCTGCCCTCTGGGCACATTGTCAGTGCCGGCGGGGGGCTTATTCAGCAGCCAGAAACCGTTACCTTTATGCCATATGCCGTTTTGCCCAATTGTGTAACCATGGTCTGAAGTGAAAATTACTAGCGTGTTGCTGCGCAAATTCAGTTCATCCAGCGTATCCATCAAGCGGCCGATATTGCGGTCAATACCTTTAACGCTCGCTAGGTATTCACGCTTAAGCTTGTGTGCCCTTTCAATATTCAAGTCCGGGTAATCGGGGTGGGGCACCTCAATAGCCATATCTTTGAACGGCGCTTCATCCTGCGGTGAAGCTGGTGCGAACGGGTAGTGAGGTGCGCGTAAATGCAAAGAGAGTGCGAACTTTTCACCTTGATGCTTGCCCAGAAATTCAATGGCGTAGTCAGTGAGAATGTCGGTGGTTAGCCCTTTGTGTGGGGTTGTTTTTCCTTCCACTTCAAGAACCGGGTTCTCAGGCGAAGTGCCGCCTTCTACAAATCCGACAAATTCCTGATAGCCGTGCTTCGTCGGGTGATACTTGGGCAACTCGCCCAGGTGCCATTTACCGATCAACCCCGTACGGTAACCGGACCGCTCCAGCACTTCCGGCCAGGTTTCGTATTTTGGATCCAGACCAAGATCGGGCTGGTGCCCTGTGAGGGTTTTTGACTTGAGGTTGTCGTTAATCCAGTCATCTATGCCCAGCTCATAGCCGTATTGTGAGGTTAACAGGCTGGCGCGGGCTGGGCTGCACACTGGAGTATTGGCATACGCGTTCGGAAAGTACATCCCTTCTGCGGCCAGTTTATCCAGATTGGGAGTAATGGCCTGGCTTTCGCCATTTCGACCCAGCGCCCACGCTGCCTGATCGTCTGTGTAAATAAACACAATGTTGGGCGTGCTGTTCTGTACTTGATTCGGGACTTCGGTTGACGCCTGCGCGGCAGTGCAGGCGGATGTCAGCAGCACAGTGAAAACGAGGGGGCTACAACGTGCAAAACATTTTGTTAGGAACATTATTCGCACTCCGAACGAAGATCACGGAGAATGTTATCCAGCCCCTGTTTGGACGCTTTTACAGCCTGGAGCGGGGTAAAGCCTTGCGGGTATTCTTCCTGTTCAACCACCAGCCAGGAAGTATCACCAACACTCATGTTAGTTTTGATGAGCGTTTGCCAGTCAAAATTGTCTTCTCCCATGATCACAGGCAACCCCTTGTCTTTGTCTTCTTCCCGTGTGCGGATTTTGTAATGGGTGGTGAGTGTTCTGTGCGGGTAGCGTTTAACGTAATCAATGGGGTCTGCACCAGCATAATTTGCCCAGCCCACATCCAGCTGTAACACAAATTCCGGCGGGGTATTTTGGGCCAGGTGGTCCCAGAAAGTTGTGCCATTAAATGGCTTAAACTCTTTGGAGTGATTGTGGTAACCCAGCAGCATGCCCTTTGCATTCACGCGGGCAGAAAGAACCCGCAGTTCCGTTATCAGCGCATCAATCTCATCGGGGTTATCCACTCTTGCATCGTGGGGAATGATCAACAGTTCGGCCCCAATAGCTTTCAAAAAATCAAGGCTTTTATCTGCCTGTTCGCTGCGCAGCAACTTAATCGGCACGTGAGCGCCGCTGACCTTAAGCCCCAACGAGTCCAAAAAGGCCTTTAAACCCTGCGGGTCATCGGCATAGGGGCCGTAACGGCCGGCAAATTCAACTGCTTCAAATCCCATCTCCGCCAGCGCAGTCAGTGTGTCCTTAAAATTTTCACTGAGGGTCTCACGCACAGAATGCAACTGAACGCTTACGCCCGGTAACGCTTTGCTGCAAGACTCTACCGCGTGAACTGCAGTTGGCAAACTCAGGGTACATATCAGGGCGATAAAAAATCCACGCATAGTGATCCTGTTGATTATTTATGATTTTTAATGAGTGTTTTGATGAGTTTAATGTTGATTGCATAGCGCTGTCGACGATTTTTTTACAAAAAAAATACAGTTAACGTTCAGTGTAAATGGGCATTTTAGTGAGTCATTGTGTTTTATATGCTTGTTTATTTTGTGCTTTTTTGTGGCTCCAAGTTTAGGTCGGTGAATGCTTTTAGATAATTGATTTTGACTGTTTGTGCTTGAATTGATGTTCGGATATGTATATTTTGTTAAAAATAGCTACAAGGCTGGGCAGTACTTTGCGGATTGATGCAAGTGGGTTGGCAGTTCACCAATTTCTTCGGGTATGAAACTCAACGGTCTGAGTTTTAAAAAAGGGAAGTTATGAGCGAATTCCAAATTAGCCGTAGGGTTTTTATCGGCACCATGGCGTACCTGGTGACGGCGCCGGTGCTGTCAACTGTTATGAACCCCGCAACTCGCCTGTTTCATGTCGCCAGGGATGGCAAATTCTTCACAGCGTGGCAGCTTACTGTGCTCAATGATGTGGCTGAGATCATGATCCCACGAACGGATACACCGGGCGCTTCAGATGTGCACGTTGCTTCGCTACTGGATGAACTGATGATGACCTGGGCGGGTGAGGAAACCAAACGTCAGTTTCCGGCCTGTCTGGAAAGCATTGATTCACAGGCCATGGATACCCTCGCTTCTCCTTACATTTCGTTACCGCTCGAGCAGCGACAATCTCTCATACAACAACTTGATAAAGCGGCCTTTCGCGAGGCTGATTCTGTGTTGTTTGCCAGCTATCGGGCGCTGAAGGAGATGATTTTTCACGTTTATTATTCTTCGAAAGAGGCAAACCCGGACTTCGTTTTGGTCCCCGGAGGGTTTAAAGGCTGCGTGACTGAAGATGAACTGAAAGCGATTCATAAGAGAGGCCGTTTATGAAGCCCGAATACGATGTGATTGTAGTGGGCTCTGGAATAACCGGAGGCTGGGCAGCCAAAGAATTCTGCGAGAAGGGGTTCAAAACCCTGGTTCTTGAGCGGGGTCGTAAAGTCGATCATCGGGGCCCTGAATATAAGGATTTCAAAGCGCCCTGGGAGCTTGAAAACTTCGGGCTGCCTCCTGAGTTGCTCGAAGAACAGAACCGTTATAAGACGATAAGAAACAGCCAATCGTTTTTTAATACGTCCAACATTCAGTTCTTTGTTGATGACAAAGAGCATCCTTATTCTTTTCCGGAAGACAGGCCGTTTCATTGGATTAGAGGTTATCAGTTGGGCGGGCGGTCACTGACATGGGGCCGCCAGGTACTGCGTTGGGGAGTGAAGGACTTCGAAGCCAACGCCAAAGATGGCCACGGTGTGCCCTGGCCCATTGGCTACCAGGATTTGGCGCCCTGGTACGATTATGTGGAATCCTTTATTGGCGTATCGGCCAACAAGGATGGGCTGGAAGAAGTACCTGATGGCGTATTTCAAAAGCCCTGGGAGATGAGTTGCGCAGAGGAGTTCGTTTCCAAAAACATTGCCAAAAAGTACACCGATCGTCATTTGATCATAGGCCGTGCGGCCAATATCACTGAGCCTACGGAAGAACAACTCAAGCTCGGCCGCGGCCAGTGTCAGGCCCGTTCTTATTGCCGCCGAGGCTGTATGTTCGGGGGGTATTTCAGTTCCCTTTCTGCAACGCTGCCGGCGGCAGAACGTACCGGTAACCTAACCGTGGTTACCGACGCCATTGTTGCGAGTGTTAATTATGACGAGCAGACTGGAAAAGCGTCCGGCGTTACGGTAATTGATGCTCACAGCAAAGAAGTACGCAGCTACCGCGCCCGGGTAGTGTTTTTGTGTGCTTCGGCATTGGGAACGGTGCAAATTCTGCTGAATTCCAAATCCAAGGCTTTCCCCAATGGCATTGCCAACTCAAGCGGTGCGGTGGGGCACTACATTATGGACCACTTTACTGGCGTGGTTGCGGATGCAGAAGTGCCCGGGTTTGAAGACAAGCATTCGTTTGGGCGCAGACCGATTGCAACCTACATCCCTAACTTTCGGCATGAGCAAAAAGACGGAGTGGATTTTGTCCGGGGGTACGGTTACCAGACAACCGCGAGCAGCCGCACAAGCACTGGCACCACCGCTCGGCGAATCGGTATTGGCGAAACAGTGAAAATGCAGGCTAAACAACCCGGCCCCTGGCGTTTCAAGGCGTTAATGTACGGTGAAATGCTGCCCTACTACGACAACAAAGCTACGTTGCTGCCGGACAAGAAAGATCAGTGGGGTATGCCCGTGTTGCACATTGATGCAATGGTCAGGGAAAACGAACGTAAAATGACGAAACAAGCCGCAGTCGATATTGAAGAAATTTTGCAGGCTGGTGGTTGCCGCGACATTAAAATAAAACCCATTCCAGATGATCAGCCCATGCCAGTAGGGCGCCGGATCCATGAAATGGGTGGTGCCTGCATGGGCGATGACCCAACCAAATCGGTGTTGAACAGATGGGCGCAATCTCATGATGTAGCCAATCTGTTTGTCACCGATGGTGCCTGCATGTCGTCCTGTGCTACCCAAAATCCTTCACTTACCTATATGGCGATTACTGCCAGAGCGGCAGACTATGCGGCAAGGCTGCTAAAGGAAAAGGTGCTTTGAGGGACAATTACTTAACCAGACACTGGTTTCAGGCTCTCGTGATCACGGGTAGCGTATTACTTTCATGCAGCGCCCGGGCTGAAGAACATAATTGGATGCCCATTTTCGATGGTAAGTCACTGGACGGTTGGGTGGCGAAATTTGCAGGCTACCCACTTGGCGATAATTACAAAAATACTTTTCGGGTTCAGGACGGTTACCTCACCACGAATTATGATCAGTACGAGAATTTCAACTTCGAATTTGGTCACCTGTTCTATCAAACCCCTTACTCACATTACAAACTGCGTGCGACTTACCGGTTTTTGGAGCAGCAGTTACCGGGCTATAAAAACGCCTGGAAAAATAATGGCTTTATGATCCACTCCCAGCCCCCTGAAAGCATGGCGCTGGCGCAACGCTTCCCGGCCAGCCTGGAAGTGCAACTGCTGGGTGCCAATGCGGATACCGAATCCAGGCCCACGGCCAATCTGTGCACGCCAAACTCCCACGTGACACTTGCAGGCGAGTTGGTGACCAAGCACTGCACCAACTCCAGTTCTGAAACCTATCGCGGTGATCAGTGGGTGAATGTGGAGGTTGAAGTTCATGGTGATGAGCTCATCAGGCACTTTGTAAATGGTGAGTTGGTGCTGGAATACAGCCAGCCTGTACTGGATGAAAAGTCGCAGTCACTGACTCCGTTGTACGGAGGCAGCCACCTGCAATCAGGCTATATCGCCATACAGGCAGAAAACAGCACGGTGCAGTTTAAGTCCATTGAACTGATGGTGCTGGAAGAGTAGCACTTGCGAAGGTCTGCCCAGATTAAAATAATTCTGTTCCAATTTAGTGAGATGAAAATGAGATTGAGTTTGGTTCTTCTATTTACAGGCATGCTGGTTGCGTGCGGTGCGCAGATTCAGGAGAGCGCAAGTGCGGCTCAGCCTGATAACCTGCTAACCGAAGGCCTCAAGTCGCCTTTTAACGTTCACCACAGTCGGCCTGCGTTGTCCTGGCACGCAAATGTGAAAAAGCAGTCTGCCTATCAGATCCAGGTCGCCAGTTCTGAGTCTGTGCTACAAAGTGGAGCACCGGATTACTGGGATAGTGGCAAAGTCAGCTCTGGCCGCTCGGTTAATATTTTGTATCAGGGCCAGCCTCTTGCCGCCCGGGCACCGGTTTACTGGCGGGTAAAGGTTTGGTCTGAAGAGCTGCCATCCGGCTCTGGCTGGAGCAATACAGGCTACTGGGAAATGGGTTTGGTGAACAAAACTGATTGGCAGGCGAAATGGGTTCAGGTTGCTAACCCTGAGGTTGTAAACGAAGGTGATGGAGTTGAAGAATGGATGACTTTTGCGGCGGATCTGAATAATCCGATGCATCGCCCGGACAAAGTGGAAACCCAGAAAAGAGTTATTACCCAGCTTAAAGAGGAGGCGACCGCAGGCCTGTTTCGCCACGACTTTACTACCGAAACATCGAAAAAGCTGGTGAGTGCCCGTCTGCACAGCACTGCTGCAGGCTATTACGAAGTGTTTATAAATGGCGAAAAAGTTGATGATCGCATTATGGACCCGGGCCAGACCGATTTCGACAAGCGTATTCTGTACAACACCGACGATGTGCTTGGGCTGTTGGCCTCTGGCCAAAACACCATTGCGGTGCATCTGGGCAGTGGCTGGTACCATGAGTTTATTGCGTTCTCCAAACCGGAGCGAAATTATTACCTTGGCTATGGGCAGCCTGCGTTCATCGCCCAGCTCGAACTAACCTATGACGATGGCTCTCAACAGCTGGTGGTTTCTGACCAGAACTGGTTAAGCCACGCTTCGCCGGTTCTGAAAGAAGGCATTTTTTCCGGTGAGCTGTACGACGCTAACCGCGCAGTAGCAAAGTGGAATGAACAGGGCGCAGATGTCAGCGACTGGCAGCCGGTGGCAGTACTCAATGAGTGGCCTACTGAAGTACTGGAGCCGCAATTGCTACCTGCCATTAAAGCTATCAAAGAAGTGAAACCGGTTGTGATCACCAGCCCTGAAGCGAACGTTTGGGTGTACGATTTTGGCCAGAACTTTACTGGTATCCCCACGGTAGACATTTCCAGCCTGGGCCTGAGCAAAGGGCAGGCGGTACATTTCCGTTACGGCGAATGGATGGACGCTGAAGGCTACATGAGCCAGAAAAGTGGCGGCGGTGCCCCGCTGTTATCACAGGTGGATACCTACATCGCCAGTGGCGATGACCAGGGCAGCTGGACACCCACATTTACCTGGCACGGTTTCCGTTACCTTGAAGTACGGGGGCTGGACGAGCAGCCGCCTCTGGATGCCATTACCGCACATTTGGTAAGAAGCAGCGTAGAGCGTGCGGGCAGTTTTGAAAGTTCAGACCCGATGCTCAACCGCATCCACGAGATGGCGCTTTGGAGCTATGAAGGCAACCTGATGAGCTTGCCCATGGACTGCCCGATTCGTGAACGCGCCGGCTGGACCGGTGATGCCCACGCTGCGCTTATTACCGGCAACTACAACTTCAACATGGAAAACCTGTGGCAGAAGTACGTGCGGGATTTCGAAACCTCAGCTTACGTTGCTCCCGCGGTAGTGCCGGGCAAACGCTCGCACGGTGGTAATTACGACTGGGCTGCGGCTGAGGTCATCATCGCCTGGGAGCATTATCGCCACCACGGTGACATCCGGTTACTGCAGGACCAGTACGAAAGCATGCTTGAGTACATGAAAGCCGGTGAGAATGTAATGGAAAATGACCTCATTCGTATCGGTTACGGAGACTGGTGCGATCCTGTGCGAGTTCCGGGTACGCCACGGGTGAACGGGCGCTGCAGCCCGCAGCATACGGTGCCCACCATCACCAGTTCGGCGTTTTTTGCACACTCGGCCGATTTAATGGCGAAGATCTCCACGTTGTTGGGGAAAACGGAACAGGCTGCGCATTTCTTCGCCCTGTTTGACAACATCAGTGACCAGTTCAATCAGGAGTTTTACAACCCGCAAACCGGCCACTATGGCAGCCAGACCGCCGATGCCCTGGCATTGCGATTTGGCATAGCCCCTGAGCCTCTGCGCCAGAAGGTTGCCGATGCGCTGAAGGACAATGTGGAGAACGACTGGAACGGCCATGGTGCAGTGGGGGCATTGGGGCAAACCTATCTGTATCGAGCCCTCAGTGACAACGGTTATGGCGACACCGCATTCAATATTTTCAAAGCCAAGGGGTACCCGGGCTACGATTACCTGTTTAACGAACTGAAGGCGACAACTCTTTGGGAACGCAAGGGTTTCTTTGACCCGTACGCAGACCCAACCGGCAAATCCGGCCCAGGGTTTTCCCTCAACCACCCGTTCCACAGTGGTTACGATGGCTGGTTTTATGAGGGGCTGGGGGGTATTCGCCCGCTGGCAGACGAGCCAGGGTTCCAGCGCTTTGAGCTGAGCCCGGTATTCCCTGGCGATTTGGAGTACTCAAACGTATCTTACACGACCGGTTACGGCACAATTGTCAGCAAATGGAAACGGGTTGATGGTGGCGTAGAGTGGACATTTGAAATCCCCGATAACACCACGGCACTCGTCACTGTGCCCGGCGGCGAGCAATCTGAATATTTGCCAGGTAAGTACTCACTTCAATTGAGTATGTGAATCTGCTATTCAGCATTGGGCGGATAAGAGACAACGGCTCTGATATTTTCGGGCAGTAAAAAGGCGGGGTCGGTTGGCCCCGCTTTTTATTGAACCGGTAAGGTTTGGCGATTAAACGCGCATATCACCTGTTTTTTTGAAATTTACGGGAAGTTCGTATAATACGGGCTTAAAAATAATACTCTTCAGGAGAGACATACACCGTGATTTCATTGTTCATCATTCGCGCGGGATTGCCCGTTGTACCCGCTTCTGTTGCCATGCTGGGGGTGGCCTTTATGGGCGGAATTTTCCTTGCGGATTACACCTCCGTTGCCGTCAGTTATCTGCATTCTTTCGCCCATATGTTGCAGTACCAAGTGGAAAGTCTGGTTTGGTATATTGCCGGGCCGGACGCACTGGTCAAAAAGATCGAACTCACTAATGATGCCGGTGAGGTTATTAAAACCTATGAAAGTGCGGAACAATTTTACCTGGAAACCGGTGGGATCTCCCATACCAGCTACCCGACGGTACTTGCCCAGGTTATAGATGGGATTTGTGACCTCTTACGCATCCCCAATACGAGCAATGCAAATGTGATCACCTTTATGGTGGCTTACTACATTTTTGAGATGGTATTGCTGTTCAAAATATTGGGCCGCATCGCAGCCAGCGGCAAAAAGATGCCTAAAATCAAGCAGCGATTTGAAGTTTGAGCGCTAATTGATAACTATTTAGTTTCAATAACGTTGGTCCAGCTATCGCCTGTTAAGGCCGCGCCAGTTCAGGGCGCGCCGTGAGCAGGTAGTTGATTCACAAAGTCTTTACGGGCTTTTACTTCTTCACTGCGCTGGTTCTCATAGCGTTCGATGTAGTGCGCGGTGCGTTGGCTCAGTGTGTTCAGTATGCCCTGATACTCCGGTAATTGCGCCAGGTTCTCCCGTTCATCCGGGTCGGCCTTGAGGCTGTAGAGCTGTTGATGGCCGTGCTTATAAAAATTCACGTATTTCCAGTCCTGCGTTCTCACGCCCGCCATAGGGGGAATGGACACCCGCTTGGGCTGGTACATGTGTTCAAAGAAAAATTCGTGGCGCCAGCTGGGTGGGGTTTGCCCGTCGAGCATGGGCAGGAAGCTTTCGCCCTGGTAGGTTTCCGGTGCTGGTATGCCCGCTAGGTCGAGCATGGTGGCCGGAAAATCAATATTCAGCACATAATCGCTGCGTTGTTTGCCGTGCGAGGCAGGCTTGCGCGGGTCATACACAATCAGTGGTATGCGCAAATCTTCCTCCCAGCCAAACCATTTACCAGCCAGTTGGCGTTCATTAACGTTGTAGCCATTGTCACTGGTGTAGATGACGATGGTGTTGTCAGCCATGCCGGACTGCTCCAGTGTCTTCAAAATCATGCCTACGCCCTGGTCCACTGCACTGATGGCACGGTAATAGCGCTTAACCATTTTCTGGTACATGGCTTCATTGGCGTAACGGTATTCCCAGCGAACCCGGCCAATGGACTGCTGCAGGAATTCGGGTAATTGTTCAAACGAGGCATCGTCGGATAATTTCGCTGGAGGGATGGTCACATCGGCATACCAGTTCTCGAACTCGGCAGGGTAGTGGTACTGGTTTTCCTTATCACTATCAAGAGCATGGGGGTTCCAGAAGTTCACCGCAATTGCCCAGGGTTGGTCTCCCGCTGAAGACTCGATAAAGTCCTGGGTTAACTGGGTAATATAGTAAGTCTGTGGCAGCTCTTTGCCCTGATATTCGTTGGTTTTCGAATGCAGCAGGGGGTAAAAGTAATCGAAGCGTTCGCTGTCGTCTCCTGAAAGTTTGATTTCGTATTTGCCGACAAAACCGGAACGGTAACCACTGTCTTTGAGTAATTTGAGGTAAACATTCTGCGACTCTATGGCACCGGTTGGCGGGCGGCCAAAGGTAAAGTCATGGGTACGTTCTGTGAGCCCGGTAAGAATACTGATACGGCTTGACGCACAAATGGGCGTCGTCACAAAGGCGTTACTGAAATAGGTACCTTGCTCGGCAAGCCGGTCGAGGTTGGGGGTTTTGATAATAGGGTGAATGTTCCCCAACAGATCCCAACGGTGATCGTCCGCCAGGATGAACAGAATGTTGGGGCGCGACGGCCGGGCATCTTCTCCCCCTGCCAGGGCTTTGGATAATCCGCCAACTGTGCTGAGCAGCAACAGCAAGGCGGTGATAAAGGATAACCGGGCATTCTGCCAGAAAAAGCGGTAATGGCCGGAGCATTGTTCATTAGTCATAGTGGGCATTGCTTTTGTTGTTTTTTGTGTGTGATAAATGGGCGGTGGTTCAGTTCAACACCAGGCCTCGCCAGCGTCCTCGTGCGAAGGCCGTACCGCCATTCTCCGGAATTTTACCGTTAGTGACTGCCATGGACTCGACACTGAGTACGTCTCCGGGGGCTAGGGTTAATTCTCCGAGCGGGAAGTAGATTTCCTGATAGTCGGTGTTGGTTTCAGGATTCTGCACTTCTGCAAGTAACTGGTTATTCAACCAAACCCGGTATTTGGACTCGCCGTCGATTTCTGCCAGGGTTACCAGCTGAGCGTTGGCATAGGTCACACTTCGCTTGCGGTTATTGCCTTTTTCAGGGGTTGGAACTGTGAAGTTCCATCGAAAGAACTTGTCGCGGGCATCGGGCTTGACAGCATTCACTGCCATAACATCGCGATTTTTGTCGTGGTATAGGGCAAAGGCATGTTGCGGATCGGGTTCGAAGAGCTCGGCTGCACCGAGAATTTTGCGGTATTCCAGAACCTGTTTATAGGCGGTTTTGGGGGGCAGTGCTTTGGGCTGGTAGAGAGTTTCGCCAAGGCTGATTCCTGCTGGAATAAAACCCGGGTCCAGGGCCAGAATGATCTTATCCAGTTCAAATCCGTCTTCCCGCATGGACACCATCAGATGATGCAAACCCGGTTGGTCAATGTCTATCCACAGGGTTGAGGGGGTACCGCAGTGGTTGTCCGGTCGGCGCTGTTGCGACGACCAGGTCCAGCTGTTCTTGCCCTCGCACAGTTGCAGGCGCTGCGAGCTTTCCGGCCAGCTGCCGTCAATGCCAAAGTGCACACCGTTGTCTTCGCTGCCGGTGCTGAAAGCCCGCCCCCACAGGTAGTAGCGGCCGGTTTGGCTGAATTGTATCGGGTAGGAGAGCACGCCCATTACCCCAGGTTGGGCGGAAAAGTTTTCACCGCTTATAAGAACTTCATCGTGATTAGTGCGGGTATCCGGCAGAATTTCGATGTATGCGCCGTTGCTGGCATCCACAGGGTGCGGCAAATCTGCATCATTCAGGCCGTGTGAAACGGGTGTGTCTGCATCAAAAACAGTCCAGCGCCGTACATCAGCCAAAGCTTGGGCGCTAAAGTGTTCAGCCTCAATGACCACCATGCCATCCTGCTCGGCGAATACGCGCTGGGCACTATTCATTGCTGGTGCGTATGG
Source organism: Alteromonas aestuariivivens (assembly GCF_003367475.1). Lineage (GTDB taxonomy): Bacteria > Pseudomonadota > Gammaproteobacteria > Enterobacterales > Alteromonadaceae > Alteromonas > Alteromonas aestuariivivens. The sequence goes on from NZ_QRHA01000006.1 coordinate 15,243, forward strand.
CGTTGATTGCCCAGCCGCTTCAGTGGTAGCGGTATAATGGGTACTGCAGGCAACGAGCACCGAACACAGTAGTGTGCCAATTATTGGTTTTATCATCTAATAGTCACCTCAAATGTTGCTCAGTTTGGCTTCAATGCGGTACCGACCCGGTGACATGGCATGGAAGTTTTCGCCATCTGTTGCCGTTCCATTAACGGTAACGGTGCCAGGCATCACATCGGGCAGGGACAGGTCCGCTTCCGTGTTGCGCGGGATGGTTACGTCCAGAATAAGGGTCTGGTTGGTGATTTTCCAGTCAATACTGACCGGACCATTGGGCGTCGGGACCTGACCGCTCGCCGCGGACAGGCGCTGGTTAAACTGTGGCGCAATGCTAATGCGTTTGAAGCCCGGTTCAGCAGGGGTAACGCCCAGGATCCCTTCATAGAACCAGCGGGAAATGGTTCCGTAGGCATAGTGATTCAGAGAGTTCATGCCCTGTGGATTAAACCCGTCTTCAAGGGAGTACGAATTCCAGCGCTCCCAGGTTGTGGTGGCGCCGTTGTTGATGGAATAGAACCACGAAGGGTAGGTTTCCTTGAACAGTAAATCGTAGATCAGGTCACTGCGTCCGGCGTCCTGCAACACCGAGGCAAGCAGTGAAGTGCCCAAAAAGCCGGTACGCAAATGGTTGTCGGATGCCTTTAGCAGGCCGAGCAGATGGTTCAGGGCAATCTCTCGCTGCCCGGTGGGGAAGAGCTCAAACGCCAGTCCCAGCAGATAAGTGGTTTGTGTCGCGTGGCCTGACTTAGGCAGCAATTGATCGTCGAAGAATTTTGCCAGAAAGGCGGCCTTAATGTCGCTGTGAAGCTCGGTTAGTTGCCGAGCTTTATCGGTTTTGCCTAACGCTTGTGCGGTTTTGGCAGTCAGTTGCACGGAGCGGGCGTAGAACGCGGTGGAGATCAGGCTGAAATCGGTGTCGCCACGATTGGCCGCCTCTGACACCGGGTAGGGCTGCAGCCAGTCACCAAAAGTTTTCATGTGCGAGATGTGGTTTTCGCTCTGGCTTTTGTGGTAGTCGAGCCAGCCCAGCATCATGGCGTAATTGTCTTGCAGAATGCTGAGGTCGCCGGTCAGCTGGTAGAGTTCCCAGGGGATGATGGTGGCAGCGTCCCCCCAACCCGACGAGGCCCAGGTGATCCACTTTACATAGGGAATGTACAGCGGGACCATCCCTTGTTCGTTTTGCTCCTCGCGCACACTCTGTAACCACGCAGACCAGAAACCGTAGGCATCGGCCATGTACATGGAAGGGGTAAGAAAGGCATTGGCATCGCCGGTCCAGCCGAGGCGTTCGTCACGCTGCGGGCAGTCGAGAGGAATGTCGTAGAAGTTGCTGCGCATGCCCCAGACAACGTTCTGCGATAGCTGATTCAGCTTGGCGCTGGAACTGGAAAAATTATTGTAGAGCCGGATGTCAGAGTGTTGTACCAGCGCATTGGCCCAGTCAGTTGAAGGCGCTTGCGATGAATCAAAGCCGGAAACTTCCATATAGCGGTAGCCATGAAAGGTAAAGGTTGGCTGGTACTCAATCTGCCCGGTTTTGGCTGGCAGATAGTAGTCCGTTGAGTGGGCACTGCGGTAGTTGTCGGTATAAAACTCACCCTTGTGCAAAGCTTCGGCAAAGCGAATGCGGATCGGTTGCCCTGCAATTGCTGGCACCAAAATGTGCGGAACACCAACCATATTCTGGCCAAAATCAAACACTGCCACACCGGGTCCGGTCACTTCTACGGAAACGGCCGGAAGTGTTTGTGTCATTCGGATGGGATCATGCCGTTTGGGGCGCAGCAGAACCTGCGGGTCGAGGGGCTCGCTGATTGCAGCCTGCCAGCTGGCATCATCAAATCCGGCTGCGTTCCAGCCTGGCATTTCCATCGCCTGATCGTAGCGCTCGCCATCGTAATTACTGGCAAAACGGATAGGCCCGGCCTGGGAACTCTTCCAGCTCTCATCGGTGACAATTGTCTGGCTGCTGCCATCCTGGTAGACGATTTCAAGCTGGGCCAAAAAGCGCGGCGGCAGCTTGTGATCAATATCCATCAGATTGGCAATACGCCCGGAGTACCAGCCTCCCGCCAGGCTGGCGGCCAGAGTGTTTTCACCTAAAGTCAGATTTTCGGTAATGTCATAGGTCAGGGTTTCAATACGCCGCTGATACGGGGTCCAGCCCGGAGTCATCACATCGTTGGGGGCAACAATGTTGCCGTTAATAAAAGGTTTGAACACCCCTTTGGCAGTGACATAAAGGCGCGCCTGCTTTACTGGCCTGTTTACCCGAAAGGTCTTTCGCAGATATTGCGGGGTGGCCAGAATTTCTTTGGTGGGCTGGGTTAACAATGCGGTGTCCGGGTGGCCAATCCACTTTCCCTGCCAGTCGGTATTGTCAAGCAACCCTAACTCAAACTCCTGGGTGTCACTCCAGTCTGAAGCCTGCTGTTGTTCATTCCAGTATCGCACCCGCCAGTACGCCTTTTGACGAGATTTTAAAGGTTTGCCCTGATAATCCAGCCACGACGTCTGGCTGGAAAAAACTTTGCCACTGTCCCACAAATCCGCAGCGGTGTCGGCATTGGTAAACGTTTGGCCGGAAACCTGGATTTGGTAGGCGGTCTGGAAATCTGATTGGCCCTGTTGCGGTAGCAGCCAGGAAAAGCGAGGTGTGCTTTCATAGTACCCGATAGGGCTGGAAAAGCCTTCCCCCAGCTTAAGTTTCACCGGGGCCTCAACGATGGCTTGTGAAGCTGGCGGTTGGGCAGTACAGGCGGCCAGCCACAGTAACGGGAGCATCAAAAGGCAGTGTCTGAAAACGTATTGGGTGAAGGCGTGCATGCGCGTTATAACTCCGGAGTTGACTCAGGGGAAAGGGGTAGGGTGTGTTTATCTTTGTTCATTGTTTATGCAGTCGGTCATTATTGCGCCAGACAATCACAAATGAGTGAGGTTTAGTGGGCCTAAATGAGCGAATTTGTGGGCAGTATGGCGCAATAATGGTCACTGCCCTTCGGGTTGAAGCTAAAATGACCGATAACCGCGTTGTCGTTGACTTATTTGGATTGCCAAACTGCGCCACCGACGCCTCGTTCTCAGCCATTTTAGTTTCCAACATAAATAATTAACAAAGATAAACACACCCTAGTGTGACGACCAGGCTTTCCTGATAGCCGATACGATGAGCGATAACACTTATTGCGGTACCCGTTTCCACTTCAAACGGTTCGTAATAAGGCTGCCAGTGAAGCGAGGCATCGCTGCTGTTGCCCAGGCTATAGCTGATGTTTGCACCCGGTGTGGGGCTGGTCAGGCTAATCTTACCGTGGCTTTTTTCTACAACGGGCTGTGCGGTTTGCGGCTGGGTATTCTGGCCCTGCCATAGCCCGGCGATCAGCTCGCTCTCGGGTAGGTTCGGCGTATCGCCAATTTGCGCAAGCCAGCGATCCATCTCACTGGAAAGCCTGTGCAGGGTGTCGGCATATTCGGGTAATCCGGCCAGGTTATTCAATTCGTGTGGGTCTGCCTCAACATCAAACAGTTCTTCGGCGGGCTTTTGTGACCGAAACCACTGCGCCTGCGCTTCTGATAACTGACCTGAGGCCTTTAGACGCAGTAACTCCTGCATGCTGGGAATTTTCTCCCGGTAGGCAAGCGGCAGATAGTATCCCTGATTTGGGCGGTAGTTGCGGATGTACTTAAATTGTTTATCTCGTACCGCACGAATGGCATCGGTGTATTCGTCCAGACGATCAACCGCAGCGTGAATGTATTTGCGGGCAGGCGTGTTCTGGCCCAAAAAATTGCGCCCGTGCATGTGGGAAGGAATTTCACCGCCTGCCAAGGCAATGGTGGTTGGCGCCAGGTCAACAAAGCTGATCAACTGGTCATCGCGAGCCCCGGCGCCTTTAGCATGGGGAAAACGAATGAACATGGGCACTTTCAGGCCACTGTCGTAAATCAACCGCTTTTGTCTTGGCAAAGGCCCGCCGTGATCGGAATAAAAAACAATGATGGTGCTGTCATAAAGGCCGTCGTCCTTGAGTTGCTGCAGCACTGCGCCAATCTGGCGGTCAGTCTCGGCCAGATTGTTGTACATTTTCCACATGTCCCTGCGTACCACCGGAGTGTCGGGCAGGTAGGGGGGAATATTAAAATCCGTATCTTTGGGCAGGTGAACCGGGGTGTCAGCTTCTGTGGTTTTTACCGAGTGGTGCTGAGGCAGTGCGGTGATAGCTTTTTTGTCGTTGTTCAGGTAATGACGGAACTCAATCTCACGAAATCCATAGGGTTCAAACAGGCCTGACTCGTGGGTGGTGGTGAAATTGACTACGGCAAAAAAGGGCTGCCGTTGTGCGCGGTCCCGCCAGTGGGCCAGCGCGCTGCTGTCATGCCACGCAGTCTTGGGGGCTTTGAACTGATAATCTTCTTTCAGGTTGTTGGTGGTGTAATAGCCCAGCTCGCGCAGGTACTGACTGAGCATTTTCGCTTCAGCCGGAGGCACCGCCTCGTAGCTGGGTAAGCCGGTTTCCTGTGTGTTGGAAGTGGTGCGCATATTGTTGGCGCCAACCGCAGAAGGGTACATCCCCAGTGCAATGGCGGCCCGGCTGGGTGCGCATACGCCTGAAGGTGAGAACACATTGGTGTATACCACACCTTCGCTGGCGAGGCTGGAAATGTTCGGCGTGGCCAGGGTGTTGTCACCGTATTCATTGAGCAATGGGCTCATGTCTTCAATCACCAGCCACAGAATATTGAGAGGAGGCTTATCACTCATATTTTGAGGTGCCTGCTCTGCATGTGAGTGGGTGCTTACAATCGGCAGGCCTATTGTGAAAAGGAACAGAGCAGAGGTGAATTTAGCGATGCTTTGGTAATTCATTTGTGGCCTGCGGGTTAGAGTTCGACGCTTGCTGGTAGCTCCCCATGTATCTCGGTAATCGATATTATCGGAACGCGACCGGTGACTTTATTAACATTTCTGCAAACTGTATTAGTACCCTAATGGTCAAAAATAATCAAGGTTAAACATTTTCGTGTGATTGATAATTTTGCTTGTGGATTAAGTACTTTCCCAGAGAATTGACGCCGTCCGGTTCGTGCCAAACTGGTTTGAAGCGTTAAAAATAGGCTTTAATATTGTTCATGCTATGTTAAAGTCGTCACGATAGGTCATTATTGGTCATGCCTGTAATTGCCTGCCGGTGTTATTCTGATTTTTGTTAAAACACCGGGTTAGCTGAAATCTGCGAATTAAATTACGCCAAGGAAAGATGAAAAATGATAAATAAGAGCCGTATTGCTGCTTATCTTTTGCAATGCCTGTTGATGAGCTTTAGCGCATTTACCTACGCTGAAGAAAAGCCAAATATCATCTTTATTTTGACCGACGATCTCGGTTTCAACCAAGTGGGTGCTTACGGTAACACCCCGATTAAAACGCCTAACCTGGATAAAATGGCCAGTAACGGTATTCGGTTTGATCATGCGTATGCCGGCAATACCGTGTGCTCCCCTTCCCGGGTGGCACTGTTTACCGGGCGGGATGGCCGCTATATGACCAATAACTCCAACACAGTTCAACTGACTGAGATGGATATAACGGTTGCCCATGTGTTGAAGCACGCCAGCTATGATACGGCGCTTTTTGGTAAGTATTCCATAGGTTCGCAAATGGGCGTTACCGATCCGCTGGCGATGGGTTTTGATACCTGGTATGGCATGTACTCGATTCTTGAAGGGCACCGCCAGTATCCGCAAATCCTGTGGCGGGATGGTAAAAAAATCCGCATTACCGAGAACGAAGGTGGCAAAAAAGGCGCGTATGCCCAGGAACTGTTCGCGGAAGAAGCCATTAATTACATTGAACAGGAGCGGGACAATCCGTTCTTCGTCATGCTGACATTTTCTTCCCCTCACGCGGAACTGGCTGTGCCTGAAAAATACAGTGCCCAGTACGACTTTGAAGAGAAGCCTTATACCGGCATGTCTACCGGTGTTCCCAGCGACAAATACGCGGCCTATTACCCTGAGCCGGTGGATAAGCCCAATGCTACGCTGGCAGGAATGGTCAGTGCGCTTGACGACTATGTGGGCCAAATCATTGCCACTTTGGAAAAGCGCGGCATTCTCGATAACACCCTGATTATCTTCACGTCTGACAATGGCCCACACGATGAAGGTGGAGCGGACCCGCAATACCTGAAAGCTTCTGCGCCCTATAAAGGCCAGAAACGTGACCTGTTTGACGGCGGTATTCACGTTCCCATGCTGTTGCACTGGCCAGCGAAAATTAAGCAGCCTCGCGTCGACAAAACCCCATGGACGTTTGCAGATGTGCTGCCTACTTTTGCAGACATTGCCGGTGTTAACCTGAACCTGGTGCCACGGGTACGTACCAACGGGGTGTCCATTTCCGGATTGTTGCAGGATGAACCAGAGGAAATGCCTGAGCGCCTGATGTACTGGGAATTTGCCAAACAGGTAGGCGATCCGAATTCCGGTGTTATTGGTGACATTTATCAGGCGGCAAGAGAAGGCGAATGGAAAGCGGTCAGGTACCGTCTGGATGGCGATCTGCAATTGTTTAACATTCTGCAGGATCCGGACGAGTCCAACAATCTGGCGGCGGAATACCCGCAAAAAGCCCAGGCGTTCCTGGAGTTGTTTGAGCAATACAAAGACTGATCGAAATCAGCAAGAGAAGTAAACGTCATCTGGCCCGGTATTGCCCGGGCCACAGACTGATGACAAACTACTGCGCTCGAAATTGCAGCGTTAAAAGTCTTCTCAAAATCCTCATTTACCATTTGTAAACTGCGGTTTTTCGGCGACTTTTTCCTTGCACTTTCTTCGCTCGCTACGTTTGTCTCCAGTCTGCAGAGTGTTTCGCGTGAAACGCGGGACTTTCTAAACACTCTGCGGCCCGGTATTACCCGGGCCATTTTTTTGTAAAAAATTCCTTGAATCCTGTTTCTGGACCCATCTGCTGGTGTTTTTTAATCACCATAAACGCTCAGTTTTAATCATTATGTTGCATTTTGTGTCGTGTTAATTTATTGTTGCGCATTATGAGAGGGGGCTCACCCCGGAGCTGGTTACCCATATTAATGAGAGCCAGCATCGGGGAGGAGGGGGGCTCCCTCTCGTGCCTGTTTGTGGCACTTGCTTTAAGTATTCTTGAGGATTGAGGCGATATGAATTTACTTGGATTGTCAGGCAAAACCGCGAGTTATCTCAATGAAAAGAAACGCCTCTTTAATTCTCTGGCTAGCGCTCTTGTTATCAGCGCGCTGGCTGGCTGTGCAAACGACAATGCCGTTCCACAACAAACCATGGTGGATTACTTCGCTGACAATGGCCTGAGTAATGCGGTAGCCCCCATTCAGCACCCTGCCGGTGAATACCACAACGGAATTACCTATGTGGCCTATCAGGGGTTATTGGAAGATCCGTATCTGGCAGCTTACAACCACAATACCAAACAGTGGTCAGGCCCATTTAAAGCCGGTGTCAGTGATATGGGCAAAGACCCGACCCGTGACAAAATCGACAATCACGGCAAGCCCGCCATGATCATTGATGACGAGGGCTACATTCACGTGGCCTTTGGCGGTCACGGCGGTGTGCCGGAACTGGGTGAGAACAAACTGGGTAACTATCATTACGGTCGCCAGCAGCATGCGGTTTCCAAACGCCCTTACGACATTAGCGAATGGGAAACGCTCAACAATGTTTCGCCATTTGGCACCTACAATCAGTGGGTCAAGATGGATAATGGCGATCTATACCTGTTCTATCGCCACGGCGCCCACCGCAGCAACTGGGTTTATCAGAAATCTACCGACAATGGCCGCACATTCGGCGAACCTGTATCTGTACTGAAAACCAAGCGCAGAGATGATGCGGCCGGTGTGGATGCCTGGTATGCATGGTTTACCAAGGGGCCAAACAACACCATTCTGGCTGCAGTGACGTACCACATGTGTTGGGATAACACCCCAACCAAGACTCATGATGGCGAGCGTCGCAACGGTTACTACCTGTACATGAATACCCTGGATGGTGACTGGCATAACGTTCAGGGTGAAGTGCTGGATGTGCCGCTCACCAAGGAAGATGCCGACGCAAAGGCGCTGGTGGTGGATTCTGGTGAATTGTGGGCCAATCGAGGTACCACCCAAATCGGGCCAGACGGATACCCTTATGTGAGCTTCAGAATGGGCGAGCACCTGGGGCGCAAGCACGGTGGGCCGCAAAACTTCTATTTCTATCGCTGGGATGGCCAGCAGTGGGTCAGTGGCCCAGAGCCATTACCGGTTTCACGAGGCGACTTTAAAGTGCCTTCATCCTCGACGGTCAATATGGTTCTGGCCGTGAGTGATGCTGACAACACCGGTGTCGTTGAATCGGGCAGCAAAAAGCTGGGCGTGGTTGGAAACTGGCAGAGTAACGATGGTGGACTGACGTTCAGCCGACAAAAGGTCTACTTGAGTGTACCGGGTACAGGTTTTGCGATTACGTCAATCATTCGTAATGCGCACCCGAATGCACAGGTGTTAGTGGCGGGGATCGTGCCGGGTACCGACTACAGAAAAATGTATCTGGTTGGGGAAGATGGGCCGGTGCAGCGCCCTTTGGAAGAGGCCAGCCTGCTTGAATAAAAAGACTAACAGAATCCGGCAAGTTACTGATTAAAATGTGAATTTTCACGGGAAACATTATGTTAAAGATTACAGCAAAACTCACTCCAGCCGCGTTGGCCGTCACTCTGATGCTTGCCGGTTGCAACGGGAGCGAAACCGTAACGGCTTCAGAGGCGGAAAGTCAGACTCAGGTTGCAACTCAGCCCGAAGTAGCCCTGGCCAGTACGTTCCGGGAGTCGGCACAGGAAGTCGGCAACAAAGTGGCAAACTGGCAAATCGCTCAGTTCGGGCATCTGGATTACATTCCGGAATCTCACCGTGAAAAATCCGAGGACGCCAAATTCTGGATCCAGGCAGCGTTTTACATTGGGTTGACCCGCTGGGTGGAAACCGTTGGTGACGAGGAGTTGCTGGCCTTTATGAAAAGCGTCGGCGAGCGTGAAAACTATGAAGTGCTGATGAACCGGCCTTATCACGCCGATGACCATGCAATTGGCCAGATGTATCTGTGGCTGACGGAACAGACTGGTAATGAGGCAGCCTACAAGCATCTGCAGGAAGTATTCGACATGATCCTGGCAAACCCGCCTCAGGTCGGTTTGGAGATGGTTGACTCGGAAGAACTGAATCACACTAAAACCAGTAAATCTCACCTCGAAGGTAACTGTCAGACCCGGTGGTGCTGGGCTGATGCCCTGTTTATGGCTCCGCGTAGCTGGTTGATGATGAGCAACGTAACCGGCGATCCCAAGTATTTCGACTATGCAGACAAAGAATTCTGGGCTGCGGCGGACTATCTGTTCTCAGACGAGTACGGGCTCTTTTTCCGTGACAGCCGTTACTTCGACATGAAGAGCGATAATGGTGGGCCTGTATTCTGGGGCCGCGGTAATGGCTGGGTTTTCGCCGCTATTCCGATGATCATTGATGACCTGCCGGACAATCACCCTTCCAAACCCCGTTATATCGAGCTGTATAAGAAAAATGCCGCTGGCCTGATGAAACTGCAGCGTGACAATGGCTTCTGGCCTGCGTCTTTGATGGATCCTGATAAGGTAAAAACACCGGAAATCAGTGGCACCGGCTTTATCACCTTTGGCCTTGCCTGGGGTGTGAACAACGGCATTCTGACGGATGATCACGCTAAAGAGGTGGTTGAAAAAGGCTGGGTCGCCATTGAGTCTGCGGTGGAAGAAGACGGCCGTGTGAACTGGGTACAGCACGTGGGTAAATCGCCGGATCCGGTTAAGAAAACCGATTCCCAGTTGTATGGTGCCGGCGCGGTTCTGTTGGCTGCGTCTGAAATGAGCAAGTGGCAATAACTCAACCACTTGTCTGAAGTTCAAAAAGCCCCGTCAAAATTGACGGGGCTTTTTCGTGTAAGGCAGTAAGCCTGACTCAGTCAGGCTCAGAATGATGACATCATTGCTGCGCGAATTCATGCACCAGCAGCACACCCGGCAGCGAAATGCTGGTATGAGCCCGGTCGCGGTTGCCTGGCTGGCTGAACCAGGAAAGGTAAAACTGATTGCCTGATGAAGCTTGCCCTGAACCGGCCTGCACGTGCAGTTCAAACGGGTAGGCCGTATCCTGAAGCATTTTCTGATTGGATTTGCGGGAAACCGCGTCAATTTCCGCAGGGTAAAGGGACGTGTTTTCAACCCGCACGGTGGCGAGGGTTTCACTGTCGACCACAAATTGCAGTATTGAATCATCCTTGCGCACCGTCACTCCCAGGTTTTTATCATCCAGAACCACGGGCGCACTGGGCCTGACCGGGAAACGCCCAAGAGAGCCATGCCCGCCGAACTCCCAGCGGAATCCGTCCCATTCGCTCAGCTGTGACGTTTTCCAGCCTTTGCCTTCCTTGCGGGCGACAAAAATCTCAGTGTCGCCGTCTTCATCGTATTTGTGATAGGAGATTACCGGCCGCTGCTGTTGATCGAAGCCTATCTTTACATTGCCGTTGATCATGCCGCCTTTGGGAGGTACAGGATCAACAATCTCTACTTTATCCAGGGTCAGTGGCAGTTCAAGGGTATTGCCATTGGAATCGAACCAGCTAACCAGATCGGGGCTGGTGGCGTAGGACAAACTGTGATTGCTGTCGGCACTTGGGGTATTGCGCCAAACCCAAATCAGGTGAAAGTTGCCATCGGGGCCTAACACCGGGCCTTCAAAATAGCCGCTCATAAGGCCCTGCCCATCAAGAAACTGGTTGGTGTGCAGCCGTCGCCAGGTTTGGGTGCTGGTATCGTAGATGTTGTAAATTTCATTACCGTTACCACTGCCGCCGTCGCGATATTTAACAATCAAATCGTTGTTTTTGTTGAGCAGAAAAATGGGATAAGTCATGCGTTTTTCTACCGACTTGTCCACCATAACCTCTACTCTTTGCAGCGAACGTACCTGATAAGGTTCGCTAGACCGAAAGTATTCCAGCGGGTCGGCGTGCATATTGCCAATCAGATGAATGTAACCCTCTTTATCCACTTCCAGAGTGACGTAGTTGTGGCTGTCCCAGCCCAGCCAGCTGTCTACCTTGTAATACCGCCAGGGATTGGCACCTTCCCGGTGTGCAACCGTCATTTGGCGATTGGCATCGAAATAGGCCACAAACTGATGTTTGCCACGGGTCAACAGATAGGGCTTGACCCGATGCCCGGACCACACGTTGTCCAGCGCGATGCTCTTAATCAGAGCGTTAGGCTGCGGGCTTTCCTGTGCTGGTGTGCTCGCACTGCAAGACAGTGTTGTAGTGGCCATCATGACCGCCAGTCCAACTGGTTTAAGAGATCGTTTAGCAAACATGGGTAATGAGATAGGCATGGGTTTAAGACTCGCTTTTTATTTCAGCATCAATGTGTTGAGATTATTGAGATGACAATCATTTGAGCAATATTAGCATCACAAAAAGTTAACATAAAGCATTGTCGCTCATATGCAGTCAAATGTGATCTAGTCCGGATCGCAGACTTCTGCACAGCTTGGGCTATCTGGACAATAAACGCGGGGGAGAAGGTGACAGTGGAGGCCGTAAACCCTAAGAAGCCCGAACCGGAGTCCGGGCTTATGTCGTCGGTTGGCTTCTGAGCCTAACGGATAGGGTTCAGTCCAGATGAAATACTTCGTCCAGTGGCACAACCACGGGGGAGTTGTCCGGGTTGGTCTGCATGATATCGGCCATAAAAGCCCACCACTTTTTCACCACCGGATGGGCCGGCAGTTCGTCCATACTATGGTTATCAGTGCGTTTGAGTACCGCAAACAGCTTGTTTGATGATTTCTCAAAATAAATGGAATAGTCAGATACGCCAGCATCCTTGAGGGCTGCTTTGAGCTCCGGCCAGATTTCATCGTGGCGCTTTTTGTATTCCACTTCATGCCCTGGCAGAAGGGTCATGACAAAAGCAATTTTTTCCATTTTGTTCCTCGTAAATACACGACGGCCTTCTATCAGGAGACTGAAGGCCGTTTAATTTATTGCAAAGAGTATTGGCGGTGCAGCTTAGAGTGGAAAGCTGTCCAGATACTGGTGCCATTGCTCCAGGGTGGTAATTTCACCCGCACCTTCCCAGCCAAATCCGGCGTAATAAGTGATTTGGCCGTTGTCATCGGTGTTGGTGAACAGCCAGATGTGGCTTTCATCTTTCTCGTCAATAGGCATATGGGCGATGCTGGTCACTTTGGCTGGGTCTATAATCACGCCCGTGCCCAGGCCGAGTTCATCAATGACCTCCCAGGCGGAAATCCAGCCTGCCGCCTCATTTGAATACACGCTGGCTTTTTCGTCATGGGTAGCCAGGCCAAGGGCAATTGGCAGCGAGGTAGCTTCACCGTTTAAAGTGAAGGTTGAGTCCACTTTGTATAACTGGCTGCCCAACTCCAATGAAACGGTTTTGAGCTCTTCAACGTTACCAAGCGGGGTCTCAAATGCGTAGTGCAGGGTGAACACAACCTCATCGCCGCCACTTTGAATCACTTCGTAACTATCGAAGTTGTGCCCGTAATAAGGCTTGCCATCAACCCACACAGCACTGCCGCCCACACCGCGGCTGATCCCGGTGTGGTAAGGATCATAGCCTTCACCCCGATCTTCGTGATAGCTAATGCCGTTAACAAAGCCGGCATACCATTTGTCGATGATGGAGTAATCCACTTTTTTCAGCCAGGCATCTACGCCGCTGGCGTGTCCAGCCAGGGGGGCGGCAGGGCCGTAAACCCGAAACGCGACCTTGTCATTTTCCCACGCGAAGTCGTCGCGACGCTCCGGCACAAATCGGGCGTAGGCCATAACCTTCTCAGCTGATTCTTCAGCGGCAGGGGCTTCGGTAACGCTGGCCTGCTCGCTGGAACAACCTGCCAGCAGTAAACCCATAGTGAGTAAGGCCGATTTAGGGTAAGAGGTTAAGGTTATCTTTGCTTGCATAATTCCTTTCCATTTTTGTGGTTGGTGTGTGAGCAAAATGCTTCGGCCACCCTGATGTGTGTGGCCGCAAACGGCTTAATGACTGTGAGCAGACTCATCGTTTCGCGCGGTGTAATAGTCGAATACCTCCGACCCGGCGAGTAAAAATCCACCAACAGCGTATAACTGCGAATCGTCGTAGCTGACCAGGTCCGGAGCATCCCCAATTTGCTGAGCCCAGCCAATTTTTCCATCTTTATCCAAGGCACTGTTAAGTGCGGCCCAGCCTTTCATTGCAGCCTCAAGGTAGTCTTGCTTACTGTGCAGCCCGTGACTGATGCCCCAGAATAAGCCATAGGTGAAAAATGCTGTACCATTCGTTTCAGGCTGTGGCATTTTTTGCTTTTGCAAGCAGAGACATGGACCAGAAACCGTCGGCTTTCGCTGGATGAATGAGTTGCATGGCTGTTGCAGTCCTGGGCATGAGCGCTTGCGCTGCCGCCCAACAAGCAGGCTGAGGTAAGCAAGTCAATACGCAGCCGATGGGTGGTGACTTTAACTGCTGCCATCAGAAAGGAACTCTTCATAATGCGAATCCAAATTGCCATGATGTTGTTTGCAATAATGTGAATGATGTTGCACTATTATGAAATCTTGCGCAACGGCTTTTGCTGCCCTTTTAGACTTTAAAAGGTGTGGATTTGATGAACTTCGGATTAGTAAAACAATGAGCAGGCGTAATTTTTTCAGAGTACTGCAGGCGCGTTTGCATTCACTGCATGCGGTGTAATTTATCAGTGCCTGGCTGAATTAAAAAAGCAATATCCGAAGCCCTGAAGAATAATCAGGCGATAAGCCTGTGCCGCGGCAGTGAGCTGGCGTGGCCGATATTAGCAACAGTTATTTCAACCATACAGTCTGCCGGTGAATAATTGCTTACCCGCAGAAAAAATTGCACTTTGAAACATAACGCCGGGTGAAAGGTCGCAGAGGGTTAGTCCCTGTGCCAGGGCATTATGCGCATAGGGCACAGAACATAAAGAGTCGAGCATGCCAATAACACAACATTCCAATACGCTTATCGTGGATATCGGTAAAACCCACGTTAAGGTGCACCTGCTGGATGCAGGGTTTACCTCCATTTCTTCCATGCAAATGAAGAATAAGGTGGTCAACTCGGGTGAGTATCCCTGTGTTGACGCAGACGGGATCTGGCAGTGGTTAACCAGCAGTATCCGCACCCTGTGCCGGGGTTATTCCGTTGGCGCCATGACGTTTACGACCCACGGTGCCACCGCCGCGTTGATAGATAGAAACAGTAGTGAGCCTGATGGGCTGGTACTGCCAATACTGGATTACGAGTTTGACTGCGCGGCCCTGGTTCGCCCGGAATATGATCAGTTGCGCCCGGAGTTTGAATCAACGCTGTCACCAAGCTTGCCTCTTGGCCTGAATGCGGGGCGTCAATTGTACTGGCTGCAACAGAAATACCCTCAGAAGTTTGTTTCTGCTACCGACATTCTGATGTATCCGCAATACTGGGCTTGGCGTTTTACCGGCACTCTCTGTACTGAAATTACGTCATTGGGCTGCCACACCGATCTGTGGTCGGTTGCCGAAAATCGTTATTCGTCTCTGGTTGAGCATATGGGCATTGAGGACAAGTTCCCGCCTATTGAACCGGCCTATTTCGAGTGCGGAACCCTGCTGCCTGAGGTGGCTGAGTTATGCGGGCTTAACAGTGATTGTCTGTTTTACAGTGGCATTCATGACAGCAATGCGAGCTATCTGAGGTATAAACTGGCGCTTGAGGGGCAACCCTTTACCGTGATTTCCACCGGGACCTGGACAGTGCTGATGAACTCCCAGGGCAAGCTGGACGCACTGAATGAAAGTCGGGACATGCTCGCGAATATCGACGCTATGGGGGCTCCAATTGCCTGTGCGCGATTTATGGGCGGAAGAGAATTTGAAGAAATCTGTGAGCAGGCTGGCTCCTGGCTCGGTGAACAGTTTGACGAAACTGACGTTGAGCGAATCATCGAGCAGAATGTATTCGCAATACCAAATTTTGGTGCTGGAAGCGGGCCGTTCGGTTCGGCTCCCGGACGGTTTCAGGGGGCAGTGGACAAGATCAGTGGTATAGCGCTGGCAACCTTGTATTGTGCGCTTATGATTGACTATCAACTGGATATGCTGGACGCAGAAGGCAATATCTATATTGAAGGGGCGTTTTTGAAGAATCCGATTTTGATCGGTATTGTAGCCCAGTTACGCAGTAACCAAAGGGTATTGTTGTCGCAGGATACAACCGGAACGGTTACCGGGGCGGCGCAGCTGACGCAGTGGATGCAGGCAAACTGTGAAATTGTCAGTGAAAACGCTCATACAACCGCGTTGAGCGGTTTGGCGCAATATCGCGAAGCGTGGCGGGCATTGGCTCAGTCAAATCTGGGCAATATCTGAAGGAAGGGATACGCTGGCGCCAAATTCCGCGCCAGCCAAACGGGTTTATCTGAAATTAATCTGCGGCTTCTACAATCAGAACTTCGATGTCGTGAGACTCGAAGTATTTCACCAGTTCAGGATCGGCTTTTGAGTCGGTTATCAAAATATCCACTTCGGACAGTGGGCAGAAAATAAAATTGCTGCGCTGTCCGATTTTGCTGCTGTCGGCCAGGATCACCAGTTTGTCGGTTTGTTTTTTGAGTTTCTGCTCAGAACGAATCAAAAGAGGATCTGATTCCATCACACCAAACTCACCAATTCCCGGCGTACCCATAAACATCATTGAGCCATGATAGTACTCAGTACTGTCCTTTTCGTAGGAGCTGAGAATGATGCCCTGTTCCCGGTAGATTTCTCCGCCAGGCAGGGAAATTTGGCAGTCGCTGTTTTCTGACAGGTAGTTCGCCAGCACAAAGGAATTGGTCAGAATGTTCAGTTCCAGGTTGGCTAGGTACTCTCCCATCATATATGTGGAGGTTCCACCGTTTACGATAATGGCGTCGCCATTGGAGCAGAGTTCCGCAGCACGCTTGGCAATGCGTTTTTTGGTGTTGGCGAATTTGTTTTTGTCGACGACAAAGGTGCTGCTGGCTATGTGTCTTTTTCTTGGATTCTTGTTGATTGATTCAGCACCACCGCGAATTTTGGAGATCTCGCCACGCTTGGCCATTTTGATAATGTCGCGTCGGATGGTGGCTTCGGATGCGTTCAGTTTTTCTGTCAAACTACGAACGCTCGCGAACTGTTGCTGATCAAGGATATCCTTTATGAGTTGTTGTCGGTGTTTTTCTAACATGAAAGAGCTTATCCTTTTTCCATACTCGTATATGAAGGTTCCTTTGGACCTTCTTCAACAGCTGCTAGGTCAATGAACCCGTTTCAGCGTTAACAATATCATAATACTCAGTATTATGTATTATAATAACCTGAACTGAATTGTGGAAAATCAATTTCTCCTTATTTCCAGTCTTTTTAGCGCAATAACAATGATTGAATGCCATTGACTGCTTTCAGGTTATTCTCATACAACCGATGAAGCATTTGATTAATCAATATGTGTCATTATGAAATCATGTCGGCTGCCAGGTCATGCGGGTGTGACTTATACGGCACCTTAGCATTTGAGGCTGTGTTTTCCGGTAGGCAAATGTGTATGCGCACATAGTGTTATTCTCCCTGTTTTGTCTGTATCAGGATTGGATGGTTTCCTGAATTTTGATATTTAATTATCCTTAAAAACTCTTTCGGTTCTTGGTTGACTCTGTCTGATCAGCTTCCACAGAAAATGGTTCAAACAAGTTTTTTGCTCTATTCGCTCCCGACTTCCTAAGTGAGAACGATCAACCTCAACCCCTCCTGCTCAAGCTTGTGTTACCAATCCGATGCGAAAAGAAAGTTTACATATCCGTTCGCCTTTTCACTGGCCGCGTTGAGTCAAAATGCATCTAATCTAAAATCTTTTGATCTGGTTGAAGATCGTATTCACATGCTCACAGAAACCCTAGTTAACAGATAAAGTGCATAGGCTTAAGAATTCAATTTGTGTCACTTTTTAACAGATAGTAGTCTCGATAGGTCATTTTTTGCAATCAAATTGTATCAAAATTGTAAACTTATGATTATTATTAGGCGCTTGCAGTATGAACCAGACGTCTCATGATTGATAAATAAGGGGCAATCTATAGGTGATCAGTCCAGTGAAGCCTGTCAAATATTGCAAGATTGAGTTTGTGGATGTTGGAATCACAAAGGTGAACGCAAGATTTGGGTTCAATAATCTGTTTGTGATTGATATTGGTGCAGAAAAAATGACTTTCGGTGCATCCGGTTAGGGTTGAAAACCAGATGGTTGAGGCTTGTTTGTTGAGGGTTTTCTTCATATTGGTGAAAATAACCGCTCATTTCCGCTCAAATTAGTCATTTACAATCATTTTGTGGGTGGGTAGAATCTGGCCTACTGAAATTCACTTTTACTTTTTTTTTACAAAAATTGCGAATGACGATAGTTTGATGGCAATTGATTAAAAAGTAGATACAGCAAAGGGCAATATGTTGAGAGTAGCAGTATTGGGCGAGTGCATGATTGAACTCAGTCAGCTTGCAAACAATGAATTTAAGCTGGGGTTTGGAGGTGATACTTCAAATACCGCTATTTATCTGGCGCGCTGCCATGGCGAGGCTGACTATTTTACTGCCCTTAGCGACGATACCTACAGTCAACAAATGATCCAGTGCTGGCAGGAAGAAGGGGTCGGGACTCAACATGTCAAAATCCAGCCCAATCAGCTTCCTGGCCTTTACATCATAAACAACGACAGTTCCGGCGAACGTTTTTTCAGTTACTGGCGTCAGAATTCACCTGCCCGGTCTTTACTTTCTGTTTTTCCTGAAGTGTTTGACGAGCTAAAGCAATATCCAATTATTTTTCTCAGTGGCATTACATTGTCGCTTTACAGCCAGCAGGATCGTAACAATCTGTTCGCTTTTTTGGCGGACTATCGTGCAGGTGGTGGCATTGTGGCGTTCGATAACAACTACCGTGAACGCAACTGGCAAAGCATCGCCGAAGCCCGGCAAACCTTTAACACCATGATGCAACTGACCGATTGGGCGGTGATCAGCTTTGATGATGAAAAGTCTTTGTATGGCGAACATTCGGTGGACGAGTGTATAAACCGCTGGGCTAAGGCCGGTGCCAAAGAGCTGGTGGTGAAAAACGGCCATCACGGCTGCACCTTGTATGCAGGTGGTGAGGTGTCCTTCTATCCGGTTACCAACATAGTAAAGCCTGTTGATACTACGGCTGCTGGAGATTCCTTCAACGGTGCGTTCCTTGCGGCCAAACTTCAGGGCAGAAGCGCCGCTGAATGCATTGAAGCCGGTCAGCTGTGTGCTGCGACAGTGATTATGCACAAGGGCGCGATTATTGATAAAGCGATTGATTTGTCAGGGGGGCGTTCATGACTCGTGTGAAAGGATGGTTGTGCGCCTCAGTCTGTGCCTTGCTTGTTTTGCTTAATGGCTGTGGGGGCTACAAAGAAGACGGAACGGTTATCCGTCTGGCACATGGTCTTGATACCCAGCACCCTGTTCATCAGTCGCTGGTTTACATGAACGATGTATTGAAAGAGCTTTCTGGCGGTGAAATGTCACTGGTGATCTACTCTTCTGGCCAGGTTGGTTCGGAGCGTGAAGTGCTTGAGCTCATCCAGATTGGCAGTATGGGCATGACAAAAGTGTCGGCCAGCTCGCTGGAAGCGTTTGTACCGCAAATGAAGGTATTCAGTCTGCCGTATTTGTTCAACGATGAGAACCATTACTGGCAAACACTGGAGAGTGAACTCGGAAGCGAACTGCTCGACGCCGGTCAGCCATTTCTGATCAAGGGGTTGGGGTACTTTGACGCCGGAAGCCGGAGTTTCTACACCACGTCGAAGAAAGTCACCGGGCCGGACGATCTCAGTGGCCTCAAAGTCCGGGTAATGAGCAGCCAATCAGCGGTTGAAATGGTGAACACCATGGGCGGCTCAGCCACCCCAATCAGTTGGGGCGAACTGTACACCTCTCTTCAGCAGGGTATTGTGGATGCGGCTGAAAACAACCCGCCTTCGTTTTACTTTTCCAAGCACTATGAAGTCAGCAAGTACTTCATTGTAGACGAGCACACGTCCATTCCGGATGTCATCGTAATCGGCACTCACGTATGGAACCAGTTGAGCGAACAGCAAAAGAGCTGGTTGCAGGAGGCCATGAGCAAGGCCACGGCTTACCAGCGCAAGCTCTGGGCAGAATCGACAGCAATGTCTTTGCAGAAAGTGCGTGAAGCCGGCGTTGAAGTAATGGAAGTGGATAAAGGCCAGTTCCAGGACAGTGTAAAACCCATATATGAGCGCATTAAAGGCACGCCTTTGGAGTCGCTGGTTGACCGTATTCGCCAGTTGGGAGGTCAGTCATGAATCATTTTAATGGTTTGTTGGGGGCATTGAACCGAAATCTGCGGGTATTGCTGGCTGCAATGATGGTGTTGCTGGTGGCAGATGTCAGTTGGCAGGTACTGACTCGTTTTATCCTGGCACAGCCCAGCTCCTTTACCGAAGAAATTGCCCGTTTTCTGCTGATTTGGATCAGTCTGCTCGGTGGGGCCTATGCATATTGGGAACACAGCCATCTCGGCTTTGATCTCATTGTGCGCAATATATCCGCCGCGAAAGCCAGGTTCATATTCAAGTTGTGCTGTGTGCTGGTTGCCATATTTGCCGTCACAGTGCTGATTGTTGGTGGAAGCAATCTGGTGCGATTAACCTGGGTTTTGGGCCAGCAATCAGCTGTGCTGGGTATTCCTATGGCCGCGGTATATGTAGTGCTGCCGGTTACGGGGGTATTGTTCCTTATGTACAGCGTGTATTTTTTGTTGACTGAACAAAGCCAGCGAGTGGCTCATGAGGTGGGCGAATGACCAGTGCAATTTTATTCGGTGTATTTGCTGCACTCCTTCTTATCAACTTGCCGATAGCGCTTGCAATTATTTTTGCAACCCTGGTGACTATGCTTGCCACCATAGATTCGTTGCCAGCCGTGACTACCATTGCGCAACGTCTGTCTGCTGGGATTGACAGTTTTGCCTTACTTGCTATTCCGTTTTTTATACTCTCCGGTTACATCATGGGGCAGGGCGGCATAGCATTGCGTCTGATTGACTGTGCCAAAGTTTTTGTTGGCCGCTTGCCAGGCGGGCTGGCGTTTGTAAATGTTATTTCCTGCGCCCTGTTTGGTTCCATATCAGGCTCTGCGGTTGCGGCCACTTCGGCCATTGGTGGGTTTATGATCCCGGCGATGGAGAAAGAGGGCTATAACAAACCTTTCAGTACTGCTGTGACCGTAACTGCGGCCACCACCGGAATGCTGATCCCGCCCAGTAACATTCTGATTATCTATTCCCTTGCCAGTGGTGGTGTGTCCATTGCGGCCCTGTTCATAGCAGGTTACCTGCCGGGGCTGCTGGTCACGGCACTGCTCATTGTCGGCGCTGCCCTGTATGTCAGGCGCAAGGAGATTCAGCCGTTGTCCAAGGAGTCCATCGGCCCGTTCTGGCCATCAGTCTTCGGTGCCTTGCCCAGCCTGCTGCTTATCTTCATCATCATCGGCGGCATCATAGGTGGGGCCTTTACGCCCACGGAAGCCGGGGCCATTGCGGTACTCTATTCGTTAGTAATTTCGCTGGTATTCTATCGTGAACTGACCGTCAGGGACCTTTATCCAATTTTGCTGAAGACGGTTAACACTACAGCAATAGTGATGCTTCTGATTGGTGCGTCATCCGCCATGTCCTGGCTGATGTCGTACGAACTGATCCCCCAAAGTATCAGCGCAACCCTGCTGTCGCTTTCCGAAAACCCGCTGATCATCCTGCTGATCATCAACATCATTCTGCTGTTGGTCGGGACCTTTATGGATATGACGCCAGCGGTACTGATTTTTACGCCAATATTTCTGCCGGTGGCCGAGATGCTTGGTATTTCTCCACTGCATTTCGGGATCATGATGATCCTCAACCTGTCTATCGGCTTGTGTACCCCTCCGGTCGGCAGCGTGCTGTTTGTGGGGTGCAGTATCGGTAAGGTATCCATCAGCCAGATTATGAAACCGATATTGCCGATGTATGTGGCAATGGTTGTCGCACTGATTATCGTAGCCGCCGTACCTGGAGTGAGTGAGTACTTGCCCAGAGTGCTTGGGTTGATTTAATAAACATCATTTAGCTTTAACACAGATACAGGAACGAGAAATGAGCGCGTACTTGCAAAAACAATTTGGTCTTAAAGACAAAGTCGCAGTAGTAACCGGTGCCAGCCGAGGGCTGGGTCAGGCGATGGCGGTGGCGTTGGGTGAGGCCGGCGCGACTGTCGTTGCTGTAGGCTCAAAAGTGGAGAACGTTGCAAAGACTATCGCTTTGCTCGAAGAAAAAGGCGTTCCATGTATGGCCCTGGGTTGTGATCAGGGTGACGGCAAGCAAATTGCCGAGGCGGTAGAATCCGTTATCAGCCGTTTCGGTAAGATTGATATTCTGGTTAACAACGCCGGAACCATTAAACGTGCCCCGGCCCACGAATTTTCCGATGATGACTGGGACGACGTAATCAACACCAACCTGAACGGTGTGTTCAAGTTCTGCCGTGCTGCCGGCAAGCAAATGCTCAAACAGAAATCCGGCAAAATCATCAATATTGCATCATTGCTGAGCTTCTCAGGAGGCATCACAGTGCCATCCTACGCCGCCAGTAAGGGTGGTGTGGCTCAGTTGACCAAGGCGCTTGCCAACGAATGGGCTTCCAGCAATATCCAGGTAAACGCAATTGCACCTGGTTACTTCGAAACAGATAACACTTATAACCTACGTCAGGACTCAGAGCGCTTCAAAAGCATCTCTGACCGCATTCCCAGCGGCGAATGGGGCAAGCCAGAAGATCTGGCCGGTGCAGTGGTTTTTCTATCCAGCAATGCATCGAATTACATGAACGGCCACATCATGCTGGTCGACGGCGGCTGGATGGCTCGATAAGCGCCACCGCTGAAATGGTAACACTGCCCAGCGAAATTTGCGGGGCACTCGTTTGAAGGAATGATTATGGACTTTATGTTTTCGGCTGATATCCGAAGCTATAAAACCATGCGCAATGATGAACTGCGTGAAGCGTTTGTGACCGCTCCCTTGTTTGAAAGCGGCAAGATTAACCTGACATACACTGACGTAGACCGTGCGGTAATTGGTGGAATTACCCCTGCCGCCGATGCGATTCAACTGCCTACCCATAAAGAGCTGGCGGCCGATTATTTTTGTCAGCGCCGTGAGGCAGGCGTAATCAATATCGGTGGCCCAGGCCGCATCGAAGTGGATGGTGCATCCTACGATATGGCCAACCGTGACAGCCTGTACATTGCTAAGGAAAGCCAGGATGTTCAGTTTTACTCGGACGACACGGCCAATCCGGCAAAATATTATCTGGTTTCGTATCCGGCACACCGGGTAACAAAAACCGTCCACGTACCGAAAAGCGCTGCCAAATTCATTGAACTGGGCTCACAGGAAACGTCCAACGAACGGACCATTTTCCAGTCAATTCGCCCGGGGATTGTTGACAGCTGCCAGCTGGTAATGGGGATAACCGAACTCAAGAGTGGCAGCGTGTGGAACACCAAGCCACCACATACCCATTTCAGACGCACTGAAATATACATGTACTTCGATTTGCCGGAAGGCGAAAAGGTGTTCCATTTGATGGGGCAGCCAACAGAAGTACGCACCCTGCCGTTGGACAGTGAAGTGGCGGTAGCGTCACCCAGCTGGTCCATACACAGTGGCGCTGGTACCACCAACTACGCTTTTGTTTGGGCGATGGGCGGTGAAAACCAGGAGTTTGACGATATGGACCACATTCAGGTGTCCGACCTTCGTTAACGCCGCTGTTAAATTAGCTGCACATTAACCTGCCGGCCTTAGCCGGTAGGGTTGTCCTATCTAAGATGCGTGTCATTTCGGCCTGTAGGCCGGGGTGTTGCTGTGTCTTTTATTCAGGAGTGAGAAGTTATGGCAAAGATAGCCTGTTTGAAAGAAGGCGTGGCGAACGAACGTCGCTGCGCGATGTTGCCGATAAACGTGAAAGGATACACACGGTTGGGTGCAGAAGTGCTGGTGGAGTCGGGTATAGGTGAAGGAATTTTCATTTCCGACGAAGAGTATATTGTTGCCGGCGCAAAAGTTTTGGAGAGTCGCAAAAAGCTTCTCGAAGACGCTGATATTGTGTTGTTGGTAAACAAGCTTCCCAAAGAAGAAATTCCAACGCTGAAAGGCAAAACGGTCATCAGCTTTCTGGACCCGTTTCAGAGCCTGGAGTACGTACAGTTGTTGAGCCAGTATCAGGTTACCAGCCTCAGTATGGAGATGATCCCGCGTACCACTCGCTGTCAGAAAATGGATGCGCTCAGCTCCCAGGCCAGTCTGGCGGGTTACACCATGGTGATTAAAGCCATGAGTGAACTGCAGACTGTGCTGCCGATGATGATGACAGCTGCAGGTACCATTCGCCCGGCCAAGGTTTTTGTAATTGGTGCCGGTGTTGCCGGATTGCAGGCCATTGCGACCGCCAAGCGTATGGGGGCAGCAGTTACGGCCTTTGATACCCGTAGCGTGGTTGCAGAACAGGTACGCTCGTTAGGAGCAAAATTCCTCGACATCGATTTGGGTGAAACGGGGCAGACCGCACAGGGGTACGCTCAGGAGCTGACCAAGGAACAGGTCCAAAAGCAAAAAGAAGCCCAGGCCAAGTGCATTGCTGAATCGGACATCGTGATCACCACGGCGCAACTGTTCGGACGTAAGCCTCCGGTTCTTATCGATTTGGATACCATAAGCGCGATGAAACCTGGCTCGGTGATTGTGGATATGGCGGCAGAGAATGGTGGCAATGTTGAAGGGTCGGTTGGCGGAAAAACCACTGTCATCGATCAGGTCACCGTGATTGGCACCGGAAACTGGTCGAACGAAGTTGCCCTCAATGCTTCTCAGATGTACGCGAACAACCTGTTCCATCTGGTGAGTGAATTCTGGCAGCAGGAAACCAATGAATTTACCGTTAACCTGGATGACGAAATTCAGAGTAACGCCGTGATTACCCACCAGGGCGATGTGACCAACAGCGCCATTCGTGCACTGTGTGAACCTGCCACTCCTGAACCTGTCGAGGAAGCATCATGACCGGAATCTATTTGCTTTTCATTCTTATACTGTCAATTTTTGTTGGCTTCGAAATTATCCGAAAGGTACCCGCTACGCTGCATACTCCGTTGATGTCCGGAGCCAATGCTATTTCGGGAATCACCCTGATTGGTGCGTTAAGTCTGGCTGGTGGCGAAAACCAGCATATTGCTACCTGGTTGGGTTTTTGCGCGGTAATGCTGGCTACGGTGAACGTGGTGGGTGGTTACCTGGTTACGGATCGCATGCTTGCCATGTTTAAAAAGCGGTAGGAATCGTTATGAGTGATTTTTCTCTGTTGATTAACGCGACTTATGTATTTTGCGCGTTGCTGTTTATCATGGGGCTTAAACTGCTGAGTCACCCTTCGACGGCACGTAAAGGCAACATTCTGTCTTCTCTGGGTATGCTGATAGCCATCCTGGTCACCTTACTCGATCACAATATTATCTCTTACCAGCTGATACTAGCCGGAATTGTGCTGGGGTCGGCAATTGGTGTTTTCGCTGCCAAGAAAGTTGAAATGACCGCGATGCCTGAACTGGTTTCCCTGTTCAACGGTGTCGGCGGCCTGGCCAGTCTTGCGGTTGCCTATGCGGCCATTGTCAGTGACAATCCTCTCACTACCTTTGAGCTCTCGGTAAGTGTGGTTGCGCTGCTGATTGGTGCGGTGACGTTCTCAGGCAGTGTAATTGCCTGGGCAAAGCTGAGTGAGCGCATGGTCGGGCGTCCGGTTGTGTTCAAAGGCCAGGAAGTTGCCAACGTGGCGTTGGTTATTGCCATCCTTGCAATTGGCGTGCTGCTGGTTCGGCAGCCTGATGTCACAATGTGGCATTATGCGATGATCGCTCTGGCGCTTCTAATGGGGGTGATGCTGGTTCTGCCCATTGGCGGTGCGGATATGCCGGTGGTGATTTCATTACTGAACAGCTACTCCGGCCTTGCAGCCTGTGCGGCGGGATTCGCGCTCGAAAACAATCTGTTGATTGTGGCCGGTTCGCTGGTAGGAGCCAGCGGTATCATTCTGACCAACATCATGTGTAAGGCCATGAACCGCTCACTGGTTAACGTGCTGACCTCCGGCTTCCAGGCCGTGGTTACCAGTGATATGAAAATTGAAGGTGAAATTAAGGCACTCAGCCCGGATGACGCCTTCTATGTACTGGAAGCTGCTCAGTCTGTGCTGGTTATTCCCGGTTACGGTATGGCGGTTGCCCAGGCTCAGCATGCCATGAAGGAACTGCAGGAACTGATCGAAAGTAACGGCGCCGAAGTGGCGTACGCCATTCACCCGGTAGCCGGTCGTATGCCGGGCCATATGAACGTGTTGCTGGCTGAAGCCGACATTTCCTACGACAAGCTGTTCGAGATGGACGAAATCAACCCGCGCATCGAAAACTTCGACGTCGCCATCGTGATTGGCGCCAATGATGTTGTGAATCCGGCGGCGCGGGAAATGAAAGGCAGCCCGATTTACGGTATGCCGGTTATTAATGCCGACCTGGCGAAAAACGTCTTTGTACTCAAACGGGGTATGGCGACCGGCTTCGCGGGTATCGACAACCCGCTGTTCTTCAAGCCGAACTGCCGGATGATTTTCGGTGACGCCAAAGAGTCGCTGAATAACCTGGTACGTCAGTTCGCAAGTTAATGTGTCGCTAAGGCACAAATTACCAAGGCGATACCGGTTTGGTTATCGCCTTTTTTATTGCAGGACGGGGATCATTCGAAGTAATGCCGCAGGTCCTGGTAGGCTGCCTTGATACTCTGGATGAGTAATTCGATTTTTTTTGGCTTCATGCGGGTGTATGGGTAAACCGCAAACACGCCCAGCGAGCGGGGTTGGTGCTCCGATAATACTTCTACCAGAGCGCCCGCCTGCAATTCTTCGTACACACTGCATTTGGGTACATAGATCACCCCAGTGTCATACAGGGCTGCTTTTTTCAGCGTCAGTGCGTTGTTGGACGACATACTCCCTGACACCCGAATGGCACGGGATTTGGTTTTACTGCCGAAGCGCCACTCGTTACTGCCGTTGGTTTGTAAGTCGTAGCAAAGGCAATTGTGTTGTTTGAGGTCGTCGATAGAGTCCAGTGGTGCCGAAGATCCCAGGTAAGCGGGTGAGGCACACACTACCCAGTTGGATTGCAGCAGGGGAACTGCGATAAGTGATGAGTCTTTGAGTTCGGCCGTGCGGATGGCAAGATCTACGCCGTCCTCCACCAGATCCACAAGTTTGTTTTCCAGCCTGAGTTCGATGGTGATATTAGGGTAGGTACGGCAAAATTCCGAAATCACTTTGGCTAACAGCAGTTCACCGGAAATGGTGGGAACCGACATGGTGATGTGGCCGGAGATATCGCGCGAAAGCTCATTCACGGCAGTGAATGCGTCGCTGGCCTGCTGGTTGAGCCCTTTTGCGTGCTGGTACAAGGTTCTGCCCGCGTCGGTCAAGCTCAGTTTTCGGGTGGTGCGATACAGCAACTGGGTGTTGAGCTCAGCTTCCAGCGCAGAAATTTTCTTGCTGACAACGGTATTCGACAGCCCGGTTTTCCTTGCTGCGCCGTTGAAGGATTTTTCCTCCACCACGGCGGCAAATATCACCAACTCAGATGCACCTATCATTGCTTACCTATTATGCTTTTTTGGGAAATAGTTAATTTAATTAATGCCAATATACATATAAAAGGGCGAGCGGTATAGTCACCTGAATAACCAATGCCAGCATGAGTAAGGGAGTGGTATGGCAATTCTCAACAGTCAGCATCTCAGGGATTATCCTGCCAGGCCGGATAAGGTCTATTTGTACGGAACCTGTCTGGCCGACACGCTGTTTCCGGAGTCGGGAATGGACGCCATTACCCTGCTTGAGCAGCAAGGTATTGAAGTGCTCTTCCCAATGGGGCAAACCTGTTGTGGCCAGCCTGCGTACAATTCTGGCTATGAGCAAGAGGCCCGCAAAGTGGCGCTGGCTCAAATCAAACAGTTCCCCCTGGAAATTCCGATTGTGATTATTTCCGGATCCTGTGGAGGCATGATGCGCCACCATTACGCAGATTTGCTGCGTGATGAGCCGGGTATAGAAGACTTTTGCAACAGGATTTTCGAATTTACCGAGTTTCTGGTTCACGTACTGAAAATCAAGTTGCAGGACAAGGGGGCCAGTGAAAAGGTCGCTCTGCACACGTCCTGTGCAGCACGGCGGGAAATGGGAGTACACATTACTGGGCGTGCACTGCTCAGCCAACTGGAAAATGTCACCCTGATCACCCACGAAAATGAGAGCGAATGTTGCGGCTTTGGCGGTACCTTTGCAGTGAAGCATGCCGATATTTCTGCTGCAATGGTGGCTGATAAAACCCAGAGCCTGCTGGAGGCAGATGTGGTTCGCTATGTTACTGCTGACAACGGCTGCCGCATGAACATTAATGGTTCGCTGGAATACCAGAAGCAGTCATTGCGGGGCGAACATATTGCCAGTTATCTGCTTTCCCGGGTTACTGGTGGCACAGATGGAGAGCCGTCGTGACAGTTAATATTCATCATCCGGCACCATCAAAACATACCGCCAAGGCAAAGAATTTCCGTACCAGTGTCGAGCGGGATTTGGCAGACGAAGAGCTGAGAGAAAACTTTCGTGGTGCCATGAAGTTTCTTTCCGAGCGTCGCAAAAGTGCGTTTCCTGACGAGCTGGAACTGCAAACGCTGCGTGAGCAGTGCCGTTTGATCAAGCAGCGCTGCCTGCTCAAATTACCGTATCTGCTGGAGCAGCTCGAAGACAATTTGACCCGCAATGGCATTCAGGTGCACTGGGCTGAAACTACAGAAGAAGCCAACAGCATTATTCAGCGCATCATCAGCAAGCGCGAAGCCACCAGGGTAGTAAAAGGCAAATCTATGGTTTCCGAGGAAACCGAGCTCAACGCGTATCTGGAAAAGTTCGGTATTGAATGTCTGGAAGCGGATATGGGCGAATATATCGTCCAGCTCGCCAAGGAGGAGCCCTCCCACATCATCGTGCCGGCCATTCATAAGAACAAGTATCAGGTTGCAGACCTGTTCGCAAAAAACATCCCTGGCTTTGAACACACCACCGATGTTGACAAACTCATCAACGAAGGGCGTCGGGTTTTGCGTGACAAGTTCAAACATGCTGATGTGGGGATAACCGGCGTCAATTTTGCCGTGGCCGAAACCGGCACCTTGTGCCTTGTGGAAAATGAAGGCAACGGCCAGATGTGTACTGCGGTTCCGAACGTACACATTGCCATGACCGGCATTGAGAAGGTGGTGGAATGGCTTGATGATGTGCCGCCGCTGCTCAGTTTGCTCACCCGCAGTGCAACCGGTCAGGCCATCACTACCTACTTCAACATGATCACCAAGCCACGCCAGCCCGGCGAGAAAGATGGCCCGGAAGAAGTGCATCTGGTGTTGCTCGACAACGGCCGCAGCCAGGCGTTTGCCGACGAAGAACTGCGTCAGACATTGCAGTGTATCCGCTGCGGTGCCTGCATGAACCATTGCCCTGTGTACAAACGCATTGGCGGTCACGCATACGGAACGGTTTACCCTGGCCCGATTGGCAAGATTATTTCTCCCCATATGCTCGGACTGGATGCAACCAAGGATCTGCCAACGGCTTCGTCGCTGTGCGGTGCGTGCGGTGAGGTATGTCCGGTCAAAATTCCCATTCCAAAGCTGCTGCTCAGGTTGCGTCAGGAAAGTGTGAAGGTAGCGGGCCCGGAGGAAACCGTAATGGGCGGGGAGGGGGCTAATCGAAAAACCACAGAAGCCCTGATATGGCAGGGTTGGAGCGCCATGCACCGGCACCCCGCGCTTTATCGTGCATCAATGTGGCTGGCCACCCGGCTGCACAAGTTCATGCCCGCCAAAATTGGGCCCTGGACGTCGGTACGCAGCGCGCCTCACATTGCGCCCAAAACATTGCATGAACTTGTCGCACAGAGAAAAAACACAAGAGCTAAACCATGAGCACTATTCATTCTGAACGCAGCGGTGCCAGAGGCCGGATCCTGGAGAAACTCAAGGCCCAGGTTGCTGGCGCCGATTACGGCAAACTGCCAGCTGAACCCAGCTACGCCTATCCGCCAATGTCCCGGGATGCTGCGCTGGCACGCTTTACGGAGTGTCTTCAGGCCAACCATGCTGAAGTCATAGAGGTATCCGCTGAAACGATACCGCTGGCAATTGAGCGGGAACTGGTGAAACGCAATATCAGTAAACTGATTTGCGGCCAGAAGGGTAAGTTTTCAGGCTCGCTGGAAAGCTACTTTTCCCGTTCCGACAGCGAAGGCATTGAGTTAGTAAAATATGACTTCCCGCTAAGCGATAATAAGTCCAGGCTGTTTGACGAAGCGCCAGCCAGCTTTACCCATTCCCGTTGTTCAATAGCGGCAACCGGTACCATTGTGTTGTGGCCGTCTGAAGATGAACCGCGCACTCTGTCACTGGTGCCACCGTTGCATTTTGTGCTGGTGGATACCCACAAAATGGTCAGTGACTTTGCCACTCTGCTGAAGTCAGAACACTGGGGCGCTGAGCTGCCTGCAAACGTTTTGCTGATATCGGGGCCTTCCAAGACTGCCGATATCCAGCAGACATTGGCCTATGGTGCCCACGGGCCGAAGGAATTGGTAGTACTGTTGTTGAATAACAACACGGATAAAGAATAAGCCGGTGTGTGAGGTGCAGTAATGGAGCGATTAATCCCCGTTTTGAAACGAGATCGTGTCGACGTTGAGCTGATAATGCTGATACGAACCATTCTGGCGGCATCAAAGGAAATCTCCTTTCGTGTCAGCCAGGGCGCACTTGCCGGGGTGCTTGGTTCCACACTGGATAAAAATATTCAGGGAGAAGTGCAGAAAAATCTGGATGTGTTGGCCAATCAGCTACTCATAGACATGTTGCTGGGCGACGACAGCGTGCGCGCGATTGCTTCCGAAGAAGAGGACTTTGTCATCGCCGGCCATCGGGGTGCCCCCTATATTGTCGCATTTGACCCACTTGACGGTTCATCAAATGTGGATGTGAACGGCCAGATTGGGACGATTTTTACTATTTATCGGGCGGTAGAGGGTATTGCTGACGACAGTGAACTCCAGTTCCTGCAACCCGGAAACCGGCAGTTGTGTGCCGGGTATGTGCTATATGGCGCATCTACCCAACTGGTTATGACAACAGGCGGGCCAACCCGCTGTTACACCCTTGATTCGACTCACGGCGGATACCTGTTGACCGAAGAGGTAGCCCGTATGCCGTCTGTGACCAACGAGTTTTCGGTAAACCTTGCCAATTACCGTTACTGGGCGGCGGGGCTGCAGGACTATTTCAACCGCAATGTTTTCAATGCGGACTGCGGGCAACCGCTCTCCATGCGCTGGAACGCAGCTATGGTTGGTGATATTCACAGGATTGTCTGCCGTGGTGGGCTATTTCTTTACCCCCATGATTCCCGCAGCGGCCATGAGAATGGAAAAATCCGGTTGCTGTATGAAGCCAACCCGCTGGCAATGATTGTTGAGAACAGTGGTGGCAAGGCAACCTGCCTCGGAGCCAGAATTCTGGACCTTCAGCCTCGCTCTCTGCATCAGCGGGTATCCGTGGCGATGGGTTCAAAGCAGCAGGTTGATGAGTTCGACCAGATATACCAAAAAAGCCATATTGCCTGATGAATACTGAGGCCCTAGAAAACCGATGGCATAAAAAAAGCCCGCTTGCAGAATTGCAGCGGGCTTTTTAGTTAATGCCGTTCGAATCACAAAACGCTAATACCGGGACAGACAGTTCAGCTCTTCAAAAGCAAGACGAAGCCGGGATGCCATAGATTGCTCAATGTGGCGCAGCCAAACCCTGGGGTCGTAGTATTTCTTGTTTGGTGCATCTGGGCCGGTGGGGTTACCTATCTGTGACTGCAGATAATCCTTTTTCTCTTTGTAGTAATGGTGTAACCCTTGCCAGCACGCCCATTGAGTGTCGGTATCGATATTCATCTTTATAACACCATAGCTGATGGCTTCCTGAATTTCAGACGGTTGTGAACCTGAACCACCGTGGAAAACGAAATTCAGGGACTTGGCAGGTAAACTGTATTTTTGTGCAACGAATTCCTGGGAGTTTTTCAGGATCACCGGAGTAAGCTTGACGTTGCCGGGTTTGTAAACGCCGTGAACGTTACCAAATGACGCCGCAATGGTGAATGCGCTGCTGACTTTCGAAAGCTGCTCGTACGCGTAGCCGACGTCTTCAGGCTGGGTGTACAGCTCTGAGCTGTCAATACCGGTGTTGTCGACACCGTCCTCTTCGCCTCCGGTGCAACCCAGTTCAATTTCAATTCCCATATCCAGTTTGCTGAGCCTGGCCAGGTAAGTAGCTGAAATACTGATATTTTCTTCCAGGCTTTCTTCAGACAGGTCGAGCATGTGGGAGGTAAACAAAGGTTTGCCGTGTTGGGCGTAATACTTTTCACCTGCATCCAGCAAGCCATCAATCCAGGGCAGCAGCTTTTTAGCCGCGTGGTCCGTATGCAGAATGACGGGTATGCCGTAATGCTCTGCTACGCAATGTACGTAGTGGGCGGCGGCGATGGCACCGGCAATGGACGGTTCATGGCCGCTTAATGGTACACCTTTACCGACAAAAAAGGCGGCACCACTGTAGGACAGCTGAATGATGATTGGGGATTTCACTTCATGTGCAGCCTCGAGCGCAGCATTGACCGAATTGGTGCTCACTACATTCACAGCCGGGTAGGCGAAATTATTCTCTTTGGCATACTCAAACAGAACTTTGGCATGCTGTTCACTGACGACGCCTGCTGGCACCATAGTGCGTAAGTTAGTCATTGATGCTCCTTTCAATTAATCACATAACGAACGGTATTAGCCACGTCCAAAAGCAAAGCAACACCGAATCCTTGCTGATGTTGCTTTGTCGTACAGACTGAAGTTAATCCCGTTTCGGCAGGATTAACCGCTAATTCATTTCAGGTACGCTGACTTGCTGGCACTCTTCGGCTTTGCTGCCTTCAAGGTATGCGTAGGTTGCCGTGACGAAGTAAATGAGCGTGGGCATGATAAGCCAGTCTGTAGCCCAGCTAATGTCACCGGTAACGTATGCGGCTGCGCCTATCCAGACACATGCGGCCAGCGATGCCCAGGCTGTGTATTTGGCCAGTTTTACAACCAGAGGCGCTTTGGGCGACAGCTCTTGCTGGTCTGCCTGAGGTTTCGCCAGATACGCTCTTTCCTCCTGTTTGCGGGCCAGTTCTGCCTGTTCGGCCGCTTCGGCCTGAGGATAAGAGTCCTTCGCGCCCATCAGTGATGCTAATACGATATACATCACAGTGGAGAAGGTCCACAGAGGAATCAAAATAAAGAACAGGTGCAACCAGCCGGACTGCTCAACAAATACGCCTACAGCCATTGAAACAATCCAGGTTGCGAACGCCGCAACGTTGGTGGTGTTTCCTTTGTAGGTAGACCAGTAGCGGGTGAATCCGATTTTTGGGAATATCCAGTGCTCAGCCACAATAATGGCGCCAACAGGGGCGAGCAGAAGGCCCATATACCCAACAAACCCCAGCAGCCCTGAGAAGACGAACGGAGAACAGGCGATGATGGTGGTGATCACACCCACAACGGTAGTGACCTTGGCGCGGCTCCAGCTGTTGTTGAGTGAGCTGAACGCCAGACCAGCGCGGTAAATGGTTGGGTTGGAGGTGGTCCAGCCGGCAATAATCACTGCCAGGATGCCACTGGCACCCAGTGCCTGATAGGCGACTGTGCCCGGGTCGATGGCGGTAATGGTGGTTTTCAGCAGAATTGCAGCACCGGCACCCATAATCCCTGCACATATCCAGGCCAGATAATGGCCAATGAACATGCCCAGAGCCGAGAAGTAACCGTAATTTGAATTTTTGGCAAAGCGCAGTAGCGTCATGTCACCCAGACTGCCGTGCATGGCAAGGTTGGCTACCCAGGCAAATGCGGCAACATGCAAAATGCCAATTTCGCCGTCCGTATCTTTCCAGATAGATTCATTGGCGACTCTGAGAAAATCACCAAAACTGCTGATACCATCTACACCTGCGGTAGCGGCGACGGATGTAGGTAACATGACCATGGCGCCTACCACGAACATCAGAATCATCCAGGGAGCGCAGACTTCGGCGAAGGCTGCCAGTTTCTTGAAGCCTTTTACCGCCATATAGACAACAACGGCACCAACGCCCAATACAACCAGTACAAAGCGCAAATCGGTGGGTAAATACCCGACTTGGTCTTCAATGCCGAACAGTATCCTTACGGCTGACGCGGATACGGTGATCATGGCCCCCGCCAACACACAAAACAGCACGCCGTTGACAATGCTGTAGAGTTTGATGGTGCCGGGACCGGCAATTTTTTCAAGATAGGCGTATAGGGTCAGGCGGGTGTCGGTGGCGATAGGGGCAGTAATTAGGCCCCAGGTCAGCACGGCAAGCAGGTTGCCGAACAACAAACCTATGAGTACGTCAGTGGCACCAACGCCCCAGGAAACGAACAAGGCTCCGATAACAAATTCGGTGCCGGCTACGTGCTCGCCAGCATAGCTTGCCGCGAACGTTTTGGCCGATTGCAACTTCTCGGGATGGACCGGCTTGGTTTCAAACTCTTCTGATGTCGACATTTTACCTCCAGTACACCGATCATTGTCTTCCAGGTAAGTAATCGGCGCTTATTATTATTCTGAGACAAAGAATCGGTAACACTGCCGGTAGGGGGGCGGTATTACCGATCCGGTCATTTGAAGGGCCGTTATACGATACCTGAGCCGTTTCCGCCACTGTTGGGGCGCTTGACCGCTACCGCCGAGCGATAACCTGCGCTTCGGTAGGTAGCGATTGGGTCAATGGCACCGCCTTTCTTGTAGCGGGCCATCGCCAGAATTGGCGATACGTCGGTATTGAACGCAGCTTTCAGGGTATTGCTTGCCATTAACGCGTCGTTGCTGTTCTGATACTCAGTCAGTTTGCTGCGGTCTACCAGCAGTGCGCCAACATAGGAACGTTGTACACTGGCCGCAGAGTTGATCAGACTTTCAATCGGGTCGGTTACGTTGTGCGACTGATCCAGCATGTAATTCGGGTTGAAGCCTTCCTGATTGCGGTATTCCGCATCAACCAGTTCGTTGAAAATCAGGAACTGTTGATAAGGATGCAGGCTGCCGCTGTCCAGGTCATCGTCGCCGTATTTACTGTCATTGAAGTGGAAACCACCCAGTTTCTTGAACTGAATCAGGCGGGATACGATCATTTCAATGTTAACGTTAGGCGCGTGGTGACCCAGGTCTACCAGTGACTTGGCCTGTTCACCCAGTTCCATTGCGGCCAGGATGTTGCTGCCCCAGTCCTGAATAACCGTGGAGTAAAATGCAGGCTCGAACATTTTGTGTTCAATGTGCATTTCCCAGTCGGCTGGCAGGCCGGCATAGATTTTCTTCATGCTGTCCAGATAGCGCTCGAAGGCGTGCTGGAAGTGCTGCTGGCCAGGATGGTTGGAACCGTCGCCAACCCAAACGGTCAGGGTTTTGGAACCAAGGGTTTTACCCCATTCAATGCAATCCAAATTGTGCTGAATAGCCAGTTCACGAGAAGCGGCACTGGTGTTGCTCAGGCTGCCGTATTTGAAGCTGTGTTCCTGTCCGGGTTGATCCTGGAAAGTGTTGGAGTTGATGGAATCCCAACGCAGACCCAGTTCGTCGGAAAACTGCTTCAGTTCAGTGAAGTCGTCAACCTTGTCCCATGGGAAGTGGGGCGAAACCCGCCCGGTACACTGGGACAGATCGTTGATGACCGCACTGTCTTCCAGCTTTTCAAAAATGTTGCGAGGCTCACCGACCCCCGGGAAACGGGCAAAGCGTGTGCCTCCCGTGCCTGTTCCCCAAGAGGGAACGGCGATTTCAAACTGTTCAGCCTTGGCTGTAATTTCGTCAATGTTGATGTCGGAGCGCGCCAGTTTGTTGCCCAGAGCCTGGTAGTCTTCCTGTAAGTCGCTCAACAACTTGTCATTTTGTTCTGCAATCAGAGCTTTATCGATACGTATAGTCATACTGTGTCCTGTATTGTTCGATTAGCGTAAGAACGCTTCGTGAAGACCACCGTCAACACTGATAATTTGCCCGGTAGTTTTGCTCAACTGGCCAGACACCATAAGATAAGCTGCTTCAGCCTGATCTGCCGGAGTTATAGGTTGCTTTGTCAGGGTGCGCTGTGCGTAAAAGTTAGCAAGCTTGTCGCGTAATACGTCATCAGAATCCTGTTCGGAAAACTCAACATTGTATTTTGCCAGCGAGGCAATTACGCGGTCACGTGGGAACATGGTGCTGCCTTTAACCACGGTTGCAGGCGCAAGTCCATTCACGTTAACCAGCGGTGCAAGTTCCACTGCAAGTTCGCGCACAAGGTGGTTGGCTGCTGCTTTTGACGTGTCATAAGCCAAAGAGCCTTTCTTGGATACCGCCGCATTTACACTGGTGGTTAATACCAGTGCGCCCGGCAGACCTTGTGCCTTCCAGATTTCGTTTGCTTCGGTGCCAACGATGTAACCACCTTTGACATTCACCGCGAAGCTTACATCGAATTGCTGGTCATTGCTCATGCCTGCCTGGCCGGGAGCCAAAAAGACACCGGCAGTAACAATAACTTTGTCAATGCCACCGTAGGCCAGCGTAACCTGATCAAACATTGCTTTTACGCTTTCCCGCTTGGTGATGTCAACGCCCAGGGCAATAGCCGGGCCACAGCTGGAGATTCCGGTACCGGCTACGCCGATACCCTGACCGTAGATTGAAGTTAACTCGTCTGCGGTTGCCTGTGCTGCTTCCAAACGCAAATCAGCACACACAACGTGAGCGCCTTCTTTGGCCACACGGAAAGCCGTTTCTTTACCAATGCCATCGCCAGCACCAATAACAACAACGACGTCTCTGGCCAATGGTGCTTCTTTCGGCATACGTTGCAGTTTGGCTTCTTCCAGCGCCCAGTATTCAATGTCGAACGCTTCCTGCATGGGCAGTGCAGTGTACTCACTGATGGCTTCAGCACCGCGCATAACTTCAATTGCGCAGTTATAAAATTCAGTGGTAACACGGGATTCACTCTTGTTTTTACCCCAGCCAATTACGCCGACGCCCGGGATCAGAACTACTGTTGGGCTCGGGTCGCGCATCGGCGGAGAATCTTCGCGCTTACAGGTATTGTAATAATCGATGTAATCCAGGCGATATTGATCTATGCCTTTCTCGAATTTTTCCACCAGTGTTTCGAAGCTGTCCTGCTGAGGGTCAAAGTCGACGTACAAGGGTTGGATTTTGGTGCGCAGGAAGTGATCCGGGCAGGATGTACCCAGCTTTGCCAGGCGCGGGGCGTCAACACTGTTAACAAAGCGCAAAGCAGTGTCGTCAGATTGTACGGTGCCAATGAATTTGACCTTGTTCGACAATAGTCCACGGGCAACAGGCAGGAATTTGCTTAACAGTTCATTTCTTTCCTGCTCCGGCAGGCTTTGATACTTGGCACCACCAAAGGTGTCTTCACCCTTGTCGTGCTCTTCAATGTACCGTGCCGCAGTCTCGATAACCCACAGTGAGGTTTCGTAACAGCTCTTGCTTTCACTGTTCCAGTTGGTATGGCCGTGCTGACCCAACAGGATCCCTACAATATCTGGATTTTCGGCATAGGTTTGCTCACACACTTTGGCCGCTTCCCAACCGGGACGCATCCAGGGCACATACGCCATTTGTCCGCCCCAGATAACTTCGGTCAGTTCACGCTGGTCTTTACAGGACGCCACGGCAATGACCGCATTTGGGTGCAGGTGGTCAACGTGCTTTTCTTCAATCATCGAGTGAAGCGGGGTATCAATAGACGAAGCGCGCGGGTTCAGGCAGAAGTTACAGTGTTTGAACATGCCCACCATGGCATCTTCACCTTCAGACTTATAGCCTTTGTTCGGGAATGACTGGTAGGTGTTGTCCAGAGCGCGCAGTTTGTCCTGGTACAGCGAGGAAAAATTTTCTTTGGTTGCGGTGCGCAAATCACCGCCTGAGCCTTTTACCCACAACACTTCAACCTGTTCTCCGGTCAGAGGGTCGGTTTCCATGAGCTTGGCTGAGGTATTTCCTCCACCGGTATTGGTAATTCTCTGGTCTGCACCGAGGATGTTTGAACGGTATACAAGGCTTCCTATTGGAGTTAACTCATTTGCTACAGCATCATCCCAACTGTAATTTACAAACTTAAACTCTTCTTTTTTGATCGGCATCTTGCACTTAACTCCAATATTATCAAAGTCGTTATTAAAAGATCTTGGCATCAAGTAAGGTACTTGATGTTACACCTCAAATGAACATAGTCAAGCATTATAGCTCATAAACGCTCACGTTTGGATCGATTTAAACCAATAAAATTTACATCTCATTCATAAAGGCGCATAAAAATAAAACACAATTTGCATCATGTTATTGATAGCAAATAAAAATTCGCATGCGAGGGGCGTTGTGGAGTAACTGAGTGGGGGAGAGTTAGTTTGGACGATTTTGATGTGAGCTGAAAATAGAGTGTGCGCCTGATGTATTCAGGCGCGTTTTGCATAACAGCTTTTGTTCATGTCCTGAACGTCCACCGACAAGGCAACGGAGTCATCGGTAAGCGCGCAAAGAGCTTCAAGTATGGAGACTGAAAGGGCGGATTTTTGTTCGTCGCTCCGGCCTTCAAGAATGCTCAGGGTAACGTGTATGAATTCCGCATCCTTTCCACCAACCAGATAGTATTCACAGGCAACGGCACGGGTTTTAATTGCTGCAGGTGAAAACAGCCCGGAGCCAAGCGCAGCGTTGTGAACGGTACTGACGATAGATGAAGGTGATAGTTGGGTTTCAATTGGCCTGGCGTATTCGATCACACAATGGGGCATGGCAGGGGTCCTGTATCAGTAGTGGGGGTAAGCACGGGTATTACGATGTAGCGTAGAAATAGCATGCTTAAGGTATCGAGTGCCATGGTTTTTACTGGAAAAGTTAAACCAGTGTGCATTCCGGAATTCTCTGGCTGTGGGGCTACAGATGTGGCATTGCCCGTTTGATGATGGCCGGCAGGTCAATGTTCCTGCAGTTCAGTGTACCAAACTGGTGGTATTGCGCGGGGGCAAGTCGGCTGTCGACAAACGCCTGGGCGATAAGAGGCTCTCCATATTTGATCAGGGTCGCTGCCTGCCAGGCCAGCGCCAGTTGCTCCATTCTCTGGCGCGCATGGGAATGTAAATCCTGTGAATCACGCAGATTTTGGATAACGTCATCCAGATATTGGTCGTATCCAAGATATTCGCCACGCGCTGCAATCAGTTCCCGTTCCATTGCTTCCATGCTGGCGGGTTCCCGTTCAATGATGCGCAGCAGGTCCAGGCACTGAATATTGCCGGAGCCTTCCCATATGGCATTAACCGGTGCTTCACGATAGAGGCGGCTGGCGACGTTTTCTTCCACGTAGCCAACTCCGCCAATGCATTCCATGGCTTCATAGGTGTGCTGTACCGCCCGTTTGCAAAGCCAGTATTTGCCAATCGCTGTGGCGCAGCGCACCAGTGAGGCTTGTTCGGAGCCATCAGACTGGTCCAGTGCGTGCGCTACCCGCATGCTGACCGCCAGCGCTGCCTCTGCTTCAAGAGCGAGGTCGGCCAGCACGTTTCGCATTAGCGGTTGTTGAT
Source organism: Alteromonas aestuariivivens (assembly GCF_003367475.1). GTDB lineage: Bacteria > Pseudomonadota > Gammaproteobacteria > Enterobacterales > Alteromonadaceae > Alteromonas > Alteromonas aestuariivivens. The sequence goes on from NZ_QRHA01000006.1 coordinate 54,357, forward strand.
GCAGGTTTTTGCCAAACGCATCACGCCCGGCAGTGTGCCAGATTGCTTCCTTGGCTGCCTGGGCCATTAACGCACTGGAGCCCAGCATACAGTCGTAGCGGGTTAGTGCGACCATCTGAATAATGGTGGCAATGCCTCTTCCTTCCTCCCCCAGCAGCCACCCTTGTGCACCGCGCAGTTCAATCTCGGCACTGGCGTTGGAACAGTTACCCAGCTTGTTCTTCAGGCGCTGAATGTGAATAGGGTTTTTACTGCCGTCTTCGCACCAGCGGGGAACCAGAAAGCACGAAAGCTGTTCTCCGGCTTTGGCCAGCATTAGAAACGCATCGCTCATGGGCGCAGAACAAAACCATTTGTGGCCGCTGAGCGAGTAGCGCTGTCCGGGCCCCGGTTTGCCTAAAGGCGTGGCGTTGGTGGTATTGGCGCGCACATCCGACCCGCCTTGCTTTTCGGTCATCGCCATTCCAATGGTGACGCCTGGTTTGTTGTACCAAGGGCGGTTTTCAGGGGCGTATTGCGGTGCCAGTATTTTAGGCAGCCAGCGCTTTGCCATGTCTGACTGTTGGCGGAGTGCCGGAACACAGGCAAAGGTCATGGTGAGTGGGCAGCCTGATCCGGGGTCTGCATGGGTATGTAAATAAGCCAGACCAGCGCGTACAACATGTGCACCCGGTTGAGGTTCGGTCCAGGGCAGGCTGCAGTGACCTGATTCGATGGCATGAGCCATCAGCTGATGATAAGCCGGGTGGTAGGCTATTTCATCAATACGCCTGCCAAAGCGGTCATGAGAACTTAATTCCGGGCGATGTTTATTAGCCAGAAAGCCGGCGGCCAATAAATCATGGCCCACCCTTTCACCGAATTTGCTAAGCCGCGCATCACCCCAGTCTCCATCAAAACGCTTAACCCAGAACTGTAAAATCCGGTCGGCCTGATAGACGTTGTAATTTTCCAGCGGTGCGGGCTGGTTAAATACCCGATGGGTTTCCCCGCAACCGTTTTGTTCTGGGGGAGAGTGGCGCATCCGTAGCATTCCTGATGGCGAACAGTCTAGGGTGTGTTTATCTTTGTTCATTATTTATATTGGAAACTAAAATGGCTGAGAACAAGGCGTCGGTGACGCAGTTTGGCAATCCAAATAAGTCAGCGACAACGCGGCTATCGGCCATTTTAGGTGCAACCCGCTGGGCAGTGGCCATTATTGCGCCGTACTGCCCACAAATTCGCTCATTTAGACCCACTAAACCTCACTCATTTGCGATTGCCTGGCGCAATAATGACCAACTGCATAAACAATGAACAAAGATAAACACACCCTAGGCTAACAATGGATGCAGGAGGGTAATTTCGCAAGTTTCCCATGCCTGTTCAGTGCGTGGGTCTTGCCACGTTATCAGGCTTGTGGGTGCACTGCTTTTTGCTCCGCACCGGGATTTTCATCGCGGAAACTGAACCAGTTGGTATAGGCGTAGATCACACTGATAACGAGTACCAGAATGTGATACCACAGGAACGGCAGGTAGGTGCCTGTCGCCACGCCCAGCGTGGTTGCCATGAATACACCGCCGTCAGTCCAGGGGATCATGGGGGTTGTGATAGTGCCACCGGCTTCTGCGTTGCGCGACAGCACCCGGCGATCTATGCCCATGGCCTGGTAGTTCTTACCGGTTATGGTACTGGCAGTGATCAACGCAACATAGGCTGCACCACCGAGCATATTGCCCAGAACGCCGGCCAGTATGGTGGAGACTCCCAGCCGTCCGGGTGTGCTGGCCCAGTGTTGCAGGCGATTTGCAATGGTAGCGAGTACACCAGTAACTTCCATCAGGCCCCCCAGGCCAAGTGCCAGGATCACCAGCAGAATCACTTCCAGCATTGAAGTAATGCCGCCGCGATTGAGCAGGATGCCAATGAACGAATCACTGGTGCTGATGACATTGCCCCGGTAAAGGGTTGTCAGTGCTTCTGTCAGGGTTTTGTCGCTAAATCCATAAGCCCAAACCACACCCAGTAATGCGCCCAGGAGGATCACCGGCACTGCCGGCATCTGCATTATCAACAGTGCTACTACCACCAGCGCAGGTATCAGCATGTACCATGCGATAGGGTAAATTTCGCTGATCGTGGCCATTACCTCTTCAGCTCGACTGGTACTGCCGCCCAAATCAAATGCAAAACCGGTGAACAGAAATAAAATGGCGGTAATCAAAAAGGCCGGGCCACTGACGTACAGCATGGACTTGATGTGAGAAACCAGGCTGACCCTGCACAGGGATGCGGTCATCACGGTAGTATCCGACAGGGGCGACAGTTTGTCGCCCACGTATGCGCCGCAGATGGCGGCGCCGGCGACCAGGGGCAGTGGCAGGCCGAACCCTGCGCCAATTCCCATCATTGCGATACCCGCTGTGCCAACAGTTCCAAAAGAGGTGCCGGTAGCAACCGAGGTAACCGAACAGATGATAAAGGCCGCAAACAGGAAGATGTCGGGGCTCATAATGGACAAGCCCAGATATATGATATTGGGTACGACGCCGCCGGCCATCCAGCTGCCAATCAATGCGCCCACGGCCATCAGGACCAGTATGGCATCCATACCCTTACTGATACCCTGAATTAGCCCGTGCTGCATACGCGGGTAACTGACGCCATTTACCTTTCCCAGAGCCATAATGAGAAACCAGCTTGCCAGCAAAGCTATCTGGATGGATTGAGACAACACCTCGGTCAGCAGATACAAGGTAGCAATGATGCTGAAAACCAGCACGAAAATCTGCCGCATGGAAGGCGAGGGTTGAGGGTGCTGCATAGTGGCTCCGTAGGTTTTGCCGTGCCGATGGCCGTATAAAATTTAATCCGATTGAGGCCAGCATACCCGTGCACCAAATTATTATCCAGTGATATCAGTGGGTTAAATATTGACGCGCGGTTGGAAGAGTGTTCTCTTTTTTGTTCGTTTCTGTGATTGGTGATTTAGCCTGGTTGTGGCACACTGAATCTGTGTGTTAACTGAGGAATGATCATGGACAGGATGCAGCATCGGCCTTTGTTTAAGTACTCCCGGGACCATTCCGCGTTATTTTCAGAACTGGCCCGGTTTCGTAACCTTGCCGCACAATCGCTGGGGCTCACGGATTATGAATTTCATAAAACCCCCAAGTTCATCGGCCCCAACGGTGAACGGCTCACCATTGAACCGGAACGCAGTATTGTGGTGCCGAGTGTGGATTTGTTTAAAGGAGTTCGCCAGATCCTCACAGACTCAGTGCGCAGCCTCACGCCAATTACCCACAGCGAAATAGGGTACCGTTACCCTACGGCGGCTTTAGCAGGGTTGGATGCCCCTTTCATAAAACGCATGCGTTCGGAATATTTCCACCGCGTGGACGAAGACCGTTCAATTTGCCGGCCGGTGAATTTGTCCTATGGCATAAAAAGCCGAGGGAAGGCAGATAACCGCCAGGAATACGAAGTGTGGCTGCCGGACGACGATCCTGATCTCGATCCGTTACCGCTGTTGATTGACAAATACGGAGAGGATTTACCGGACGATGTTCGTGCGTTCGTGCATCAGCCCAGTGCGGTGCATGGCTGGATGGGTGTAAAGCGGGCGGCGTTTGAGGCCCTCTATCAGAACCCTGCAGTGATGGGGGATTTGGTGATGTGTGTAGCGTTTTCGGTTGATGCATACAACATAGGCGCCCGGCCGGATTTGTCGTATTCTCCCGAGGTGGAAAGTTCCATAGCTGTGAGTAATGCCGAGCTGGAATGGGAGGTTATGGGCTTCTATGCTCCCAAAGGCGCGCATCCGGACCATGATTTTACCTGGAACGCCATTAATCACACACTGGCTGCTGTGGGGGCCCCCATTAGCGATGTTTACGCCAGCGTGATCATTCCCATTGCGGAAAGCAAAACCGAACGTATTTTGAGTACCATCCGCAATCAGGGCATTACCACAGAGCATATTGCCTACCTGAATCTGCAGCCATGGGAGTTTTTGCAGACCACCAGTGAACACCGCGTAAAATCCCACGACCCGTCCCGGACGGTTAATCTGCTCGGCAGGTTAAACCGGCTGTTTTATCAGCCGGAGCGTAAACTGCCGTCCATTCAGTATATCCACGACCTTATCTCCCAGGATGCGTATTGAATAAACCTGCTGACGTTTAACGCAACCGTGTTGCGCTGAACGTCAGTTACAGCATCACGCTGAGGCAGGCAGCGAGCACAAACGCTATGCAGCCAAGCAGGGTCTCCATCACTGTCCAGGTTTGCAGCGTGGTCTTTTCGTCCATGTCGAGCAGCCGGGATACCAGCCAGAAGCCGGAATCGTTGAAGTGAGAAAGCACGGTTGCGCCGCCGGCTATGGCGATAACAATAAAGCAGATATCCAAAGATGACAGCCCGGTAGCGGCATCTACTATAGGCGCAATCAGCGCGGCCGTTGTTGTGAGCGCAACGGTGGCTGACCCTTGGGCGACCCGAAGGCAGGCGGCAATCACAAAAGCGGCCAGAATGGCAGGCATACCGGTATCGTTCAGAGCACCCGCTAAAGCGTCACCAATCCCGCCGGCCCGCAATACCCCGCCAAACATCCCGCCGGCTCCGGTGACCAGCACCACCACGCAGATGGGGGCCAGAGATTCGCTGCACAGTTTGTTGAGCTGCCTTTGCCCAAAGCGTCGGCCAAACAGCAGCAGACACAGCAACAACGTGATCAGTAAGGCTACGGGGGTTTTACCAACTAACCGCAGAGCGTCAACCCAAAAGGCCGGTTGTATTGCACCTGCGACGAGCAGTGTCGAGAGTCCGGTATCCAGGAAAATCAGCAGCACTGGCGTAAGCAGTATTGCCAATACCAGGCTGAAGGCCGGCGGTTGTGCATCTGTTACAGGCAGTTCGCCGGGGTCAGAAAACAGGCGGGAAATGGGAAGGTAAAAGCGTTTTCCGGCGTACAGGCCATAGCAATAAGCCCCCAGATACCAGGTTGGAATGGCAATGCAGATTCCACACACCAACAGAAGGCCAAGGTCGGCACCCAGCAATTCCCCTGCGGCCACTGGCCCCGGATGAGGGGGAACCAGAGCATGCATTACGGCAAAGGCTCCCGCTGCGGGAAGAGCGTAGGTAAGTGAGGAGCCGCCAACCCGGCTGGCCACAGACATCAGAATGGGCATCATAACCATCAGGCCTGCGTCAAAGAAAATTGGAAAACCAAACAACAGTGAGGCAATGCCCAGAGCCAGTGGCGCCCTGTCTTCGCCAAAACGCCGGATGAGTGTTTCGGCCAGCACAGTTGCCCCGCCGCTGACTTGCAGTATTTTTCCAATCATACTGCCAAGCCCAACCAGTAACGCTACCGATGCGAGGGTAGAGCCGAGACCGGACAAGAGGGTAGGCACCAGATTTTCAGCCGGGATACCGCAGGCCAGTGCCGTACCTATGCTGACCAGCAGCAGGGCGATAAACGCGTGTAACTGGCACCGTATAATTAAAAATACCAGCGTGAACAGGGCAACCAGGCCCACCAACAGCAAATAGAATGGGCTGGAGTAAAATACGGCGTCTTGCATTGTCAGGCGAACGTCAGTGTGTTGTTCTACCATTTAATGCAATGAAAACGGATGGGGCAACCGGATGGCCGGAGATAATCTGCATAAACGAATAATCGTAATGGGCGTGAGCGGATCTGGGAAAAGTAAGGTGGCTGAGGAGCTTGCGCGGCAGTTGAACCTGGAGTTTATTGACGGCGATGACCTGCATCCTGAAGCCAACATCAATAAAATGGCCCGTGGTATTCCTTTGAACGATGAAGACCGGGCGCCCTGGCTGGAACGCATTCGCTGTGAGATATCCGGGTTTGGGCACAATGACAAAGGTTGTGTTGTGGTGTGCTCGGCATTAAAAAGGCGTTACCGGGAGCAGCTTCGTACAGGCAACCCGGGCATTGTATTTGTGTATCTGCACGGTGAAAGGGCGGTTATTTTGCAGCGCATGCAAAAACGGCAGGGCCATTTCATGCAGGCGAGTATGCTCGACAGCCAGCTTGCCGTACTGGAAGTGCCAGGCCCAGAGGAGAACGATGTGATTGAAATTGACGTTAGGCCAACACTTGAGGAAGTGGTCAGGCAGGCTCTGGCGGCATTGTCAGCACAGCCGGAGCCTGGAACAGCAAAAGTTATTTCTGGCTGAATTGTTCAAAGGCCAGCATGGCGTCAGCGGCGTACATCAGCGAGGGGCCACCACCCATGTAAATGGCCATGCCAAGGGTTTCTTCCACTTCTTCCTTCGTCGCCCCAAGATCAACCAGTGCCTTGGCATGAAAACCGATGCAGCCGTCGCAGCGGGTGGAAACCCCAATGGCAAGGGCAATCAGTTCCTTGGTCTTTTTATCCAGCACACCATCCTGAGTGGCTGCCTTGGCCATGGCGGAAAAACCCTGCATGGTATCCTGAATGTCACTGCGCAGTGCTTTCAGATTGGTGGAAATTCGCTGGGTAATTTCGGGGTAGGATTTGGACATGACTTGTTTCCTGTATTTATATTAGTTTCGCCTAATATTATTAGGGCAAGCCGGTCAAAATTCAAATCGCAGCGCTACAGTGCTTTTTTGGTTGGCATCACCACGTTGGCGAATATCAGCCCGGCAACCAGCGACATGAAAATCAGAAATACGTCCTGGCCGATGTGATCGGCCTGCACCAAATCCTGCCCTGAGATAAAGGAGTTTAGCCCGATGTAGGTTTTGGACCCGGGTACGAGCACAATCAGACCGTGCATACCAACAATGGTGGATGGCTGGTTGGTCAGCCGGGTAAACGAATTGGCGAACACGCCAAGAGCAAACGCCCCCACAAAGGTACCCAGATTCTGCTGCATGAACTCTGATGCCCATACGGTGGTGCCATAGGCCACAAACGCTGATGCGATGGCCCAGGGAATGTGCTTCAGACGGGTGCGGAATACCGCCACCAAGGCCAGACACAGCAAAAACACCGACAGCCAGGTTGCCCAGTAGGGCAGTGATTCGGCGGGCAGGTACTGGTTCTCTCCAAACAGGCTGAAGCCGGTGGCCACGCCCAGAAAGGCGCCAAAATAGAGTTTGAACAGCTGCATGATGGCATCCATGATGCGGGCAGTGCCTGACACCAGATTGCGTGACGATAACTCAGACAACCCCATGGTAAGAGCAAGCCCGGGTACCAGTATGATTACTGAGGAAAGCACTATCAGGGGAATGTTGATCCCCGGATCAAGATAGCGGCTGATGGCACAGGCCATGATTCCGACCACAAACGAGGTTACGGGTTCGAGCATCAGGTTTACGCGCTTGGAGTGCTGTGCCCATAGGCTCCAGAAATAAGTGATTAACCCAAGCATGCCGGACCAGAAAATTTCAGACCAGCTCGCCCCCATCAGCATTGCAAAAGCTCCGGTTGCAAGGCTAAAAGCACAACCGGTAATGAACTTACCGTAGGGGCTAGGCATTACGTCAATTTCATCCAGTCTTGCATCGGCCTGTTTGAGGGTCAGAGAGCCTGCGAGCAACTGGCTGGCCAGGTCGTCGGTCAGAGAAAGGGCATTCATGTCCAGTTCGCCGGGTTGAAGGCGCGCTACGTGAGTATATTCGTCTTCATGACGGTCACTCCAAATCACTACGGTCAGTGACGTGGGCGTGGACACAAAAGACGCATGAACCCCCAAATAGTGAGCGACTTCGGTGAGAAATGCTTCCAGCCTGAATGCCGGGGTACCGTATTTGTGCAGCATCTTACCCAGCTTCACGATGAATTTACGGATTTGAATGAATTCCTGGGTGTCCACAGGTCGGTTCCAACTGAATTGACGAATATGTCGGGTGGTGAAAAGATGACCGAATTCTAGGGTCTAAACGCGCGTTGCGCAAACCACTTTTTTGTCGGTTTCGCATTAGCAAAAGTAATTTAAAGCGCAGATGGGTTCTGCGCTTTAATGCTTCGGGTTCAGTGGGGCAAAGCTCCAGTTTTTTTGCGGTTAATAAAGTATAAGATGCCAGTAAGTGGCAGCAGAATGAGTGCTAATCCGGCTAAAAGAACCATTACCAGCATTGGGGCACCGCCGATGGCTGCCACGTGCATTGGGTAAATGGTGTGTGAAAGGCGGTTGCCCAGCACAGTGGTGCGTACATCTCTGAGTTCCAGCAATTCGCCATTTTGCGCATCGAAGGCCAGGTAGTTGCGGCCATTGGGATGCCATTCATCAGGGTGCTTCAGGCGCATGCGGGATTTGTCCAGATACACCAGTCGAATGTCTGCTCCGGGCATCAGTTCCTGGGCTCGAGCAAATCGGCTTTGCCAGTCCAGAGCGGGGGCGGGCGTGTTATCTGGCGTTGGCGTAGCGCTGCCGGCAAAAGGCAGCAAGCGGTTTAAAGTCTGATTAACAGGCTTGGCATACATAATGGCGCTGCCTGTGGTTAACGACAGGGTAATGGGCAACCAGATTAGGACTCCGGTACTTCGGTGCAGCTGCCACAGAGTTTGCAGGCCGCGTTTGCTCCACGGGCGGTGCCACCGAACCGCAAGATGACGGCGGCTGATTTGGTGCCGGGGCCACCAGCGTATCAGCCCGGTGACAATCAAAGCCAGGCTGGCCAGACCCAGCAGGCCGAGCAGTTTTTTGCCGGTATCACCAAGCGCCAGATGATGGTGAAGCTCAACCAGCCAGCTAATCAGATCACCATGCGGTTCACGTGTTAAAACCGGGCCGTCGGCGTTGAAGTACCAGTGAGTTTTGTCTGACGTAACCACCTCCAGCCAGGGGCGGTCTGCGGTTGGGAGATAAGCAAAGCCTTCTGATAAAGGGGAGGGGAGTGCATCCAGCAAGCTGGCACTTTGCGGGGGCGTGACTGGCTGCGGCAGTTGTAACTGGGCATACTGCCATTTCAGCAATGGCACTTTAAACAACAGAACTGAGCCGGTTACTGCCATAAGCAGTAACCAGCCCGCCAAAATCAGGCCCAGCCACTTGTGCAGCGCACCGGACCAGTTGCGCAGTTTCATTTACTTACCAGTTGTAAAGCCAGTTAATGTTAACGGTGCGGCCGCGACCGGCAAAGTTGCGATTGTCGCCGCCAACGGTCTGGGCGTAGTAGGTAAAGTAGAACTCATCGAGCAGGTTCTCAATTCCCAGCGAAAAGCTGCCAGCCGATTGAGTGTCCAGATTGATGCTGGTGCTCAGTAAGCCATAGCCGTCAAAGTTGTTGATGGGGTTCTGGTTAGTGTCTACGCGCTCATCAAACAGCTGGCTCCATTGCAGACGGCTGGTGAGCATTGGAGTCCACTGCTGGTCCCAGAACAGGTTCAGCCGACGGGGTGCTATGTTGCGGCCGCCCAGCGACTGATCCACCACACCGTCGTTGTTGCTGTCGTATTCACCATTGGTATCGGCGTAGCTGAAACCTACACTGGCCTGGTGGTTAATTGCATAGGTCGCACTGGCTTCCAGGCCATCAATTTCGGTCTTTTCACGCATGACAGAGTAGATGCCTTCTGCATCGGCCGACAGGCGCGCACCTAAATCCGAGTCGGAACGGAAATAGCTCAGATTCAGATTGAGTGATTTGCCGGCGTATTCTATTCCCACTTCCTGGTTGTCGGCGATGACCGGCTGCAGGTCGAGGAAACTGCTGACACTCAGTCCGGGCTGGTTGATACCGCGTAACACCCGCCCTACATCCGGCATACTGAATCCTTCAGAATAGCTGGCAAATACCCGCCACTGATCATTGATGGCGTAGACCGCCCCCAGGTTGGGTAACAGATCGTTGAAAGAAGGCTCGCCGCCAGCCACAAAAGTGCTGTCGTAGGCAGCCAGGGTGACAAAATCATCCACCTTGAGTTTGCCGTACTCATAGCGCACGCCTGCGCTGAGGGTCAGGCCCTGGTGCTGGTATCGTGCCTGGGCATAGGGGGCCCAGTTGACAAACTCGGTGTCCGGTACCCATTTGCGGCCAGTTTGTGCCAGCTCCTGAAAGGTGGTGTCATTGAGGAAATCCACCCCGGCGCTAACGTCTATCGGGCTGCTGGCTACATTGCGCCAGTTCAGGGTAAGGCGCGACCCGTACTTACGCGAATCGTTACGGGACTGGTCGAAGATATTGTCGCCAAATGCCGGGTCCTGGAAGGTGGCGTAACGGCCACCGCCATACAGCGCGGAAAAGTCCTGCAGAAACAGCTGCCAGGTCAGGATGGCGCCGATAATATCATCGTTTTGATAGGTCAGGCTGCTGGTGGTTACTTCGTTTTCCGGCGCTTCACCTTCGAGACCGCCTTTTACTGAAACTGCCGGAATGCCTTCTGCCCGGTCGCCATCAACGGAACCAAAATCGCCGTGCCCGGCCATATTGAAATGGTTGATCATCAGTTCGACGGACTGTGTGTTGTTGAACTGGTAGCCAAGTTTGCCGAACAGGTCATAACTGGTTGAGTCCATGGTGTCACCCTGTACGCCGTCCACCCCAATCAAATCGCCGTTACCGTCAACGTACACGCCAGTGTCCCTGGCCTGGGCTCCCAGCACCAGACGCCATTTGTCCTGGCTGTGGGTTAGCAGGTAGCCGGTTTGATAGGACATGCCGTCAGAGCTGTTGCTGGTGGGGGCCATCACACCAGCGGTAACCTGCTGGGAAGTGCCCTGCTCAGCAGACTTGGTTACGATATTGATGATACCACCACTGGCACCCATGCCCTGGATGGCGCTGGCGCCGTGGATAACCTCGACTCGCTCAATCATGAAAGGGTCAATGGTATAAGCTGCGCGGGAACCGTTGCGCAGAGGGTTTGACTGGGGAACGCCGTCTATCAGGTACAGAGGCTCCCGTCCTCGCAGGGTTTCACCCGCGCTGGTGAGTTTTTGCCGAGAGGGTGAGAATGCCGGGATCATGTTACCCAGTATATCCGACAGTGACTGACTGACGTTCAGTTGCTGGCGAATGTCATCGCCGCTGATAACCGTAATGGTCGATGGAATGGCGCTTTGCGCAATCGGCGCGCGCGTTGCAGTAATTTCAATAACCTCAATGGCTTGTTGAGCGTATGCCGGTGCAGTGAGTGTGGCGGCAATCAGAGCAGTGCGAGTTGAATTCAGCATGACTTTCCAAGTTCTTGTTTGAATATGCAAATGATAATGATTATCAATTGCGCATTCAAGTGGAAAATTGTTCTTTTGATTGTGCCTAATTTGAAAAGGCGTACAGATGAATGCTCTATACTGAAGTTTCTTAAGGTTGTGACTCGCCAAATTTAAGGAATGAATATGCGCAGTGCCGTGCTTGCTCAAGTGCAGGATCAGCTCAACAACAGTGAGATCACCCCGACCCAGTGGGTCGTTTTTCTGATTGCATTTCTGCTCAATGTACTGGACGGTTTTGATGTGGTTGCCATGTCTGTGGCTCTGCCATCTCTTACGGCAGAGTGGCAGATTTCCCCTACCCAGAAAGGCTACATTCTGAGTGCGGCACTGGTTGGTATGACGTTAGGTGCCATGCTGCTGGCACCACTGGCAGACGCCTATGGGCGCCGCAGGCTGATATTGTTTGCCACTGTAAATACCGCATTGTCTTTGTTGCTCACTGGCCTGATCCCGGAATCTGTAACTTTGCTTATTGTGGTGCGATTTTTATCCGGGATAGGTATCGGTGTGATTTTTGCGAACACGGCAGCGATCGGCAGCGAGTTTGCGCCCCAGCGGCTGCGCAGTGCGGCGGTTACTTTCATTATCATGGGTTACCCTTTCGGTGCCATGCTGGCGGGCCCGCTGGCGAATGCGATTATTCCCGTCCAGGGTTGGCAGATGCTGTTTATCTATGGCGGCCTCGTTACGATGCTGATGGCTGTATTTATTTACTGGGGTTTGCCTGAGTCGGTCGAATATCTGGCTTCAAGCCGTCTTAATGAACAAAAGCGTCTGTTACTTATAAACCGGGTTCTTCAGCGAATGCGGTGCGCACCATTGCATTCGCTGCCTCCCGCTGAGATTGGCGAATCCAAAGCGGGGCATGTGCGGAATCTGTTTGAGCAGGGCTTAACCGCAACTACACTGCGTATCTGGGCAATCTACTTTATGGGTTTTTTGTCGGTTTATTTTCTGCTTTCCTGGATCCCCACTCTGTTCGTAAATAGCGGTTTTTCCCGCAGAGAAGGCATTGAGGCCCTGACCATGCACAACCTGGGCGCGGTTGCAGGAATTCTGGTGATTGGCCTGCTCAGTACCAAAATGGCACTGGTACGCCCTGTGTGTGGGTATTTTGCCGGAGCGGCCATGCTGATGGGCTTGTTGTATCTGCAGCAGCCCCGTGATTTGTATCTGCTCAACGGGATGATCTTTGGAGTCGGTTTTTTGCTGCAGGGTGCCTTTGCAGCCATGTATGCGGTGGCAGCCCGTGCCTATCCGGCTGGAGTGCGGGCGACAGGGCTTGGCTGGGGTGCGGGACTTGGCCGGACAGGCGCAATTCTTTCACCGGTTGTGGCGGGCTATCTGGTCAATACTCAATGGACCATGTATCAACTGTTCCTGCTATTTGCCGTACCTTTGTTACTGGCGGGGCTGCTGGTTCTCAAGGTGCGCCCCTTTGACACATAGCAAGGGGCGCACTTTCGTAGCGTTCAGATTTATCCTGCTGGTTTACAGTTAATACGATGTCGCTACCTCAGGAATACTGCTCGCATCAAAGCGCTACCAGGCAATCATTCAGGTTGTCACCAGTGATTTCTGAAAGGCGTCGAAGCTGTTGAATTACAGACTCGCGAAATGCGCCATTCTCGCTCAATTCAGCAAAAACCTGCTCCAAATCAAGGATGCGGTTGGCCAGCTCTTCTGTCTCGCCCTGATGCTTTACGGCCAATCCGGTCAGTGTTTCAGACATGGGGTCGGTGAGTGTTGCTCCCTGCTTAATCTGCCGGGCGATAAACAGGATCCAGGCAGCAATGGGTACACACAGCTTCTGAATGCTTCTCCCTGCTGTAAGGTTGTCGCGAATGGTGTTGAGAATGCGTACGGGCAGTTTTTGCGAGCCGTCCCAAGCAATTTGTGCCAGCAGGTGCCTTATGTGTGGGTTGTGGTAACGCTGGATAATGGCTTGAGCATACGCGTCCAGATCAATCTGGCCCACAGCCTGGATGGACGGCAGAATTTCTTCTTTGAGCAGCGAACTAATGAAGCCTTCGATGGCAGGCTGGCTAATGGCACTGTAAACGGTGTCCAGCCCTGCAAGGCTTCCCACGTAAGCGAGGGTGGAATGAGTGCCATTCAGAATGCGCAGTTTGGCTTTTTCAAACAGGCTGACGTCACTGGTAAAGGTGACGCCCACTTTGTCCCACGCTGGCCGCGGGCCGCTGAATTTATCTTCGATGACCCATTGGGCAAAGGCTTCCCGTTGAATTGGCCATGCATCGCTGAGGCCTGTCTGAGCTTCGGCCAGTTGCAGCAAGGCTTCGTCGCTTGCCGGAGTGATGCTGTCAACCATGGTGTTGGGAAAGCAGATGTTCTGCCCAATCCACTCAGCCAGGCTCGCATTGGAACAGGCGACAAAGCTGATTACCGCGTCACGCAGTTTGCTGCCATTGTCCGAAAGGTTATCGCAGCTGATGATGGTGATAGGTGGTAAACCGCTCTGTTGCCGCAGTCTCAGTGCTTCGGCCAGCAAACCAATGGCGGAGACCGGAATGCTTGGGTTCTTGAGGTCGGCAACGATATCTGGGTTGGAAAAATCCAGTGTGCCATTGCTGTTCAGGCAATAGCCTTTTTCTGTAATGGTCAGCGAAACGATAAAGGTCTCTGGACTGCACAGGCAAGCCATCACTTCTTCACGGTCCTCATCCAGCACCAGCACGTCATCTATCGCGCCTACGATCCGGGTGTAGGGCTCCTCATCCAGAATCACTAGAGAATACAGGTTGTCCTGCGAAGCCAGTTTTTCCTTCAATGAACGGCTGCGCATGGATACCGCTTTAATACGCCAGTTGCCACCATAAGCCATTGCAAGCTCTGTATACACCGCCTGGTGACCACGGTGAAACGCTCCCGGCCCAATGTGCACAATGCCACAGCCGGTGGTTGCGAGGTTGTAGGGCGGTAGCTTTACCGCTTTATTCACCTGGGCTAACGAATTCAGGTTTAATTTCGTCATACAGAATTACCCCAGCTTGTAGGCTTGCTTGGCCAGTTTGTAGGTGAGCTGAACGGCCAGCTCGGCAGCTTCCTGTTCACTGAGGCGGTGTTCCACCACCAGTTGGGCCAGAAAGCGGCAATCAATGCGGCGGGCGACGTCGTGGCGGGCGGGTATCGACAAAAACGCACGGGTATCATCGTTAAACCCTACCGTATTGTAGAAACCGGCGGTTTCGGTTACCTGGTGACGAAACCTGAGCATCCCTTCCGGGCTGTCGTGGAACCACCATGCCGGGCCGAGTTTCAGGCTCGGGTAATGGCCCGCCAGAGGCGCCAGTTCCCGGGCATAAACGGTTTCGTCCAAGGTGAACAGTATTATGCTGAGGCCGGGCTCGTTCCCGTATTTGTTGAGCAATGGCCTGAGCCCGTTGACGTAATCGGTCTGCATAGGGATGTCATGCCCTTTATCGCGGCCAAACTGGGCAAACAGGGGCTGGTTGTGATTGCGAAATGACCCTGGATGGATCTGCATCACCATGCCGTCTTCCACGCTCATGCCGGCAAGTTCGGTGAGCATCTGGGCACGAAACAATTCCTGTTCTTCGGCACCGGACTCGCCGCTGATGACCCTGGCATAAAGCGCCTCGCACTGGCTTGCAGAGAGGTCGGCGGTAGCGGCGGTCGGGTGGCCATGATCCGTGGCGGTAGCACCGTGCTGGCGAAACACTTCACGGCGCTTTCTGAGGGCATTCAGGTAGCCTTGCCAGGTTTGGGTGTCTTCGCCGGTCAGTTCGCCAAGTGCTGCGATGTTGGCAACGAAATCTTCTCGTGAGGCATCAACCACATCGTCGGGGCGGAATGTGGTTATTACCCGCTTATCCCACCCTGTGCCCTTGAGGGTGCCGTGATGGGTCAGCGGGTCCAGCGCACCTTCAGTGGTGGCAATAACCTCGATATTAAAGCGATCCATCAGTGCGCGGGGTTTGAACCCGGGTTTTGCCAGTTCGGCGGTTATGTGATCGTAATAAGCCATGGCATTGCCAGAGCAGAGCATGTCTGTAAGCCCGAAAACCTGTTTGAATACCGTATCGAGCCACAACCTCGAAGGGGTTGCGGCAAACAGGTAGTAGTGATCGGCGAACAGCTGCCAGATTTTTTTCGGGTCGCGCTCGGTGTTTCCGCCGTCCCAGCGCGGAATGCCGAGGCTTTCCAGTGCTATACCCTGGCTGTAGAGCATGCGAAACACGTAATGGTCGGGGGTAATGAGCAGTTCGGTAGCGTTGCCAAAATTGTTGTCATAGGCAAACCAGCGGGGGTCTGTATGGCCGTGGGGGCTTATTATCGGCAGGTTGCATACCGACTGATACAGTGCCCTGGCGATAGCCCGGGTTTTTTCCTCAACCGGAAACAGACGGTCATCATGAAGTAATATTGGGTGCATAGTACTCTCTGGCTTTGCGAAGGATCTGCGCTTTCAGTGCGACTAAAGTTAACCCTATTTTTACATCATTGCCACCGGTGGCACAAGTCGGGGGATCGTAAATATTTTTGACTCCACTGGCTTTATTTCGCTGTTTTGCGGGTGGATTCTCGGATGATCAACTGCGATCTTACCTGGTAACTGTCGGTTTCCACATCTGCGGAATTTTCAATTTTGCGAATAATTTTTTGCGCTGCAAGCGATGCCATAGCTGCGACCGGTCGCCTGACTGTGGTCAGTGAGGGAATCATCCTCGATGCCAGCAAGTTGTCATCGAAGCCCGCGACCGACAACTCATCAGGTACGGCAATGCCCATTTCGTGTGCGACCCGCAATACACCGGCCGCCATTTCATCATTGTTGGCGAAAATCATTCGTGGGCGGGGTGTCATCTGTAACAGACTTCGGGCACCTTCAACCCCACTTTTATACGTATTATTGCCTTCAAAAATGTGGCTTTGAGGTACTTCTCCTCCCAGCGCAGCCAACGTTTCGGTCAGTCCCTCCAGGCGCTCTGCCGACGAGTGGTAGTGCATTGGGCCGGTGATGACGGCGATACTGGTGTGCCCCTGCGAGACCAGATAGCGCGCAAGTTCACTGACTGCTGCGCGATCATCCGACACCACAATGTTGGTGTGATCATCCAGGTCCAAAGAGGCCAGGCGCACATAGTGTATCTTTCGCTGTCGAAGCACGGCGGCCAGCGCAACGGATTCTGACAACGGAGGAAGAATAATCACGCCATCGATGTTGGAGCGCTGGACAAAAGAAACGCATTTTTCTGCGTGGTCGGCTGCGCCTGAGTCACACGGATGCACCACCAGTTCGTAACCGCTGCGGGCACAGACATCGAGTGCGCCACGTTGGATCTGGTCGATGAACAGGGCATCTGAATTGTCGTAAATCAAACCCAGCAGGTAGGAACGGCTGGCAGCCAGCCCTCTGGCTTGTTTGTCCGGTGAAAAACCCAGCTCATCAATGACCCTTTGAATGTTCCGGCGAGTGGATTCGCCCACATTGCTGGCGCCATTAATGACCCGCGACACCGTGCGCTTGGATACACCGGCAAGACGGGCTACATCGTTGATGGTAGGGCGTTTTTCCATGACCAGCTCATTGAATTGGGGAAAACCATTTTAAAGGTGCCAACGTAAAAGTACACGATTTGAATGCATTAGCCAGCCTGAGTAACGAAATCTCTGCGACTGCCAGGGAAAACCGCTTTCGATAGCTGGTGGTAAGCGCTGAATTTTGGTAGCCTGAATGGAAATGATTGCTATTTCATTTTCGAGGGTGGCGTATAACGCCGGTGAGTTATGGAAAGTACGGTATAAACTCGCCCTTCGTCGTTTAATCAACGTTGAGAAAATACAATGACTTTGTGGGAATTGTCGAGCAAACAACAGGCCAGGGTTACCTCTATTCACCAGAACCTGTGTGACAATGTCATGTTGCGCCTGTCTGAAATGGGCATTGACGTCGGCAGTGCCATTCAGTGCGTCCGAAAGGGGCCGTTGGGCGGTCCGATTGTCATGCAGTTGGGTGGTTCTGTATTTGCTATCGAGCAGGACCTGGCATCCAAGATCCAGATCGAAGTTCAGCCCTGAGCCCGCAGTAGTTCCAATTCCAGAAGGTAAGTATTCCGCATGCAGCGCATTTTAATGGTGGGTAAACCCAATTCGGGTAAAAGTTTGTTGTTCAACCAGCTCACCGGATTACGGCAGAAAGTGGCGAATTACCCCGGCGTAACCGTTGAGGTGAAACGGGGCCGGTGTGAAGAGTTTGAGGTAGTTGATTTACCCGGAACCTATTCATTGAGTGGGCTGACCCGTGATGAAGAGATCGCGGTGGCTGAAATCAAGCGGGCGGTAGAAAGTGAGGATACCGCGCTGGTTTTGTGTCTGCTGGATGCAACCCGCCTTGAGCGTAGCCTGGTAGTGGGATTGCAGGTACAGAAGTTGGCCCGCGAACACAATAAATCTGTGCTGTTTGCCCTTAATTTTATTGATGAAGTCCGGCGCTTTGGTGAAGACATCGATACCTGGGCGCTGAGTGAAGAACTGGGTAGCCCGGTGGTGGCGCTGTCTGCCCGTACCCTCGACGGCTTGCACGAATTCAAACAGACCATGCTGGAAATGGCCAGGGCACCGCAGCTGCACCGGGTCTCCCACAGCGACTCCAGCGCAGAATCCACGGTCAGGCGCAGCCGCGAACTGGCCTCGAAATTTGGCATTCAACTGGACGTGGTGCTGAAAAACCAGAACAGCGTAGACCGCTTCCTCCTCAACAGCTGGTCGGGAAGCCTGGTATTTCTGGCGGTGATGTTTGTGTTGTTTCAGAGTATTTTTACTCTAGCAGCGCCACTGATGGATGGTGTCGAAGCCTTGATAGGTGACACGGCTGTGGGCTTTGCCGCGCTTTTGCCAGAAGGTGTTGTGGCAGATTTCTTCAATGACGCCATATTCGGCGGTGTGGGTTCATTTCTGGTTTTTGTGCCGCAGATTATGGTGCTGACGCTGATAATCGGGCTGCTTGAAGACAGTGGATACCTTGCCCGGGCTGCGCTGATGTGCCACCGGCCCCTGAGCTTTGTAGGGTTATCCGGGCGAAGTTTTATTCCCTATCTGTCTGGCCATGCGTGTGCGATCCCGGCCATCATGGCTGCGAGAACCATAGAGTCTCCCCACAAGCGCTTGATTACCATGATGACGATTCCGTTAATGTCATGTTCTGCACGACTGCCGGTATATGCCTTGCTGATAGCCGTTCTGGTGCCGGCCAATGCCACATTTCTGGGAATGTTTAACCTTCAGGGGGCGGCATTTTTTGGCCTGTATCTGTTTGGTATCGTCATGGCGCTCATTGTTAGCCAGGTTTTGAACCGTTTACTGCCCAGAGATCTGGAACAGTCGGACATGCCGTTTATTCTTGAGTTGCCCACCTATCGCATGCCTCACTGGAAGCCTCTGATGCACAGGGTTGCCAACAGTGGCTGGATGTTCATCAAGCGGGCAGCTCCCATTATCTTTGTGGTTTCGGTTGGTATTTGGGTGCTGGGCTATTTTCCACTCAACTCAAGCCTGGAAAACTCCTGGCTGGGTGCAGTAGGCCATTATATTGAACCTGTTTTCGCTCCGCTGGGCCTCGACTGGCGATACGGTGTGGCCATTCTGATGTCGTTTCTGGCCAGGGAAGTGTTTGTCGGCGCTCTGGGTACACTGTTCGGTATGGACGACGCCGAGGACAACGTTGCCGGTCTGGCTGAAAAAGTGCAGGCAGATGGTCTCACCCTGGGTGCTGGTCTCGGACTGGTATTGTTTTACGTTGTGGCACTGCAATGTGTGGCAACGGTCGCCATGATTCGCGGTGAAACCGGCAGCAGCAAGTTGGCCTGGGGATTGTACGTGGCTTACGGCGTGATGGCTTACGCCATTGCGGTTCTTGTGAACGTACTGATTTAATCGAACCGGGCCTGCAAGCAGGCCCACAGAGTGTTGATAAAGTCTGGCTATTCACATTAAACACTCTGCAGACTGGAGACAAACGTAGCGAGCGAAGAAAGTGCAAGGAAAAAGTCGCCGAAAAACCGCAGTTTACAAATGGTAAATGAGGATTTTGAGAAGACTTTTGACGCCGTAATTTCAAGCGCAGTAGTTTGTCATCAGTCTGCGGGCCTGCAAGCAGGCCCAACTCCTGTTAGCGACTCTGGGCCAGTTCGATGCCCTGCTTGTACAGCGAAAGCGCCTGTACGGAGTCGTGTTGGCTTTCCCTCAAGTGTGAAAGCGCCATTAAATCTTCACTGTTTTCTGACAGCCTTACTGCACGCATCAGGGCTTTTTCCGCCAGTGCGGTGTCGCCTGAGTGAAGGGCTACATGGCCGAGGGTTGAAAACAGCTCTGCGTTTTGGTCGTCCTGCTTTATCCATTTTTCCAGCTGCCGGATAGTGGGAGACGGGTCACGCAACCTTAATGCCTTAAACAGCGGGAAAAGCAGTGGTTCAGGGCCTTTTTTCTGCCATTCGAGCAGGCAGTCCTGGGCATCATTGTGCATGCCCTGTTCGAGTAACTGCGTTACGTATGCAGCCTGATAGGCCGGATCATGGCGCATTTTACGCGGTAGGTCTTGCCAGTATTGCTTAAGGCCGTTAGCGCCCTCTTTACTGGCTATTTCAGCAAATTTCCCTTCGGCAACCTGTCTGGCCCATTTGACATAATCGTCCTTGAGCGGCTTTTTCCACTCGTGCAAGCGTTCGTGCAGCTGTTGCCACTGCCCGGCTGCTGCCAGAGATTCTGCCTTCAGACGTACCACCTGGGGGTGCGTTTGCTGAGAATCACCCAGCCCGTTAAGCAGGCCAAGCGCGTTTTCGGGTTGCCCGGCGTCCAGTTCCATGCGCGCCAGTGACAGGGTCGCAGCAACCTTCGAGTTTGAATACTCGGCGGCCTGCTGTAACAAATAGCGTACCCGCTCGGGTTTGCGCTGGATGCGCGCAACCTGTGCGGCGGCAAGGTAGTTGATGCCGTCAAAATCGCCGTCGGTGGTAGCCATCAGAGCATTGCGTGCATCCTCCAACTGGCCTTCTGCCAGCGCCTGCAGGCCACGGTAAAAGGCGCGCTGGCGCTTTCGTTCACTGCGGCTGCCAAACCATTGGTGGGAGCCACGGAATAAGCCAAAAAAGCGTCTCAGCAGGCGGCGAATGACCCACCATGCTATGGCAGCAACGAACACAGTAATGGCAAGGCTGACAACGCTCATTTCAATAACCAGGTTGCCCATGGAGATCAATACGTAGCCTTTGTCGCCAATCAGTTGGGGGGCAATCAACATGGCCAGCAATACCGCAGCGAGCACCAGCAGGGCAATGATAAGCCGCTTCATAACGACAATGCCCCCTCACCATAGGCCTGCTTTACCCGGGCATCGACCAGATCCTGCAAAGGTTTCTGGGCCGCGAGTTCTGTCGGTAACGACTCGCTGATATCGGTAGTGAGCAAATTTTGCAGGCTGCTGACGAACCCGCTGACTTGACTGTTCTGCAGGTCATACTGTTCAATCACAATCTTCATTGCGCTTTGCAATGACTGCTCATACAGTGCGGCTTGGGCGCCGATAGCAGCGGACTGGGCCTGCATCAGGTTGAGTTTGAGCTGTTCCTGCAGCAGGAATTCCTGGCGTGCATCCAAAACGGGTTCAATGGGCGTATCAACCCGCCTTACACTGATAAAATCCTCGACTAAAGAATCCCATACACTGAGCAGGTTTTGCTGCCAGTCACTGACAGAATCCGAAACCTCGCTGGTTGCCTGCGAGCCGGTATCGACCTGATGTTCGTAAGCCGCCACAGGCAGGTTTTCTACCTGTGAAATCATGCCGGAAAGGGCCAGGGCGACAGAGGTACGGGAAACCGGATTGATCTGGCTGATTGTCTGGATGTCCTGGGCTATCAGTGCGCGTATGGGCAGCACCGAGGGGTCGTCGAGTTCCTTAAGGCGCTGGTCGGCATTTTGCAGCAGCATGCGAGCGGTGCGCAGGTCTTTTTCCAGCCATACCTTGCGACCCGCCATACGAACCAGATAATCGGCTTCCGCCAGCAGCCAGTCGGACGGGCGGTGGCCGTCGAGATTATTGATCTGGCCCAAGGCCAGTTCGGTCTGGCGGCGCAGCGATTCAGTGGTCGCCATGAGTTCATTTACTGCTTGCCCTAACTCAGCTTTACTGCTTTCCAGGCTGGCGAGTTGTTGTTGCAGACGGCGGTTTTCCTCATCCAGTGCTGCCATTCGCAACTGTTGGTTTTGTTGCGTTTCGAGCAGTGCCTGGTTGTTGTCCTGCTTGTGGGTGTAGTACCAGTAGCCTGCTGCTCCGAGCGCCAGTGTCAGCAGGAGGGTAAGCAATAACACCGCCCACAGGCCAAATGTCTGTGGTGACGGGCTTTGCTCTACAGGCTCAGAAATTGGTGTGTCTGGCGAGGTTGGCTCGGTGCCCTGTGCCGGTACAGGGGCTTCATTGTCGGTGGCCTTGTTGTCGTTATCGACCATGCATTACTCCCAATTCTCCTTAACCCAGTGTATCAGTGCAGTGTCGCTGGCGCCTTGGCATACCCCGACCCGCGCCACCCCGTTTGCTTTTACAGTATCAGCCACCCGATTGCTGACCGCCAACCAGGGAATATTGAGCAACGGAGCAGCAGGATAACTATCAAACATTGATTGGGCCATTTCTGCACTCGTGGTAATAATGCCTTTTACATCAGGCCATTGCCAATCATTTGTGGTAACAGGAGAGGGTAACATTTTGCGAAAATACACCGGCATTTCGACAACGGTGTTACCGCCTGCCCGAAGTGAGTCCGCAATCAACGTTCGCCCCTCTCGCCCCTTAATGATAACCAGTGTCTGGCCTTTTGCCTGTTTAAGTTGCGCTGTTTCAAGCACGCCTTCGGAATCCTGGCTGGCAGGAACAGTAACCATATGGCCTGCCGTTCTCAGTAAAGCGGCGGTACTGGAACCCACGGCGATGAGAGTAGGTGAGGTTTCAACCCTAAGTGAGAGAGTAAGAAGTGCCTCGGCGGCGAAGGTGCTGGTAACAATCAGCGTATCGACGTTGCTGGCAGCCAGAGTTTGCCGTAACTGCTCAATCACTTCTGAATCAAAGCGGATGTCCAGAGGGGCAACACCCGTCACGGCCAGCCCGGCGGCACGAAAGGCCGCTGTACTGGTTTGCAGTTTGGGAGCCGGGCGGGTGAGCAGATACATGGCTTAGTTGTGCAGTGCGGCGAGAATACTGCCAGCTCCCTGGGCAAGCAGGCTCTCTGCCACAGATACGCCAACCTGTTCAGCGTCGGCAACAGCGCCACTGGCTTTGGCAAACAGCAGTTCAGAACCGTCGGTCTGGCCTACCATGCCGGTGAGTGTCAGCGTATTGCCTTCAAGGGTTGCAAAGCTGCCGATTGGCACCTGGCATCCCCCTTCCAGACGTGCATTCATGGCTCTCTCAGCCGTGACCCGCCAGCCGGTTTCAGGGTGGTGCAGGGCGCTGAGCAGTTCAATCAGCTGTGTATCGTCATTTCGGCATTCAATCCCCACTGCACCCTGACCAACCGCAGGTAACGAGATGTTGGCAGGCAATTGCTGACGGATCCGGTCCTGCATGCCCAGACGAATCAAACCCGCTGATGCGAGAATGATGGCGTCGTACTCGCCGTTGTCGAGTTTCGCCAGCCGGGTGTTGACGTTACCGCGCAAATCCCTGATTTGCAGATCCGGGCGATATTTGCGCAACTGACACTGGCGACGCAGGCTGGATGTACCCACCACGGCACCCTGTGGTAAAGCGTCGAGCTGGTCGAACTGGTTGGAAACGAACGCATCAAAAGGGTTTTCCCGTTCGCATATGGCGTGCAGGCCAAATTCCTGCGGGAAGGTTACTGGCACGTCTTTCATGGAATGCACCGCAATGTCAGCACGCCCTTCCAGCATGGCAATTTCCAGTTCTTTGATGAACAGCCCTTTGCCGCCAATTTTGGCCAGTGGTGTATCGAGAATTTTGTCGCCCTGGGTGCTCATAGGCACCAGTTCAACCGAAAGCTGTGGATGGTGGGCGAGTAACTGGTCGCGAACGTATTCGGCTTGCCATAGTGCGAGTGCACTTTTGCGGGTGGCAATTCGAATGGTTCGGTGGCCGCAAAGGGAATCCTGAGGTTGGGTCATAACTTACCTGACAGTAATGCAATTCGGAAATAAAAACGTATTTTAGCGCTATTCGTGGTGATAGCTCCAGTGCCGGCCTTTGCCGGCACCGTTTAGGCCAGCACGGTTTGCAAAAACGCGCTGATGTCTCTGAGTTCCTGCAGGCAAACATTGTGCTGCATGTGGTAGGTACGCCACTCGGCGTTAAATCCGTTATCGGCGAAGATTTTGTAGGCCGCCTGGCCGAGGAATACCGGAACCACCTCGTCCTGCTCACCGTGGGCCATGAGTATGGGGGTGGACTTGTTGGTTGCGATGGCTTCTTCGCTGAGTTTGTCTGGTTCGCTGAGGTAGGTCGATAATGCCATAACCCCGGCGAGTTTCCTGTCCAGTCGCGCTGCCAGGTGCAGCGCAATCACTCCGCCCTGGGAGAATCCCGCCAGTACAATGCGCTCGCTGCTTATCCCTTTCGCTATCTGGGCGTCGATAAGGCGTTCGACCTGGGCGGCGGACTGGCGCACGCCTTCGGCATCCGCGCGGCTGTTGAAGTCCAGTGATTTGATGTCGTACCAGGCCCGCATGCGCATCCCGCCGTTGATGGTGACCGGCCGTTCCGGCGCATGGGGAAAAACAAAATGCACATTCATGCTTTGTGGGAGTTTAAGTTCCGGTACAATGGGAGCAAAACCGTGGCCGGAGTCACCCAGGCCGTGCATCCAGATTACGCAGGCGTCTGCTTCGCCAGCGGGTGAGACTTCGACAAAAGGCAATAAAGATTCAGCCATGCAATGAGCTTTCCTTTGAGTTTTCTGTTTGGTGGACCCGGGCGACCGCTGCTGAACGGGGGAAGCCGGTTACCGAAACCCAATCTAACTGGCCGGTTGACGACGAATTACAGGCTTCCCTGTACCCTGGTGAGTGCATACTATGCTACCATTGCCGTCTGAAATGACCACCACCTGAACGATAACAACAACCTATCTTATGGCTTCACTACTTGGCAACCTGTTTATTCTTGCTGCTCCCTCCGGAGCAGGTAAATCCAGCCTGATAAAAGCGTTACTGGAAAAGCATCCTCAGCCTGAGCGTTTCCCAATGCAGGTTTCGGTGTCTCATACCACACGGGCCCCCAGGCCGGGGGAAACAGACGGCGTTCACTATCATTTTGTCAGCCATGAAACCTTTGAAGCGTTGATCGAACAAGGGGTGTTTTTTGAATACGCCGAAGTGTTTGGCAATTATTACGGCACTTCAAGGGTGACCATCGAGCAAACCCTGCACAAAGGAATTGACGTATTTCTGGATATTGACTGGCAGGGCGCCCGCCAGGTTAAGGCGCTGATGCCGGATACCTGTACGGTATTTATTCTGCCCCCATCGCTGGAAGTGTTGCAGCAAAGGTTGACCGGCCGGGGCCAGGACAGCGATGAGGTGATTGCCGGGCGTATGCGTGAGGCGGTGTCGGAAATGTCTCATTATGACGAGTTTGACTATGTGATCATCAATGATGATTTCACCGATGCACTGGCGGAACTGGAATCCATTGTGATGGCCCAGCGCCTGCGGTTGAACAAACAGCAGTTGCGCCATGCTGCCCTGGTTCAGGGGTTGCTGGGCAACAATGAACGCTGAACGCCCCGGATTTGCTAGAAAAATACACAAATTACTAGGACACAAATGGCTTGTGCTATATACTACGCGGCCGTTTTTGTATAAATACCCATGGGTTTGAAAGCCGCTGGCTTGCCCGGCCCGGTGAATCGGGCATACTATTGTGGGTAACTGTCGCTCATTTTCACTTCGGAGAATTACATGGCTCGCGTAACTGTAGAAGACGCCGTTGATAAAATTGGAAACCGTTTTGACCTGGTTCTGGTTGCTGCACGTCGTGCTCGTCAAATTGCTACTGAAGGCAAAGAGCCAATGGTGGATGTTGCAAACGACAAACCCACTGTTACCGCTTTGCGTGAAATCGAAGAAGGCCTGGTGGATGCCAGCACTCTGGAGCGGGATGAAATCCGCGAACAGGAAAAGCAGGAGCGCGTTGAATTCGCATCTGTGGCGAATATTCTGTCAGAACAGTAAACCACGCTGCTTGTAAAAAAGTATAAACAAACGCCAGTGAGCACTTTTGTCGCCACTGGCGTTTTTGCATTGGCAACGAAACTGTTTCTTCGTATTCTGTCTGTTCTTTTTTAATTAGTGGATCCCAGCTGTCGCCGTGTATCTGTTTGAAGGTCTGAAACAAAAAATTTCTGAATACTTGCCACCAGACCGTGTGCAACTGGTTCAGGACGCTTTCGTTCTGGCCCATGAAGCTCACGATGGTCAGATGCGCTCAAGCGGTGACCCTTATATCACCCACCCTGTTGCTGTGGCAGGGATTCTGGCTGATATGCATCTGGATCATGAAACCCTGATGGCCGCCCTGCTGCATGATGTTATCGAAGACACTCATTACAGTAAGGACGATTTGGCCGATGCCTTCGGCGATACGGTAGCCGAACTGGTGGAAGGGGTCAGTAAGCTCGACAAAATTGCGTTCAGCACCAAACAGGAAGCGCAGGCGGAAAATTTTCGCAAAATGATGATGGCCATGGTGCAGGACATCCGTGTGATCCTCATCAAGCTGGCCGATCGAACTCACAATATGCGTACTCTCGGGGCTCTGAGGCCGGACAAACGCCGCCGTATTGCACTTGAAACCCTCGAAATTTACGCTCCCATTGCCCATCGTCTGGGTATTCACGACATCAAGAACGAACTCGAAGATCTGGGCTTTCTCGCCATGTACCCTATGCGGCACCGGGCGCTGAGAACCGCCGTTAAACAGGCGCGGGGTAACCGTAGGGAAATTATTGACAACATTCGTGAAGAACTGTCCACCCGCCTTGATGAATATAAGATTTCTGCCCGGGTCGTGGGGCGCGAGAAGCATCTGTATTCCATTTACCGCAAAATGAAAAACAAGGAACTGATGTTCAATGAGGTAATGGATATCTACGCTTTCCGTATTGTGGTGGACTCGCTCGACAACTGCTACCGCTCGCTCGGTGCCATGCACAGTCTGTATAAGCCCATCGAAACCCGTTTCAAGGATTACATCGCCATTCCACGCACCAACGGCTATCAGTCGCTGCACACGTCGTTGATTGGCCCGCACGGTATACCGGTGGAAGTGCAAATTCGTACTGAGGCGATGGATCACATGGCAGATAAAGGGGTGGCAGCGCACTGGCTTTACAAGGAACCGGGCGACAGTGATACCACCGCTCAGTTGAGAGCCAGAAAATGGATGCAGTCGCTGCTGGAATTGCAGCAAAGCGCCAGTTCGTCTTTCGAATTTATTGAGTCAGTGAAAACCGACCTGTTCCCGGAGGAGATTTACGTCTTTACCCCGGACGGGCGAATCATAGAATTGCCAATGGGCGCCACTCCAGTGGACTTTGCCTATGCAGTGCATTCCGATGTAGGTAATACCTGCGTTGGAGTCAGGGTTGAGCGCCGAAACTACAGCCTCAGCAAACCGCTGGAAAATGGCCAGACGGTGGAAATAATCACCTCGCCCAAGGCTAAGCCGAATGCCAACTGGCTGAATTTTGTGGTCAGTGCCCGGGCCCGTACTCGCATTCGCCAGTATCTGCGTCGCCAGCACTCTGAAGAAGCGGTGAATATGGGTAACCGGTTGTTACGCCATGCGCTGGGCAGCGTAAAACTGGATGACATTCCCCAGCACGATATTGATCGGGTTGTACTGGAAACCAAGCACAATAACTTTGACGAGTTACTGGTGGATATTGGCCTGGGCAACGAGTTGAGTGCGATTGTAGCCCGTCGTCTGCTGGGTGAGTCCGAAGACCTGCCGGACAAAAAGGGAACCGTTGCCATACGTGGTACTGAAGGCCTGTTGGTGCATTATGCGCGTTGCTGTCACCCTATCCCAGATGATGAAATAGTGGCGGTACTCAGCCCCGGCCGGGGGATGGCCATTCATCAGACCGGTTGCAAGAACATTCGCCGTTTGTCCCGTGAAGAGCCTCAGCGGGTACTGCCAATGAACTGGGAACACGAAGCGCAGGGCGATTTTAAGGCCTCTTTGCGCATTGAGTTGTTTAATCATCAGGGCACGCTGGCCACACTGACAAATATGATTTCCGGTTGCGATTCCAACATTGTGGGTCTGCAAACCGAAGAGAAAGAGAGTAATATCTATTTTATCGATATTGAACTGACCACCCACAATCGTGTGCATCTGGCCCGCATCATGCGAAAAATCAGAAGCATGCCACAAGTACAAAAAGTATCGCGGCACAGTCAGTCCAAACATTAAAATCAACAACAGGATACATTATGTCCAAAGCCATTATTCAAACGGATCGTGCGCCACAGGCGATTGGAACTTACAGCCAGGCAGTAAAAGCCGGAACTACCGTGTATTTGTCCGGGCAAATCCCGTTGGTTCCAGAAACCATGGAGATGGTTTCCGAAAATTTTGCCGAGCAGGCTACCCAGGTGTTTGAAAACATTAAGGCCGTTTGTGAAGCGGCTGGTGGAACCACCAACGATATGGTGAAGGTGAATATATTCCTGCTCGACCTTGCTCACTTCGCCACGGTTAACGAAATTATGAGCAAGTATTTCAACAAGCCTTATCCTGCCCGCGCTGCCATCGGTGTTAAAGAGTTACCGAAGGGTGCACAAATCGAAATCGACGGGATCATGGAACTGCCGGAGTAAAATCATGTCGCCAGAACGTTATCAGCGCATCAGGGATGTGCTGGCCAAACGGCAGACGGATCTGACGGTATGTTTGGAAAATGTGCACAAACCCCACAATGTGTCTGCGGTGGTGCGAACGTGCGACGCTATTGGCGTTCACCGGGTGCATACCGTGTGGGAGCAGCAATACAAGCTACGCGGTGGCACTGCGATGGGCAGTCAGCAATGGGTTCGGGTCAACAACCATGAATCTATTGGGGACGCAGTCAGCCACCTCAAGCGCCAGAATATGCAGGTGCTGGTTACGCATCTGTCTGACAGGGCTGTGGATTTTCGTGAAGTGGATTACACCAGGCCTACCGCCATCCTGTTCGGGCAGGAAAAGTACGGTGCCACCGATGAGGCTATTGCATTGGCGGATCAGGACATTGTGATCCCTATGGTAGGTATGGTGCAGTCGCTGAACGTGTCTGTAGCGGCAGCGCTCGTATTGTATGAAGCCCAGCGCCAGCGCGAAGAAGCGGGCATGTATAACAGGCAGCATTTACCTGAAAAGGAATGCCAGCGCATTTTGTTTGAAGGGGGCTACCCAAGATTACAAAAAATGTGCAAGCAGAAAGGCATTCCTTACCCACCCATAGATGAGCAAGGCCTGATTGCCGCCGATGAGAGCTGGTGGCAGCAAATGCAGCTTACTCCAAAAGCACTGGCAGCGATTGCCGCTGACGAAGCTTTCCGATAATGGAATGATGTAAGGGGCCGCAACTGCGGCCCTGATTTTTGGTGCTTTTTGACCAGAGCAGTTGGTTCACTGAATGGTAACCACCGAAGTCTGAATTTTGCCCTGCCCCGCATACCCCGGCTGACCGTCGCCGATACTGATTTTCAGTGCGCCGGTATAAGGTTGTTTTTTCCCTTTTTCATCTATGTAAACCAGTTCATTTGCCGGAATGTTAATGCTGACCTCCTGCGACTCGCCGCCATTAAGTGCGCTGCGGGTAAAGCCCTTCAGTTCTGTATTCGGAACCCGAACCGGTGCGTCAGGCATTTGCACATATACTTGAGTGACCTGCTCGCCGGCGATGTCACTGAGATTACTTAGCGTTACGGTTAGTGTCAGATCCTGCCCCCTCTCAAGCGTTGAGGGGGCCTTAAGCGCTTCATAACGGAAATCGCTGTAGCTCAGCCCGTGGCCGAAGGGATATAGCACCTCACCGTCGAAATACTTGTAGGTGCGGTTTTCCATGTTGTAGTCGTCAAACGGGGCGAAGCCCTCCAGATTCCTGTAAAACGTCACCGGCAAACGCCCGGACGGATTGGCTTCTCCCCATAGGATTCTTGCCAGCGCAGTACCCGTAGCCTCACCTGGGTAGAAGGCCTGGACAATCGCGTCTACATTTTCGTTCTCCCAGTTCAGTGCCATGGCACTGCCGCTGAAATTGACCAGCACCATGGGTTTGCCGGTTTTATGCAGTGCCTGAATCAGTTGCTGCTGCACATCGGGTAAATCGATGTCTGCCCTGTCGCCATAATTGAACCCTTCCAGCTTTACCGGCATTTCTTCGCCCTCGATACGCGGTGAAATGCCTGCGGCTACCACAATAACGTCAGCGTATTGGGCGGCCGTCAAGGCTTCTGCAAGCAGGTCGCGGGACTCATTCACCCACTCCAGGGCCCAGAACTGGTCAGTCATTGCCGCCGTGTTTTCCATTAAATCGTTGATAAACAACTGCTGTACACGAATCTCGTATTGCACGCCTGCCTGCAGTGGTACCGCAGCGGTTACCCTTTCACCGTCCAGGTAAAGCTCGCCCTGGGTATTGAAGCGATAACTGCCAGATGTTTTGGGTATCAGCAGGCCAGACCATACAGCCCCAAAATTGCCCAGCACCTCATCGTTTACCGGGGAGCGTTCAAAGTAAAAACTCATGCTGGTTTCGACGCGGGAAGCCGAAGGAGTCTGTGCCCAGTTGGCAGAGCCGCGCAAGTTGGTGAAATCGGAAACTGGCAGGCGCTCAACCGCATAGTAGTCGGCGTTCAGGCCGGGTTGCAGATTTCCGCTGGTGTCTTCATGAAAGAGTACGGACCTGTCCAATACCTGCCAGTGGCCATAAACATCAGCGATGATGGGGCTGCCTGGCGCGTAAGTGACATTGTCGGCACCAACCTGTTTGATGATGCCCTGAAGGGGCGTTACCGGCTGGGTGGGCAGACCGTTGTAATTGCCCAGCAATACATCCTGGTTGGTGGCGTTGGGGCCGATGACCGCAACTTTTACCCCGGTTTTAAGAGGTAAAATGCCGTCGTTTTTCAACAATACTAAGGACTGCTCTGTAGCTGTTTGCGCCAGTTTAAGGTGAGCGTCTGAGCTGACAGAATCCAACGGAATTTTACTGTAGGGAACGCGATCCGGTGCATCAAACAGCCCTAATTTGAATCGGGTCATAAACAGTCGCTCTACCGCTTGATCGATGAGTTCTTCGCTGAGCAGCCCTTTTTGTACTGCCCAAACCAGGTTGGCAAATACACTGCGTCTGCCGGTGCCGCAGTTAAGATCTGTTCCTGCGGTGACCGCCCAGGCTGCGGCAACGGCAGGGGAGCGCACTACGTTATGAGCTTCGGTATCGAAAAAGTCTGCGATGGCACCGCAGTCCGACATCACATGTCCGTCGAACTGATATTCTCCACGCAATATCTCTTTCAGCAACATTTCACTGCCGCAGGCGGGAGAGCCGTTAACGCGGTTGTAGGCGCACATAACGGCTTCAACATCGCCTTCCACAATGGCTTTTTCAAACGCAGGCAAGTAGGTTTCGTAGAGGTCTTTGGGGCTGACCACATAATTGTCAGAATGGCGCGAAATTTCCGGGCCATTGTGCACCGCAAAATGTTTCGCGGTGGCGGCCGATTTTAAATAGTGTTCGTCGTCACCTTGCAGCCCGTGAATAAACTGCACCGCCAGTTCGCCGGTGAGGTAAGGGTCTTCTCCGTAGGTTTCCTGGCCTCGCCCCCAGCGTGGGTCTCGGAAAATATTGATGTTAGGGGACCAGTATGTCAGGCCGGTGTAGCGATAGCGTGCGTCGTGGCTGGCAAAGTAATGGTGTTTGGCGCGGCCCTCATCAGATATGGTGCTGGCCACATCAAACAGCAATTCGCGGTTCCACATGGCCGCCATACCGATGGCCTGCGGGAATACGGTGGCGTGCCCGGCACGGGCAACGCCGTGCAACGCTTCGTTCCAGTAATCGTAGGAAGGAATGCCAAGTCGCTCGATGGCCGGGGCATCGTTGTACATCTGGCCCACTTTTTCATTCAGCGTCATGCGTGAGACCAAATCCCGAACCCGCGTTGGCATATCAAGGTCATTGTTCTGGTATGCAGGAGCTGAATCAGAGCCGGTTTCACCGGAAGGCTGGGAAGTGCTGCAGGCACAAACGGACAGAGCAATAACCAGGCTGATTAACGATTTTTTCATGGGCAACGTTCTGTATATTTTGGTTATATTCAACATACGTGACAGCCCGGCGGACTCAATGAGGTTACTTTAAAACGTAACGATGAAGGTAAAAATTGTGAATCCGAATGTCAGGCTGAGCAGTTTGAAAGAAATCCTACCCTGATTCGGTCTAAGTAACGCAATTCAACAACCGAGAACCACTATGAAAAAAACGTTTATGTCTGTTCTGGTCGCTATGGCCGTGCTTGTATCCTCGCCGCTTGCCCGTGCAGCCACA
Source organism: Alteromonas aestuariivivens (assembly GCF_003367475.1). GTDB lineage: Bacteria > Pseudomonadota > Gammaproteobacteria > Enterobacterales > Alteromonadaceae > Alteromonas > Alteromonas aestuariivivens. Next base: position 86,120 of record NZ_QRHA01000006.1, read on the forward strand.
GATCTGGCTGACAACGCAATGGAAGTAAAGCCGCTGCTGAACGGCATGAGTATCCCGCCGATAACTGTGAAAATGGCTGATGGTACTCCGGTCAGTCTCCAGGCGCTGGTGATGCAAAAGCCAACTATTGTGCTGTTTTACCGGGGTGGCTGGTGCCCCTATTGCTCACGTCAGTTGGCGGGTTTGAAAGATATTGAGGCCGATTTGGTTGAGCTGGGCTATCAGGTACTGGCCATCTCACCGCAATCTGTAGCAATGTTGCAGGAGCAAAAACTGGAGACCGAATTTGCAGTGAACCTGTTGTCGGATGAGAATCTGGACGCCATTGCAGGATTTGGAATTGGTTTTTACCTTGATGAAGACACAGTGGCTAAATATAAAGGCTACGGCATTTCATTGACTCAGGACAGCAATGGGCGAGCGGTGCTTCCGGCACCGGCAATCTTCTTTGTAGACCAGAAAGGAGTAGTGCAGATGAGTTACGTAAATCCGGATTACAAAGTCCGGCCATCTGCGGATCTGGTTTTGGCCGTTGCCAAAGCGTTGCGGGCGGAAAACTAGTCCGGACACATTGTCAGTGTACCTACCCGCCGGCATCGGCCTATAATGACGTTTTTGAGTACAAAGAGGGCGAGATTTGGGGATGCCGTTGGGGAGTCAGACGCTGGCCACCACACCGATTACCGCATTGAAAGGAGTGGGGGCCAAAGTCGCGGAAAAACTCGCTAAAATAGGCCTGTTTACGGTGCAGGATGTATTGTTTCACCTGCCACTACGCTACGAAGATCGTACCCGGATTTACGCTGTGGCGGATTGCCGGCCCTTTTCCCACGTCAGTGTGCAGGGAGAAGTGAAATCCGCCGATATCCAGTATGGCCGAAAGCGCATGCTGGTGGTGAAGCTGTCCGACGGCAGCGGTACCATTACCCTGCGCTTTTTTCATTTTGGCGCCCTGCAGCGCACTTTGCTGAGCCCGGGTAATCAGGTTCGCTGTTTCGGTGAAGTTCGCACCGGTAAATGGGGGCTGGAAATGATGCACCCTGAGTTTTCGCTGGTGGACGATGAATCGGCAATGGTTGAGGAGTCGCTAACGCCTGTTTACCCCACTACGGAGGGCGTTAAGCAACTTACATTGCGCAAGCTGACTGATGAAGCACTGGCCTGCCTCGACAAAGGTGCGCTGAACGATTTGTTGCCCGCCGGGTTGTATCAGCAGCAAATACCTTTGCAACAGGCACTGCATCTGGTTCACCGCCCGCCACCGGATGTTTCCGTATCCCAGCTTGAAGAAGGCCACCACCCGGCGCAGAAACGACTGATACTGGAAGAATTGCTCGCCCATCATCTGAGTGTACTGAAAGTTCGCCAGCAATCCGATGCACAACCGGGTATTGGCCTTCGGCCGGACAACAGACTGATTGACGGCTTATTGTCGTCACTGCCTTTTTCGCCAACCGCAGCCCAGCAGCGGGTTGTTGCTGAAATTCAGGCCGACATGGCGCAGCCGAAGCCAATGATGCGGCTGGTTCAGGGGGACGTTGGTTCCGGCAAAACCCTGGTTGCAGCGCTTGCCGCCTTGTCCGCAATTGGAGCGGGGTATCAGGTTGCCCTGATGGCACCGACCGAATTGCTCGCCGAGCAACATGCCAACAACTTTCGGGGCTGGCTGGAACCGCTCGGCATCGAAGTCGGCTGGCTGGCCGGCAAGCTGAAAGGAAAAGCCCGCGAGGCAGTCCTGGAGCGGCTCGAAAACGGTGATATACAGATGCTGGTTGGAACGCACGCCATTTTTCAGCAGCAGGTGAATTACCATCAATTGGCCTTGGTGATTGTGGATGAACAACATCGCTTTGGCGTCCATCAACGGCTGGCACTGCGAGAAAAAGGTCAGCAACAAGGGCGGTTCCCACACCAGCTGATAATGACGGCAACGCCCATCCCCAGAACGCTTGCCATGACCGCTTACGCAGATTTGGATACTTCGGTTATCGATGAATTACCGCCGGGCCGCACGCCGGTTACCACGGTAGTGTTACCTGATACCCGCAGAGCGGATGTGATCCAAAGAGTGCATGATGCCTGCAGACAACGCGGCCGTCAGGCCTACTGGGTGTGTACGCTTATTGATGAGTCAGAAGTACTGCAGTGCCAGGCGGCAGAAGATGCCGCGATTACGCTGCGTACGGCACTGCCTGATCTAAAAGTGGGCTTGGTGCATGGGCGTTTGAAACCGGCAGAAAAACAAGAGGTTATGGAACAGTTTAAACAGGGTGAACTGGATTTGCTGGTAGCCACTACGGTAATTGAGGTGGGTGTGGATGTGCCAAACGCCAGCATTATGATCATTGAAAACCCGGAACGCCTTGGGCTGGCACAATTACACCAGTTACGGGGCCGGGTTGGCAGGGGGGCAGTAGAAAGCCAGTGCGTACTTATGTATCAAAGCCCACTTTCAAAAACGGCGACCCAGCGGTTGTCGGTATTGCGCGAGTCCAGTGACGGTTTTTATATTGCTCAGCGGGACCTTGAAATTCGCGGCCCGGGTGAACTCATGGGAACCCGTCAAACGGGTATGGCAGAACTGAAAATAGCCGATTTGGTGCGCGACGCACAATTGATCCCGCAGGTGCAGAATATCGCTGCGCGCCTGTGGCAGGAGTATCCGTCACATGCCCAGGCCATCATAAACCGCTGGATTGGTCATAAGGAGCAATACGGCCATGCCTGAGATCACGCAACTTTACCTGGCTACCGATGCGCAGGGTCCGGCTGTGCAGGTTGCCAGTGAGCTGGCAGAAAACTGGGGGTTCACGCTAACAGACCAGACGCCTCAGGGAATGGCTTTAGTGTACGAGGGCGGGCAGTTACAACTGAGGGATTTCGCCGATCCTAAAGTCAGCGGAGTGGCGGTGGATTTTCTGTCCGGGAGTAGCCTGTACCGCAAACAGCACGGAGGGGGGCGGAAGGAACCGATAGCCAAGGCGATCGGGATCAAAGGTGACAGCCTGCCGGTGGTACTCGACGCCACTCCCGGCTTGGGGCGGGATGCATTTGTGCTGGCAAGCCTGGGCTGTAAGGTCATACTGGTCGAACGTTCTAAAGTGGTAGCCGCTCTGCTACAGGACGGCCTGAGTCGTCTTTCCCGGGCTGCACCTGAGCTTGGCGAACTGTTTACACTGATCCATGGAGACAGTTCGGTGGTAATGAACCAATGGCATGGGGCTGAGGTTGATTCAATTTACCTTGACCCTATGTTCCCACACCGCAAAAAATCAGCTCAGGTGAAGAAGGAAATGCGTCTGTTTCAAACCTTGCTTGGGCATGACGAAGATGCAGACGCATTGCTGGAGCCGGCATTGAAACTGGCAAGAAATCGGGTAGTGGTGAAACGTCCAAACAATGCTACAGTATTAGCAGGTCAGTCGCCGACAATGGCGATAACAAGTAAAAAACACAGATTTGACGTGTATTTAGCTAGGAGAACAGCATGTTAAGTATTGGTAGCACTTTGCCTGAAGTCCGATTTGGGCAACTGGTCAACGGTGAAATGACCAACCCGCATACCAATGATTTGTTTGGCGGAAAAAAAGTGGTGGTATTTGCCGTACCGGGTGCTTTTACGCCAACGTGTTCAGAGGCCCATTTACCTGGGTACGTTGCTTTGGCAGACAAAATCAAAGCCAAAGGCGTGGACAGCATCATCTGTTTGTCGGTAAATGACCCCTTCGTGATGGATGCCTGGGGAAAGGCCAGCAACGCCGGGGAAATTCAGATGATTGCTGATGGTAACGGCTTTTTTACCAGCAGAATTGGCATGGATATGAATACCGGTGAATTTGGTGGTGTTCGCTCCGTGCGCTATTCCATGCTGGTGGAAGACGGGGTAGTGACCAAACTGAATGTGGAAGATCCAGGTCGGTTTGAGGTCAGTGATGCCCAAACGATGCTGGACAGCCTTTAATTGCCGGGTTTTTTCGGGCCCAACAATATTGCCTTAAAAAAATAATAGGGCGGATTATGGGATTAGGCTGGTGAATAAATCACCAGTCTCTGCTATACTCCCGTTCTAACCTTATTACCCTAATGAATATGCATTCCGCTGGTCTGGCCCTCAGAAACCTCAGGCCTGAACCGGTAATGCCGTACAGGAAGTACAGGATGGAATAATCTTTTTACCACGGAGGGTAAAAATGGGTGAGCCGTTAAACACTTCTCAAATTTACTTGGTCACCAAGCAAAAGCTCTCCCTGGGGCCAGATGATGCTTCCCAGGCAGCCGTTTTCGCACATCTGCTCAAAACCTGTAACTTTGATTTTAAACGCTTGCAGAGTGCCAGACATTTGCCGCAAACCAGTGGGCAGGACCTGATTTTCTTCGATGCAGAAATGGAAACTCAGGTGTTGAGTGTGTTTTTCCGCTTTCGGGGGCCTGCAAGATGGGTTGTTTTTAATGCTCAACCAGGTTCACTGGACGAATGTGAGGCGATCATTGCCGGGTTGGACGGGGTTTTTTACGCACAAGAAGAGCCTGAATTGGTATTAAAAGGCTTGAAACGCCTGCAAAAAATGGACGTTTGGTTTAGGCGAAAATCCATTAACGCCGCACTAAGGGAGATGCGTCGTCGGGCTCGGCATTCCATCTGGTCGAAAAACAAGGGCAAGCCCGCCCCTGATTCCGCACTGCCGCTCAAACTCACCAAACGTGAGTTGTCTATCATTCAGCTGGTTTCGAAAGGGGCGCAGAATAAAGAGATCGCGGAACAGCTTCACATCAGTGTGAATACGGTGAAAACACATATCTACAGCATTTTTCGCAAAACAGAATCCCGCAATCGCATTGAGTTGTTATCCTGGTGTCAGGACTACATCAATGAATTTATATGAAGTAGGTGGATGACGTTATCCTGAGCACGATTTCATCTGGCAACATCAGATAATAGTTAGCATTTCTCCACACGCCGCGCCTTGAGATTACACCACACCTTGAGAAAGTGAACCGCCAGCAGGTACCTCAGCTACTGGCGATTAAACTGCCCGGAAGAGCTTTACAGCTGAAGCTGAAATTTCTCTTCCAAAAAGAAGAAAAAGCCAACTATGGCCTGACGAGAGGGGAAATGTGCAGTACCTTCAACAACGCAGGTGGCCGGGCAGGCGTCCCAGCTGATACCATTGATGTCTTCGACTCTGGCACCTACAAACTATAGGTGCGGCGCACGGGATTCTCCATCGTCACTAATTGGTATTTTTCGCGGAATTATAAAGCTCCAAAGTTGTGGCTTAACAATAAAGTTGTAATTTCATCACCCGTGTTGGACAGTTTTTTCAAACTGTGCCAAACCTTTAGAGCAATTGTCCTTTCATGAATATGCCCGGACGGAGTATCCGGGCAGATAGTACGGACCAAATGGATCTTTGGTTAAGAGCACCTCAGGGATTGAGGATACGGCTTGTTAACAAGCTAAATCTGTCTTCTACCCTCCTGAATTTACCTCATCCTGCTAAGAGACAGTGATGGGTGTACCTTTGTCTTGATACCAGTCATCCCCCGGTCTCGATGGGGTCTGTTGCCCGGATTTTGAACATTGCTGTAAATGCCGGTGCTAGATAATGCAGTGCGATATCACTAACAAACAACAGGCTATATGGACGAACAGCCTGATAATCGTGCCCCGGAGATCAGGGGCTTTATTAAATCCAAACTACGGACCACCCAAATGAAATTCAGATATTCCTTACTTTCCATGGCCCTGCTTCCGCTAGCCGGCGGAGCAAATGCTGTGACAAGCCCGGATTACATTCCGGATACGGTATTGGTGGTATACAACGAGGGGGTCAGCCAGCTTGACAGGCAGGCAGTCAGGCAGCAGGTGAACGCGAGCATTGCTGACAACGACGGCAACGAAAAAGACGATCGTTACCAGCGGCTTATGGATGGCAGAATCGCACGTTTTAAACTGGACTCGATGACCGTCGATGAAGCGATAAAAAAATTGCAGGCCAATCCGGCAGTAAAACACGTGGAACCCGATTACATTGTATCAGCCGATTACATTCCCAACGACCCAAGCTTTGGTGAATTGTGGGGCTTGCACAATACCGGCCAGTCGGGAGGTACGCCCGATGCTGACATAGACGCAGTGGAAGCCTGGGACCAAAGCACCGGATCACGGGATGTTGTGGTTGCGGTTATCGACACCGGTATCGATTACAATCATTCCGACCTGACCAATAACATGTGGCGAAACCCCGGCGAAATACCGGGTAACGGTGTTGATGATGACGGAAACGGGTATATCGATGACATTTATGGGATTGATACGGTTAATTTTGATAGCGACCCGTTCGATGATCACAGTCATGGTACCCATGTAGCTGGAACCATCGGCGCGCAGGGAGATAACAGTGCTGGGGTGGTTGGTGTAAACCACCGGGTATCCATGCTGGCATGTAAGTTTCTGGGGGCTGACGGGTATGGCTCCACCTCCGGTGCCATTGAATGCGTTGACTATATGGTGGCTTTGAAGCAGGCAGGCGTGAACCTGAAAGCCCTGAACAACAGCTGGGGTGGAGGCGGATACAGCGCGGCTCTGGAAATGGCCATTGAGGCTGCCGCCGATGAAGACATTCTGTTTGTTGCTGCAGCGGGAAACAGTGGCAGTAACAATGACTCGTTTCCCCATTATCCATCCAGCTATGAAACTGCCAATGTTCTTGCGGTGGCCAGTATCAACAGAAATGACGGAGATTCCGGCTATTCCTACGGTCCTACCAGCGTTGATATGGGGGCACCCGGCTCGGTGATTCTGTCCACAGTGCCAGGCAACAACTACGCATATTACTCCGGAACCTCCATGGCAACTCCCCACGTAACCGGGGCCGCGGCGCTAGTGTGGTCCGTAAATATGGATTTAACTGCGCTGGAAGTAAAAGAAATTCTGATGGACAGCGGAGACCCAAATACCTTCCTTGCTTCCCGCACTGTGTCTGGTAAACGTCTGAACGTTAACAACGCCCTGAATGAGGCCGACCCGACGCCAGGCTTCCGGCTGGGGCAGCTGACTTTCCCGGAACCGATTTCGGTTGGCAATACCATGGTTGTTGAATTTGAGCTATCTGGTATTGCGGGCTGGGAAGGCTGGACCCGGCTTGGCCTGGACAGCCCGATACCGGAGGCATACCTGAGCCGGCGTGGGGTTGGGGTAGGGCAGCGCTTTACATTGAATATTCCCACCACGGAAGACACTCCCTGGGGGCCTTACACGTTCGGAATATTGGCAGTTAACGGTGACTTGCGGCATGAAATTATGGTTAATGTGGAATTTCTGCCAGCCGGCCTGATGCGTTATTCGTACGAAAACGATGACGACATTGATATTCCTGAATACATACCGGAAGGCATTTTCTCTACCATTCATGTGCCTGATGCCGGAACCGTATTTGATACAGAAGTGTACGTGGATATTCAGCATACCTGGATTGGCGATCTGATCGTGACGCTAACTTCACCATCCGGCACTGAGTACATCATGCATAACCGGGAAGGAGGCTCTGACGATGACATAATGCGCTCTTACACTACGGATTTGTTCAATGGCGAACAAATACAGGGTGACTGGGTATTGTCAGTGTCTGATCATGCTTACCTGGATTATGGAATGTTGCGTTACTGGTCGCTGGATATTGACGTACTGCCAGACGATATGGAAAACGCGCCTCCTGAAGCCAGCTTCCGTTATTCCACCCGTGATACAGGTGCCAGATTTGTGGATACCAGTACCGACCCTGATGACGACATTGTAAGCTGGTTGTGGGATTTTGGCGACGGCACTACCAGTACCAACCCTGTTGTAATCCATCGATATGCTTCTTCAGGCCTGTACGATGTAACATTGCAGGTGACCGATTCCGCCGGTAATACCGACTCCCATACTTCGAGTGTGCAAATAGGTGATGTAACGGTTATCGATGCCAGAATTGTGCGCTATAACCTCTCAGCCCGTGGCGTTCTCAGGGTAGAGCTGGCCTGGTCCGGCAGCGATGCCAGTACAATCTACATAAACCGCAACGGTGAGCGGGTTGCGACCATCGGCAACTACGGTCTTTACCGGGAAGCGTTACAAAATGTGCGCCGTGGCAGCAGACAGGTGTACCAGGTTTGCGACAGCAACGGAGCCTGTTCCGAAGAATTGGTAATAAACCTGTAACCAATATGGCCTGCCATCAGGGAACACCTGCGGCAGGCCATGTTTTCCACTTGTGGCTTTTGCATTCACTCGAGATAAGGCAAAGGTCAATACATCACTCCCTTTAGACAGATTTTCTGAACGGTTCTGATACAGACAAGGATATTGATATGCCAGATCCAGCGATAACTGCCGCGTTAATTACTTCAGCATCTAGTGTTGCCACTACCGCAATAAGCCAATCCCTCAAATCACCGAGTTCTGGCGAGATGGCGGGCTCTATTGAAAACGAATCATTTTCTGAATGGGTATTGTGGTACACCTACATGGACACCGGTACGCCCAACCCAGGGATGTCTGAATCTACTCTGGACGCGCTTCCAACGCCGCAGGCGGAATACGAAGCTTGGAAGTTGTCTGGTGACGTACCCAAGGATGTGCCTGCATCCGATTTGCTGCCGAATGTGGATGATTTGAGTGACGCAGTATCGCTTCTGTTAACCCGTTGGATAGACCAGGTTAAAATTTCGGGAACACGATGGGATACATTTTTGTTAACTGATAATCCAGAATACGTTGCCGTATACCATGATGCCCATAAAAAATATGCGATTGCCATTGTAGTTGATAATCCTGAAGTTGGGCCCAAATGGTGTGGTGCTATCGTGCATACCTATGGTTGGATGAAAGGATCTAAGAGAGATGAACTCGCACAGCATTGTATAAAGCATCACAAAAATTTGGGGCATACGGTATATTTGACGGAGGGGGAATTCTGCAACAGCTTGTTATGGCCCCTTTCAATGCAAAGTTGTTTGTGGGAGAACCTCGTCTTTTAAAATCAAAAGTAATTAATACCCTGCTCTGCCACTATGCAAGGTTTAAAGCGTAGTCCCCTGAGCCTTAACCCCGTATAATCCGCTATCGATTAAGTCAGGGGAAAGTGCGTGATCCAACGTGATGTGATTATTATTGGTGCCGGTGCGGCGGGCTTATTCTGTGCTGCCGAGGCTGGCAAGCGAGGGCGCTCGGTAGAAGTACTGGATCACGCCAAAAAAGTTGGCCGTAAAATTCTGATGTCCGGGGGCGGGCGCTGCAATTTCACCAATATGTATGCCGCACCGGAAAACTTCCTCTCCAACAACCCTCATTTTTGTAAATCGGCATTGAGCCGCTATACCCAATGGGATTTCATATCACTGGTGGCGGAATACGGAATCGCCTACCACGAAAAAACACTGGGCCAGTTGTTTTGCGACAATTCGGCAGCAGATATCGTTGATATGCTGCTTGCCGAATGCACGAAATACTCCGCCACCATTACCACCCAGTGTGAAATTTTTCAGGTTGAAAAATCGACGCAAGGCTATCTGCTCAGCACATCGAAAGGGGAATATCAGTGCCAGTCGCTGGTGGTTGCGACAGGCGGGCTGAGTTTACCCAAGCTCGGTGCAACGCCCTTTGGTTACAAACTGGCTGAGCAATTCGGCCTCAAGGTGCTGCCAACCCGAGCCGGGTTGGTACCATTTACCCTGCATGATGAGGACAAGCAAGCCCTGGCTGATTTAAGCGGGATTGCTGTGGATGTCAGCGCAGGTTGCCAAAATACCCATTTCAGGGAAGCGATGCTGTTTACGCACCGGGGGCTGAGCGGCCCGGCGATTTTGCAGATTTCCTCTTACTGGCAGCCAGGCGAAGAGGTAGAAATCGATCTCCAACCGGCTTTTTCAATAGGCGATAACCTGCTGCAGGCAAAAAAAGAGAATCCGGATTCTCATATTTCCACCTGCCTTGCAAAGCACTATCCCAAACGCTTGGTGCAGGTATTCATGGAGCGTAATCAATGGCCAAATGTTCCGGTTAAGCAGTTGAATGAAAAACAGATATCTGAAATAGATCAACACTTTTCTGGCTGGACAATCAAACCAAATGGCACAGAAGGCTACCGAACAGCCGAAGTGACCCTGGGGGGAGTCGACACCAATGAGCTATCGTCAAAAACCATGATGGCCAAAAATGTAGAAGGCTTATTCTTTATTGGTGAAGTGGTGGATGTGACAGGCTGGTTGGGCGGCTACAATTTTCAGTGGGCATGGAGCAGTGCCTGGGCAGCAGCCCAAGCAGTTTGATTGTTTTTTCGATGGAAAATGAAGACAGCTTTAGTTAAATAGATGCCTATAAACACTAATGGTAGCCTAAATCTGCCCGATATCGGCGATATAAGATCAGGCATCCTGAGGCTTGATCGCAAAATTCAGACAGATAAAACAGCCTGCTGACTCGGGAACCAATTGCCGTCTCTGCAAATATCTGGCGTTACCTGATCTTCCCCGCTCTTTTCACCGCCAGCAAAATAATATGAGATAAAACCCGTATTCCTCTCACTACGTAATCAAGCTGCTTTTATCTTCATACTGCTTTTACTTTCTCTACTACTTTTACCCTCATTATGGACCGTGACCATGAAAGCCTATTCTGCTGCTTTTCGTATCTTCTTCATTTTCTTACTGAGTCTTTGCCTGGTTGCCTGCGATCACGATGATAAGGAGCCAGAGAACTCCCCCCCGCTGGCCAGCGCCGGGAATGATTTCAGCGTCGACGAGCAAACCCTCGTGACGCTCACTGGTCAGGGAACTGACGAAGATGGTTCGGTTACAACCTACATGTGGCAGCAGGTTAGTGGTGATGCAGTTACCCTTTCGTCAACAGACACCGCAGTCACGGAATTTATCGCCCCTGAGGTCGATTCCGATGCGGAATTATCATTTGAACTGACGGTGGAGGATGATGAGGGAGCGAGTCACTCGGACATCGTGGTCATAACAGTGAATAACGTGAATAGGCCGCCACTCGCCGATGCGGGTAGCGATTCAGAAGTTGTCAGCGGGCAACAAGTACAACTGGACGGCAGTGGAAGTCTAGACGATGACGGCACAATCAGCTCTTATGCATGGAGCCAGACAAGTGGCGAGACTGTAATGTTAACCGATGCAAATTCGCATACCGCTGTTTTTACTGCGCCTGAAGTCACCGCGCAAACGGAATTCATGTTTTCGCTGACAATTACTGACAACGATGGAGATACCAGTACGGATTCTACTCTGGTTACCGTGGTGCCCGCCAACCAGGCTCCGGTTGCCAGTGCCGGTGAGGATATTACGGTGGATACAGGTACAACGGTTACTCTTGATGGTAATGCAAGCAGCGATAGCGACGGTGATGCGCTTTTTTACCTCTGGACCCTTGCTGCACCCGAGGGCAGCTCTGCCTCGCTGAATGATGCCACTAGTGCCCAACCGGAATTTGTCGCTGATATTGCCGGCGACTACCTTGTGTCTTTGGTGGTTAATGATGGTGTGACTGATAGCAGTGCAGATTCGCTAACCGTTACTGCCACCGATGCTGAGGAGCAGATGACCACAACCAGAATTAACGGTGTGATTTATGGTTTTGACCTTAACGGTGAACTGCAGTCTTTGTCTCCGGAAAATGTCAGTATCACTCTAAATTTGGTTGACGCAAATGGTGAAGTCATTGCATCTGCTGCAGGTTTGGCAGCCGAAAACCCGGATGCGGGGGAAGAACTGCGGTTCTCCAACCAAATCGAAGGCGCTGATGCCGCCAGGGTAACCATTCACGTTGAGCATGCCGGGTATACCACAGTATCGCGCAGCGTTGCGCCGGGGCCGCTTGTGAACATTGAGGCTAAACTGCAGCAAATTGCGCAGCAGGAGGTTCTGGAGACTACGGAACAGTCGGTTTCCGGCCGCACTGTAACAGGGTTTAATTTATCGTTTGAAGAAGACAACAACGGAAGCACAGAAACCACTATGCGCATTTCAGTGCCGTCTTCGTTGTTACCCCCTGGCACTGCCTCATTGAATATGGCGGTGGAAACGTACGACCCTAACGATCCGGAGCAGGCGGAGTTTTTTCCGGGTGAGTACGAGGATTCCAGCGGACAGTCACTTGTTTCGGTGGCCTTCAATTTCGCCGAAATTACCACTCAGGACAATCTTCCCATTTCAGATGCCATAGCCCGGCTGCAACCGCTCTATGCTACCCCACTAATTGCGAACGCCGATAGCGCTGGAGACGAAGCAGAACCGGTAGTCATTAATCGGACCATTCCGTCTTCAAGCTGCTCCATTCTGGAGACCATGGGCGACAGCGACCCGGATACCGATGGCTTTCAGATTCCGGTGTACACCTATAATCCCAATACCGGAGTTTGGGACCTTCTTGGTCAGGGCACATTATACGACAGTGCAGGTAATGCGGTGGCGGATAACCTTGGTGAGTTTGGTTGTGGCGAGAACCTGTACATTCTGGAAATTCTGGTATCCAACGAAATTTTCCTGAGCAAATGGTGGAACTTGGATTACCCATTAGTGTTTTCCGAGCCCCGGGAGTACTGTGCCATAGTGGAAGTCAGCAATGAGGAAGGCCAGCAAGTAAGCGGTGTGTTGGGTTACGTGACAAATGCTGATGGCAGCGTGAACTTCAGCCGCAACTATCTTTTGACCGATGGCGACGGGCGAAGTGAGGTTTGTGTTACACAGTCAGATGCCGGTGAGGAGATTAATGCGAAGGTGGTATTTTACAATATGACGGATTTCGGCGTAATCCAGTACTCAATTACTTTGTATCGTGAAGGCAGCGGCGAAGTCCAGGTTGTTGTACTGAATCGCCCGCAGTTGTGCTTTGTCGACGGCAAAACCGTCTTCAGTGACGATCGGGCCGCAGGCCGCCAACTGATGTATGCATACACAGTCGGCTATCTTGGCATAAACAATTACAATTTTGCGGTTTCTGATGAGTCGGGTAATTACAGCCTTTCATTACAATGTGGAATTGAATACTACCTGTTCAACTACACCGGTTATTTGTTAGCGGTGTACAACGGCAGTGGTGTAGACCTGGACGATTTTTTCAAAGAGCTGGCCATTGATGGCGGAGTAGATCCGGATGAAGTCAGTGATGACGGAGATGTGGTCGTGATGCAGGATTTTTCTCAGAGCTACCAGCCTCCAATCGCCCAGATTTTTGGTGTTTCATCGCTGGATCAAATATCGGGTGTCGTCTACGGATTCGTCGATGCGTTTCCTATGGAACTCAAGATCACAGTGCGAAATGAGGATAGGACGACCGTATACGACACCCTCACCCAGGTTGTAGCGTTAAGCGACGACGAGGAGGAGGAAGTGTGGTTCCTGGGTGGAAGTTCTTTAAGTATTCCTTATGAATTCCCGGATACCAACGAGGCAATTTTTGCTGATCTGGTAATAGTAGATGCTTATGGCAATACCTGGACATTGCGGTCTGTTCGGTTCTATTAGCAGCACTGCACCAAGCCCTTCCCGCAGGCGGAAGGGCTTCATCAAAAAGCGTCTGAAATGGATGACAACACAGCTGTTCATCAAACCAACATCCGCTCCACTGTTGCCCTTATACTGGCTTTTAAATACTTCCTTGTGTTACTCATCAGTTTCATAATACTCTCTATGAGTATTGCCGTGCAGGTAGTGACTTTTCTTGGTTTGTTTCGGGCAGGCCGGGAAATGTGGAACTGATCCCCTCCCTTTATTAAAAATCAGTTTCATTTGGTTCACATCAGCCGGCTGACGATGCGGGAAAGTTAATTGCTGGTATCGGCTTGCTGATTCAGAGTTCTTTGTCCGGGCATCCGTCATTCAATGACAATCATCAGGCTATGTATTGTCACCACCACCTATCCAACATTGCAGGTTCATAATATGCCGTACTTTACGCAGTGCATACGTGTAAATTCCCTAACGCTGAAAAGAGTGTCTTCAGTCGCTCTGATATCTACCGTTTTGGCCGTTGCTTCGGCCTGTTCTTCATCAGACATCAGTTCGATGGAACAGGCGTTTTTTGACAAAAGAGCAGCATTAATCGAAAGGTACTCGAGCCAGGACAACACGTTTGCGGCGTTGCAAGCCCAGGTGGACCCGAATGAACCCGACAGCGCTGAATACTGGCGCTGGCGTATAGACCAGTACCTGTACGGCCAATATCCTGAATTTCAGCCGGTTTATGATAGCTACACTCAGGGCAAATCCTTTCATCAGATTTACCAGTTGCCAGCGGAGAATCTGGGCCCGAAAACGCCTGCGCCTTCGAGTGTTCCGGAACTGCCCGCAGGCCACTTCAGCGATAATTTGCAGGGCAACCCGCATACCGGATGGCACGACCTGGTGAAGGACAAAGTTTACATTACCTACCAGGGGCATTTAACTGACCCTTATATTGCCAGTTATGATCTTAAGACCCACGAATGGGAAGGGCCCTACAAGGCGGCAGACAGTACCCTTTCAAAGGGCGACAGAAAAATTGACAGCCACGGCCGACCGATTATCGAACAGGACGGTAAAGGCCACTTCCACATTGTGTATGGTGGCCACGGCGGAGAACGGGAAGACGGTTTGAATCCGTTGTCATTCGACACGCCTCACGCTGGTGGCAGGATGTTGCATGTGATGTCAGAAAAGCCGAATGACATTAGTAGCTTTGTTCAGGTAAATGATATTACCCCGTTTGCGTCGTACACCAGCAGCCATAAAATGGCCAATGGCGATATTTATCTGTTCACCCGCGCGGGTACGCACAAGTCGCCTTGGGTGTATTACAAAATGAAGAATGGAGAGCAGCGATTTGAGCCGCCAGTCCTCATTACTTGGCCCACGCCGCAGCGTGATAATCCGATTAATGTGGATACCTTCTACATCAACCCCATGAAAATTTCTGATACTGAAATTGCCATTAGCTACCTGTGGCATGAGTGTAATTTCAATGAGGACCACAATAAGGAAACTTATGGTCGCATCAATGCCTATTACATGAAGCTGGATACCACTGACGATACATTCTACAACGCCCGTCAGGAAAAGCTTTCTCTGCCCATTACGCTTGCAGCGGCAAATGAAAAGACCCTGGCTTTCGACTCGACACAACGAGAGGAAACGCCATTTACCACCGAACCACTCATTCTTCAAAACCTGCAACCTGCCGTAGCCTACCAGGCCAGAAGTAAAAACCTCAGAGAGTGGCGTATGACAGTTTGGGAAAACGGTCAGTGGGAACACAGTCAGCCATTACCGGGCACGCGCAACAGAACCCTTACCGATGTGGCGAATCACAATATTGATAACATCATTAGCCTGCAGGTGCTGGGCGTTGGGGAGCTCGAGAATCAAGCTGTGGTGGTGTACAAGAACGGGCGGGGAGAAACCGTGTTTGCAACTGCGGTAAGAGATAACCCAGGCGTCCAGAACTGGCAGGTTGAAGAGGAATACCTGGTTTTGGCCAAATCCTCCATGGAGATGGAAGCGGTTAAAGATGCGGAAGGAAATTCGGTGGCAGTTATTCTGAATGTCAGGAAAGGTACTGCACAGCGACTGTATTTGTGGCAGGACGGAGTATTTCGGGCCAAGCTATAATAAACAGAGGGCCAATGCAGGCCCTCAGTTTTGTGACTGTCTAAGCGCTTGGATTAAAAGCGGTAGCCGAATCCCAGGCTGACAACCGGATATATGTTGAGGTCAGACAGGTCTTCCTGCAGTGTTGCCACTTCCTGATCGATGTTGGCTTGCAGTTCCAATGCTTCCGGTGAGTTACCGCCCACGTCAATGGTATAGGAAGGGTTGCTGGCAAGTGCGGCAGTACCGGATGCATCCAGCGAAATCACCGGTGAACCGGAGAAGAGAACGCCTGCTTCAAATGCGAACATCCAGTTTCCGCCGGGCGAGTTGCCCCAGCCAAAGCCAAGGTAGCCAGCCGTGCCGCTACCCATCTCTATGAGCGCATCCAACCGGAGCGGATCTGAGCTGCTGCCCACATACTCTTCATCACCAATTTCCAGAATGTCACCACCGTAGCTGGCTGCCGCGCCACTGATTTGGTTGCCGTTTGAGTAGACTCCGCCGGAAAAGCGGAAAGTACCGGCAAATGGGCGCCAGTCAATCAGTAAGCCGTAGGAGGAGAGGTCAAGCTCGCCAGTATAATCCACGCCGTCTTCTTCAAATTCATCGGCGTAGTTGTACCCATTGGCCTGCAGACGCGCATTGAAATAGTCATTGAAGCTGTAGTCAAGTTCAATACCGGCGCCCAGGGTACCGCCTTTTAGCCCAATGCCAAAGCGGCTGTCATCCACTACATCAGCCGCAGCCAAAGTCGGGAACGTCAAGCCTATGAGTATGCCGGTGGACACCAAAGAGTTACGGATTGCAGTTCGCATAATAATAATCCCTTTTTCAAATAGTTATTTTTCCATCCGCGATGGATTGCTGTGTTTTTTATTGCTTTTTGGCGATTATATGCACAAAGCGAAAAAGTTCCGTGTCATCATGGTATGTATTTTTATACATTGTTATCGGCGCGGTGGTGTGGCAGAAATGAACGCCCCTTAACGGCACGATTCCGAATCAGGTCTATACTTCAAAAACCCTTTGATAGTTCAACGGTAAAAGGACCTACGATGAGACCTCTTAATTCGCATGGAGCGGCCGGGTTGCTGCTGGCTTTCGGGCTTGCCATCGCTTTTCCCCAGTATGTAATGGCTCAGGCAGGGCAATCTCAGATCACAGCCGGAGATACGGTTGAAATTGACTACTACAACGACAAGGGGCTTGCGGGTCACCAGCAAGTTACCTGGATGCGCAGTAACCAGGTAAGCTCCTCCTTCAAACTGGCGTGGAACAATCGCCGATGGGAACTGGAAGAACAATACACGCTGGATAAAAACGGGTATCCGGTAAAAATTCAAATCTCGGGAACGGCACCGTTCGGCGACAGCATAGAAGAGCAGTTTGAATGGAACGACGGCAATGCCAGTTGGCAAAGCCGGGCTCAGGACGATCAGATCCGTTTACCACAGAATCAGTTTTACGTGCCGGTAGACACGTTTGTCATGACGGTACTCATTAACGCCTTACTTCAGGACTCTGACGGCACCATTGATACCCTTCCATCCGGTTCGGTTCACCTGGAAAAACTGCATACCACTTCAGTAAACCACAAGGGTACAACGGCCAGTGTCAGCCTCTATGCGTTAACCGGGCTGGATTTGACCCCCACGTTTATCTGGCTGGATGGCAAGAACCACTTTTTCGCCTGGAACATTTCAGGCTGGATGAAAGGGATCCGGTCGGGCTGGGGGCTGGAAACCTTTGAGCAACTTGACAACATCACACAGAAAGCAGAGCTGGAATATTACCAAAGCCTGTCAGCACGGCTGACCAATACCCTGAATCAACCTTTAGTCCTGGCCCACGCCCGGGTTCTCGATGTGGAGAACCGGCGTGTTCTGGATGATCATGATGTTCTGGTTGAGGATGGAAAGATTGTACAAATCGGGCAGGGGATTCAGGTTGGGGAAGGTGCCCAGGTTATTGACGTAAAAGGCAAAACTCTGATTCCAGGGCTGTGGGACATGCATGCCCATCTTTCAAAGGATCAGGGTTTCAGCTACCTTGCCGCAGGCGTAACGAGTGTGCGTGACATTGGCAACAGCCCCGACAACATGGCGCAAATCGAAACTCTGTTTGGCCATCAGATCCTTGGCCCCAGAATTTATAAAGCCGGATTCATTGACAAGCAGAGTGATTATTCAGCGGGTACGGGGATTACTGTCGAAACGCTTGATGAAGCCAAAGAGGCGGTGGACTGGTATGCGGACAATGGTTATCTGCAGATTAAAACCTACAGCTCCATGGACCCGGCCTGGATGAAGGAACTCGCCGGGCATGTGCATGCGCGGGGGCTACGCCTAAGTGGCCATATACCGGCATTTATGACAGCGGATCAGGCGGTTGACGCCGGGTTTGATGAAATACAGCACATCAATATGCTGTTTCTGAATTTTTTGGCCGATGACAAGGTGGATACACGAAAGCGTTTGCGTTTTAGCCTGATTGGTGACCGTGCCCATGAGCTTGACCTGCAATCACCGTCGGTGCAGGCATTTGTCGAAAAACTTGCCCAAAATGGCATCGAGGTAGATTTAACCGTGTCCACCTTCCGAACTTTATTGCTGACCCGCAATAAAGCCATAGATCCGGAATACGCAGACATTGCCGATCATCTTCCAGCCAATCTGGTTCGGCAGTTTATGAAGGCAACCATGAATGTGGAAGATGATGCCATGGACAGCAACTATCGCCAGTCTGCCGAGGCACTAATGGCAATGACAAAACTGCTGTTTGACAAGGGAGTGCCAATATTGCCGGGAACCGATTACTTCAGCGGGTTTACTCTGATTCGGGAACTGGAGCTGTACGCCATGGCCGGTATTCCACCAATGGAGGTATTGCGAATTGGAACATTGAATTCCGCCAGTGTGGTGGGGGCTGCACAATCAAGTGGTTCGATTGCCGAAGGCAAGGTGGCGGATCTTGTGTTGATTGACGGTAACCCGCTGGAAAATATGGCGGACCTGCGTAAGGCCACGTTGGTAATACAGGGCGATAAATTGTATTACCCGAGCCAGCTGCATCAGAGCATAGGGGTTAAGCCGTTTGTGGACTGAGTGAAAATTCGTTATTGAGTGGGAACCGGGCTGTGATGGCTGCCTAGCAGGTTTTTAAAAAAGAAATTCATCAGTTCGGCGGCGTCGTCTTTTAGCCGGACCTGTTTGGGAAATTCCAGGTACTCCAGCACAATACCCCGAAGGTAGCAGCTCACCGCCATGGTCAGGATCCTTGGGTTTGAATCAGCGGGTAATCGCCCCTGGGCAATGGCTTTATCAAAGTAGCGCGAGAATGCCTGGAGTTTCTGCATTTTATTCTCCAGGTACTGGGCTTTACTGGCTTCCAGTTCGCCGGAGTAATCGCATTTGAGCAAAAAGAGGATCAGGGCTTTCTTTTTCTGTGGGTCCTGATCCAGCTCGATAAGTAAATTGGTACACAGTTCCTGCAGTTGGGCGACAGGATCAGGGTGTTCAACCTCAAGGCCTTCCAAGATCCGCTGAATAAAGGGAGTATGGAGCCGTTCATGCAAAGCATCGAAAATCTCGATTTTGTTTTTGAAGTGCCAGTAAACAGCTCCCCGGGTGACGTTTGCGGCCTGGGCAATCTGTTCCAGCGATGCCTTGGCAACCCCTTTCTCGGAAAAGATATCTACAGCAGCATCGAGAATATCCTGTTTGGTTTTTTCGGCGTCTTCTTTGGTTCTGCGCATGGTGAACCCCGGGGTGAATTGACAACATACATACAAGAATGTATTTTTAATTTAGTCACTCCGCATAATATTGTCCAGCATTAAGTATCGTTTTTGGGAATCAAATCAGATTATGAAACGCGCACCTCTTTTCAGCATTGCCGGTCTGGCATTGCTGCTGACCATTGGCTGTTCCGAGCCTGCAGCAACCGGCGAATCACAACAGGCTGCCGCCCGGCCACCTACCGCTGTGTCGGTAACAACTCTGTCGCTTAAGCCGGTTGTATTTAAAACCTCCCTGCCCGGGCGAGTATCGGCGTTTCAGCAGTCCCAGGTGCGTCCGCAGGTCGATGGTGTGATCACGCAGCGTTTATTCGAGGAAGGGGCACAGGTTAAACAGGGCCAGCAGCTCTACCAGATAGACGACGTAAGATACAAAGCCCGGTTAAACAGCGCCAGGGCAGATTTGAACAGTGCTGAAGCCAATTTTAAAACCACTCAGGCCAAAGAAGCCCGCTACCGGGATTTGATGAAGCGCAGCGCGGTCAGTGAGCAGGAATACGATGATGCGGTTGCCCAGCTGTCGCAGGCCAAGGCAGCCATCAGTGTGGCGCAGGCGGCCATTGAGGTAGCGCAGGTTAACCTGGATTACACTAAGGTTTATGCCCCTATCAGCGGCCAGATAAGCCGATCTTACGTTACGGTTGGCGCGCTGGTTACGGCCAATCAGGCGCAGGAACTGGCTACCATTACCCAGCTGGACCCGGTTTACGTCGATATGCAGATTTCCGGAAAGTACATTCTGGATATCCGTAAAGCCATGCGCAATCAGCCCACATTACCGGTCGAGCTGACACTCGACGAAGCCGGCGATGAAAGGTATGAACAGACAGGAGAGCTGAAGTTTTCGGAAGTTACCGTTGATGAAACCACCGGAGCGGTGACTTTAAGAGCGTTGTTGCCGAACCCGGATGGTTTGCTGATGCCGGGCATGTTCGTGAAAGCTCATGTAATTACAGAAACCCAGCAGGCATTGTTGGTACCCCAGCGGGCAACCATGCGCCAGCCCGACGGGTCTTTAATGGTGTATGTGGTAAACGACAAGGATCAGGTTGAACCCAGAGTGCTCACAGCATCCCGCAGTTATCAGGATCAGTACATTGTCACCAGCGGAGTTGCCAGCGGTGAACGTGTGATTGTTGTGGGCTATCAGAAGGTCAGGCCGGGTGCCACCGTGAGTCCGGAACCCTGGCAGGACAACAGCATAGCCACACGCGGTTAACCCCAGAGCATTTTCAGGAACAACAGATCATGGCGCGTTTTTTTATTGATAGACCCGTGTTTGCCTGGGTACTGGCGATCATCACCATGATGGCGGGTTTACTCGCTATTCGTTCATTGCCGATTGAGCAGTACCCCAAGGTTGCTCCTCCATCGGTAACCATCTCTGCAGCCTACCCCGGTGCGTCAGCGCAAAGTGTCGAGAATTCAGTCACCCAGGTGGTAGAGCAAAGTTTGTCCGGTATCGACAATCTGCGTTATTTCTCGGCCAACAGTGCCAATGGTTCGATGTCGATTACCCTGACGTTTGAGCCCGGCACAGACCCTGATATTGCCCAGGTTCAAACTCAGAACAAGGTTCAGTCAGTGCTTTCGCTGTTGCCCTCCCAAGTTCAGCAGCAGGGTGTAACGGTAACCAAATCGAACGATTCGTTTGCGCTGGTAGTAGGTTTTTATTCGGAAAACGACGACACCACCCAGTACGACCTCAGTGATTTGCTGGTATCCACCTATCGCGACCCGATTTCACGTGTTAATGGTGTGGGCAATGTGCGGGTGTTTGGTGCCCAGCGCTCCATGCGTATCTGGCTCGACCCGGACAAACTGTATAGCTACAGCCTGACCCCGGTAGACGTGCAAAGTGCGGTGCAGGTGCAAAATACCGATGTGTCGGCTGGTCAGCTCGGTGGCCTGCCAGCGGTTGAAGGGCAGCAAATCAATGCCACCATTCAGGCCCAGTCGCTGCTGCACACGGTAGAAGATTTTGAAAACATTGTGCTCAAGGTGAATACCGACGGTTCCCAGGTCAGGGTCAAAGACGTAGCCCGGGTTGAACTGGGGGCAGAATCCTACAATGTTATCGTGCGCTACAAGCGCCGCCCGGCCTCTGGGATGGCTGTGAGTCTGGCGGCCGGTGCCAATGCACTGGACACCATAGAACGAATCAAACAGCGGGTTGACGAGCTAAAATCCAATTTGCCGGAAGGGGTTCAGGTGGTGTACCCGCTGGACTCTTCACCGTTTATCGAGCTGTCGATAAAGTCGGTGGTTCAAACCCTGATAGAAGCGGTCATCCTGGTGTTTCTGGTTATGCTGCTGTTTTTGCAGAACTGGCGTGCCACCCTGATTCCGACCATTGCGGTGCCCGTGGTGCTGTTGGGTACCTTTGCGGTGCTTTACGCCTTTGGTTTTACCATTAACGTACTGACCATGTTTGCTATGGTGCTGGCAATTGGTTTGTTGGTGGACGACGCCATTGTTGTGGTGGAGAACGTTGAACGCATCATGGAAGAAGAGGGGCTGTCGCCCAAAGAAGCCACCAAGAAGTCGATGCAGCAAATCACAGGGGCCCTTGTGGGCATTGCTGCCGTGCTGTCGACGGTGTTTATTCCGATGGCGTTTTTCAGCGGTTCGGCCGGTTCCATTTATCGCCAGTTTTCCATCACCATCGTTTCGGCGATGGGATTTTCGGTACTGGTGGCCATTGTGTTGTCACCTTCACTTTGCGCCACATTATTGAAAAAGCACGATCCGGAGCATGACAAGAATCGGGGCTTTTTTGGCTGGTTTAATCGCCTGTTCAACAAAGGCCGTGACGGTTACGAGAAAACTGCAACTCACATGGCACACAGGTTTAAGCGCTATCTGGTGGTGTACGGTCTGCTCGTGGGCGGGCTGGCGCTGATCTTTATGCGTTTGCCGGGCGCATTTCTGCCAGACGAAGATCAGGGTCGCATCATGATGCTGGTAAATACTCCTCCGGGGTCAACGGCAGAGCGGACACTGGAGTCACTCAAGCAGACCGAAGCGTTTTTCCTTGATCAGCACGCTGATGTGGTTAAAGACATGTTTACCGTGGTGGGGTTCAGCTTTTCCGGTTCGGCGCAAAATGCCGGCATGGGCTTTGTCCATCTGATTGACTGGGAACACAGGGATGAAAGCAAGAGTGCGTTTTCGCTGGTAGGGCAGGCGTTTGGCGCGTTTTCACAGTTCAAGGACGCCATGGCCTTTCCCATACTGCCGCCGCCAATTATGGAGTTGGGGAATGCCACAGGCTTTAGCTTACAGCTGGTGGACAGAGGCGGCAACGGGCATCAGGCGCTAATGAATGCGCGCAATCAGTTGCTGGGCATGGCATCGCAGAACCCCAAGTTGGCCGGGGTACGCCCGAATGGCCTCAGTGATGTGCCTCAGTTCAATATCAGTATCGACAATGAAAAAGCCTCTGCGCTGGGCGTTTCTTTGCAGGAAATCAACCGCGCATTGCAGATTGCCTGGGGTTCAAGTTATGTAAACGACTTCATCGACCGCGGGCGCATCAAGCGGGTTTACATGCAGGCCGATGCCCCGTACCGCATGGGTCCGGAAGATCTGAACAAATGGTATGTGCGAAATAATCAGGGCAAAATGGTGGCCTTCAGTGCGTTTGCTTCAACCCGCTGGGATTATGGCTCTCCTCGTCTTGAGCGTTTTAATGGTGTTTCTTCGGTCAACATTCAGGGGAGCCCGGCGCCCGGGGTTTCCTCCGGAGACGCCATGCAGGAAATGGAAAAACTGGTTGCTCAACTGCCACCCGGTTTTGATCTGGAATGGGCCGGGCTGTCGTTTGAAGAACGCCAGGCCGGTGATCAGGCACCTATGTTGTATGCGGTGTCGGTGCTGGTAGTGTTTTTGTGTCTGGCTGCGTTATACGAAAGCTGGACGGTACCCTTTGCGGTGATCCTGGTGGTGCCACTGGGTATTCTGGGCTCGGTGCTGGCGGCCTATCTGTTTGGATTGCCGAACGATGTGTACCTGCAGGTGGCGTTTTTAACCACAGTGGGGCTGGCAGCCAAAAACGCCATTCTGATTGTGGAATTTGCCAAAGGGCAAATTGAGCAGGGCATGGGGCTGATGGAAGCCGTCTCTGTAGCCGCAACCCAACGTTTCCGCCCCATTTTGATGACATCTATGGCGTTTGTGCTTGGCGTAACACCTTTGGCGCTGGCCAGTGGTGCCGGAGCGGCCAGCCAAAATGCCATAGGTATCGCCGTAATGGGCGGTATGCTCGCGGCGACCTTCCTGGCCATTTTCTTTGTACCCATGTTTTACGTTACAGTGGAGAAAATGTTCAGGGGCAAAAAAGTACAGTAAGCTACCCGTTTCATAGTATGAAAGGATGTATCTGAGTGGACCAGCAGCGCCTTGCCAACACACTACTGTTTACCGTTACGCTGTTGGCAGCGGTGGGCTGGCTGTTTTCTGTGCATGTTCTGGTGGCGGTTACGCCCATGCTGTTTCTCACCATTCGCTTTGTATCCGCCGCGATTCTGGTCGGTGCAGCCAAACCCGCTGAAGTGCTTCGCCTGCCCTGGCGATGGCGCTGGCGGGCGATGGTCTCCGGTGCCTTGCTGGGGACACAAACCACCGTCTGGGCACTGGCGGTGGTGGAGGCTGAAGGCATAGGCGTAGGCGCATTTCTGATGAGTCTCAGCTTTGTGCTGATTCCGGTAACCGGCCTTGCGTTTGGCTACCGGGCCAAACCCCATACCTGGCTGGCTCTGGCAATTGCCATTCCGGGTCTGGCCTTGCTGGCCATGCGCCACGGTTTTTCCATCAGTGTTCCCGATGCCCTGTTTTTACTTTCAGCGGTAATGTCAGCCTTGTACTTCAATATTAATGGCCGCATTTGCGCTACCATCCCTGCCATCGCGCAGACCAGTTATCAAATGCTTGGCGCCGGGCTGGCATCCGGGGTGGGTTACTTTCTGTTTGAAATGCAACTGCCTCAGTCATTCGGCAGTGTCTGGCACTGGTTAATCATGAGCATTCTTATTGGTACCTGTATGCGCTTTTTCTTTATGCTTAAAGCACAGATGCTGGCGCCGGAAGGGCAGGGGGCGGTGATCATGATTCTGGAGCCCGTGTGGGTAGCAGTACTGGGCATTGTGTTTCTTAACGAAGCGTTCAGTACCGAAGCGATACTGGGCATGGCACTGATTTTCCTTGCACTGCTGGTGAATGCAGTTGGCGCATACCGGGGCCGGCGCGCGGGGAATCAGTCACTGCGGGCTACGACCAATCGCTGATGCTTACTCTCTGTACCTCTGTGACATGGGTATTATACTGACCGCACCATAGCCTTCTGGTTTAGCAAATGGAGTGAGATATGGAGCAGACTCTGCCACCATCACCTGACTGGGCAAAGCTGATTAAATCCGGCTGCCGGGTATTTGTGACCGGGAATGCATCTGTACCCTATGCGCTTGTGCAACACCTGATTGATCACAGTGACGGCTTCAGTGACATTGAAATGGTGCATATGCTTGCACTGGGCGATACCCGCTGGGCGCGTTCTGAATATCGGAACCTGTTCAAGGTTAATACTTTCTTTATTGGCGGAGAAGAAGTTCGCCGCGCGGTAGACGAAGGCCGGGCTGACTATACGCCCTGTTTTCTGTCGGAAATATCCGGCCTCTTCCATGACGGCACTTTGGCGCTGGACGCGGCTCTCGTTAATGTAAGCCCGCCGGATGAATTTGGCTACTGTTCGCTTGGTGCCTCAGTTGATATCACCATGTCGGCATTGCGTCAGGCTGCGGTTGTGGTGGCACAAATCAATCCTCAAGTTCCCCGCACTGCAGGGCATTCCTACATCCATATAAGTGAAATCGATGCCTGCATAGAAGCCAGTGAGCCGTTGATTGCGGTAGAAACTCCACCAATGGACAAACAGGTCGAACGAATTGGCCAGTATGTGGCCATGCTGGTAGAGGACGGCGCCACCCTGCAGTTCGGTATTGGTAAAATTCCCAGTGCCACACTGAAGTATCTGTGCAATCACCGTGACCTTGGGATCCACAGTGAAATGATCACTGACAGTATTATCGAGCTGATAGAAGCCGGTGCCATTTCCAACCGGAAAAAAACCTTTCACCCGGGAAAAATCGTTACCAGTTTCGCCATTGGTTCCCAGCGGTTGTACGAGTTTATTGACCAGAATCCGCACATTGAGTTCTATCCTAGCAGTTACGTGAACAAGCCAAGTAACATTGCCAAAAACGACAATATGATTGCCATCAACAGTGCCCTGGAGGTTGATTTAACCGGCCAGGTAGTGGCGGATTCACTGGGTTACGACTTTTACAGCGGCATTGGCGGGCAGGTGGACTTTGTTTCCGGTGCTTCCATGAGCAAGGGCGGTAAGCCTATCATTGCCATGCTTTCAACCGCCAAAGACGAGAGCGTCTCGCGCATTCGCCCCTGCCTCAGCGAGGGGGCAGGGGTTGTCACTTCCCGTGGAAATGTACACTATGTGGTTACCGAATACGGCATTGCCTCTTTAAAAGGCAAAAGCATTCGCGAGCGGGCGCTGGAACTGATTCGGGTCGCCCATCCTAGGTTTCGCGCTCAATTGCTTGAAGAGGTGCGCAAAAACTACTGGGTGCCCCACTATCAGGAAAAACACCCTACCGATATCCCTGAGCTGGGGGCAATACAGTTAAAGAAACTGGTCATTCAGGATGAAACCTTCTACATGCGTCCGCTCAATCCTGCGGATGAGCGGCGGCTGCAGGAATTTTTCTACTCTCACACCAAGGAAACCCTGCGGCTGCGTTACAACTATGATCCAAAGCAGATGTCACGGGAAAAATCCTGCAATCTGGTCAGTGTGGACCAGTCGTCCGATGCGGCCTTATGCATTGTTCGCCAGGAAGGCTCGCGAATTACCATTCACGCGGTGGGGCGGTTTTATTACTACCCGCAGGGAAACTGCTGTGAAGTGGCGTTTGTGACGCGGGAGACCCAGCAGGGTAAGGGGATGGCCAGCCGTTTACTGACGCAATTGATAGAGATTGCCCGCAAACGAAAAATTGATCGTATGCTGGCTTATGTAAGAGCCGACAACAAGCCAATGACGGCCATTTTTGAGCAGGCCAATTTTAAACGTCTGCATCCGGCAGAGCCCGGAGATGTGGAACTTGAGCTGAAGCTGGAGCCAATGGAATGACACTGTGTATTTTTCGCGGCAGGGATTGTGTGCGTCATGATGTGAGCGGTGAGCACCCGGAAAGCCCGGATCGTCTCTATGCGATTGATGATCAGTTACTGGCATCCGGTCTGGATATGGCCTGTGAACACATTGACGCTCAACCTGCAACTCGGGAAGAGCTTATGCTGGCGCATGATCCTGGCTACATAGACAGTCTCTATCAGCAATCACCCGGAGCCGGAACCCTATGGCTGGATGCAGATACGGGTATGACGCCGGTCAGCCTGAGTGCAGCGCTTTATGCCGCCGGGGCTGGGTTGCAGGCGGTAGACTGGTCTATGGCCGGCACTACCCGCCGGGCTTTTTGTCTGGTGCGCCCGCCAGGGCACCATGCCGAGTCTGCCAAAGCCATGGGCTTTTGCCTGTTCAACAACGTTGCCCTGGCGGCCCGGCATGCACTGGTTAATCACGGTTTGCAGCGGGTGGCGATAGTGGATTTTGATGTGCATCACGGTAATGGCACCGAGCATATTCTGGGTGGGGATGCCAGGGTGTTGATGTGCTCATCGTTTCAGTACCCTCTCTACCCAAATTGCGGCGAGTTGAAGCCAGCGGATAACCTGTTGAGTGTCCCTCTTGCCGCAGGGACAGAAGGGCAGGAATACCGCCGAAAAGTGGCGGGGTGGTTTGACGCCCTGCGAGAGTTCTCTCCTCAATTGATACTGGTATCAGCCGGTTTTGATGGCCATGCCCAGGACCCATTGGCCCAATTGCGACTGCGTGAGGATGACTTTAAATGGCTGGGGTTTGAACTCGGCAGGCTTGCTGATGAATGCTGTGAGGGGCGTGTCGTCAGTATGCTGGAAGGGGGGTATGATCTCAGTGCGCTGGGGCGCAGTGTGGTGGCTTACCTCAAAGGGTTACTGGGGGATGAACAGGAATCGAGCGCTCGGATTTGATTCGATTCGAGTTGACTCAACTGCGGCAAAAGCAGCCATTGGCTTCGCTGTTCACCACTGCACCGTAAAAGTCAGGCTGCCGGGCCAGGCGGGCAATGGTGTCCAGCAGGTTCTTGCCACTGAAACAGCCAAAACCACTTGAATAGGGGCCCACGTAGCGTATTTGTGCATCGCTGCCGAATACAATAAGCGCAGGCACACTGGAAAATAGCTTCTGCAACTGTGGGGATGCCTGCAGATTTAAACGCACAGCTTGATAACCGTTGCTCTGTAGGGTCTGGCTGAGTTCAGCCAGATGGTCGTCAGCCAGCGTACTGCAGTAGCATTGGTCCTGGGTGGTAATGTGTACCAGACTGCCTGGAGCTATCCCCATTACATTGAGCTGTTGAGCCAGACCGGCATCAAAATTGGGGAGGCTGGCAGCCGTGGCAAGTTTGTGCAGCGGATCAAATTCCTGCAACTGATTGAAACTGTAAAACCACAGGCCTGCCAAAATAGAGCCAGCCCAAGCCAGCAACATCAGCCAGCCTGCAGCCGGGTGCTTCATACCACAAAGCGCTGGATAACCGCCTGCATCGAAGCGCACTGGCGGGTCAGGTTGTCCACTTCAACGCTCATGCTTTGGGCGGCAGATGATTCTTGCTCGCTGACTGCGCGCATTTTTGCGGTACTCCGGGCGATGGATGCTGATGCATCCTGCTGCTCTACAGAAGCGGAAGCAACCTGCTGAATGTTGCTCATCGCCTGGCTAATTTGATGCTGGATCTGTTCCATCGCCTGCGATGCGTTGGTTGACGATGCAACAGCATCATCCACCAGTGAAATGCAATTTTGCATCTGGCCGACCGATTCCGATGTACTGGTAACCAGTTGTTCGGTAATCGCGCTGATTTCCCTGGCGCTGTCACGGGAGCGGATAGCCAGTGCTCGCACTTCATCGGCGACCACGGCAAACCCTCTTCCGTGTTCTCCGGCTCTGGCCGATTCGATAGCGGCATTCAGTGCCAGCAGATTGGTTTGCTCTGCCACTGAGGTGATCGAACGCATGGCGTCGGCAATACCACTGCAGCGCTCACTCAACTCGGCGTTGGTTTTGGCAGCGGTGTTGAGAACCTGCTTCAGGGATCCTATGGCCTGGCTTGTTGCAAGAATAGCCTGATTGGAGTTGTGGGTGGTTTCCGTGGCAGTGGAAACGGTCTGGTTGGCTGACTGACATCGTTCTGCTGCCATTTGCATGGATAGTGCAATTTCTTCTGTTGAAGAAGATATGCTGGTAATTTCCTGGTTGGATCTCTGAGATGCATCATTAATATCCTTTGAGACTTGACGCATCATCTGGCTGTTATCCAGCACATCCTGAGTCAGCTGTACTGCCTCATTGACCAGTTGCCGGATTTGCGCAATCAACGCGGATAGCGCCCGGCCCTGAGCGGTTTGGACGGGCAGGCTGACGCTAAGGTCGATGGCATCCGGGCGGGCCAAAATGGTAGAAATGGCATTCTGCATCTCGGCAGCGCCGAGTCCCTCTGATAATGAGCGGCGTGCCATGAAGATGAGTACTATGCCTTCAGCAAGCGCGAAAGCGGCATGCAAAAGCAGAATACGAAATGAAAGATGCGAAGCTTCAAACACATAAATTTCGGCTCCCTGCGATTGCAGCAGAAAGAATCCGATGTGGTGTACAGCAACCGTCAGTGTTGAGGCAGCAATGACTCTCCAGTCGCGGAAATACGCTAAAAAAGCCAGCACGACAAAAATCTGGAAGTGAATTTCGATCAGGCCATAAGTCTGATGAATGTGAAGGGCGGTCATCAGTTGGACCGCAATTCCAATACAGATTCTGCTTAATGTCGTTTCAGGTTGAGAAAAACTGAGAAATAAAGGAAGTGCGAGTATTGGAATACCGACTACAAACGACACAAGCCATTCGCCGGTCATTGCCCCAATGACCAGTGACAACAGCCACTGAACCAGCAGTAAAATTCGAAAAATTCTGTGCCCGTCAAAGATCCAAGGATACATCAAAAGCTCCTCACCCAACCGTCTTCTGGTCCCTGATTCGGGTGTAGGTTACATTATCTACATCACTAACGACGTTGGCCGTTTCCGCAGGGCGCGGTGAACGCACCTAATATGCATTTTTAGCAGGAAAATAGCGATGACAATTTGGTTAAGAAACTTTGTACTTTTAATTCTGGCATTTGGTTCACTTTCGGTGCAGGGGGCGGAATTTGTCAGTGGAACGGCCATACCGGATTACGGCAAATACGCTCAGGTACCTGGCGTGAAATTTAACGCAGAGAGCCGCTTTCAGGTGGTGTTTGATGTGGCTGAAGGGGGGAAACCCGGCGAACTGAACCGGCGTTTCAACAGTCTGGCCCGCTTTCTTAACATGCATGTGGGGCACGGAGCGGTGCTGGAAAATCTCGATTTGGTTTTGGTAGTGCACGGCAGTGCAACGCTGGATTTACTCAATGATGAGCAGTACCAGGCAAGAAAAAGCCAGAAAAACGCTAATGCTGGCCTGCTGGCGGCGCTGCAGAAAGCCGGGGTAAAAGTGTGGGTGTGCGGTCAGTCAGCAGCAGGGCATGAGGTTGAAGAGGCCGATTTGTTACCGGGTGTCGAAGTTGCACTGTCAGCCATGACGGCGCATGCCCAGTTGCAACAACAGGGCTATACCCTCAATCCGTTTTGAGCTGGCTGGCTTACAGCCAGCGTTTCCACAGCATGGCCACCAGCAATACTGCTGCCAGCCCAATCATGCTAACCATCAGTATGGTAAAGGCTTCCTGGGATTCGGTGCCGGGCAGGCCGCCCACATTCATGCCGAACACACCGGTCAAAAAGGACAGCGGCAGGAATATGGCAGTGACCATCGACAGCACGTACATCCGCATACCCTGTTGATCGGCCACCCGGTTGCGCAGTTCGTCCTGCAGCACAATTGCCCGTTCGCGGGCCAAATCCAGATCTTCCACATAGCGGGTCATTCGGTCTGATTGTTCGCGCAGAAAATGCGCCTGATCAGAATTCAATAGTTCCGGCATTCTGAACAGGGCGTCCAGCGCGTCTCTTTGAGGCGCCAGATAGCGCCGGATAGCGGCCGACTTCCGGCGTAATGCAGCAAGCTCCAGGCGCTGGCTTTTTTCGAGGGATTCCGCAGTTTCAAATTCCACAAGCATCCCATCCATTTCATCCACCGCTTCGTGGATCTTGTCCGCCAGGTGAGATATCAGGCTCAATAACAGTTCAACCGGTGTTAATGGCGCCTGCCCCTGTTCTACCTGGCTACGGACTTCCTGGGCGGAGAGCAGGCGGCGGTTTCTACGCCTGGCAGTGACGATTTGATTTCCTTTGATCCAAACCCGCAGTGACACCATGTCTTCGGGTTCGGCGCCGGGATTTTTGTTTATACCGCGTAAATACACCAGCAGACCGTCATCAATGGAGAGGCTGCGTGGGCGGGTCTCCATTGCCAGTATGGCAGAGCGTGCAGCATCGCCAAGACCCATGCGCATCAGAAGCTCGTCAGCGCCTTTGGCATCGGACTGCAAATGCACCCACTGATAACCCGATTCCGGCCTTGTATCGCTGAGCGCCTGCTCTGGCTGAAACGTGCCGATGCCATCCGGTTCAATTCTAAACGCCCACAAAAATGCCGCTGATTGGTTCATTGGGCGTCATCCTTGTTTGGAGGCAGCAGGGTAATGGCGCCGTCCAGATGCACGTCCCGTTGTGGAAAGGCAATGACGATGCCCGCGTCGTTGAACAGTTCATCAATGGCGAAACGTACGTCACTGCGAATGATGCGCAGATCGCGCTCTACAGTGGCATTCACCCAGAAGTAGACTTCGAAAACCAGAGCATTGTCGCCAAAATCATCGAAAATTACCGTGGGATGTGGCTCCTTGAGTATGTGTTCATGCTGGCTGGCTGCTTGTTCAATCAGGTTGGCAACCGTGCGGCAGGGAGAGCCGTATGCCACACCTACACGTACTGAAGTTCGGGTCAGGCGGTCGATCAGTGTCCAGTTAATCACGGTATTTTCAAGCAGTTTGCTGTTGGGGATCAGCATATGTACACCGTCTACCCGTCGAATACGGGTGGAGCGGGTATTTATCGATTCAACCGAACCTCGGGCGTTGTCCACTTCAAGAAAATCTCCGATGCGGATGGGCCGCTCCCACATCAGGATCCAGCCGCTGATGAAATTATTGACGATGTTTTGGGCGCCGAATCCCACCCCTATGGCGATGGCACCGGAAAGAAAGGCAAAGGCAGTAAGTGGCACGTTGAGTATGTCCAGAACGGTGATGATCAGGACGGCAAATGCGATTACGTAAAATATTCGTTTAAACAGGTGTACTGAATCTGCGCTGGCACCGGTTTTGCGTAACCGGTAGGTTGCAAGATGCGCAAGTTTTTCGATTAGCCACCAGCCCAGCAGCAGTACCAAAGGCAGTAAAAGTAACTCTCCTACGGTAAATGTGTGTTCAAACAGGGTAAAAAGTGAAAAGCTCAGTACCTGCTTAACAACCGCTAATAAATCACTCATGAGGACAGAAAGGGTTCCCGGGACCAACAGACAGAGTGTCGGCATAATAGACCGCGAGGCGCTTAAAAGCCAAGTGCGACTCACCCTGGGGATATGGTAGAGTAGCGCATTTCTTCCATTGCAGAGCTTGCTATGCGCCTATTTTCCCGGGTTTTTATATTTATCCTGGCTTGCCTGAGCTTCACCAGCCAGGCAATAACCTTCAGTCTTTCAGAGCGGGACGTTAATCAGATGGTTCGTCTGGCCTTTCCGCAATCCCAGGCTTATCAGGGACTGAGCTGGACATTCAGTGAACCGGAACTGCAACTGGGCGAGCTGCGCAACCTGACGATTTCACTCACATTGAGCGCAACCCAGGAGGGCCGGGAATTGAAGGCGCGTGGCACCTTTAGTGGTGAGCTGGCGTATCAGCCCGGTACCAAACAGCTGCAGATTGCTCAGCCCATGCTGGTGGATTACCGCATAGAACAGAATCAGCTCGCCCCGGGCGAATCATGGGTCTCACTGCTTGAAGACTGGAAAGGGCAGCCATTGCCCATGATTCTGCTGGTCGACTTTAACCACATTAACCTTGGTTTGTTGGGCAATCAGTTACCCAAACGAATTGATATTCAAAAGCAAAAACTCATCATAGAAATTTAAGGAGCCTGAGTGTCTCGTGTTGCTTTCCTGTCGATGGACAACCTGGAAGATTTTTTTGTTTACGACGACTTGTTGGCCGAACCGCTGGCGCGAGCCGGGTGGCAGGTCAGTTCTGTGCCCTGGCGGGACAGTGCTATCAACTGGAATGACTACGATGTGGTGGTAGTGCGCAGCTGTTGGGATTATCAGCAGTCTCCGCAGGAATTTGAACAATGCCTGAGGCGCATCAATGAATCGTCGGCACAATTGCAAAACCCGCTGGATTTGATGCTGTGGAATTTGCACAAAACTTACCTCAAGGAGCTGGCTGAGAAAGGCGTGCCGATCGTTCCCACCGCCTGGGCGGAGCATTTCAACCGCGACTGGCTGGAGCAACAGTTTGCTTGCTTCAACGCCGACGAGCTGATCATCAAGCCGGTACTCAGCGCCAATGCCGACGACACTTTCCGCCTTACTCTGGAAACACTGGACAACATGGAAGCTGAGCTGGGCAGATTGTTCAGCCACCGTGCGCATATGGTTCAGCCATTTGTTGGGAGTGTGGTCAGTGAGGGTGAGTATTCGCTGTTTTACTTTAGCGGCCAGTACAGTCATGCCATTCTCAAAAAGCCGAAGCACGGGGACTTTCGTGTTCAGGAAGAACATGGTGGCGCTTTGCTGGCGGTTGAGGCCGATGAAGCGCTGCGCCAGCTTTCGCATCAGGCTCTGGCAGCCATGCCTGCCAGCGCTCTCTACGCCCGTGTGGATGTCATACGTACGCCGGCGGGTTGGGCTATTATGGAACTTGAGCTGATTGAGCCGTCGTTGTACTTCAATCTGGACCCTCAGTCACCGCAACGTTTTGTGGATGCCTTTGTGGCACTGCACGGTGCCGGCTGACGCTTTTAATTTCCTTCGTTCTGCACCATGAGCAACTCAGTGGTTTTTCTCGCGTTGACTGGCAGCGCGGTGTGATGCCACTGAGTTGGACTGACTTTTGCCCGACCGGCTAGTGCCAGAGCTCGGCTTCCCCCGTGAATATTCTCCCCGCTCGGGTTGTTTTACAGAACGCGAAACCGTCGGGTTGGGCCTTTGTTGCCGCTGAACCACGGGTATCTCGGGTTTGGTTGTTTTCGTTGTGGTAACCGTACGCTGCTGGGTATTATGGCGGTTTGCGTTCGGGTACGGCTTATTGAGTTGAGCAGGTTTCACGTTGTTATACTTTCTCACCGGCCCGTTGGTTGTTTGCGTGGTGGTGACGGTGGTGCGGGTGGCAACCCGGTTGGCCGGAACCGAATGTTTGCCCTGCTGGGAGCCTATGGCAGACGCCTGGTTTGAACGATGTTGGTCACGAGGCACCGACCGGGTGGTTAGAACGGGTTTGTTGGTTCGGTAATCAACCTGGCCGCGATACATGGGGCGTGCCGGGTGAGCCACATAAGACTGGCTGCGCACTACCACTTTTGAGTAGGGGGTACGGCGATGTTTAACATTGTGGTGCCAACGCTGGAAGTCATGGCTGTATACACGCCTGACGGATGGGCCCCGGTAGTAGTGCTGTACCGGGCGATGGCTGACCGCAACATAGCGGTCATGCCAGTGAATGCCTCCGAAATAGAAAAATGATGACAGGCGTATGCTGGGGCTCCAGTAGAACCCGGCGCTCCAGCTGTAATGAACCGGGTGGTGCCAATAACGCGGGGCGATGCGGTGCCACCAGTGCCCGTAAACAATGCGGGTATCGTAATAGGGTACATAGACTACTCTGGGGCTGGCGGGTTCAATGACAATGACGTCCGCGTCCTGTTCTACCCGAACGTACTCGTTGTTCTCCAAACTTCCATTTTGCCGTGCATGCTGGCGCAATACCTGTACCCGTGCCAATACCCTATCCTGGCTGATGAGTACGTTATCGCCCAGCGCCTGCAGCCAGTCCAGATCCTGGCTCATGGTCTGCAGCACTTCGGCAAATGGTGTGAGTGCTTTAACACTGGGGTCCCAGTCAAAGCCGTCTACCGCCACTTCCACCTGCTCTGCGGTCATGCTGAGATTGTCCTGGCGCCAGCGATCGGCAGCGATAATTTCCAACGGGTAGGTAGAGGCTATCAGAATGTGGGTCAGTACGCTGTCCGGGTAGAGCGCAATGGGGGCCAGCAGGCTGTCGAGTTCGGCATCGGTGTAGTTTTGCAGTTGTTGTTCAACTGCAGGTTCGGGGGTCGCCTGTGCTGCCAGTGGCGCAAGGGTAATCATCGGTAACGCAGCCAAAACGGCGGTGGCAAAACGTATCATACATGCTCCTTATACCGGCGGTGCATCCATGGCCAGGGTGATGGTTGGCCAGGTTACAGCCAGCAGGGTAACGACTGTGCGGTTTAGTATGAGTTATAGAGGGGCGGGAATTAACCTAAGCTGAACCGAACTGAATCGAAAGTTCAGCTGAATGGGCGTTGAGACGTACCGGGCTTATTTTAACAGGTGAGGGTCGAAAGCGTGGCCAAGTTTTTCGGTTTTGGTTTTCAGGTAATGTTTGTTGTCTTCAGTGATGCCGTGGTCAATAGGCTTGCGGGCAACAACTTCAATACCCAATGCAGAAAGCGCCTTGAGCTTTTTCGGGTTGTTGGTCATTAATTCAACCTTGGAGACCTTAAGGGTTTCCAGCATCAGCTTACAGATGTCGTAACTGCGCAGATCGGCGTCAAAGCCCAGATGTTCGTTAGCTTCAACGGTATCCAGGCCGTTGTCCTGCAGGTTGTAGGCGCGGATCTTGTTGAGCAGGCCAATGCCCCGGCCTTCCTGGCGCAGATACAACAGCACGCCCTTGCCGTGTTCAACAATATTTTTCAGTGCTTTCTCAAGTTGGAAACCGCAATCACAACGGGTACTGAACAACGCGTCTCCGGTCAGGCATTCCGAATGGATTCGAATGGGGACAACTTCACCGGGTTGCCACTCGCCATAGGACAAAGCAACGTGTTCCTGACCGCTGGCTTCGACAAAACCGTGAATACGAAACTCACCCCAGCGAGTGGGGAGTTTGGCGGAACTGACATATTCATATTTAGGTTGTTTGCTGGTCATGGCACTTCATTAACCCCGGAAAAACGAGCCTTGTATGTGGGGGTACATTCACGGAATACAAGAGAAATCTGCCAAATTATAGCAACTCGTTGGCGTCTCATACAGGCGTCTCTTACACGCGTCTCTTAAAGCGATTTAAATTCACTCAGTGGAGCCGGTTCAGCAACACCGATTCCCTGAGCGTAGTCCACTCCCATTCGGCCCAGTTCAACCATGGTGGCCTCAGATTCAACAAACTCTGCTACCGTGTCCATACCCAGCGCTTTGGCCACATCCTTAATGGATGACACCATGGCAAGGTCGACCGGGTCGTTGAGCATGTCACAAACGAAACTGCCGTCGATTTTAACGGTATTTATTGGCAAGTGCTTAAGGTAAGTGTAAGACGAGAAACCACTACCGAAATCGTCCAGCGCAAACAGGCAGCCCAACTGTTTAAAGGTACGCACAAACTGCAGGGTGTCCTCCATCTTGATAATGGCCATGGTTTCGGTTATTTCGAAACACACTTTACTGTATGGAATGGCGTACTTTTCAAATGCATTGAGAATGAAAAGTTTTAGTTCCCGGTTGGCCAGTGAGTGACCACTCAAATTAATGTTGCAGCGCTTGAGTGACGCAAGGTGCTCAGGGTTGCCAGCGAGCCACTTGAAGGTGTTTTCGACCACCCAACGGTCTATGTTGGCATTCAGGTTGTAACGTTCGGCAGATGGTAAAAATGCGTTGGGTGGCACCAGTTCCCCATCGTCACCCTGCATACGCAACATGATTTCATAGTAATCACCGTCGATCGGTTTATTGAGTGGTCTGAAATGCTGATAAAAAAGCACAAAGCCATT
Organism: Alteromonas aestuariivivens; assembly: GCF_003367475.1. Lineage (GTDB taxonomy): Bacteria > Pseudomonadota > Gammaproteobacteria > Enterobacterales > Alteromonadaceae > Alteromonas > Alteromonas aestuariivivens. Next base: position 122,781 of record NZ_QRHA01000006.1, read on the forward strand.
TTCTTCCAGGGCCCGGTTGATGCTGCTGACCCAATCCAGCTCCTGCTCATAGCGTTTAAGGCTTTCGTCGTCACTGCTGTACCGGTGAATCTGATTGCGCCCCTGCTCCTTGGCGATATAACAGGCCGCATCTGCCATCGACATCATTTGCTCGCCACTGGCTTCGTACTGGCTGCAATTGAGCATGCCGATACTGACACCCAGGGTGAAAATGCGGTTTTCCCAGATAAATCGATACGACTGCACCGCGTTGAGCATTTTAACGCCGTACAGATACGCCGCGTCTTCCTGATGCCCTTTGAACAGTACGGCAAATTCATCACCACCCAGCCGGGCGAGAATGCCTTTGCCGTCAAGAGTGTTTTGCAGCAGTTGGGCGACTTCTTTGATCAGTGCATCGCCCGCCTTGTGCCCGCACGTGTCATTGACCACCTTGAAGCGGTCGAGATCCAGATACAGCAGAATAACAGGGGCGTTATGCGGCTTGGGGTGCTCTATCAGCTGGTGCAGCTGTTGTTCGAATTCGCGGCGATTGTACACCCCGGTCAGGGAATCGTGGGTGGCAAGATATTCCAGGCTGATATCCGATTGCTTACGCTCAGTGATGTCAAAAATTGAGCCATACAAATAGTTGTCGCCCTCTTCCTGGCGTAGCTGGCAGGATATGGAAAACCAGAACTCGCTGCCATCTGCCCGCTTGCCTTTTATTTCCCGCCCCATGACTACCTGGTGCTCCAGAATTTCGCCGATCAGCAGGTCCCGGTCTTCCCCTCTTACATACAGCATTTTGGTATTGCTTACGGCGGCAAGCATGGTGGCTTCATCGGCGTAGCCAAACAGCGAGCACATGGCCGGATTCACACTTTTGAGCTGCCCTTCCAGGGTGGAAGTAAACAAGCCTTCGGCGGAATTGCGGAACAGATCGTAAAAATAATGCAGATTGCTGATGGTGCGCTCCTTGGCGAGCAGGCGTTGGAAGTTGGCGTTGCGCTCTTTGAGTTCAACCGATACGCCAAAGCTCAGGCTGGCAAACATCAGCATTAATGCCATGTACAGATTTTCTGCCGTAGAGAGGCTTTTGCCATCCAGCATCACGGATATCTGCATCGCCAGCAAGGCAAACAAAAAGCCCCAGGCAACCATAAATATGCGCGATAGCGCCTTGTTGCGCCTATCGCGGTAAAACAAGGCGTAAAACAGTTGCAGAAGCCCGCCAATGGCCGCCAGGGCAAAGGTTCCTGCTGTCATAAGATAGGGCGCATTGGTTGCCACCAATACCAGGCCTGCAATTGAGGGAAGGTAATTGAGCAGCCTCAATTGTGTTGGCAGGCGGGTAAACAGGCTGTGTGTGACCTTCGCCAGTGTGAACATTACCAGTGCGACCAGCGCCGTGAGTATGTGTTCGGCGTAATTGGCCAGTGGCAGAAGTTTGATGAACAGCCCTTCTTCGCACACTATCAGGCCGACAAACAGCAAATTGCTCAGAGAAAGCCAGAAGCGGGCTGCGGTGCGCTGATAAAGGTAGGAGATAAAGAAATATCCGAACAGGATCCCCAGCGTGCCGACTGCCACACCAAACAGAATCAGGTTGTGATCATCGTGTTCTTCGAGAGCTTCCTGTTGCCACAGCCGAAAGGGAAAACTCACCAATCCGGGGTCTGCAATGCTGACAAGCAGAGTAACCTGTTGTTCCGGCTGAACCTCCAATGGAAAATCCAGCGAAGGCAGGGTGCCTGACAACATTGAGGAGTCTTTCTCTGCACTGCTGGAAGCGGAATGGATAATCCGTTCACGTTCATCAAGCACCATCATGCTGACTTGATCAAGACTGAGACGATCCACCCGCAGAACCAGTCTTATGGGTTTGTTGCCGTTGTGGGCAAGGTGTACCTGGTACCAAAGCCGGTGGTCGGCAGGCAGGGGAGACAGGTAGTAGTCAGGGTGCCAGTGGTTCTGCTGGTGAAAAACCTTCAGATAGGCCTGGTTTTTTGGTGCGATAGCACTGGAAATATAGGGCTGCAGGTCGGCGCTGCGAAAGGCATTGTCAGTGTTCAGTACCAGGTTTTGAGCAGTGGCAGGTATTGACCAGACACTGCAAAAGATAACAACCAGCGCCACCAGGGCCAGTTTAAACATGGAAATGCGTTGAAAATGTGCTCTGTTCGTGGACACCAATGCTTCCCTGACCATTACTTTGTCCTTGTAATACTAGCGAATTACCCTGCACCTTGCGACTTACATTTGTCCCGCAAACAGCGCCATAAAGCTGCGGCGTCCCAGTCACTGCCGCCGGATGATTCCAGCCAGATGGAATCGCAAAGCCACTCAATGCAGAGCAGGCAATAAAACTGACCGTTAAAAAGCGTCGCCTGAAAACGATCTGCACCCCACTCGGCGTTCAACGGTTCGAAACCGACCAGCAGACAAAACTGTTTAACCCAGTATTCTGTTGCGGCTGGGGTAACAGGCAGGGGCTGATGCAGCCGGATGATATCCTGATCCAGAATGAGGGTGTCATAGAGTACGTGCACATCTAACTGCTGCATGACAGGCTGATGGTCTGGGTGTTTGAAGGTGGCTGACATAACGGGTGGCTATCATACTTTGTACTAAAGGGGCGGCGCAGGGCTTCAAGCAGTTGTTCGGCTACACTGAAATCGCCCTGTTCGGCCGCAACAATGGCGTCCTGCATAAATTGGGTGCGGGCAATCACAGCAGGATTAACGGCCAGCATCTCCGCCTGGGTTGTCGGAACCGTCGTTCTCAGTGCGCGGTATTCGCGCCACCAGTTGTCGAAGGCATCACGGTCAACAAAAGTGTCCCGTAAGGCTGGTTTTGACTGTTGCGGGTCGGTGAGAGCCAGCAGCCTGAACGTATGGTGGTAATCACGCTGTTGGCCGGCAATCATGTCTAACCATTGATTTAACAGGCGCAACGCCAGTTCACTGGCTTCCGGCAGCCCCAGACGCTGAAGCATTTTCAACTGGTATTGTTGAATAAACGTTGGTTCAAACTGGTTCAGAATATCAACAATCTCTTCTTTGGAGCACTGATCCGTAAAGGCCCAGGCCAGTGCATTCAGGTTCCAAAGCGCAACCCCTGGCTGCTGATCAAATGCATAGCGGCCCTGGTGATCTGAGTGATTGAATACCGCCTGCGGCTCAAAGTGCTCCATAAATGCGTAGGGCCCGTAATCAAATGTGATGCCGTGAATTGACATGTTGTCGGTATTCATCACGCCGTGAACAAACCCGTGTGCCTGCCACAGTGCAATCATGCGTGCCGTGCGCAGGCAGATACTGCGTAGCAACGATGCGTGGGGGTTGCTGGTTTTCAGGCATTGGCGGAAATACCGGTTTAATGTGAATTCAAACAATGCGTTAAGTTTGCGCTTTTCCTGGGCATGAAAAAAGTATTCGAAATGGCCAAAACGTATGTGACTCTGGGCTGTCCGAATCATCATAGCCCCTGGTTCCGGCTGCTCCCGCAATACTTTCTGTTTGCTGGTAAACAGACAAAGCGCGCGGCTGCTTGGGATACCCAGGTGGTGCAGCGCTTCGCTGCCCAGATATTCGCGCAGTGTGGAGCGTAAAACAGCGCGGCCGTCTGCGTGACGGGAGTATGGAGTTGGCCCGGCCCCCTTGAGATGCAAATCGTTCGGCTGGCCCTTAAGGTCAGTGATCTCTCCCAGCAACAGGCCACGCCCGTCGCCCAGGTAAGGGTTCCACTGGCCAAACTGGTGGCCACCGTACTTTTGTGCCACGGCATAGCGGCACAACTCAAAATCGGGATTGCTCAGACCACGAACCAGGGTATCCGATTCCCACCATTGCTTCGGCAAGCTGAATTCATCGGCAAGTTCGCGATTCACCAGCGCCAGACGCATTCCACCCAGAGGCGAAGGCCTGACTGGTGACACCAGTTCCGGAAGGTGCTTGGCATAGTGATGGGAAAGTTTCAAATAAGCCTCTCAGTGTCGGGGTATTCAGAGTAAATCAGGGTGAAAATGGCTGACAATCGGCTGTTCAGTCGAAATCCGCAATCTTGGGTCGAGTCCGATTTATCTTACAGTGAATCAAACCATTCTAGAGATTTCCGTGTAACAAAGACAGTCTGACATTTCGCATCAATAACAACGGGATGACTGACTGAACTGCAATAATCACGAAACCCGAAAAAAACTGAGGTCCCCATGCTTGTATTACACCATTTGGAGCATTCCCGTTCGCAGCGCATTTTGTGGTTGCTGGAGGAACTCGGCGTGAATTACGCAATTGAACGTTACGCGCGGGATCCAAAAACCGGACTTGCGCCGAAAATTTTATCGGATTTACACCCGTTGGGGCGCTCGCCGCTCCTCGAGTGTGATGAGGGGATTCTGGCGGAGTCAGCAGCGATAGTTGAATATCTGGTGGGTGATCTTCAGCATGCCCCGTTTGCAAGACCAGTGCGACCTAAAGCGCTGCAGCAGTACCATTTTTGGCTCCATTTTGCAGAAGGTTCGCTGATGCCGTCGGTGGTTGCGACAATGATTTTGAGAAAAGCGCGTGCCAAAGCAAAGCCATTTTTTGTTACGCCAATTGTGAACAAGGTTTGTGACGGGATCATCAGTGCGTATTACGGGCCGAACCTGGCGCAGTCACTGGATTTTGTGGAAGAATATTTGACTGATCATCAATGGTTTGCCGATGATCGCCCCACAGGCGCGGATGTCCAGATGGTATTTCCCCTTGAAGCAATGCTGAGTGCGGGTCTGACGCCGGGCAGGCCCGCCATCAGTGAATACGTTGCCCGGATCCACCAGCGCCCTGCCTACCTGCGGGCGCTGGAAAAGGGAGGACCCTACGCATACGCCAGCAAACCCTAATGGCGGTCCGGGCGGCCGGAGAGCCCTACATGAGCGTTGGGGTTTACATGAAAGCCGCCGTTGTAGTAGTTAACGTCAAGCCCGACGTCGGCATGGGGTGTGATGCGGCAGGCCGACAAAGCCACTGCTGCGCCCAGAACGATAACCAGTTTGCAAAGGGTGGAAGTTCGAAACGGGGATTTCATGGCAGGGTCTCCTGGTTTTGAAGTAACATGGCCGCGCCACTGGGGTCCTGAATCAGAGCCAGGTTGCCATTGGCAAAGTCTGGATTAGGGCGCACGGTAAGACGGCCACCCCACTCAAGCACTTTTTGCAGTGTGGTTTCGAAATCCGCCACCGAGACAACCGGGATCCACTGATTCGGCGTGTCGTCAAACGGGTTGGTAGAAACCGTGGCCAGAGGTTCGCCGTTCTTGCTCAGCATATGCCGGTTGCCATCCATTGAACTGGTTTGCAATTCAAAGACTTTGGCATACCAGCTGGCAGTAAGCAGTGGATTGGACGTAACCAGTTCATGCCACGTCCACATCTGGTTATTTACGCTCTGTGAGGCATCGCTGGAGACTACTTCCAGAACTTCAAACACCGCACCCTGCGGGTCCTGGACCAGTGCCGACATTCCCCGGTCAGGGTATTCCCTTGGGGGCTTTATGATAGTGCCGCCGTTGTCGGTGATTCGTTTCAGTGTTGCTTCCAAATCGATGGACTGTAATGACAGCAACCAGCCACCGGAATTTAACGGCCAACCCATTTCAGCGGAGTCAAACATGCCTCCCACCAGAGTGCCGTTGGCGTCCCTGAGGGTTGCATAGGGACTGGTTTGGGAAACCTGCCAGCCGAGAACCTGCGTGAGGAAGTCACTGCTGCGCTGGGCCTGTGGGCTGAGCAGGTCGTGCCAGACCACAGGTTCACCGGGTGAGGACTGAATGGCGGGGACGGTAAAATCGACGCTTTGACACCCGGCCATCAGAATAATGCCAGCAAAAGCCAGCAGTCTGAGCCTCCGGGCAGGCAATGTCAGGACGCTGTTAAGATGAGTGTTCACTGAGAATCTTCTCCTTGGTTACCGATAACCCGGTGCGGCTGGGTTGAATGGAAATGCATCAGGTCCGGCGGACAGCAGAGTACCAGGTGGTCCGCTGGTTGAGCACGCTCACCAGGCCACGTAGCCCTTGCATGAGCAGCTGTTGGTATCGAAAGCGCGCGTCAGATTCAAATGTAGAACAAGCTTTGGAAAATTGCGAAAGCGGATAAAACTCAAAATGTTGAGCGCCACTCAGCTTAACGGATCGCGCTGCAGATAGTCGGCAATGAGTTGCATAAAGGCATCGCCGTAGCGACTTAGCTTGGTTTGCCCAATGCCCGATACCTCCAGCATGGCCGCTGAGTGAGTGGGTTGTTTGGATGCCATGTCAGCCAGGGTGGCATCGCTGAATACCACAAATGGGGGAACACCATGTTCCTCTGCCAGAGCTTTGCGAAGGTGTTTGAGGCGTTTGAACAACGCACGGTCATAGTTTTCCGGTGCTTTGCTTTTGCGTTCCGGCTTGAATTCGAGCCGTGGGCTGGCCAACTGCAGGGGCGCCTCACCTTTGAGTACCGGGCGGGCCGCTTCGGTGAGCCGCAACGCGGCATTGGCCACTATGTCAACTCGAATCAGCCCCTGGTGAATGAGCTGATTGATGATGTTGTGCCAGTAGCTGTCAGAGTGCTCTTTGCCAATGCCGTAGGTAGACAGATGCTGATGGCCGGCTTCCTGGATTCGTTTGAGTGCCTTACCCCGAATAACGTCGATAACATACTGACTCGCGGCCTGCTGTTGCAGACGTAAAATGCACGACAGAACTTTCTGGCTCAGCACGGTTCCGTCGATCAGTTTGGGTGGGTCTAGGCAGATATCGCAGTTTCCGCATGCGGTGTCGCTGAACTGGGAGAAATAATTCAGTAATACCTGACGGCGACAGGTCTGGGCTTCGGCGAACGCTTCCATCGCAGCGAATTTCTGCAGTTCCACGGCATTGCGGTCGGCACGTTCGCCCTGATCTATCCATTGGCGAACCCGAGCTGCATCTTTTTCATCGAACAACAGCAAGGCTTCGGCTTCAAGTCCGTCCCGTCCGGCACGACCGGTTTCCTGATAGTAGCTTTCGATGCTTCTGGGTACGTCATGATGCACTACGTAGCGCACGTTGGATTTATTGATGCCCATTCCGAACGCAACGGTGGCCACAACAATATCTATTTGATCATTAAGGAAGCGCCGCTGCACATATTCCCGTTCGTCACTGTCCATTCCAGCATGATAGGCCGCGCATTTGAAGCCTTGCCGGTGTAGCTTGGCGTAAAGGTCATCGACTTTCGCCCGGCTGTTGCAGTAGATAATGCCACTGCCTTCCTGGCGTTTTACATAGGATACCACCTGATCGAATGCCTTGTATTTGGGCATCACCCGGTAACGAATATTGGGGCGATCAAAGCTGCCTTTGAAAATGTAGGGTGTATCAAGGTGCAACTGGGTAACAATGTCGGCCTGTGTGGCAGAGTCGGCGGTGGCAGTGAGGCCAATCACCGGAACCTGGGGAAAGCGCTGTTTTATGAGCCCCAAGGCGCGGTAATCCTGACGGAAATCGTGGCCCCAGTGCGACACGCAGTGGGCTTCGTCGATGGCAAAAAGCGCAATATCCAGGCTGGTCAGCAGGTTCATAAAACCCGGCTGTAGTAAACGCTCTGGTGAAACATACAGCAAATCAAACTTGCCGGCCTGTAACTGCTGTATAATCTGCTGCTGGCGTTCCGGTTCCAGGCTGGAATTGACAAACGCCGCACTGACGCCCACTTCGCGCAATTGCTCAACCTGATCCTGCATCAGGGATATCAGTGGTGATACCACAATCGCAGTTCCGGATTTCACCAGCGCCGGGATTTGGTAACACAGTGATTTGCCGCCACCGGTGGGCAGCAGAACCAGCACATCCTGGCCATCAAGCAGATGCTGAATGACCTGTTCCTGACCGCTGCGAAACTGAGGGTAGCCGAATACCCGCTCAAGCACCTCCTGGGGTGAGCGTGATTCAGTGGGGCTGGCCGGGAGAGAGGCTGATGAACTGGATACTGTCATTGACGCGATTTTACGTTTTTTCGGCGCCATGTTCACGGCAAACGCACAACTTTTTTTGTGGCGCGGCGAATTGGCAGATGGTTTGATTTGACTTAACAGACTAATTTAAAAAACTATCCGGCCAATATCTTGCTTTCGCCGCTGGTACCTTTATCCTGTGCATGGCTGCGCCGCGCGCGAGAAAAAGGAGTCTCCTAATCTTGCCTGCCCACTGAAACCCGATTGGAGATGTTCGATGGCTGAACCTTTGCCCGATCTCATAGAAGAGTTTGTATCCGATTCCCCCAACGATGACCCGGCTGCCATTCTCAGTGCTCTGAGCAGTCAGGACGACGTGTATATTGCCAGCCTGTTGGAATCTTTGCCGGTTGAGCGTCGACTTGCCGTGTGGGAAGGCATTCCCCGTTCACGCAAGCTGGCGGTGCTGGTGGAAATGCGTAGTGATCCCCGGGAAATACTCATCGACGCGACACTGGACGATGAATGGGCGGCAATACTGGCCGACATCGACGCCGAAGATTTACTCGAACTGCTGGATTCCCTGCCCTCCCGTTTGGTGGATCTGGCCTACGCTGAACTGGACGCCCAGCAACAGAAATACTTCCGGGAAGCGACTCAGTTTGATGACGACGAAGTTGGGCACTGGCTTAGCCATCAACTGCTGGTTCTGCCTCTGAACGCGAAGGTGCGGGAAGGGTTGCGGCTTATCCGGCGCAATGTGCCTGCACACTGCGATACGGTGTTTCTGGTTAACCGCAGCGGGCAGTATTCTGCAGCCGTTAAGCTTACGCGTTTGTTTGGGGCGCCAGAACATCTGGCACTGGTGGAACTGACCGAAGAAAACATGCCAATGCTGAAGGGCACCGATGAATGTACCACCGCATCACTGCAGGTGCAGCGTTCGGGGTACGTGTCCTTGCCAGTAGTGGATGACAACAATAAATTGCTCGGTCGACTCGACATTACCTCCGCCTGCGAACTGATCAACGAATTCTATGAACGCCAGGTAATGGCATCGGCGGGTATGGATGAAGACGAGGATTTGTTCTCGCCGGTGGCCAAAAGTGCCAAAAACCGAGCCCTCTGGCTGGGTATCAATTTGCTTACAGCATTTCTGGCGTCCTGGTTTATCGGCCTGTTTGAAACCACCCTTCAGCAGGTGGTTGCCCTGGCAGTATTAATGCCGGTGGTTGCCAGTATGGGCGGCATTGCCGGCAGTCAGACTCTAACCCTGATAGTACGGGGCCTGGCTCTGGGGCAGGTGACCAAGGCCAACCTCAAGGCCCTGATGGTCAAGGAACTCAAGGTTGGTGGCTTAAACGGGCTTATTTGGGCGCTGGTGATTGGCATTGTGGCCTTTTACTGGTTTTCCGACCCGTTACTTGGGCTGGTGATCTGTTTTGCCATTCTGGCTAACATTGTTGCGGCTGCACTGTCCGGGGTATTCATCCCGGTATTGCTCGATAAGCTGAAAATTGATCCGGCCCTGTCTGGTTCGGTGATTCTCACCACCGTTACCGACATTGTCGGCTTTGTGGCGTTCCTGGGGCTGGGAACGCTGTTTTTGCTGTGAATTCCTCCCTTTAAAACGGGAATGTACTTGTGTTTGAGGCGGGCTTTGCTCACAATGCCCGCCTCAATTTTCGACGCATCCGAAACTTCTCTGTGAACACCAAAAACCAGCTCTCCGACGAACAATTACGTGCTACCCGCGCTGGCGTAATGTTTGCCATTGCCGCCTATACCATGTGGGGCATTGCGCCTGTGTATTTCAAACAGCTTGCGATGATCCCGTCGCTGGAAGTGTTGATGCATCGGATAGTTTGGTCTGCCGTGGTACTGCTGGGTCTGATTGTCGCTTTTAAGCAGTTTGGCAAAGTGAAGGCAGCGCTGAAATCCCGCAAGGTAATGCAAACCCTGTTTGTGGCCGGATTGCTGCTGGCGGCCAACTGGTTGCTGTTTATCTGGGCCATTAACAACGACCATCTCCTGGACGCCAGCCTGGGCTATTACATCAACCCTTTACTGAATGTGTTCCTTGGCCGTATGTTTCTGGGCGAACGCCTGCGGCCGATGCAACAGCTTGCAGTCATGTTGCTCGTGGTAGGCGTTGGGGTGCTGATATACACCTATGGGCAGTTGCCCTGGATTGCCCTGGTACTGGCGGGCAGTTTTGGTGTGTATGGCTTGCTGCGCAAGCAGGTTGCGGTGGACGCATTGCCCGGTCTGTTCATCGAAACCCTGATGTTGCTGCCTTTGGCTGTGGGCTATTGGCTGATGTTTGCGTCGCATAACAGCAATATGCTGACCAACGATATGCCTTTGAATATGTGGCTGGTGGCTGCCGGTTTGGTGACCACAGCTCCTTTGCTGTGTTTTACCGCTGCGGCGCGGCGAATCATGTATTCAACGCTGGGTTTCTTCCAGTACATCGGGCCAACCCTGATGTTTATTCTTGCGACCTGCTTATACAACGAACCATTGGAACCGGCCCGGTTGATCACCTTTGGGTTTGTATGGCTGGCGCTGGTGATATTCAGTTTTGATTCACTCAAAGTCTACCGTCAACAGCGCAGGCTGCGCTCGGTCAAACCGGATGACAGCCCGAAGCCCTAAACTTCGGCTGCCACAGGCATGTCACTGCACACTTGGTTGCGGCCATCGTTTTTAGCCTGGTAAAGCAGGCTGTCGGCGAACGATAACAGGGCTTCAATGTTATTGGCCGGGCGGGTGGTGAGGCCGATGCTGGTGGTAATGCTGATGACATCGCCATTGTTCTCGATACGAGTGTGCTCGACTTTCTGGCGAAAGCGCTCCAACCGTCTGAAGGCTTCCTCAGCACTGAAACCGGGCAGGTAAATACAGAATTCCTCGCCGCCCAGACGGGCAACAAACACATCGGCAAATTCGCTCGCTAGCAGGCTGGCAACCGACTTGAGAACTGCGTCGCCGGAATCATGACCATAGCGGTCATTCACCCGCTTAAAGTAATCCAAATCCAGTAACGCCAGGGCCTGCTTTGTGGGCAGATTGCGGTACTGGTGATTCAGGATATAGAAAAAATGGCGGCGGTTGGGCAGGCCGGTGAGGTAGTCGGTATTGGCCGCGCGGCGTATGTCTGCAACCCGTTCCAGAAGTTCGATCAGCATGGTGACCCGGCACAGAAATTCTTCATAACAGAAAGGGTTACGTAAAAAGTCAGTGGCACCGCTCTTGATGAAGCGGGCGGGGAGCAGGTCGCTGTTGTCGTTGGCCAGCACCATTATGCTGAGTTCGCCGCGGGAATATTCCTTGCGCAAACGGGCAACAAATTCGGTGGCTGCAACGTCCGGCAGCTTATCGCTACAAATGACCACCTGAATATGCGGATGAGCGGTAAGCTTGTCCAGCGCTTCGCTGCCATGGCTAGCTTCATAGGTTAAAAAATTATGCCGGTTGAGCAGGGAAGTGACCTGGTTTCGCTGGCTTCGATTCGGGTTGACTACCAGAATGCCGATAAATTTATTTTTTTGCAGGCGAGCCATCAGGCGGCTGAGGTAGTCGTATACCTGTGCATTTTCTTTTGGAATGTAGTCGACGACCGGCCGGGCCCAAACTGCGGCCCGGGTTTCTTCATTGACCTGGCCGGTCACCACAATGGTGGGCAGGTAAGATTCAACGGCAAAATCGATGGCTTCTCCGTGTGGTGCATCGGGCAGATGGTAATCTACCACGGCACACAGATACTCTTCCGGTGTTGAGTCTGCAAATCGCACTCGGGCTTCGGTTAATGAACGCGCCCCTACAGGCTGCAGGCCGGCCTTGCGAACCAGCTTCGAAACCAGCTTTAAACTGGTGCTACTGTCTTCAATCACCAGCACTTTACGCTGCATGAATCATCCTAGCTTTCGTCAGCGCAGCTCCGGAAAACTGCTGTTGTTCTCTTCCAGTGAGGTTACTGCAACAGAGCGAATGTCACTTATGCCTGCTCAAGCTTGGCGTACGCCAATACCAGCCATTTACTGCCATATTCGTCGAAGTTGACCTGAACCCGGGCATGTTCACCGGAGCCTTCGTAGTTAAGCACAATGCCCTCACCAAATTTACGGTGCCGAACCCGTTGCCCCAACTGAAAGCCGCTGCTTTCAAATGCTTCATGAGACGTAGCCCGACTGAATCTATTATGTATCGGCCGCTGTACGGTGGATTTTAGGCGCACTTCCAAAACACAGTCGCTGGGGATCTCACGTATAAAGCGTGAGGCGGTGTGATACTTGTCCTGACCATAGAGTCGGCGGCTTTCTGCATAGGTGATAAACAGTTTCTGCATAGCGCGGGTCATACCCACGTAACACAGACGTCGCTCTTCCTCCATGCGGCCCGGCTCGTCGTTTGTCATCTGGCTGGGAAACATGCCTTCCTCCACACCGGCCATGAACACCAGAGGGAATTCCAGCCCTTTGGCGGTGTGAATCGTCATCACCTGCACCGCATCCTGATCCAGCTGGGCCTGGGCTTCGCCGGCCTCCAGCGAGGCATGGGCCAGAAAAGCGGCTAATGGGGTCATTTCATCGGCTTCTTCCGGAACGATGAACTGTTTGCAGGCGGTGACCAGTTCTTCCAGGTTCTCTAGTCGCGCCTGGGCCTTTTCGCCTCGCTCTGCCTGATACATGGCGTACAGGCCGGAGTGTTTGATGGCTTTGTTGGCCTGCTCCTCCAGCGGTTCGTCGAGTAGCTGCTGTTCCAGCTCTGTAACCAATCCGGTAAAGCCCTGCAAGGCATTTGCTGCGCGCCCTTTCAGCGCGCCTTCGCTGATCAGCAGGTGGCTGGCCTGCCAAAGCGAGCAGTTGTGCAGGCGGGCGGTATCACGAACCTGGGTCAGGGTTTTGTCACCAATTCCCCTGCTTGGGGTGTTGACCACGCGCTCGAAGGCGGCATCGTCATGGGGGTGATTGACCATGCGCAGGTAACCCAGCGCATCCTTGATTTCCTGACGCTCGAAGAAACGCAGGCCGCCGTAAATCCGATAGGGCAGGCCTTCGTGCAGCAACGCCTCTTCCAGCACCCGCGACTGGGCGTTATTACGATAAAGAATGGCGCTGTCTTTCAGAGCGTTACCCTGCTGCAACCAGTCCTTTAGCTGCGAGACAACAAAGCGCGCTTCGTCCAGTTCGTTGAAACCCGCATAAACCGAAATCGGTTCCCCCTCGCTACCCTGTGTCCAGAGCTCTTTGCCCAGGCGGCCCTGATTGTTGTCGATTACCGCATTGGCGGCCTTGAGGATCGTGCCGGTGGAGCGGTAGTTTTGCTCAAGCCGAATGGTGGTGGGGGTATCAAAATCCTTGAGGAAATGGTGCAGGTTGTCGATGTTGGCGCCACGCCAGCCGTAAATAGACTGATCGTCGTCGCCCACAATCATGATGTTGTTGGTGTTGCCGCTGCACAGCATTCTCAGCCAGGCGTACTGAATGTTGTTGGTATCCTGAAATTCGTCCACCAGCACAGCGCGGAAGCGACGCTGGTAGTTGGCCAGAATATCGGGGTTTTTGGCCCAGAGTTCGTGGGCGCGTAACAACAACTCGGCAAAATCGACCAGCCCGGCGCGGTCACAGGCTTCCTGATAGGCAGCGTAGATGTCGCGCATTTTCTGCTGGGTGTGGTCGCCATGGGTTTCAATATGATGGGGGCGCAGGCCCTCGTCTTTGTTGCCGTTGATATACCACTGGATCTGCCTTGGAGCCCAGTGCTTTTCATCCAGATTCAGGCTTTTGAGAATGCGGCGTATCAGGCGGTACTGATCATCCGAGTCGAGGATTTGGAAGTTTTCCGGCAATCCGGCTTCGGCGTGGTGTGCCCGCAAAAGCCGGTGGGCCAGGCCGTGAAAGGTACCAATCCACATGGTGTGCAGGCTTCGGCCCATCAGCGATTCAATTCGGCCGCGCATTTCCCTCGCCGCTTTGTTGGTAAAGGTTACTGCCAGAATGGAAAACGGTGCGATGTTTTCAACTTCCATCAGCCACGCAATGCGATGCACCAGTACCCGGGTTTTCCCGCTGCCGGCACCGGCCAGCACCAGTGCATTCGACAAGGGGGCGGCTACCGCTTCACGTTGTTTGTCGTTGAGCTCGTCAAGCAGTCGGGATACATCCATAGTTCGGTCACACCTGTTTAGCGCTGATTAATTTCAAAACCGCCATTATGCCAGCAGACTGTGAATTTATACAGGGTGGAATTCCAAAAGCCAACGACCCAAGTGACAGGACTTCCCTGCTTCTTTGCACTTTCTTGGTGCGAAGGTGGTGATGGCATTTGTTTTTTTGTCGCCAGGTATATTTAACTTGTTGAATTTTAATGTTTATATATTTTGAATGATTCCTGACTAATTGGTTAGGTTTTTGCTGTAATTTGAGGTGGTTTGGAGACATCACATCGAAATCGCACGGCAATTCCATTGCCTGCGAATCGATTAGCTGAATTGGAGTCTGGAAGGAGCAAAGTATGGCTGATACCCGCAATACCGATATGTTGTATGCCCTGGATGACCGTCCGCCGGTGGTGCAAAGTGTAACTGCGGCTGCACAGCATGTATTGGCCTGCTTTATCGGTGTCATAAACGGTACCCTGATCATTGGTGGTGCGCTCGGGTTAACGGCAGAGTTGCCTTATCTCATCAGTATGGCCTTGTTTGTTTCAGGATTGGCAACCTTCATTCAGGCTAAAAAATTTGGCCCGGTTGGCAGTGGTCTGATTGCTGTTCAGGGGACAAGTTTTGCATTTGTCAGTGCACTGCTGGTCGCGGGTGTTGCGGTGAAGCATCGGGGTGGCAGCAATGAAGATGTGCTGGCCATGATGTTCGGAATTTGTTTTTGGGGTGCGCTGGTGGAGATAGCGCTCAGCCAGTTCATTGACAAGCTCAAACGAATTATAACCCCGCTGACCACAGGCATTGTAGTCACCACCATTGGTTTATCGCTGATTAAATATGGAATGACCGATCTCGCCGGTGGGTTTGGCGCAGAAAACTTTGCAGCCAGTGAAAATTTGCTCATCGGCGGCTTTGTCTTGCTTGTGGTACTGGTGCTGAACAGTAACCCGAACCCCTGGGTCAGGCTTTCAGCAATTCTGGTGGGAATGCTGACAGGGTCTCTGATAGCCTGGTCTCTTGGAATGATGAATTTTGATCATCTGGCAAGCCTGCCAGCGGTGGCTGTTCCGGAGCCGTTTAAATATGGCTACAACTTCGACTGGCAACTGTTTATACCTGTGGCGATGGTGTATTTGCTGACCGCGATTGAAACAGCGGGCGACCTTACGGCCAATTGTCTGTTCTGTAGAATACCGCTTCAGAGTAAGGATTATTTTACCCGCGTCAAAGGCGGCATTCTGGCCGACGGCATTAACTCTATGATCGCAGCGGTGTTTAACACTTTCCCAAATACCACATTCGGACAAAATAACGCAGTTATACAAATGACCGGAGTTGCCAGCCGCTATGTGGGGTTCTATGTGGCCGGCATCCTTATGCTGCTGGGCCTGTTTCCACTCATTGGTGGTATTTTTCAGGCCATGCCCAAGCCGGTATTGGGTGGGGCAACACTGGTGATGTTTGCCACCATCGCGGTGGCAGGTATCCGCATTCTGACGTCTGAACCTATCGACCGGCGCAAGAGCCTGATCATAGCTACCTCCCTGGGTTGCGGGCTCGGCGTTATGATGGTGCCGAATGCGCTCTCCCAGTTGCCTCAGTGGGCCCAGGATATGTGGTCCTCGCCGGTTACCGTTTCGGGTTTTTGTGCCATTTTTCTGAGTGTTGTTATGCCTCAGCCACAAAGCAAGGAAGAAGTTGTTCATGCAGCGTGATAGCCAGACACTGTGGTTACGTAATCCCCGTGCCGCCTTTACCGCCAATCTGCAGGATGCCAGCAACGGTCTGCTGGTTCGGGGCAGTGAAATTATTGAACTGGTTGGAAAAGGGCACGAGCCAGTCCATCCCTACCAGCAGGAATTGGATTGTTCGAACTGGGTGATTACGCCCGGGCTCATTAACACCCACCATCATTTTTACCAGACCCTGACCCGCTGCCTGCCCGCGGCACTGAACAAACCGCTGTTTCCGTGGTTAACGACGTTGTACAAGGTGTGGCAACACCTTGACGACGAAATGCTCTACAACGCTTCGCGACTGGCCGGTCTTGAACTCATGCTGTCTGGGGGCACCACGCTGGCGGATCATCACTACGTATTTCCCAAAGGCCTGGAGCACGGCATTGATATTCAGGTTGAAGCCATGCAACGGCTTGGGTGCAGGGCCGTGCTGACACGCGGCTCCATGAGCCTGGGAGAAAGCCAGGGTGGATTGCCACCAGACTCAGTAATTCAGTCGGAAAGCCAGATTCTGGCCGACAGTCAGCGCTTGATTAAGCGTTATCACAACGCTCAACCGGGCAGTTATCTGCAAATTGCGCTGGCACCCTGTTCACCGTTTTCGGTTTCCCGGGAACTGATGCAGCAAACAGCAACCCTGGCTGCGCAGGAGAAGGTTCTGTTGCATACCCACCTGGCTGAAACCGAGGATGAAAACCAGTTCTGCCTGCGGGAATACGGTATGCGCCCGCTGGACTACCTGGAAGACTGCGGCTGGTTGGGGCCGTCAACCTGGCTGGCGCACGGTATCCACTTTACTGATGAAGAAATTCTTCGCTTAGGCCGCAATCGGGTGGGCATTGCCCATTGTCCGAGTTCCAACGGCTTGCTGGCGTCTGGCATCTGTCCTACCCTGGATTTGGAGCAGGCCGGTTGTGCGGTGGGGATGGCGGTAGATGGTTCCGCCTCCAACGACTGTTCAAACCTTATTCAGGAAGTTCGGCAGTCACTGCTGCAGCAACGATTGCGTTATGGTGCACAGCGGATCACTGCGGAAAAAGTGTTGTCCTGGGCCACACTGGGTTCGGCCAAAGTGTTGCATCGTGACGACATTGGCGAACTGGCGGTGGGTAAGCAGGCCGACTTAGCGTTCTTTGCGCTTGATGAATTGCGCTTCAGTGGTGCCGGTGATCCCATCGCCGCACTGGTGTTGTGTGGTGCGCAGAAAGTCGAGAAACTGATGATTGGCGGAAACTGGCTGATAGAAGATGCGCAACACCGGGCCGGGCTGGAACAGGTGTTAATGGCCCGTCATTCGGAATTGGCGGTTCGCTTGCAGAGCAGGCTGGCGCAGTAGCGCTCAGAATTTGAGATGCCTGATTGTGCGTTGATATCTGGTCATTTTCAGGCTATCGGCTAGGCTTACAGGACCTGCTTTGACTCAATGGCTTTGTGCACAAGGAAATCATTATGAAATCTGCCTTTCGGGCCCTTTCGGTAGTTATCTTCTGTGTTACATTGGCTGCGTGCCAGTCCCAGTCTGGCAGCATGGCCGAACAAACGGAAACCCTGAGCTTTGATGGCATGGTACGTCAGTCCCAGGACCAGTTTGACGAAGTGTATGTTTCGCCCGAATTCAGCATTCAGGATTACCAAAGCCTGATGCTGGAACCGGGAACGGTGGCGTTCAAGAAAAACTGGGCGCGCAATTACAATTCTTCCGGCCGGCTAACCCGGGTGACAGAGCGCGATATGGAAATGATACGCGAGCGGATGTCAGGTTATGTATTCTCAGAATTTGAGGCGGTATTGGGTGACAACAGCCCCATGCCACTGGTTACTGAGGTGGGCGAACTGACATTGCTGGTTAAGCCTTCCATCATCAATCTTGACCTTAACGCCCCCGATTTGGTGACAGCCAATCGTCAGTACAGCTATGCAGAAAGTGCCGGTGAAGCCACCTTGTACCTCGAACTGATTGACAGTGTTAGCGGTAAACCGCTGGCCCGGGTAGTCGATCGGCAGGAAGACTGGGACGACAACTATTTTACCTGGCGAAACCGTGCTACCAATGCCCAGGACGCCAAACGCATCGCCCGTTTATGGGCAGAGCGTTTTGTTGAGCTGCTCGAAAAAGTCGGCCCAGCATAGGGCCTGTTGATCTTTGCTGTTCAATTTTGCAGCAAATTGTCGTGCATTTATGCAAGGCAGAGGCTGTGAAGTGTAGTCATCTACATGAACAGTCACTAACGCAGCAGAAAAGCGCGACAAGTGCTGCCCTTCGGGTTCACTCTGAGTGCTTCCATGACTGCGTTGTTCGCCATTTACTTAGCTGACTAAGCTTCATGGCTCTCGCCTTGCCCTGAAACCACTCAGAGAGAACAAATTTCGAACAGTAAAGATCAATAGGCCCTAGTAGGGCTTAAAAATCAATTTTCTGGCGCAACTGTTTGCGCTGGCTAGATTTTTTCTTTGTTTCCTGGCGCCGCTGTTTGGCCGCCCGGCTGATTCGGGTGGGTTTGCGCTTTTTCGCTACCACGGTCGCTGCAGCAACCCACTCTGCCAGTCTCGCGATGGCGTCCTGACGGTTTTGTTCCTGGGTGCGAAAATTCTGCGCCTTGAGTATGAAGATACCTTCATTGGTAACGCGGCTGTCATTGCGGCTGAGTAAACGCTGCTTCACTGGTTCTGGCAAAGATGAGGCTGCAATGTCAAAGCGCAAATGAATGGCGCTGCTGACTTTGTTGACGTTTTGCCCGCCAGAACCCTGTGCGCGGATGGCACTGAGTTCAACTTCTTCGTCGGCCAGCTGGATGGAGTCAGTGATTGTTATCATCAGAGGTTCAGTATGTTACTCAAGCTAAGCCGCACACTACCACGGCCGTTAATTTGCCTCAACGCCGATTAAATCATCACAACGATGTGATAAACTCTTGCGCAATCCTTGAATTGGTCCTGGTCAGATACCATACAAAGTGTCTGTTTCGGGAATACGTCGCACAGGGCTGGCATTATGCAAACGCTAACCACCATCACCAACTTTTGGCTCTCCTTAAAGCAGGAAGCAAAACGGATTGCCGAGCAGGAACCGCTGCTCGCCAGCTATATTCACGCCTGCATCCTGACCCATCACAATTTTGAGTCGTCACTGAGTTTTATTCTGTCCAACAAAATGGCAGACGATGTGATGCCGGCTTTGGCTATTCGGGAAGTGTTCGATGAAGCCTATATGCTTGACCCGGAAATTGCTGAATCGGCGGTTGAAGACATTCGTGCCATCCATCAGCGTGATCCGGCTGCGTCCGGTTTTCTGACCCCGCTGCTGTATTTTAAAGGTTTTCATGCAGTTCAGGTTCATCGCATGGCCCATTATCTGTTTAAAAAAGGCCGGCATCAGCTGGCACTGTTTTTACAGAGCCGTAATTCCGAAACCTTTGGTGTGGATATTCACCCTGCAGCCCGAATAGGGAAAGGCGTAATGTTTGATCATGCAACCGGTATTGTGGTGGGGGAAACCGCAGTTATTGAGGACAACGTTTCCATTCTGCAAAATGTAACCTTGGGCGGAACTGGCAATGAGTCCGGCGATCGGCACCCGAAAATCCGCCAGGGAGTGCTGGTGGGTGCTGGTGCTAAGATCTTGGGCAATATTGAAGTTGGTGAAGGTTCCAAGGTTGGCGCGGGCAGTGTGGTGCTCAACGATGTGCCGGCCCATGTTACGGTTGTGGGCGTGCCAGCCAAGGTGGTCGGGCGGCCAGAGTGCCAGCGACCGTGCGAGTCAATGCGTCAAAACGTGCTCGAAGACAACGGCTCAGTTGACGAGCCGTAATAGATCATCAAGCTGTTCAAGTTCAACGTGAGGCAGCACCCGGGTATCTTCCTTGCTCAGCAGCATGGGGCGGTCAGCCGCATACCAGGCCGCCTGCATACCTGCCGCTATTGCTCCAAAGACATCTTTTTCCAGATTGTCGCCCACATGCAGTACCGTTTCGGCCGGGGCACCCAATAAGCAGGCGGCTTCTTCAAACATGTGGCCGTGGGGTTTCATAGGGCGTTCAACACTGGCGTGCAGAAAGCCTTTAAAATAGGGCGCCAGGCCAATTCGCTGTACGTCGACATTTCCATTGGTGATCCCAATCATCGGTACCCGCTGGGACAACTGATCCAAGGTATGAACTACCCCGGGCTCCAGTTCCAGTTCGCTGCGTGCGTGGTAAAAGCAGTCGAAACAGGCTTTTGCTGCTTCCTGTAATGCTGACTCGCCTTTGCAATCATTGCGTAGAGCCACTTGTAAGGTATTCAATCTCAACTGGCCCATATCCGATGCCAGTTTTGGCTGTTCAGAGATAACGGCCCGTTTGATGGCCTTCCAGTCTGCCGCAGTCAGTTGGGCTGCGTGGGGGAAGTTGTCGTGAATAAACTGCTGCAGGTGTTGCTCTGCCTTTCGGATCACTGGCCCATTGTCATAAAGGGTGTCATCCAAATCAAACGTTATGGCGGAAACAGGTTTGAGAGGGCGATAGAATCGCATTCTGACTCCTTACTGAATTTACTTGCGTTTGGCCCTGGGGTGGGCCGAATCGTAGACTTTCGCCAGATGCTGGAAATCCAGGTGGGTATACACCTGTGTGGTAGACAGGTTTGCATGGCCGAGTAATTCCTGTACGGCGCGCAAGTCCCCACTGGACTCGAGTACATGGGTGGCGAAAGAATGGCGCAACTTGTGTGGATTTACCTTCTGGGCAAGGTGTTGGGATTGGGCAAGCTGATCAAGGCGGTTGGCAACCTGGCGGTTGGATATGCGGGTTTGCCGCTTGCTGACAAAAACTGCAGGTTCATACGGTGAAGCGTACTGGCCTCGAACTTTCAGCCAGGCTTGCAGCGCCCTCCAGGCTGTTCTGCCCAGCGGCAAAACTCGCTGTTTGCTGCCTTTTCCTGAGACTACCAGCGTGCCATCGGGTTTGCAGTCACTTAAATTGAGCCCGGTCAGTTCACTCAGACGCAATCCGCAGCCATAAAGCAGTTCAAACATGGCCATGTCTCTGCAGGCGATGCCGTCGTCCTGCTGGTTAGCCAGAAGATGCTGCATGTCGTCCACACTCAGCTGTTTGGGCAGCGGCCGGCCCTGCCTGGGAGCCTGAATGCCTTCTACCGGATTGGTGGACATCTGCTTCTTGTTTATCAGGTACTGGCAGAATGTACGTAGTGCGGACAGCCGCAAAGCGATACTGCGGGGCTTTTGCCCAGCACGTTTGGACGTCGCAAGTATCCGCTTAACGTCAGCAGGTGTGAGTGAAGGCCAGGCGTTTAGTGCGAGAGTTTGGGCGATAAAAACCAACTGACGCTGATAGTTGCTGATGGTATGTTCAGAAAGCCCGCGCTCGACCTGCAAATGAAGCAAAAATTTGTCCAGCCATAGCTGGCAATCTTCACTCAACGGCGCTGGGGCGTCACCTTGCTGGGTCATCAGTACCCGAGTATGGTTGGCATAATGATGTTCAGCACCTGTTGCAACTGCTTCAGCAACAGGGTGTCCATATCCGGAGTAAAGTGGCTGGGATCGCTGCTGCCGACGGCAAGAATGCCGAGCTCCCGTTGTTCGCCAATCGCAATCAGTGCCACCGATTCGGCGGTCAGTTCGCCAAACAACAGGTGTTTTTCATGCTGGCTCAGACGGCCGAAGAAAAACGGACTGGTTTTAAAGCGCTTCTCAATAAACAGGCGACGCTGGAGTTCAGGCACCGCATTCGCACCCTTAAACGGTTTCAGGACCACCGATGAAAGCTGCAGTTGTTCCTGCAACACTTCTTCAAGTTTGAGTTGAATGTCTGAAATGCTGGTACAGGTGAGCAACTGCACGTTGAGGTCAGTGTATACCCGGTAAATTTTCTCGTTCTGTTTGGCAATGCCAATCAGTTGATTGAGTTTGTAGTTCAGCTGGCGCAGTTTCTTGCGCAACTGTTCGCTTTGCAGTTCAACCAGCGAAACACTGCCTTTCTGGCCGTGAGGAATAACCAGGCGTTCCAGCAATTCCGGATGCTGGGTGAAAAATTCAGGGTGCTTAAGCAGGAAACCACGCACATCATCTGCGCTTACACCTACGGCGTCCCCGTAATGGGACTCTATGGGTACGGTGGCTTGGGTTTGGCCTGAAGCTTCACTCATAGGGTTAGTTGTCCATCGTAGATGTGTTCTGCCGGTCCGGTCATTTTTAGTGTAGAGTCCGCACCCTGCCAGCGTATTCGCAAACTTCCGCCGGGCAAATCAACCCGGACATCCTTACCTAATTTACCCTGAATCTGTCCTATTGCAACTGCTGCGCATGCGCCACTGCCACAGGCGAGGGTTTCACCACTGCCTCTTTCGAATACCCGCAGGCGAATGTGATCGGCAGAGAGAATCTGCATGAAGCCTACATTCACTCCTTCCGGGAAGCGATCATGTCGCTCCAAAAGCGGCCCTATGGTATGCACGTCGGCAGTGTCCACGTTGTCGACTTCCAGCACACAATGGGGGTTACCCATGGATACGGCACCACAGAACAGCGTGTGGTCATCGGCCCGGATCACGTAGGTCTTTTCGTGCTTGTTGGCTTTTAACGGAATTTTTGACGGTTCGAACTCCGGGCGCCCCATATTCACCGTGACCTGGCCATCCTTTTCGAGGTACAGGGTCATTTTACCGGACTTGGTGCTGACCCGAATCTTGCTCCTGTTGATGAGGCCCTTGCTTTTTACAAAGCGGGCAAAACAGCGGGCGCCGTTTCCACACTGGGATACTTCTGAGCCGTCGGCGTTAAAAATACGGTAGTGGAAATCTTCTTCCGGATCGTAAGGCGGTTCAACCATCAACAGCTGGTCAAAGCCAATACCAAAATTCCGGTCTGCCAGCTGCTGGATTTTCTCGGTAGAAAAGTAAACATTCTGGGTTACGTTATCAATGACCATGAAGTCATTACCCAGACCGTGCATTTTGGAAAACTGTACCTGCATCAAGCGCGTCTTATTGTTCTGGCTATGCCTTTAGTTTACGGAAGTTTGTGCTCACCTTTCCAGAGATCTTTTTGAATTTCTCTTGCCCGCACCAGGTGTACGTTGTCACCGTCAACCATAACTTCGGCAGGCCGGCAACGACTGTTGTAGTTCGACGCCATGGTAAAACCATAGGCACCCGCACTTCGAACAACAAGCAGGTCGCCGGGGCTGACTGACAATTCCCGGTCTTTGCCCAGGAAGTCTCCGGTTTCACAAACCGGACCAACAACGTCATATATCCGGGTTTGGGAGGTAGTTGAGCGGTCTACCGGAATGATTGCCTGCCAGGCAGCGTAGAGTGACGGCCGTAGCAAGTCATTCATCGCCGCGTCGACAATGGCAAAATGCTTTTCTTCGCCTTCCTTAACAAATTCAACTTCCGTTACCAGGATGCCCGCGTTGGCGGCAATCGCGCGGCCCGGCTCCATTATCAGTTTCAGGTTTTCACGGCCGGCCATTTTCTGTGCAATAGCTGCGGCGTATTCTCTTGGGTGAGGGGGAGATTCCTGATTGTAGGTAACGCCCAGGCCACCGCCAACATCCAGGTGGGACAACTCAATACCCAGTTCCGCCAGTTCGTCAACCAGGCCAAGCAGCCGCTCCAGTGCGTCCACAAAGGGGCCGATGTCGGTTAACTGGGAGCCAATGTGACAGTCCATGCCGGTCACTTTCAGATTCGGTAACTCATGTGCCAGGCGATAGGTTTCGATTGCCCGTTCACGGGGAATGCCAAACTTGTTGGCCTTGAGGCCGGTGGAAATATACGGATGGGTTTTGGCATCAACGTCAGGGTTTATGCGTAATGAAATAGGCGCAATCTTGCCCATCTGGCCTGCAACTTCGTTGATTCTGTGCAGCTCTGGTTCGGACTCCACATTGAAACACAAAATGCCCTGTTCAAGCGCATAACGGATTTCGTCGGCCTTTTTGCCAACACCTGAAAATACCACCTTGCCCGGATCGCCTCCGGCTTCGATTACCCGGGCCAGCTCACCTGCGGATACGATATCAAATCCGGAACCCAGCCGGGCCAAAACGTTCAGAACACCAATGTTCGAGTTGGCCTTAACGGCGTAGCAAATCAGGTGGGGATGATTACCCAGTGCGTCATTGAACGCATGCCAGTGGCGCTCCAGAGTCGCCCGGGAATACACGTATAAAGGGGTTTGGTACTGCGCTGCAATATCTGCTACGGCGACGTCTTCTGCAAAAAGCTGCTCGCCTCGATAGGCAAAATGGTCCATCTATTCTGAATCTCCGGAGTTGTCCGCGGGGGCGTTGGGTTCGGGCTGCTGATTGGCCGGCGCGGTCTCCGGTAAGTACAACGCGCCTTTGTATCCGCAGCCGTAACAGGCCAGACATAAAAGGGCAGTCAGCAGCAGCCGTGGGTATGTGTTTCGCACTCTGATTCCGCAGGAAGCATTAAAATGCGCTTATCATCGCATTGCAAGGCTAAATTGCAAGCGACAATAATTTCTGCCGGGTTTCGTCGCCGTATTGAACCTGTTGCCATAACGCATCACACAGGCTCTGGGGGTTGTGCCAGTCGCGGTTGGTGATCCAGTCTATCAGAATGCCAGGATCATCGGGGAATTGAATGGCTTCGTTGTCTGGCGCATCCAGCCATTCTTCAACGATGTCGGTGTCGAGCTGAAACAGCGTTTGGCATAGGCCCAGTGTGTTCAGCGTCAGCACATTGGACAATTGTTCAAATTGCCCATGAAGCGGTTTGATCAGTAATTTTTTTCCCAGTTGCAGGGCTTCGCTGGACAACTCGAAACCACCATTGGCAATCACGCCCTGGCAAAGTTGTAATGAGCGCTGGAAGCCCAGCTTTGAGGTGGGTTGCCATTGAATGTGGCCTGCTTGACGTGGCGCACTGATGGCCGGGTGGAAACACTGGAATGGCTGGTCCGTCAGCGGCTCAAGCAGGTTGTGGATGTCACGTACTTCTTCAAACGGCAGGTACACCAGAATGTGGTTGCTCAATTGGCCGGCTGCGGGTTTTTCGCACACGAAGGGAGGCAAAATGGGCTGATTGAAATGGAACCAGTGAACCCCGAGCCGGATTTGAGCGGGCGCGAAAAACTTCATTATAATGTGATCAAGAAAGGAATCGCCGTGCATGGGCACAGCGTAGGTAAATGCCGCCTGGTGGCTGATGGATATAGACGGTACATTTTGACGCCGTGCAGCCCACGCGCTGATAGGTTCAAAATCGTTGAGCACCAGGTCGTATCCGCTTAAGTTCAGTGACCTGACATCACAAACAAACTGTCTGAAGCTGTTCTGGCGAAAAGTAGCCAGCTTATCGACCTGACCGTGCCGGGTTACAAAAGTTAATCCCTGGCGTGTTTCGTAGTTGCCAAACACTTCCATGTCGAAATATTTGTTCGCTGAGCGGCCTGAAAACAGATAATCCACTTCCAGCTCTGTGCGACGGTTGAGGGCGGCAGCCATAATGCGGGCCCTGGCAATGTGACCGTTTCCCGTGCCCTGAATACCATATAAAATTTTCATATCAGGCAAGTACACCCAAACTAAGAGAGGCTATGGTGATACCAAGCAAGGTTCCCGCCAGAACATCCGAAGGGTAATGTACCCCAAGTAGTATGCGTGACAATCCAATCAGCCCGGCCCAGGAATAGGCCAGAGCGCTGAAATCCGGATAAAAGTGGCTAACTATGCTGGCCATCAGAAATGCCGCGGCGGTGTGGCCGGAAGGCAGGCTGAATTTGTCCGAGGGCGTAACATGAGCTTTGAAGTTGCTGAGCAAATCGCAGGGTCTGGGGCGCTTGAACATTTTCTTCAGCAACACGTACAGCGGCAACTCAAGCCCGTAAGCCATTAGTGCGGTGTAGATAAAAAGCTCACCGTGGTCGTGTTCAAAGGCCCACAGCAACAGCGCGATTACAAAGTACAGATACCCGTCTCCGGTGCGGGACAGCCAGATAATGGATGTACAGTTCCGCTTTACTGTGATGCCGTGAATGCGACAAAACAGATGGGTATCGTATTTGGTCAGAGTTTTCAGATTAAGCATGGCCTTGCCCGGTAAACTGAATTGAGTGTGACGTTACAAAGGCTGCATGACTTCAACATTACAGATAAAAGAAACCTTTGTGACAATTGGCAACTCGGGTGATGGAATTTGGCGACACCTCAGTGATTTGCGTTCCCGCTATCCGTTTGTGGATGGATGCGGGTAAACAGTGCTATGCTAGGCTTTCAAGTCATTCGGTCAGCCGGAGTTACTGTGCAGAACACCCAGGTGTAATTACACAAACACTCCCTCGCAAGATTCAGACCGAGGTGAAAAACCGCATTTCAAGCACAGTTAAGGGCAAAGCGATGGACTACAACACTTCCGAATTATGCGATTTATTTGCAGACAGCGTTGATGTGGTTGACCCCATTTTTGTGAGTTACGGAGGCCGCTATTCCTTCGGTGGCGAAATCTCCACGGTAAAATGCTATGAAGACCGTGGCCTGATTGACAGGGTATTGGCGCAGCCCGGAGCCGGTAAAGTGCTGTTAATTGACGGTGGTGGTTCAACCCGTCGTGCGTTGCTGGATTCTGCTTCAGTGCAGATAGCAATTGAAAACGACTGGGAAGGTATCGTCTGTTACGGCAGTGTGCGGGAAGTAGATACTCTGGCAGATTTGGATATTGGCATTCTGGCGGTGGCTTCCATTCCGGTGAATGCCGACAGCGAAGGTGTGGGAGATGTAGACATTCCGGTGAATTTTGGTGGTGTGACTTTCCTGCCGGAAGACCACCTGTACGCCGACAGCACCGGGGTTATTCTTTCGCCCGAACCTCTGGATTTGGAGTAACCTGAACCTTTAACAATGACAGCGGGGGCTCCCGCTGTCTCAGAGCGTTGTTAAGGTTCCGTTGTTCAGGATAAACACTCTTCAGTCTGGACGTTCGGGAGTTCAGAATGGAGCGACGGATTCACCGCTAAGCCGATATCCGACCGACGCAATGTCCCCTGACCATCCTTCTGTAGAAAGTACCCCGGTAACCCAAATTGCGTCGTAGAGATTTTCGATTGGTACGCCCTGCTCAAATTTCACGTACACAATCTGGTTTGACGGTGGCGGTGGTACGTGGATACAGGCACCAAAGTAAGGCACCAACAAAAATTCGGTCGTCAGTTCTGCCGTGCCCTCTAAGGGGACGACAAAGCCGGGAATTTTGACGTACTTACCATCGTAGTTCTCTACCACAGGCGCGTTGGGTTGTAGCTGGGTCATCTGGTTGTCGTGGCTGACAGACGGAGCCGTAAGTTCGTTAAACCCCTCTGGTACCAGATCTTCCCAGTAAACTTCCTCGGGCTCACTGGCCTGAAGTGTAGCCGACATCAGCAACAATACGGCAGAGCTGATAAATTTGTGAAGCGGTGACATGATTTTCTCGGTTTGGCGGTAACAAAAAAGGGCCCGACAATGCGAACCCTTGTGATTGCAACTCATTGATTAAGCATTATTTGCTTTCTTCGTAGCGCTTAACGCTGGCAACGATTTCTTCTTTGGCGGCGGCAGAATCGGCCCAGCCGTCAACTTTCACCCACTTGCCCTCTTCCAGATCTTTGTAGTGCTCGAAGAAGTGCTCAAGCTGCTTGAGTAACAGAGGGGTAACGTCGGAAATTTCTTTTACGTCGCGATACAAAGTAGACAGTTTGTCTACCGGTACAGCCAGTACTTTTGCATCTTTGCCGGATTCATCGGTCATGTTCAGAACACCCACCGGGCGGCACTTGATTACCGAACCAGCCAGAAGCGGGAATGGGGTGATGACCAGGACATCCACCGGGTCACCGTCTTCAGACAGAGTGTTCGGTACGTAACCATAGTTGGTGGGGTAGTGCATGCAGGTCGCCATAAAGCGGTCTACGAAAATGGCACCGGTGTCTTTGTCGACTTCGTATTTTACCGGATCTGCGTGGGCAGGGATCTCAATAATTACATTCACTTCATCAGGCAGATTTTTACCTGCCGGAACGGCGTTTAAGCTCATTGCGGATTCCTTTGTGTTTAGGTCATAAAAATTAGTCCGGCAAAGGCATCGTGTCTGCGAAAACCAACGGGCAATTGGTGATCTGAAAAATACGAAGGCTTTGCCGGGCTAACCCACTGACCCTGGATAGTTGAGTAAGACGTTTACCGATTTTTGCGATCCGTAAGTATACGGCGACCAGCGCAAAATAAAAACCGCCGCAAGCCTCAGTTTCCGGCGGTTTTGTACGAAAAAGGCAAATTTGGTCAGGAATGTGCCTTGTAATAGCTTAGACAGGCCTCAATTTCATCCTTGGAGCCCAGCAGTACCGGAACCCTCTGGTGAATTTCGGTTGGCATTACTTCCATGATTCGACCGCTGCCGGTGTGCGCCAGACCGCCCGCCTGTTCAATCAGAAACGCCATAGGGTTGGCTTCATACAACAGGCGCAGCTTACCTGGTTTGTCAGGGTCACGCTTGTCGTACGGGTACATGAAAATACCGCCCCGGCACAGTACCCGATGAATGTCGCCCACCATGGCGGCTACCCAGCGCATGTTGAAGTTTTTCTCCCGGGGCCCATCGCTACCTGCCAGCAGATCGGCCACATAAGCCTGCATGGCGGGTTCCCAGTGGCGCTGGTTGGAAGCATTAATGGCATACTCGGTAGTTTGCGCAGGAATGCTGACATTAGGCTGGGTGAGCAGGAAGCCGCCGTGAGTTTTGTCCAGCGTATAGATGTGTGTGCCGCGGCCGGTCGTCATGGCCAGCATTGTGGATGGACCATACAGCACGTACCCTGCTGCGACCATCTGTGTGCCCGGTTGCAGGAACGCTGATGGGTCACTGGGTTCCATCCACTGAGGTGCGTGAGCAATTGAGAAAATGGTACCAATCAGGCTGTTAATTTCAGTATTCGAAGATCCGTCCAGCGGATCAAAGCTCACCAGATAGTTTCCTTCAGGATTGCAGGGAACCACATCGTCCTCTTCTTCGGAAGAAATGGCTTTGACGTATCCGGATTCCCGCAGGGTGTCTTTCAGGATTTGATTGGAAATGACATCCAGCTTCTTTTGGGTTTCTCCCTGTACGTTTTCACTCAGTGTGGAGCCGAGCACCCCCGCCAGAGCCCCTTGGCTAACCCGGAACGCAATTTCCTTGCAGCCGGCCAGTAAAGTACGGATCAGCAGGATTAGTTCAAGGGGAGCGCCATCCTGTTGCAGTTGTGAGTTCAATCGTTTCATGGTGTGCAATTGCCTTTTTGTTGTAGGTAGGGTCATGAGTTAACGGCGACCCGGCAATCCTTACCGGCTCAGTCCGAACAGTTACAGACGAGGGAAATGTGGTTCCCCGCGTTGTTTCAATACAACATCTTTGAATTATTAATCAGGAAAAACAGCCCCTTGTCCGAATATGATTGTAACCGTGAACGGTCTTGAGGGAAATGAGTATTCGAACATGTCGGAGCTTCTGGTAGAGTATCGCTCCTGAATAAAGGGTTTGAAACACTATGCACGTACACATTCTTGGCATTTGCGGTAGTTTTATGGGCGGCATCGCCGCAATTGCCAAATCTCTCGGGCACAAGGTGACCGGTTCGGACAAAAACGTTTATCCGCCAATGAGCACTCAACTCGAAGCCCTGGGCATCGAGCTGACGCAGGGGGACGATCCTGCCCAGTTTGAGCCGGTACCGGATGTGGTCATTATTGGTAATGCCATGGCACGCGGGAATCCGGCGGTTGAATATGTACTCGATCGTAATCTGCCATATACCAGCGGCCCGCAATGGCTGCTGGATAATCTATTGACCGAACGCTGGGTTATCGGTGTGGCCGGGACTCACGGAAAAACTACCACCAGCAGCATGGTAGCCTGGATCCTCGAGTATGCCGGGCTGAACCCCGGGTTTCTGATCGGCGGTATACCGGAAAATTTTGGTGTTTCCGCAAGGGTTGGCGAAAGCCCTTTCTTTGTCATTGAAGCCGACGAATACGACAGTGCGTTTTTTGACAAGCGTTCCAAGTTTGTTCATTACCGGCCCCGAACGCTGGTGCTGAATAATCTTGAATTCGACCATGCGGATATTTTTGCGGACCTGGCGGCAATCCAGACCCAGTTCCATCATCTGGTGCGCACCGTTCCGGCCAGTGGCATGATTGTATCTCCGGCTAGGTGTGAGGCGCTCAATCAAACGTTCGAGCGAGGTTGCTGGAGTGAGCGGCAAACTCTTGGCGGTGATGACTGGCAGGCGCGTTTATTGAGCGCTGACGGAAGTGCGTTTGAAGTCATCTTCAAGGGCAAAGTGGCTGGCGAAGTTCACTGGTCACTAATGGGCCAGCACAATGTGAATAATGGCGTTATGGCGATTGCCGCAGCACACCACGCAGGGGTTACGCTTCAGGATGCAGCAGCGGCGCTGGGTGCGTTTAAAAATGTTAAACGTCGTATGGAAGTGAAGGGGCAGGTGGGTGGAATAACGGTTTACGATGATTTTGCCCATCATCCGACTGCAATTGAAACCACCCTGGCGGGATTGCGCAACCGGGTGGGCAAAGAGCGGATTCTGGCCATTCTCGAGCCACGCTCAAACACCATGAAAATGGGGGTGCACCAGAGTACCCTGGCCCGGTCCTGGCAGCAGGCGGATGACATTGCCCTGTTTGAGCCAGATGGGCTGGGCTGGTCCCTTTCAGAGCTTGCCAGTCACAGTGAAACACCGGCACGGTGCTATCATTCGGTGGAAGACATTGTTGATCACATAGCGCGAATTGCACAGCCGACTGATCATGTTCTGGTGATGAGCAATGGCGGGTTTGAAGGCATTCACGGTAAGTTACTGGAGCGGCTGGAAACCCAGCAGAAAGCCCAGCTGGAAGCCCAGCAGAAGGCCCAGCTGAAGGCCCAGTGTGAAGGCGGGAAAGACAAGGCAGGAGATGCATAAAACATGTGGAGCAAAACCGTTACACTGGCCATAACAGGCGCATCCGGAGCACCTTATGCGCTGCGATTGCTGGAGTTGCTTGTTAAAGCCAACTGTCAGGTTTACGTGCTGGTATCCTCGGCGGCAAAGGTAGTTTTGGCTACCGAGGAAAATATAAAGCTGCCGGGAAACCCTGAGGATGCGGCTGCGTTTTTCATTGACCGAACCGAAGCAAAACCAGGCCAGATTCAGGTATTTGGCAAGCAGGATTGGTTCTCGCCTGTTGCTTCCGGTTCTGCGGCGCCAAAACACATGGTTGTTTGCCCCTGCTCGACCGGTACGCTGTCGGCGGTAGCGGTTGGTGCCAGCGATAACCTGATTGAGCGTGCCGCCGATGTGGTTCTCAAGGAACGCGGTCAGCTGATTCTGGTGCCACGGGAAATGCCCTTTTCCACACTGCATCTGGAAAACATGTTCAAACTGTCACAAATGGGCGCTACCATCATGCCTGCTGCACCAGGTTTTTACCATAACCCTAAAGATATCAGTGATCTGGTAGATTTTGTGGTGGCCAGGATTTTGGACCACCTGGGCATAGATCAAACGTTAATGGCCCGCTGGGGCTATCAACCCAAACCGAAAGAGGAATAAACCATGCTTCAACTGGCCCGCCATATTGCCGCAGGCATGACAATACTCACCTGTCTGGTAATCAGCCTCCCTTCACTGGCATGGGGGCCAACCGGACACAGGGTTTCCGGTGCCATAGCCGAGCAATATTTAAGTCCGCAGGCGAAGATGGCGATTTCGGAACTATTGCCAAACGAATCCCTGGCTGAAGCGTCCACCTATGCCGATGAAATGCGCTCTGACCCGAGTGTGTTCTGGCAGAAAACGGCTTCACCGTACCATTACGTTACGGTTCCCCAAGGTAAAACCTATGCACAAGTGGGCGCACCTGAGCAGGGTGATGCCGTATTTGCGCTGAATCAGTTTACCGCCATAGTTAAAGACCCTTCAGCCAGTCGCGAGCAAAAGCAACTGGCATTGCGGTTCATTGTTCATATTATTGGTGACTTGCACCAGCCACTTCATGCCGGAAACGGTTCCGATCGTGGTGGTAATGACGTCAAGGTGCGGTTTTTCTGGCAGGACTCGAACCTGCACCGGGTCTGGGATTCACAGTTGATAGACCATCGTCAGTTGTCGTACACAGAATGGACAGACTGGTTGGCCGGGAAAATTACACCGGAGCAGGCGCGGGCCTGGCAGGTAACCGATCCGGAAGTCTGGATTGCTGAAAGTACACGGCTGCGTGACGGGCTTTACCCCCAGGACGCCAATAACATGGCCTACGACTACGTTTATGAACACATTGACAGTGTCAAGCTTCGGTTGCAGCAGGCGGGGGTGCGTTTGGCCGCCTATCTGAATGAGGTATTCCGCTGAGCAACGGGTAATGTCCAGCCAGTAGCACCTGGCGGGTTATTTCTTCGGCGTGTAAATCTGTTCAGCGCGGTTGAACATTAGCCAGGATGTCAGAATGTATTTGTCATGGCTGATGGGGACCTGGCCCCGATGGGTGTGGGTGAAGTAAGCCGGTGCGATTACCATGCGGCCGGCTTTGGGTTGAACAGAGCGATTCTGATAATAAAAATCGGTTGTTCCCCCTTCGTCTACGTCATTCAGGTAGAACATAAAAAGCAGAATCCGGTGCAGAGCTTCGTTGTGGCCCACCTGTGGGTACACCTCGGAATGCCAGTAGGGGTAGCCACCCTGGCGGGCCAGGTAGCGCTGGGCATTCACCCGCCCAATCCTGAACAGGTAATTCATCAGCTTGGGCATGTTCGGTTTGCCCGCCTCATCAAAGTTGTCCCCGGTTAGTTTGACCGCTTCGCCGGTATGAGGGTGGCGCACCGTAAGCCCTATTGGGCCGATAAGTGCGTGATGGTGTTTTTCCATATAACGCAGCAACTGGGCGCTGGTGCGTTGCATCACGCCGGCAAATAAGCCGGCAAATTCAGGATTGTCGCTGAACGAAATATCACTGCTGCGTTTTTTGTCCAGATCCACACCTCCACCGGTCTGGCCGGGTTGCTGATTGGGGCTGCGGTTGAATGCGCGGATGATTTTCGCACACAGTTCGGGCTCCAGCACATTGTCGATGACTTCGATAAAATCGTGTTCAGGGGGTGGCATCGCTCTTGTCCTTGAGATAAACATCCAGCGCGGATCGGATTTCGTCGGGAATCGGTACAGCGGATTGGCTGATGTAGTCAAAATGTACCATGGTTGTGGTACCCGATGCGCATTTGTTCTGGTTTTGCCACACTTCCTGGTAGACATCAAATGCCCTGTTGCCGATGCGGGATATGAAGGTTTTTACGGTTACAGGCTGACCGTAGAAGATTTGTGCGTGAAAGTCGACCTGGTAGCTGGCCAGAATAAGGGGCCAGTTATCCAGTGCCAGGGTGGGGTTGAAGATGCGGAAGATTGGTTCGCGGGCAGATTCAAACCAGCCAACCAGAACTGTATTGCTGACATGACGCAGGGCGTCGGTCTCATAGAATCGTACATCAAAAGTGGTGTTCAGTGCTTCGGGACTGCTCATAGTGCCTCCGCAGGCTAAATCGGGCGGCAGGTGCCGCCCTCTATAAAAGCTTACAGCATGGGTTTGAGGAACCGACCGGTGTGCGATACCGGTGATTCGGCGATATCTTCAGGCGTACCCTCGGCGATAATCTGACCGCCGCCGGAGCCACCTTCGGGGCCAAGGTCTACCAGCCAGTCGGCAGTTTTGATGACGTCCAGGTTGTGCTCTATGACCACAACTGTGTTGCCATGATCCCGTAAACGGTGCAAAACAGCGAGCAACTGCCGAATGTCGTGAAAATGAAGACCAGTGGTGGGTTCATCCAGAATATACAGGGTCTGACCGGTATCCCGTTTGGAGAGTTCCTTGGCCAGCTTAACCCGTTGCGCTTCACCGCCGGAAAGGGTAGTGGCGGCCTGTCCAAGTCGAATATAGGCCAGACCTACGTCAATGAGTGTCTGAAGTTTGCGTGCGATGGCCGGAATTGGGTCAAAAAATTCACGGGCTTCTTCCACCGTCATTTCGAGCACTTCGTGGATGCTTTTACCCTTGTATTGTATTTCCAGGGTTTCGCGATTGTACCGCTTGCCTTTGCACACATCACAGGGAACATACACGTCGGGCAGGAAGTGCATTTCTACCTTGATTACACCGTCACCCTGGCAGGCTTCACACCGCCCGCCTTTTACATTAAAGCTGAAACGCCCGACTTTGTAACCTCGTGAACGGGCTTCCTGGGTACCGGAGAACAGCTCCCTGATGGGAGTGAAAATACCGGCATAGGTGGCCGGATTGGAGCGTGGAGTGCGGCCGATTGGGCTCTGGTCGATGTCCACTACCTTATCCAGATGCTCCAGGCCCTGCATGCTCTCGTAAGGAGCCGGTTCGGACGTTGTTGCCTTATTCAGTTCCCGGTGAGCAATGCGGTAGAAAGTATCGTTAATGAGTGTCGATTTGCCTGAGCCGGAGACGCCGGTTACACAGGTCATCAAACCCACCGGTATTTTCAGCGTAACCGATTTGAGGTTGTTACCGGTAGCGCCTGTCAACGTCAGCCACTGGCCTTCACGAATAGGGGTTCTTTGCTGCGGGACTTCAATCTTTTCTCTGCCGGAAAGGTATTTTCCGGTAAGTGAGTCTTCACTTTCAAGAATGTCGTTAAGACTTCCCTTTGCAATGATTTGGCCACCGTGAACACCGGCGCCCGGGCCAATATCAACGATAAAATCCGCTTCACGAATGGCGTCTTCATCGTGCTCCACCACCAGCACCGTGTTGCCTAAATCACGCAAATGGGTCAGGGTTTTCAGTAAACGTTCGTTGTCGCGCTGGTGCAGGCCAATTGAAGGTTCGTCCAGCACGTACATAACCCCAACCAGCCCGGCACCAATTTGGCTGGCAAGCCGGATACGCTGGGCTTCACCGCCAGAGAGAGTGTCTGCACTGCGTGACATCGACAGGTAATTCAGCCCCACGTTGACCAAAAAGCGCAGGCGGTCGAGGATTTCCTTGAGGATTTTTTCGGCAATCTGGGCCTTTTGTCCATGCAGCGTCAGGGTGTCAAAAAAGTCGTACGCTTCGGAAATCGACATGTCAGCAATGGTGGGCAGGGTGGTGTCGGCAATGAACACGTTTCGTGCTTCCAGCCGCAGGCGCGAACCACCGCAACTGTTGCAGGGTTGCTGACTGAGGTATTTGGCCAGTTCTTCGCGCACAGCATTGGATTCGGTTTCCCGGTAACGGCGCTCCATATTGGGAATGATCCCTTCGAACGGGTGCTTGCGCTCCATGACGTCGCCCCGCTCGTTGATGTATTTGAAGTTCAGTGACTTACCCCGGGAACCATAGAGCACGATGTCCCGGGCCTGATCGTCGAGTTGTTCAAATGGCTGGGTAAGATCGAAGTCATAATGTGACGCGACTGCCTGCAGCATTTGAAAATAGTAGTAACTGCGTTTGTCCCAACCCCTTATTGCGCCGCCGGACAGACTGAGTTCGGCGTTGCTGATAACCCGCGCCGGGTCAAAGAACTGCCGGGTACCCAGGCCGTCACAGGTTGGGCATGCCCCTGCGGGGTTGTTGAAGGAAAACAGCCGGGGTTCCAGTTCACTGAGGCTGTAGCCGCAGTGAGGGCAGGCGAAATTGGCCGAGAAGATGATTTCTTCCGCATCCGGGTCATCCATGTGGGCAACTTTTGCGTTGCCACCAGACAACTCCAGTGCGGTTTCAAAAGATTCGGCCAGTCGCAGTTGCAGGTCTTCACGAACCTTAAAACGGTCGATAACAACTTCAATGGTGTGTTTCTTGTGCAGATCGAGTGTGGGTGGATCGGACAAGTCACACACCTCACCGTCGATTCTGGCCCGGATGTAACCTTGTGCGGCCAGGTTTTGCAGTGTTTTTACGTGTTCGCCTTTGCGGTCCTGAATAACAGGTGCCAGCAGCATCAGCTTAGTGCCTTCCGGCATGGCCAATACCTTGTCAACCATCTGGCTGATGGTCTGGGCATCCAGTGGCACATGATGATCCGGGCATTGCGGAGTGCCTACCCGGGCAAACATCAGGCGCAGATAATCGTAGATTTCAGTTATGGTCCCTACGGTGGAACGCGGGTTGTGGGATGTGGACTTCTGCTCGATGGAAATGGCCGGTGAAAGGCCTTCTATGTGGTCTACATCCGGTTTTTCCATCATCGACAAAAACTGCCGGGCGTAGGCCGATAACGATTCGACATAGCGGCGCTGGCCTTCGGCGTAAAGCGTATCGAACGCCAAAGATGACTTACCCGAGCCGGACAGGCCTGTAATAACCACCAGTTTGTCACGCGGGATTGATAAATCGATGTTCTTGAGATTGTGGGTGCGAGCACCGCGAATGTCGATTTTGTCCATTGAAGCCTGATTATTTTTAAAAGAAACAGTATGCCACACTCAACTTAAATCTACTAAGGCTCCTAGGGCTTGTTGATCTTTGCTGTTCGAAATTTGTTCTCTCTGAGTGGTTTCAGGGCAAGGCGAGAGTTATGAAGCTTAGTCAGCTAAGTAAAGGGCGAACAACGCAGCCCTGGGAGCACTCAGAGTGAACCCGAAGGGCAGCGTTTGTCACGCTTTTCTGCTGCGTTAGAGACTATTCATGTCGATGACTACACTTCATAGCCTCTGCCTTGCATAAATACACAACAATTCGCTGCAAAATCGAACACCAAAAATCAACAGGCCCTATAGATGAGCGGCATTTATGCCCTGACTGTACCCTTCACACTGCTAGCCCGTGGTGCCGGAAAGCGCATATTTGCTACTGGGCCGGAAATGGATTTGTGCTACACTTCGCGGCCGAATTGAACAACAGGACACAGGGTCGCTTTGAACGCAATAGAAGTTCGTGCAGCACTGGCGCTGGCGCTGGTTTACGTGTTGCGCATGTTAGGTTTGTTTATGGTCATGCCGGTGCTGGCTTTGTCCGCAATGGAATATCCTGACTATTCACCATTGATGGTCGGGCTGGCTATTGGCGGGTATGGCCTGACCCAGGCAACATTGCAAATTCCCATGGGCATGCTGTCTGATAAGTGGGGCCGAAAACCCGTCATTCTGCTGGGTTTGTCGGTGTTTGCACTGGGCAGCTTCATTGCAGCACAGGCCGACAGCATGGTGTGGATGGTCGTCGGGCGGATCCTGCAGGGGGCGGGTGCCATTGCCGGCGCCATCATGGCCCTGGCCACTGATGTCAGTCGCGAATCCCAGCGGGCCAAAGTGATGGCGATTATTGGTATTGCCATCGGATTTTCTTTCTATATTGCGGTATTGCTTGGTCCGATTCTGGCTGAACAATGGGGGCTGGCCGGGATTTTTGCCATCACCGGCATTCTGGCCTTGTTGTGTATGCCTCTGGTTCAATGGGCCGTGCCTTCGGTGAAGGGGCTGGCCAGCGGCGATACCCTGCCTGACATTGCCCTGGTCGGTGAGTTGATCCTGTCTTCCCAGTTGTGGCGTCTGAATGTGAGCGTAATGCTCCTGCACATGATGATTACCCTCCTGTTCGTGCAGCTTCCCGTTACGCTTATGCATTTCAATATGAGCCTTGAAAGTCACTGGATGCTCTATCTGCCAGTGCTGGCAGCCTCTGTGGCCGGGCTTGTCGTAATGATGGCGATGGCTCGGGGGCGGGTACCCAAGAGCTTGCTGAATTCCGCGATTGTAATGATGGCAATCGCATTTGCTTTGCTCGCCACACAAGGCGAGACCCGTTGGGTTGTAGTAACCGCTGTTATCCTGTTCTTTACCGGTTTCAACTATCTCGAGGCCAGTTTCCCGGCGCTGGTGTCCAGTATTGCGCCAGCCGGCCGCAAGGGCACAGCGATGGGTATCTACGCCAGCTTTCAGTTTTTCGGTGCCTTTCTGGGGGGATTGCTGTCCGGTTTGGTTACCGATCTCTGGTCCGCGGACAGGGCTTACCTTTTGGGAGCGGCAGGGGCATCAGTGTGGCTGATTCTGTTCATGGGATTTCGGGAAGTCGCCCGGATTAAGCGCATTCAGATGAATGCGTCGTTCAGCGAACAGCAGGAGCCTGAACTCAGGGAAAAACTTTGCGTATTGCCCGGTGTTCAGGATACGGAGTTTTCAAGCCAGAACAATACCATCTACCTGAAAGTAACTGCAGAATTTGATCAGAGGCTGGCCAGAAACGTGGTAGAGGAAATCCATCCTTAAAAAACATAATGCTTGGGGCCTTTTCTCTGTCCGCTCATCGGGTTAGCATGGGGGAGGTCAATCCCATTCGTTATGATTATTTTCCGGCTGTGTTTGCAGGTTAAAACATACAGCGGCCCAAACGCACGGAAAGCACGCAGTGTCAATGGAATTGGTAACAGGGGCCAAGTGGCAAACTAACCGGTAAGAGTGTTCTTTCTTGCTGGACAAGGGTTGAATTTGCAGCTGCCTTTTGTCATATTGTTTGTATTATAATATTATTTAGCAAGTGAATGAATTTATGTCTATGACCTCCTCAAAATCCGCCAATGCCATCCGCATGCTGGCGGTAGACGCAGTACAAAAAGCCAATTCAGGGCACCCCGGTGCCCCTATGGGTATGGCGGACATTGCTACGGTTCTGTGGCAAAACTTTTACCGTCATAACCCTACCGATCCCAAATGGGCAAACCGTGACCGATTTGTGTTGTCGAATGGTCATGGGTCGATGCTGCAATATGCACTCTTGCATTTGAGCGGATATGACCTGGGCATTGATGATCTGAAACAGTTTCGTCAGTTGCACTCCAAAACACCCGGCCACCCGGAATACGGTTACACCGACGGTGTTGAAACCACAACCGGGCCTTTGGGGGCTGGTATTGCCAATGCTGTGGGGATGGCCATAGCGGAGAAAACCCTGGCTGCACAATTCAACAAGCCCGAGTTTGATCTAGTTGATCACTACACCTACTGCTTCCTGGGCGACGGCTGTCTTATGGAAGGTATCTCCCATGAAGCCTGTTCACTGGCTGGAACCCTCAAGCTGGGCAAACTGATAGCGTTCTGGGACGACAACGGCATTTCCATTGACGGTCATGTTGAAGGCTGGTTTACCGATGATACCGCCAAGCGCTTTGAATCATACGGCTGGCACGTGATCCGAAATATCGACGGGCACAATGTCAACGACATCACTGCGGCCATTGAACTGGCCCAATCGGTTGAAGACAAACCCACCCTGATTTGCTGTAAAACGCTGATTGGTTTTGGTTCACCCAACAAATCGGGCAGCCACGATTGTCACGGCTCTCCTCTGGGTGACGCAGAAATTGCCGAGGTGCGTAAAGCATTGGACTGGGATTATGCTCCATTTGAAATTCCAGCGGATGTATACGAAGAATGGGATTGCAAAGCCAAAGGCCAATCTTTGCAGCAGCAGTGGCAGGATTTGTTCGCTGAGTATGCTGAGGCGTACCCACAGGAAGCCAAGGAATTTACCCGCCGGGTTATCAAGCAGGAATTACCTGCTGATTTCAATGCCAAGGCCGACGCGTTTGTTCGTGCTTGCCAGGCAGACATGAAAGATATGGCGACCCGCAAAGCCTCACAGGATTCAATTGCGTTTTTTGCCAATCAGTTACCGGAACTTATGGGCGGTTCGGCTGATCTGGCCGGTTCCAACCTGACATTGTGGCCTGAAGCAAAAGGTATTCAGGAAGCCGAAGACGGCAACTACATTTTCTACGGTGTGCGTGAATTCGGTATGAGTGCGATCATGAACGGTATTGCACTGCACGGTGGTTTCATTCCTTTTGGTGCCACTTTCCTGATGTTTATGGAATATGCCCGCAATGCCGTGCGCATGGCCTCACTGATGAAAGCCAAAAACATTTTCGTTTATACCCATGACTCTATTGGTCAGGGGGAAGACGGGCCAACTCACCAGCCGATTGAGCAAATTGCCAACCTGCGTATGACGCCGAATCTGACTACCTGGCGCCCTTGTGATGCGGCAGAGGCGGCGGAAGCCTGGCGTCAAGCTCTGATTAAGCAAACCGGCCCGAGTGCCCTAGTGTTTACCCGTCAGGGAACCAAAGCACTGGAGCGCAGTGAGTCACAGCTTAAAGATGTCGCCAAAGGCGGTTATATTCTGAAAGACTGCAATGGTGCTGCTGAGCTGATCATCATCGCAACCGGTTCTGAAGTGGCTCTGGCGGTGGACGCAGCCAATGCCTTGGCTGAAGAAGGGCGCCGGGTGCGTGTGGTTTCCATGCCCAGCACCAATCAGTTTGATGCCCAGAGCAAAGAGTATCGTTTGTCGGTGCTGCCGGCCGACGTTCCAAAACTGGCTGTTGAAGCTGCGCACTCGGATTTCTGGTACAAGTACGTTGGTCTGGAAGGCGATGTAGTGGGTTTGACGACCTTCGGTGAATCGGCTCCGGGTGGAGTGCTGATGAAGCACTTTGGTTTCACCGCAGAGAATGTGGTCGCAAAGGCCAAGGCCCTGTTGGGTTAAGCATTATAAACGGTTAATTTCAAAGGCACCCTGCGGGGTGCCTTTTTTGTTTTTATGTAGTGTTTGGTGTGAGCGGATTATATTTGCAGAGGGAAGAACTCCCCCTGCACTGAGGCAATCAGGCCATTTCCGTTAGCAAGGCTTCAAGTTTTTCCTGGTCAATCGCGAACTGGCGAATGCCTTCGCCTAATTTGTCGGTTGCCATAACGTCCTGATTCATTTCCCAGCGGAATTCCGCTTCTGTGAGTACAGAAGGAGCGGGTTTGACTTCACCAGTTGCATTAAGCATGCGAGGCAATGGCGCTTGTGTACTGGCCAGTTCATCAAGCAACGCCGGGCTGATGGTGAGGCGATCGCAACCTGCCAGATGTTGAATTTCACCGATATTGCGGAAGCTGGCTCCCATCACTACGGTTTTGAAACCGTGCTCCTTAAAGAAGCGGTAAATGCTTTGTACCGATAGTACCCCCGGGTCATTTGCTCCACTGAAGTCTTCCTGAGGCTGCCGCGCCTTGTACCAGTCCAGAATGCGGCCTACAAACGGTGAAATTAAAAACACTCCCGCTTCTGCACAGGCCCGGGCCTGGGCAAACGAGAACAGCAGAGTGACGTTACAACGGATCCCCTGATGTTCGAGAATTCGGGCAGCCTGAATCCCTTCCCAGGTGGCCGCGATTTTAATCAGTACCCGCGAAGTATCGATGCCCTGCTGGCGATACAACTCGATCAGGTGCTGGGCTTTTTCTACCGTTGCCATGGTATCGAAGGACAAGCGGGCGTCCACTTCGGTGGAAACCAACCCGGGTACCTGCTCCATCAGTTTACTGCCAATCAGTACCGCCAGTTTGTCTGCTGCAACACGGCCAATGTTTCGGTCGGTTGAGTGAGCGCGAGCCCAGTCTATCGCTTCTTGCCCTAGGCTGCGGTACTTCTTAATTTGAATGGCTTTCAGAAGCAGGGAAGGGTTGGTAGTTGCGTCCTGTGGTTTGTATGTGGCAATCGCTTCAAAGTCACCGGTGTCGGCAACGACGGTGGTCATGGCTTTCAATTGGTCTAGTTGGTTTGTCATAGTCGTTTTCCGTTGTCAAAAAAGCTCCGCCTGTGCACTGCCCGGCAGAAGTGTCAATTTGATGCAAAGTTGTTGTGCCAACCTGCATTGCGAGAGGTGATCCAAACGAGCCCTCTCCATTAATATTATTTTTATATTACCTTTACAAAGCAACATTATTGATATTATCATACAATTAAAGGCAATAGCCAATCTGTGTTTATAACGACAACAAATTTTGAAGGTATTTATGTCTCGATACACTTTGGGACTGGATTATGGTTCGGATTCAGTAAGAGCACTGCTGGTGGATGTAACCAGCGGCGCTGAGCTCGCAAGTCACATGGTCAACTATCCCCGCTGGGAAAAGGGGTTGTATTGTGAGCCCGGCCAGGATCAGTATCGCCAGCATCCTTTGGATTACACGGAAAGCCTGATTGAGGTGGTAAACGGGCTTTGGAGCAACGTACCTGCCAATACGGCCAGCCAGGTTGTCGGCATGAGCTTCGATACGACCGGTTCTACCCCGGTGCCGGTTAACCGCGAGGGTACTCCCCTGGCACTGACGGAAGAATTCGCTGAAAACCCCAATGCCATGTTCGTGCTTTGGAAGGATCACACCGCAATTCAGGAAGCCGGTGAAATCACCGTGGCTGCCAACAACAATGACGTCAACTATCTCTCCCATATGGGCGGAATTTACTCTTCCGAATGGTATTGGGCCAAAGCGCTTCACATATTCCGTACCGATGCCGCGGTGAAAGAGGCAACCTACAGCTGGGTTGAACATTGTGACTGGATGACCGCACTAATGTGTGGCAAGACCCACCCGGCTGATTTTGTACTGGGGCGGTGCGCAGCAGGACACAAAATGATGTGGAACGAGCTGTGGGGAGGCTTCCCGCCTAACCAGTTTTTTACCTCTATTGACCCTCTGCTGGATGGGTTGGTTGATACGCTGAACCCTAATACCCAGCCGAGTGATCAGGCCGCCGGTACGCTTACGGCTGAATGGGCGCAAAAACTCGGCTTGC
Source organism: Alteromonas aestuariivivens (assembly GCF_003367475.1). Lineage (GTDB taxonomy): Bacteria > Pseudomonadota > Gammaproteobacteria > Enterobacterales > Alteromonadaceae > Alteromonas > Alteromonas aestuariivivens. Next base: position 165,229 of record NZ_QRHA01000006.1, read on the forward strand.
CGGAAGGGATAGTTGTGGGCTACGGTGCGTTCGACTGCCATATGGGCGCGGTTGCGGCCAGAGTGAGACCGGGTGTGCTTACCAAGGTGATGGGCACCTCCACTTGTGACATTACGGTCACTTCCGCCCAACAACTGGGCGACACCTGTGTTAAAGGCATTTGTGGTCAGGTAGACGGCTCTGTAATTCCTGGTCTGGTTGGCCTCGAAGCTGGCCAGTCAGCTTTTGGCGATCTTTACGCCTGGTTTAAGAATGTGGTGTTGTGGCCAACCCGTCAGTTGCTTTCAGAACTGACAGACAGCGGTCAGTTGGCTCTGGTAGAGCGCATTGAAGAAACTACCTTGCAGCGTCTCTCCCATGCGGCGGATTTGGTCACCCCAAAACCGACGGATGCCGTGGCGCTGGACTGGGTCAATGGGCGCCGCACACCGGATGCCGACCAAAGTGTGTCGATGGCACTTGCCGGCATCAAAATGGGTACTGATGCCCCCCGCCTGTTCAAGGCACTGGTGGAAGCCACAGCGTTTGGCGCCCGGGCCATTACTGAGCGTTTTCGGGATGAAGGTGTGCCCATCGAATCGGTGGTGGTTATTGGCGGCATTTCAAAGAAATCTGACTACGTCATGCAGACCTGTGCGGATGTATGGAATTGCCCCATCGACGTACTTGAAAGCGATCAGAGTTGTGCCCTGGGTGCGGCCATAATGGCTGCGGTTGCGGCGGGTGAGTACGACTCTGTTGCCGCAGCGCAGGAGGTTATGGCTTCACCTGTGTGCAAACAGTACCTGCCTAATTCCGATCGGGTTGAAATATACAACAGCCTGTATTCCCGATATCAGACCCTTGGTGGCTACGTCAGTGGAGGCAAGCCATGAGTTACAAAGAATTAAAACGTCAGGTGTTTGAGGCCAACATGGAGCTTCAGCGCCGAAATTTGGTTATCTATACGTTTGGCAACGTATCACAGGTCGACCGCGAAAAAGGTGTGGTGGCGATCAAGCCAAGCGGCGTGTCTTACGAGTCCATGAAGCCGGAAGACATCGTGATTGTGGATCTGGAAAATAAAATCGTGGAGGGAACCATGCGGCCCTCATCGGATACCAAAACCCACACCCATCTTTATCGCAAGTTTGAATCCATTGGTGGAGTTACCCATACGCACTCTACCTATGCGACGGCCTGGGCACAGGCAAAGCAAAGCATTCCGTGCCTGGGAACCACCCATGCTGATTACGTGCATGGTGACATCACTTGTACGCGGGAACTGACCGACGAGCAAATTAACGGTGACTATGAAGAGGAAACCGGAGTACAGATTGCGGATGCGTATACCGACCGGGATCCAATGGCAGCGCCCATGGTGATAGTGGCAGGTCATGCGCCTTTTACTTGGGGAAAAGATGCAGCCCAATCGGTGTATCACGCTGCGTTGCTGGAAGAAATTGCACGAATGGCTTATCTCACCCGCACTCTGGTGCCAGGTGCTGCGCCGCTGAACCAGGCCATTCTGGATAAACATTATTTACGCAAACACGGCAAAAACGCTTATTACGGACAGAGCTGAACCGACGGCGTACAACATTTTTTTGAGGACTAGATTATGACGACTGCAAATAAAGAAGTCTGGTTTGTTACCGGGTCACAGCATCTGTATGGCCCCAGAGTATTGGAAGAAGTGGCTGGCAACAGCCAGGCATTGACTGCTGGCCTTAACGAAACCGGTAAGCTTCCGGTAAAGGTAGTTTACAAAGACACAGTAAAGAGCGCTGCGGAAATTCACCATGTATGCCAACAGGCCAATAGTGACAAAAACTGCGTAGGCCTGATCCTATGGATGCACACTTTTTCTCCGGCCAAAATGTGGATTGCCGGCCTGACTGAGCTTCGCAAGCCATGGTTGCACCTGCATACCCAGTTTAACGCAGGGCTTCCGTGGAATGACATCAACATGAATTACATGAATACCCACCAGTCCGCTCACGGTGACCGGGAGTTTGGATTTATTGGTACCCGTATGCGCAAAGAGCGCAAAGTGGTGGTGGGTCACTGGCAGCGCCCGGAGGTGATCTCCCAAATCGACGGCTGGTGCCGTGCCGCTTTGGGCTGGGCAGAAAGCCAGTCACTGAAAATAGTCCGTTTTGGCGACAACATGCGCAATGTAGCAGTCACTGAGGGTGACAAGGTTGCTGCACAAATTGCCTTTGGTTACGAAGTGCACGCGTATGGATTGCAAGATCTGGCTGACGTTGTGAACGAGGTGAGTTCAGGTGATGTGGCAGCGCAGATCGATGCTTACCATCAGGATTACGACGTTTCCGATTCGCTCACATCTGAAGATTACAACCGTGACCGGCTGGAGAAAGAAGCGCGCCTTGAAATTGGTATGGAACGCTTTATGACCGATGGCGGCTTTGCGGCATTCACCAACTGTTTTGAAAACCTTGCAGGCCTGACCGGACTGCCGGGCTTGGCAACGCAACGACTGATGGCCAAAGGTTTTGGTTATGGTGGTGAAGGTGACTGGAAAACTGCCGCCATGGTGCGCATTTTGAAAGTGATGGGCCAGGGGCGTGAGGGTGGAACCTCCTTTATGGAAGATTACACCTACAACCTGACTCCGGAGGTTGACCAGGTACTGGGCGCTCACATGCTGGAAGTGTGCCCATCCATTTCTGCGGCCAAGCCAAAGCTGGAAATTGCACACCATACCATTGGGGTGAAATGTGACGTACCGCGCCTGCTGTTCTCAGCCAAAACCGGCCCGGCAATCAATGTCTCTCCAATTGACATGGGGAACCGCTTCCGCATCCTTATCAACGAGGTAGAAGCGGTTGAGCCTCCGGCGAGTACGCCCAATCTGCCGGTAGCTTCGGCGTTGTGGGAACCAAAACCGGATCTTAAAACCGCTGCGGCGGCCTGGATCCATGCCGGGGGGGCGCACCACACCGCGTACACCCAGGCGGTTACCACCGAGATGGTTGAAGACTTTGCAGAAATGGCGGGAGTGGAGACCGTGGTCATTGATGACGACACCAACATTCGCGCCCTGAAGGCTGAGTTGCGCTACAACGCTGCTTACTACCACCTTAAACAGGGCGTTTAATTTTTAGCTTGCTCTGAAGGGCCGACCCCATAGTACACTGAATGTTCATTGCTGTGGGGTTGGCCAAAATTCCAATCTCACACCTGCACGCATTTTTAACCAGGAGTGAACAATGCTCGACCTTGGCCGCTACAAAGGCATCATATTTGATATGGACGGAACCCTGATTGACTCCATGGGTTCACACATTGAAGCCTGGGAGCAAACCTGTCTGCATTACGGATATCCCTTTGATGAAGCCTATATGCATGGGCTGGGTGGTGTCCCAACCCAGAAGACAGCAGAAATACTCAATCAAAAGTTTGGCCTGAACCATGATCCCAGAGACGTTGCGGTGTACAAACGCCTTGTTTGGGAGAGCATGGATCACACCCCTACTTTAATCGACGAAACTTACCAGCTATTTTGCCACTATCGGCCATCCAAGCAGATTGCCATAGGGACGGGCGCCGAGCGCCCTCACGCCGAACATTTACTCCAACATCACGATCTACTGGATAAACTCGATGCACTGGTAACTGCCACAGATGTAACCCACGGCAAACCCCACCCGGAGACCTTTGTTACTGCGGCGCAGGAGATGGGGCTTCAACCTTCAGAGTGCATTGTGTTCGAGGATACTGAAATCGGATTTCAGGCGGCGCAAAGCGCCGGAATGGATTGCATTCTGGTTAGAAATGGCCGCATTCAAAAATAATCAATGACTGCTTGCTTTTACCTATAATAAAGTAATATAAAAGTATAAATATTGTTAGGTAAAGGTTGCGTCATGGAATATGTGTTGATGGGTGAAAGGCAAATGCCTGTTCGATATCAGAAATTGAATCGCATTCTGATTCAACGGTTTAAGGGGGCGGTGGTTTCTCTTATACTCGTGCTTTTTCCTTTTATGGTAATTGCGGAACAAGGATCAAGCATGTCAAACCTCCCCTCGGCGACAATGCAACTGTATGGCAAGTTAGCGGATGCAACTCCGGTCAATAAAGTGATACTGACAAACCGTCATGGAATCGAAGTGGAAGTGATCAGTTACGGCGGTATTATCACCCGTCTGCTCACTCCCGACGCCAACGGAGAGCTGGGCAATATCGTACTGGGAATGGATAACCTGCAGGATTACGTAGACGCCAGTCCGTATTTTGGTGCCATTATAGGCAGGTATGGCAACCGTATTGCCAGTGGGCGTTTTAGTCTCAACGGAACAGAATACAGTCTGGTCGCCAACAACGGCGACAACTCACTGCACGGCGGATTGCAGGGCTTTGACAAAAAGGTCTGGAACATGGTGCCCTTCACCACCGAACACAGTGCAGGAGTGGTGCTGACATTAACCAGTCCTGATGGCGATCAGGGTTTCCCGGGCACGCTGAAGACGAAAGTGACCTATACGCTGACCGACAGTAACACGCTCGACATGCAGTTTTTTGCAACAACCGATAAGCCAACCATAGTAAACCTCACCCAGCACACCTATTTCAATTTGGCGGGTAAAGGTGACATTCTGGGCCACATACTCGAAATTCCAGCCGAAGCCATTACGCCAGTCGACGAAGGCTTGATCCCTACCGGTGAACTGCTGGCGGTTGCTGGAACTCCGTTCGATTTTCGTGAGCCAAAAACCATCGGTCAGGATATTGATGCCGATCACCAGCAGCTGAAATATGGGAATGGGTATGATCACAACTATGTGCTGAAAGACGTGGCCGATAAAGCTCTGATCGAAGGTGCGAAGGTTTTTGAACCTGATACAGGAAGAACTCTGACCTTACTGACCAAAGAACCTTCAATGCAGTTTTATTCCGGAAATTTCCTGGATGGCAGCAGTTCGCAATCCGGCCGCAGTCATGAGTTCCGTAATGCGTTCTGCCTGGAGCCCCAGCACGCGCCGGATTCACCCAATCAACCGGCCTTTCCGAGTGTTACGCTGTTACCCGGAGAGGTATATTCAACCCAAATCGTTTATCAGTTTGGAACCCGATAGCAGGGACAGTTAGCGAAAGCCCGTGCTGGCAAAGATCAGTCAACGGGCTTTTGTGATCCCAAAGCTGTGCCCTCACACTCCTGGCGATACGCGTTCGCTATGCGCTGTAATGCCGAGTCTATAGCACCTTTCATGACATTCACCACGCTCTCGGTTTCACCCGATTCGTCAGTAGTCGTATGCTGACCCCGAAACAGGCGTGGATCGGAGAACCGGGTCGCATTTGGGCCTCGATAGCGGGCTTCAAACACCACATTGGCTGATAAATTATTCTGCACAGCATGTAAGTAGGTTCTGGTCAGGGACAGTTGCAGTGCTGCTCCCTGATAGTCATACTGAGGTTCTATTTCAGCACGAACCAGGCCAGTTTGTATCCATTGCTCTATCATAGAGGCATCGATACTGAAACTATCCTGCCCCAGGGTCTTGGTATGCCGTTGATCAACAAATTCATTCAGATGCAAAGTACACAGACGCGCTGCAGTGGTCTGCGCAGGCATCAGCGCCTGTGGTACGGCATGTTGAGTTTGCTGGTAAGACGTATCAAGCTGGCAGCCTGTTAACACGGCGCAGATGCTCAGTGTCAGTAACAACATAGTGCGGCTGAAATGGAAAGGGTTTGGACACAGCGGATTGTGAGTGTTCATGTTGTTCCCTGACATGAGTTTACTTAGTCGGTCCGTGCGTATTCTATATCAGCCGCTTTATCTGCAACAATGATTGAAAAGCAAACCGCCAACAAGGATGTCCTATGAATTGGATTTTACGTTTACTGAGCATCAGTACAGTGGGGCTTATTCTATGCAGCTGCGCGCTGGATGTTAGCCCCAAGTCGTTTATACATCAGGACTCAGAAACCAAGGAACTTGATACAACCGCGCTGTTGCAGGCGGTTAATCGGGCCGAGGCGAAAATCTCCCTTACGCCGGTTTCTCTTACCAATGCACAGGGAATCCTGCTTTCAGGGGTTATTGCTTCCTATCCCGAACCCATCGTTAATATCGTGTTTTATGCCGCTAACGGCATGACCATCAATAACGCTTCGGCTTTGCTTGCGCATTTTTCCAGAATTCCGGCCAACATTTTATGGGTGGATTACCAGGGTACAGGGGCCAGTGAAAAGGCCAAAAAACTGCAGGTGGCTCATTTGCAGGCAGATGCGCTTCAGGTATTTGATTACGCCAGCAAGGTTTTTGAAAACAATTTGCCGGTAGTGTTGCACGGATTATCGATGGGAAGTTTGCTGGCAACATACGTTGCCCAAAACCGAAGCGCAGATGGGCTGGTACTTGACGGTGCCATAGGTTCAGTGCCGGATTTGGTTGGCAACGTAGTACCACCCTGGTCAAAACCTTTTACTTCGGTAAAGATCCATCCAGACCTGCTGAAGATGAATAATGTAACAATGCTTAGCACCTATACAGGGCCGTTGATGTTGTTGGTTGGCGAAAAAGACAAGAAAACGCCGCTTGTTCTAAGTGAATCGCTCTTTGCGCAATCGCCCAGTAGCAAAAAGGAACTGGTGGTAGTGCCCGGTGCGACACACGGAAACAATATGAAAACGCCGCTGGTGGTTGATCAATACCGACGTTTTGTGGCGGGATTGTAGCTTGTATGGGTCTGCAATAACGGAATGAAAAGATGTTGTTTGAGCGTGACACGAAAGTGTCCGCGCTCGTATTGAAAGAGGATTTTGAATTGATGAATAATCATCTCACCCGATGGGGCATTATTGGCTGTGGTGCCGTAACGGAAGTAAAAAGCGGGCCTGCCTATCAACAGGTGCCCGGGTTCAGCTTGCAGGGCGTAATGCGACGAAATGTCCGTCAGGCGGAAGACTATGCCAGCCGTCACGGGGTCGAGCGGTTCTTCGATGATGCAGACGCACTGATAGCTGATCCTTCCATTGACGCGGTTTACATTGCTACTCCGCCTGATTCGCACAAAGAATATGGCCTGAAAGTAGCAGCGGCAGGCAAGCCCTGTTGCATTGAAAAACCACTGTCACCGGGTTATTCCGATAGCCTGGAAATCTTCCAGGCTTTTAGCGAAGCAAATATTCCCTTGTTTGTTGCCTACTATCGGCGGTCTTTACCACGCTTTTTGAAGATTAAAGAATTGTTGGACACAGGTGCCATCGGGGCGGCGAGGCACATAAGCTGGCATTTGTGTAAAGCACCCAGCGACTGGGACCTGCGAGGTGTGGAAAACTGGCGCACTGACAGTAAGGTAGCGCCGGGAGGTTACTTTGATGATCTGGCGAGCCATGGCCTGGATCTGTTTGCCTTCTTGTTGGGAGAGTTTGCCGAGGCCTGCGGAGTTGGAGTTAATCAGCAGGGGCTGTACACCTCGCTGGATGCCATATCGGCTTGCTGGCAGCATAGAAGCGGTGTAACCGGCAGTGGCTGCTGGAATTTTGGCAGCCGCCACAAAGAAGACAAGGTGGTGATATACGGTAGCAGGGGGGAGTTGGCTTTTTCAGTGTTTGAAGAGCAGCCAATAGTGGTACATACACCCCAACATCAGCAGGAAATCTGGCTGGAGAACCCAAAGCACGTACAGTTTTATCACGTTCAGAATATGCGTGATGCGCTGCACCAAGGCGTCAGCCACCCGTCTTGCGGCCGGTCTGCATTACATACCAGCTGGGTGATGGATAAAATTCTGGGGAAAATTTAGCCCACGGTGGCAACGCCAATGTTTTGACTAAAGGAGAGTGGCTGTGTCAGATGCAAAAGATCCACGGGTATTGTTTGCGGCAGAGAGAACGCTACTGGCCTGGAATCGCACCAGCATTGCTTTAATAGCGTTTGGCTTTGTTGTCGAACGATCAGGGTTGTTAATGGCGGTACTGGTGCCGAATGCCCCAACCGGATTGCCATACTGGTTGATTTTCTCGGTTGGGATGGGGTTTATTATTCTGGGTACCTTCACAGCACTGTATTCTTCCCGCCAGTTCGCCAAGGTATTAGCGAACCTGAAGCCGGCAGATTTTCCGGATGGGTATGCCACAAAGTGGAGTATTGCAATTAACCTTCTGGTGGCTTTGATGGGGGCAGTAATTGCCTTGGCTCTGGCACTTGCGCATTAACCTTAGATTTACCTCTGTGGTTACCAAACAGCCTTGTTTCATCAGAAGCGCCTTACACTGGGATTACAGTATATAATACTAAATGTTTTTTTGTTTTTGCCCCGTGCTGCTTTTTTTGCTTAAAAATCAATTTCTACGAATGAGAATTTCCGCTGTTTTGAGTAAAAAATTGTCAATTAACGGGTTAAAACAAGGTAGTATTATATGAGAGATGCTTAACAAGGGTGTTTTATGGCGCGCATTGAAAATTTAAATTTGTCACAACGAGTGACCAACGAGTTGGGCAAAGCCATTATTAGCGGGCATTACAGCGCGGATAGCGGTTTGCCGACCGAAGCTCAGTTATGTGATGAATACGGGATAAGCCGGACCGCAGTGCGCGAAGCGGTAAAAATGCTTGCTGCGAAAGGTTTGATTTCTTCGCGCCCGAGGCAGGGAATTCGTGTGGAGTCACCGGAAAACTGGAACCTGTACGACACAAACGTTTTGAAATGGATGTTGGAAAGCAGCCCTTCACTACTGGTTTTGAAAGAATTTTTGCAAATGCGCCTGGCCGTTGAACCGCAGGCAGCAGCACTGGCTGCTCGACAGGGTGACCCACAGGATATTGCAAAAATAGGCGAAGCGCTAAAGGCAATGGAAGACGCAGCGAACGATCCTGACGGCGATCTCCATTCTGCCGACTTGTCTTTTCACACAGCCATTCTGAAAGCCAGTGGGAACCGCTTTTTCTACCAGTTGCGTGATTTTATCAGTACCGCCCTGAATGTGAGTATCCAGCATACAACTCCGGCAAAAGGCAGTAACAAAGCGATTGCCGAAGAGCATGGCCGTGTTTATACCGCAATACTTAACGGTGACGCTGAGCGGGCCAAAAATATGATGGTGTACCTGATTGATGAAGCCATGGCATTTATTGAAAATGAAATTGCCAATTCTTCGTTAAACGAAAATGTGAGCTGATTCAACGTCCTTAAGCCTCCTATGCAAAGCCTGACGCTAGGCTTTGCAGCCCCCAGCAGCTTAGTCAAGCCTCTGATTTAGCCTGTCATTAAATTGCCAACTTGAGATATGAAAAACTGAACGCAGGCCCTGTAGTTTCAAGCGGGGTAGTGGGTTATAACATTATCGGCGGGCAAAATGCTGTATATAGCAAAATAACCCTTAGTGCTGCGTTAAAATCGGTTATACTGGTCAGCTTTGATAACGTAACAAATCGATAGAACGGCTTTGGGTAAAGCGTTGACCAAGGCCTGAAAAACAGACAGGAGACATCGATGGCAAGCAGAGGCGTGAATAAGGTCATTCTTGTGGGTAACCTGGGTAATGATCCTGAAGTAAGATACATGCCTAACGGTAATGCGGTAGCAAACCTGAGCCTGGCAACCAGTGAGAGCTGGAAAGACCAACAGGGCCAGGTGCAGGAGCGTACCGAGTGGCATCGGTTAACCATGTATCGTCGCCTGGCTGAAATTGCCGGTGAATACCTGAAAAAGGGTTCGCAGATTTACGTAGAAGGCAAGTTGCAAACCCGTAAGTGGCAGGACCAGCAGGGCCAGGAACGCTTTACCACCGAAATCATTGTTGATCAAATGCAAATGCTGGGCGGCCGTGCCGAGGGCGGAAATGCAGGTGGTGGTTACCAGCAGCGTCCCCAGGGAAACACACAGGGTAACCCTCAAGGCAACCAGAATTATGGTGGTCAGCAAGGCGGTTATCAGCAGCCTCCACAGCAAGGTGGTGGTCGTCCGCAGGGTGGAAACCAAGGGCAATCTAAACCGCCAATGGCTGAGCCCGATTTCGATTTTGATGACGACATTCCGTTCTAACGGCCAACAAAATAGAAATTGTTTATTTTTTATCATTAAGCCCTGATTTTTCAGGGCTTTTTTATTGGCACTAATATTGGTTGAGGTTACTGTATTGCACGAATTACCCTGCAGGGGTTTCCAGCCGCCAGTGTCAGGGCTGGTACGGATTCTGTCACATAACTGCCCGCTCCTATCACCGCCCCCTCTCCAATGGTTACTCCGGGCCCTATGTACACATGGGCACCTACCCAAACGTTGTCACACAGGGTGATGGGTGAACCGTCTTGCGCATTGTTACTGCTGGGGAGTGTTGATATCAGAGTATGAGGGCCAATGAGAACGTGTTTGCCAATATTAACCGGATAAAGATCTTCAATTGTGACATTGTGGTTAGCATAAACATTGTTGCCAAGCAGGATGTTTGTGCCTAATGAACACTGAAACTGGGGTTCCAGCCAGGCGTTGTTTTCAATTTGAAGCAGGCTTTTCAATAGCTGCAGACGCTTTGCAAACGCGTTTGGCTTTAACTGGTTGTAGGTAAAGCACCACTGAGCGGCCTGTGGAGACTGAAATTTTGGAGTTGATGCTTTATTGGTCATATATTAGTCGTTAATATCGAATATCCCCCAATTTTATACTGACAGAGCGCATGGAAGCGAAGGAAATACTCTTAATCCGCCATGGTCGGCCGAAATCGGCAACCAATGAAAAAGTAAATGCGACGGGATTTGCCCATTGGGTACGCGACTACAATCGCGCCCAGTTGCATCCGAAAAGTAAAGCCGGGCACCGGCTGGACCTCAGCGAATATTACATTATGTCCAGCGACCTAAAACGCGCCCAGTTGTCCGCCAGTCAGTACAGCGATCAACCCATTCATGAGATAAGTGCCTTGCTCAGGGAAATGGATATTCCGCGATACCGATTGCCGTTCAGATTGCGGGCCTGGACCTGGGTTGTAATAAACCGGGCTATCTGGTTCGCTGGAGTCAGGGGGCCATTCGAATCTTTTTCCGCTGCTAAAGTACGCGCGAATTATGCCGCTAACCTGTTGGAGGCCCGTGCCGAGACTCATCGTAAGGTTGTGGTGTTCGGCCACGGATTGAGCAACCGGTACATACGTCGGAATTTGGAACGTCGTGGCTGGAAGGTGTTAAGTAAAGATCATGGATACTGGGGGCTCAACCGGTTGCAATTGCCGGTCTCAACCGACTAATTAGGGCCTGTTGATCTTTGCTGTTCGAAATTTGTTCTCTCTGAGTGTTTTCAGGGCAAGGCGAGCGTCATGAAGCTTAGTCAGCTAAGTAAACGGCGAACAACGCAGCACTGGAATCACTCAGAGTGAACCCGAAGGGCAGCGTTTGTCGCGCTTTTCTGCTGCGTTAGAGACTATTCATGTAGATGACTACACTTCACAGTCTCTGCCTTGCATAAATGCACGACAATTCGCTGCAAAATTGAACACCAAAGATCAACAGGCCCCAGGTATGCCATAAAACTTATTGATAGCGCGATAAGCCTGAGAACTAAAATTCGGGTATGATACGGCGCTTTTTAAGGGAGGGCGGCAAATGAGCCGTAAACGTGCCGCCAAAAACGGCCATTTGAAGATGTTGATGCAGGTTTCGCTGGTGTTTTTGCTCGGTGGGATCATGGCAACCTTTATTACCCGTTTATATCGGGTTGAACCTAACATGCAGGCAGATTTGCTGCAGCAGCTTGGAGACCGAATGGAATCCAGTGCCACGCACGCCTACTGGCAATGGCGTGCTGAAGGGCAACCAGAAAGGATAATGCTGGTGCATTACGACAAGCAGGGTAAAGAAACTGACCGGCGGCCCGTCAGTCTGTCCCATACCGGCTTGCCAAAAGTGGAGCCAACCAGTGAGGGGTGCCAGCGATTGTGGCGTATGCTGCTCAATGTGCCAATGCAAATAGATGGTTTTCGGATTGTGGGCGAATATTATCAGGGTGAACTGGTAAACAGTGAGCCGTTAAACGCCTATTGCCGGTATCGCCTCAGTGTGGGTGCTTCATTTGATTATGCTGTGACAAGCGGGAAAGTCACTCATCAGCCTGCGGGCTGACTCTTACATCGTTTGTTGATGCAGACGGTGAGGGTATTTCGCATAACCTTTCATCATCGGAACGATGGTATGATCCGGCCCTAATCAGGGGGCTGGTTAGTTGGCGGCTGGTTTTTTACTGCCAGGTGTGGTTGTTTTTTGTGCTTCTTTCAGCAAGTCCAGCCAAATTGCCAGTGAAAGTCCGGAAAAACACCGAAATTTATCGCCATTGATCCGGTCTTGACTTGCCCAAAAATGCCCCCGTTGTTAAAGTGTGCGGATAGATATCTATTCAAGCTGGCGCGCAACTCCGCACCCGTCTATGTTTAATCGCGCAGGCACTGTTACAGGAAATAGCATTTCATGTTTAAGAAGCTTCGAGGCATGTTTTCCAACGATCTGTCCATCGACCTCGGAACAGCCAATACGCTGATCTACGTAAAAGATCAGGGAATCGTTCTCAATGAACCCTCTGTTGTTGCCATTCGACAGGAACGGGCTTCCGGGCCAAAAAGTGTTGCCGCTGTAGGGGCTGAAGCAAAACGGATGCTGGGCCGAACGCCGGGAAATATCCGTGCCATCCGGCCGATGAAAGACGGTGTGATTGCGGATTTTTACGTTACTGAAAAAATGCTCCAGCACTTCATCAAGCAAGTGCATGACAACAATTTCTTACGCCCAAGCCCCCGGGTACTGGTATGTGTTCCCTGTGGCTCGACCCAGGTTGAGCGCCGCGCAATCAAGGAATCGGCTTTGGGTGCCGGTGCTCGTGAAGTTTATTTGATTGACGAGCCGATGGCAGCAGCCATAGGTGCCGGTTTGCCGGTATCCGAAGCCACTGGTTCCATGGTGGTGGATATCGGTGGTGGTACCACCGAAGTGGCAATCATCTCTCTGAACGGCGTGGTTTACTCTTCATCGGTTCGCATTGGTGGTGACAAGTTTGACGAAGCCATTATCAATTACATTCGTCGTAATTTCGGTTCACTGATTGGTGAAGCCACCGCAGAACGCATCAAGCATGAAATCGGTGCGGCATACCCTGGTGAAGAAGTTCGCGAAATCGAAGTGCGTGGCCGCAACCTGGCTGAAGGGGTACCGCGAGGCTTTATTCTGAATTCAAATGAAATTCTGGAAGCGCTTCAGGAGCCACTGACCGGCATCGTATCGGCAGTTATGGTTGCGCTTGAACAATCACCACCCGAACTGGCATCCGACATTTCCGAGCGGGGCATGGTACTCACCGGAGGTGGTGCCCTGCTGAAAGATCTCGATCGGCTGCTGATGGAAGAAACCGGCATTCCGGTTGTGATTGCGGATGATCCTCTTACCTGTGTGGCAAGAGGGGGCGGTAAAGCCTTTGATATGATCGACCTGCACGGCGGCGATCTGTTCAGCTACGAATAATCAGGACCGGGCACCTGATAAAGGTGCCTTCCCGGTAGCATGGATACCATATTCACCCGTGGCCCATCTTTGAACAACCGACTTGCGCTCGCCATAGCCCTGTCGGTTTTGTTGATCTTTGTTGACCATAAACTGGATGGTTTTAAATCCACCCGGGTTTATCTCAATTCTCTCATGAGCCCTTTGCAGTACCTGGCTAACCTGCCAGGTTTACTCCTCAGTGAAAGTGCCCAGCGTCTTACCTCCCATCAGGTGTTGCTTGCTGAAAATGAGCGCCTGACCAATCGGGTGCTTATTATGAGCGAGCGGTTGCAGCGATTTGAACTGCTGCAGTCTGAAAATATTCAGTTGCGTAAGCTTTTGGACGCACCGGTCAAACCTGGCATGCGCAAAATGGTGGCTGAACTGATGGCGGTAGACAACAATCCGTTCAGTCAGCAAATAGTGATCAACAAGGGTGCCATCGACGGCGTTTTCGAGTCCCAGTCTGTGCTGGATGATCAGGGAATTGTCGGCCAGGTGATGGAAGTGGGTACCACCAACAGCCGTGTTTTACTGATTTCGGATGTTACCCATGCAATCCCGGTCCGTTCGCTGCGTAACAACATTCGTTTTATCGCCAGTGGCAGTGGCTCACTGGATGAATTGTATCTGGAACACGTCCCGCACAGTGTTGATATTCAGGAAGGCGATTTGTTGATTTCCTCCGGGTTGGGCGATGTGTTTCCTGAAGGCTACCCGGTCGCAAGGGTCAAATCCGTTATTCATAACGAAAGCCGGCCATTTGCCTCGGTAAGCGCCCAGCCGCTGGCGAGCCTGGACAGGCTGAAGTACCTGTTGCTGCTCTGGCCTTTGAGCGAGGGTGAGCTGACTGAGGATGAGCAGGGTACCACGTTGACTGGGCAGGCAGTCGGAGACAGGAAGTAATATGCTCAAGGCCCATCATTACGCAGTACCTATCAGTATTATTATTTCCCTGGTGTTGCAGATCATGCCGTTGCCCATTCAGGCTGATGTGTACCGTCCGGACTGGACGCTGATAGTTCTGGCGTACTGGACCATGGCATTACCGCACCGGGTAAATGTTGGTGTGGCTTTTCTTACCGGACTGGCGCTCGATATTCTGTTGGGGACTGCACTTGGTATTCACAGTTTTGCGCTGAGCCTGTGTGTGTATGTGCTTGCTGCCAACTACCAGCGTTTGCGCAATTACTCGGTGTGGCAACAGGCCATTATTATTGGCCTGATCAGTTCGTTGTATCATCTGGTGGTGTTCTGGTTGCAGCATTTGCTCACGGATATCTATTTTCAATTTGAATACCTTTGGCCGGTTGTCACATCCATGGTGTTGTGGCCGTGGGTTTTCTGGTTATTGCGAAAAGCCCGCCGCCAATTCCGAATTCTTTAAACCTGGACCGCGTGTGTTATGCCTCCATCACTGATCCTTGCATCTGCTTCCCCCCGTCGTACTGAGTTACTGACCCAAATAGGTATCCAACACCGGTTGATGCCGGTAGACATCGATGAGTCACCCCAGTACCAGGAACTGCCTCTGCATCTGGTTGAGCGACTGGCAAAAGAAAAAGCCCGTGAGGCGTACTCACGTTTGTCCGGGGAACGGCAACAGGACAGTGTGGTTCTGGCTGCTGATACGCTGATAGCGCTGGACAACCTGCCACTAGGTAAGCCCACTGACAAAGCCGATTGTGTGCGCATGTTGCTGTCCATGTCAGACCGGGAGCATGAGGTGCTTACTGCTATCAGCCTCATTAGCACTCAACGCCAGGTGACCCAGTGTGTTGCCACCCGTGTTCGTTTTGGTACTGTTACTGAACAGGACATTCACGCATACTGGGAAACGGGAGAACCACAGGATAAAGCCGGTGGTTACGGAATTCAGGGAATCGGCGGGCAGTTTGTCAAATCTGTCAATGGCAGTGTCAGTTCTGTTATCGGGCTGCCGCTCTATGAAACCAAACGCCTGCTCAAACACTTTGGGGTACTATTGTGAGTGCGGAACTGCTAATCAATGTCACACCTTCTGAGTCGCGGGTCGCCCTTATTGAAAATGGCATATTGCAGGAAATTCATGTAGAGCGTCACACCAAACGTGGCCTGGTGGGAAACATTTACCGCGGCAAGGTAAGCCGGGTACTGCCGGGCATGCAGGCAGCGTTTGTTGATATTGGCTTGGAAAAGGCCGCATTTCTGCATGCATCCGATATTGTTATTCACAATGAAATCGTTGGTGAAGTCTCGACCAGCCATATTCAAAAACAGGATATTCGTGAACTGGTGCGTGATGGCCAGGATATCGTAGTGCAGGTGGTTAAGGACCCTATCGGTACAAAAGGGGCAAGGCTGACCACGGACATCACCATTCCTTCCCGTTACCTTGTGTTCATGCCCAGCGTGACGCATGTTGGCGTTTCCCAGCGTATTGAGGATGAAGCGGAGCGTGAGCGTCTCAAAGGCCTCATGCAGGAGTTCTGTGATGAAGACGGCGGGTTCATCCTGCGCACTGCAGCTGAGGGTGTAAGCCAGACTGAACTGTCACAGGATGCCAGTTTTCTGCGGCGTTTGTGGAACAAGATCCAGTCCCGCATGAAAAAGCGTAAATCCAATGTTTTGTATGAAGATTTGCCTCTGGCCCGCCGGGTCTTGAGGGATTTCGTTGGTACCGAACTGGATCGTATACGCATTGACTCCAAGTTGTCCTATCAGGAGCTGTGTGAATTTACCCGGGAATACGTGCCCGAACTCAGTTCCAAGCTGGAATACTACACCGGTGAACGGCCAATTTTCGATTTGTACGATGTGGAAAACGAGGTTCAACGCGCATTGGAGCGACGGGTGGATTTGAAATCCGGTGGCTACCTAATCATTGATCAAACCGAAGCGATGACCACAATCGACATCAATACGGGCGCGTTTGTAGGCCACCGAAATCTCGAAGAAACCATCTTTAATACCAATATCGAGGCCACGCAGGCCATTGCCCGCCAATTGCGGTTGAGAAATCTGGGCGGCATGATCCTCATCGACTTCATAGACATGACGGAACCCGATCACAAACGTCGGGTCTTACATAGCCTGGAGGTAGCCACCAGTAAAGATCGCGCCAAAATCAACATTCACGGGTTTACCGCTCTGGGGTTAATTGAAATGACCCGCAAGCGTACACGGGAAAGCCTGGAGCACATTCTGTGTGGAGAATGCCCGGTGTGTAAGGGGCGAGGCTCGGTAAAAACCATCGAAACCATCTGCTTTGAAATCATGCGTGAAATTGTACGGGTTAACCGTGCCTATGATGCAGACAAGTTTGTGGTTTACGCTTCCCCCAAGGTGGCGGAGGAGTTGCTGGGTGAAGAATCACATATGCTGGCGGAGCTGGAGGTGTTTGTTTCCAAACAGATTAAGGTGCAAACTGAACCCATGTACAACCAAGACAAATACGACGTCGTGATGATGTAAGGCCGAGAGTGACAAAAGCATTCAATGTGGCAGCCTATCTGGTCAAAAAGCTTTGGCTGTTGTTTGCCATTTTACTGGTGTTATTTGCCGTAATGCTGAGCGTGATGCGCTACGCATTGCCTCACCTCGACCAAAAAAAGTATCTGCTGGAAGATTATGTCAACCAGCGTTATGGCGTTCACCTCGGTATTGGCAGCGTACGTGCTGACTGGAAGAACAATGGTCCGTCTATAGTACTCGATGGGGTTACTCTTGAGCAGGATGCTTCCTCGCCTGTTGAACTGCAAATCGAACGAATTTACATAGAGGTGGATTTCTGGAAATCAGTTGCCCGGCGAATGGTTTCCTCAGACCGTTTCGATCTTGAAGGCGTGGTGTTGGATATCGACACCGATCGCATGAAAGGTGGGGGCGACAGCAGTTATCCTGTGGTAGATGCGCTGAAAAGCCTGTTTCTTGAACAGTTGCAAAGCTTTTCCCTGCAGCAGGGTGAGGTGCGCCTGTCCAGCAGCGGTAAAAAGCAGGTGTTGGAACTGGAGACCCTAAGCTGGTCGAACCGTGGCAGGAGTCACCAGGGGCAGGGGGCACTGAGGGTTAAGGAACTCGCCAACAATTCCGCTTCTTTTGTGATAGACCTGACGGGCAACAAGGACAACCTTGCCGGTGTGTTTTATGCCAAGGCTGAAGAACTCGACATTTCCCCCTGGGTCAGTGGCCTGATTAACACTTCACGTCCATTAACCAGCAGCCGTGCAAATTTTGAAACCTGGATTGAACTTGAATCAGGCAGTGTCAGTGCGTGGTTTGCCAATTTTCAGGACAGCTCGCTGGAGTGGGGGGGAGAGCATTCGCCGGCAGTGTTGACCGGTATTAAGGGCGGCAGTATTCAGGCGTTACCCAGCGAATCTGGCTGGAACTTCCGGGTAGACCAACTCATTTTCGGCACCAATGACCAAAGCATTGTGACCGACTTGGTCGGGCGTCGCTCATCTGATGGCGCTATTGTCATCAACACCGTAAAGCCCATTCCGGTAAACCCTTTACTGGTTTTGTTGCCGATAATGACCGACGATGCCTCGGATGATGATGCCAGGGGATTAAACCCGAGAGGCCAACTGGCGACTCTACAGTTTCGCTGGAAGGGTGGGCAGCCATCTGTGGCAGCCAAACTGATTGACCTTAGTTGGCAACAGCAAGGTTTAATGCCTGGCGTTGATAGCCTGGATATGGATTTTTACTGGCATGGCAACCAGGGCACCATTGCCTTGCGGGCAGATGAAGCCCGGCTCACTATTGACAACCTGCTGCCGCAAAACAGCCAGATAGATAAGTTACGGGGTAAGGTTTTTGTTTACCAGCAACAGGGCGACTGGGTGATCCAGGCAAACCAGTTGCGCGTGGAATCTCCCTTGGTATCCCTGAAGCAGGCATTCCGGTTTCAACAGGCCGACAGAGCTCTGAGCCTGTATACCGAAATTGAAGATTTGGCGGTGGCAGATGTGCACAAATTGTTGCCCGCACCGCTGATGGGCCAGAAAACCAGTGATTACCTTACCCGGGCATTTGTTGGGCCAGGTCGCATAGAAGGTGTACGGTTATTGTGGCAGGGCACAGGGGCCGATTTTCCGTTTCATGACAACACCGGTGTGTTTCAGGCCTACGCCAATGTGACCGACAGCAGTTTTCTGTTTTCCCCCGACTGGCCGGCACTGACAGAGTTTGACGTTCAACTGAAATTTGAAAACGACAACCTGACCATGTTTAGCCCGGGCGGCAAGCTTATGGGGGTAGAGGTGACGGATATGACCGCCGCCATTCCGGGATTGAAAGGCTCTTCGGTACTGACGATAGAGGCAATGGGGCAAGGGCGCGGTGAGCAGGTTGCTGACCTGATGATGAACAGTGGTATTCGAAACTCACTGGGCAAGGTCCTGAAAGAGGAAGTCAGGGTCAGTGGTGACCTGGAAGCTCGTCTTAAGCTTGAAATTCCATTGAATGGCAAGCCCGTTGTAGCTTCCGGAACGGCTGAACTGGCTGGTAACCAGGTTGACATTACCCGCGTGGACATTCATCTGGACAGGGCAACCGGGAAAGTGGATTTCATCAATGACATAATCTCTACCCGAGGCTTCACCGCCAACCTGCTTGAGCAACCTGTGGCTTTGCAACTGAATGGAAGCAAACAGGGCCAGAGCTATGAGGTTGCTGTTGGGCTGAGTGGAGACTGGGACGTAACGCCTTTGGTGCGGCAATACAAACCCACCTACGAACGTTACCTGTCCGGTAATAGCGCCTGGCAGGCAGAGGTGAAAGTCAGCTTGCTTGAACAGGGGTTTGAATATCAGGCCGATATCCGTTCACAGCTTAACGGGTTGTATTCCACATTGCCTTCTCCACTGGCTAAGGCCCAGGGGCAGCCAATCGCGCTGGTTGTCTCAGGTAAAGGCAACCAGCAGGCGTCGACCATCGTCGCCTCACTGGGTGATACCATTCGTTTCGACGGGGTATTACCGCACAGGGAAATGCAATTCTCCCGTGCGCATCTGGCCTTCGGGGAAAGTGATTTTGTTGGCCGGGGCATGGGATTCAGTATTTCGGCCGACTTGAACGTGGTCAATGTTGGCGACTGGTACCAGGCCATCGATTTATTGCTGGTTGGCATCAACAAAGACACCAAAGGGCTGTTTTCAAGCCCGGAACGCATATTCATCGACACCGACAATCTGGTATTTGCCGGGCAGACTCTCAGTGACGTGAGTGTTACCGCCAAGCAGTTAAATCAGAACTGGTCGCTTAATATAAATTCCCAGCAAGCCCGTGCCACAGTCAATCTTTATGATCAGTGGCTACAAAGAGGAATCGAGATTGAAGCCGATTTTGTGCGGTTTGACGAATGGAACAGCAACGCTTCAGACGATGTTCATGACTGGAATGCGGACCGCTTGCCTCCGCTCTATTTCCATTGTGGCCAGTGTTCGGTGTACGGTAAAAACCTGGGTGAAGTCACCCTCGATGTTGCTCGTTCTGAACAGGGCATGGAGATCCGCCAGTTCAAAGCCAAAAGTCAGCACGGTGAACTAAGTGCAAGCGGGCAGTGGCGCTTTGGTGAATCGTTGAACTCGACAAGAATTGCCGGCGTACTAAGTAGCAATGATGTCGGCATGATGCTGCAGTCATACGGAGTTAACGCTGGCATCAAGGATTCCGGCGCACAACTGGACTTTGACCTGGCCTGGCCACTTTCGCCGATGGATTTTGCCCTGCAGGATCTGGCGGGTACCGTGACGTGGGAATTGTCAGACGGTTACCTGAGTGAGGTAAGCGACAAAGGCTCAAGAATTTTCAGTCTTTTTAGCCTCAACTCGCTGGTACGTAAACTCAGCCTGGATTTCAGGGACGTGTTCGCGAAAGGCTTTTTCTATGACAAGATGAGTGGCACCCTGCAAATTTCCGATGGCAGGGCCTACACAGATGATTCAGAGATTGACGGTGCAGCCGGTGAAATTGTTATTGATGGCTACACCGACCTTGTCGCACAGCAGTTGAATTACGATGTGACCTTTACACCCAACGTAACCGGTAACCTACCGTTTTTAGTATACTTTCTGGCTACTCCACAAACGGCGCTGGCCGCGCTTGCGATAGATCAGGTTCTGACGTCGGCCAAGGTCATTTCGAATGTGAATTATCGTGTCACGGGCACCATCAATGATCCCACATTCGAAGAGGTGGGCAGGGACAGCAAAGACATAGCATTGCCGGCCCGTGCCCAGCCTGAGCCGACAGCGCCTGACAGTCAGCCGCTTACCCAGCCAGATCTGGAACCTCTGCATATGGAGATTATAAATGGTTAACCTGGTTGCGCTGCAAATGACTTCGGTGCCCGATGTGGAGTCTAACCTCAGCTGGGTATACGGGCAGTTGCGGCGACTGCCGGCAGAGCAAACGAATCTGGTGGTATTGCCCGAGTGTTTTGCTTTTTTTGGCGGTAGGGACGGTGATCAGCTCGCACTCGCAGAGGCCCGTTATGAGGGGCCCATTTCCCGCCGTTTGAAACAGATGGCAGCGGAGTTTGGCTGTTATTTAGTGAGCGGTACCTTTCCACTAGAGGGCGAGGATGCGGGGCATTTTACCGCATCCAGCCTGTTGATTTCACCTGCTGGTGAAGTGATGGCCGAATATCAGAAAATCCATCTTTTTGATGTGTCGGTCAACGACAGCACCGGCAGCTATCGTGAATCTAAGTATACCCAGGCTGGTAACGAGGTGGTGGTGGTTGATACGCCAATAGGCCGTATCGGCATGGCAGTGTGTTATGATGTGCGCTTCGGCGGGCTGTTTAACGCGATGGGTGACATAGATATTCTGGTCTTGCCCGCAGCCTTTACACGCTATACTGGTGAGGCACACTGGCATACCCTGTTACGCGCCAGGGCAATCGAAAAACAGTGTTTTGTGGTGGCCGCCGGGCAAACCGGGGAGCATGCCAACAATCGCCAGACGTACGGGCACAGCATCATTTATTCTCCCTGGGGAGAAGTTCTGGCGGAGCTTCCTCACAACCGGGGATCCATTCAGGCTGTTGTGGACGTATTACAGCGCCATAGCCACAAAGCGAATATGCCGGTTGGAGAACATAACCGGTTCAGGAGTGAAATTGTCAAATAACGTAGAACGCCACTTGCTGGCAGAGTCCGGCCTGGACCTGGATTCACTGAACAAGGCCCTGGGGCAAATCCATCATCATGACAACGATTATGCCGATTTGTATTTTCAGTCCAGCCAGCATGAAAGCTGGGTGCTGGAAGACGGTATTATCAAGGAAGGCAGCTACAACATCGAACGGGGTGTTGGTGTTCGCGCGATCAGCGGTGAGAAAACCGGTTTTGCCTACTCCGACGACATCAGTGAAGAATCGCTGATCAAAGCTTGCCACGCAGCCAGAAGTATTGCGCCTGACGGTGGCAAGGTTCAGATCAGTGGTTTTCAGGCCCAGCCTTATCAGTCTCGCTATGACAACGACAATCCGTTGCTGGGTATGGCCGATGCGGAAAAGATAGCCTTGCTGAAATCGGCAGACGCCTACATTCGTCAGCAGGAGCCGGGCATCAGTCAGGTGGTGGTGAGTCTCAGCGGAGTGTATGAACAGATTTTGGTAGCCGCCACTGATGGTACGCTGGCAACCGACATTCGCCCCTTGGTGCGTTTGAACTGCTCAGTGTTGCTGGAGCAGGGGGATCGCCGGGAAAGAGGCAGCGCCGGAGCCGGCGGCCGCCATACCTACAGCTTTTTCAGCTCGGACGACGATGGCCGCCCCTATTACGAAAAGCTGGCCGACGAGGCCCTGCATATGGCCAGGGTAAACATGCAGGCGGTGGCTTCACCAGCTGGTACCATGCCGGTTGTTTTGGGTAACGGATGGCCGGGAGTGTTGCTGCATGAAGCGGTTGGTCATGGTCTGGAAGGCGATTTTAACCGTAAAGGCGCTTCTACATTCAGTGGCCGCATTGGTGAGCGGGTAGCCGCCAAAGGCGTTACTGTAGTGGATGATGGTACCTTAAGTGGTCGCAGAGGGTCTTTGTCTGTTGATGACGAAGGCACGCCTTCACAACACAACGTGCTCATTGAAGACGGCATCCTGAAAGGATACATGCAGGACAAAATGAACGCCCGCCTCATGGGGGTTGCCCCAACCGGCAACGGGCGCCGTGAATCCTTTGCTCACTTGCCTATGCCGCGTATGACTAACACCTATATGCTGGCCGGAAAATATGACCCCAGCGAGATCATTGCCACTATCGACAAGGGTATCTATGCGCCCAATTTCGCCGGTGGTCAGGTGGACATTACGTCTGGCAAGTTCGTGTTTTCCAGCGCTGAGGCCTATCTGATTGAAAATGGTAAGATCACTGCTCCCGTGAAGGGGGCAACCCTGATAGGTAATGGCCCTGAAGTGATGCAGAAAATTTCCATGATTGGCAATGATCTGGCGCTGGATAAAGGCGTTGGCGTGTGCGGTAAGGATGGCCAGAGTGTGCCTGTGGGTGTAGGGCAACCCACGCTTAAAATCGATGAACTTACAGTGGGTGGTACAGCCTGATAAGTATCAGGCTGGTCACCCAGTAATTCTTATCAATCCAGTCTGTTTAAGGCTGGATTATTTCCTTCAGGTACTGAAAAAGCTCTCTGAACGCTTTGGGCGGGGCACTTTTCTCACGTTCTTTTTTCACCTGGCGGTGAAACTGACGCAGTTTTTGGCGATCGAGTTCAGGGTATTGTTCAATCAGCGTTTGAATGGCTGAATCCCCTTTCTGAATAACTGCCTCGCGGGCTTTTTCCAACTCATGGAAGGCTGCATTGGCTGCCTGGTGCTGGTGAGTCAGGCTGGCTAATGCCTGTTCAATCTCATCGGTTTCACGCTGGCGCATCAGCTTGCCGATAAACTGCAACTGGCGTCTGTAGCCATCTTTTTTACGGTTGATGTTTCTCGCAAGGTTTACCGCATCAGCCAGTTCGTCATCCATTGGGATGGTCGCCAGGTGCGCGGCAGAGAGGTTTACCAACTCTTCGCCGAGTTTTTGCAGCCGTTCAGACTGACGTTTCAGCTCAGTTTTACTGAGCGGTTCGTCATAGTCGTAGCCGGCCTCTTCTTCAAAAAAAGATTCTTGTTCAGAATGGTGTTTATGGTCACTCATTTGCTACTCATAAGTGTTACACTTCGATTACCGTAATTGTGACATACAGACGTAAATAGCGAAACTTACTATGCAGATTGAGCAGCAAATAGCAGAAATCCAGAACATTGTTGATGATGTGCTAAAAATGGCCCTCAGCAAGGGGGCAACCCAGGCTGAAGCCAGTATGTCCAAAGTCCAGGGTATTGCTGTTTCGTCCCGCATGCGTGAGGTAGAAAACGTTGAGTTCACTAATGACGGTGGTCTTGGAATCAGCGTTTACGTTGGCAAGCACAAGGGGAGTGCATCAACGGCGGACTTGAGCCCGCAGGCGCTGGCCCTGACGGTGGAAAAAGCCGTTGATATTGCCCGATATACCAGTGAAGACCCCTGTACCGGACTGGCCGACAAGGAACTGATTGCCACCGAGTTTCCCGATTTGGATCTCTATCATCCCGAAAGCCTGGATACGGAAAAAGCAATACAGATAGCCATTGAGGCGGAATCTGCCGCGCTTGAGTTCGACCCGCGTATCGTTAATACCGACGGGGCCTCGTACAACGCCAATCTTGGCATGCGGGTTTACGGAAATACCCATGGCATCAATGCCGGATACCCCAGCAGTCGGTACAGCCTGAGCTGTATGGTAATTGGCGCCGAAGGCGAGGACATGCAGCGTGATTACGCTTATACCGTCAGCCGCAGAGCCAATGAGTTGCGCCCGGCACATGAAATAGGGCAGGAAGCGGCAAGGGAGACTGTATCGCGTTTGGGGGCCCGTAAGCTTAAAACAGCCAATATCCCCGTTTTGCTGCACAAAGACATCGCCAGTGGTTTATTTGGTCACTACGTTGGTGCGATAAGTGGTGGCAGCCTGTATCGCCGCTCCAGTTTTTTACTCGACAAGCTGGGCCAGCAGATATTTCCTGAGTGGCTGACCATAGAAGAGCGCCCGCATCTTAAGCAGGGGCTGGCGTCCAGTAATTTCGACCATGAAGGGGTGGCTACCCACGACAGGACCATTGTCGAAAATGGTTTGCTGGCTACCTATCTGTATACAACCTATTCGGCACGTAAGCTTAATACCAAATCGACTGGCCACGCCGGAGGCATTCACAACTGGCTGGTGGGTGATACCGGAGACTCTGATCAGGCTATGCTAAACAAGCTGGGTACCGGGTTACTGGTAACCGAGCTGATGGGGCAGGGCGTAAATGGCGTGACCGGTGATTATTCCCGAGGGGCGGCAGGATTCTGGGTAGAAAACGGTGTTATTCAGTATCCGGTGCATGAAGTGACGATTGCCGGAAATCTGTTGGATATGTTTGCCAATATTCAGGCCGTCGGAGCTAACCGTGATACCCGGGGCAGTATTCAGACTGGCTCAGTGTTACTGGATAATATGCGCATTGCAGGCAGCTAGGCTGCACTAAAGGCAGTAATAAAAAACAACGCAGCCAGAAGGCTGCGTTTTAATTTAGATTGCTTCGGTTTTTAGTAACTTAGCTGTCTACGCTTCCGCAGAAACGATAACCTTCACCGTGAATGGTTACGATCAACTCTGCATCATTCGGCTCAGATTCAAAGTGTTTACGAATACGGCGAATGGTAACGTCTACGGTACGGTCATTCGGGCGCAACTCGCGTCCGGTCATTTCCATGATCAGCTGTTCACGGGTCAGAATCTTGCCCGGGTTACTTAGGAACAGATGCAACGCTCTGAATTCACTGCGTGGTAAACGGAATTCTTTATTGCTTGGAGAAATCAGTGAACGGCTGTCACCGTCCAGAGTCCAGCCGTTAAAGCTTACACGGCTAGGCAAATCATCATCTTCAGCGGCGCTGGTGGTGCGGGCCAGTAGGTTACGCGCACGAATGGTAAGTTCACGCGGGTTGAACGGTTTGGTCAGATAGTCGTCAGCGCCAATTTCCAGACCCAAAATACGATCAACATCGTTGTCGCGGCCGGTCAGGAAAATCAGACCAACGTTTTTGCGATCACGAACTTCCCGTGCCAGGATCAAACCGTTCTTGCCGGGCAGGTTAATGTCCATAATCACCAGGTTAATGGTGTGATTAGCAAAAAAATCATGCATTTGTTCGCCATTCTCGGCTTCAAATACGCTATATCCTTCTGCCTCGAATAAGCTTTTTAACGTGGTACGGGTGACCACTTCGTCTTCTACTATTAATATATTTGGCGTCTGCATGGTGTTTCACACTCTTGTTACAATCGAAAAAGCAATCTACTGGTTAAATTTTAATGTTCGTAACCTTGTTTGCAAGTTATTATCCAATAACTTTGCTTCTACGGTATAAGGGTTTATATCCAAAATACAAGGATTTAGTGATTTAATTTTAATTGCGCCCTGTTTTCAGTAGACGCAACCGGGAAGACAATCACAAACTCTACCCCATTTCCTTCCTCACTGGTCAGCGCAATTGTGCCGTTCAGTGCCTGCGTAACCAGGTTATACACCAGGTGCATTCCCAGTCCGGAGCCTCCCTGCCCGCGTTTGGTGGTTACAAACGGATCAAACACCCGCTTGCGAATATGGTTCGGTATTCCACGGCCGTTGTCCCGATAAACCAGCTTTAGCTTGTCTGACGGCAACAGTTCGGCGGTGATGTTGATCTCCCCGTTTTCCATGCCTTCAAAACCGTGCAAAATCGAATTCATAATCAGATTTATGAGGATCTGATTGATTGGGCCCGCTTTGGTATTAACTGTCAGGGTAGGGTCACAATCAACATGGATGGTGTGCGGAAGTTTTTTAAGCCGGGGCCTCAGTGACAATAATATTTCGTTTACCAGTTGAGCGAAACAAAAAGAACGGCTGCTTTCACTGGTCTGATCTACCGCTACCTGTTTGAAGCTGGAAATTAACTCCGCAGCGCGGTTAAGGTTTCGGTAGATTATATTCAGGTTCTCCTGACTTTCGGTCAGAAACTTGCGCATGGTGCTGGCTTTGAGGGTTTTGCTTTCAAACTCCTTTTCAATATCCACCAAGCGGTCGAGCATCATGGTAGAAGCGGTTACCCCTAGTCCAATCGGGGTGTTAACTTCGTGGGCCACCCCAGCAACCATGTCTCCCAAGGAGGCCATTTTTTCATTTTGTACAATTTGGCGCTGAAACTGATGAAGTTTCTCAAGCGTCTGAATCAGCTCCTGGTTGGCGTCCTTGAGCGCCAAAGTGCGCTGGTTGACCATATCTTCCAGGCTGGCATTGAGCTTTCGGTGCCTTTCTTCCGCAATCTGCTGTTTCTGCATGTACTCCTGAATGCGAGACAGCATGACATTGATGGCTTCGGATAAAATACTGAACTCGCGGATATTCGGTGACTGGGAGCGGGCCGAGTAATCCCGGTGCCTTGATGTACGGCGCAAGAATTCGGAAAGGTGCTCAATCGGGTCTGTGATAATGCGTTTGAGGCGCAGAGCGAGCAAAAAACTCACAACCATCATTATGAACATCACCGACAAATTCAGCAGGATCGACTGCCCTACCAGCTGGTTGAAACTGTCTGCTGAAGCCCGAAGGTAAACGTAGCCAACCCGGTTTTTATTGTCGTCAGTAACTTCCCGGGCGATCTCAATGACCGCATCGCTGATTTTGGGACTGAGGTAATTTAGAAGCTGTGTGGATTTGCTTTCTACCTGAGGGTGCCCCTCACGCTGATACCTCGTAAACAGCGCAAGCTCTCCAAATTCCGGATTGCGGCGATATATATGCACATTCAAAACTATCGGGGCTGCGGAGAGGCTTTTTAATCGTTTGTCGGCCGAATCCCTGTCTCCGTCAATCAGATAACCTGCTGCATTAAAGCTGATCAGTTCAGCCAGCATCTCGACCTGGGCCGTCAATTCTTCACGATAGGTTTTAATTTGGGTATACATCGACAGACTGGAAGATATTACCAGTGTGATGGTGGCAATAGCCATTACCACCCACAGGAATAAACTCCTTATTGAGAGCCTTACTGTCGAGTCTGTCATCGTATCTTTATAGCTTCGTTCAAAAAACGCACATCTTGCCTTATAGTGGCTTAATCGGCCACAAAAGGAAAGCGCGTACTACTATGCCCGGTACTCTCCTGACATCGACTGATACAAGGTTGCATAGGAATCTGCTGCTGCCTGCCATGTAAATCTTGTGGCCATTCCACGCAACTGCATTTCCCTGAAAGCAACCGGGTGTTCATAGTAGAACAGCAGCGCACGGCGAATGCAGGACAAAAGCGCCGAGGAACTGGGCGCAGAAAATACAAAGCCGGTCGCACCATTTGCGTCGTCCTTGAGGTCAATTACGGTGTCTTTCAGGCCTCCGACAGCACGAACAATTGGAATGGTTCCATAGGCCAGGCTGTACATCTGGTTCAGTCCGCACGGCTCAAACTGGGATGGCATCAAAAAGAAATCCGCACCGGCTTCTACCAGATGTGCGTGTTCGGTACTGAACCCATTGATAAAGGCAAACTGAGCGGGGTGACTTTGGGCGAACTCGCCCAAATCCATGCATACTTTTGGGTCGCCGGTTCCTACGATCACAATTTGCAGGTTGTGTGACATCAGGTCATCGAGAATGGGAATAAGATAGCCGAAGCCCTTTTGTTCTGTCAGGCGACACACCATACCAATCAGTGGAACGTCGGCATTTTGTGGAAGGCCACTTTTTTCCTGCAGAGTGAGCTTGCAGGTTTTTTTTGCAAGCAGGTTATCGGCACTGTAGTTCTCCGGCAGATATGGGTCAGTCGCCGGGTCCCACTGGCTGTAGTCACAACCGTTCAGAATACCAGACATATCACTTCGCCGGGAAACCAGACGGTCATGCAGGCCATGGCTGCCCAGGTCTGTGAGTAACTCCTGCGCATAGTTGGGGCTGACGGTGGTAACCTTATGGGCGAACTCAATGCCGCTCTGCAGCATGTTGATGTAGCCGCCATGAACCTGAGATAAAATTCCGGGGTGGTGCCGCAGAAACGGAATGTCTTCGAGCTTGTTCACGCCCTGAAACGCCGCATTGTGGATGGTGAAAACAGTTTTACTGTCAGAGAAAAAACCTGAGCGATCGTAGGCCATCAGGTAAGGCAGCATGGCAGTGTGCCAGTCGTGGCAGTGGATCACATCCGGCTGCCAGCTGATTGCCTGCAGAGCACTGAGTACCGCACCGCAGAAAAAGCTGAAGCGTTCACCATTGTCTTTGTACGCCTCATAAGCATTGCTATACAAGCCATCGCGGTCGAAATATTCAGGGTAATCTACAAAATATACCTGTATTCCATGCCAGTGAAGTTCTTTTAGACGATAGTGATAAACCTGGCTTTCGGCGAACAGGGTTTGCGGAGGGCAGGCGTCGGCGAGTTGGTATTCGCGGGCAATGGCCTGATAGTAGGGTAATACAATGACTACCTCATGACCCATTTCAGACAGGGCTAAAGGCAAAGCTTTTCCCACGTCCGCGAGGCCACCGGTTTTTACCAAATCCTCGACTTCAGATATAGCAAAGACAATTTTCACAACATCACCTCGATTGTTGGTGCCACCCCTGGCTGAAACGAATGTTCATTGCGATCATTCAGCAACGAGGACAAAATTCCTTTTCAGCTCAGGCGAGTTGCTGGTCAACTAGCATGGAAGTATCCCAAATAAATGAACTCTACGGTAGCACAGCGGGAGATTGTCGCGCTATCCACTTATGGCTAAATAAATGGAAAACTTTGAATTTTGTGCAACGGTACGGACCTGGGGAAAACTTTCCTGCAATAATCCGGGATAAGGCAAAAACCGGTTGGCGACCATAGTCAGAGTGCCGGAACCTTTCAGCAGCCTGCGTGCGTCGCTGATAAATCGCTTGGTAATGCTGTAATCCGTTTTAATACCGGTGTGGAAAGGCGGGTTGGTAACAATGTGGTTGAACTTTTCGTCCACGCCATGAAGCCCATTGGCGGCAATCAGGGTGGCCGCCTGGTTGTTTTCAGACAGGGTTCTGGCGGCGCTGTAAAGGGCCGGGGCACTCACGTCAGACATGACCATGCCCAGGTGTGGGTATTGTTTGAGCAGATAACTGCCTACTACTCCTGAGCCGCAGGCGAAATCGAGAACGGTTCCGCTTAAATTAGCTGCCACTTTCTGCAGCAACAATTCGGTACCATCGTCCAGTTGGGTGTGGCTGAATACTCCGGGTAGGGAGGCTACATGCCATGAGACATCAAGCGTTTCGTATTCCCTGTACTCAAGCCATTTCTCGGGATCAAACAGGCCGGCAGGCTGTTCCACGCTGGTGGTAAGCAGGCTGCAATGCCTTGCTGAATCAACCTTGATGGTGGTGCCATAGTGATTGGACAGCTTGGCCGCGCTTTTTATGCCGCCTTTGTTTTCACCAACCAAATGAATATTTCCACCGGGTTTTACGCAACTGGCCGCCATTTGAAGAAGCATTTGCAGGTGTGCTTTGGCCTTGGGTAAATAAATAAGTACGTCTGTGTAACGCCCTTGAGTCAGGCTGAATGGGCTAAAGGTGTGCAGATGATTGCCAACTTGCTGCTCTACAGAGAAACCCTGCGGGGAGTTGCTGATGTCCCGGCTGTCCAGGGTAATGGAAGGGACTACCCGTACGCTCTCACTGAACACGTCGAAATACTGATGCAGCACGTGCAGCTCACGATGGCTGAGTAAGTCGGTAAAGTAGGCGTCCGCCGGGTTTACCAGCAGCCATTCACCCATTTCAAACATTTCAAGATTGCGTTCCAGCAGTTGGCTCTGGGGGCTCAGCATCATTATTCAGTACGCTCGTAGATAAGGTCCCAAACTCCGTGGCCGAGTTTCTGGCCCCGTACTTCAAATTTGGTAATTGGGCGATAATCCGGCCGGGGCACATAGTTGCCCTGTTCGGCTGTATTTTTAAAGCCAGGCGCTGAATTCATGATTTCTGCCATATGTTCGGCGTAGTTTTCCCAGTCGGTTGCCATGTGAAAATGGCCACCCATTTTTAGTTTGACGCGCACCATCTCAGCAAATTCGGGTTGCACAATCCGGCGCTTGTGGTGGCGTTTTTTATGCCATGGGTCGGGAAAATACAATTGCACCCGGTCCAGGCTGCTGTCGGGGATCATTTTTTTGAACACTTCAACGGCATCGTATTCCATGGCGCGAAGGTTGGTCAGGCCCAACTCGCCAGCCAGAGACAAACAGGCACCTACGCCGGGGCGGTGTACTTCAATACCAATAAAGTTTTTGTCGGGGGCGTTGCTGGCCATTTCGACCAGCGACTTACCCATCCCAAAGCCTATTTCCAGTACGGTGGGGGCCTCGCGCTGGAATACCTCAGAAAACTTCAGCATGGAGTCGTCAAATTCGATGCCCATGGTGGGCCAGAACTGCTCCAGTGCCCGGGCCTGTCCTTTGGTTAACCGGCCTTCCCGCTTCACAAAGCTTTTCACTTTGCTGATGTAAACGCCAGCTGCTTCGGCTTCTGCCTGATTTTTAAATTGCCCCATTGCGATGCCCAAATTAGCGGATTTTTGACTGGAGCGGCATTATCCAGCCTGATGAATCGATTGCAATGTTTTAGATGAAAATTGCCTCAATTACCACCTCATTTGCAGGGGGGGTAGGGTTTAAATCCCGCCAGCAGGGCCTGGGTTGTTTCAGCAGGGCGCTCAAGTATGACCATATGGCCACTACCAAGGATCACCGTCAGAGTAGCCGAAGGCAGAGTAGCTGCCATGGACTGCATACCCGCTAACGGTGTAACCTGATCCTGCTCTGCCGCAACGACATGAATGGGAAAGGGTGATTTTGCCAGCCCTGCAAGAGTGCTGCTTCTTGGCGTTGTGGCCTGGGTATGGGCCAGTAACGTGCTCGCGCCCAAATCTGATCCCATGGCTCGAACTGTATCGGCAACCTGTGAATTCAGAAAGTCCAGGTGAATAAAACGTTCGAGGTAGTTCGGGTTATCCGGCTTAAACTGCCCTTTGCGCAGAGAACCGATTAATTGCTTGCGGCGCATTTCTTCTGCATGTTCGAAACCGTTTGCGTTGTATCCCACTAACGTCAGAGAGGCTATACGCTTGGGGTTCGCACAGGCATACAAGCTGGCGATATAGCCACCCATAGAAAAACCAACCAGATGGACTTTCTCATCATTCATGATTCTGTCGGCGGTCAGGGTCAGCATTTCTTCTTTGCTGGAAGCCCACTGCAATGGCACGTAGCGGCGCTGCGCCAAAGAAAGCTGACGCCATACAGGTAACCAGACTCGTTCGTCACAAAGGGTGCCGGGAAGAAAAACGACAGGTTGTTCGATCACTTAAAACCTCAGTTTGGGTGGTTAAACCGAATGCATGGTATCATACGCGCCCTTTGATATTAGCATTTGGATGGTGCGGCAGTATGGCTGACACTTTCGCCACCCGGGTACTGGCGTGGTTTGATAAAAATGGGCGTAAACATCTGCCGTGGCAACAAAACATTAGCGCCTACGGAGTTTGGGTTTCGGAAATTATGTTGCAGCAAACCCAGGTGACGACGGTCATTCCGTATTATCAGCGTTTCATGCAGCGTTTCCCGGCCATAGATAGCCTCGCAAGTGCCCCCCAGGATGAAGTGCT
Organism: Alteromonas aestuariivivens; assembly: GCF_003367475.1. Lineage (GTDB taxonomy): Bacteria > Pseudomonadota > Gammaproteobacteria > Enterobacterales > Alteromonadaceae > Alteromonas > Alteromonas aestuariivivens. Next base: position 197,446 of record NZ_QRHA01000006.1, read on the forward strand.
TCATTTGTGGACGGGGCTGGGCTACTACGCCAGGGCAAGGAATCTGCACAAAGCCGCACAGCAGATTGTGCAACAGTATGGTGGGCAGTTTCCGCAGACGCTTGAAGAGGTTATGGCGCTGCCGGGTATTGGTCGTTCTACGGCTGGTGCCATTTTGTCGCTGGCTTGTCAGCAACAGCACCCGATTCTGGATGGTAACGTTAAGCGTGTGCTTGCCCGTTATTACGCCATTGATGGTTGGCCAGGACAAAAAGCCGTTGAAAACCAGTTGTGGAATTTGGCAGGGAAAAACACGCCTGCCAAGCGCTGTAACCATTATACCCAGGCGATGATGGACCTGGGTGCCATGGTGTGCACCCGTAGCAAGCCAGATTGCGACATGTGCCCATTGCAAGCAGATTGTCTGGCTTACGCCCAGGGCCGACAAAGTGAATTTCCGGGCAAAAAACCAAAAGCCCAAAAGCCGCAAAAGTCGGCTACCATGCTGGTGTGGCTGTATCAGCGCCAGGTGTATATGGAACAGCGCCCTGCCAGTGGCATCTGGGGCGGTTTGTTTGGTTTCCCTGAAACAGAGCAAAGTGCGAATTTGATTGGGGCACAAGAGTGGCAAACTGAGGCATTGCCCGAATTCAGGCATACCTTCAGCCACTTTCATTTAGACATAACGCCACAAATCCGGCTACTCTCTGCTCCGCCAGGGAATGTAATTCAGGGAGGTTCAGGACGCTGGTTTGATATAGACGATGCCATAGAAGTTGGGCTTGCTGCACCAACCCAAAAGATAATTAATCAACTTAAACATATGCTGTAAGCAACCAGCTTGACGCAGAGGACCTTAAACATGAGCCGAAACGTGTACTGCCAACATCTCAAACAGGATGCCGAAGGGTTGGATTTCCAGCTTTACCCCGGGGAATTGGGCAAACGTATTTTTGACAACATTTCCAAACAGGCCTGGGCTGAATGGCAAAAGAAGCAAACCATGCTTATCAACGAACACAAGCTGAATATGATGGACCCGGCGGCGCGCAAATTCCTCGAAGAAAAAATGGAAGCTTATTTGTTTGAAGGTGTAGAACCTACCATAGAAGGCTATGTTCCGCCGAAAAAATAACCATTAAACACCAAATTGTGCAAACAACGTGCAAACGAAAAAAATTCCGCTAAAAACGGTTGACTTGCGAAGCGGAAATACGTTTAATACGCACCCACGACGCGACAGGCTTTAAAAGAAAAGCCCAAGCGCAAACAGTTTCGCCCAGATAGCTCAGTTGGTAGAGCAGCGGATTGAAAATCCGCGTGTCGGTGGTTCGATCCCGCCTCTGGGCACCATTCCTAGAAGCCTCGCAGTATTGCGGGGCTTTTTTGATCTTGAAATGTGAAAACACTACCGCCCGTGTCGGTGTTGTTGCTCAGCGCGTTACGATCCCGCATCTGGGCACCTTTCCTCTTGGCGTCTCACCGAATCGTCATTAATAAATAAAAAACTTTGCATGAAATGTTGAGTTGCTGTCTTTCTTTTTGGACATCTATTTCACTACGAATTCATCATTTACAAGACAAATCATCAGCGTAACAAAATCAAACAGTTTGATTGCTGCTGCGGTGAGTTGTGAAGGTCATTTAAGTGCGAATCTTGCGTGCACTTCCAATAATCATTCGCTGAAAAAAGGAACAGCGTGACATTTGCAGCTGTATTGTATATTTTGGATACTTAAAATTGGAACATATTAAGGTTCTGAAATTTGTTGCTGATGTTTAAGGATAGACACATGACAATAAAACCAGTTGCTCCAGGCATATTGGAGCCTTCATTATCAGCGTCCACTGATGCTGCAATGCAATATAATGAAGTCACTATAAGCGCTTTTCCAAAGAGAATCTTAAAATTTAGCCTGATCATCATTGGCCTTTTGTTCTCGTTTCATATTACGGCTCTTGTGATGAAATTTGGCTTCGGCGCTGTTACCGGTTATGGGTTTATTACGCTTTTTGACCTGAACAAAGAAGCCAATATACCTACCTATTTCTCATCCTTTCTGATGGCATCTTGTGCAGTATTCATGGTCTTATTGTGTCATGCTCACAAGTCTCTGGCGACACCCTGGCATCGTCACTGGGCATTTCTTGGATTGGTTTTTATATCGATGTCCATAGATGAAATTTCCCAGATACACGAAAAAAGCATCGAACCATTAAAGCACTTTTTTGGCATTCAGCCAGGTGATTATTTAACTAATGCCTGGGTAATACTGGCATTTATTTTTCTACCCGTCATGGCGCTGTTGTATTTTCGGTTTCTGATGGCAATGGAGCGTCGTTCGGCAATTTTATTTATCACCTCAGGTGCGGTATACATTTCTGGCGTCGCGGGTGTGGAAATGGTGTCCGGTGTCATGAAAGGTTTATACAGCACGCAATCGCTTGCCTTTGCCATCTCCACCACTGTCGAAGAAACATTAGAGTTACTAGGCCTGGCCTTGTTCTCTTTTGCCTTAACGGATTATGCTGCTCGACAGAAATTCATCTGGCGGCTCGGCATGGGTGAACACACACGTTAATTTGCTACTTTGCCATGCCAGAAGCATGATCTGGGCACAGCGACTCAAGCGGGTCTTTAACATCGACATCACACTGTGTGAAAGCTGCACCAAACACAGTGTGAAGATCATTGCCTGCATTAGTGAACCTGTAGTTATCAAGAAGATCTTCGATCACCTCGATAAGATTGCCTCACCAATTACCTCACCATTGCCATCACTTCGCGCACCGCGGATGGATACCTTTGACGATAGCCAAACGATCCAGCGAGATTTCGACTGGGGAGCCTGAAACATTTAATGTCAGCCGACAATGTCGCAATTTGTATGGCACAGGCACAACTGCACCCTGAATCGCAAGGGAGTACCTATGGGAGGGGATTTGTACCAACCGGCAGATAAAGCTGCACTCGGCTTTTTAACATCGGTGATGAAGGATCCGGACGGTGCGAACTTGGATAGGGTGCAAGTGGTTAAAGGCTGGTTGAATGATGCCGGAGTTTCTGAGGAGAAAATTTTTGATGTGGCGTTATCCGACGGCAGAACTGGCGGCAGCGTTAAAGTTGGTAACACCGTTGACCTTACCACCGGAAAATACACCAATACTATTGGCTTTCCCCAGTTAAGCGTATTTTGGGCCGACCCCGAATTTAATCCTTCGCAAAATGCGTTCTATTACGTTCGGGCACTGGAAATCCCAACCTCCAGATACTCATTGCTGGACGCCATTGAGCTGGGTATCGATGTGGAGCAAACGGGGCGCCCTGCAACAATATAGGTGAGGATATATAGCTCTCCTATCTGGTACAACGCCGCTAAAAATTAGCCTAATAAAAATGGTTGGAGGTGTTTTTCCTTTGCGCTCATTTGTGTCTTGGCAATCATTACCCATGAAAATTTGGGCTATGTCAGCGTATTATAACCAGACCGCTCGTGCCCCGGCCTGTCCTAACGCTCTGTCACAGGCGTGGAAGTATTATGCGAAGTGCGATGAGTAAAAAAAGCCGCGCAAGAGCGCGGCTTTGAGTTGTCGTTGTATAAACACAGGCGGAGAACACAATTGTTTATTCAACGGTTGCTGCTTCTCAACAGCGCTCAATCTGAAACGGGGCCAGACTGAACGCCAGTCATGGGAAGACTTAAAATGTGTAGGATGCTGTCAGTGAGAAGGTGCGCCCCTCCGAGGGTTTAACTATCACCGAGTCAAACAGGTCTGCCGAGGTGTAGTATTCTTCATCCAGCAGGTTGTTGAGTTTAAGCATGACGGACATCGGGCCGTAGGCATACCCTACGGAACCGTTCCAGACCGAATAGCTAGGCAGCATCACGGTTTTCAATACATCGGTATAGGTTGAGTCTACCCAGGTAACGCCTACGCTGGCTGACAGCTCACCGCTGGCAATAGGCTGAGCCCAGTTAGCGTAAACGCTGGCAATGTTGTCCGGCAAACCACCACGCTCAAGTTCCACACCCTGTCCGACAAATGCTGAACGGGAGCCGGCAATACGTCCTCCGTACACTTCCCAGGGCTCAAGGCCGTTTTGTTCGGCAAATTCTGCGCCGTTGATAACGGCCAGTGCACCGTCACTCACTTCGGTGGTGTCTGTGTGGGTTGCGGTGGCTAGAATGGAGAGGTTGTCGGTCAGCAGTGCTCTGAGTTCAAATTCATAGCCGTCACCAAATACTGCAACCAGCGCATTGGTCTGGCCATCGCGGAAGGTTTTGTCCTGGTCGTAATAGGAAACCGCAGCATAAAGCTTTCCGTCGTACAGATTGGCTTTGATACCGATTTCGCTGAGGTTGGACTCCTGCAGATATTCGCTGTTGTCGATGGTATCCGGAATGATGCCACCCAACTGGTTCGTGCTTAAAGAGTTGGAAACCGCATGGGTTACGTAAGGAACAATGCCATCAAAATCATAGGAAACGCTGATGTTGTAGCTGAACGCATCGTCGCTGCCACTGTGTACACCGTCACCCTGGGGTTGGCCAAAGTAGCTTACCCAGGTGTTTTCTGAAGCTACGTCGAAGTAGTCATAGCGGGCGCCGAGCAATACGCTGAGGTCGCCAAATGCCACATCGGTAAGGAAGAACACACCGGTGTTTTTAGCTGTCGATTTGTGTCGCTCGTTGAAGTTACGTTCAAGAGTTCCGTCTATCCCGGTAGGGTTACCGTCTTCATCATAAAGGATGGTGGCATACTGGTAGGGGTCAAACACGGCTGGTGAAATCCGGTCATTGGGGGTTGGCCCAACGGTCAGATCACGAAAGTCGAACGTCTCATCAAACCATGAGGCGTTGTTATAGAGGTCTTCGTAACGATAGTTTACGCCCACAATGCTCTCAGCGCTTACGCTGTCGAGCTCAGTGGTAAACGTCAGGCTGCTGCGCAGTTCGTACAGGTACGCATCGGGGTAGAACGCTGTGAAGCCCCAGCTTTGGTATTTTGTATGGTCCATGTAATCGTAAAAGGCTTCGTTTTTCCAAACCACACCGCTTTCAAATTCATGGGTGACATCAAAGTACACAGTGACCGCAGTGGTGTCTGCGTAGTCTTCCTCATCAATGAAGGTGGTACGGTGATCCAGGTGTGCTTCACCAACGTTAGTCAGCGCAAACGGGTTGTTCAGGCTGCGATCAGCCAGAAAGTTGCCGAATCCGCCCGGGCAGGAAATTTCAAAGCCATTATAAACAGCGTTACCTTCACCTGGTGCAGCAGCGCCACAGAAGCTCCCCGTATTGGAAAACGCATTGTTCAAAAAGCCGGGAGCGAAAGGCGCGACAAATGCCGATTCCTGTGGAAGCAGGGTATTGGCGCCCAAGGTATTGGTTGAGTTTAGGTTCTGTGGTGCGCCGGTGATGTAGGTGCCGTGATCAATAAGATCCTGGGTAACCCGGTTCCAGCCAGGTACCTGAATGCTGTCAGATTTTTGAAACTGGACACCAAACTCAATGGTGGTACGGTCGCTCCAGTCAATGTCTACCGCAGCCTGGAACAATTCACTGCTGGGTTCATAGCCGTGGAAGTAAGAGTCAGAATCTTCGGCTTCGGCAAAAAAGTTGATACCACCATAGCGCTTGCCCAGCTGAAACGGGATTGCGAGGCTGCCGGATACGATTTGCTGGTCATAGGAACCAAAGGTGGCGGTTACATCGCCGGTTACCGAGTCAATGTATTTGCTGCCGTCTACCTTGGCCGATTTGGGGATGTAATTCAGCTGGCCGCCGACACTTCCGCTGCCGTACAGGGGAGATACAGGTCCGCGCATGATTTCAAGTTTTTCAGCACCACGAATAATGGTGTTGAAGGCTCCTGGGTTAGCGATTCGGCGGAAGCCGCGGAAGTAGTTGTCTGCCGCTTCGCCACGTATGTCCATGGCCCCCTTGATTCCAAAAAAGGAACTTGTGAATGCACCGGGAGTAAGGCGAACCAGATCATCCACGCTGCGCAGGGCGAATTTCTCAACCAGGTCTTCACTCACTTCCGTGATTGAGCGCGGGGTTTCATAAAGGCTGCGGTCGAGGCCGAATGCGCTGCCACTGTCTTCCGTGGGCATAATGCCGTAACTGTCAACGCGCTTTCCGGTTACGCTGATAACTTCAGTCTGAGGTTCGGTTTGTTCGGCTTCCTGTGCCAGAGCATGATTTGCCATGATAGTGGAAACCGCCAGTGTGACCGCAGCGGTGACCCGGTTGAGTTTGCATTCCAAGTTCTTCATTGTGTGTTTCCAGTTGGTAATGTGCTGTAGTTAATTTGTGCAATTCACTACAGAGCAGCTTTGATGCCAAAAAGCTGACCATTTGGTCTGTTTATTTTTGCAAGTGACTGGAAAATAGATAATTTTGCAATTTTCATTGCAAAAGCCTATTAAATTCAGTTGGTTGTGTGATTTTTGTACTCTATCTGTTTCATAGCATACCGGTTTCATAAATCTTAATGTTGCTGAAATGTAAAGATTTTGCGGCAAAAATCAGGGAAAGTGTCGGGATGTTGGTTGTTTCTTGCACCAAAATAAATCGGTAGTGCTCCGTTACTGTGAATCGAAAGCTGCACAACCGGCGCGCTCCGGCGGTAGCATTTTGTTGAATTTATGCCAGTCTAGTAATTCACCTCTTGTAAAAAGGAGTGCACGTATGGCTGGCGAAACCAAGGCGCAGGGTTGGGAAGGCATTAAGGATTCCTTGCAAAACGCGGTGGGGGACCTGGCGACACTTTCGGTCGAAACCTATACCGGAGAGCTCAGTGTTGCGGTTAACAGTGACAACAAGTCATTAAAGTGGAGCGACCTGCTTAGCCTGACCCAGAGTGAGGACGCTACCATTAAAGGCAAGCTAAAACTGGTATTGGCGACCCAGGTCAACATTGATGGCGATGCGAAAAATTTTATTGCCTCCAGTGGGGTGACCGAAGCATTGATTGAGGCGCACTCTGCGGCGGTCAGGAACGGCTCAGAATTCAGGGCGAAGATCATCGGGTTAGCCGTCGGTAAATTAACCTCATAACTTCGGCAGAAATGCACAAGGCAGGAGGCAGCATGGAAGTTACTGATCTTGGCAAACAGCCTTCGGGGTTTGATCAGCTCACTGCTTTTGATGAGTTAGTTGCTCAGCTGGAACCGCAGCAAAAGGTTGTGGTGATCCCCGAAAACCAGGATCGATTTGAAGCTCTGGCACACGACCGTGCATTGTTCACCAATCTCTGGGATCGCCTTTACCGGCTTGGGTATCTTCGCAGAAGTGCGCCTTCTGCAGGAACAGGAAAGCCGGGTATAAAGCGGCGGCAGCAAGCAAGGCGTAAAAATAGCCGGGAACTGAAACAGGCGCTGAAGGTGTTTCAGAGTGAAGCGGACATTCATAATGACGGCTGGTTGGGCATGCAAACCTGGAATGCATTGCAGCAACTGTATACGTTTGAAGAGCCGACGCATCTGGCCGAGTGGCTGGTGCCACGGCGAACAGCTGCGCTCAACAGGAGTATAGAGTTGCGTCTGCGGGTTTTTGGTGTGGTGTCTGATGAACGTAATTCGGTCAGAACCCACGGAAGAAACCGCAAGTCTGGTGTGATGGTATGGCAGGCGTTTCTCAGTGCTTTAGTGCGTATGCCTGCGACAGGGCAGAATGCTGTGGCGCTAACCTACCTGTACGACCTTGACAAGCTCACTCCTTTACTGAGTGCGCAGTTCGATATGCTGACAAGCCCGGATTTTATCCGCGCCCATCCATTTGTCGAAGACCTGCTCTACAATCTGCTGACCATTGAGTTATGGCTGTACGGATTTTCCGGTGTAAAACCCGGTGCCCACCAATCTAGGCTGCCGCTGGATGATCCCAGGCATAACGCATTGGCAAAGGCCGTTGCTGAATTGTGTGAATCGGAGCAGTTGGGCAGTGATTCCGGGCAATCAAACCTGCAAATTATCCGCCGTTGCCTGGCGTATTTTGCGCTTAACGAGATAAATGGCGAGGAGCGCGATTCGGGCGCCGAGGCCGTCGTTCAGGCTATTGAGGATATGTCGGCTGACCGTCAGCATGCGCATATGTTATCCACCGAAATCAAGCGTGAATCTTGGGGCAGCTGGCTGTTTGATGGCCTGAAGCGTTCTTTTCGATGGCTGATTCGGCAGCTTAAGAAGGGAGTGGACTGGATACAGGAAAAAATCCGCTCGCTGGCGACCGCGGTCAAGAAGATGTCGGTGCATGTCTTAAGCTTTTATCGCCGCATGGTGAGGGTGCTCTCAGACGGCTTGTCTGTATTTACACAACGTGTATTTAGTGGCTCAACCTTGGACGTTGCTATTTGTCGTGACTGTGATTTTGATTTTAAGGTGTTTGTTTCCTCATCTGCTGGCACGCAGGAGGTCTCGGCGTTTCTCTTACGCTTCAATACGCTTTGGCGGCGCGTCCATCAGTTGCTGGATTTGTGTCTGCTGTTGATTAATATTATTCAGTACGCCGTTTTGCTTGCTTCTGCAAACGTTGTCGGGCTGCCTTACATCATCGCAAGATTTTATAAGTTCACGCGTTCGCCGCGATACCAATTCATAACTGAGGCGTTCGTTGAATAATGACCTCATTACCCCAGGTTTGCGTAGCTGCTGTACTCACTACGAACTCGTGATCCAGTGATGCCTGAATTTTCAAAATGCGCAGTTGTTGTCGGTAGATATTGAACTCTGCGCGAATGGACTTGAGCTTTGCTTTGAACGCATCGACTTCCCGGCTGTTTAGCATAAAAAAGTCACTGGCACCCAGTTCAAACTGGCGTTGCTCCTGGAGCAACAAGCGGTTGTTCAGGCTTACCTGCTGGTGGTTCATCTCGAAGAGTCGGGTGGCGTAATTCAGGTTTACCCTGGCTTCTTCAAGTTGTGTGGTAATGGCTTGTTTCAGCGCATCCAGTTCCGCGTTAAGTTGCTGCAGTTCAAGTTGTACCTTCGACTTTTCTGCCTTTGCCTGATTGCGTTGAAGGGGCAGAGAAAAATACAGCCCAATTTTGGTTTCAGCCTGTTCCAAAGGTGCAGGCCCGGCGCCGAAATCTTTGGCGATAGCCGCTTCCAAATCCAGTTTGGGAAGCAGTTTGGTGTCAGCCAGGCGCAGCTTTTGCTGATAAACGCTCAGTTCCAATAGCTTGGTGGCAACGGCCGGGTGAGTATTGATGTCCTTCCTTGTTTGTTCTGCCAGTGCGAAAAGCGTCTGCCATCCTCTGCTTTGTTCGGTAAATAGACTGCTCTGGGATTGATAGAAGTTCCCCTTCCACCCACCCATAAAGTAGCTGAGTTTCTGAAGGCTGGTCTGGACTTTGCCTTCCGCTTCGAGCAGGGAGAGTTCCCGCTCCAACAGGCGCGTTGCAAATTCGGTCAGGGCGAGGTCAGCTAGATCTCCGGAATCTACCCTTTGCTGAATCGCGTTTTGTTGCGCTCTTGTGGTTTCAACCAGTTGTTGTGCGGCAGCCTGGTAGTTTTTTGCCTCGGCCCAGTTGAGGTAGGCCTGTATGGCTTCAAAGTAAAATTCACTTTGTGCAATTCTCACTTGTTGCCGCCATTTTTGAGTGTCTACGCTGGCCTGGCGAATGCCGAATCGGTTGTCATCAATGTCACGGTTTTGCAGAAGTGACAAACGTACGCCCACAGACGCTTCACCACCCGATAAGGTTTGATTTTCCTGCTCATACACCGGAAAGTCCTGATCGGAAATCCGGTACTCGGTAAAGAACTGGGCATTAAATGTTTCTATGGGCTGAACATAGCGCTGGCGGGCATAAATCCCGTCATAATAGCCGCTCAGACGTGCAGCACTTTTGTGGATCAGCGTACTATCATAAGCCCCTTCAGCTTTTTGCAGGCTGGCCTCATACTGCCCCCCGCGAGCAGCCATAGCACGCAATTCCGGGTGCCCCTGAGAGACTGCCGACAGATATTCGGCCAGCGACATGGCTGCGCTACCAAAGGGAAGTAGAAGTAGGAATATTAAAAGTGACTGTTTCACTGTGGCTCACGATTTGTCGTTTGAAGCGGTGGAAAATTGTTGAGCTGACGCCATAATTCGTAGCCCAATTGTACTTCCTCCAGCAGGATCCAGGCCCGAACCCGGCTGCCAAGTCGGGCGCTGTCATGCTCAGGCCAGGGATCGGCGCTCGGGTCAGGAGATACCCAAACGGTAAACTCGCCGTTTTGATCGGCTACCGGCTCCACAAACGTGACAATACCTGCAAAGGTTCCCACTGAAATGCCAGGCCAGCCGCTGAACTGAAATGCTGGCCAGCCTTCGAATTGAATTCTGACTGCCCGGCCTTTGCTCACCAGTGCTGCGTCCAGACCGTTTACCTTTATGCTTACCTGGCGTTCAATATTGTCCGGCACAAACGAACCAAGTTGCTCTCCCGCTTTGATGTAGGTAGCCGCGCCAATGGAGCGAAGGCGCACAACCGTACCATCCATGGGAGCGACTTTGGTTCGGGTTTCCTGGCGTGCAAGGGTCATTCGGATGCTGTTTAGATCCTCCTCCGTTTTTGCCAGTTCTGCTTTCAGTTTTTCCAGCTCAATCTCAACTTGTTCAACCGCTTTGGGTGAAACCAGGCCCTCCAGCAACAAAGTCTGTTGCCGCGAGAGGTTTGACTGGGCATTTTTTACCGCCTGTTGATTAGCGACAAAGCGCTGGGTTGCGGCTGCCTGCTGCGAGCGAATTTTTTCCAGCCTGTCTGCGTCCACGTCAACGAGTGTGACAATGGGTTGGCCCTGTCGGACTCTTTCCCCTTCACTTACATGCCACTGCTCAATTTGACCATCCAGCAGAGCTGAGATGGGCTGAATACGCAGTAGCGGGTTCAGTGAGTTTACACTGCCAGTGCCATAGGCGGTTTGCACCCACGGAGTGAGGGTCAGAAGCGCAACTGCTGCAAGCACAAAGGTGATGATAATCCAAATAGCTATTCGGTGGATGCTCGGCAAAGACAATTGGTTGAGCGTTTTCATTGCAGCCATAAAGTCAGCACGTGCCAGGCTCATCGTTTTGCCTCCTCGCGGGTGTTTTCAGCCTGGCCGGTGCCAACCTGTATGTCTATGGTCTGCGAAAAGCTGGTGGAGTTGGGGGCGTTGGTAAAGTACAACACAGTGCAGTCCAATTGTTCGAGAATGCGCAATAAAGCTTCACGCCGAGCGCTGGGAATGGCATCAAAATGCTGGTTGAGAATTATGATTCTCGGTGTGTTGAGCATGACCACGGCCAGTTTCAGCAGGATCAGTTCCAACGGTTGCAGTGGTGAACCGGCAGCCGACAGAGGGGTCTGCATTTTGAGCGGTAATTTATTAATGCCCTCCAGTAACCCAACGTTTTCGAGTGCTGAGTTGATTTGGCTGCTTGTAGCGCAAGGTGCCGACAGCTGAATAAATTCGGCAATGGTGCATTCCACGATCAACGACCGGTCGAGTATGGAAACCGCCTGCCTGAGTTCATAGGTATCCAGATCTGTGAGCTCATGATCGCCCATATTTATCCAGCCTGATTCCGGTAGGCTATAGCGCTTTAGCAAATTTACAATGTGTTTTTGTACCCAGTTGGAGTGAGTGACGATAAAGCACTTTGCCCTGTCAGGCAGGCTAAAGTGCAGCTCGCACTTCTCACTGTTATGGCTCAGCGTTACATGGTGAAAGGTCAGAGACGCACTTAGAGGGCTCGGTTTGCTTGAGTGCTCGAGAGATTCCTGGGGCATATTGAATATGCCGCCAAGTTTGTCTGCACTGCCGTACAGTTCGTAATAGAGTTTTAGGTAATGGCTGAAACGGGCAATGCCAAAAAATACAGCCGACATAATCAGCTCCGCGGCAACAAGTTGTCCAATTGAGAGCTGGCCGGCGATAACCAGCCATCCACCCAGGCCCAGTAAAGCAGCGCTTGCTGAAGCATAAAGCACCAGAAACATAATCACCTGGCGAAATGTGAATGAGAAATGCCGGGAGTGAGCGCGAACATATTCATTCACGCAGTGCTCCGTCTTTTTGCCTACGTACTCGAATTGGGTGGCTGATTTTACAAAGGTATGGGCTGAGGCCAGATTGTTCAGCCATTTAGCTGTGGTGTATTTAGATTCTGACAGGATGACCGCAGTTTCTTTTGCTCGAGTGGACCAGATCTTCCAGATCAGATACATGGCGAACAGTACACACAGGTTAAACGCCAGTAAAAACGGGTGGTAAAAGGCTACCAGGGTAAAACCTACCAGCATTTGAAGTACCAGCGCGATACCGTCAACCATCAGGCTGGGGATATTTTTCTGCAACGTCATTATGTCGAAGTAGCGGTGCGTGATACTGGTATTCTTGCGCCCTTCGAAATAGCTGTGCGGGGCAAGCACTGTGCGAAGGCTCAACTCCGCCACCAGGCGGGCGTATACGCGTCGCTCGTAATACTCCATCACCCGCATTCTCAGGGCACTGAAGCACCCGGAGAGCAACAGCGTGCAAAACAGCACGACAGCCAAAACGGTAACGGCCCGGGAGGAGGCAATATTGACGATGGTGTTGATCAGAGTTTGTACGGCGATAGGTACAGCCAGTGTCAGCAGTCCAATGGCGACACTGTAGGCAATCACTACCCAAAAGAAATCTCGCTCTGGTGCTAACAAAGAGACAAGTAATTTTCGGGTCTTTTCGAGGTCTATTGTTTTCTCGGCCATAATCAAGAAATTTTTGCGGGGTTAGTTCGTAATATACGGCCTGTTATGTTAAAAGTTAAGTTGATAATAATTGAGTTTGATTCAGTTTAAATTTGATATGAGCCATCTTAACTACCATCATCTCAAGTACTTTTACTTAACCGCCAAGCACGGCACCATCATTGAGGCCAGTAAACTTTTGCACGTTACGCCGCAAACGGTGAGCAGCCAGATTGCCGCATTGGAAACCCAACTGCAAAAGAAGGTCTTTGAGAGACAGGGGAAACGACTGAAACTGAATGCCGTTGGGGAAACGGTTTTTCATTATGCGAAAAGCATATTTGCCACCGGAGATGATCTGCTGCTGGCGGTAGCCGCCATGGAACAGGCTAAGAAGCAAACGTTTGTTATTGGTTCGACTGATGCAGTGCCTAAGATGTTGGTATATAAGCTTTTCTCCCCAATGATAGAAGATGTTTCAAATGCCCATTTTGTGTTCAGGGAGGGCGGATTCGATGTTTTGCTCACAGAGTTGGCATTGGGGCGGGTAGATTTGATCCTGGCAGACAAAGCGGTAATGGCCGGAGCTAAGGTAAAGGCCCGCAGTATTCTGTTAGGGGAGTCTTCATTGGGCTTTTTTGCCTCTCCCCAGCGTGTTACGCAAATTCGCAGTGACTTTCCCCGCTCTCTAAACAATGTGCCAATGTTACTGCCCGGCGACCGCAACTCATTAAGGCCGTTGCTGATGGAGTGGTTGCAGGAACACAATGTGGTGCCCAATGTAATAGCTGAGTTCGATGACAGCGCAACACTCAAACTGTTCGGTCTGCATGACAGCGGCATATTTTGCGCACCCTTATGCATTCGCGATGAACTGGAACAACAGTATAACGTTGCACTAGTGAAACAGATTGATCTGCAGGAAAGCTTTTATGTGACAACAACCGGAAACCAGGACAAGTCGGCCATGGATAAGCTGAAGCGTCTGGCCGCTGCTATTTTAGGCTAAATCGGGCAGAAATATGGTTTTTGTCTCTCTTCAGTTTGTTGTTACGTGACAATCCGTCAGAATTCTGAACAATATCGTCGAACCTAACGAGTGGAAGAAATGCAATGAAAATAACCACAATCGCATTGACGGTGGGGCTAACCGGCATCCTAATGGCATGCAGCCAGCCACAAACATCGGCAGCGTATTCTGCACAGTTGTCATCAGTCTCCGAATCAGCAGGTAAGCAGGCTTTGAAGGAGAAGGAACAGTACCATACCCAGATCTTTTTAAAGCAGCAGCCAACCCTTGCTACCATGCTGGCCCTTTCCGCAGAGCAGGCCGGTGGCAGCTACAACGATCGGTTGCCCGATTACCGTGTTGCCGGTATGCAGGCAATGCAAACGGCAATGGCGGCCGCGGCTGCGGAACTGCGCAGTATCGATACCGATGAGCTGGGCGCGCCGCAGCGTTACCACCAACAGATTCTGGCTAATATTTTTGAGTATTTTACCGGAGATACGAATTTTCCGGCCGGGTACATCGATACCTGGGGCGGGCATCTGCCTTATATCATCAATCAAATCTCCGGCCCGCTTATTGACGTGCCCAAACTGATGCAGGTGCAGCAATCCGTGGCGAGCCCGGATGAAGCACAAGCGTACCTGACCCGACTGGGTAAGATGGATGAATTTGTTCAGGGCGTGCTCGGTAAGTATCGGGCTGATATGCAAAAGGGCATCATTTTGCCGAAAAATTTGCACCCTAAAACCCTGGCGTTTTTCGATGCATTTTTGGCTGCCCCAGCGCAGGAGCACGAACTGGTGCGCAGTTTCGCTGAGAAGTTAACTCAGATGGACGGTTTGTCCTCCGATGAACAGCAAGCTTTGACTGCTCGCGCAGCTTCGCTGGTGGAAGACGTGGTGTACCCGGCTTACCAACAGGCTCGTCAACTGATGGTTGAAAGTGCGAAAATCGCCAGGGACGAGGACGGCATCTGGTCCCAACCTGGCGGCGATGAGTTCTATCAGCACGAAATTCGCTTTTTGGGTGATTCCTCTCTCACTGCCGATCAGATTCACCAGATTGGGCTGGATGAAGTGGCGCGTATTTCTGCAGAAATGGACACCATCCTCAAAGCCAACGGCCTTGAAAATGGTTCTGTCGGTGAGCGTATGATGGAGTTGGCTACTTTGCCAGGCCAGGTTTTCGAAGAAAGTGATGCGGGCCGCCAGGCACTGATTCAGTACCTGAACCAAGAGATCAGTGCCATCATGGCTCGCGCTCCCCAGTTCTATGGCACTCTGCCTGAGCAGGCGGTTGAGGTCAGACGCATTCCGCCCGTATCGGAAGCAGGTGAAGCCGGAGGCTTTTACTCGCCGCCGTCACTGGACGGCAAGCGCCCAGGCATATACTGGATAAACTTGCGGGACATGGCAGCTGTTCCTAAGTATGGCCTGAAAACGCTCACCTACCACGAGGCTGTACCCGGACATCACTTCCAAATTGCACTGAATATGGCGCAGGACATTGGTCTGATGCGCCAGAATGCGCCTTACAATGCGTATGTTGAAGGCTGGGCGCTGTACTCCGAATATGTGGCAAGTACGATGATGGGCATGTACCAGGATGATCCGCTGGGTGATCTGGGGCGTTTGCAGGCTGAACTGTATCGTGCCGTGCGTCTGGTTGTGGATACCGGGCTGCATCGTAAAAAGTGGACTCGCCAGCAGGCCATCGATTATTTTCACGCGACCACAGGTACGTCCCTTTCTGATGTGGTTCCAGAGGTAGAGCGCTATATGGCCTGGCCCGGTCAGGCGCTGGGATACAAGCTGGGTATGCTGATGTTTGTAGAGCTGCAAAAGCAGGCTGAGCAGGCTCTGGGTGATAAATTCGACCTGCGTGAATTTCACGACCTGATCCTGTTGTCGGGCGCAAGACCGATGGCCATGGTCAAGCAGGACGTTGAAAACTGGATCAAACAACAAAAATTATAATGGTCTGAGCACTCCTTCCGGAATGAGGGAGGAGTGTTACCGAACGAGTGCCTTTATCTAAAGAGTAAAGGCACTTACCTTTCTTTAGGTTCATACGAACCGCGCTGAAATCCGCATAACAAAACAGGTCACATTACCTAAATTCATTAAAAATCATTCTTAGGTATGGTTTTTCAACCCCAACACTTTGGGATCTGCTGCTATATTTTTGAACAACGACTTGCCATTGTTCTTCGTTTTGCTCAGGAACCGGGCCGCCATTGGCAAGATAGGATGATAATAATTTAGTGGTATATTGAGAGGTACCTATGAGAACTCGTGTAATTCCTTTGTTGGTGTTGTCCATGATGGCCCCTTCACTTATGGCCGCTGACTTTCAGCCTAGCCAGGGTGCATGTAAAGGCGTAGATAAAGAAATTGAGCGTGTGACTAGAGAGATGGAAGAAACCACTTCCAACATCAAAGGTGAATGGCTTAAGCGTCAAAAGCGCGCGCTGGAAACCAAAAAGTCGTCCTGCTCAGACAACGGCTATACTGTCGACTGATTTGTTTGCCAAAACAAGTAAGCGCCAGGCTCCGGGTCGATTCGGCCCGGAGCCTGTCTGTTTTCAGTCGCAGAGTTTTTCACCCCACCAGTCACCATCAGCAACAAACTTAATCACTTTTCCGTTATTGATCATCAGCGCATCGGTAGTATAGCCCTTGTAACCGCCAAACAGGTTTTTGGTATTCAGCGTGGCACACACCAGATAGCCGTAATACACATTATCCATTTCATTACCTATCCAGTATCGCTTGGGCTCAGCAATACCACGCCATAGCGTGGCGTCGGGATCTCGCAGTTCTTTGTCGTAGTACGCTTCAACGATGGCTTTGTAATTTTCCGGGTAGGGGCCATAGTTCGCGTTGTCAATTTGCTGGTCTGTGGGCAAATCTGCGCAACCAGCCGTTAGCACAGTACAGGTTATGGCAATGAGTGCTTTGCGCATCGGTGTTCCTCTAAAACATCAAAAACAGAAGTTAACGGGGAGACACTATAGAGATTTGCCGGAAAATTCCCAGTCGGTTTGACGCCCGCCCTGCAGAGTTTACCGAAAAAACGCAAAACTTTGGTTATGCAACGCCTGATCACAACCGATTCGGATCAACTGCGCTTGCAGTATTGGTTTATAAACGTCTGGTGGTCTGGCAGTCTGTTTACCAGTTGAAGTATTTGCTCACGGTGTTGGCTGAGCGCCTGGCTCAGTTGCTGGTCGGTCATTAGTGCCGGGGCAGGATGATGGTGTTTTGGTAGTAATCGTTGCCCAAGCATTACCTGAGTCCAGGAATCTACCCGGAACAATTCATTGTGTTTCTGAAACGCGTGCCCCTGAGTGGCGAAGAGGTTGATACGATGCAGCAGAGTTTCGGGAATCTCCATTCTTCTACAATAGTCCCAAAACGGACTGTCGTTGCGTTCGGTGACATGGTAGTGCAACACAATAAAGTCACGGATCCGCTCCAGTTCTTCAATGGTTTGCTGGTTATACTCGTCGATCAGGGCGCTGTCCCACCCATTAAAAGGAAACAGCTGCATCAGGCGGGTGATACCCATAATGATCAGGTGAATGCTGGTGGACTCCAGTGGCTCGACAAAGCCGCTTGCCAGGCCCAGGGCGACACAGTTTTTGTTCCAGGCTTTGAGACGGCGCCCGGTACGGTAGTGAATGACTCTCGGTTCAGTAATTGGCGTTCCTTCTACGTGACTGAGTAAATATTCGCGGGCCTCGTCGTCGCTCATGTGCTGCCGGCTGTATACCAGCCCGTTTCCGACCCGGTGCTGCAGTGGGATTTGCCATTGCCAGCCGGCGTGGTGCGCAATGGAGCGCGTAAAGGGTTGGGCGGGTGCTACCGATTCAGTTTGTATCGCCACGGCGCTGTCGCAGGGCAACCAGTGGGACCAGTCTTCATATCCGGTATGCAAGGTTTGTTCGATCAGCAGCCCGCGAAAACCCGTGCAGTCAATAAACAGATCACCTTCAATTCGGGTACCGTCGGTCAGAACCAGGGCGCTGATGAAATCGTTTTCGTGCTGCTCCACCTGTTCGATTTTGCCTTCAATACGCTTGACGCCCAAAGCCTGACAAAAGTTGGCCAAAAATCGTGCGTAGTCTCCCGCATCCAGATGGTAAGCGTAGTTGATGTCTGATTGAGGGGAGGTGGCAAATTTGCCCTGAAGCGCCGCTTCCAGTTCCAGGCAGTAGTCGCCGTAGTTGCCGGCTAAGCCCCGCTTTCTGGCTTCCAGCCAGAAGTGTACGAATTCAGCCAGCCAGCTTTGCTGGCCGGTTTGACCAAATGAGTGAATGTAGCTGTCTCCCACCTGCCCCCAGTTTTCAAACTGGATCCCGAGTTTGAAGGTGGCCGAGGTGGCTTGCATAAAAGCTTGTTCGTCAATGCGCAGTAACTTGTGAAATACCCGCAGCGGTGGAATGGTTGCTTCGCCCACCCCCACCGTGCCAATTTCAGCCGATTCCACCAGTGTAATGTCCAGCAGTGGCCCCATTTTCTTTGCCAGCGCCGCCGCGGCTATCCAGCCAGCTGTTCCGCCACCGGCAATAACAATCCGGGAATTTGTGCTTGGGTTTTCTTTGGTCATGGTTTATGCCACCAAGTGGGTTATCGGTTTAATTGGTTGAGCAGCAGTGACCGCAGTCGACGGGCCTTCAATTCATCCATTGGCCCCAGTATGCCCTGCGATTCAGGCGGCAAGTGTTTAGCGGCTGTAGCTGAGTCACCAAATACGTAGTAATCAAACAAGGTTTTCCATGCGGCTTTTTCCGCTGCAGATTTATCTCTTATTCCTAACATTGCGTGCAGTAGAGCGCCCATCCCGGCTGGCAAATACGCGGCAGAGGGAGACCACCAGTAGTTGATCAGAATGTTGAAGTCATTCAGCCCTTCTACCTGATGCCACCACATGGTGGGAATGTAAATGGCGTCTCCTGGCTTCAGCTCGGCCACCTGGCCAACGCTGAGTGCCTGCCGGAAGTTGGGGTAACGGGCGAAATCAGGGTTGTAAAAATCAACCATACTGATGGCTTGCCCCCCCGGGGTCATTTCCAGAGGGCCGGGATAAAGATTGGCGATTTGACCCGGTGGGAACAGCACAAATCGCCTTCGCCCGGCTACGCAGCAGGCAATGTTCTCCAGAGAATCAAAATGGCATGAGGCCAAAGAGCGATTGCCTATCCAGATACTCGCCAATGGAGGTGTGATGGGAATGTCCGGGTTTTCAATCGGAACCGTCAGGTCATTTTCTGCCCGCATGGCCGGAAAATGACTGTCTACCGCATTGGAGGCAACATACAGACTGGGCGCGTCATCACAGCCCAGGGTGGCAAGAATGCTGTCCAGCATTCCGTCAATCTGGCCCATGTGACTTTCGTAGTTGAGTTTGCTGACCTGCTCGTTATAAAAATAACGCCCGCGGATCTCGCTTGGGCCCTGATAAATCATGCTGCGCTTGCCATTGTAAAAGCGCTTGAGATAGGTCACGGCCGATTCAGGCCCAGCCCTGGACGCTTCAACCAGTGGCCAGCCCGACACCAATCCTCGAAGAATAACGGGTTGTTGTTCTTTCACCAGCATCTGCGAAAGCGCATCTTTGTCAGCGCCGCAGATTTCCTTTACCCGGGTATCAATTCCAAACATAGTAACAACCGACTCAGCTAGTAATTTGCATTCTGTAACCGGGCATTCTTCATATCGATGAGTTTCCGCATGTTGGTTAATGAAGCCACAATCAGAAATGCACCCTGCAGGAAACCATTCTGGTTGAGCTCGAATAACGCGTGTGCGGGAAGTTGGGCGAGCTTTTCCTCACTAATGGTGTAATGCCCGCCAATGCGAACTGCGTCGCCGTTGATAAGGGTGATATCAATGCTCAGAGGTTCAATCAGGTCATATTTTTCAAACGCAGCATACATTGCAGCGCTGGATTGCATGCCATCGTGAATGGTGCCGAGTAAACGGCTTACGTGATTCAGGTAATCGCTGTTACCGCCGTGGGGCAGAAATACCGCTTTGCCTTCCGACTGGTTGATACGCGGGCTGTCCATGTCGATGTGGATCATGGCATTTGGCTGCCCATTACCATTGTTGTGCATCCCAATTACAAACGGCCCTTTGGCAATCATGGCGGGAACATAACTGGCCTGCCAGCTTCCGCAATGATTGGTCAACGGGGAGGATTCACTTAAAAAAAGGTTTTCTCCCCGCTCCAGGCCAAACAGTGCAACAGCCTGAAATTGGGAAGATTGGGGGCTTTTGTGCAATAAGATTGGGTATTCTTTTTCAACATTGGCAAATTCGGTGGGAAAGGTAAGAGTGCTTGCAATATTGTCACCGAAATCGGCGCTGTAGCGGGTGACAACCCGAAGATCTTTATGGGTCAGATTATCCAGCAATACGAGATCTGTCATAATTTATCCTGAAGATTCAGTGCACTGAGTGGACTCCGGTCTGTGACTTCCACTATACGCATAAATGGCCACAATGTAAGTGGCCATTTAGGAATTTAGGCGCCCCTGTGAGGGGCGCTCCCATCTCAGTAAAACGCGTACCGCATGCCCAGACTATAACGAGGGCCGAGATCTTCCAGGTACCACATCTGATTGTAGGTCCTGCCGTGCTCTCGGTTGTCTTCGCCAGTCAGGTTGATCACCTCGAACGACACTGTCCAGTCTTCGGTAATGTTGTAACTCACATTAGCGTCAATCTGGCTGTGAGCTTCAACATAGGTGGGGTTGTTTGAGCCCCTATAGTTGATGCGATTCAGATAGTCATCCCGCCAGTTGTAAGCCACCCGGGCGGTTAGGCCATCCTTGTCGTAAATCAGTACCAGGTTAGCGGTGTCACTCAGGCCGGTAAGAGCGAACTGGGACACGTCCGGGCTGCCTTCGTTGTCGAAGCCGATGTCGCCACGAACCAGGGTGTAGTTGGCCTGCACACCAAAACCGCTGTCACCAAAGAAGTGCTGTACCGCCAGTTCTGCACCGTAGAGCTTCGCTTCCTTGTTGTTTTGCGGCAGGCTGGTTCGGAACACCATTTCCGGGTCGCCATTTTCAGGGGTGATGTCCCATCCGGGAGTTTCACCCAGCTCCAAAATTTGCTCCGCCGAGCCGGTGTAATCGTCAGCACCGTTCGGGAACGCCTGGGGTTGTTCAAGTAATACCATCATGGCAAACAGCGAGGTGTCGTCCACTGCAAACCCGCGCTCACGCAGCGCCGCAGCAGCAGCTTCAGCCCGTGGGCCGGCTGTCTGGTCGAGGATGCCGAAGAATGAACGGTTTTCCTGGCCGGTACCGATGAAATTGGCAACCCGTTTTTCAAAAAAGCCGATTGAAGCGTAGCTGGTGTCGCTGTAATACCACTCCAGTGACAGGTCCAGATTATCTGACTCAAGCGGCAGTAGTGAAGGGTTGGCAGACTGCGCTGTGGGGCGGGCACCGTTCAGCGTTGAGCCGTTGGTGGCGTAGCCACTTGGCGCTACCCGCAGATTACCGTAGCCTGCACGGGCAATGGTTTTGCTGTACGAAAAGCGGCCTTTGAGGTCGTCGGTGAAAAGTATGTCAAAGTCCAGGCTTGGCAGCAGGTTATCGTAGCTGGCTTCTTCAGAAAGCGGTTGAGCCGCTGTAGATGGATCCGTATAGACGCTGAAGTCGTTATTGTTCTCCCAGAGTAGATAGCTGGGCGGGGTGACCAGCGACGTAGAGGTAACGTCAGTGGTTTCGTAGCGCAAACCTGCCAGGATATTTACCGGGCGCCCACCGAGCTCGGCTTCAATGTGAACCTGGGCGTAAGCCGCCAGCGTGTCTTCTTCCACTTTATCGTTGTTGGAGAATATGGGGCTGACACCAAAGAAGTTGGAGTCACCGGGATACAGATTAATACCTTCCGTTGCCAGCGCTACCGGATCTCCGATAAAACCAATTCCCTGGCTGACACCAATGTCGAAGTCGTCAAAGCGACTGCCAATATCAATGGTTTCAAGCAGACCTTCGGAGAATTCGCCCGGGTTTGCGATACCCCAGTTACCCAGTGTCATATTGTCGTTAGCGGTTTCTCGAGCCGTCATCTCCATGGCCCGGCTTTCCACCCCAAAATCAAACTCGCCATTGTCAAACAGCAGCTTGCCATCCAGTTTGAACTGAGTAATGTCGGTAACCTGGGAGGCATGGCGGAATCGTAAAATGGATGAACCCACGTCGCCCGCATCCAGCACGCCATTGCCATTGCCGCGAGCGCTGTCGTCGTAAACGTTTCGGTAGCTGGGCAGTTCGCGGTCATACCACCATTCCCGTGAGGTAACGGTCGGCGAGCCAATACCGACTGCAATTTCTCCGCTAGCCAGATTTTCACTCGGGCCGCTGGGCATGCTTTCCATTGAAGAATCGTGAGCATCGAAGGTCAGAATCAGGCTGTCATTAACCATATATTCAAAGTTGAACCCCAAAGAGTCCAGAGTATTGGTCTGTTCACGCCATTGCTGTTCGTAACCTTCGTCCACCGTGCCATTGTAGCTTTCGGCCATGTAGATAGGTGTGGCAACCGGGCTGTCATCAAAGGTTACATGGGTAATATTGGAACCATTTTGTACCCAGTTACCAATTTCACCACGGTGCTCCTGAATTTCGTTTTCCGCGTACAGGTAATCCAGGGTGGCAGTCATGTTGTCGTTGGGCGCGTACTGGAACGTGATTTGTGCGTTAGTCCGGGTTCTGGAGGTATCCGAAAACGCATAACGAAGGTCGTTGGGGCGGGCATACAGCTGCCCATCGTCCGGAGTGTTTTCAAATACGGCATTGGCGTTATTGAACAGGGTGTCCGGGTCGTTTGGGTCGCCCCAGGTTCCAATGTTCCAGTCGTTTACTGTGGCTCCTGTGTAGCCAGAATCCCGTTTTTGAACAATTGCGGCAACATTAACTCCAAAGGTGGCGTCATCATCAGTCCAGTTAATGATACCGGAAACTTCAGGGGTAACGTCGTTGCCGGCTTCATTGGTGGTGTCGTGGAGGGCTTTGGCGCCCACATTGGCTCTGAAGCCCGGATTCGCCAGTGGTTTGGCGGTTATGATATTTACGGTCGCACCAATGCCTCCCGTCGCAATATTGGCCTTGCTGGTTTTGTAGACTTCTACTGCTCTGACGCCCTCGGAAGCCAGGTTGCCAAAATCAAACGCCCTGGAGCTGCCGCCCTTGGTGGTGCCATCAGCCCCGCTGCCTCCGCCATAGGTTTGGGCGGCAGGCATCATACGGCCATTGAGGGTGATCATGTTGTTTTCACCCCCAAAGCCCCGCACAGTGATCTCGTTACCTTCCCCATTGGAACGGCTTATTGAAACACCCGTTATGCGTTGCAGGGATTCAGCCAGGTTGGTGTCAGGGAATTTACCGATGTCTTCTGCCGATATGGCGTCAACGACACCGACGGATTCGCGTTTAATGGAAGCAGACTCCGCCAGACTGGAACGTAAGCCCCTTACTTCAATTACCTCTAATGGTTCATCGCTAGCAGCATTTTGTTGGGCGGCGACCGGAAGTATGACGCTCGTTCCAAGCAGTAACGAGATACTTTGCGTTAACAGCTTTTTGTTAAAGTGTCTCTGAAGGTTCATTGTGTTTATCCCCAGTGTTAGGTTTATGTACTTTCGCTCAGGTTACCTTCCTTGCCTTAACCGAGCGGTAACTTAGGGAGTTCGCTCTGACAAGATTAGATTGCCTGTGAATCTGGCCGCCGTATACAAGCCGTTAACAAATGTTAGCCAAGCGGCCTGACCCGACCATTACTTTTTTTTGCTTCATCGTGAAAATATCGTTTTTTGGAAAAAGCGCTTTCTCGAATCAGCGGTTTTACCCGGCGATGGTGCCCGGGAGCCACGTACTGCGGTGTTTTCGCTGTCCGCTGGTTTTGGCGGGCGGAGTTGACAACCGCTAAGTGTCAACGGATTTCGCAATACTTCCGCCCGGTTTACGTCATTACAAAGAGCAGGATGCCTGCCCCTGGTTGGCCACCAGATGCGCCTCAGCTATCTGCAACTGCAGGCCTGAGGTTGATTCGATCACCAGCGGCCGGGTAATCTGGTTCATATCGGCGCCCATCTGTTCGAAACAACTCAGCTTAATGGCGCTGCGTTGCCACCCTTGGCCGGTAAGCTTATTGAGCTGTGCAGTCAAATCCAGATTCCCCGCGCAGCCCGGGCCTGTGCAATACATACCCAGTGATATGTTGCCGGAAGCGGGTTTAAGAACCTGATAAACCAGCTCCAGCGCCATGTCGCCGTTGCTCTGGCGGGCAATGTCGATGGTCTCACCCTGTATGCTCAGGCTTCCAGCCCCGGCCCATGTGACAATCACAGTATCTTCCTGGGCGTTGTGATCAGTGGCCACTACCTCAAGCGCTCCATTCACCGAACTCATTCTCGGCTGATTGATAACTGTGCTGCCACCACCGTCGGCAGCAACCAGTTGCCAGGGGGGGACTGCATCGCCGGCATACAGGTAACGCTTGCTGAAATCTGTCGCCAGGGCACTTTCTACCTGTTCATTGAGTGTCATTACCGGTGAGTCGTCATGAATGCTCAGGCCGTACCCAACCGGAAACAGCGGGCTGTAGTTCTCGTCCTGAATGTTGAGCAATGCCTGTGACGGGTCGGCTGGCCATGAAAAGCTTAATCGCCCACTGAAATCATAACGGGGTTGCCCGTCTGCTGTGGCAAACAGCATATCTGCCACCCCACCTCCCTCTGAACCTGGCAGCCAGGCGGCAACAAAGGCATCACTGAGGTTTAGCTCTGGGTTTACCCAAAGCGGCCGTCCGGACAGAAAGACTGAAACGGTTGGAATACCTGCCTGGCGGAAAGCCGCCAGAAGCTCTAAGCCATGCTCATCAGCGAAGTCGACGTTAGCAATATCTCCCTGAAACTCCGCATAGGGCTGTTCGCCAAATACCACAATGGCAACGTCGGGTTGGCCGCTGAAAGTACCGTTGGCAGTAAATTCAATCTGGCCGCCGTTGGCTTCCACATACTCTGCGATGCCTGCGTAAATTGACTGGCCATTGGGAAAATGGGCGTTAGTGTTGCCACTGCCCTGCCAGGTCAGTGTCCAGCCACCCGCTGCCTGGGCAATATCGTCAGCACCAGACCCTGCAACAACCACCTTGGAGCTGGGTAAGAGTGGTAGTAGTTGGTTGTTATTCTTGATTAATACCAATGACTTGCGCACTGCTTCACGGGCCAGTGCGCGATGCTCTGCGCTGCCTAGAACGCTCCAGTCGCCAGCGTAAGGCCGTTCAGAAGGAAGGCCTGCCTCAAAAATTCCAGCCCGCATTTTGACTCGCAATATACGGCTCACTGCCTGATCAAGGCGTGATTCGCTGATGATGCCGGTGCGAACCTGCTCAAGAACATTCGAATACAGGGCTTTCCAGGAGTCCGGAGCCATAAACATATCCAGCCCGGCATTAAATGCCTGCGCGCAGGACTGAGGTGTGCATCCTGCAACCTGGCCGTGACCATTCCAATCGCCAACCACAAAGCCGTCGAAACCCATGCGATCAACCAGTACATCGCTGAGCATAGGTTTGAAACCATGCATCTTCTGGCCGTGCCAGCTGTTGTATGAAGCCATGGCAACCTGAACGCCCGCCTGTATGGCAGAGGGATAGCCAGCGGCATGTATGTCCCTGAGTTCTTCTTCGGTTACCTGGCTGTCACCCTGATCCACTCCATCCACGGTGCTGCCGTCACCGACGAAGTGTTTGACCGTTGAAATAACGTGATGCTGGTCAAGGAACACATCACTGTTCACTTTACCCTGGAGCCCTTCAACCATTGCAGCTGAGTATTTGCTCACTATGCTGGGGATCTCCGCATAGCTTTCGTAAGTGCGACCCCAGCGGTCATTTTGAGCAACCGCAACAGTTGGTGCGAACGTCCAGTCGTTGCCGGTAACCCGTATTTCAGTTGCGGTGGCGGCGCCGATGCGACGAATGAGGTCTGCATCATTTGCGGCACCCAGGCCAATATTGTGGGGAAACAGAGTAGCGCCCACAATGTTGTTGTGGCCGTGCACTGCGTCCACGCCCCAGATTACCGGAATGCCAACCCCGCCGTCACTGCGGTCAGTCGACGCTGTCCAGAAGGCATCGGCCAGGTCCAGCCAGTTTTCCGGAGCGGTGTGATTGTCGTTAAACGGGGCTGAGTTTCCACCATTGAGCACTGAGCCCAGGTTGTACTCGGCGACTTCCTCTGGCGTAACCGAGGCGATGTCGGCTTGGATCACCTGGCCGACTTTTTCTTCAAGCGTCATCTGCCCCAATAATGCTGATATTCTGGCTTCAATTCCAGGGTCCCGGGATAGCGGGGAAGACTGCTGAGGCCAGATTTCCGGGTGGATGGTTGCCAGCGTTTCAACGTTTTCGCTGATGGTAGAGTCTTGCTGCGTGCTGCAGCCAACTGACAGCAAAAGCGGACCTGCTGCCAGTGCCAGGGTAAAAGAGGGGAATCGCAATCGCTCAGAAAGCGCTTTCTCAATTTTCACGAGTTGAACCCTTGTGTGATGAAATGTGCTTAGGGATAACTCTCGTGAATTGTTGCGGAACTGTAAATACAGCGAAAAGAAATCAGAACGACGAAAGAAGATATCGCAAGCTAGCAGGTTAAGTGTTTAAGGCAATAAAAAAGGCCTCAATGAACGCTTGCTCATTGAGGCCAGATGGGAAGCTGTGAACCGGGGTTAGCGGAACAGCACCTGGTTCACCAGATTTTCAAGTTGTTCCTGTTTACCGGAAACATGTTTCGGGTCCAGTTTCTTGTCCAGGGTATAACCGGCGAGGGCTTCCAGTGAGTAATCACCACTCAGGATGGCTTTACCCAAATCGCTGTCCCAGCCTGCATAGCGTTTGGACTTGTGCGCGGCAATAAAGTCGCTTTCCAGTATGGCTGCCGCTTTCTTCAGGCCCAGGGCACAGGTGTCCATGCCACCAATATGGCCTATGAACAGGTCTTCGGCATCAATACTCTGACGGCGCAGCTTGGTGTCAAAGTTGAAGCCACCACTGGTGTAACCCCCGTTTTTGAGGATTTCATAACAAATCAGTGTCATTTCTTCTACGCTGTTGGGGAACTGGTCCGTATCCCAGCCCAACTGCGCATCGCCGCGGTTGGCGTCGATGGAGCCGAAAATACCCAGCGCGAAGGCAGTGGCAATTTCATGGTGGAAAGAGTGACCCGACAGGGTTGCGTGGTTGGCTTCGATGTTGACTGCAAACTCTTTCTCCAGACCAAACTCCTTGAGGAATCCGTATACAGTCGCAGTATCGTAATCGTACTGGTGCTTGGTGGGCTCCTGAGGTTTGGGCTCGATCAGCAGAAGGCCATCGAAACCGATCTTGTACTTGTGTTCAACAACCATCGACATAAACCGGCCCATTTGGTCACGTTCACGCTTCAGTTCGGTGTTCAGCAAGGTTTCATAGCCTTCACGGCCGCCCCACAGTACGTAGTTGGCACCGCCCAGTTTTTTGGTTGCGTTCATGGCGTGAAACACCTGGGTCGCCGCACGGGCAAATACTTCCGGGTCTGGATTGGTGGAAGCGCCTGACATGAAACGTGGGTTGCTGAATACGTTGGCAGTACCCCACAACAGTTTCATTCCGGTTTCTTCCTGTTTTTGCGCCAGCACATCGGTCATTACAGCGAAATTGGACACGTACTCTTCTACGCTGTTGCCTTCCGGTGCCACATCGATGTCATGAAAACAATAATAGGGGGCACCAAGCTTACTGAAAAACTCAAATGCCACATTGGCCTTCTCCTTGGCTTTTTCCATTGGATCGCCAGCGGCCAGCCACGGGCGTCCAAAGGTGCCGCCACCAAATACGTCCGCACCGTCCCAGCAGAAGTTGTGCCAGTAGCAGGAAGCAAAACGAAGGTGTTCTTCCATGGTTTTACCCAGGATAACTTCACTTGGGTTGTAATGTTTGAATGCCAATGGATTGGTGGAGTCGGCGCCTTCGTATTTGATTGGGCCGATGTTTTTAAAGAATTCTGCCATGACTAACTCCCAGTTCGAGCAATTGGCTCTGATAAAAAAGTAACGCTAAGTCTCAGTAAACTGGCTATCCGGCACAATTATGTAAACTGGATAGCCTCTTGTGATTTTTCTTCAGCTCAAAATTGCGGCTCAATCGCGTAATACAACTCGCGAAACTTTTGCCGCTTTTGTAAAAAGAATTCGTTAATGTCTGAGTTCGGTGTGTAACTCTGCTCCAGTTCCGGTACCGGACAGATGTTTGAAATAGATTCTTTCGGATACATTGCTGCCTGTGCCAGCCTTGCTGCGCCAAGGGCTGGGCCGACATCGCCTCCTCTGCGGTAATTCATAGGGATCCCGCTCACATCGGCAAGCAATTGTCTCCAGTAGGTACTTTTCACACCGCCACCGATCAGGGAGATGCCATCCACTTCCACACCGCACTGATGAACCGCGTCAATACCGTCAGCCAGTGCCATGGAAACTCCCTGAACAACAGCCTGGGCCATATGGGCGCGTGTGGTGGCGGCGGTTATTCCCACAAAGCCCGCTTTCGCGTTGGGGTTATTGTGAGGGGTGCGCTCTCCAGTGAGATAAGGCATAAACAGCGGGATTGCGGGGTCGTCAAAACGGGTATTGGCTTCCAGGTCGGCGAACAGTTCGCCCACATCGCGGTAACCACTGTTGTCGGCGTACCACTGAAGACAGCTGGCTGCACTGAGCATCACTGACATCAGATGCCAGCGGTTGGGCAGGGCGTGACAGAAGCTGTGTACCGCCGTTTCTGGATCGGCTTTGAATTCCCGGGTTACCGCGAAATACACACCGGAAGTGCCCAGCGACAGCATCGCCTGCCCCGGATTCACAATGCCACAGCCAATGGCCCCCGCTGCATTGTCGCCGGCGCCAGCCACAATCGGAACTTGCTTCAGGCCCCAGCGGTTCGCCAGGTCCGCACTCAGATAACCGGTAACCTCATTGCCTTCATAGAGTTTTGGCATGTGACTTATAGACAATCCACAGGCATCCAGCAGGGGCGCATTCCAGTTGCGCTCAGCAGTATTCAGCCAGGCTGTACCTGCCGAGTCGGACATGTCGGAAGCAAACTCACCACACAGTCGAAAGCGCAGATAGTCCTTGGGTAACAACACTTTGTCGACTCTCGCAAACACATCGGGTTCATTTTGCTTTACCCACAGAAGCTTGGGTGCGGTGAATCCTGGCATCACCAGGTTTCCGGTCACTTCCCTGGCATTAGGCACCTGGGCTTCAATTTGCTGGCACTGGGATTCGCTGCGGCCATCATTCCACAGAATGGCCGGGCGGAGCACCTTGTGCTGCTTGTCCAGCAGTGTGGCTCCGTGCATCTGACCAGCCAGGCCAATAGCCTGAACGCTGCCCAGATTGTGTGTAGAGGCCAGTTCATCCAGGGATTTCAGTGTAGCCTGCCACCAGTCTTCAGGGTTTTGCTCTGACCAGAGTGGCCTGGGGATGCTGACGTCCAGTGGCGCCTTGGCGGAAGCGACAACCGCACCGGTGGCATCCGTAATAATGGTTTTGACGCCTGAGGTGCCTAAATCGATACCAATAAACATAAATATAGTTTCTTAATGTGGTTTTTAGAGAGATGGCTGTATGTTGAAGTTGGGTTGGTAAAAGGACAATTATGAAATCTTGTAGTTTTTTTGTTAATTCCGTTTGAATGTATTAGGATGCTGTCAATGAGGTAAATAACATAACAAAGTTTATCTAATTTTGTTTTCAATGTTTTGGAGTGGGATATGTTTGAAAACAAACACAGCATTACAATGCTTTTTAATGCCAGTAAAGTTTACGATCGTCAGATAATTGAAGGGATTGGCAGCTATTTGCAGACCTCCAAAGTTGACTGGGATCTGTATCTCGAAGAGGACTTTATGGCCCGCCTTGATCACCTCGATGAATGGAGTGGTGATGGCATTATTGCCGATTACGACAACCCAAAAATTCAGGCGGCGTTGCAAAAAGCACAGGTGCCTGTGGTGGGTATTGGTGGTTCTTACAAGAACCCGGAAGATTACCCCGATGTCCCTTATGTCGCCACGGATAACTATGAGCTGGTAAACGCCGCATTCCAGCACTTGCGCCAGAAGGGCATTCAGCGTTTTGCGTTTTACGGCGCACCGCTGGATGAGCACCAGCGCTGGGCCGTGGAGAGGGAAAATGCAATGATAGACATTACCTCGAAGGAAGGCTATGAGTGCTATGTTTACCGGGGCCACCCTGTGCGCCCGGAAACCTGGCAATACACCATAAAACGTCTGTCTGACTGGTTACGCAGTTTGCCCACACCGATTGGCATTGTTGCGGTAACCGATGCCCGTGCCCGACATCTGTTACAGGTGTGTGATCATATCGGTATGCTCATTCCGGAAAAAATGGCCGTGATCGGCATCGATGACGACGAAATTGCGCGCTTCCTCAGCCGGGTGAGTCTGAGTTCCGTCAAACAGGGCTGCTTTGAAATGGGTTATCAGGCTGCCAAGTTTCTGCATAAGATTCTGCAGGGCTATCAGGGGCCCAAAAAACCTATTTTGGTTCCGCCAGAGCGGGTTGCAGAACGACAGAGTACAGATTTCAAAGCCATAGCGGATCCCCACGTTATGCAGGCCATGCATTTTATTCGGCAGAATGCGTGCAGGGGGATCAAGGTCGACCAGGTACTGGACTATGTAGGCATATCCCGTTCCAATCTTGAAAACCGCTTCAAGGAAGAGCGCGGTCACAGCATTCATACAGAAATTCACAACGAAAAACTGACCAGGGCGTGCAAAATGCTGAAAGAATCCGACGAATCCACGGCCGATATTGCCAGAATTTGCGGCTACCCCTCTTTGCAGTATATGTACGCCGTTTTTAAGAAACATTACGCCAAAACACCCATCGAATTCCGGGAGGCGTCCCGGCCAACCACCGTTGAGCTGGACTTGGAGTGGGAGCAGGATGAATAACTGAGTTTAATTCAAAAAACCACAAATCGCCCGGTTTAGGCTGAAATTTGGGCAGTCGGCCTGACCGGTTCTGCTGTATCCCTGGTGGTGTCGAAGGATACAAAGAGAGATATGGCTAACTGTAAACATTATGTTATTCTGCAACCTCATGGTGTTATTTTGTTTCACAATCCGTTGATATTGCGTGCCGATGGTTGAGGTTGCATTATGCTGGAGGAGAAACAGTTTTGGCGTGAACAGGGAGCTTTACGGCAGTACTGCGCAGGATTTGCCAGTTTCCCGGCACAACACAGTGCTATCTGCCTGACGCTTCTCGGTTATGGGCAAAGGGCATCATTTCCGTGCATTTTGCAACGTTACCGAATAGCTCATTTCCCTTACATCGCTCGAGAAATTGAACGTGGACTGACACCGCTGTAGAGGCTGGCAGGCTGCAAAGTACAACATAAATACAATAGTGTTATCTTTTTTAAAAGGAGTAAGTCAATGGACTCAGCTGCTCAGGCGTCCGCCGAATCCTTCGCGGACCAGGACGCGCACAATACCGGTTTTATTCTGTTTATCAGCGTGGTCGCTACCATTGGCGGTTTTCTGTTTGGTTTTGACAGTGGTGTAATCAACGGTACAGTTGATGGCCTGCAGACTGCATTTCAGTCAGAGAGTGTGGGTACTGGCTTTAACGTATCCAGTATGTTGCTGGGGTGTGCTGTTGGGGCGCTGCTAGCCGGCAGACTGGCCGATTTGTACGGCCGCCGTGCGCTTCTGATGGTCGCAGCGGTGTTTTTCATAGTCAGTGCCTGGGGTTCTGGGGTGGCAACCGGTTCTGTGGAATTTGTCATTTATCGTGTGCTGGGCGGCCTTGCTGTGGGTGCCGCTTCTGTTATGGCACCAGCGTACATTGCTGAGGTTTCACCGGCCCGCTATCGCGGCATGCTGACTTCCATTCAGCAAATTGCGATCATCAGCGGATTGTTTGCCGCATTTTTGAGTAATTATTTGTTGGCCGATTCAGCCCAGGGTTCCGTGCAACCTTTCTGGCTTGATTATGAAGCCTGGAGGTGGATGTTCTGGATGGAACTGATCCCGGCATTTTTGTTCTTTGTTATGCTGTTTTTTATCCCCGAGAGTCCGCGTTTTCTTATGGTGAAAGGGCTTGAGAGCAAGGCCCGGGGCGTTCTGACCAGCCTGTACGGTGAGCAGGTGGCGGTACAGAAAATCCGCGAAATCAGCCAGTCACTTGCCAAGGACCACCATCGTCCGCAGTTTTCAGATTTGATCAATAAGACCAGTGGCAAAATTCGTCCCATCGTATGGGTGGGAATTGGTCTGGCGTCCTTCCAGCAGCTGGTGGGGATTAACGTGGTATTTTACTACGGTGCGGTGCTGTGGCAGGCGGTGGGCTTCTCTGAGTCTGACGCATTGCTGATTAACGTAATGAGTGGTGCCCTGAGCATTGCCGCATGTGTAATTACCCTGATGATCATTGACAAAGTGGGGCGTAAACCACTCCTTAAGTGGGGCTCAGTCGGCATGACGATTACTCTGGGCCTGATGGTTGTTGCATTTATGAACGCAGATCAGGACCCGGATGGGAAGCTGATTCTGGGTGAGTTCGGCCCACTGGCACTGATTGCTGCCAATGCCTATGTGTTTTTCTTCAACATGTCCTGGGGGCCGGTAATGTGGGTGATGCTGGGAGAAATGTTCCCGAATCAGATCCGTGGCTCTGGTCTGGCCGTAAGTGGATTATTCCAGTGGGGCACTAATTTTGCGATCACCTGGTCATTCCCAATGCTGTTAGCCGGAGTAGGCCTTGCTGGTGCATACGGGTTCTACAGTCTTTGCGCCTTAATTTCGGTGTTTTTCGTGGCTTATGCGGTGCATGAAACCAAAGGTACCGAATTGGAAGACATGCAGGGCTGATCTTTATACAAGGTAGTATATAAACTTTCGGCGGGCCCCTTTTCTGGGGCCCGTTTTTGTTTTCCCGTCGTACTGTCGGGCAGTGCGTGTTGGTGAAAACTAACCAAACACGGCCAGGTTTCTTATACTTGACGTATCAGAATTTGGCGAGACAGGCTTAACGCCTGAGTTTTGTCGCCCAGTAACCCGGTATAGTGTTATGCCCCTTCGTTCCAGTCGGTACCGAGGTGTGGTTGTTATCTTTATAAGTCTGCTGGTTAGTTTTGGCCTGTGCGGTCTTTATTACTATCTGCAAATCGAAAAAAACAAATCATTTCTCAACCAGTTACATTTTCGTGAACTGGAATTTCTTGCCAACACCATTGATCGCAATGTTGACCAGTTGCTGAGTGCAGCGAATGGCAGCCTCGGCAAAACCAATCTGAGCGGTGTGCTTAGCGAAAGCCTCAAACAGGCCCAGGTGCTGGAAAATAGTGGAAGATGTGGTGAACTTCAGCGGGTGTATATCGGTGAGCCGGTTAAAGCATTTGGCAATAAACCCATTGCGTATACTGTGGTAAGTCCGATATCAACCGCTTCAAATACCGGCTGGGAGACAAAAGTCTCTGCTGCTTCCGGCACAGGTTGTCAGGCAGAGGGAGGAACCGGTGCGAGTGAAGTTGTGGCTTTGCCATTTGTTGATCTGCTTGGCGGTACAGTTAAGCAGCACCCAATGGTACTGGTGGTTAACCGGCAAAATGACGTTCTGGCCCGCATAACCAGTACACACGCCGACGCCAATCTTACCGCTATATCCTTTGAAAGCCTGGAGCGGCTGTTTCTCTCGCCAGACACCAGTAGGGGGGCTGAGAAACCGCAAGGTGGCGCAACCGGGTTGGAAAATTATGCGCCCGGTATCAGTGGCTTCCAGGACGTGGTTATTGCGGGTGAACGCTATCGCGTGTATTTCAGGCCCTATTCCAATCCCAAACTTGTCGATGTGAAGAGCACAAGCGACGACTGGCTGTATCTGGTTGGGGTCAGAAGCCAAAAAGATATTGTGGCTGAGAAACTCAAGGTGCCACAGAGTTATCTGGCTTACCTGATCATCCTGTTTATGATGTGTCTGGTGGTATTTCCATTGCTGAAAGTACGGTTTATTGCTCCAGGGCAGGCGCTGACGAAAACCGACATCAATTGCTCAGTGTTTGGTTTGTTACTGTTCTTCAACATGCTGGTTATGCTGGTAACCAATCTGTATTTTTATCTCAATCAACAGGGCGCAATTCGTCAGCAGGCCCAAAATATCAGCAACCAGATAAACGCCGAGTTCGAAACGGAAATCGGCCAGCTGTTTGCAGGCATGTCTGAATTGATGAAGGAGTATCATGGGCAATTGTCCGATACCGACTGCGGCGAGGATTTCAGCACCTGCGTGTTTGACCAGCCCCCTTCGCTTGAAGGCGGGCCTTACTGGCTGGAAAACCTGTTCTTCGTCAAGCGGACGCAGGTGGATACTGATCCAAAAGGCCAGTTGGACAAAGTGTTGTGGGCCAGCAGATTCTTCTTGCGGGTTGAAAAGAAAAATCAGATGACGCAGATGATGCCAGTGAATGTCGCAAAGCGTAATTATTTCAGGCAGGCGTATTACTGCAATCTGTGGGAGTTGCCGGAGCGAATCTACCGGAATGCCTCTGAGGAGTTTGAATTTGATAATCCGGGCTGCCCTGGCGTGTTTTTTGAGCGTATTTACAATTACCGTGATAATCGGCTTACCACCCAGATATCGTTTAATAGCCAGTCCTTCATAGGGCCAGAGGAAAATACTGGTCCACCGTACTCTGGGGTGTTCAGCTTCGGTACCAAATTTCATTCCCTGTTCGAACCTGTATTGCCGCCAGGTTTTCGCTTTCTGATCTTCGACAATGCCTCCGGCAGTGTGCTTTATCACAGCGACAGTAGCCGGGTGTTGAGCGAGAACCTGTTCCATGAAACCGACAACAATCCTGAAATTCTGCTACGGATAGGCAGAAAGAATGAAAATATTCCGATTTTTCCTACCTACTATCAGGGCAAAAAGCATCTGTTTGCAATGCAACCAGTACTGGATGGAAGTATTCCGTGGTCACTGGTGGTTGCCTACGATCTGTCTTTTCATCAGTCATATACGCTGGTGTTTAATGCGGAAGTGATGACTTACTTTTGGCTTGCGGTGCTGATCTTGTGGTTGTGTTTGTCGCTGATTCAGATGTCAAAGGGAAAAATCAAAGACGTATTTATAATGTCGTTCTGGGCGCGCCAGGAGTGCTCAGAGAAAATGACCTATTTTTATGCTGTGGGGTTTATCGTGATCGGTCTGGCAAGCAGCGTGTTTACCCTAACGCTGGTGGAGTGGGTCAGTGCCCGGCAAGGAGACATGCTGGCAGCCATCAATCTGGAAAAATATAACGATGACTTGCTGAGTGGCTACCAGAAAATAGCGACCTACCGTGAGCGTGTGCTGGCCAATGAGAAGTACAATGACTTCAACAGGCCGGCAGATTCTGAGCTGGTCAGTGAGTATTTCCCGATGGTGTATTTTGGTAACCCAGATCATCAGGAAAAGCGGTGTGCCGGGAAAAGCGCGGCCTTTCTGTGTGAGTTTGAAAGGCAACAGCGGCAAAGCGGTCTGGATTTCCTGGGGCTTCTACGCGCCAGCTTTTTTGATGAATTCGGGGATTACGGTTTTTATTCCTCTCGAAAAATGCCGGGTATGGAAAGCGGGGAGCTGTTCAAATCGCAAAATTCGTTTATTACCCAATGGGAGCAGCAGAGGCACCTGCAGGCGTATGCAGCAAGCTTTCTGTTTTCCGCTCTGGTGATATTGTGTTTATTTCCAATGGTACGCAGCTGGCTGATTAAACGCGCATTGGGCATGCATATCACAGATTATTTTCGCACGGATACGCAGCAGGACCATTCTCTTATCAACGCCAACCATATATTGCTGATTCGCCCGACGGAGGAGTTCATTCACACTCAGGTGATCAAGCAGGCAACACAGCAGGGCTACGAGGTAATTGGAGACGGAGTGCTGGATTTGAGTAAGGAGTTTCTTGACGAGTCCACCGATGCAGTTACCCGCGTACGCGAGCGTCTGGAAGAGCATGTGCTGACGGCTTCCGGGCCAGGGCATGCCTTTATAACGCCCCATCGGCTTATACTCAGCGGTGTTGAATTGTTTGTGTTCAACCGCAGTGTCAGGCTGGTTATTCTCAGGGCGATGCAGGATTTGATGAATATCGGGAAGCTTCAGATTGTGCTGGTGTGCCAGGTTTCGCCCCTGTACCGCCTGACCCGGCAGCACGCCTATCCCAGTACCCACGATGAAACGGAATTTGCAGACACCGACGAGCAGTTTGCCTGGTGTGAGTTGCTTAATCGGTTTGAAAAGCAGTATGTCTGGAACCCACGGCATAAACCCGCATTGCTGCGTCCCCATGATCCTTTCTACGCATTTCTGCATGAATCAAAAGGCTGGCCGGAAATGCCGGAGATGGCTGCACAGTTCTGGCATTTTCACTTTAGCTTCAAACAACCGCTAAACGACCAGATTCGTATAGAGGCAGAGGTGAGTAAAGCATTGCGCATTTACCCAAAAGTGTGTGAAAAGCATGTTGAAGGGCTGCGCCGGCATTGGAATGCGCAACAGGTTGTGGAGTATTTCGCGGGTGCTGCGGCCCCGCTATACCGCATGCGATGGGAACTCTGTACCAAACAGGAACGGCTTCTGCTGTTTCAGATGGCCAACGGGCTTTGCCCCAACCCAGCTAACACAGTGCCTTTGGTTCATTTGGTGCGTCGGGGCTACATATACCGTTGTGGCGGGTGGTTTATCGTCAACGAAAGTTTCCGGCAGTTCGTACAGTCAGCCGAAGAGCCGGAGGTGTTTAACCGCTGGATAGCCGAATCCCGGGAAAGCGTGTGGCGTTATTTCCGTTTGCCCCTGATGGCATTTGTACTCGCGGCTTTGGCACTGGTGCTCTATTCCATGACCGAGGCCATCGAAACCGTGATTGCGGTTTTGACCGGAATACTCGGATTAATACCGCTGGCTGTTTCCAGCATGAACCTGATAAAGGGGCACGGGAACAGTTCCTGAGCCCGGTTTGATCGTGGTTAAACCGGGCCGGGTTAAATATAGCGGCGCCGTTCCGCCAGGATCCCGATTAGTACAAAGGCACCAATAAATCCCACACCCTGCAAATACCACGGCAGGTATTTAATGATGTGCAATAAAAACGGAGCGCCGTATAAGGTCAGGGCACCATAGCCGAATGCACACAACAGAATGAACAGGCTGGTGCGAATGATAAAATGGTACGACGAGAGCAACTGCTTCACGTGCTTGTTAATGATGTCTCCGTATACCACCAGAATGGTGGCCATCAACATCAGACTCATTTCGGTGTAATACCCTGATAACCATTGGCTTATCTGGCCAAGTACTTCAACCATCGGGAATGTCCTTGTGTCCTGTTGCCGTGCTGCATGTGGCTGGCGACTGAAAAAAGCGTCATTGTAGCGATAACCCGTCATGTCGCCAGCTTTTGTCGGTAATTTAGGTGTTGAAGATTATACCCGGGGAAGGTGCCGGGTGTGCCCCGGCGGGTAACTTTCCAGCAGGGTTATCCAAGCAGTTGAGACACTCCAAGGAAGCCTTGCTGAATGGTTTGCAGTTTATTGTCTGTGCGGTCGCGTTCAACGTAAAAGTGCTCAACCCCGGCCTTTTCGGCCTGGGCGAAGATGGCTTCGAAATTGATGTTACCGGTTCCTACGTCGGCAAATTCCCCGTTGGCGTCCATGTCTTTTACATGCCAGAGCTTGAATCGGCCCGGGTGCAGGTTGAAATAGGTCATCGGGTCCTGGCCTGCCTTTACTGTCCAGTAAAGGTCGAGTTCCATACAAACCAGGCCGGGCTCGGTTTCGTCCAGAAGGACATCAAAGGGGAGTTGGTCCTGGCGACGTTCAAATTCAAAGTCGTGGTTGTGGTAGGCAAGCTGTATACCCGCTTTCTTGCAGGCCTCACCAATTTCATTCAGTTGTTGCGCAAGTTTTTTGTAGTCATCGATATGGGTTCCCCGTTGCTCCTTGGACAGGTAGGGGATCACAATATACTGATGGCCCACTTCCTGCGCGGCGTCAAGAATCGCGCTGGTGTCGCTGATCATTTTGTCGAGCGCGAAATGAGCAGAAGGAGAACGCAGGCCTTCCCCATTCAGGATGGCGCGTATTTCGCTGGCGGAGTGGTCAAAATAACCGGCAAATTCCACTTCAGAATATCCAACAGCAGACACCATTTTAAGGGTTGCCGGAACGCTCGCCGCCATCCAGTCTCTTAGGGTGTAGAGTTGCAGGCCCACCTGGGGAGAGGAGGTTGCACTGGCAAAGGAGGCAAAGTTGGGCAGCATGCCTGCGCTCAGCACAGTTGCGCCGAGCTTAAGAAACTGACGCCTTTCAAAGGGGCTTGCTACCGGCGTGAGATTGCATTCGGCAACATAGGGTTGTTGGGTACCAGGCATGGTTATTCTCCGTGTTGTCGGTTGTAGTTTTGAAGGGCCAAATGACTATTCGCACCCCGTCAGCCCTGGAAACCGGGGGCAGGCCCGGTACTCTCTCTGACAATCAGTTCATACGGCATGATCACCGTGGGCGCTTTGGTTAGCTTTTGTTCAATTAAATCGATAAGTAAAGTCACCGCAGTGCGCCCAAACTCCTCGGCTGGCTGCGCAATTGTGGTCAGCGGAGGATCGCAAAACCGGGCAAAGGCAATGTCGTCGAAGCCTGCAACAGACATATCGTGCGGAATTTTCATACCGGCTTGTTTGAAGGCCTGTATCGCACCGATGGCGGTTTCATCGTTCTCGCAAAACACCGCAGTGGGGCGATGCTGTTGATTCAAAATTTGTTGTGCCGCCGTATGCCCGGATTGCAGGGTGAAGTCTCCGGCAAACAACAGGCGCTCGTCGAAGTCTATGCCCGCCTGGGCAAGCGCATCCTGATACCCGGCAAGGCGCTGGCGGGTCAGCGGACTGTCTTTCGGGCCTTTGATCAGGGCTATCCGCCGGTGACCCAGTGACAACAGGTGCTCGGTCATGGCTTTGGCCGCCCGACGGTTGTCCAGGGTCACGACTGGGCATGCAATCTGCTCAAGGGTTTCGCAGGCATTCACCATTGGGTAAAGGCCGTGGCCGTTAACCACAGACGAATCGAAAGGGTTGAACGCTCTAAGCTGGATCAATCCGTCTGCCTGTGAGGTTTGCACCATTTTTGCGTAGTCAGTTTCGATAGTGGCGTTGCCAAGCGTATTGGCCAGTAATATTGCGTAACCGTGTTCAGCAGCGGTTTGCTGCATTCCGCTGATCACCCTGGCGAAAAATACGTTCGCCACAGTCGGAACCAAAACCACCAAATTGTGAGTTTTACCTGAGCGAAACTTGACCGCCATCAGATTCGGCTTGTACCCCACCTCCGCTACCGCAGACATAACTTTCTGGCGGGTTTTGGGAGATACCCGCTCAGGTTGCTGCAATGTTCTGGACACGGTTGCCACCGAAACTCCAGCCAGTAGGGCAACTTCGCGAATAGTAGGCATGCTGTTGTTTTTTCTCCAGATAATCGTGTTTTTTAAGAAATGTAACCGGTATCAAAATATAAGCAATAATTATCGATAAAATAAGAAAGATCCAGTTTTTATAACAAAAAACATACAGCATATGGGAAGGCTCCTGGCATAACACAGCCTCTTGATGCGTATTGAGCGATATTTGAGCAATTTGAAAGTTGACAGCTTGAAATGTAATCCGTTACATTTTAACTTTAATTACATCTCAGTAACAACCCGTGAGATTGACGGGCCAAAGAGAGTACAAGGAAGCGGCCATGAGTAAGCAAGCAAAAATCCGGATTGGTATGATTGGCGGGGGCGCGGGGGCGTTTATTGGTGCGGTGCATCGTCATGCATATGGCCTGGACGGTGACTTTGAGCTGGTATGCGGTGCCTTTAGCCGGGATGCCGCTAACAATCTTCAGACCGGCGAGTCACTGGGGCTGGATAATGAAAGAATTTATGCTTCCTGGCAGCAAATGCTGGAGCAGGAAGCGAAACTTCCTAAAAGCGTGCAAATGCAGGCTGTGGTTATCGTGACGCCGAACCATCTGCACGTACCTGTGTCGGTTGCCGCAATCGAGGCGGGCTTTCATGTGTTTTGCGAGAAACCGGCAGCGGTTTCGCTGGCAGAAGCACAGGCTCTGGCGGATGTTCTGGAAAAATCGGACCGACTTTACGGCCTTGCACACACCTATCTTGGCTACCCTCTGGTCTGGCAGGCTCGTCACATGGTGCAGGAAGGCCTGTTGGGCAGCATTCGAAAAGTTTACGTCGAATATCCTCAGGGCTGGCTGTCTCAGGAAGAAGAACTTCACAATAAGCAGGCGTCTTGGCGTACCGATCCGAATCTTGCGGGGGGCAGTGGTTGCATGGGCGATATTGGTACCCATGCATTCGGGCTCGCTGAGTTTGTATTGACTGATCGGATAACCGAATTGTGTGCCGAGCTGAAAACGCATGTAGACGGCCGACGCCTTGATGATGACGGAGCTGCGCTGATACGCACCGGTAAAGGCGCGAGCGGTGTGTTGCTTGCCAGCCAGGTGTGCGCCGGTGAGGAAAACGCTCTCAAAATTCGGGTCTATGGTGAAAAAGGCGGGCTGGAATGGCGACAGATGGAGCCCAACTCGCTCATTCACAGTCCAGCCGGTGAGCCTTTTAGAGTACTCAGGGCCGGGCTCGGCCAGCCCGGTTTGTGCCAAGACGCATTGGCTCGTTGCCGCACACCGGGTGGGCACCCTGAGGGATATCTTGAAGCCATGGCGAATCTTTACACCGACTTTGCCCGGGCTGTTCGAAGCAAACAGAGTGGCAAAGCCGAAGGTGTCCCGGGCATCGGCTCAGGCTTAAGGGGAATGGCCTTTATCGATGCCATGCTTGCAAGCAGCAACAGCAATGAGAAGTGGCACAAGGTTGCCGACACCCGCTGTGTTTCTAAAGCGTAAACGGAAGGAGAATACGCGATGAATTCAATGAAAGGTCCGGCAATTTTTCTCGCCCAGTTTGCGGGTCATCAGACCCCATTTGACAGCCTGGCAGGGATGGCAAAATGGGCCGGGGATCTTGGCTACAAAGGGATCCAGGTGCCCACCAACGATGCCGGCATCTTTGATTTGGAACTGGCTGCCAGTAGCCAGGACTACTGTGACGAAGTGGCGGGCCTATGCAGGCAGGGCGGGGTAGAAATTACTGAACTTTCCACTCACCTCCAGGGGCAGCTTGTGGCTGTGCACCCTGCCTACGACGAACTTTTCGACAACTTTGCCCCCGCCGCCTTGCACGGCAATCCAAAAGCCCGCACAGAGTGGGCAGTGAATCAAATGACGCTGGCGGCTAAGGCAAGCCAGCGCCTCGGCCTCAAGGCCCATGCCACATTTTCTGGCGCACTGCTCTGGCATCTGGTTTACCCCTGGCCACAGCGACCTGCTGGTCTGGTGGAGCAGGGCTTCAAGGAACTGGCAAATCGCTGGTTGCCAATTCTCGATGCGTTTGATGAGGCCGGCGTAGATGTTTGCTATGAAATCCATCCGGGCGAAGATCTTCATGATGGTGCAACCTTTGAGCGCTTTCTCGCTGCAGTTAACCAGCACCCCAGAGCTAACATTTTGTTCGACCCTAGCCACTTTGTACTCCAGCAACTGGACTACCTGGACTTTATCGATCGTTATCATGACCGCATCAAAATGTTCCACGTTAAAGATGCCGAATTCAATCCAACTGGCCGTGCCGGAGTCTACGGCGGGTATGAAGACTGGGTGGACCGCCCGGGCCGTTTCCGCTCGCTGGGAGACGGGCAGGTCGATTTCAAAAGCATTTTCAGCAAATTAACTCAGTACGGTTTTGACGGGTGGGCGGTGCTGGAATGGGAATGCTGTCTGAAAGACTCAGCACAGGGCGCAGCGGAAGGGGCTCCTTTCATTGCTTCGCATATGATAAATCGGGCACAGCATGCCTTCGATGACTTTGCCGGAGCCGTAAGCAGTGAAGCGCGCAACCGCAGAATATTGGGTTTGGAAT
Organism: Alteromonas aestuariivivens; assembly: GCF_003367475.1. Taxonomy (GTDB): domain Bacteria; phylum Pseudomonadota; class Gammaproteobacteria; order Enterobacterales; family Alteromonadaceae; genus Alteromonas; species Alteromonas aestuariivivens. The sequence goes on from NZ_QRHA01000006.1 coordinate 239,253, forward strand.
AAGAATAAATCGTCGTGCAATGGCCTGCAAAACGGTGGATAAAGGAGAAAGTCAATGAGTAGCGTCACCCTGCGCTTGAGCGTAATGATGTTTTTGCAGTTTTTTATCTGGGGGGGCTGGTTTGTTACCTTGGGTACTTTTCTGGGCAACAGCCTGGGTGCCACCGGCAGTGAAATTGGCATGGCCTTTTCCACTCAGTCCTGGGGGGCCATAATTGCGCCATTTGTTGTTGGCCTTATAGCTGACCGCTATTTCAACGCAGAGCGGGTTCTGGGTGTGTTGCATCTGATAGGTGCATTACTTATGTATCAGATGTATCAGGCGCAAAATTTTGGCAACTTCTACCCTTATGTTCTGGGTTACATGACAGCCTACATGCCAACGCTTGCACTGGTAAATTCAGTGTCTTTCGGGCAAATGCAGGATCCTTCCAAAGAGTTTGGCAAAGTGCGTGTATGGGGTACCGTTGGCTGGATAGTTGCTGGCCTGGTTATTAGCTATGGATTCTCATGGGATTCCACTGAGGCTATCGCAGGAGGCATGTTGCGCAATACCTTCCTGCTTTGTTCTTTAGTTTCGTTGCTTATGGGGCTGTTCAGCTTTACCTTGCCAGCCACACCTCCAAAGGTGGCTGGTGAAAGCACAGGGCTGCGTGAAATCCTCGGAATTGATGCGCTTTCCATGCTCCGGGAGCGTAACTTTTTGATATTTTTTCTGTCCTCAATACTGATTTGCATCCCACTGGCTTTCTATTATCAGAATGCCAATCCCTTCCTGACTGACATTGGCGTTGAAAACGCAACCGGAAAAATGACCATAGGTCAGATGTCGGAAGTTCTGTTTATGTTGGCGTTACCGGTGTTCCTCAACCGCTTCGGGATCAAAATCACCTTGTTGCTTGGTATGTTTGCCTGGGCGCTGCGCTATGTTCTGTTTGCCTATGGCAATGCAGACAGTGGTGTATTGCTGCTGCTCACAGGCATTGCTCTGCATGGTATTTGCTATGACTTTTTCTTTGTATCCGGGCAGATATACACCAACGCAAAAGCCACAGAGCATTCCCGTAGTGCGGCGCAGGGCTTAATTACGCTGGCAACTTATGGTGTGGGCATGCTCATCGGTTTTGCCGTTGCAGGACAAATTACTGACATGTACACCCAGCAGGATGAACGCATCTGGGCCAGCATCTGGTTATTCCCAGCGGGCTTTGCATTTGTGGTGCTGGTTCTTTTTGGGTTTATTTTTAAAACAGAGAAGGTATCAGCCAATGCATGAGTCTCGAAGAAGGTTACTGAAAGGGATGGCTTTGAGCGGAGTGGGGCTCGCCTCGGCGCTGCCAGTGCGGGCCCTGGCGAATCAATCTTCAGCGTTACCTTTGAAAGGCAACGTAAACCATTCGGTCAGCCGCTGGACCTATAAACACCTAAGCATTGAGGAATTGTGCATAGTGGTACGTCAGTTGGGGTTTTCTGCTATTGACCTTGTGGGCCCCGAAGACTGGCCGGTACTCAAGCAGCATGGAGTGGATTCTTCGATGTGTAACGGAGCTGAGCTCAACCTTAAGGATGGTTGGGCTGACAGCCGCTTCCATGAAGCCCTGATTCCCCGGTATCTGGAGCACATCGATAAAGTTGCTGAGGCTGGCTATAAAAACCTGATTTGTTTCAGCGGTAACACACGTGACTTAACGCCTGAACAGGGCCTCGAAAATGCGGTCATAGGCTTAAGCCAGATTCTGCCTAAAGCTGAACAAAAAGGTGTGGTAATTCAAATGGAATTGCTTAACAGCAAAATCAATCACCCGGATTACATGGCAGATAACACTCCTTGGGGAGTGGAATTGTGTAAACGGCTGGAGTCACCGAACTTCAAGCTTTTATACGATATATACCACATGCAAATTGATGAAGGTGACGTGATACGGACCATTCAGCAAAATCACGCCTACATCGGGCATTACCATACTGCTGGGGTACCGGGGCGGCATGAAATTGATGACAACCAGGAATTGAATTATCCCGCTATTGTACGAGCCATTCAGAAAACCGGGTTTGATGGCTACCTGGCGCAGGAATTTGTGCCCACCCCCAAAGACCGGGCGGGCAAGATTGAATCGCTGCGCAGTGCGATTCAGATTTGTGATGTGTAACCTCGTTGACAGCCCCGGGCACTTTTTGAGTATAAGGACAAGGCATGGCTAATAATGACTATGATGCAATCGTAATCGGTTCCGGGATCAGTGGCGGCTGGGCCGCCAAAGAACTTGCGGAAAAAGGGCTTAAAGTGCTGATGCTGGAGCGTGGGCGCAACATCGAACATGTCAAAGATTATGTCAACGCGCACAAGGAAGCCTGGGACTACCCACACCGAGATGTGCCCACCCAGCAGATGCATTTGGATTACCCGGTATTGTCAAGGGGGTACCAGCTTAATGAGTCTACGTTTGGAATGTGGGCAAACGAACAGGAATCTCCCTATGTCGAAAAGCAGCCATTCACCTGGATCCGCGGATATCATGTAGGCGGGCGCTCACTGTTGTGGGGGCGGCATAGCTATCGCTGGAACGAAGAGGATTTTCTCGCCAACGCCAAAGAAGGTGTAGCGGTAGACTGGCCCATTCGCTACGAAGATCTTGCACCCTGGTATGACTATGTTGAGCGTTTTGCCGGCATCAGCGGAAACCGGGATGGCCTGGATGTATTGCCCGACGGCCAGTTTCTGCCTGCCATGGAACTCAATTGTGTGGAAAAAGATGTGGCGGCCAGGGTCAAAAAGGCATTTAAGGGTACCCGTCATATTCTCAATGCCCGTATGGCCAACATTACCAAAGCGATGCCGGAACAAAACCGGGTGAACTGTCAGTACCGGCGAAAATGCTGGTTGGGTTGTCCGTTCGGGGCCTATTTCAGTACTCAGTCCTCTACGCTGCCAGCCGCCATGAAAACGGGCAACCTTACAGTCCGCCCATTTTCAATTGTGACTCGTCTGCTGTACGACAAGGACAAAAAGCGTGCGACAGGTGTGGAAATCATCGACGCGGAAAACAACCAGACTTACGAATACAAAAGTAAAATTGTGTTTGTGAATGCCTCGGCGTTTAACTCCAGCTGGATCCTGATGAATTCTGCCACCGATGTGTGGGAAGGTGGATTAGGCAGTGCCAGCGGTGAACTTGGGCACAATGTGATGGACCATCACTTCCAGGTTGGGGCTTCAGCCAGCGTTGAAGGCTTTGAGGATCGTTATTATTTTGGTCGTCGTCCTACCGGGTTTTACATCCCTCGCTTCAGAAACTGGGGTGATGATAAACGGAATTACCTGAGAGGGTTCGGGTATCAGGGCGGAGCCTCACGAAGCGGTTGGCGAAAGAACATCGCTGAATTTGGCATAGGCGCTGAACTCAAGCAAGCCATGAGTGAACCCGGCGGATGGCAAATCGGCATGACCGGATTCGGTGAAATTCTGCCGGTGCACAAAAACCGCATTTATCTCAATCATGACGTTAAGGACAAATGGGGATTACCAGTACTTGAAATGGATGTGGCATTGACCGAAAACGAACTGAAGATGCGCAAGGACATGCAACAGGACGCCATGGAAATGCTTGAAGCGGCGGGGTTGAAGGAAATACGTGGTTTTGATGCCGATTATAAGCCTGGTACGGGGATTCACGAGATGGGTACTGCCAGGATGGGACGGGACCCAAAAACATCGGTGCTTAACAGCCATAACCAGGTCTGGGATGCGCCCAATGTGTTTGTGACCGATGGAGCCTGCATGACCTCTGCGTCCTGTGTAAATCCTTCACTGACCTACATGGCGCTGACTGCCCGGGCTGCGTCCTATGCGGTTGAAGCGTTGAAACGGGGAGATATTTAATTATGGAGCGCCGTGAATTACTTAAATTAATTGCTGCCGCTACAGGAACGGCTTTCGTCGGGGGCGCTGCGTTTGCCTATGAGCAGAGAGCGGCGGTGAACCTGCATGATACCGGCTTTTCTGAGCTGGATGTGGCCTTTTTAAATGAGGTGGGCGATGTCATTTTGCCAAAAACCGACACGCCAGGAGCTAAAGAGGCGAATGTGGGCGCAATGATGGTGGTGTTTGCCGCAGACTGTTACACCGCATCAGAGCGACAGGCGTTCAGGGATGGCCTGACACAGCTGAACAGCTACAGCAAGGAGAAGCTAAACAAAGATTTCCTGCTTTTAACGGCAGAGCAGAAGCTGCAACTGTTAACCGGACTGGACACGGAAGCGCGCCGTTATAATGCCGAGCATGGCGTTTATCGCAATGAAACTGCACGCCCTGACAGTCAGAATAGGGCCTCCCCTGTGCCGGTGCCACATTACTTTACCCTGTTTAAACAGCTTACTTTGTATAGCTTTTTTACTTCACAGATTGGAGCAACAAAAGTGCTTCGTTACTCAGCGATACCGGGGCGCTACGATGGCGACATGCCATACCAAAAAGGCGATAGAGCTTGGGCTACCTGAGAACCTGCTAACAAGGAGATAGAATTCTATGCGCGTATTACGACATTTGTCCGTGTGGGCGGCAACCCTGATGGTCAGTTCAGTTCTGGCTCAGGATGCCGAGCCAAAATGGAAGCAGGCTGAAAAAACCGAGGTGTGGGAGCCAGTTCCTTCTGTAGTAAACGCACCAGCCCAGCTACCGCCATCGGATGCCTTAGTATTACTTGGTAACGAGGGGTTGTCTGCGTGGCAAAAAACTGACGGCGACGCAGCGGAATGGCGTTTTGAAAATGGCGTGATGACAGTGGAGCCGGGTACCGGAGATATCCTTTCCAAAGCCAGTTTCTGTGACATTCAGTTGCATCTGGAGTGGCGCACGCCTGAGCCGGACGTGAAAATGAAAGGGCAGCAACGCAATAACAGCGGTGTGTTTCTGCAACAGCGTTATGAGGTGCAAATTCTCGACTCATACCAAAACCCGACTTATTCCAACGGACAGGCGGCCAGCGTTTATAAACAGCACATACCTTTGGTGAATGCGACCCGTCCACCTGGTGAGTGGCAAACTTACGATATTATCTATCAAGCGCCCCGCTTTAATGGCGAAGCATTGACTGAGGCGGGGTACATAAGCGTGCTGCACAACGGGGTGTTGGTGCAAAACCATGTGGAAATTCAGGGCACAACCGAGTGGATTGGCGCACCTTCCTATTCCACCCACGGATGCGCGCCGTTGAAGTTGCAGGATCACGGTAATGAAGTCAGTTTCCGCAATATCTGGGTGCGTCAACTCGACTAGCATGACCGGGCTCGTTGGGCCGGCGCCTGCGGCTTCGCGGGTTACCGATCTATCTCGCACTGGTACTGGAATAGGGCGTCGAGTGGCTGGTTGAACACCTGGGCTATTTTAAATGCCACTTCCAAAGATGGTGAGTACTTACCTTTTTCAATTGCCATGATGGTTTGGCGGGTGACGCCCACCCGCTCAGCCAGTTCCTGTTGGGTCATTTCATGGGCAAAAAAACGCATTTCCCGCACCCGGTTGGTGATCCGGTATTCTGACATCTTATTCACCCCACCGATGCATCAGGATTTGGGCACCAAAACGGGTCAGTTCTGAAAGCACAAAGCTGAACATCAGCATGTGCATGGTCAGCATGGGAATGGCCAGTGAGCTGCGAGCCTCATCAAAACCGGGAAATACCTCCAGCACGACCATCCGGCCAATCACAATGATCACGCCGGTAGACAGCACATAGTAGCCATACTGGTTGGCCTTTTGCTCGATATGCCGATCCCGTTCATCACCGTTCATTTGTGCTCCGCTGGGATTGGCCACTGCCAGCATGCCGTGAAACACGGACTCAACCACCACCGACATAATCAGGATCTTTCCCAACAACCACAGTGCAGCAGTGCGTGTCTGGCCAGTATCCGATCCGGACAGGGCCATAAGCTCGACAAAATAATAACCGAATATCCCTATGGTGCAGATAAAGGATATCCAGGCACTTTTTTCTTTAAACGTCAGTTCCATGTTGGTTTCTCCAAAACCGATTGTGGAATTAATGTACAATTATAATTACTTTATGTCAAAAATTATTAACTTTTAGTTATGTTTTTATTACTTTGCGTGGCTGTGATTGGGCTTTCTGTTGACCGGCTCTTAAGGTTTTTTCGGCGTACTTGCCTGAAGGCCATTATCTGCTACCCTGTGCGCCGTTTTGCCTGTAACGATACGCAGGCCGGGTAAATAAACAGGAAAGCTTGATGATCGGAGAAATTGCTGCGCTTTCAACAGCGCTGTGTTGGGCGGTTGCGGCCCGCATGTTTCGTGTACTGGGGCAATCATTTTCACCTTTGGCCCTGAATTTCTGGAAAGGGCTGGTGGCCATCGTGTTGCTGCTTGTCATTACCCAGTTTTTCGTACCTGCGGTGAACCTTCCTGCCAGTGCCTATGCTTGGTTACTCTTCAGTGGCGTAATCGGAATTGGCCTGGGTGATACCTTCTTTTTTCAGGCTCTCAACAAAATTGGCGACAGCCAGGCGATCCTGATCGCCGAAACCCTTGCACCTATCTTCACCGCACTACTGGCGATGGCTTGGATTGGCGAATGGCTTACCTGGCAGCAATGGGTGGGGATAGCTGTGGTTATTTTCTCGGTAGATGTGATTATCAAGGTGCAAAAGCGCACCGACATGCATTTGTTTGCGTTGTCGGGTTACGTATTTGCCGGCCTTGCTGCGCTGTGCCAGGCGGTGGGCGCGGTGGTCAGCCGGGATATGCTGACCAGCTATGAACTGGATGCCTTCAACGCCAGCCAGATCCGACTCATTGGCGGTATGGTTATGGTAACCCTCTTAATGGTGGTGTTGCGTCAGCGCTGGATCCCCAAAACCGAAAACAAGGCCAGAACCTGGCAGCTGTTTGCGGGTGCAACCGTTTTGGGCACGGCGGCGGCACTTTATCTGCAGATGGTGGCCTTTACCTATACCAAGGCCGCTATTGTACAAACCCTGTTTGCCACCAGTGTGGTGTTGTCACTTGGCGTAGCCTGGGTGCTGGGTGAACGGGTGAGTCGTAAAACCGCGGTTTGGTCAGTCACCGCACTATTGGGGGTGGCCATTCTGGTGGGGGCCGATCATCTGGGGATGGCACATTAGTCCATGGTATCTGCTTTCGCCAAGGTTGGGCTTGACCACCAATCCGTGCTACTGCAACCCGATTGAATCCGCTGGCGATTAATCATTGCGCAGATTTGCGAAGATCTATATAATGCGCGCCCTTACAGCCAATCAAACCTAGTTCCTTGTCTCCATACAGTCTGGCTGTACTGTCGAGGCTACAACCGTAAGGAGCGTTTAATGCGTCATTACGAAATCGTATTTATGGTTCACCCTGACCAGAGTGAACAAGTACCTGGTATGATCGAGCGTTATACCACTATCCTGAAGCAAGACGGTGGCCAAATTCACCGTTTGGAAGACTGGGGCCGTCGTCAACTGGCTTACCCAATCGAAAAGCTTCACAAAGCACACTACGTTCTGATCAACGCAGAAGCCACTGCTGAAGCCGTTGACGAGCTGGAAAATGCTTTCCGCTTTAACGATGTTATCCTGCGTAACCTGGTAATGCGTACCAAAGGTGCGGTCACTGAAGCTTCTCCTATGATGAAAGAAGAGCGTCGTGAGCGTCGTGAAGATTCTGCCCCTCGTGGTGAGCGTGCAGAGCGTAAAACCGAAACCACCGAAGATAACGCGTAAGGAGAACACCCATGGCTCGTTTTTTCAGACGTCGTAAGTTCTGCCGTTTTTCTGCAGAAGGTGTGACCGAGATTGATTACAAAGACATCGCTACTTTGAAAAACTACATCACTGAGAGCGGTAAAATTGTTCCTAGTCGTATCACTGGTACCAGTGCTAAATATCAGCGTCAGCTGTCTACTGCGATCAAGCGTGCCCGTTTCCTGGCACTGCTGCCGTACACTGATTCACACAAGTAATTTGGCGATATACAAGGGGTAGCTTAGATGGAAATCATTCTACTAGACAAAATCGCCAATCTTGGCGGATTGGGTGACCAGGTTAATGTAAAAGCTGGTTTTGCTCGTAACTTCCTGTTCCCACAAGGTAAAGCAGTTCCTGCAACCAAAGAGAACGTGGAAAAATTTGAACAGCGTCGCGCTGAACTGGAAGCAAAAATTGCTGACCAGCTGGCGGCTGCTCAGGCCAGTGCTGAGAAAATCAGTGCACTGGGCGAAGTGACCATTGCTGCTCCAGCGGGTGACGAAGGCAAGCTGTTCGGTTCTGTAGGTACTCGTGACATCGCTGATGCAATCACTGCAGCAGGCGTTGAAGTATCTAAAGCAGAAGTTAAACTGCCTACCGGCACTCTGCGTGAAACTGGCGAGTACGATGTTGACTTGCAGTTGCACTCTGACGTGATGGCTGTAGCTAAAGTGGTTATTATCGCTGAAGCTTAATTGAGTTAACTCAATTCTGAAAAAGCCGCCTGGGGTTACCCCTCGCGGCTTTTTTTGTATCTTTAACCGGGCGACAGAAAGCCTTTATGGCAGCGTGCAGAGCCTTTGGGTTACGATGGCTCATTTCGTCACCCAGTGGTTTCCTGCCTTTGCCATCGCGACGGGTGTACACCCAGGCGGTCTGAAATCGCCGCTTGCCAGTTTGAACCCGAACTCTTTCACGCCGATACTTTGGTACTTCTTCCCACAAATCCGCGCGCCTGAGTTGCGCCTGGTTCAGTCGCAACAGGCCCCCCTCTACCCACATTTTATTCGCTGGGCAAATGAAGCGATAACCGTCCTGGCCTAAACGAATCTGCCAGCCGTGAAGTGTGGCCCCAATGTGGGGCAGACAACCCAAGAACATCTGACGCTGCAGCTTAGCGTTCAGCAAGGTGCCATAGGCGAATAACCATTCACGCATCTTTGCTGCGGCGTTGCTTTTCAAGCTTATGCAGGCATTTATGACGCCATTCATCATCCAGGGTGGGCAACTGCGAGTAATAGTCGAGCTGACCGCAGGGGCTGTCATCATAGACAGCGCGCATAAGGTCCCCGATGCAGATGGATTCTTCAGGCCTGGACAGAATTGCTACCGGGTCGTCAACCCGAATCACACCAGGCTCAAGCACGCGGTAATACCAGCCAGTGATTCCCCGTGCCCCGACGAAGCGATCAAGATTCTTAATGTCAAAGCGAAGGGAAATTTTGTTGCACGGTGCTCGTGGAGCACTTACCTGAAGGATCACATCGCCGAACTGGTATACATCGCCTACCTGCACGTTACTGTCGTCCATGGTATCAACGGTGAGATTCTCTCCGATTGTTCCCGGACCAAAAAGGCCTTCGGGAAAATGGCTCTGAAGTAAACCGTATGCGGCCAAACTGAACTGGTGCAACACTTTTTCAGGGCCACCATGCAGTTTCCTGTTTGCCTGTTCATCTTCAAGGGTGCGCTCTTGCAGAACGGTGATTGATTCAACGGGTTGCTTGATAATGCTGCTTTTGGCCCCTCTGGGTCCAAAGGCCGTTGGCCTGCCGGCAAATAACGCGGTTACGTGCATCCCTGGTTCCTGTTTACTGTTGATGATCCATCATGCCACCGCTGCTCTTTGGTTGCCATGCCTACTCAAAGCCGCCACTAAAAAATGCAGAAAAAGATTTCGTTTCTGTTTAAACCTTTCTCAAGTAGGCTACGACTAACCTTCCAGACAATCAGAAACAAGTTGCAGAATCTCCATGGAAAAATCGCAAGGCACAGTGGTGAATGCGCAGGATGCCTTTTGCCATGCTCGCGAAATGGCCGTGATCCAGGCTGCCAGCCAGGGTGATAAGTACGCTTATCATCAGCTTTATGAACAGCACGTTGGGCGGGTATATGCGCTTTGCTACCGGCTTACCGGTGAACGTGCAATGGCAGAAGACGCCACCCAGGAAGTGTTTATACAGTTATGGCGCAAGCTGTCCAATTACAACGGGCAAAGCAAGTTTTCTACCTGGCTGCACAGTGTCACCGCGAATGTGACCGTTAGCTATATTCGTAAGCAACGGGGTTGGCTGAAGCGTATGTTTCAGGTTGATGAAAGCCTGGCTGAACAGCCAGCGGAGTTATCAGCAGATACGGTAGACCTGGAAAGTTACATTGTCCGACTGCCGGAAAGGGCGCGTATGGTATTCGTGTTACACGCCATAGAAGGTTACCGGCATGAGGATATTGCCGTAATGCTGGGCATGGCAACGGGTTCCAGTAAGGCGCAGTTTCACCGGGCCAAGCAGTTATTGAAAGAGTGGATGGGTTATGAAGACAACTAAGCAAAACGTGTCATTTGAACAGCATTTGCAACAACAAATACACAAGCTGCCAAATGAGCGAATGCCAGAGCGGGACCTCTGGAGAGGTGTTGAGCTTGGTCTGGAGGCCAGTGAGTCAGGCTCGAAGCCGGTTGGCACAGTTCGCTCAAGCTGGTTTGCGATAGCTGCCAGTATAGCCTTTCTGGTCAGTGTTAGCTGGCTTGGCGTAAATCAACTGGCAACGGAAAAGGGGCTGGATGGCAATGCGCTGGTTCAGTCGCTCAGCAGCCAGCATGAAGCCCAAAAGCAGGCCCTGTTGGTGCAATACGATGGGCAGGCAGCGCTGACAGAAAACTGGCAACAGCAACTGAGTGAACTTGATGCCGCCGCCGAAGCGATCAAATCCGCCTTGGCACAGGACCCGAATAACACCGCACTATTGCGTATGTTACAGAATGTCTACCAACAACAAATTACGCTGATTGAGCGCGTTCATGCGCCTAAATGGCAACAAATCTAAGCAGGAAGGTTACATTATGAATTATTCAATGCAAATCAGGAAACGGGCTTCATATACACCTGCGTGGCTGCTGGGGTTGGGGCTCCTGGCAGTAACCTCGACTGTGCTTGCGCAGCAGGCGGTCAACGAGACCCGGGAAACCGGTGAAGCGCCGCATGTGGATATTGAGCATATGAATGGCAAGGCTGTCATCAAGGGGTGGGAGCAGCAGCAGGTTCGTGTGGTCGGTGAATTGGGCAAGCGTACCGAGGAGTTCATTTTTACCAGTGAGGGCAACCGGGTGTCTATCAGGGTCGAAGTGGCCCGCAAGCGCAATGACTGGGGCTTCGGTGGAGACAGTGATGGTGATGACCTTACGATTTACGTCCCGCAAAAAAGCCGCCTGAGTTATAACTCAATTAACGCCAGTGTTGCGATCAGTGATGTGTTGAATGACACCCAGATTGAAGTGGTCAATGGTGATGTGGATGCCAGGGGGCTCGCAGGAAGGATAAGTCTCGAATCGGTAAATGGTGATATAGATATCGACGGCATTTCAGGTGATTTAAGCATTGAAACCGTCAATGGTCACATCCGCGGTAGCCATCGAGCAGAGGGAGAAGGGCGCTTTGAGAGTGTTAATGGTGATATTGAAATATCCAGCGACAGTCCTGAAATGCAGGTAGAGACAGTGAATGGCGATATTGAACTGGCATTGCAGAACGTCAATGAGTTGGACCTGAATACCGTAAACGGGCGGGTTGAGGCAGCAATGTCGCTGATGGACAGCGGTGATGTCCGCGCATCTTCGGTAGGAGGTAGTATTGAGCTGAGCTTCCAAGAGTCCGTTTCCGCACGGTTTGATATTGAAGCTCATGCAGGGGGCCGAATCATCAACAATATCAGTAATGAACAGATGATGAAGGCCAAATATGGCCCGCGCCGGTGGCTTGAATTCAGCCATAATGGTGGGAATGCCAGGGTGGAAATTTCCACTGTAAGTGGGCGTGTTACGGTGAATAACTAGCTTCGCCGGTTTGCTTCTAACCTGGATAAGAAAGGCCTCGAGGGGCCTTTCAGAGTGTTGATAAAGCCCCGCTTTTTACGCGAAACACTCTTGGTCATTGGCCCCTGTCAGGCAGGTTCGGCTGCACAGTGGTCATAACGACCGCCGACAGAACGGTTTCTGCCCCGGCTTTTGGCCCGGTACAGTAATGTGTCGCACTGTGCAATTAAATGGGTCAGGTCCGCTTGGGATTTAACTTCTATGATTCCGGCGGAAAATCGCAGTGGAACTTCACTGCTATTGATACTTAAGGGGCGCTTTTCCAGCAGAAACTGGAGCTTGGCCAGTTTCTTTTCTGCATCGGCCAAGGCCACATCGCTCAGGTATAAAATAAACTCTTCACCACCATAACGGCCAAAAACGTCCTCCTCACGAATTTGATACTTAAACAGTTTGGCCAGATGGATCAGCGCCGCGTCTCCGACATCATGGCCGTAGCTATCATTAATGCTTTTAAAATGATCAACGTCGATAAGGGCCAGACAGAACGGATCGTTGCGTCTGTGCATTGAGTTCAGTTTCTGTTCAATTAACTCGGTAGCGTGCCAGCGATTGGGAACTCCTGTTAGCTGGTCCATACGGGAGAAACTTTCCATCCTGCGCTTTTGTTGCCACAGGCGGCCAACCAGCAACAACCCAACCAGGCTGAAAGTGGAAGTGACGATTGCAAGAAGGGTCATATTGTTGGATTGGGTGCGGTCAAGCTGGGATTTTACCCGCAGTAGTGACAATTGCTTTTCATCCAGTCTGTCCGTAATAGTAGAGAATTCCTTCCAGGCCAATTCCTGGTCTTGCATTCGTTCCCTGTTGTCCAGCAGGCGCTTGTAGAGGGCGATAATTTCATCCTTGTTGTTCCTCAATTCGGCCAGCTGCAGCTCCACGGTCATGACCATCTTATCGCTGGGTAAATCGTGTTCCAGGGGGCCGCGGGCTTCCAACATTTTGTGGTAATAGTCCTGCGCCTTTTGCGGATCTCCTTTAAGCGCATACACGGAAGCCAATACATAGTAGAAGTAAAAATATTCGCCATGGATTTTGTGGTTTACCTGCTGGGCATAATCCAGGCCTTCGAGCGCATAGGACTTGGCCAAATCCAGCTGACCTTGATCCAGATGGATGCGTGCGGCAAAGGTATAGCTGTTGGTCAGAACGTAAGTGTAATTGTGTTCACGAGCTTCATTCATTACCTGGGCCACCAACACCAGTGCGTTATCGGAGTTTTTGAGTCTGAATTCTGCTCGCGCTTTACACAGTTTCGATTCCAGACGGGTAAAGCGATCGTTCGGCAGGTAGTCTCCGTATTTCTGGCAGTACAGATAGGACTTTACGTAGTCCCCTGCGTGATACAGCGCATTTGCCATATCCCGGTAAATAACCACCAGAGGGTAGTCGTAAGTGGTTTCGGTTTTTTCAAAATGTGGTGCGTGTGAGACAACACTTTGCATATTGATAATGGCCGAATAGTAGCGCCCGGCACCAATTTGTACGTCTACCAATGCAGAAGTGGCCCAGCGCTCGATTCTTTGCCAGTGCTTTTGCTGCGCGAACAGCTTGATTTCCTCCAGCTCGGAGATGATCTGCTGCGCTTCCATATCACTGAATCTGAGAGTAAATACCTGATGCTCGTAATAAATCTGAGGGTACGTCTGTTTGAGTTGGCTCAGTTCATCAGCACTGAATGTATAGAGGGGGTCATACTGGCTGGTGTTAATGTATACCGTGTTATAGAAGTATCTCCCCAGCAGGGTTTTTACGTCAAAGGCACTGGATTGCTGCAGAGCAGCATAGCGTTCGGCATAGGGCTGGCTGAGAATTCGTGAGCGTTCTGCCATATAGGTGTCCACCATACTGGCATGGGAACAGGTGGTGAACAGCAGGGCTAGCATCGCAACGACAATAATACGGCTTGGCATATAACAACTTTAACATCTGTTGCATCCCTGCAAATGTGCAACATGATTTGGGCTCACAACCTCGGGCCCGTATGGGCACAATATACCTCGAAACTTTTGGATGGCAAAACGAATTGTCTGTCGCTCATGAACCTCATGGAGATGAAATGTAACTTCGTTACCGGCAGCCAGCCGGGTTGCCTGTGGGATTGGTATTAATCTTCAAATAGCGCATAATAAGCATTCTATAGGTACGGCGGTCTAACCCATTGTGAAAGTTGTTTCTCAAGCCTCTGGCGACAAAAATGTAGAAAAGCTCAAAATTCCACCGCACAGCATCGAAGCTGAGCAGTCAGTATTGGGCAGTATGCTGATCGATCCGGAAAGCTGGGACAAGGTTGCTGAACTGGTGACCGACGACGACTTTTATAACCGTTCCCATCAAATCATATTCCGTGCCGTGCTCAGACTGCTGAGTCAAAATCTTCCGGTAGACATCATTACTGTTTCCGAAGAACTGGAAAAGCATAATGAGCTAGATGACGCTGGTGGATTTGCCTATTTGGGTGAACTTGCAAAGAACACTCCCAGTTCAGCAAACGTTACTGCGTATGCAAAAATCATCGCAGAGCGGGCAATTACCCGTGAACTGATTGGTGTTGCCCATGAGATTGCAGAGGCCGGATACAACCCGGAGGGCCGGGAAAGTGCCGATATCCTCGATCTGGCTGAGAGTAAAGTTTTTGAAATTGCCGAAAAACGCACTGGCGAAAACGAGGGGCCAAGGAATGTTGAAGCGGTGCTGGGTAAAACCATTGATCGCCTTGAAGCACTGATCAAAACCAACAAGGAAGTCACCGGTGTTACCACAGGCTTTACTGATCTTGATAAGAAAACCAGTGGATTACAACCGTCAGACCTGATTATTGTTGCGGCCCGGCCGTCAATGGGTAAAACCACTTTTGCCATGAACCTGTGCGAAAACGCCATGATGGCGGAAGAAAAGCCAGTGCTGGTGTTCAGCCTGGAGATGCCTTCTGAACAGATTATGATGCGTATGCTGGCTTCATTAAGTCGGGTCGATCAAACTAAAATCCGTACCGCCCAACTGGACGATGAAGACTGGGCCAGGATATCCAATACAATGGCAATGCTGAAAGACAAAGATAACCTCTTTGTTGATGATTCATCCGGGCTGACGCCAATGGATGTTCGAAGCCGCGCACGTAAACTGGCTCGTGAGCGTGGAGGCATCAGCCTGATCATGGTCGATTACCTTCAGCTGATGCGAGTACCGTCTCTTAGTGATAACCGGACATTGGAGATAGCGGAAATTTCCCGTTCACTTAAAGCGCTGGCTAAGGAGCTCGAAGTGCCGGTGGTCGCTCTGTCACAGCTTAACCGTAGTCTGGAACAGCGTGCAGACAAACGCCCGGTTAACTCCGACCTTCGGGAGTCGGGCTCCATTGAGCAGGACGCCGACCTCATCATGTTTATTTATCGTGATGAGGTTTATCACGAGAACAGTGAAGACAAAGGTATTGCCGAGATCATTATAGGTAAACAGCGGAACGGTCCAATTGGAACCTGCCGTTTGACTTTCCAGGGGCAATTCTCCCGCTTTGATAATTACGCAGGCCCTGCAATCGCCGACGAATACTAGGGTGTGTTGTGACCTGTTTGGTGTAGGTTCTACAAATAAAAAAGCGCCTGACTTTTCAGCAAGGCGCTTTTTTGTTTTGCATCAAAATGCTTATTTCTCTTCTGGTACTTTAAGCTTCTCGGTTACTGTTACTTCGATGCGACGGTTAACCCGGTGAGCTTCCGAAGTACTGGACGTATCCAGTAATTGCGTTTCACCGTAGCCAACGGTTTCAATCCGCGATGCTTCAAGACCATACATATTCACCAGCACATCCTTAAAGGCCGCAGCCCGTTTCTTCGACAGCCACATGTTGTACTCTTCCGTGCCCGGAGAGGAAGTATGGCCTTCGATTACGGCTGTGGTGTCCGGGTAGGACTTCATGAAGCCGGCAAATTCAGCAATTTCAGGGTCGTCAGGGTGTTTGACTACAGAGCTTTCGTTGTCGAACAGCACCCGAACGGTAATCGACACTTCTTCTTCGTCAAAGACCGTACAGCCACGTTCATCGACAACATGACCCATTGGTGTGTCAGGGCACATATCCTGCACGTCTACCACGCCGTCACCGTCAGCGTCGGGCAACGCACAGCCGCGTGAATCAACAGGAGTACCGTACGGGGTATTCGGGCACTGATCCACGCCATTCATGACGCCATCGCCATCAAGGTCGTTGTTACAGCCGACGGCATCTACACTCACACCGGCCGGTGTCATTGGGCATTGATCCTTATAGTCGCCTACGCCATCGCCATCACTGTCGCTAGACCGATCAACATTACCAAACGTGTAGGCAATACCGACTTTGAAACTGTAGTCGTTGTAACTGTCGTCGAAGTCCTGATAGGCGGCGACTTCAGTAATGAATTTAAGACGGTCACCGGCGGGCCAGTGTTTACCAATACCGAGACTGGCCTGGGTATAACTGTCGTCCATATCCAGTTGGCGTATACCGGCAAACAGATACAGTACATCGTTAGGGAGAAAATACACCAGGTCCGCGCCGTACATTACGCCGGCATCATCGTCGCTGGTTGAGTTGGCAGGATTATAATCAATGTCTAATCCGGCCACTTCTGCTCTGATTGCCCAGGATGGTGAAAACCGGTATCCGTACTCGACGCCGAAACCTGTTCCGTTATCGTAGTCACCCTCGTCGGAGACCTTTTCGCCGTCGGTGTTGTAAAGCATGCCAAAACCACCAAACCAGCTTGTATACGCGGGTCCTTCAGTGGTTTGCGCAAATGATTGGGCTGACATTATCGCTAAGCTGAGTGCCGCGAGTTTAAATTTTTTATTCATAGTCACATCCTGTATTACGTTGAGTGAACAACCAACTACTTGAAAGTTAAGGTTAAGCACACACCGTGCCAGTCCTCTGGCGTGCTGGACTACTACTCTAACCTGTTTTTCCTTGGATTGTAGCAATAATTGAGCGATTTCCCGCATGATTGCGATGTTCGCCCAGTACGATACCCTGCCAGGTGCCCAGCTGTAGCCGCCCTTGTGCAATGGGCAAACACAACTGACAACCCAGTATGCTGGCTTTTATATGCGCCGGCATATCATCGCTGCCTTCGTAAGTATGGGTGAAGTATGGCGAATTTTCCTTAACAACATGATTAAAATACGCTTCTAAGTCAACCCGAACCGAAGGATCCGCGTTTTCGTTCATCGTCAGGCTGGCACTTGTGTGCTGTAAATGCAGATGCAACAGCCCAACTTCCATCTCACGAATTATAGGCAAAGCTGAGAGAATTTTGTCAGTAATTAGATGAAAGCCGCGTGAAAAGGGCGGCAAGGTTATTCTCTCTGACTGCCAGTAATTATTGGTCAAAGCAAATTTCCAGGTGCGCTTGCCCCGCATCGCAGATAAAAGGGAGTATGATTTTCGGACCATCGACCTGGTGGCTGATGGTATGTTGCTTCCCGGAGACAACAACTGGTGTTGCCATTCCAAATTCATAGCCTTTTTCAGCGAGATCCCGTTTTGCATTGCCGCAGATCATGTTGGTAATTTCTCCAACCATATCCGCGACTTCTGCGTCCAGGGAGGTGGGACGCTCACCAACCATGCGCTCCATAATGGTAAGTGCAAGAGATTCGTCGAAGGTAATAGAGAGCGAACCCCGTACTTCTGGCCCAACCATTCCAATCAACCCGGATACATCGCCCTTGGCTACATCCGACTGCTTCTTCTTTGGTTTTCCCGGAGTCAGTGTTGTTTGCGCCATGGTTTCCAGTACATTGAGTAAGCCGGAAATAAACGGATTCACAAAATCAGCCTTCATGTGACCCTTCCTTTATTGGTTCTGCTTCTGCGAGCTGACAATCGGCACACAGACCATGAGCTTCGATGGTTTGCTTGGATACCCGAAACCCTTTCTCTTTGGCTTGTCTGTCCAAGGTTTCTTTCAGACCTTCAGACTGTATTTCAGCCACATCACCACAACTGTCGCAAATCAGAAACTGAACCGGATGATGGCATCCAAAGTGATAACAGGCTACAAACGCGTTGGTTGATTCAAGACGATGAATCAATCCAAAATCGAGCAAAAAATCCAGTGCCCGATAAACCGTCGCAGGTTTCGCACTGGTTTCTGTCTCCTTGAGCTGATCAAGCAGTTCATAAGCCCCCATTGGGCCGTGTTTACTCAATAACAGCTGATAAACTTTTTCTCTCAGCGGGGTAAAACGTACTCCCCGTTGTTCGCAGTAGGCTCTTGCTTTACTGATTAATGTCGTATTATTCATATTTGTACTACCAATACGTTTTTTTGGTTTTTTGGACGTATTGTTCAATACTTCTCGGGTAATTGATGCTGCCGCCTGACAACACCGCCTAGTCCACCGAAATTACCGGTGACGACGTCTCTTGTTGTGAATGATACATATGATTAATCAGTTCGTCTTCCAGTTCGAACCTTTCTTCGAGCGTTTCTCCCAATGCCGCCAGATCCTTGTCGAACGAACTGGCCTGTTCTGCACTGTTCGCCTCAGCGTATTTGTCATTAAACGCCAGAGCTTTGTCGGTTGTGTTAGCCAGCAGAGGGTAAACAGACTTTTTCAGTCTTTCACCTTCTTCGTCGTTACTTACCAGAATTTCGTATACTTCAAAATGCCCAGCGGACAAATAATCCATTAACAGTGAACAAAATTCGTCGATGGTACCGGCATCCGGCAGCGCATTGGAAGCTTGGGAGCCCAGGCCAGCTAACTGACAAAACTGAATCAGCAGATCCTGTCTTTCCTGCAACCAGTTGTCTATGGTTGAAGATTTGCCGCCCCATCTGCCTTTGACTTTTTCCAGCTGGTTTAACATGCTATTTGCCTCCTGCCCTGTAAGCAGAGTATTGCGGTTGTAATTGTCGTCACAGTGCATCTTTCATGAAAAAAATGTACCTTGCAATTTGCGTATTCAGTGAACGCGCGACGGTTGACCCGATAACTGGCTTTTATATCATGCAGTTCGAAGTGGTGAATGCCGGGCACCAAGCAACGAGTATTACAAAACCGTTTACCTTGAACCGTCAGTATAACACTGCGTGAAAGCTGAACAAATCAACTCTTTGGGTGAGATGGCTAGGAATTCAGGCTTCAGGCACCGGGCATGCTTTTGGTTTTTAGAGTTGCCTTCTTTTTAACATATGAAGACGGGCACAGGTAGATTATTAATGAACATAGTGCATGAAAGTGAATTGGCAGCCGGTGCAGGCGTCTGGTTAATATTTTCGCAGGGACAACTGCTGCTCGAATCCGGTACCACCAACCTGCCGAAAAAGCACTGGCATGAATTGCCATTTCTGCATCACTATCGCTCGGATGTGCGGTTACTGAAACCGTTGGTTCAGCAGTCTTCACTGCCGCCCTGTTACGTTGTTGATATGGGGCTGGAGACACCCCGGGCTCAAGGCTGGGAGGAAGTTTCACTTCGCACTGCCATTTCAACAGCCGATTCGGAGCAATTCGAAACCATTGCCAGAGCCTGGCAATACGTTCATTTCCTGCGAACTCATCGGTTTTGCGGCAAGTGCGGCGCTGCTACAACACAGGTGGACTGGGAAATGGCAGTCCAGTGCCACCAGTGTCAGCATCGTTGTTACCCCAGAATTTCGCCCTGCATTATTGTAGCGATTGTTCGCGGTAACACCATTTTGCTGGCCAAAGGGGTTCGGCATCAAAGTACAAATATGTATTCCACCCTGGCGGGTTTTGTCGAAAGTGGTGAAAGTCTGGAGCAGGCGGTGCATCGTGAGGTATTTGAAGAGGTGGGCATTCGCGTCGAAAATCTGCGTTATTTTTCCAGTCAGCCGTGGCCGTTTCCCCATTCATTGATGATGGGGTTCATCGCCGACTATAAGAGTGGTGAATTGCGTCTGGAAGAAAATGAAATTCTTGATGCCGATTGGTTTGAGTTCGGGGACTTGCCCAATACCCCTCCTAAAGTGTCCATAGCGGGGCAACTCATAGATGCGGTGATCAACAGGCAATAAAAAACCCTGCAAAAGCAGGGTTCGGAATGGTTAGCGTACGGTCCCATTTGGCGGGCTTCTTATTCGTTTCGTATCTATTATTAACAAAGCCCGGTAAATTGTGCAAGTATAAATATCATACCATAGTATTAAATTTAAGACGGAATATCGCTCAGGGTCAGCACCAATGTATTGTCGCTGTAGGGAGAGTATTGTTCATCAACACGTCAGCGCTTTCCTGCTATACTCGCGGCCAATTTCTGGAATTGTGATTTTAAGAGGAATTTATGTCCGAAAAGCCTGACAGCGCTCAACGACCGGCGCTGAAGAATGACCGCTATCTGAGAGCCTTGTTAAAGCAGCCAGTGGATGTTACCCCTGTGTGGATGATGCGTCAGGCCGGGCGTTATTTGCCGGAGTACAAAGCAACCCGCGCCGAGGCGGGTGACTTTATGTCGCTGTGTAAGAATGCAGAACTGGCATGTGAGGTGACATTACAACCGTTGCGTCGTTTTCCGCTAGACGCCGCCATTCTGTTTTCTGACATTTTGACCATACCAGACGCCATGGGGCTCGGGCTCTATTTTGAGACCGGAGAAGGCCCCCGCTTTGAGCGTCCGATTCAGTCTGCTGCAGACGTTGCCAAAATTGGGCTTCCCGATCCGGAAGGGGAGTTGCAGTATGTGATGAATGCAGTTCGCACCATTCGCCGCGAATTAAAAGGTGAAGTTCCGCTAATCGGATTTTCTGGTAGCCCCTGGACCCTGGCAACCTACATGGTGGAAGGTGGTTCGAGCAAGGCATTCACCAAAATCAAGAAAATGGCATTTTCTGAACCGCAGATATTGCACGCTCTGCTGGCTAAGCTGGCTGATTCGGTTACCGAGTATCTTAATGCGCAGATTGACGCCGGTGCCCAGTCGGTAATGGTGTTCGATACCTGGGGTGGTGTGTTGTCACCCAGAGACTATCGCGAGTTTTCGCTTCAATACATGGCGCGAATTGTTGATGGGCTAAAACGTGAAAGCGAAGGGCGTAAAGTGCCAGTCACGCTGTTTACCAAAAATGGTGGCATGTGGCTGGAATCTATCGCCGCCACCGGTTGCGATGCGGTTGGGCTGGACTGGACCATAGACATTGCTGACGCGAGAGCAAGAATAGGTGACAAAGTTGCATTACAGGGTAATATGGATCCGTCCATGCTGTATGCTCCTCCGGCCAGAATTGAAAAGGAAGTGGCCGATATTCTCGCCGGCTTCGGTTCCGGGAGCGGACATGTGTTTAATCTGGGGCATGGTATACATCTGGATGTTCCCCCGGAGCACGCTGGCGTCTTTGTAGACGCAGTTCATCGACTCAGCCAGCCTTATCATCAATAAAACAACAAGAGAGTACTTGTGATGAAAACGTGGACCCTGCTTCCGCTGGTGGTCTTCATTGCCATCGCGGGGTACCAGTATGGCTACTACCACGCCAAACTGGAACTCAGTGAAGCAGACAAGAAAAGGATTTCCATCGTCGTCGATGATTCCTCCCTTTCGGGCATGACTTCCCAAAGGAAGGAGTTTGGTGTTCAGGCAGCCGAATTACCCGCACAACTGAGTGCCTTGGAAGTTGATGGCAGGGTTGAGGCGTCTGCATCATCGGCAAGCCCCACTGAAGCTGGGATAGTATCAGAACGGGCTTTGCAAATTGCCGGCGAACGATCGGCGGAACCCGTATCCGACAGTGAGAACTCCGATGGCACGGAAACCGGCACGAATGACAATGAGCAGGATTTGGCGGCAGCCACTCAGCTTTTAGATTTCCTGCAGCTGCACCCCGAAGCGGAGCACTGGAATTTACACTCTGTGAAGTGTGAGGCCGGTGAATGTCAGCTTATCGGGGAGTTTCAGGGGCCTCCTGAGACGTTTATGTCAGTGCTCAGGGAAATGCAGTTACAATCGTGGTGGAGATATGCGGGAGCTTCTAGCAACACCACGGCTTCGGGTGCAACTACTCATTTCGTGCTGAGTCTGACTCAGTCGCGAGTTCACTCCTGAGTAGCTACCGTTTATGCATCGCGGGGCAGCCCTTTTTGAACTGCTCGCACCAGCCTTTGGGTCTGTCGGTTTGGCACAGGTGACCGATTTTCATATTTCTTCATTTGTTGCGCTATCGCCCAGTCGATGTGTGTTTGCACCAACTCAGGGGCCTCACTTCGGCGCTCTTTGAGCAGGAAAATAATTTCTTCGCTGTATTCGGCGTTGCCCATTGCCACAGTCAGGTTGCGCTGCCATTTTACAAAGCCAATTCGGCGGATGGGGGAGCCTTGCGTGTTGTGCAGAAAATCCTCTTCAGTCCAACGGAACAGGTCTGTAAGTGATTGACCATGAAGGGCCTTTCGAGGATGAAAATCCGGTTCTTCCGACAAATTGGCGTAGCGGTTCCAGGGGCATATCAACTGGCAATCGTCACACCCATAGATGCGGTTTCCCATCGCGGACCGCAATTCTTCTGGTATCACACCGTCGTATTCAATGGTCAGGTAGGAAATGCACCTCCTTGCATCGACTTTGTATGGCGCAACAATTGCCTGGGTCGGGCAGATAGTCAGGCAGGCAGTGCAACTTCCGCACCCTTCCTCAACCGGGTTGTCGACCGGTAAAGGCAAATTGACAAACAGTTCGCCGAGAAAAAACCAGGATCCGGCTTGCCGGTTTATCGTCAGGGTATGCTTGCCTGTCCAGCCGAGCCCGGCCTTTTGTGCAATAGCGTGTTCCAGGACCGGAGCAGAATCTACAAACGGGCGGTATTGGGTTTGCTGCAGGGATTGGGTGATTTTCTCTCCCAGTTGCTTGAGCCTGTTGCGAAGCACCTTGTGATAATCCCTTCCCAGGGCGTATCGGGAAATGTAAGCCGTTTGCGCGCTGCTCAGATGCTTCGCGAAAGAGGCATCCGGCGGTAGGTAGTCCATTCGCACGCTGATCACTCTGACGGTGCCAGGTACCAATTCTGCCGGGCGGGCCCGCTTGCTGCCATGCGAAGCCATGTAATGCATTTGGCCGTGATAGCCTTCAGCTAGCCAGTTATTGAGGTGGTGCTCATGTTGGCTCAGGTCAATGTCGCTGATACCAACCTGCTGAAAACCTAGCGCCTGCCCCCAAGCCTTGATATCTTTTACCAGCCGGTTTAAATCAATGGAATCAATCGTGGACATGCGCTTATGCTGAAAACTCAAATCACCACAAGCTTACCATACAAACTCTACCGCGCCGATCAGGTTCGAGAAAATGAAGCCCCTGCGGCCAGCCAGCACGATTGTGGCATGTTCACCCTGATGCAACGCGCAGGCCAGGCGGTGTTTCATCAGTGCCAGTTACTGTTGCCTAATTCCGATGTTTATCTGATCCTCGTGGGTCAGGGGAATAACGCCGGTGACGGTTACATTACGGCATTGCAGGCAAAATCTGCCGGCAAGCAGGTGTTTGTTTGCGCAGTGCAGCCGGAACGTGACTTGCTGGGCGATGCCGGGCGTGCCCAGCAACTTTGGATCAATGCAGGAGGCAAAGTTGAAGCTTTCAGCACAGAAATATTGAATCGGGCTGATTTGGTGGTCGATGCCCTGCTTGGAACCGGCATCAACAGTTATATACGCAACGAATTTGCGTCTGTAATAGACGCTGTGAACGCCAGTAACGTTCCTGTTGTCAGTGTGGATGTTCCCTCTGGCCTCGATGCCAATACCGGCCAGTCAATGGGGCGGTGTATTGAAGCGGATGTCACGGTGACGTTTGTCGGCATTAAACCCGGTCTCACCACCGGAGCGGGCAAGCAGTCCTGCGGCACACTGGTGTTTGATGACTTGGGAATTGGAAAAGCATTCATGAACCTGGCCCGACCCTGCGGCACATTGCTGGACATCAGTCAGTTTAAGGGGCTTGGGCCAAGAGAAGTACACAGTCATAAAGGCACCTATGGCCGGTTACTGTGTGTTGGCGGAAACCGTGGCACCGCAGGCGCAATCCGGCTGGCCGGTGAGGCCGCATTGCGCAGTGGCGCGGGTATGGTCAAAATATATGCGCACGAATTATCTTTAATCCAGGTGAGTGCAGGTCGGCCCGAACTGATGGTGACCAACTCCGGCCTTGAGGACGCGCTGAAATGGGCGACTTGTGTGGTGATAGGCCCTGGACTGGGACAGGACGAGTGGGCGGAAGAGGCATTCTCTACCACGCTTAAGCATTGCCAGGCTCATTCCAAACCGGTGGTTATCGATGCTGACGCGTTAAACCTGCTCAATAAACAGTCGGTAGCCTACACGATATCTGATTGCATATTGACCCCTCATGCCGGAGAAGCGTCCAGGCTGCTTGGCGTTACCGTTGATGATGTGGAGGCGGAACGATTTAATTATGCCAGGCAATGTGCACAAAGATACCATGCAACCTGTATTCTGAAAGGTGCCGGAACCATCATAGACAACGAAACCCATACATGGGTTTGTCGCCATGGTAACCCCGGCATGGCGACGGCCGGCAGCGGTGACGTGCTTAGTGGTATTTTAGGAGCATTGCTGGCACAGGGCCTGAGTATTGATATGGCTGCCAAATATGGAGTAACCCTGCACGGCAAGGCAGGTGACAATATTGCAGAGAAATTTGGTCAGCGTGGTATGATCGCCAGCGATTTATTCGATGCTGTAAGAGCGTTGATAAATCAGTGAGCAGGCGTTTAGCCATCGTGTTTTGAGAATCAGGTTGACTATGTCTTTGTTGCAAAAACAGTTTGAGGCAGCCAGCACCGAGGATACCCGGGCTCTGGCTGAAGCGCTTGGCGCCGCAGTACAGAAGATGCTGCCGACATCGCTGGTGTTTTTTCTGGAAGGGGACCTTGGGGCCGGAAAAACCACTTTCAGCCGCTACTTTATTCAGTCCCTAGGCCATGCGGGGAGTGTGAAAAGTCCTACCTACACACTGGTTGAACCGTATGAGTTGGGCCACATTTCGGTGTACCATTTTGACTTGTACCGATTGTCTGATCCTGAGGAGTTGGAATTCATGGGAGTGAGGGATTACTTTCGGGAAAACGCCCTGTGTCTGGTGGAATGGCCGCAAAAGGGCTTTGAAAACTTGGAATCTGCCGATTTAGTGATTAGTATAAGTTCAATAGGTGAAGGACGTCATTTTGAGCTGCAGGCCCGTAGCACGCAAGGTGAGCGTTTACTGGAGCTATGCAAGCAGGTGTAACTTTACCCTCTCAGCCTGCAACACCCAAACAATGAAAGGCGAAGTATGCTGCGCTTAATTCCATTCATAATGTCTCTGTGGTTACTGGCAGGCTATGCGCTGGCCAGTCAGAACACCATTGAAGGTCTGCGTATCTGGCCCTCTCCAAACAATACCCGGGTGGTACTGGACCTCGCACAGGCACCAGAATTCAGCTATTTCACACTGACCAATCCCTATCGCTTGGTGATCGACCTTGCTGCTACCGATGACAGCCGGGATTTGAGTTCGGTGGAAACTGCCGGGGATTTGATTCGTACCGTGCGTTATTCCACTCCAAAGAACTCAAATTCCGCGCGGGTTGTCATTGATTTGGCCCGCAATGCTAAACCCAATTTGTTTGCCATGACGCCTACGGCGCCCTATGGACACCGGCTGGTTATTGATTTGGCGGATTCACAATCCAGTGCATCGCCGGTGGTTATTGACAGTGCCAGTAACAACCGCGATCGCGATATTATTATCGCTATTGACGCCGGCCATGGTGGGGAGGACCCAGGTTCAATTGGACCGGCTGGTACCTACGAAAAACACATCACGCTGAGTATTGCCAAAAAACTGGAATCCATGATCAATGGGGAACGGGGAATGCGTGCGGTGATGACCCGTACCGGTGATTATTACATTTCACCGAACAAGCGTCCGGAACTGGCCCGGCAGAAGAAAGCGGACTTACTGGTTTCGCTGCATGCCGACGCGTTTACCCAGCCAGAACCCCGAGGTGCGTCTGTATGGGTACTGTCAATGCGACGGGCTGACAACGAATTGGGGCGCTGGATGGAACGTTCAGAACGTCATTCCGAATTGCTGGGCGGAGCCGCAGAAGTGATCACCGATAAAGCCAGTGAGCGTTACCTGACAGAGACCATTCTCGGATTGTCTATGGATCACTCAATGGCGACCAGCTACGATTTGAGTAACAAAGTGATTCAGGAAATGAAAAAGGTCACCCGTATGCACAAGCGTACACCGCAGGCTGCCAGTCTGGCGGTGCTGACTTCGCCGGATATCCCTTCTATTCTTGTTGAAGTGGGATTCATTTCCAACCCTCAGGAAGAGAAAAACCTTAATTGGGCCGAATACCGCGATCGCCTGGCGAAATCGGTATTTGTTGCGACCAAGCGATATTTCCAGGACGTTCCTCCGGATGGCACTTTATGGGCATCACTCAAAGAGCGAAACCGTACTCACCGGGTTCGCAGTGGTGAATCACTGTCATTGCTGGCACAGCGGTATAATGTGAAGGTCAGCAGCATCAAGGAAGCCAACAACCTGAACAGCGATGTGGTAAGGATTGGACAGGTCCTGACCATCCCCAGTACCTGACGTCATCCCCGAAAAGAGCGGAATAATTCATTGCCAATACATTTATTGCCACCACAACTGGCGAATCAGATTGCTGCCGGAGAAGTGGTGGAAAGGCCGGCTTCGGTTGTAAAGGAACTGGTCGAGAACAGTCTGGATGCTGGGGCAACCCGCATTGAGCTGGACATTGAGCGAGGCGGACATAAGAGGATTCGTCTGAAGGACGACGGCTGCGGCATTGCAAAAGATGAACTGGAACTTGCCCTGAGCAGGCATGCAACCAGTAAAATCAGCAGTTTAAGTGATTTGGAACAGATCCTTTCGCTGGGATTTCGCGGAGAAGCGCTGGCCAGTATCAGTTCGGTAAGCCGTCTGACCCTGACTTCACGGCCCGAAAACCAGCAGCAGGCCTGGCAGGCATACTGTGAGGGGAGCCAGATGGCGGTGCGGGTGCAACCGGCAGCGCACCCGAAAGGTACCACAATCGATGTGGCGGATTTGTTTTACAATACCCCGGCACGTCGAAAATTTCTTCGAACTGAAAAAACCGAATTTCAGCATATTGAAGAAACCGTCAAGCGAATTGCGCTCAGCCATCCGTCTGCTGCATTTGTATTGCGGCACAATGGCAAAACGGTCAAGCGTTACCCTGGTGGAGAAAGCGGAAACCATGAGCCGCGAATTGCCAGTGTGCTGGGCAAAAAATTTATCCAGAATGCCATATACCTCGATTCAGAGTACGACGGCTTGCAGATTACCGCGTGGCTTGGAAACCAGGCCATGATTCGCAGCAGTACCGATCATCAGTTCAGTTTTGTAAATGGCAGAGGCATGCGGGATAAACTGATACTGCATGCTATCCGTCAGGCTTACGAGAGCGTTTGGGGGGTAGTGGAGCAACCGGCATTCGTGGTTTATCTGAAGGTTGATCCAAGAGATGTGGATGTGAATGTACATCCGGCAAAGAACGAAGTGCGATTTCAGCGTTCCAGGCTGGTACACGACTTTATTTGTAAAGCGGTATGTGAAGCGCTGGATTCCGAGCCACAACAGGCTGAATTGGGCTCATCTTCTGCTGTTGAAGCAGGCTCACAAAAAACCGCCGTGCATCACGGCTATATTCGCCCGCTGCAAAGTGTGGCGGTAACTGAAAGCGGGCAGCAATACTCCTTCGGGTCTGCCATTAAAAGCTCTGGCTGGCAGGGGGCGAGAACAGCCGTGGGGGCTGGCAGTAAGGTGTCCAGTGTCGAGCTGAATGCCCAGCAGAATGCCCACTACACCCGATTGATGACGCCGGGACTGGTTGATCCTGGCCACGCAGAGGGCTTACCCTCCTTCATCCACCTTGGTGAAAATTTTCGTATTTATCAGAAAAATAGCACTTACTGGTTATTGTCCATTCATCCGGTGCTTGCTCAAATGCTATTGGAGCAGATACGTCAGGCCAGCACACGTCAGCCTTTGCTGATGCCGGTTGCCATACCGGCAAATGGTGTTGAAGAAACTAATCTGGACTTATTGCGATCATCAGGGTTTGAGATTGACAAGGCGGCAGGAAAATTGCGGCTGCTGCAGGTGCCGGCAGGTTGTCGCCATTTTCCCTGGATAACAATGTTTCCAGCAATGCTGGAAAAGCCGGTGGCGGATTTTGAGGCGTTGGTCAACATCGCCGTTGAAGGAATGGATGAGTGGCCCCAGGATATCCAGGTTTTATCCTGGCAGTGGCTGGAGTCCTTGCCGGTCACAAAGCAATGGGAATGGATCCGGGAGTTTGGTAAAGTTCGTCAGGCAACAGAACTGCTCGATTGGTGGCAACAACAGTGACAACTGATGGCATAAATGCTGCAAAGCCAGTAATAGCCATAATGGGCCCAACGGCTTCGGGAAAGACCGGTCTGGCTCTGGAACTGGCCGAGCAAATACCCATTGAAGTGATTAGTGTGGATTCTGCACTGGTTTACAGGGGAATGGATATTGGAACAGCGAAGCCCACAGAGCAGGAGATGGGTTCGGTTCCTCACTGGCTTATCGATATTCTGGATCCGTCGCAAGCGTATTCGGTCGCAGAATTTCGGTCAGATGCACTGCGTTTGATCGGGCAAATACACCAGCGAAACCGGTTGCCAGTGCTGGTGGGTGGTACGATGATGTATTTTAATGCCTTGATAAATGGCATTTCGCCACTACCTAAGTCTGACCAGGTAATCCGGGATGCCATTAGCCATGAAGCTGAGCAGAGCGGATGGGCGGCATTACACCAGGAACTGACCAGGGTTGACCCGGTGAGTGCAAAGCGCATTCACCCCAATGACCCGCAACGATTGACCCGGGCGCTGGAAGTGTTCCGAAGCACCGGGCGCACGCTTACACAGTGGCAGGAAGATAAAGGCGAAGTGTGCCCTTTTGAGATTTCTCAGTTTGCTATCGCGCCAAGAGATCGACCGGTTCTGCATCAGCGTATTGAGCAAAGGTTCGATATTATGTTGAACAACGGCTTTATCGACGAAGTGCAGGCTTTGTATGGCCGCGGCGATTTGCACGACACCATGCCGTCCATTCGCTCGGTGGGGTATCGTCAGGCGTGGCAGTATTTGTCCGGAGAACTGGACTATGACGAAATGCGGGAGCGCGGTATTATTGCAACAAGGCAACTCGCGAAACGGCAAATGACATGGCTGCGAGGGTGGCCGGCTGTGACCTGGCTGGATACCTTGGCAAAAGATAATTTGACTAAAATTATGGCAAAAGTCACACTTTAAGCACTCGAGTGTGGTATACATTAGCGCGGTGGCAATGGGGTTAATCCGGATACTTGGATTGGAGTAATCTTTATTGTCATGGAAATAATAAAAACTAAGGAATTCAAATGGCAAAAGGGCAATCATTACAAGACCCATTTTTAAATGCGCTGCGCAAGGAGCGTGTACCTGTTTCCATTTACCTTGTTAATGGCATTAAATTACAAGGGCAGGTTGAATCCTTCGATCAGTTTGTGATTCTGCTCAAGAACACTGTTAGTCAGATGGTATATAAGCACGCCATCTCCACCGTTGTTCCATCTCGGGCGATCACTATGCCTGCTGCGACCCAAGGGGATGTTGAAAATACTAAAAGTGAATAATGTAAAAGGTAACCCGCTTGTTTGACCGTTACGAAGCCGGTGAACAGGCTGTTCTTGTTCATGTTAATTTTGCCGACGAAAATAATCGTGAGGATCTTGCCGAGCTGGAATTGCTGGTGAGTTCAGCCGGTGTGAATACGGTGGATGTTCTTACTACCTCACGCGGCGCCCCTCATGCAAAATATTTCGTCGGTTCTGGAAAAGCGGAAGAAATCGCCGCTGCAGTAAAGGCTCATGAGGCGAACGTGGTGATATTCAATCATGCGTTGTCGCCGTCCCAGGAGCGAAATCTGGAATCCATTTGTAAGTGCCGGGTGCTGGACAGAACCGGTCTAATCCTGGACATTTTTGCCCAGCGAGCCAGAACACACGAGGGTAAGCTTCAGGTTGAGCTGGCTCAGTTGCGCCACATTTCCACTCGTCTGATTCGGGGCTGGACACACCTTGAGAGACAGAAAGGCGGAATTGGTTTGCGTGGGCCCGGTGAAACCCAGCTGGAAACCGATAGGCGTTTGTTGCGGGGGCGAATCAAAACCATTTTGCGTCGTCTGGAAAAAGTTCAGAAACAGCGGGAACAGGGGCGCCGTTCGAGAAAACGGGCCGAGATCCCTACGGTCTCGTTGGTCGGTTACACCAATGCTGGCAAATCAACCTTATTCAATACCATTACCGATGCGCATGTGTACGCTGCTGATCAACTGTTTGCAACGTTGGATCCGACGCTCAGGAAGGTTGAACTGAAGGATGCCGGGCCAGCGATTCTCGCTGATACAGTAGGTTTTATCCGTCATCTTCCTCATGATCTTGTTGCCGCATTCAAGGCCACACTTCAGGAAACCCAGGAAGCGGATTTGTTGTTGCATGTTGTGGACGTTGCCGATGCTCAGTACCGCGAAACCATGGATGAAGTGAATGCTGTGCTGGATGAAATCGATGCCGGTGAAATTCAGCAGCTCATCGTTTGTAACAAAATTGATAAACTCGATGAAGTTGGCCCACGTATAGACCGGGACGAGCAGGGTATTCCTCAACGAGTCTGGCTGTCTGCCCGCACGGGCGAAGGGGTTGAGCTGTTAAGCCAGGCTCTGACTGAGTGCCTGGGGCAAAGTATGGTCAGCTATACATTGAAGATTCCACCTGCACAAAGTCGTTTGCGCGGTGTGTTATACGAACTAAACTGTATCGCCAGTGAGGCATACAATGCCGAAGGTGACTGGCTGGTAGACGTAAGGATGCCCAGTGCTGACTGGAATCGTCTTGAAAAGCGATTGGATGAAGGTCTTTCCGGATACGTGGTTCATCACTGAGCACCTGGCCTTAGTAACGGTTGGGCTGGTGGACAGTGATTAAGTTGATTGATTTATACTTATTTTAATTATGGAGTATCAGCATGGCTTGGAATGAGCCGGGTGGCAAAAATAACGACCCGTGGAAGAATCGTGGTGGTCGCGATCAAGGGCCCCCGGATTTGGACGATGTGTTCAAAAACCTGTTTGGCAAATTTGGCAAAATGGGCGGTGGAAAAAACAGTTCTGGCATGGGCAAGATGGGTATCGGCCTGTTAGCGGGGTTGCTGATCGCCATCTGGTTTGTCAGTGGATTTTATACCATTCGCGAAGCTGAGCGTGGAGTGGTGTTGCGCTTTGGCGAATACTACAAACAGGTAGAGCCGGGCTTGCGCTGGAAGCCTACTTTCATTGACCGGGTGATTCCGGTTGATGTGCAGTCCATTCGTGATCAGGCCTCGTCAGGCTCCATGCTGACAGAAGATGAGAACGTGGTTCGCGTTCAGATGGAGATGCAATACCGGGTCGTCGACCCCTACCGCTGGGAGTTTGCGGTGGTAAGCGCAGAAAAAAGTCTGAGCCAGGCTTTGGACAGTGCCATTCGTTATGTTGTTGGTCACTCGAAAATGGATGATGTGCTGACCGACGGCCGTGAAGTAACCCGTCAGCGCGTGTGGGAAGAGCTGCAGGCTATTATTGAACCCTACAATATGGGCGTTGCCATTGTTGATATGAACTTCCGTGATGCCCGCCCACCCGAAGAAGTGAAAGATGCGTTTGATGACGCCATTTCCGCTCAGGAAGACGAGCAGCGTTTTATTCGTGAAGCTGAGGCCTATGCCCGTGAGATTGAACCTCGTGCACGTGGCCAGGTGAATCGCATGAATGAAGAAGCGCAGGCCTATAAAGAGCGGGTGATTCTTGAGGCCCAGGGTGAGGTTGCCCGTTTTGAGGAATTGTTACCCCAATACGAAAACGCGCCGGAAGTGACCCGTGAACGCATTTACTTAGAGACCATGGAAGAGGTCTTCAGCCGCACCAGCAAGATCATGGTCGACAGTAAAAACGGCAACAGCATGATGTATTTGCCGCTAGACAAAATTATGGAGCGCCAGAATGCTCCGGCCCCCCGAGGCAGAACCAGTGTCCAGGACCTGCAAAATGCGCCTGGCAATGACAGCGTGCGCGACAGCAATAACTCAACCGGGTTACGCAATGACCGGTTTCGCGATGGGAGGAACTAACGGATGAAAAACTTATTGATTGCCGTTGTTGTGGTATTGGGAATTCTGGCATCCGGCTCCCTGTTCATTGTAAATGAAGGCGAGAAGGCCATTGTCATTCAGTTTGGTAAGGTACAGCGTGATGCTGAGACCGGAGATACCAACGTCTTTGAACCTGGATTGCATTTTAAGCTTCCTTTTATAGACTCGGTTAAGCATTTGGATTCCCGGGTTCAGACACTGGATGATGTGCCGGATCGATTTGTAACGTCGGAGAAAAAGGATCTTATTGTTGACTCCTACGTGAAATGGCGAATTGCCGATTTTGCGCGTTACTATCTGTCTACCGGTGCCAACAAATTGCAGGCAGAAGCACTGTTAAAACAAAAGGTGAATAATGGTCTGCGCTCTGAATTCGGTGCCAGGACTATTTCACAAATTGTTTCCGGAGAGCGCTCGGCGCTGATGAGTCAGGCGATGGAACAGGCCGCAACCTCAACAGATGAGCTTGGCATTGAAATTGTGGACGTGCGGGTAAAGCAGATTAACCTGCCTACCGAAGTGAGCAACTCCATATTCCAGCGTATGCGCGCCGAGCGCGCTGCGGTGGCGCGTGAGCATCGCTCTGAAGGTCAGGAGCAAGCCGAGGTTATTCGTGCTGATATTGATGCCAAGGTTACTGTAATGCTGGCTGATGCAGAACGAAATGCCCGTCAGGTTCGTGGTGAAGGTGACGCAATGGCTGCGCAAATCTATGCTGAAACCTATTCCAAAAATGCGGAATTTTACAGTTTTCTGCGCAGTATGGATGCCTACCGTGCAAGCTTTAACAGTAAGCAGGACATTTTGGTGATTGAGCCAGAGAGTGAATTTTTCCGGTTTATGAATGCCAAAAGCGGGAATGAAAAGCGCTAATAGCGTTTTTTCGAAAACCCGGTTTCTGAGAAAAAGGCCCTGACTGCGTCAGGGCCTTTTTATTTGATTTTAGCGGGGTTGGTCAGACGACTGCAGACGAGGTTAAAAGTTTTTACCCAATGGGTTTAAAACTCCGTTCTTAATCAAAATGCCACTCGTTCGCGGTAAAAATGTAAGTCGGTTTATGTACAAATGGCTCTGTAAGCCACTATTTTAAAGCTTCTTGAAGAGAAAATGTCAGTTTGCTTACGGCTCATAAATATCTGTTAGATAGTGCATTATTGGCCCTGTTCAGTTGTTTATACATATCAAAACAGCGCAAAATTGCAGCAGTTGCCTGCAAACTGTACATGATTACTGTATAATTCGCGCCAGACAAATCGAAGAGCCTGAACAACCAGCCTTACTGGTCGAGAAAAATAACATTAATAACACGGGCCGCAAGACAACAACAGACGACAGAGGTATCCATTGAGTTCTGAACAATCTCGTACCCAAACCCTGCCCTCAGAGCAGCAGTCAGGAGGCCTGTTTTCAAGGTTTCTGGCTACCGTTGAATGGCTGGGGAATTTGCTGCCCCATCCGATTACCCTTTTTGCCATGCTGTCAGTATTTATTGTGCTGGTCAGTGGTGTGCTGGGCTATTTTGACGTTGCAGTAGCAGACCCCCGTCCGGAAGGTGCCAGTGGCCGGGAAGCGGACGGTATGATTGAAGTTATCTCGTTGATGTCGGCAGAAGGCCTGCAGCGCATCGTTACCGGGCTTGTAACCAATTTCACCGGTTTTGCACCGCTTGGTACTGTGCTGGTTGCCTTGCTGGGGGTGAGTGTGGCGGAACACTCTGGGTTGCTGTCTGCAGCTATGCGTGCATTGGTGATGAACGCTTCTAAACGTGCGGTGACCTTTGCGATCGTTTTTGCCGGTATCATTTCCAATACTGCATCGGAATTGGGCTATGTGGTGCTGATTCCGCTGGCAGCGATGATCTTTCATTCACTCGGTCGTCACCCACTCGCCGGGCTGGCTGCAGCGTTTGCCGGGGTTTCAGCGGGCTACAGCGCTAATTTGCTGCTGGGGACTGTTGATCCTTTGCTTTCCGGTATTACCGAGGCTGCCGCCCATATGATCGATCCGGACTATTCGGTGGGTCCGGAAGTCAACTGGTACTTCATGTTTATCAGTACTTTCGTCATTGCCATTATGGGGGCGTTGGTTACCGAGAAGATCGTTGAGCCCCGTTTAGGTAAATTTGACGAAAAGGACGCTTCCGTTGCATTGGAAAAGCAATCAATGGAACCACCTACTGCGGTTGAAAAGCGTGCGCTTAAGTGGGCTGGAGTTGCTTTTGTCACCGTGTGTGCGGTGCTGGCTCTGACCATTGTGCCCGAAAATGGCATTTTGCGTCACCCTGAAACTGGTGACGTGGCTGGCTCACCCTTTTTGAAAGGCATTGTGGCGTTTATCTTTATCAGCTTTGCGGTACCTGGTTTTGTATATGGCAGAGTTGCCGGAACCATGAAGAACGATCGCGATATTATAGATGCGATGTCAAAGAGTATGGGAGCGATGGGGCTGTATATCACCCTGGTGTTCTTTGCTGCCCAGTTTGTTGCGTTTTTCAAATGGACCAATCTTGGAACTGTGCTGGCGGTTAAGGGCGCGGCTTTGCTACAGTCCGTAGGGCTGGATGGGCCTTCCGTGTTTGTTCTGTTTATCCTCATGTGTGGCATTGTTAACCTGTCACTTGGCAGTGCTTCTGCCCAGTGGGCTGTGACGGCTCCGATTTTTGTGCCTATGCTAATGTTGCTGGGCTATGCTCCGGAAGTCATCCAGGCAGCCTACCGTATCGGTGATTCAGTGACTAATGTTATATCTCCCATGATGAGTTATTTCGGCCTGATACTCGCCATGGCGGCGCGCTATCGCAAGGATGTAGGTATGGGAACGCTGATTGCGATGATGTTGCCTTATTCCATGGTGTTTATGCTCGGCTGGTCATTGCTGTTCTTTATCTGGGTGTTTGCTTTGGGGATGCCGGTAGGACCAGGTGCTGCGACTTTTTATCAGCCCTGAAAAACTAATATCTGAACTGAGCTAAAAGGCGGTTGATGAACCGCCTTTTTCATTTCCAAGCATATCTTAAAAGGTAAATATCTGCTCATTTAGCTATTTTTACGTTTCTGAGATCATTTGCTGTTTGGGATCAGTATAATAAGTTCAATCCTGATCCAGACACCGGCAGAGGCAAGTCATCCTGATGTATCGTAACAGTGAGCAATTTTCCCACCATCAAAGTGACAAAATTGGTGTACTGATCACCAATCTGGGTACGCCTGAAAGTCCCACAAAGCCGGCACTGCGGCGCTATCTTAAAGAATTCCTGTCTGATCCCAGAGTAGTGGAAGTGCCTCGGTTTATCTGGTGGTTCATTTTGAATCTTGTGATCCTGAATATTCGGCCAAAGCGCTCTGCACGCGCCTATTCAACAGTTTGGACCGAACAAGGCTCCCCGTTAATGACCATTACCCGACAACAAAGGGATGCCTTGCAGCAACGGCTCACAAAATTATACGGTGAGAATGTGCTGGTGGAGTTTGCAATGCGCTACGGTCAGCCCGCTATCAAGGACGTGGTCCATAGCATGCTAGGCAAAGGCGTTCGAAAGCTGCTGGTGTTGCCTTTGTATCCCCAGTACTGCGCCTCGACCACCGCGTCAACTTTCGATGCGCTGGCACAGGATTTCACTCAGCGCCGCTGGTTGCCAGAACTGCGTTTTGTCACCCAGTACCACGATAATCCCGACTACATCAGCGCATTGGCGAACAAAATTTCTGCTCACTGGCAGTCCCATGGTAAAGCACAGAAACTGATATTTTCATATCATGGTATTCCAAAGCGCTATCTGACCAACGGCGATCCATATCACTGTCAGTGCCTGAAAACCACCCGCCTGGTGGCAGAGCGGCTTGGATTGACACAAGATGAATACCTTACAACATTCCAGTCACGTTTTGGCCGTGAAGAGTGGCTGCAACCCTACACGGATGAAACTCTGAAAGGGCTGCCCGCAAAGGGTGCTAAATCGGTGCAGGTGATATGCCCGGGGTTCTCAGCAGATTGCCTGGAAACCATAGAAGAGATTGGTGAAGAAAACAGGGAAGTATTTTTGGCCGCGGGCGGTGAAAGCTATCAGTATATTGCGGCTCTCAACAGTGACGATGATCACATGGCCGCACTGACCCGCATCATTGAAACCAATCTTTATGGCTGGACCATAGGCGGAGACAATGAAGCCCGTTCGAAGCTGGCTCTTGCGGCGGGGGCAGAAAAATGAGTCTACAACAGCATCCGACAAAGGCCCCTGAAGCTTTGCTCAAAGCACAGAAAATGGCTAACCTGATGGATACCGCCGTAAAAATCCCGTTTGTTCCGGTGCGTATTGGTATAGACCCCATCGTTGGTCTGATCCCGGGAGGAGGCGATGTTCTGATGTTGCTGGTTGCACTCAGGATCATCTGGCTGGGTAAACAATTGGGTCTGCCAAAAAGACTTATTGCGAGAATGGTGCGTAATTCACTGATCGACTTCGGCCTGGGTTTTTTCCCCATCGTTGGCGATATTATTGATGTATTTTACAAAGCCAACCGAGCCAACGTACGCATTATGGAAAAGTGGTGGCTGGCTCAGAATAAACTGGCTCTGGATGGGCATACCCATGAACAACTCCGGCATTGGGAGCAGGTTACAGAGAACCGCGACTGATCAGGAATTGGAGGTTGGGCGGGTAACCTTTACGGGTGGTTGTTTGGGAGTCATGGCTAAAGCCTGAACCTGCATCCGGTGTGTAAACATTGTGGTGCACCAACTGTGAGGAGTGACCGCAGAATGAAAGCCTCCGACCTTTTCGTTAAAGCCCTGGAAGCCGAAGGCGTTAAATATATATTCGGAATTCCCGGGGAAGAAAACCTCGATCTTCTCGAGTCCATCCGAGAGTCCTCCATTCGCCTTATTATTACCCGCCATGAACAGGGTGCCGGATTTATGGCTGCAACCTACGGGCGCCTCACTGGTGCGGTAGGCGTTTGTTTATCCACTCTTGGGCCGGGAGCCACCAACCTGGTTACGCCAGCCGCCTATGCTCAACTCGGTGCAATGCCAATGCTGATGATCACAGGCCAGAAACCGATCAAGACCAGCAAGCAGGGGCGTTTCCAGGTTATTGATGTCATTGACATGATGCGCCCTATCACTAAGTCAACTGTACAGGTTGTAAGTGGTGACAGAATCCCCTCGGTGGTGCGGGAGGCTTTTCGTATTGCCCATGAAGAGCGTCCGGGCGCGGTGCATATCGAACTGCCAGAGGATATTGCCTCTGAGTCGACACAAATGCCGCTTTTGAAACCCAGCGTGACACGGCGGCCGATTGCCGAGTACAAGGCCATAAAGTGTGCCGTTGAGATGATTGAACAGGCTACGTCTCCTCTGTTGTTGATTGGTGCTGGGGCCAACCGGAAACTCACCGCAAAAATGCTGCGGGAGTTTGTCGACAAAACCGCCATACCCTTCGTGACCACCCAGATGGGCAAGGGAGTGCTGGACGAACGTGACCCGCTGTTTGCAGGCAATACTGCCCTGTCTGACGGGGATTTTGTTCACCGGGCAATACGGCGCGCCGATCTCATCATCAATGTCGGTCATGATGTGGTTGAGAAGCCCCCATTCTTTATGCATAACGACAACGGCCAGAAGGTGATCCACGTAAACTTTGGTTCCGCTGCAGTTGATCCGGTGTATTTCCCCCAACTGGAAGTGGTGGGGGATATTGCCAACAGCATTTGGCAAATCAATGAGCGTATCACTCCTCAGTCAGGCTGGAAGCTGGATTTTTACAAAGACGTTCACGACGCTTACGCGCAACACCGGGCATCGGCTGAATGTGATGAACGTTATCCGGTACTGCCGGAAAGAGTAGTTCGGGATATTCGTCAGGTTATGCCTGAGGATGGGATTGTGACACTCGACAATGGCGTATACAAAATCTGGTTCGCGCGAAATTATCTTGCCTACGGCCCCAACACGCTGCTGCTCGACAACGCACTGGCCACCATGGGGGCCGGTTTGCCTTCGGCGATTGCTGCGAAACTGGTGCACCCTGAAAAGGCGGTGCTCAGTGTGTGCGGAGATGGCGGTTTCATGATGAACAGCCAGGAATTGGAAACGGCGGTCAGGCTCAAGCTGGATTTGGTTGTGGTGGTGTTGCGTGATGATGCGTATGGCATGATCAAATGGAAGCAGGCCAACATGCATTTTACTGATTTTGGCCTCGACTATGGGAATCCGGATCTGGTCCTGTACGCACAAAGCTATGGCGCCCAGGGCTGGCGAATTGAAAATACCGGCCATTTAGCGCAGACACTGACAGACTGCCTGAGAGCAAAAGGGGTGCATGTGGTTGACTGCCCGGTAGACTACAGCCTGAATGATGAAACCCTGAACCATACCATTCGGCAATTAAGCGAAAAATTGTAAGGAGGTATCATGCTGAACTCCCATTATCCTTATTATCTGGCCAGCGAAGCGGTATACGCCAACCAGGATCTGGAGGTTACCAACAAGTTTACCCAAGAGGTCGCAACCCGTGTTGCACTGGCGGATGCAGAGGCCATTGACCGTGCCATTGCGGCTGCGCATCAGGCTCAACCGGCGATGGCTGCATTGGCTCCCTACGAGCGCCAGGCGGTACTTGACCATTGCGTGAAGCGTTTTTCAGAGCGGGCGGATGAACTTGCCAGGGCATTGTGTATCGAAGCGGGTAAGCCGATTAAGGACGCCAGAGGCGAAGTCAGCCGCTTGATTGATACATTCAGGATCGCATCGGAAGAATCAGTTCGCATTAACGGCGAAGTGATAAATTTGCAGATATCAGCCCGGGCCCGTGGCTATCAGGGCATGACCAAAAAGGTTCCGATTGGCCCTTGTTCGTTTATCTCACCGTTCAATTTTCCGCTCAATCTGGCGGCACATAAGGTGGCGCCGGCCATTGCTGCAGGATGTACTTTTGTGCTTAAGCCTGCTTCCCGCACGCCAGTCGGGGCGTTGATCATTGGTGAAGTGCTGGCTGAGACCGGCTTACCCAAGGGGGCATTTTCAATTTTGCCATGCAGTCGCGACGGGGCGGATCTTTTCACCACCGACGAGAGGTTAAAGCTGCTGAGTTTTACCGGTTCGCCGGATGTGGGTTGGGCTTTAAAAGCCAAAGCAGGCAAAAAGCCCGTGGTACTCGAACTGGGTGGAAACGCGGCTTGTATTGTTGATGCTGACGCGGATATTGATGATGCTACCGACAGAATAATAGTGGGTGCTTACTATCAGTCTGGGCAGAGTTGCATTAGCGTCCAAAGGTTGCTTGTGCATCAAAGCATCTATGCAGAATTCAAAGCCACCTATGTGAAAAAGGTTGCTGCGCTGGTGGCTGGCGACCCTGCCGATGAGAACACGTTTATCGGGCCGATGATTTCTGAGTCGGAGGCTAAGCGGTTACAGGGCTGGATAGAGGATGCGGTGGCTGCAGGGGCTAACCTGTTGTGCGGAGGCCAGCGTGAAGGTGCCATGCTGCAGGCAGCGGTACTGGAGAATGTGCCCGTCAGCTGTGATGTTAATGCCGAGGAAGCGTTCGGGCCTGTTTCTGTGCTGTCGGGGTTTGACAGCTTTGAGCAGGCGCTGGATGAAGTGAACAACAGTCGGTATGGATTGCAGGCCGGCATCTTTACCCGGGATATTTATAAAGCGCATATGGCCTGGGACAAGCTGGAAGTGGGGGGCGTGGTGATTGGTGATGTTCCCAGCTGGCGGGTGGACAACATGCCTTACGGAGGGGTGAAAGATTCGGGCCTTGGGCGTGAAGGGATCCGCTATGCCATTGAAGATATGACCGAAACCCGGTTAATGGTGCTGCGCACGCCTGAGCGCGGCTAGCTGGGAACAGCATATTGCTCAAGCAGGGCCAATGGGATCACATCCAGGGCCTTTTCGTGGGTGGCAGCCAGACGTACTCTGGGCGCCACTCCGGCCTCATAGGCCTGCAACCAGCGGCGGGCACACAAACACCAGCGGTCTCCGGGTTTTAAGCCGGGAAACTGAAACTGCGGATTTGGCGTGACCAAATCATTTCCGGAGGAGTATGAAAATTGCAGAAAAGCTGCATCGACAACGGCGCATACGCTGTGGTTACCGTAGTCGCTGTCCGGCACGTAGCAAAAGCCTTCCCGGGTGAACCCGGTATTGCCGCAGCACAGTTGTAACGGCTCGCCATACACATTTTTTGCATTCGCCATTTGGTGTCATCACATTTGAGAGTATGCACCAAGCATAGCGAATGGCGGTACAATCGAAAAGCTCAGAGGGTGTGCGCGAATGAAGCGCACTGAAGAGGTGAAGGGGCAAAGCCCCTTCTGAGCATTAGGGCGTGACTAATCCCGCCAGCGGCGGGTTAGATCCTCATAGGCGTCAATTCTGCGGTCGCGGAAATAGGGCCAGATACGTTTGACCTGTTCGGTGCGGGTCATGTCCAGTTCAACCGCCAGCACCTGTTCTTCGTCGGCACTGGCCTGAGCCAGAATTTCGCCCTGCGGGCCGGTAATGAAGCTTTGCCCCCAGAACTGAATGCCGGGGTCGCCATCAATCGGAGAGGCTTCAAATCCGGTACGGTTGGCCACGATCACCGGTACTGAGTTGGCAACGGCGTGGGCACGCTGGATGGTTTGCCAGGCATTGAACTGACGATCCCGTTCGTCGTCGGTGTCGGTCATGTCCCAGCCAATGGCTGTGGGGTAGAACAACAAATCGGCACCTGCCATGGCCATCAGTCTTGCTGCCTCTGGATACCACTGGTCCCAGCACACCAGTACCCCAAGTTTACCTACACTGGTCTGGATGGGAGTAAAGCCCATGTCGCCAGGAGTAAAGTAAAACTTCTCGTAAAAGCCCGGATCGTCAGGAATGTGCATTTTGCGGTACTTGCCGGCAATTTCCTTTGAGCGATCAAACACCACCGCGGTGTTGTGATAAAGGCCCGAACCACGCTTTTCAAACAGTGAGGTCACCAGCACAATATTATGTTTTTCTGCCAGTTCGCCAAAAAATTCGGTCGCTGGCCCCGGAATGGGTTCGGCCAGATCAAAGGCGTTTGTATCTTCCTGCTGGCAGAAGTACAGCGTACTGTGCAATTCCTGTAACAGGATGCATTCGCATCCATTTTCGGCCAGTTCAGCGATACGGTCGGCACTTTTTTGCCAGTTGATCATTTTATCGTTGTTCGCGACCGACTGTTGAACCAGCCCGACTTTGAGTGTTTTAGAAGTCATAAATACTTACTCCTTGATTCAGTTGCGCAAGGACTTCAGCCCGCAAAGTGTATTGCGGGACCTGCATTGAAACACAGTGCAGGCTACCAAATTGCTGTACCAGTGGCGCACAGTTGATCGGCACTATGCTGTGGTGTGGAAAGGCTCGCTGCATAACTGCGATGGCTTCGCCGTCCTCAGGCTGCTGGTACACTGGTAACAGTACCGCACGATTGCAAATTAAAAAGTTGGCGTAAGAGGCTGGCAAGCGTTCGCCTTCCTGGTTGTGGATGCATGGCAGAGGCAACCTGTATTGCTGATGTTCTGGGAATGCATTTTGGCATTCGATACACAATGCGTTCAAGCCAGCAAAATGGCTGTCATCCGGGCGGTTATCTGCAGCCTGGATCACAAGGCCATGGTCCGGGGTAAAACGCACCAGAGTGTCAATATGACCGTCCGTATCGTCGCCTTCAAGATGGCCCTGATGGAAAATGGTTACCGATTCGCAGCCCAGAAACGCGCAAAACTCTTGTTCATATTCATCCAGTGACAGGTTGCCGTTGCGCTTTGGGTTCAACAGACACTGGGCAGTAGAAAGCAGTTGTCCGTGCTGATCAATTTCCAGCGCGCCCCCCTCTGCTATCAGCGGGTTGCTGCGCAGTGGAGCATTACACATTCCGGCCAGATAACGTCGGTTCACTTGGTTATCGAGAGTGGCATCAAATTTTTTGCCCCAGCCGTTGAACTGAAATTCCACCGGTTCACCGGTTGGCTTGCCATGGTCGTCTCCCCGGCATGTCAGAAAGGCGTAGTCCCGCACCCAGGTATCGTTGTATTCGGCGGGAACAATCAGAACGTTGCTGCTTTTAGGCAAACGGGCCTGCAGGTCGGCTACATCCTGCTGTGCACAGAGCATGATAACACCGGCTTGGGCAGCATTGATCGCTGTTACCAGTTCAAGGTAGACCGAGCGCACTTCTTCGAGCCATGGAGCCCAGTCGGTCTCCGGGTGTGGCCAGGCTAAAATGACCGCATCAAGGCTTTCCCATTCCGGGATTAACGGGCGGTTGTAATTCATCAATGTATCCTTTTCTAAGTCTGCGGCCAATTATAGCTGGCTTGCGAGCGTGCACCAATGGTAAGTGCCCGAGAGAGAACGGCGCAGGCGCACGAAATCTAAACAAAAAATCGGGATTTGCAAGCGATTATGCTATTATTCAGGGTTCATGTCAGAGGCTCTGCCAGTTGTGCGCCAATCTTAACCCAAAGTGGGGTATGGCGCGTATAAGGGCCTAATTGGTTAGTAGTGACGGAAAGTATCCATGTTATCAAATGAAGCAGTCATAGTGCGTGATGCACTGGAACCTGCCTACAGCAGAGAAGCGCTGTTAGTAAGAAACGCTCTTGAAGCAAAGGGGCTGGAAACCCCTATGGTAGACAACCCTTTGTCTGATGATGAAAAGCGTGGCCGAATTGAAGCGGCCATGCACGATATTATGGGGGCTTTGGGGCTGGATCTGTCTGATGACAGCCTGGCCGATACGCCTAAACGTATTGCGAAGATGTATGTCGACGAAATTTTTTCAGGTTTGGATTATCGGAAATTCCCCAAAATCACCCAAATTGAAAACAAAATGGCGTTGAATCAGCCCGTACAGGTATCGGACATCAGTCTTACCAGTACCTGCGAGCATCATTTCGTTACTATCGATGGGACCGCCAGTGTCGCTTATATTCCCAAAGATACGGTTATTGGGTTATCGAAAATTAACCGCCTGGTGGGTTTCTTTGCCCAGAGACCCCAGGTTCAGGAGCGCCTGACGCAACAGGTTCTGGTGGCACTTCAGGCTCTGACAGGGACCGACGATGTCGCCGTGTCGATTAATGCCACGCACTATTGTGTGAAAGCCAGGGGGATCCGCGACACCAATTCTTACACCCGTACTTCTGCTGTCGGCGGGCAGTTTGAGGTAAACAGCGATCTCCGGCGGGAGTTTTTCGCACTCTGAGGCGAAATTCTCCGCAGCCCGCTGAGCCTATCGTTTAGGCAGGTCCGGCTGGGCGACAGATACCACCAGGTTCACCTGCTCTCCAATCCCAAGTGCGGGAACGATTTCCAATACCGCACCGCATTGCTCACAGGTGGCGGTTTGTTCCTTGTACATATTGCGAATTTCATTATGTTCAAGGGCATTAATGTGGCTGCATTGCGGGCAAAGATACTCATGCAGTTGTGAAGCACTCATGATTTGGGTCATCCATTCTGGTCCACGGGGCAGTAATCACCTTCCATATTGATTACCGGTAAACTTGCTGGTCTGCTGCCCCGCAGGTATGTCAACAATATCGGGGCCGGATGTGTTTAAGGTTGTGAGCCGGGGGTGAGGGGCGCGGGCACAGAACCCTGCCCCAAGCCTTAAACTTTCCTAAGCGGATTAGTTTATATATAGCCCATCAGCAGGGATTTTGCCGGGCAGCAGGTTTAACCTAACTGCACAGAGCCGAAGCCCCGTGCTGATTAGTACTTCCTTTTCGCCGGGAATTCAGTTGGCAGGGAGCTCGTAGAGCTCCAGTGGCAGGCCGTCCGGGTCGGCAAAAAACGTGAATCGCTTTTGCGTGTAGGGGTCGATACGAACCTCTTCACATTCTACCCCTTGGGCAGACAGGTGTTCGATTGCGTTGGCAATGTCCTGAACCCGGAACGCCAGGTGCCGCAAACCCTGGGCTTCAGGTCTTGAAGGCCGGGTTGGCGCATTTTCAAATGAGAACAACTCAATTTGCGAACCGTCTGGCAGGGCCAGATCACATTTGTACGACCGGCGTTCCTTGCGGTAGTTTTCATCAATGATTTTCAAACCCAGAATCTCGCTGTAAAACTGCCTGGATCTCGGGTAATCACTGCAGATGATCGCAACGTGGTGGATACCTTCAAGCATTGTGCGGTTTCCTTCTTTATTCAGGGAACTTCCCGTCCCCAAACAGTTTCCAGCAGATGGTACCAGTGCTCACGGCTCAAACGCAGCTCCGATACCCCAGTGCAGGCTCGTATGCGTTCCGGCTTGGTTGACCCAATGATGGGTTGAATATTGGCCGGATGACGTGTCAGCCAACCCAGAACTATGGCCTCCGGGGTCACCTGATAAAGTGCGGCCAGCTCTGCAACCGCCTGTCGGGTGGCTTCGTCGGTAGTGCCGGAAGTTGTTCCGCCGGTGAAACGCCCCTGGGCCAGGCTGCCCCAGGCCTGCAACTGCACATTATGAGTCATGCAGTATTCCAGAGTGCCAGGTGCAAAACCGGAATTGCGGTTGGCAGTGCTGCCAGTAGTAATGCCATCCTCCATCCAGTCGCGAAAGGCCAGGCTCATCTCCAGCTGGTTGGCTACAATGGGTTTATCCAGCGCAGACTGCAGGTACTGAATTTGGTGCCAGTGCATATTTGAAACACCAACATGGGCAATTTTACCCTCCTGAATCAATTGTGTAAGGCACTCGGCAACTTCAGCCAGTTCCATCAGCGGATCCGGGCGGTGTAACAGCAGTATTTCGAGATGGTCAAGCCCCAGTCTTGTCAGGCTTTGTTCGACAGACTGTCTG
This sequence comes from Alteromonas aestuariivivens, assembly GCF_003367475.1. Lineage (GTDB taxonomy): Bacteria > Pseudomonadota > Gammaproteobacteria > Enterobacterales > Alteromonadaceae > Alteromonas > Alteromonas aestuariivivens. Next base: position 284,167 of record NZ_QRHA01000006.1, read on the forward strand.
ATCCAGTCCGCAGAGATTTCGTAACGCTTGGGGCCAAGCTCGTCCTCGAAGCGGATAGCGCATTTTGACTGTATAATCATGTCATTACGCAAAGAAGGAGTGTCCTTGAGTACCTGCCCGAATACGGTTTCCGCTTTGCCCATGGTATAAATGTCCGCGTGGTCAAAAACGGTTATCCCCTCTTCAAGCGCAGTTTCGACGGCAGTTCGGGCTTGAAGATAGTGTTCCCGGGTGATTGGGCTGTGATCCCAGTCTCCGCCCAGCCCCATACAACCATAAATAAGCTGACTGGCGTTGGGATAGAAATTTTGAAGCATTTTTTAACCTGAATCGATGTTATCTGATAGTTATAGGATAACACGAGTGGCAAGCAGATTGGATGGAGTGTATATGAGAATTGTCGGCTGGATGTTGGGTTTATTCGCATTGACTGCGTGTACTACAGTGCCCGAAAACGTTGACCCCATAAAGGAGTTTGAGTTGTCCAGATATCTTGGGACCTGGTATGAAATCGCCCGATTTGAGCACAGTTTTGAAGCCGGACTGACCGATGTGACTGCAAAGTACCAAATGCGGGAAGACGGAGGTGTGCGGGTCATAAATCGTGGCTATTCACCTGAAAAAAAACAATGGGAAGAGGCCATCGGAAAGGCCTACTTCGTTGGTGACCCGACAATTGGGCATCTGAAAGTCTCCTTTTTCGGCCCGTTTTACGCCAGTTATGTGATCATAGCACTGGATAAAACCAACTATCAGTATGCGCTGGTAACCGGGCCAAACCGGGACTATCTGTGGGTTTTGGCCAGAACGCCTCAGCTACCGGAATCAACCGTAATGAGCTTGTTGGATAAGGCAAGTGCTCTGGGGTACAACACCGATAGTCTGATCTTCGTATCGCATTCCCGCAACGATGGATAAGGGGCGTGCTATACTCTGCGCATTTCCCAGCAGTTGAGAATAGATTGTGTTAGAAGAGCGCGTAGCGGCGAGAGCCAATGGAGTATGTGAGTTGTGTGGCAGTAGCGAGGAGTTGGCCGTTTATCCGGTACCTGCTTCCCCCAGCGAGGATTCGGACACCGCAGTACTGGCCTGTGAGCGTTGCCGGGCCCAGTTGGATGACGAACAGACGCTGGATACCAATCACTGGCGCTGCCTGAACGATGCCATGTGGTCGCCGGTTGCGGCAGTGCAGGTTTTGGCCTGGCGAATGCTAAACCGCCTGAGCAGCGAAACCTGGGCGCAGGATCTGCTCGACATGATGTACATTGACGATGCTACACGACAGTGGGCAGAGGCCGGGCTGGTGGATCACAGTCGTGAGCCCACACTGGATGCAAACGGCACAGTACTGGCAGCCGGTGACACCGTTCATCTTACCAAAGACCTGGATGTGAAAGGCACCAGTTTTACTGCCAAACGCGGAACCGCGGTGCGCAATATCAGTCTGAGTGACAATCCCGCACATATAGAGGGCCGGGTTAACGGCACCCGAATCGTCATTATTGCGGAATACACCAAGAAGGCCTGAGCGGTTTAAGGCTGCCAAATTCGGCGGATTCAGGCATAATAGGTGGGATGTAATTCTTCCCACCTCCCATTTTTACAAGGCTGAAGTTCATGCAAAAAATCACATTGCGTACCCCGGATGACTGGCATTTGCATTTTCGCGATGAGGACATGCTTCGGGAAACCGTACCCGCCACCGCCCGCTGTTTTGCGCGTGCCATCGTGATGCCCAATCTGGTGCCTCCGGTGACCACAGCGTCAATGGCTGTGGAATACCGGCAGCGTATTCTGGCGGCTCGTCCTGACGGCAGTAACTTTGAACCTCTAATGACCTTGTACCTGACCAACCAGACCAGTGTTCAGGATATTGCCGATGCCAAGGCGGCAGGTGTTGTTGCGTGTAAGCTTTATCCGGCTGGCGCAACTACAAATTCCGATGCGGCAGTTACCGGTATCGAGGCGCTTTACCCGGTGTTTGAGGCGATGCAGCAGCATGGACTGTTGTTGTTAATACATGGAGAAGTGACTCAGTCCCACGTCGATATCTTTGACCGTGAAAAAGTGTTTATCGACACACATTTGCAACCAATTGTGGCGGCATTCCCTGAATTGAAGGTGGTGTTTGAACACATTACTACCGCAGATGCAGCCCAATTTGTGTTTGCAGCTTCCAGTTACGTTGCAGCGACTATTACGCCACAACATTTGCTGCTGAACCGCAATGATTTGCTGGTTGGTGGTGTACGCCCCCACAATTATTGTCTGCCGGTACTGAAGCGAAACACGCACCAGCAGGCACTGCGTGAAGCCGTTAAAAGTGGTTCGGAAAAATTCTTCCTGGGTACGGATTCCGCGCCCCACGCCCGCCACAGAAAAGAGAATGCCTGTGGATGTGCAGGTTGTTATAGTGCCTGGAGCGCCATAGAACTGTACGCTCAGGTGTTCGAAGACCTGGGTGTATTGGATAAACTGGAGGGCTTTGCCAGCAACTATGGGGCAGATTTTTACGGTTTGCCACGAAATACCGGCACTATTACTCTGGTGAAAGATGCCTGGCAGGTGCCGGAAATCGTCACCCTGGCGGACGGAAACGAAATGGTTCCATTTTATGCAGGGCAAACCTTGAACTGGAAACTGGAAGCGCCCCTGGCCTGAACATTCGGAATATCTGCGGAAGTAGCATGCAGTTGAAAGTGGTGGTGTTTACAAGCTGGTTGCTGGCCACATTCTGGTCTTTGGCAGGGTATGCAGCGCCGCTGCGGATGCTGGTTACCGACATGCCACTGTTTGTTGACCCACAGCCAAATGGTGAAGTGTCAGGTTATGCCGTTGAAATGGCGGCGGAAATAGCAAGGGAAGCAGGTTTTGAGCTTCAGCCCTATCCAATGCCATTGGCCAGAAAGCTGGCAGAGCTGAACAATCACCCTCCGCAGACTCTGGCTATTGTGAATCGTACAGAAGATCGCGAGGCTGATTATTTCTGGATAACTCCGATAGTCGCTGTGCCGGTAACCCTGTTTGTGCGTTCAGATTCTGAACTGGTTAACGCCGGGTCTGTTTCGATAGCCGACATCAAATCCGTCAGCGCGGTGCGCAATGAATACCGCCATCGTGAGCTGAAGGCCCGCGGTGCCAAAAACATTATGGCGGTTAAGGGTTGGGAGCACGCGGTGGAAGCAGTGCTCAAAGGGCGTGTAGAGAGTATTCTGTTCTCGCCATTAGGCTTGAGGCTGATTTGCATAAAGCAGCACTTGAATTGTTCCGATCTCCAACCGGTACTTACTCTGCAAACGCGCTATACCTACCTTGCATTGCCGCGCATTTCAGGCAACCAGGCGCTGGCGGAGAGGCTCACTTTCGCTGCCTCGCGCTACAAGAATCAACGTGCCTTTGAAGAGCAGGCCAGAGCACTGCTCAGTAAATTAATGTCTGTTGGCCATGAGCTCGAATTACGTGACGGCATTTTATTTGAAAAAAACTACTATCCTGACATAGAGGAGCGAAAGCTTTGGGTTATTGCGGACAAAATTCCGTTTTTTGTTGAACAGGATGAACGCGGCCGCATTCATGGCTACGGGGCTTCACTGGTTACCGGCATTCTTGCGCAAGCGGGTATTACCCAGCAGCGTTTTCTTGTTGCACCGTGGGAACGCATTTTTCGCGAATCTCTGACCAAGTCGAATGTACTGGCCTTTGCGATTACCCGCACCCCGCAAAGGGAGTCGCTATTTCACTGGATAACTCCACTAACCCGAGCTAGACAAGGTGTATACGGGTTGAATGCGGTAAAATATGCCAGTCTGGCACAGTTGCCCCCAGATACACGAGTGGCGGTATTGAGTGGTGATTTTAGAGTAGAGCGGGCAAGGCAACTTGGTCTGGACCCCATTGAATACGACAGTTTACCGGTGGCAATAGAAGCGGTGTATGGCCATGATGCTGAGCTGGTTTTTACCTCCAGTGCGGGGCTGACTCTGGCATGCCAGAAACTTGCGCATAAATGTAATGGCCTTGCACTGGCTGCCGAGGACGATGTATCTACTACTTATTTGGTGCTTTCAAAGCAGGGTACCACCCTGGCGCTGGTGGAGCGGTTGAAGTTGGCCGCCGTGCGAGAGAAAGAATCTGACACTTACATTCAGTGGTCGCGGGAATGGAGTGATGACTTGAACCGTCAAGGGTTGCTTCAACACATTTCTGAAGGTGTTGTGAACGTCTGGCCGAAAGGACAATAGTGATGACAAGTTTTGGTGAACTGCCGATACGAACCGAGCTCAGCAGGGCTTTGAAGCAACTGGGTTTCGAGTCCCAAACCCCCATTCAGCAGCAGGCGTTACCGGTCATACTTGATGGCAAGGATGTGATTGCCCAGGCCCAAACTGGCAGTGGTAAAACACTGGCGTTTGCACTGGGGGGATTACAGCAGGTTGACGTAACCGTACCTGAGGTACAGCTGTTGATTTTGTGCCCCACCCGAGAGCTTGCTGAGCAAGTGGCAGAGCAATGTCGCAAAGTTGGTGCAGCTCTGGCGAACCTGAAAGTGCTGACTTTGTGTGGCGGAACGCCAATGGGGCCGCAGATACAGTCCCTCAAGCATGGCTGTCATGTCGCTGTTGGTACCCCTGGTCGGGTTTTGGATCATGTGAATAAACGCCGGCTTGATTTGAGTCACGTGCGAATTCGGGTACTGGACGAAGCTGACCGAATGCTTGAACTGGGTTTTGCTGAAGATCTGGCCAGTATTTTTGCTGCCACACCTGCTAAGGTGCAAACGCTGATGTTTTCAGCCACTTATTCGCCCGCAGTGGTGCAGATAACAGGGGCCTACCTGACTGATCCCGTTACAATTAAAGTGGCCGCTGAGGACACTGTGAATCAGGATATCGTGCAACTGGTTTATCGTGTGGAAGAGCAAGGCAGGCTAAATGCCCTGATGGCGGTGCTTTCCCACTACCAGCCAGCTACAGCCATTGTGTTTTGTAATACCAAACAGCAGACCCGCGATGTTTCTGATGTACTGACGGAAGCTGGCTTCAGTGCAGGGGCAATTGAAGGTGACATGACCCAGGAAGCCAGAAACGAAGTTCTGGTGCGGTTCGCCAGTGATGCATTGCGTGTGCTGGTGGCAACGGATGTGGCCGCCAGGGGGCTGGACATTGCGGATGTGGCCTGTGTGATTAACTATACGGTCAGCGAAGAACCCGAAACTCATGTGCATCGCATTGGACGCACCGGAAGGGCAGGAGCTGAAGGTCTTGCGATTACGCTATGCAGTGAGAAGGAGCAGATATTTCTGGCTCGAATCGAGGAACTCATGGACACGTCAATTCCTTCAAAGGGAGCCCAGAGTTTGCGTTTTCATGCCAACCGCATCCTGGAGCCGGTTTATGTATGCATTGGGCTTTCGGCCGGGAAAAAGCAAAAGATTCGGGCCGGCGACATACTCGGTGCCCTGACCAAGGATGCCAGCCTGCCGGGTGAGGATATCGGGAAAATCACTGTGCGTCAGCAAATCAGCTACGTGGCCGTGAAATTACGCAGTGTCAAAAGGGCGCTTAAACAATTTCGTGAAGGGCAGATCAAGGGAAAGCGGGTGCGGGCGAGGAAGCTGGGCTGAATGTAGCATTCCAGTCTAAGTTTACAGTAACCCCGCAGGTGGAAGTGGTTATGAGTGGCGAACGTGACACAGACAGTCTGATTAAAAACCTCAGTCCTGAGCTGGATGATGCCAGCTATGTGTTTGTGTGTGTACCCGAACGGGACGTTGCAAAGCTTGCGCATATTCCGCTAAAGGGGTTATTTTACGAAAAAGAAGCTACAACGCTGATTTGCCAGCGTAACGCGGCGGAATCTCTAAAGTTGGTCTATAACGGTGTGTTTCGCTGTATTACCTGCCAGGTTCATTCTAGCCTGGAAGCGGTAGGGCTGACGGCCCGGCTTTCTTCCGCACTGGCACAAGCAGGAATAAGCGCCAATGTGGTGGCAGCTTTTTATCATGACCATATCTTTGTCCCCGAATCACGAGCGCAGGAAGCGCTGAAGATACTGCAAAGGCTTGCTTGTTGAGTGGGGGACCTGGTTCAGTTCAAATTACTGTCTCATGTTTGACGTCATAGAATCCCCTTATACCCTGTAAAAAATAATGAGAGTTTATCCTTACAGCTGATGCAATCGCAATCTGTAGCTTGTGGGCAATTTTTTCTCAGCCCCAGCCTTCCTTAAGCCGAAAAAAAGCGGGACCAACTGGCCCCGCTTTTGTTGTCGCTACCATTCAGCAGCTGATTTGTGTTTACCTGCTACCAGATTTTTACCCGGTTCTCCGGTGCCAGGTACAGGGTGTCGTCTTCGCTGACGCTGAAAGCCTCATAAAACTCAGGCACGTTACGCACAGCACCGTTGGCGCGGAAATGTGCCGGTGAGTGGGTATCGGTCTGAATCAGTGTGCGCAGGGATTCATCGCGGTATTTATTGGCCCAAACCTGGCCGTAACCGATGAATACGCGCTGGTCACCCGTGAATCCGTCCAGTACCGGAGCCGGTTTGCCGTCGAGTGACAAATGGTACGCTTTCAGTGCGATACTGATACCGCCCAGGTCGCCGATGTTTTCACCCAGGGTGTATTCACCATTGACGTTCAGGTCCGGAAGCGCCTGGAAATCGCTGTACTGCTCAATCAGCTTGGCGGTGCGTGCTTCAAATTCTGCTCGATCAACATCTGACCACCAGTTACGCAACACACCATCACCGTCGAACGTGCTGCCAGAGTCGTCAAAACCGTGTCCGATTTCATGGCCGATAACCGCACCAATACCACCATAGTTCACCGCATCTTCTGCGTTCATGTCGAAAAACGGCGGTTGCAGGATAGCTGCCGGGAATACGATTTCGTTTTGTGGCGGGCTGTAATAGGCATTTACCGTTTGCGGCGTCATGCCCCACTCATGTTTCCACACGGGGCCGCCTTGTTTTTTGAGCATCTCCTCATACGCCACATCGGCGCTGCGCTTAAGGTTGCCGAACAAATCCCCGTCATCGACGGTCAGTGCTGAATAGTCTTTCCAGATATCCGGATAACCGATTTTAACCTTGAACTTGGACAGCTTGTCGAGAGCCTGGGCTCGGGTTTCGTCGGTCATCCAGTCGAGGTTTTCAATACTGTCCTTGTAGGCCAGCAACAGATTGTTGACCATTTCCAGCATGCGGGCTTTGGCTTCCGGCGGGAAATGCTTCTTGACGTAAACCTTACCAATGATTTCTCCGACGTGGCCATTGAGCAGAGATACGGCTCTGCGCCATTGTGGGCGCTGTTCTTTTACACCACTGAGTACTTTGCTGTAAAAATCAAAATTGGCGTCGTCGAACTCAGCACTGAGTCGGGTCGCAGACGCATTCAGCAGGTTCCATTTCAGGAAAGTTTTCCAGTCATCGAGTGAGGTGTCTGCAATCAGGTCGTCGAGCTGCTTCATAAAGTCGGTTTGCATGACAACCAGACCGTCCAGATCGGTAAGCTGGGCCTGGGTCAGGAATGCATTCCAGTCAAATTGTGGCATCAGGGCAGACAGCTCTGCCAAAGGCACCTTGTTGTAATTTGCAGCCCAGTCGCGGGTATCTTCTTTCTTCATGTGCAGGGTTGCGATGGCCGATTCCAGCGCCATCAGCATTTCAGCGCTTTCAGACGGCTTATCAAATCCGGCCAGAGTAAACATTCTTTCAATGTGTTTGACGTATTTGTCGCGAATTTCCTGTGACGTTTCGTCATCTTTAAAGTAGTAGTCTTTTTCCGGTAAGCCCAAGCCCGCCTGCCAGGCGTAGATCATGTAACTTTCGGGAGACTTGAAGTCCACATACTGGCCAATGGAAAACGGAGCGCCGTAGCCGTAGCGGTTTGCATAGGCAAAATATTTGGCCAGTTCAGAGTAGTCTGCGATGGCATCGATTTTTGCCAATTCGGGTTTCAGAGGGGCCATACCCAGCGCGTTGCGAGTTTCCATGTCCATATAGGCCTGATAGAAGTCACCGACCTTTTGCTCGTCACTGCCCTGCTTAAAATCGCCTTCGGCAGAGCTTTTGATTATCTCCATTACATCTTCTTGCGCTTCGTCACGCAAAATCGAAAAACTGCCGTAGCTGGATTTGTCAGCGGGAATTTCGATGGTATTTATCCAACTGCCATTCACGTAGTTGAAAAAGTCATCGCCCGGATCAACCGTAAGATCCATGTTCTCCTTGATAACACCCGAACTCAGTTGCTGCTGTTCGCTCTGGGTCTGTTCTGCGGTGGTATTGCCGTCGCTGACCGATTGGGTTGCAGCAGGGCTGCAAGCGGTAAGCGCCATTAGGACGCTGAGGCTGATTAATGTTTTTTGCATGAGTATTCCTGTCCTGTGCGCTTCAGTAAGCTGGCGCATCTGTGATTATTTCCATTGCCGACCCGGTGCACCTGTTGCGGTAAACGAACTCGTTACCTAGATGCTGGCCGATGTGAGGCGTAGGCGCTCACAATTTACACCAAATTTTTTTACCATGATGAGGGCCATAACAAAACCGTTTCTCTCAAAAATACATAAGTTGTAACAACTTATTCTTTACTGCCTGTAAGGTTCCTGAATAACCCAGGATCGGGAGGTTGTTAGGCAATGACGCTGGCAGTATCTTGAAAAAGCGTAATCTATCCTCACTAAGCAAAGGTTAAGCACACAACACCGAGCCTGATATGTTTTCATTGTTTGAAAGGCTGACACAGCCTTTCCCCAAGGACGCGCCGACCCAGCCCCCCCAGGGACTGGTGGCGTTTTGTCGTTACTATACCCGGGGAATGTGGGGGGTGATCGCCGTTGTTTCGCTGCTGAGTGCGATGGTTGCGGTTATGGAAGTTGCGTTGTTCGGCTTTCTTGGGAAGCTGGTAGACTGGTTTGCCGAGGTTGACAGAAGTACCTTTCTGGCTGACCAGCAATGGACGCTGGTTGGCATGGGGCTGGTTGTGGTAGTGCTGATACCGGGCACCATTCTGTTGCGTTCACTGTTCAGTCGCCAGTCGTTAATGGGCAACTATCCCATGCGGATCCGCTGGCAGGCTCATCGATACCTGCTTGGCCAGAGCCTGAGTTTTTTCCACAACGAGTTTGCCGGCCGGGTTGCGACCAAAGTGATGCAAACGGCGTTGTCTGTGCGAGAAACGGTGACCAAAGTGCTCGATTTGATGGTTTACATCAGCGTGTATTTTGTCTCCATGGTTGTGTTGATTTTCAGTACTGACTGGCGTCTGGCGGTACCATTGCTGGTCTGGTTTGTGGTTTATCTGGGCATTCTTCGTATGCTGGTGCCCAAACTCAAAGCAGTGTCGCAGCGCCAGGCTGACGCGCGTTCCGTGATGACAGGCCGCATTGTTGACAGCTATACCAACATCACCACTGTGAAATTGTTTTCACACAGCCGGCGCGAAGCCGACTATGCACGTGAAAGCATGGACGGGTTTCTTCAAACCGTTTATCCGCAGATGCGTCTGGTAACCATTCTGGAATTTTGTGTTGAGTTGTCAAACGCGCTGCTGATTTTTTCCATTGGTGCGTTGTCGGTTTATCTTTGGCTCAACAGTATCGTCGGGCCCGGTGACATTGCGGTCGCAATCAGCCTTTGTCTCCGTTTGAATGGCATGTCGCACTGGATCATGTGGGAAGTGGCGTCGCTGTTTGAAAATCTGGGTACGGTTCAGGATGGCATCAACACCCTGTCGCAGCCGGTGGAAGTGAAAGATAAAGCCAATTCGACAGCGCTGACTGTCGCGGGTGGTGGAATAGAATTCGATGCCGTTCGCTTTGCCTATCTGGGCAACGACAGTCACCCCATTGACGTGTTCAATAATCTTAATTTAACCATTAAACCGGGTGAAAAGGTCGGGCTGGTTGGTCGCTCGGGAGCGGGTAAGTCAACGCTGGTGAATTTGCTGCTCAGGTTTTACAACACCAACAGCGGGACCATCCGAATCGATGGGCAGGACATCAGCCAGGTGCCCCAGGAGCAATTACGTTCGTTAATCAGTATGGTGACCCAGGACACATCCCTGATGCATCGCTCAGTGCGGGACAATATTATTTACGGTCGCACAGATGCTACCGATGAGGAAATGATTGCTGCGGCAAAGCAAGCAGAAGCGCACGAGTTTATTCTCAGCTTATCTGACAGTGCAGGCCGCACAGGATACGACGCCCATGTAGGGGAAAGAGGCGTAAAGCTCTCCGGTGGTCAGCGTCAGCGCATTGCCATCGCTCGGGTACTACTGAAAGATGCGCCGATTCTGGTGCTTGATGAGGCCACTTCAGCGCTGGATTCGGAAGTTGAAGCAGCTATCCAGGATTGCCTGAATACGGTGATGGAGAACAAGACTGTACTGGCCATCGCGCATCGGCTGTCCACGATAGCGCAAATGGACAGGCTTTTGGTGCTGGATAAAGGGCGTATTGTGGAAGCGGGAACCCACGCTGAGCTGGTGGCTAAAAATGGCATTTATGCCAAGCTTTGGGCTCATCAGACCGGGGGCTTTATCGGCGTTGAATGAGGTCTGTAGGCTTGTGGATAAATCGCTTGTAACTGAGGGTTGGTTGAGTATAATACGCGTCCCTCCCTTGCGATACCGCACTTTCCTGACAAAGACGCTGAATTCACAAGGGCAGTGTAAGCTAATTTCGGCAATATGATTGCCGGCTTGGATACTCGTTCTTCAGGCGTTAAGGCCAGAACGAAAATACCACAGGGGTGTAGTTCGAATTGGTAGAACAGCGGTCTCCAAAACCGATGGTTGGGGGTTCGAGTCCCTCCACCCCTGCCAAAATATCGTCTTGCGACCATGCGCGTGAGGCAAATAGTTGCAGTAATGCTAGGATCGTGACATGAGCGAAAAAACGGAAAATACGTCCAATCCGTTGGACATGTTGAAATGGTTGATTGTGTTTGCCCTGCTGGCGGGCCTGATCTCCGCAAATTATATGTTCGGTGAAGTTTCGGTACTGTATCGAGCCCTGGCTGCCGTTGCCGTTGTGGTGATTGCTGGTTTTATCGCCGCCACTACTGAGAAGGGTAGTGCTTTTCTGACGTTCGCCAAAGAATCCCGTCTGGAAGTGCGCAAGGTCATTTGGCCAACCCGCCAGGAAGCCAATCAGACTACCTTGATTGTTATGGTTGCAACCGTCTTCATGGCACTGGTCCTTTGGGGGCTGGATGGCATTATCGTGCGTTTGGTCGGCTTTATTACCGGAATAGGAGCATAAGCGATGTCTGAAGAAACCAAGCAAGCCAAGAAAAGATGGTATGTGGTTCAGGCCTATTCACAGTATGAGTCGCGGGTTAAGAAAACCCTGCTTGAATACATCAAAATGCATGGCATGGAAGATTACTTTGGTCAGGTTCTGGTACCTACCGAAGAAGTGGTTGAGATGCGTGCCGGCCAGAAGCGTAAATCTGAGCGTAAGTTTTACCCAGGCTACGTACTGGTTGAAATGGAAATGAATGAAGATTCGTGGCATTTGGTGAAAAGCGTACCTCGTGTACTGGGCTTCATTGGTGGTACTTCAGATCGCCCAATGCCTATCTCCCAGCGTGAGGCAGATGCGATCCTCAACCGTCTGGAAGAGTCGGTTGACAAACCGAAGCCAAAAACCTTGTTCGAACCAGGCGAAGTGGTTCGGGTTATCGATGGCCCGTTTGCCGATTTCAATGGTGTAGTTGAAGAAGTTGACTACGAAAAGAGCCGCGTAAAGGTATCGGTACTCATTTTCGGACGTTCTACTCCGGTAGATCTGGAATTCGGTCAGGTCGAGAAAGGCTAACCGATTTCCTGGTTATCATTTCAAAAAAAAAGCGGCTCAATGCCGCTTTTTTTGTGCCTGCGAAGCCAGAACAACGATGTGTTAGTTTACCGAGAAACCAGACATCATAACGATCACGGTACATTTTCATAATCTTCCGAATTTGTAGTGCGGCGGTATATCACATTTAATGCAGAGTAACGTTAGATCATCAGAGTGAGGATTGTATGACTTTGCGCTATCTCGGCTTGTTGGTGGCTGGATTGTCATTGTGCGGATGCTCGCAGAATATTCAGAGCACCGATAATTCTGACCTAGTGGCGATTCAGCTCAATCAGGTGGGCTTTTCCCCTGAACTGCCTAAACTGGCAGTAATCGAAAATTACCATTCGGTTGATTACTCTGTTGTTGATTTGGAGAATGGCGTGCAGGTATTGTCCGGTAGCGTTCCGAGCGGAACTATTTGGTCACCTGCCGGGGTTCCCGCCAATGTTGTTGATCTCAGCAGCATTACAAGGGCAGGAAAATATCGAATATCTGTGGCTAATGGCAAAGCTTTCAGAGACTTCGATGTTTCAGGTACCGCATTTGCTACCCTGCATGATGCCGCAATCAAAGCGTATTATTACAATCGTGCCGGTTCAGCCCTGCTTCAAGAGTACGCCGGTATATGGGCGCGTGAGTCTGGCCATAAGGATGAGCATGTACTTGTGCACAGATCGGCTGCATCGGATTTTCGTCCGTCAGGAACCGTATTGTCGGCGCCTAAGGGCTGGTACGATGCCGGTGATTACAACAAGTACGTAGTGAATTCGGGGATCAGTACCTATACGCTGATGCGGACCTACTTGGACTTTCAGCCGTTTTATCAGAATCGGCAGTGGAATATCCCGGAATCCGGCAATGGGCGTGCAGACATTCTTGATGAGATAGCCTGGAACCTGGACTGGATGCATTCCATGCAGGACGCTGACGGCGGGGTTTATCATAAACTGACGACATTACAATTCTCGGGTGCTGAGATGCCCGCGCAGGCGACGGAAGCCCGTTATGTAGTGCAAAAAAGTACCGCGGCGACGCTCAACTTTGCCGCGGTGTTTGCGATGGCGAGTCGCTTGTACCCGGAACATGCCCAGGCTTATCTGGCATCTGCACAAATGGCGTGGCAGTGGGCCAATCGCTTCCCGGATACAGAGTTTCGAAACCCTGAAGACGTTGCCACCGGGGAGTACGGTGATCAGACATTTTCCGATGAATTTGGCTGGGCGGCTGCCGAATTGTATCTTGCAACTCAGGACATCCGCTATCTGAACCGGTTTTTGAGTTATAACCTCACCCTGTCAACGCCTTCCTGGTTCGATACAGCCTCGCTTGCCTACATTTCATTGTTGAGTGACGGGCATGAACTGTTATCCACCACGATATATGATCAACTTTCCCGTGCTCTGATGGAGTACGCAGCAGACGCAGCGCGTGAGTCAGATTCGTCATCTTTTGCCGTTGCCATGCAGGAGCGAGATTTTGTCTGGGGCAGTAATAGTGTGGCGCTCAACAAAGCGATGCTGGTCTGGAAGGCCTGGCAACTAAGTGGAATCGGGCAATACAGGCAGGTCTCTCTTGGTCTGCTCGATTACATACTGGGCCGCAACCCGCTAGGCATGAGCTTTGTCACTGGGTTTGGTCAGATCTCACCTATGAAAATACACCACCGCCCGTCAGAGGCTGACGGAATCCTGGCACCGGTACCCGGTTTTGTTGTTGGTGGCCCCCAAAACGGACATCAGGACGGATGTCATTACCGCAGTGATTTGCCAGCGGTTTCCTATCTGGACGACTGGTGTTCCTACTCAACCAACGAAGTCACAATTAACTGGAATGCTCCGCTGGTGTACATGCTCGCTGCGGTGATGGCTGGATCAGACTGATCCAGGGATCGGTCCCAAATATCGGATGACGTTTTTACACTGGGTGGATGAATGCTTTGTGCACATAACCGGTGGGTAGCATGGCGCATGACAGGGGGATCTCGCAGCGGGATGGAGCGCGGTTATGAAATTTAAGCCTCGCGTGACGATTTGTTAAGTCTATGTATTTATTTAATTTTTTTCTTTTCAAAGGCGATGGTAATAATATTGTTAATTAAATGTTTCGTATTATCGTTTCTCTGTTGTGATATTTACTGAGTGAATTGATAGTCCATTCATTCTCTTACAAACTTAAGAAAAACAAGCAAGTAAACGCGCATGTCAGGTGGTGTGTCAGTCGTTCCCGAATGATGTGCAATCACTCAACCAGCAGAAAGGTTCATAGTCCATGATGGATAGGGGCCTCTGCTCATTGGAGTCGTGATGATGGTGTATCGGAAACCGGTGTCTAAGCCAAGCTGCCTTATTAATTTCAGGAAATCGCTTACTGCGATTGCGATGATGTCAGCGTTTGGCAGCGTGCATGCTCAACAGGCCGATTCAACAACAGATAATGCAGCGCAGGACGATGAATCTCAGCTTGAGGTTATTGAGGTAAGTGGTACGCGGGGCAATTTGTTAAATGCTCAAAATCTCAAACGAAATTCCGATACGGTGCTGGATAGCATTACCGCTTCTGATATTGGTGTTTTGCCTGATCGCAGTGTGCTAGAGGCCATTCAGCGGCTTCCAGGGATATCAATAGAGCGTTTTGCTGGTCCTGACGATCCGGACCACTTTAGTGTTGAGGGCAGCGGTGCCATTATCCGGGGTATGACTCAGACCCGCAGTGAATTTAATGGGCGTGACTCGTTTACCGCCAACAGTGGCCGGGGATTGTCGTTTCAGGATGTTTCTCCGGAATTGATGGGTGGAGTGGACGTATACAAAAACCAGACTGCCGATATGATCGAGGGGGGAATTGGTGGTACGGTGAGTTTGCGTACCCGCAAGCCCTTCGACTCTCAAGGCCGGGTGATAGCCATTGGCGGGGACTATTCTTATGGTGATGTTGCCGAAAAGGGCAGCCCCACATTTTCGGCCCTGTACAGTGATCGTTGGGATCTCGACTCCGCAGGTGAGTTTGGATTGCTGGTTAATTATGCCGATTCACAGCTGTATGGCGAATCTCACGGTATTCAATCCGATGCATTTGTAACCATGTACGCAAGAGATTTGGCCGGTGCAGAGTCTTTCGTTGGTGAAAATGGTGAAGGCATTGTGTGGATGCCGAATGCGTCCAACCTGCTGAAAAAGTTCGACGATCGGGAGCGCAAGGGCTTTGCGTCTGCGTTGCAGTGGGAAAGTGAAGACGAAACCCTGCTTGGTACGCTGCAATACATTCGTTCTGATGCCAAGCTGTCATGGCATGAACAGGCGGTGAAGTATCAGGGCGGTTATTACAACATTAATGAAAGGCGCACCCGGCCGCTGGATGGTACATCATTTACGTTTGATGACCGTGGCCTGTTTGAGTCCGGAACTCTGACTCAGGGAGTGGATGGGTGGCGGGCCGGTGATGGCAACGCAGATCGCGTAATCCGTTCTTGGGAGACGGGTGGCCGGCCCCAGTTTGGTTACCCCACACAATTTGACAGCCGGGTTAAGGACACCGAAAGCCTGGTGGAAGACCTGTCGTTCAATTTGCGCTGGCTTGCTTCGGAAAATCTCGAACTGACTGCGGATTTTCAGTATATCGACGCAGAAACTTCCGATGATGATGTGGTGGTGCACACCGCAGCTTTTGCAGGGCAGACTTATGACGTAACGGGTTCAACACCGGACATGATGCTGCTCGAACCCTATTTCGGCTACCGGGACGCCAACCCTGAAGTGTACGCAGGCGGAGTATATCCTGGCTTTACGGATGATCCGGCCGGAGACAGCAACTACTTTCAGGACCGTACATCGTATTTTCTCAGAAGTGCAATGGATCATTACGAGCGTTCTGAAGGAGAGTCGAAGGCATTTCGTCTGGATGGCAAATACTTCCTCGGGGATGACAGTCTGTTTACGTCCCTGCAAACAGGTGTGCGCTATGCCAAGCGGGAACAGACGGTGCGATCCACTGACTGGAACTGGGGTTCACTGGGGCCGGAATTTTCCGGTTCAACCCCTGCTGCCTGGCTCGACACCTTGCCTGATGACTACCAGAGCAACTTTGAGATGGTGGACTGGTCAGATTTCCACGGTGGTGGAGTGGCACACATTCCGGGCGATCAAACCATACATGCAACGGAAGCGTTTGTCCGTTCAGTTATTAATGGAAATATGCCCTACAAAACCGATGCGGGTGACTGGGTACCCTATCCGAATCGAACAAACGTAACGCTGGACTCGCAGTACGGGATCTTCGCACCGGGGGAAATCAATGACACGACTGAAGTTAATAAAGCCATTTATCTGCGCCTGAATTTTGAAGGGGGCGAGGATCTGTTCTTCTCGGGTAATGTTGGGTTGCGTTACGTAAAACTGACCCGCGAAGCCAATGGCTTTATAAACTACCCTGACCTTGTGCCCGCGCCTGAGTTTGCTGCGCCCGGTGATCTTGCCAATCAGCAACTGAATCCGGAAATTGTTACGGCTTGGGTAAATGATCAGGTAGCGCAGGGTAACTACGCCAGTTTTGAAGATGCCTTGCAGGCAGAAGAAAACCGCTGGATAGGTGAGCCGCTGAATTATTTGCCTGTAGAGGACAGGGCATTCGGAGATGAAACCGCCGAGCGCCAGGAAGCGAAAACGGATTTCAGTATGCTGTTGCCCAGCTTTAACATCAAAGTGGAGTTGACCGACGAGCTCATTGGTCGATTTGCTTTTTCCAAAGCGGTGGCCATGCCGGACATTGGGGATGTGCGCAACAGGGTAATGCTGGGTAATGATGACGTACAGGCCATCAGGCCGACCAACCCCGACCCTGGTACACAGCCAGATCCGGAAGACACATTGATTCAGGGCGCCTATGTTCCTGCATGGACAGGGGAAGGTGGCAACCCTTACCTGGAGCCAATGGAATCCTGGCAATATGACGTGGCCCTGGAATGGTATTTTGCGGAGGTGGGGCAACTGAGTGTGACACTGTTCCATAAAGACCTGAGAAACTACTTTATTCAGGGGGCTACGCCGCAAAGCTTTACCAATCCAACCACAGGCCAGACACAAACGGCATTGGTGAACACTACAACCAATGGTGGAAAGGGTAAAATGGATGGCGTGGAGTTTGCTTACCAGCAATTTTTCGATACGTTACCCGCGCCCTGGGATGGCTTGGGGGTGCAGGCGACATTTACCTATATTGATGCCAGTGGGGTCCCTAACAACCAGATTGATGCCGAGGATGAATCCTGGGCAGGAGATTCCGCCACCGACCCTGGCATCCGGGTCAGTTTGGACTCAATACCCCTGGAAGGTCAGTCCAAGCGGACGTTTAACCTTGTCGGTATGTACGAAAAAAATGGCTGGAGTGCCAGGCTGGCTTATAATTGGCGCTCCCGTTACCTGCTCACCACCCGTGACGTGATATCCAAGGCGCCGCTTTGGTATGATGATCACGGCCAGTTAGACGGTTCCTTGTTCTACAACATAAACGACAACTTTACTGTTGGATTACAGGGAACAAACCTGACCAATTCCCAGTCGGAGACCATCATGATGCTGAACAATGACGGGTTGGAAGCGGGCCGCTCCTGGTTTGTCTCAGATCGGCGGATAGCGTTGGTGGCGCGGGCCAATTTTTAGATCGCTGAAGTACCTTGGCGCGTATCCCCAGGTTTCTGCATGGTGAAGCCGGTTGATATAGTGATTTTAGGTGGCGGCACTGCCGGTTGGATGAGTGCCGCTGCACTGTCGCGTCTGTTGCCGGCAAGCCGCTACCGGATCACGCTGGTGAGTGCACCTGAACTTCAAACCGTGGGCGTCGGAGAAGCCACCATTCCTCACATTCGATATTTCAACCAAACGTTAGGAATTGATGAAAATGAGTTTATCCGTTCCGTCGGTGCGACATACAAACTCGCCATTCGGTTCAAAGGTTGGGGGTACGAGGCGAGCGACTATTGTCACGGCTTTGGGTATAGCGGTGAACGGATAAACGATATTGAATTCCACCACTATTTTTTGCGGGCTTTTGGCCGTTCATCCGAAGTGGACTACGATCGTTTTTGTCTGGCATCTCTCGCTGCCAGGGCGCATCGGTTTGAATATCCAAAACAGGGTGATTCAATGGCAGGGCGATACGGCTACGCCTTCCATCTGGACGCTACCCGTTATGCTGATTATCTGCGTGAGTTCAGCCTGGCCAACGGTGTAAAGCATATCCTGGGCAAGGTAGAAAGCGTGCAGTTGTCACTGTCAGGGGACATTTGCAGTCTGCGGTTATTGAACGGTGAAATTATTGAGGGTGACTGGTTTCTCGATTGCAGCGGGTTTAGTGCACGGCTCATAGAACAGGAACTCAACAGCGGTTATGAAAGCTGGCAGCAATGGTTACCGTGTGATCGGGCCGTTGCCGGCGCTTCAGGAGCGATGGATTCACCTCCAACTTACACCCTGTCACAAACCCATTGTGCGGGGTGGCGTTGGCAGATCCCGCTGCAGCACCGCACGGGTAACGGTGTGGTCTATGCGAGTCATGAAATGTCCGATGATGAGGCGGCGGTGTTATTGAACCGCTCTGTTGAGGGTATTGATGAATCCCGGCTTAAGGTACTGAGTTTCCTGCCGGGGAAACGTCGCAAAAGCTGGCAGCGAAATTGTGTTGCCATCGGCCTTTCGAGTGGGTTTCTGGAGCCACTGGAGTCGACTAGCTTGTATCTGGTGCAGGTTGCGATTGAGAAATTTATTGAATATTTGCCGGCAGATAGGAATTGTCACGCAGAGCGGCAGGCATTTAACCAGTTTATCGATATCGAATACGAGCGCATTCGCGATTTCCTGATCCTGCATTACCATCAAAACGGGCTCAATTCTTCGTTTTGGCGTTATTGCGCGACTATGGCTCTGCCCGATTCGCTAAACCTGCGATTGCAGCTTTATGACGAAACCGGTCATTTCAGTGGCTATCGGCAGGGTTTATTTATGCCGGTTTCCTGGGTTACGGTTGCTCTGGGGCAGGGGCGTTATCCGCAGGGTATTGACGGCAGGATGCAAAAGTGGCCCAAGCACCAGATTGCGCAGGAACTGACGAGTTACCAGGCAAAACTCGTCAGCCTGGTCGGCCAAATGTCTGCCCATAAGTATGCCCTAGGGCGCGCTGGAGAAGAGGGGCTCAGATATCCTGAGGCATCCCCAAGTCTGTATGGATTTGTATCCGGATGAATCATAGGGTTATTGGTGTGGTAGGGCAGGGATTGATGTTCCAGATTGCGAGCAGTTGGCTTAGCCGGACACTGTCACCCTTTGGCGCTAAAATTATTGGCTTTGAAACCCCCGTTAAAGATGGCCCGGTGGTCGCGGAATGGGGGCCGGGTCTTCACGATTTTTGCGCTGTTACAGGATTATCATTGGCTGGGCTAATGCGGGAATGTCAGGGAAACTTCTGCTGGGGACTGCGATGTAACTGGTTCAAACGCGGCGCTCTGCTGCCCTATGGTAGTTATGGATTGAAAAGCCGGCAAAAGGAATTTGAACACGGCATGTTGCGAATGTTTTCCCGGTTTCCAGAGCGCAATCCGGACGAATTCAGTCTGGCGGGCAGTGCCGCTTGTTTGGGGCGCTTTGCATTACCAATGGCGCAGTGGTCCGGATGGGCGCACGCTATGCGCAGTGGTGTAACCCTCGAAGCCGCTCAACTGGCAAGCCTGCTGCACACATTTAATCAGCAACTGGGTGTGGTGTACCTGCCTGTGTCCGATGATTCGATCCCGGCGGAAGCACATCCGCAGGTGGACTTTTGGCTTCATATTGCGTCTGTCGCCGGTGGCAGCAAAAGTGCTGAAAGCATCGAGGAAACGCTGCTCCCAGAAAGCTGTTGTGGTTATTCAGAGCTTCATTCTCAGGCCGGTAAAACCCTGAAGCTGGCTCATACCCGCCGGCAAACGTTGCAGTATGGCTTGCGCCAGGGGGCGCAACATCAGTCGGGCCAGGGGCGTTACTTCAGGCAGTTTAAACGCTTTTCGGCCAGCTGGACCGGTAATCAATTGCGACTGGAATTACCGTTATTGACGAGTTTAACCTCACCTTTTGATACTTTAATAGACTGGCTGCAGAAATTGCTGGAATTGTGGCCTGCACAATTTGCAAGCCATGCTCTGGCAATGAGTTATCGACAATACGCAGATACATACATTGCAGAAGCTGAGGATTTTGAGCAGACACTGTTCGGAAAACAATCGTTGCAGCGACAACTCTTTTTGCGTTGCGGTCGGTTGCTGCAGCGAGAAACCGGAGCCGTCAGTGATGCCCAGTGGTTTGCACTGCTGATGGGGATGGGGGATTTGCCGCAGCGCAGCAGTGTGGTACTGGAAGCGACTGATGATGAATCCCTGTTTCCAGTAATGGAAGAAATTGCCAGGCGAATCAGGTGCGTGGTTTCAGGAATGCCTGAACACAGGGAATTTGTATCCCGGTTTTGCAACGCTGGCGTACCGTTGAACATTCACGCTTTAGGTAACGCGAGTCAGGGGGCCTGATGACACAGCAACTTCGCAAAATTATTATCCTTGGGGGCGGCTCGGCGGGTTGGATGACCGCAGCAGCCCTCGGCAAAATTCTGAAAAATCAATTCTGTGAAATACAGCTTATTGAGTCGCAGGACATTGGAACCGTTGGAGTAGGTGAAGCCACTATTCCACAAATCCTGCTTTACAACGACCTTATTGGCCTGGATGAAAATGAATTTTTACGCCGAACCCAGGGCACCTTCAAGCTCGGCATTCAGTTTACCGACTGGGACGAAATTGGCAGCCGCTACTACCACGCATTTGGCGAAGTAGGAAAAAACATGGAAGGTGTGCAGTTTTACCATTACTGGATGAAAATGCGCGCCCAGGGTAAGGCTGCTCCGCTGGACGAATACACGCTTTCTTCGCTTGCGTGCAATGAAAAGCGCTTTATGCGCTCAGTCGATGCCGGCAATTCACCGCTGTCGAACATTGCCTATGCCTTTCATTTTGACGCAGGCCTGTATGCCCTCTATCTGAGGGAATTGTCGGAAAAGTGCGGCGTGGTCCGAACTGAAGGAAAAGTGACCGAAGTTCAACAGCATCCCGACGGTTCAATCAAGTCGCTGCGGCTGGCCGATGGCAGTGTGCACGAGGCGGACTTCTTTATTGATTGCAGCGGGTTTCGGGCAGTGCTGATAGAGCAGACGCTGCAAACGGGGTTTGATGACTGGCGCCACTGGTTACCTTGTGACCGGGCTTTAACCGTTGCCAGCACCCTGAACGAAGAGCCCTGGCCATTTACCCGCGCAGCTGCGCAAAAGGCAGGGTGGCAGTGGCGAATTCCTTTACAACACCGCATTGGAAATGGCCACGTTTATTGCAGCGAGTTTATGGATGAGGCCGAAGCCAGACAAATCTTGCTGTCAAACCTTGACGGAAAACCGCTCAACGAACCCCGTTTGATCCGGTTTGTAACTGGCAAGCGAAAAAAGTTCTGGAATAAAA
Source organism: Alteromonas aestuariivivens (assembly GCF_003367475.1). Taxonomy (GTDB): domain Bacteria; phylum Pseudomonadota; class Gammaproteobacteria; order Enterobacterales; family Alteromonadaceae; genus Alteromonas; species Alteromonas aestuariivivens. The sequence goes on from NZ_QRHA01000006.1 coordinate 305,542, forward strand.
ACTGCCTGGCTATCGGTCTGTCCAGCGGTTTTATGGAACCGCTGGAATCAACCAGTCTACACCTGGTTCAGATGGCCATTTCCAAGTTCTTCTCGTTCTTTCCAACCCGCCAACCGGTGGGGGCCGACATTGACGAGTTTAACCGTCAGATGACGTTTGAATTCGAGCGCATCCGGGATTTTCTGATCCTTCACTACCATGTTACCCAGCGCAGTGATGCACCATTCTGGGAATACTGCCGAACCATGCCGGTACCCGACTCTCTGACTCAGAAGATTGAACAGTTTAAGGCGAGCGGCCGGGTATTCCGCTTCAACAACGAAATGTTTAGCGATTTAAGCTGGTTTGAAGTTATGTACGGTCAGGGCCTCAGGCCTGAGAGTTTTCATGGTCTGACCGGCTTGTTTGGGGAAGACGAATTGGCACGGCGGCTGGACGGAATCCGGAATGTAGTGCGTCGTTCAGCTGATTATATGCCTTCCCATCAGGCCTTTATCAATGAGTATTGCAAAGCCCCTGTCGGCTAGCCGGGGGGAAAACGGTAGGCACAGAAGTACACTTCCGGCTTTTAAGGTATTTTAATAAATTCCGCATAGTAAAATTCCACTCAGGGGCTTGCTTCATGTGGTGAATTGTTGTACATTACGCGCCCTTTTTAACGGAACGGGGAGCCGTTTGAGCAAGTATTCTCAGTACTTGCGAGGCGTTAGACCCAAACAAGAGAGCATTAAAAATGGCTAAAAAAGTAATTGGCTTGATTAAGCTTCAGGTTGCAGCGGGTGCTGCTAACCCAAGTCCACCGGTTGGTCCTGCATTGGGTCAAAAAGGTGTGAACATCATGGAATTCTGTAAGGCTTTCAACGCAAAAACCGAAAGTCTTGAGAAAGGCGCTCCAGTACCAGTAGAAATTACTGTTTACGAAGACCGTTCTTTTACCTTCGAAACCAAAACGCCTCCTGCTTCTTACCTGCTGAAAAAAGCTGCGGGTATCAAGAGTGGTTCAGGCCGTCCTAACACTGAAAAAGTGGGTAAAGTGACCCGTGCTCAGTTGGAAGAAATTGCCAAGACCAAAGAGCCGGATCTGACTGCTGCTGATCTGGATGCAGCTGTACGCACTATTGCGGGCTCTGCTCGCAGCATGGGCTTGAACGTAGAGGACTAATCGAATGGCTAAATTAACTAAACGCGCTCGCCTGATCCGCGAAAAAGTGGATGCGACCAAGGAATACGAAATCAATGAAGCGGTTGCGCTGCTGAAAGAACTGGCGACTGCCAAGTTCGCAGAGAGCGTTGACGTTGCCATCAATCTGGGTATTGATGCCAAGAAATCTGACCAAAACGTTCGTGGTGCAACTGTACTGCCTAACGGTACTGGTAAAGATGTTCGCGTTGCTGTGTTCACCCAGGGTGCAAATGCAGAAGCTGCGAAAGAAGCTGGTGCTGACATCGTAGGTATGGACGATCTGGCTGAACAGGTCAAAAAAGGCGAAATGAACTTTGACGTAGTGGTTGCCAGCCCGGACGCGATGCGTGTAGTTGGTCAACTGGGTCAAATCCTCGGTCCTCGCGGCCTGATGCCTAACCCTAAGACTGGCACAGTAACTCCTGATGTTGCGACTGCGGTTAAAAACGCAAAAGCCGGTCAGGTAAGATACCGTAACGACAAGAACGGTATCATCCACGCCAGCATTGGTAAGATTGCTTTCGAAGCAAACCAAATTCAGGAAAACCTGGAGGCGTTGCTGGATGCCCTGAAGAAAGCCAAGCCTTCTTCAGCTAAAGGCACCTATATCAAGAAAGTTAGCCTGAGCACCACTATGGGCGCAGGTGTAACGCTTGATAAAGCCAGCGTAGGCCAGTAATTCCCTGCCGGTACACAGTGCCGGTTTCTCTGAAAAGGTTATGGGTTGGAGCTGAATGCAGCATAGCTGACACGCAGCTCCCGTCCAAGACCGCAGGTGCGACGCAGTAAAAGAGGTAAGAGAACTTTTACATTCAATGTGTTGCTTAATGGCAAAAGCCTGCGCAGACGGTGGTTTGACTCAGACTCTCTGGGGTAACAAACACCGTAGAGCGGTACGACCGGTAACCGAAAGGTACCGGACGTATCAATCTGTGAACCCTGATGAACTTAACGGCAAACCGTGCAAGTCATCAGATACAAAGAGGTGAACTCAGTGGCACTAGGTTTAGCAGCAAAGAAAGAGATCGTAGCAGAAGTTTCTGATGTTGCGTCTCGCGCTCTATCCGTTGCCGTCGCTGAATACCGTGGGATGGAAGTTGCAGAACTGACCGACCTGCGTGTTAAAGCCCGTGAGCAAGGCGTCTACCTGAAGGTAGTACGTAACACTCTGGCTAAACGCGCTCTGGCTGACAGTAAATTTGCAGACTTGGAAAGCGCCTTAACTGGTCCGCTTATCTACGGCTTCTCTATCGATGCACCTGGTGGTGCAGCGCGTCTTTTCAAAGACTACGGGAAGAAGAACGATAAGCTGAAAGTGACTGCACTTTCTATTGGTAGTGGTCTGTTGGGTCCAGAAAAACTGGATGCAGTAGCTTCACTTCCGACTCGCGACGAAGCGCTTGCAAAACTGCTTGCGACCTTCAAAGCACCGGTTGGCAAATTCGTTCAGACTATCAACGAAGTGCCTGCCAAATTTGTGCGCGTATTGGCGGCGGTCAAAGACACCAAGTAATTGGTGTTTTTGGCATATTGATTTTTTTAACATTTTAAACCCAGGAGTTTAGAGAAATGGCTCTAACCAAAGAAGATATCTTGAACGCGATTGCTGAAATGCCAGTTATGGAACTGGTTGAGCTGATCGAAGCAGCTGAAGAGAAATTCGGCGTTTCTGCTGCTGTTGCAGTTGCAGCTGGTCCTGTTGCTGGTGGCGAAGCTGCTGCAGCTGAAGAAAAGACTGAATTTGACGTTGTAATGACTTCATTCGGCGCAAACAAAGTTGCAGTTATCAAAGCAGTTCGCGGCGCAACTGGTCTTGGCCTGAAAGAAGCGAAAGAAGTAGTTGAAGCTGCTCCTAAAGCTATCAAAGAAGGCGTAAGCAAAGATGACGCTGAAGCACTGAAGAAAGAGCTTGAAGAAGCTGGTGCAACAGTTGAAATCAAGTAATCTGAATTGATCAGATTATTTGCCTGAGACGGCAAGGCTGGTGGTTGTAGTTGACCACCAGCCTTTTTGCGCTGTAGGGTGTACAGTTTATAACCCTTGACTGTCCCTCGTAAGGCGCAACTCGGAAAATTCAAAAAAAGCATAAAACCAACAAGTTAGCTAATCATTGGCGAATTTTTGGTGTATGCTGGTTGAATTGCCCGAAAAAGGGTCGTGGAAGTTTGTTGTTTGATACCCGAATCGGGATCAGGCAGCAGGTTGGGTCAAAAATCAGCAGGCTGAGGAACCCATGGTTTACTCTTATAGCGAAAAGAAACGTATCCGTAAGGATTTTGGCAAACGCCCACAGGTATTGGAAATTCCATACCTCCTTTCAATTCAGCTAGATTCTTTCAAAAAATTTATTGAAATCGATACTGACGGTCAATATGGTTTGGAAGCAGCTTTTCGTTCCGTATTTCCGATCAAAAGCTATTCTGGCAACTCAGAGTTACAGTACGTCAGTTACCGTCTGGGTGAACCTGTATTTGATGTCAAAGAATGTCAGATCCGTGGCGTCACCTTCTCCGCTCCACTAAGAGTAAAACTGCGGTTGGTGCTGTTCGATAAAGAAGCCGCCCCAGGTACCGTAAAAGATATTAAAGAACAAGAAGTGTACATGGGTGAGATCCCGTTGATGACCGAGAACGGTACGTTCGTCATCAATGGAACTGAGCGTGTTATCGTGTCACAGTTGCACCGTTCTCCTGGCGTGTTCTTTGATCACGACAAAGGCAAAACCCACTCTTCCGGTAAAGTGCTGTATAACGCGCGGGTAATTCCTTACCGTGGTTCCTGGTTGGATTTCGAGTTCGACCCGAAAGATAACCTGTTTGTGCGTATTGACCGTCGCCGCAAGTTGCCTGCAACGATTATCTTGCGCGCGTTGGAAATGAGCACGGAAGAAGTTCTAGATACTTTCTTTGAAAAAGTACAGATCCGCATTGCCGACAACCGTCTGATGATGGAAGTGGTTCCTGATCGTCTGCGTGGTGAAACTGCCCAGTTCGACATTCTCGATGCGGAAGGTAACGTACTGGTTGAAACCAGCCGTCGTATTTCAGCCCGTCATACCCGCGCTTTGGAAAAAGCCGGTATCACCGAGTTGGAAGTACCTGCCGAGTATCTGATTGGCCGCGTATACGCTGCAACCTATGTCAATGAAGACACTGGTGAAGTGATCGTTAATGCGAACGATGAGCTTACCCTCGAATCACTGGCAGAACTGAGCCAAGCAGGTATCAAAGAATTTGAAACCTTGTACATTAACGAGCTGGATCACGGTTCTTATATTTCCGATACCCTGCGTATCGACAGCAGCACAAACCGTCTGGAAGCGCTGGTAGAAATTTACCGTATGATGCGTCCTGGTGAGCCGCCAACAAAAGACGCCGCAGAGACCCTGTTCGACAACCTGTTCTTCTCTGAAGAGCGCTACGACCTGTCTTCTGTTGGTCGTATGAAGTTCAATCGCCGCTTGGGCCGTGAAGAACTGACAGGTTCCGGTACACTGGATAAAGAAGACATCATTGCTGTTATGAAACAGCTGATTCAAATCCGTGACGGTAAAGATGAAGTAGACGATATCGACCACCTGGGTAACCGTCGTATCCGTTCTGTGGGCGAGATGGCCGAAAACCAGTTCCGTGTAGGTCTGGTGCGTGTTGAGCGTGCGGTGAAAGAGCGTTTGTCCCTGGGTGACCTGGACAACGTGATGCCTCAGGACTTGATCAACGCCAAGCCTATCTCTGCGGCAGTGAAAGAGTTCTTTGGCTCTTCCCAGCTGTCTCAGTTTATGGATCAGAACAACCCGCTGTCAGAAGTTACGCACAAGCGTCGTATTTCTGCCCTTGGTCCGGGTGGTCTTACCCGTGAACGTGCGGGCTTCGAAGTTCGAGACGTACACCCTACTCACTATGGTCGTCTGTGTCCGATTGAGACCCCTGAAGGTCCGAACATCGGTCTGATTAACTCATTGGCGAGTTTTGCCCGTACCAATGACTTCGGTTTCCTGGAAACCCCATTCCGTCGCATCGTTGACGGTGTGGTCACTGAAGAAATCGATTACCTGTCTGCCATTGAAGAAGGCCAGTTTGCTATCGCCCAGGCGAACATCCTGCTTGACGAAAATGGCGCACTGGTTGATGACCTGATTCCGTGTCGTCACCGCGGTGAGACTACCTTGATGCCTAAAGAAGACATCAAGTACATGGACGTCTCCCCGCAGCAAATCGTTTCAATCGCTGCCAGCATCATTCCGTTCCTGGAACACGATGACGCCAACCGTGCCTTGATGGGTGCGAACATGCAACGTCAGGCGGTTCCTACCCTGCGTGCTGATAAGCCGCTGGTTGGTACCGGTATGGAAAAAACCATCGCCGTTGACTCCGGTGTAACCGTGGTCGCGAAGCGTGGTGGTGTGGTTGATTACGTTGACGCGGGTCGTATCGTAATCAAGGTTGATGAAGATGAAATGCTGCCAGGCGAAGCCGGTATCGACATCTACAACCTGACCAAATACACCCGTTCTAACCAGAACACCTGTATTAACCAGCGCCCTACCTGTAACGTGGGTGACCCCATCGTTGCTGGTGACGTACTGGCTGACGGTCCATCGACCGATTTGGGTGAACTGGCTCTGGGCCAGAACATGCGTATCGCGTTCATGCCCTGGAACGGTTACAACTTTGAGGATTCCATCCTCATCTCTGAGCGTGTGGTACAGGAAGATCGTTTCACTACTATCCACATTCAGGAACTGAGCTGTATTGCTCGTGACACCAAGCTTGGGCCAGAAGAAATCAGTGCTGATATCCCTAACGTGGGTGAAGCTGCGCTGAGCAAACTGGACGAATCCGGTGTTGTGTACATTGGTGCCGAAGTGAAGGGCGGTGACATTCTGGTTGGTAAGGTAACACCTAAGGGTGAAACCCAGCTGACGCCGGAAGAAAAGCTGCTGCGCGCCATCTTCGGTGAAAAAGCCTCTGACGTTAAAGACACTTCTTTGCGCGTTCCTAACTCTGTTCACGGCACTGTGATTGACGTTCAGGTCTTCACCCGCGATGGCGTGGAAAAAGACAAGCGCGCTTTGGAAATCGAAGACATGCAGTTGCGTCAGGTCAAGAAAGACCTGTCAGATGAATTCAACATTCTGGCTGACGGTACCTTCGCCCGTGCGAGAAACGTACTGACCAAAGCCGGCGTTGATGAAGCGAAACTGGATGGCATGCCACGCGAGAAGTGGTTCGACATTCCGTTAAGCGACGAAGATGCTCAGAACGATCTTGATCAGATCGCCGAGCAGTACGCAGAAATTAAAGCCGACTTCGACAAGAAGTTTGAAGTGAAGCGTCGCAAGATCACCCAGGGTGATGATCTGGCGCCTGGCGTACTGAAGATCGTTAAGGTTTACCTTGCGGTTAAGCGTCACATCCAGCCAGGTGACAAGATGGCCGGTCGTCACGGTAACAAGGGGGTAATCTCTACCATCGTTCCGGTAGAAGACATGCCTTACGATGAAAACGGCACACCGGTAGACATCGTACTGAACCCACTGGGTGTACCGTCGCGGATGAACATCGGTCAGATTCTGGAAACCCACCTGGGTATGGCTGCGCATGGAATCGGTGTCAAAATCGACAACATGATTAAAGAGCAGCAGGAAGTGGCCAAGCTGCGTGATTTCCTTAAGGAAGTGTACGCACTGGGTGAAAACCACCAGGAAGTTGATCTGGATACCTTCAGCGATGACGAAGTCAAGCGTCTGGCGGAAAACCTGCGTAAAGGTGTACCTGTTGCCACTCCGGTGTTCGACGGTGCCCGTGAAGCAGAAATCAAAGCGATGTTGAAACTGGCTGACTTACCAGAAAGCGGGCAAATCACGCTGTGCGACGGTCGCACAGGTCGTGAGTTTGAGCGTCCGGTAACCGTTGGCTACATGTACATGCTGAAACTGAACCACTTGGTTGATGACAAGATGCACGCCCGTTCTACCGGTTCGTACAGTCTGGTTACTCAGCAGCCACTGGGTGGTAAAGCCCAGTTTGGTGGTCAGCGCTTCGGAGAGATGGAAGTGTGGGCCCTGGAAGCTTACGGCGCTGCTTATACACTGCAGGAAATGCTGACAGTGAAATCAGATGACGTAAACGGCCGTACCAAAATGTACAAGAACATCGTTGATGGCGATCACAGAATGGAGCCGGGCATGCCGGAATCCTTCAACGTATTGCTTAAGGAAATCCGCTCGTTGGGTATCAACATCGAGCTGGAAGAAAAGTAATACGGCAATCGCCGAAGTATTGATTTGATGGCCCGGCCCAAGTGCCGGGCTCTAGAGACTGACTCCGCTGGGAGAGTATTGTGAAAGACTTATTAAAGTTTCTAAAGCAACAAAACAAGACTGAAGAATTCGATAATATTCGAATCGGTCTGGCTTCGCCTGACATGATCCGCTCATGGTCGTACGGTGAAGTTAAGAAGCCTGAAACCATCAACTACCGTACGTTCAAGCCTGAGCGCGACGGCCTGTTCTGTGCCCGCATCTTTGGTCCGGTAAAAGACTACGAGTGTCTGTGTGGCAAGTACAAGCGCCTCAAGCATCGTGGTGTGATCTGTGAAAAATGTGGTGTAGAGGTAACTCTGACCAAAGTGCGCCGTGAGCGCATGGGCCACATCGAATTGGCCAGCCCGGTTGCCCACATCTGGTTCCTTAAGTCTCTGCCGTCTCGTATCGGTTTGATGCTGGACATGACGCTACGTGATATCGAACGTGTACTGTACTTCGAATCCTACGTAGTGACCGAGCCTGGTATGACTACTCTTGAGCGTGCACAGCTGCTGAGCGAAGAAGAGTATCTGGATGCGCTGGAAGAGAACGGTGACGAATTCGAAGCTAAAATGGGTGCCGAGGCGGTATTTGACCTGCTGAAAGCGCTGGACGTTGACGGTGACGTAGCCTCCATGCGTGAAGAGCTGCCGTCCATCAACTCTGAAACCAAGCGTAAAAAAATCACTAAACGTCTGAAACTGCTGGAATCTTTCCAACAGTCTGGCAATAAGCCAGAGTGGATGATCATGACCGTATTGCCAGTACTGCCGCCGGACCTGCGTCCGCTGGTACCACTGGACGGCGGCCGTTTTGCGACATCCGATCTGAACGATCTTTACCGTCGTGTTATCAACCGTAACAACCGTCTGAAGCGTCTGCTCGACCTGGCTGCGCCTGACATCATTGTACGTAACGAAAAGCGTATGTTGCAGGAAGCGGTTGATGCCCTGCTGGATAACGGTCGTCGTGGCCGTGCCATTACCGGTTCCAACAAACGTCCTCTGAAATCTTTGGCTGACATGATCAAAGGTAAACAGGGTCGTTTCCGTCAGAACCTGCTGGGTAAGCGTGTTGACTACTCTGGCCGTTCTGTAATTACCGTTGGTCCTACTTTGCGTCTGCATCAGTGTGGTCTGCCGAAGAAAATGGCTCTGGAACTGTTCAAGCCATTCATCTACGGCAAACTGGAAGGTCGTGGCCTGGCTACCACCATCAAAGCTGCCAAGAAGCTGGTAGAGCGCGAAGCACCGGAAGTATGGGACGTTCTGGACGAAGTTATTCGCGAACACCCTGTACTGCTGAACCGTGCACCTACGCTGCACAGACTGGGTATCCAGGCATTTGAACCAACCCTGATCGAAGGTAAAGCGATCCAGTTGCACCCGTTGGTGTGTGCGGCGTACAACGCTGACTTCGACGGTGACCAAATGGCGGTTCACGTACCTTTGACTATCGAAGCACAGCTTGAAGCCCGTGCATTGATGATGTCAACCAACAACATTCTGTCTCCGGCAAATGGTGAGCCAATCATCGTACCTTCACAGGACGTTGTTTTGGGTCTGTATTACCTGACCCGTGACAAAGTTAACGGTTTGGGCGAAGGCATGGTGTTTACCAGCCCACACGAAGCGGAAAAGGCTTACCGTACTGGTCATGCTGAACTGCATTCACGTGTAAAAGTCCGTATTACCGAATACGATGTTAAAGAAGATGGTAGCAAAGAAGAAAAGGTTACCCTGACTGATACTACGGTTGGTCGTGCGCTGTTCTCGCTGATTCTGCCTAAAGGTCTGCCGTTTGAAATAATCAACCAGCCTATGGGTAAAAAGCAGATTTCACGTCTTCTGAACGCCTGTTATCGTAATCTGGGTCTGAAAGATACCGTTATTGCGGCTGACCAAATCATGTATACCGGTTTCCACTACGCGATGATCGCGGGTGCGTCAGTTGGTATCGATGACATGGTTATTCCTGACGCCAAGAAAGACATCATCGAAGCTGCCGAAGCGGAAGTTATCGAAATCCAGGAGCAGTTCCAGAGTGGTTTGGTAACCGCCGGTGAGCGTTACAACAAAGTTATCGATATCTGGTCCAACGCCAACGAAAAAGTGGCCAAGGCGATGATGGATAACCTGAAAACTGACCTGGTAATCAATAAAGACGGTGAAGAAGAAGAGCAAACCTCTTTCAACTCTGTATTTATGATGGCGGACTCCGGAGCCCGGGGTAGCGCGGCACAGATTCGTCAGTTGGCCGGTATGCGTGGTCTGATGGCTAAGCCGGACGGCTCCATCATCGAAACGCCAATTACCGCAAACTTCCGTGAAGGTCTGAACGTACTTCAGTACTTCATCTCAACCCACGGTGCCCGTAAAGGTTTGGCCGATACAGCACTGAAAACAGCGAACTCCGGTTACCTGACCCGTCGTCTGGTAGACGTAGCCCAGGATTTGGTTATCACCAATGACGACTGCGGCACCTTCGAAGGGGTGAAAATGACTCCGCTGATTGAAGGTGGTGACGTAGTAGAGCCGCTGCGTGAGCGTGTACTGGGTCGTGTGGTGTCTGAAGACGTCATGAAGCCTGGAACCGATGAAGTACTGGTTGCCCGTAACGAACTGCTGGACGAGCAGTTGGTGGACCTGCTGGAAGCCAACTCTATCGATCAGATCATGGTTCGCTCGGTAATCACCTGTGACAATGACTTCGGTGTGTGTGCCAACTGTTACGGTCGTGACTTGGCCCGCGGCCACATGGTCGGAAGAGGTGAGTCTGTCGGTGTCATCGCCGCCCAGTCCATCGGTGAGCCGGGTACCCAGCTCACCATGCGTACGTTCCACATCGGTGGTGCGGCGTCACGGGCATCTGCTGAAAACAGTGTACAGGTGAAAACCGCCGGTAGCCTGAAGATGCATAACGCCAAGTTCGTTCGCAACACGGACGGCAAAGTGGTTATCGTATCCCGCTCTACCGAACTGACGGTAATTGACGCTCAGGGCCGTGAGAAAGAGCGCTATAAAGTGCCTTACGGTGCAATCCTGACCGTTGATGACGGTGCTGCCGTTAATGCCGGCGACATCGTTGCTAACTGGGATCCGCACAGCCACCCAATTATCGTAGAGCGTGCCTCTAAGATTAGCTTCTCTGATATCGATGATTCGAACACAGAGATGCAGCAGGACGAGCTGACCGGTCTGACCCGTATCGTGGTGAAAGATCTGTCCAAGGTGAATGCGAAAGAGCCTAAGCTGATCCTGGAAAGCGCTGAATTCGGTCTGCAGGAAATCCGCCTGCCAAGCTTCACTACCATCGAAGCGGCTGACGGTAAAGTGGCTAACGAAGGTGACGTGCTGGCACGTATTCCTCAGGAAAGCTCCAAAACACGTGACATCACCGGTGGTCTGCCACGGGTTGCTGACCTGTTTGAAGCCCGTAAGCCGAAAGAGCCTGCAATCCTGGCGGAAATCTCCGGTACCATTGGTTTCGGTAAAGAGACCAAAGGTAAGAAACGTCTGGTCATCACACCGAAAGACGGCGAAGCTTACGAAGAGATGATTCCTAAGTGGCGTCAGCTGAACGTGTTCGAAGGTGAATACGTAGAAAAAGGCGAAGTTATCGCCGACGGTCCGGAGTCTCCACACGATATCCTGCGCCTACGCGGAATCAGTGCGGTATCCAACTACATCGTGAACGAAGTTCAGGAAGTTTACCGTCTGCAGGGTGTAAAAATTAACGACAAGCACATCGAAGTGGTTATCCGCCAGATGCTGCGTAAGTGCATGATTGTACACCCAGGTGACAGCCAGTTCCTGGAAGGCGAACAGGTGGAAGTTTCCAACGTTAAGATCGCCAACCGTGATCTTGAGAAGCAAGGTAAGATCCCGGCTAAGTACGAAACTCAGCTGTTGGGTATTACCAAAGCCTCACTGTCTACCGAGTCGTTCATTTCAGCGGCCTCCTTCCAGGAGACCACCCGCGTACTGACCGAAGCGGCGGTACAGGGCAAGGAAGACGACCTGCGTGGTCTGAAAGAAAACGTTATTGTCGGGCGTCTAATCCCGGCCGGTACCGGTTTCGCCTATCACGAGCGCCGTGCTCAGAGAAGAGTCGAGTCAATGGAAGAAATGTCGGTTTCTGCTGCTGATGCAGAACTGGCCCTGACCGAAGCATTGAATGCGGAAGTCAATCAGCCTTCTGCTGACGAGTAAGCCGTTTCACCGGGTTGGGCCAAACGCCCAATCTGGTGTTTCTCACCCTGCAAGTTGACACGGATAGCCAACTAATCAGTTGGTTATCCTTTGTACAGCTTGACAGAGGCAGCTTTGATCATTAATATTCCGCGACCCGAATTTTGGATAGCCTGAAAAGGCAACAAAAATGGGCGCGGTTTTTTGTTTCAAAGCCAAGCCAATCCTGACGAGCACAGGGTTGGGCGACGAAATGAAAGTCGCATCGCACGACCCGAGCCATGGTATCGGGTTTTTGTAGTTTTTAATCAGGAGCTAGTTAATGGCAACAGTTAACCAGTTAGTGCGCAAGCCGCGCCAAAAGCCAGTTGCAAAAAGCAACGTCGCTGCGCTTCAGGCTTGTCCACAAAGACGTGGTGTATGTACTCGCGTATATACCACTACGCCTAAGAAACCAAACTCTGCACTGCGTAAAGTATGTCGTGTTCGTTTGACCAACGGTTTTGAAGTTTCTTCATACATCGGTGGTGAAGGTCACAACCTGCAAGAGCACAGTGTTGTATTGATTCGTGGCGGTCGTGTAAAAGACCTGCCAGGTGTTCGTTATCACACCGTTCGCGGAACTCTGGACTGCGCAGGTGTAAACGATCGTAAACAAGCCCGTTCCAAGTACGGCGCGAAGAAGCCTAAGTCTTAACGGTTCTCCGTTAGTAAGGCCAAACTGTAATTTTGAGTTTTGGGTTATCCCTGAATTCCACGGAGAATAGAAGATGCCAAGAAGAAGAGTCGTAGGTCAACGTAAAATCCTACCTGAGCCGAAGTTCGGTTCACAACTGCTTGCTAAATTCATGAATGTCGTAATGCTCGACGGCAAGAAGTCAGTTGCTGAAAAAATCGTTTACGGTGCGCTTGATATTGTTGCTGAGAAAACCGGCAAGGCACACCTGGATGTGTTTGAAGATGCACTGGACAACATTCGTCCTACCGTAGAGGTTAAGTCCCGTCGTGTAGGTGGTTCTACCTATCAGGTACCAGTAGAAGTTCGTCCCGTACGTCGTAACGCTCTGGGTATGCGTTGGTTGGTTGATGCGGCACGTAAACGTGGCGAGAAATCCATGGCACAACGCCTGGCAGCTGAAATGATCGATGCAGCAGACAATAAAGGCTCTGCGGTTAAGAAGCGTGAAGACGTGCACCGTATGGCTGAAGCGAACAAAGCGTTCGCTCACTATCGTTGGTAATCAACGTAGACTACTGAGAGAGACGTATGCCTCGTAAGACCCCAATTGAACGTTATCGTAATATTGGAATCGTCGCTCACGTGGACGCGGGTAAAACCACGACCACGGAGCGGGTCCTGTTTTATACAGGTTTGTCACATAAAATCGGTGAAGTTCATGATGGTGCAGCCACAATGGACTGGATGGAGCAGGAACAGGAGCGGGGCATAACCATTACCTCTGCTGCTACTACCTGCTTCTGGGCTGGTATGCAACAGCAATATGACCAGCACAGAATCAACATCATAGACACCCCCGGGCACGTGGACTTTACCATTGAGGTAGAGCGTTCATTGCGTGTTCTTGACGGCGCTGTCGTGGTTTTTTGTGGGTCTTCCGGGGTTGAACCTCAATCAGAAACGGTCTGGCGACAGGCCGACAAATATCACGTACCGCGCATGGTTTTCGTCAATAAGATGGACCGTGCCGGTGCGGATTTTGAGCGTGTTGTGGGTCAAATCCGCAAGCGTTTGGGCGCCAATTGTGTGCCTATTCAGTTGAACATTGGGGCTGAAGAAGAGTTCCGTGGTGTCATCGATTTGATCAAGATGAAAGCCATCAACTGGAATATGGAAGACATGGGCATGACCTTTGCCTATGAAGAGATTCCTGCCGAATATCTGGACAAAGCCCAGCAGTACCGTACCGAGATGATCGAAGCGGCTGCTGAAGCGTCCGACGAACTGATGGATAAATACCTGGAAGGCGAAGAGCTGACCGAAGAGGAAATCCGTCAGGGACTGCGTACCCGCACCCTGAACAATGAAATTGTTCTGGCTACCTGCGGCAGTGCGTTTAAAAACAAAGGCGTTCAGGCCGTATTGGATGCCGTAATCGAATATTTGCCTGCACCGGTGGATGTTCCTGCAATCGACGGTGTGCTCGACGATAAAGACGAGACTCACGCCGAGCGTCATGCTGACGACAACGAACCGTTCTCTGCGCTGGCATTTAAGATTGCCACAGACCCCTTTGTGGGAACACTGACCTTTTTCCGTTGTTACTCAGGTGTGGTGAACACAGGCGATACCGTCTATAACCCGGTGAAAGGCAAGCGCGAACGTTTTGGCCGTATCGTGCAAATGCACGCCAAAGATCGTGAAGAAATCAAAGAAGTACGCGCCGGCGACATCGCTGCTGCCATAGGCCTGAAAGACGTAACCACCGGAGACACCCTGTGTGACCCGAATCATGTGATTACCCTTGAGCGTATGGAGTTCCCTGAGCCGGTGATTTCCATTGCAGTGGAGCCAAAGTCACAGGCTGACCAGGAAAAAATGGGCATTGCGCTGGGTAAACTGGCCGCTGAAGACCCCTCATTCCGTGTGAAGACCGATGATGAAACCGGTCAGACGATTATCTCAGGAATGGGTGAGTTGCACCTGGACATCATTGTTGACCGCATGAAGCGGGAATTCAAAGTAGAATGTAACGTGGGTAAGCCTCAGGTGGCCTATCGCGAGACCATTCGCAAGAAAGTCGAAGTGGAAGGCAAATTTGTACGTCAATCCGGTGGTCGTGGTCAGTTCGGCCATGTCTGGCTGAGAGTCGAGCCGAATGAAGAAGGCAAGGGCTACGAGTTTGTAAACGAAATCGTCGGCGGTGTGGTTCCGAAGGAATTCATCCCTGCGGTGGATAAAGGGATTGAAGAGCAAATGCAAAATGGTGTGTTGGCAGGTTACCCGGTACTGGATGTAAAGGTTACCCTGTTCGACGGTTCTTACCATGATGTTGACTCTTCAGAAATGGCGTTTAAGATCGCTGGCTCAATGGGATTCAAAAAAGGCGCCGCGGAAGCGAATCCGGTGTTGCTTGAGCCCATCATGAAAGTTGAAGTGACGACTCCGGAAGACTGGATGGGTGACGTAGTTGGTGACCTTAACCGTCGTCGCGGCATAATCGAAGGAATGGAAGAAGGTGTAGCGGGCATTAAGATTGTTCGTGCCAAGGTGCCCTTGTCAGAAATGTTTGGGTACGCCACTGATTTGCGGTCTCAGACCCAGGGCAGAGCTTCTTATTCTATGGAATTCTTCAATTATTCTGAAGCGCCTAACAATGTTGCGCAGGCGATAATTGAAGCGAGAAACTAATCTTAATGAAGGTTCGGTCCGGTCTATATTGGGTCGGGCTTTTAACTTAGGAAACGAGAAAAATGGCAAAAGAAAAGTTTGAACGTACGAAACCCCACGTAAACGTGGGTACTATCGGCCACGTTGACCACGGTAAAACCACTCTTACTGCAGCGATCACTACTGTTTTGGCAAAGACTTACGGTGGTTCTGCTCAGGCTTTCGATCAAATCGATAACGCGCCTGAAGAAAAAGCACGTGGTATCACCATCTCTACTTCACACGTAGAATACGACACGCCTACCCGCCACTACGCGCACGTAGACTGCCCCGGACACGCTGACTATGTTAAAAACATGATCACCGGTGCTGCTCAGATGGACGGTGCTATTCTGGTAGTAGCGGCAACGGATGGCCCAATGCCGCAAACTCGTGAGCACATCCTGTTGGGTCGCCAGGTTGGCGTACCTTACATCATCGTATTCATGAACAAATGTGACATGGTAGACGATGAAGAGCTGCTGGAACTGGTTGAAATGGAAGTTCGTGAACTGCTGAACGAATACGAATTCCCGGGTGATGACCTGCCAGTAATTCAGGGTTCTGCTCTGAAAGCGCTGGAAGGCGACGCAGAGTGGGAGAAGAAGATTGTTGAGCTGGGTGAAGCACTGGATTCATACATTCCAGAGCCAGAGCGTGCCATCGACAAGCCGTTCATCCTGCCAATCGAAGACGTATTCTCCATCTCAGGCCGTGGTACGGTTGTAACCGGTCGTGTAGAGCAGGGTATTGTTAAAGTTGGTGAGACCGTTGAAATCGTAGGTATCCGCGAAACTCAATCTACTACCTGTACTGGTGTAGAGATGTTCCGTAAGCTTCTGGACGAAGGCCGTGCTGGTGAGAACGTTGGTGTTCTGC
>NZ_QRHA01000007.1 GCF_003367475.1 Alteromonas aestuariivivens
GCCTCAGCAAAACGCATACATCGAACGTCACAACCGAACAATGCGTTACAGCTGGGTCAGTAAGCACCTGTTCGAATCAATCGAAGAGGTGCAGGACTATGCAACGAAGTGGCTGTGGTTTTACAATCACGAACGACCACACAAAGCCAACGGTGGAAAACCACCTTTGATGGCAGCATAACTTCTACTTTTAGCGTCAGTTAAAAATGGGAGGATTACCCGCCGTCCAAGTAGGGCGGTAGATTTGTTGTGTATAAGCTTTTGCTACGACCTCATCATTTCTTACATACACGTTTGTTAATAATCTATTAGATTTTAACTTTTCGGGGCTTTGTTCCCGTTCCTCAATAATGAGATTAAAATATTTTCGCCAGATTTTATTTTTGAAATATACAGTTCGTTCTCCGCTTTTCGAGTAACGTCTGGGATAGTAAACACTCGTAATGCCATCTTTTTGAACGTTATATTGCTCCTTGCTTGACCTTAGAATCTCTATAGGGCGACCGCCTGTAAGCATTAAAGTCAATACAACAAATTTTCCTTCGATGGATGTGTTCAAGGAATCTATAAATTTAGATACTTTTTTGTAGCTCAGACTACTGTATACAGTTTTGTCAGTCTGTCCGTCATTATGAAAGTTTACTGGTCGAATAGGGTTCTCGGTAAAGTAATCCTTTTTGACCAGTGTGTTGAACACTGCTCTTAGCATCATATAGAACTTTCTTTTTGTTACTTCCTTTGTAGGCTTCGCTCTTCTCCACGAATCAATGTCTTCATTCCCAATATCTCTCAACTTTTTACCAAGTAGATGAGGAAATTCATTTTTTATTCTTGAAATAGTTAGCTCGGTTACTGGCTTTGCTATTTCTCTTCTGTCTTGTCGGTATCTTAAGTCGATGTACTCCCCTAGAGTCATGGAGGTTATGTACGGCGAATAAGTTTCAGATTGTTTGAGCATGTTGGCGGCAGCTAAGCGAGCCTGTTGTAGTGTCATGCCCTCACCAGATTCGAATTGATCAAACCGATCTAGCCGCTTCATCCTTCGATCTACATAAACGTAAAACGTTTTGGCTGTTTTGGTCAGTCGTAGTATCAAACCCTTCTGGTCTGAATCGTAAAAGTCTTTACTTTGTCTACCATTCAGGTCTTCTCCCTTGAGTTGGGATATTGATGTTTTACTCAGACGAAAGCGGCTATTACTTTGTTTCAAAATAATGCTCCATAGTGCAGCAATAGTGCATTAGCTCTATAGGTTTCAATATTGAACTCTATATAACAAAATGATATTATAGATATATAATAAATAATTATAGGTAATATACCACGTATTAATTGCCTTTCAAGGCTTCTGAATTAATGGGTGGTATATAACAAGAAATTAAATGAGCCAAAATTTGACAAAAATTTCACGCTCATTCTAAAGATGTGGCTTAGGAGGCTCTTGTTTTATCCAGTTAAACTATGGGGACGTAACTGACTGATGTCTGCCACCATTCAGATGCGCCCCATTATAACGGGCATTTCACAGAGTGAAAGGCCTAACGTTTGGTAACAAAATCATTTGGCTGAATATTCGCCAGAATTCCATTGTCTTCAGCGACAACCGTAGCCGTGTCGGCAAATGCCTCAATCACGCGCACCCTGGTTGGGTAGAGCCGGTATTGCTGGTATTCCTGTCCGTACTGATTGGTAAAGCGTTCTGTCTGGTACAGTGAGAGAATGTCACCCACCGCAACCCCGTGCGCCAGTCCAACTGATACGTCCAGCTGATCGTTGTTTACTCTGAGGACCCTGCCTGTTAGTGGCTGGCAGGCAAGCGCATCGGTAACGTCCCGACTTATTTCTGATAATACGGAGCTTATCATTGCACCGTACTGAGATTGCCAGAAGGCTTGGCCGGCAACGTCCACCTGGCTGAAGCGGTCAAACTCCCACTGGGCCGAATTGTGATACTGCCGGCTGAAAATACGCGCTCCATTGACGCTGTCGATGATATCGATTTGAAGGGCAAATTGCCTTGTTGCGTTATCTGCCTGCCAGAACGTCGCCAGCGATGGTGGTTTTCTCTCAAGGCTCAAATCTGTAACAGACGCCGCTAATGTGTATTGGGATTTACCCTGTCTGGCCAGCGCCGGGGCCTGCTCCATTACCGGTGAATCCCACCACTTAACCGCATAGGGTGAAATGTGCTGAATGGTAACCGCGGATTGCTGATGTCGCAGAGTGTTTTTCAGCGCTACCGGCAATTCTGCGCTTAACGCCTGTATCTGGCCATCCTGTGCCTGTGCGGGATGCTGCAGAGGGAAGTGACTGGTGGCGATATATTTTTGCAGGACAGCGGAATTGCACTGGTCAGCAGAAGCAAAAATATCAGCTCGTAGGGTTACGGTAATGTAATCAGCATGCCATTTTTCACGAACCAGCTCCACGTCATTTACTTCGCCATTGGCAGATACCTGAAAGGATTCGCTGCTCAGCAGGCCGTTGGTCAGGGTCTGGACACTGTGCACAGAGGCTCCGGCGAACAGTAAGGCTTGTTTTATTGCTTCCTCGGTCGCCTGCTTGCGAGCTGCCTCCTTATTGCCGTTAACAATGACAGCCTGGCCTTGTGCTTCGTACCAGGCGGCAGGGACTTGCCACGACAACAGGCTTGCCAGGCAAAGTGTGGCATACCGGAATTGCCGTGAAAAAGTTTTGCTTGAAAGATTGTTGAGCCAGTTTTTCATGTATCAGTTGCCATTTTACTGCCGGGTGCGGAGAAAAACGGGCTTGTTGCCTGCCTATCTGCCCTTAATTAAGGGCTTTACCCCTTCCGGGTAAGCCGCCATTGTTTCGTTTTATTGAGTCTGTATAAGCACAATGCGTTCCTAAATTTCCCAGGCACGGAATTTGCTGAGTTCGGGTACAACAGAAAATTCCTGCCGCGCCTGAAATGCAGGTCCGGTCGTCAACACAACACTGAGGCAACGGATGAGAAGTTATACCGTCATCACAACATTACTGCTGGGCGTCAGTGCCCTGTCGCTGAGTGCGTGCAGCCATCTGGTTGACAAACATGTGGAATGGGAAAGAATCGAACCACAAACTTATCCGGTACTCAATGCTGTTGGTTATGCGCCTATCGCATCCCAGCGGGGGCAGACCGACGGTCAGAGAATGCTGCTTGCCATGAAAGCGTCAAAACTCGATGCCTATCGTGAACTTGCAGAACAGGTTTATGGGCAGCGCATTGACGGCGAACTGTCGGTGGCTAATCTGGTTGTTGAGGACGCCCGTCTCCAGTCTTCCGTTCAGGGTGTGATTCGTGGTGCGGAGGTAGTGAAAACCTACGCGATAGGTGAAGATACCTATGTGACCGAACTCAAGCTGGACATGCAGAAGGTGTACGATATTTACCTGACTACTGCCAAACCCAAACGAATCAAGGCAGTTAAGTATTACTGATGGGCTAAGCGCCTGTTAAAAGTAATTTATGCCAGCCCGTGAACTGGCATTAAAGTGATAGCCGTTTTATGAGGCTCAGGCCCGGTATCCTTTGCTGGCAGAGGCGCCGCTGGTTTTGCCTTTTTTGTCGTATGTCATTGACTCTTTTGCCCGTACTTCCATCATCAGATTACGTAGATGTGTCAGTCTCAACTGACCCTGTTCGACGGCTTTCTGGTTGATTTCAGTGCGATATTTGCATTCGTCAAGCAACGATTGAGCAGTGGAAATGAGGTGTTGCTCTTCGTCGCTGAGAGCCTCTTGGGCTATTTTTTGCTGATGCAGCGGTGTAACTTCGGCATCCAGTTTCTGGATCTGTTCCAGTGTCTGTTCTTTTTCGTTGAGCAGTGTCATCAGCGCCTCGGCATCACGGCAACTTATCAGGTGAAGCTCCTGCTCCAGCAAGCCGGACAGGGCTTGCAGGTTTTCAACCTGTTGCTGTAATGCCAGATGCAGAGATTGCCCCGTCATCAAGAACCTACGACTTAATACCGAACACCTGGGCTTCCAGGCGGGCAATCTTTCTGGCCATTGAATCTGGATCAATGCGGTACTGGCCGCTTTGTATTGCCTTTTTAAGCTTGTCGACTTTTTCCTGGTTTACCGGAGCTTCACTGGCACGCTTCTGCACCTGGTTTAACTGCTGGGCAGATTGAGTCAACGATACGGAATCCTGACGTGGCTGAGCTGTAACTGCAGCTTTGTTGGCTGCCTGTTGCTGCGCCTCAGTCTGGTTCTGGGACTGTTGGTTGGTGATCTTGTTTTCGAGCGGGGCTTTCGGACCGCCCCCATTTACATTATTAATTGCCATATCTCATTCCACTACCTGTATAACACCTCAGTATGGTTATCGGCAGTACTGACCCATTCTTTAGCACCAATCACGTGATTTTTCGGCTTTTTCGGTTATAAATTTACCACTACTTCCTGGGTGCTGGCTACCTCAGCAATCACAGACTTCTGCGATTGGGCGTTGATGACCTCAATGGTATCACCAATCACGCCATCCTGCTGGGCGATTCCGGCGGTTTTTACCCGCATTACGTTGGTCCCGGCGCTTATTGTAATACGATCACCTTTACAAACAAAGCACAGCATGTTTGTCTGAATCGGCTGGCCAGGTCTAACTCTGTGCTTCATGCGGGCGCCAATCAAATCCTTTATGTTGGTGAAGGCTGTGTGCCGGAGTCGATTTACTTCAATGTCGGCAAGTTCGAGATTTTGTGAAGTCAGCAGAGTGCCGGGGCTAATCATGCCCGATGTTACGACCACACTGCGGGTGCGGGTAATTCTGGCGTTGGTGAACAGGTACCAGTCGTTGTTAGCGCAACTGACGCGCACCGACAGATAGGACTGTAGCAGTGCTTCGTCACCAACATGATACTGAAAGCCGGTAGGGCAGTCCGGAATGGAAATTCTGGAGTCGATGGCAACCATGTCGATATGGAGCTTGTCATCTTCATTCATGGTGCCGATGGCCTGCTGCAGGTATTGCTGAGCGCCCTGGCTCAGATGCTCATGCCGTGTTTGGGGTTCGACAGCAAGTGCAGTAGCTGGGGTTAAAAAGATGAGCATTAACAGCAGAATAGTGGCCGTGATTGGAGCAAATGCTGTGCAACCTACTCTAAACCAAATTTTTTCGTGTTCACGTGAAGTCATTTTGTCTATGATTGTGCCATCTGAGCACCGCATTGCAGCGTCAGAATTTTGGCGATTTTACTGTTATGAATATAGTGGTAAGGTGCAACGCAATGTTCATGCCCAAAATTGAAGAGGTGAGGTATGTCAGGAATTCTCGACTCCGTTAATCAACGGACCCAACTGGTGGGACAAAACCGACTTGAGTTGTTGTTGTTCAGGCTAAACGGTCGGCAGCGATTTGGGATCAACGTGTTTAAGGTCAGGGAGGTGTTGCAATGCCCCCCGTTAACCGCAATTCCAAAGCTGAATGCGTTGGTGCGAGGGGTTGCCCACATTCGCGGGCAGGCTATTTCTGTCATTGACCTGAGCATGGCCACCGGTGGAAAGCCCATTCAAGACCTCTCCAGCGCTTTCATCATCATCGCCGAATACAATCGCTCCGTGCAGGGATTTTTGGTTGGTGCCGTAGAGCGCATCGTGAATACCAATTGGGACAATATCATGCCGCCTCCGAAAGGCAGTGGCCGAGCCAGCTATCTGACAGCGGTTACTGAAGTGGAAAAGGAGTTGGTGGAAATTCTCGATGTTGAGAAGATCCTGAATGACATTTCTCCACTCAACAGTGATGTCAGTGAAGAGGTTGCAAAAGGTCTCAGCAGTGAAGGTCACGAGGATAAAATTATCTTTGTTGCCGATGATTCTGCTGTTGCCCGCGGTCAGGTTGTTAAAGCACTGAGTTCTCTTGGGCTGGAAATTGAGGTTGCCAAAAATGGCGCTGAAGCCCTTAAACGGCTGCGTGAACTGGCTGAGGAAACCGGCAATGTTACCGACAAGGTTGGGGTACTGGTGTCGGATATTGAAATGCCGGAAATGGATGGCTATACCCTCACAGCGGAAGTAAAAAATGCTCCGGAACTGCAAAAATTGAACGTGATTTTGCATACTTCATTGAGCGGCGTTTTCAATCAGGCCATGGTGCAAAAGGTTGGGGCCGATGATTTCATCGCCAAGTTCCACCCGGATGAACTGGCCACAGCCGTTCAAAAATGGCTTACGGCTCCGGTTAAATAGCGGAGTCGTATACGTTTGAAGAACAAAGAAGTATCGGCGGACTGCTACCGAATATTTGGCCAGTACCTGGAATCCCAATGCGGTATTGTGCTGGGCGATAACAAACAGTATCTGGTCCGCAGCCGTCTTTCTTCGCTCCTGTACCAGTTTGATTTTGACTCCCTGGACACACTCATTAAAACTGCCATGTCCGGCAGCAACCGGGTGTTGTTACAACAGGTTATTGACGCCATGACGACCAACGAAACCCTGTGGTTTCGTGATGGCTACCCTTTCGAAGTACTGCAAAAAGACTTGCTCCCAATGTTTGCCAGCCTCGGCCGACGTCTGAGGATCTGGAGTGCCGCCTGTTCTTCTGGTCAGGAGCCATATTCAATTGCCATGTCTGTGCTGGAGTATCAGCGTCGGCAACCGGGCGCATTGCGCATGGGAGTTGAAATTGTAGCAACAGACTTGTCATCCGCGATGCTGGCAAAATCCGATGTGGGCCTGTATGACGAATTGTCACTGGCCAGGGGCTTGTCGGAAGAACGTCGTGAACGCTTTTTTACCGCTCATGAAGGCGGGTTGCGGCAACTGAAGCCTGAAGTTCGCAATATGGTAAAGTTTCGCAGCCTCAACCTGCTGCATTCCTATGCGGGCATGGGCACCTTCGATATTGTGTTTTGCCGTAATGTGCTGATTTACTTTGCGCCACCGGTAAAACAGAAAATACTGCAACAAATTGCCGCCCTGCAACAGCCAGGCGGCATCCTTTTCCTCGGTGCATCTGAATCTATCAGCAGCGCAGCGGAACTCTATACCATGGTTAAGTGCCACCCAGGCCTGTATTACCAGCGTAAGCCCTGATTCTTAAAAATTAAAAATACATTTCTGAATTTTTGGCACCTAATTTGCAAATCCCATTGCAAACGAGGAGTTTTTTATGGCCATTAACCTAGACCGCTTAGTTGGTTTTCATCAGAAAGCACTGAATATCCGCCAGGACAAGATGGAAGTGATCGCCGGAAATTTGGCGAACGCCAATACACCCGGATACAAAGCCCGGGATATTGACTTCAAGCAGGCTATGGCTTCGGCACGGGATCAGCAGGGCCAGGGTATGGTTCGTACGCATGAAAATCACATTGCCGGCAGTATGAACACCAGCTGGGACTTGCAGTATCGCATCCCGACCCAGCCGGATACCGGAGACGGTAATACCGTGGAAGCGCAGGCTGAGCGCAACGAGTTTCTGGATACCGCAATGCGCTATCAGGCAGGCGTACAATTCCTCGATGGCAAAATCAAAGGCATGAAAAAAGCACTGAGCGGAGGGCAAGGCGCATGAGTTTGTTTAATGTTATGTCTATTTCCAGTAAAGGCATGGAAGCGGAAAGTGTTCGCCTTAATACTACCGCCAGTAACATCGCTAACGCCAACAGCGTTAGCAGCAGCTACGACGAAACTTATAAAGCCCGGCACCCTGTGTTCGCTGCAGAACTGGCTCGCGCAACTGAAGATCAAAGTAAAGGTGTGGGTGTCAGAGTTATGGGGGTGGTGGAAAGTGATGCGCCATTGCAAATGGAATACGCACCCAATAATCCGCTCGCTGACGAGAACGGTTACATCTATAAGCCAAATGTGAATGTGGTAGAGGAAATGGCCAACATGATGTCGGCCTCCAAAGCCTATGAAACCAATGTACAGGTGGCAGACACCACCAAAAAAATTTTTCGCCGGGTACTGCAACTCGGACAAGGGCAATAATTTGCCGCTAGTGTGAATGTGAGGAAATAAGCGTGGGCACCATTAATAGTACTGGCAACACAGGGCTTCGAACTGACCTTTACTGGCAGGAAGAGACCGTACCCGTTGCCGACGGTACCGAACAGAATCTGACCCAGGAAGATTTTTTCTCGTTGCTGACCGAGCAACTGGCCAATCAGGACCCAACCAAGCCGGTGGATAACGACCAGATGGTGGCGCAGATGACGTCGTTCACCATGGCAGACGGTATTCAGCAACTCAATCAGAGATTCGAGTCCTTTGCCGCTTCAATGACCTCAAACCAGGCTTTGCAGGCTTCAAGCCTCATCGGTCAGGATGTGTTGGTACAGGGGAATGTGGGTTATGTCGGTGAAGACGGTGCCGGGTTCAGTGGTGTTGTGGTGAATGATCAGACTCTGCAGGACATGCAAATCACTATTGAGAACCAGTACGGCGAGATCATCAAAACCATTGACGTGGGTACGCAGGCCGCTGGAAATATCGAATTTAAATGGGATGGTACCGACGCTAAAGGGAATCCTATGCCAAGCGGTGAATACGTAGTGCGAGCCAGCGGAAAACTGAACGGTGAAGGGGTGGCAGCCGCTACCGCCGTAAATCGTCATGTTGGTAGCGTAAGCCTGGCTGGCAGCGGTCAGGGAATTATTTTGAATTTGGACGGTGATGTCAGTATCAACCTTGATGACGTCATTCAGATCGGCAGTTAGTAGGAGTAAGAAGTATGTCTTTTAACATTGCATTAAGTGGCGTATCCGCTGCGCAGAAAGACCTGGATGTAACCGCCAACAACATTGCGAATGTCAATACCGTAGGCTTTAAGGAGTCGCGTGCTGAGTTTGGTGATGTGTACGCGTCATCATTGCTGGCTGGCAGCAAAACCAAGGTGGGAGACGGCGTGCTGACCCAGGAAGTGGCACAACAGTTTTCCCAGGGTAGCCTGCAATTTACCAATACTGCGCTGGACCTGGCCATCACTGGTAATGGTTTTTTTGCCACCGTACCTGAAATCACCTCACGGGATTTTTCCTTTACCCGAGCCGGCCAGTTTAAACTGGACTCGGATAACTTCGTGGTGAACAGCAACGGCGATAACCTGCTGGGCTTCCCGGTCAACTCCGACGGCAGCAGCTCTTCAGTCGCATTGAGTACCACGGTTCCGGTCCGGGTTCCTGATTCCTCCGGTTCACCTCAGCAAACATCAGAAGTAGACATTCGTATGAACTTGCCGGCGGCAGATTCTGGCCTCGACCCGGCACAGTTTGACCCCGATGATCCGCTTTCCTACAATGCCGCCACCTCAGTGACCGTTTACGACTCATTGGGCGACAGCCATGTAATGACCTACTACTTTATCAAAGATAATACCACCGGTGTGGATAACGAGTGGTATGTGGCTACCTCGGTTGATGACCAACTGGTTGATCTGGTCAACTCCGATGGCAGCAACTCCAACACGGCGACGGCGGTTCATTCTGTGGGTACCAGCACAGGTAACGGTGTCACGGCAGCCAAAATGCAGTTCAGCGCTGGTGGTGATTTCATTGGCATTCAATCGCCGGATGGCATTTCTACCACCGATTACAAAATTCGTACTGAATCGCTGGGCGCCAGCATTCTGTCTAATGGGTCTGATGATACGCAGCAAATTGCAGTGGACTTCAACCTTAACCCGGCCAGTGCTACCACCAGCGAGCCAACCCAGTTTGCTTCGTCGTTTGAAGTTACCTCTCTGGAGCAGGACGGTTTGCCGGTAGGGCGCCTGACCGGTATTGATATCGGGCCTGACGGCCTGGTGCGGGCGACTTTCTCTAACGGTACTTCTGAGCCTATTGTGCGCGTGGCACTGGTGCGGTTCTCCAACGAGCAGGGCCTGACCCAGGAAAGCAGCACCCAGTGGAAAGAGAGTATTCTTTCCGGTGAAGCGCTGGCTGGCGAAGCTACTACAGGTACATTTGGTGAAATCAATTCCTCAGCCCTGGAACAGGCCAACGTAAACCTGACCACTGAGCTGATTGATATGATCATCGCCCAGCGTAATTTCCAGGCTAACTCCCGTGCACTGGAAGTTAACAATCAGCTTAACCAGACCATTCTGAATATCCGATAGTCTGAATAAACCCTCAAGAGGCCGCAACCCTGCGGCCTTTTTTATTGCCCCGCAGCTTCTCTCCCCCCCAGTTATCAGTTCTGGCATTACCTTTGCAGAGTAACAGGTAACGGTTCCTTATCGTCAAAAGTCAGTCATGGATAAATTACTCTATATTGCCGCCAGCGGCGCGAAGCAAGACCTGATGGCCACCGGGCTGCGGGCCAACAATCTGGCCAACGCACAAACCAATGGGTTCAAGGCTCAGCTTGAGCAGGCGCGGGCTATGCCGGTGTACGGCGAAGGTTTGCCGACCCGGGTATTTTCAATGACCGAAAGCCCCGGTAACAATTACGAATCCGGCCCTATGATCCAGACCGGCAGAGATTTAGACGTTGCCATTCAGGGTGATGGCTGGTTCACCGTACAGGATGCCAATGGCCAGGAAGCGTATTCCCGTGACGGCAGTTTTCAGTTGAATGCCGACGGAGTTTTGACGGACATGAGCGGCAATATCGTGATGGGCGACAACGGCCCCATGTACCTGCCTGTGCCGCTGGAAAACCTGAATATTGCCGCTGATGGCACCATCTCAACCCGCCCCCTGGGTGCCCCTGAAAATGTCTCCCAGGATGTAGGGCGGCTGAAACTTGTGAATCCTCAGTTGACCAGCATTGAGCGGGGAAGTGACGGCCTTTTTCGCATGAAGAACGGTCTGGCGGCAGATGCCGATGAGGGTGTCAAAATTCTTTCGGGTATGCTGGAAGGTTCCAATGTTAATGCGGTTGACGAGATGGTCCATATGATCAGCCTGCAACGTCACTATGACATGCAGGTGAAAATGATGAAAAAAGCAGACGAACTTGCCTCTCAGGGCAATATGTTGCTGCGCATTATGTAATTAACTTAAAACAAACTGTATCAGAAGGCAGGGGCCTTCGGTGTAGTCAGGAGGTCATTATGCATCCAGCACTTTGGATCAGTAAAACCGGGTTAGACGCCGCGCAAACAGACGTTTCCGTGGTATCAAACAACCTGGCAAACGCATCTACTGTGGGGTTTAAAAAAGACCGCGCAATCTTTGAAGATTTGCTTTATCAGAATATAAACCAGCCTGGTGGCCGTTCCTCGGCTGACACTGAAAAGCCGTCTGGTTTGATGCTGGGTGCTGGTTCCAAAGTGGTCGCAACACAGAAAGCTCACACCCAGGGCAATATGCTGACCACCGAAAACTCTCTCGACATGATGATTCAGGGCCGGGGCTATTTTGAAATTCTGCAGCCTGACGGCACTCTGGCGTATACCCGCAACGGTCAGTTTACCTTGAACGACCAGGGGCAAATTGTTACCCCGGGTGCTGGTTTCCTGCTGCAGCCTGAAATCACTATTCCGGAAGACGCCCAGCAACTGACCATTTCCCAGGATGGTGAAGTATCGGCCAGCATTCGTGGTGAGGCTGAGCCACAGGTATTGGGGCAAATTAATGTTTCTGACTTTATCAACCCAACCGGGCTGCAACCGGTGGGGCAAAACCTGTTTGTTGAAACTGCTGTGAGTGGCGCCCCTATTCAGGGGATCCCGGGCCTGCAGGGTTTGGGTACGGTTGTGCAGGGTGCGTTGGAAACCTCCAACGTCAATGTCACTGAAGAACTGGTCAATCTGATTGAGAGTCAGCGTTTGTATGAAATGAACTCCAAGGTGATTTCGTCGGTTGATCAGATGCTCGGCCAGGTTATTCAACAGCTTTAAGCAGTAAGGTGTAGTATGCGACTGTTTGTCTTCAGTGTGGCTCTGCTTGTGCTTGCAGGGTGTGCCAGTACGTCGAACCCACCGGTACAGGCCAACGACCCTTCGTTTGCGCCGGTGATCCCGGACATTCCCCGTGAGCACATTGTTGAAGACGGTGGCCTGTTCCGCCCTCACATGGCCAACAGTTTGTATTCCGACGTAACCGCCCGCCGGGTGGGTGACATCATTACGGTAACGCTGTCGGAAAACACCAACGCTTCCAAATCGGCAGGCACCTCTACATCGCGGGATTCCGACATCAGTGTCGATCCCATTCTTGGTTTAGGTGGTAACCCCATAAATATTGGCAATGAGTCCATTCAGTTTGGCATGACATCTTCAAACCAATACGAAGGGGACGCCCAAGCCAAACAGAGCAACAGCCTGAACGGCAGCATTTCGGTCACTGTGGTTGATGTGTTGGCCAACCAGAATCTGGTGATCCGCGGTGAAAAATGGCTGACCCTGAATCATGGTGACGAATACATTCGCCTTACCGGTATTATCCGCCCGGCCGACATCAGCCCGGAAAACGAAATTGTTTCCACCAAAATAGCGAATGCACGCATCCAGTACAGCGGCACCGGCAGTTTTGCCCGCGCCCAGGAAAAAGGCTGGCTGACCAAATTCTTTTCTTCCGATTACTGGCCGTTCTAAGAGAGGGTGATATGAAGTTGTGGTATGTCTCTTTAATGGCGTTGATGGCTTTTACCAGCCAAATGGCCTTTGCCCAGCGCATCAAGGATGTGGCTGATATCCAAGGGGTGAGAAGCAACCAGCTGGTAGGTTATGGTCTGGTCGTGGGGCTGCCAGGGACGGGAGAACAAAGCCCGTTTACAGAGCAAAGCTTCAGAACCATGCTAAGCAACTTTGGCATAAGCCTGGACCCGAACACCAAGCCTAAAATCAAAAACGTAGCGGCGGTTGCCGTGCATGCAGAGTTGCCACCTTTTATCAAGCCGGGCCAGACTATCGACATCACCGTATCGTCAGTGGGCGAAGCCAGCAGCTTGCGTGGCGGTACTTTGCTGCAAACCTTTCTCAAGGGTGTAGATGGCAATGTTTACGCAGTGGCGCAAGGCAGTCTGGTGGTAAGCGGGTTTGGTGCCGAGGGGCAGGACGGCTCGCGTATTGTGGCTAACACTCCCACCGTAGGGCGTATTCCAAACGGTGCTTTGGTCGAGCAGTCGGTACCCAGTGGTTTTGCCAATGGTGATTCCTTAACGCTTAATTTGCACTATCCGGATTTTTCCACCGCCAAAAGACTGGCAGACACTATCAACGAACGCCTGGGGGCCCAGCCGGACCAGGGTTATGTGATTGCCACTCCGCTGGATGCCGCATCAGTGAAAGTTTCCGCTCCACGGGATATCGGCCAGCGTGTTGGCTTTCTGGCCACGCTGGAAAATTTTGAATTTGAACCTGCTGATGCTCCGGCCAGAGTGGTTATTAACAGCCGCACCGGCACCATTGTAATCGGGCAGGATGTGCGCTTGTTGCCGGCTGCCATTACTCACGGAGGTCTGACTGTTACCATCGCCGAAAATCAGCAGGTCAGCCAGCCTAACGCATTGGGAGAAGGCCAAACTGTGGTGACTACCCAGTCGCTGGTGGACGTGGATTTGGCCGACAGCCGCATGTTCAAGTTTGAACCGGGTATCACCCTAGATCAGCTTGTGCGGGCAGTAAATGAAGTGGGCGCTGCTCCGGGTGACCTGATGGCCATTCTGGAAGCCTTACAGCAAGCAGGAGCTTTGCGTGGTGAACTGGTGATCATCTGATGGACACCTTGCATACCCAAACCCAGCTTGAAACGGCGCGCAACGTTCATGATATGGGCAGTATCAACAGTCTGCGTGAGGCCATTGCCTCCGGAGATGAGAAAGTACTTAACGAAGCGGCTCAGCAATTTGAAGCGATTTTCGTACAGATGATGCTTAAATCTATGCGCCAGGCCCAGGATGCCCTGGCTGACGAAGACAGCCCGTTCAATTCCCAGCAGGTTAAGTTTTACCGTGACATGCACGACCAGCAAATGGCCACTGATTTGGCCAGCAACGGTGGTCTCGGTTTGGCAGAGCTGATTGTACAGCAACTGGGGCAGATGGATGGTTCGTTCACGCCCGCCAGTGTACTGAGAAACGATGCTAACCTGCCGTCGCTTAACCGCCAGCGTCAGCAAGTAATTGATGAAGCACAGCAGAATGTGCTGGGACCAGAGCAGAGCCGGCCAGCTGCAGGAGCTGCTTTCAAAGCACCGATGTTCGAAAGTGCGCAAGACTTTATTGCGCGCCTGTACCCTTATGCCAAGCAGGCAGCGCAGGAGTTGGGCACTGATCCCAAAGCCTTGATTGCCCAAGCCGCCGTTGAAACTGGCTGGGGGCAGCACGTTATCCATAAAGGCGAAGGCCAGAGCAGTAATAACCTGTTCGGAATTAAAGCAAATCGTCACTGGCAGGGAGATCAGGCTGTGGTCAGTACGCTGGAGTTTAATGGCGGTGTGGCCAACAGGCAAAAGGCTGCATTCCGTGCGTATGATTCGTTGGGGCAGGGTTTGCAGGACTACGTGGAATTCATCAAGTCCCAGCCACGATATCAGCAGGCGGTCGCCAACGGTCACGATACACAATCGTATTTTGAATCCCTGCAACAGGCGGGTTACGCCACTGACCCGGAATACGCTTCAAAAGTGATGGCGGTGTACAACGGAACAATGCTTAAAGAGTATTTGCCATGATCCGAACCTCCGATCTGTTTTCCATTGCCAGCAGTGGCGTAAACGCCAGCAACCAGTTACTGCAAACCACCAGTAACAACATTGCCAATGTTAACACAGAAGGCTTTGTGCGCGAGCGCACGGTGTTTTCCAATAATTTACTGGGTGGGGTAGGTGCGGGAACGACTGAGCGGGTCATTAATATATTCGCCCAGAACCAGCTCCGCCGGGACATTACCCAGGTCGGTGAATTGCAGACCTTTGCGGAAAAAACCGCCGCGCTGGACAACATGTTGGCGAACGAAGCCAATGCGCTATCAAGCGGTTTGAGCGGCTTTTTCGCAGCCATGCAAACGGCGGCCGATGACCCAACCAATCTGGCATCACGGGAACAGTTACTCAGCAAGGGCGAGTCTTTCTTACGCCAGGTGACGGTGTTATCTGATTACATGGCGCAAAAAGAAGAAGAACTGAATCTTGAATTTGCCAGCCAGGTAAATCGTGCCAATAGCCTTATTCAAACCATTGCCGACCTCAATCAGGCCGTGATGGTAGCGTCAGCCAATAATACCGGCTCCGAGCCGGGAGCGTTGCTGAATGAGCGTGACAAAGCCGTCAACGAATTGGCGGAACTGATGTCGATTGAAGTGCGCAACAGTGCAAATGACAATGGTTCAGTAACGGTTAGCCTCAGCACAGGTGAATCACTGGTGCTGGAAGACGGCACGTTTAATGTGCTGGCACTGGGCAGCGAAGCTTATCTGAGCGACAAGCAACTGGTGCTGAAAACCGGTTATAGTGACGACAGTAAGAATACGTCCATTTACATCAATGAAACGGATCTGGGCGGGAGCCTTGGGGGGTTGTTCCGTTTTCGTGATGAAGTACTCGGCCCGGCTCAACGGGACGTGGGGCAGCTGGCAGTGGCCTTTGCCGACGCAGTTAATACCCAGAACCGTCTGGGCATGGACCTGGACGGCCAGCTGGGAGGAGATATCTTTTCCATAGCGGGCTTTACCGGTGTGTATGTGGACCCGGACCCGAATGATGGCACAACCAAAAACCTGGGCATTAGCGGCCAGTTTACCGCTGGAAAAGGCACCGAACTGACGGATGCGGACTACCGTATTGAAATCACCGCTGAATCTGGCGGTGTGCCGACAGAAATAACCATCAAACTTTTGAACAGTGACGGTTCGCCTAAACTGGACTCCTCGAATAATGCCATTGAGTACACCAATGTTGCGGTTGGTAGCGGGTTTAACGAACTGCCAGGTGGCATTGAAATTGAGTTTTCTTCCGGCTCAGGTTATGCGGTAGGCGATGAGTTTCTGATGCAGCCAACCAAGAACAGTGGTTTGGGTATTGGTCTGGCGTCCTCCCGGGCTGAAGATTTAGCGCTGTCTGCGCCTATTCGTGTGGACGCCCAAAGCAGCAACCTTGGCAACGCCCGTATCAGCGGCATGAGCATCACCAACACCACGGTGGACGCATCTCTGGGCGCTTCCGCATCGGCGTTTGACGGCAGTGGCGGCATACACGATTTGGCTGGTTCGCCGGACGCTTCAGTAGGAGCCCCGGCTCAAATCATTTTTACCTCGTCCAGCAGCTTTCAGGTGTTGGACGGTGAATCGCCTGCCAATGTGATCACAGAAGTCACTGGGGTGACGCATTACAATAACCTGCTTGAGCAGGCCAAAACCAGTGGTGCTTCGCCGGCGTGGCCAGCGGCTTTTTCCGCGTTGGACGATTACCCGGGTTACGACTTCAGTCTAGAGGGAGTACCGGTGGCCGGAGACACCTTTAACCTGCAGTTCAACACCGGCGGTTTCATGGATAACACCAACGCGCTGGCAATGTCCAAACTGCAACAGGCCGGCCTGGTGCAGTTGAGCAGTGAAACCGCCAATCAGCCCAGAACTCTGCACGATTCCTATTCTTCGCTGGTAGGGCGGATCGGCGAAGACGCGGCCAGCGCGGATATTGCGCTGCAGTCAGCCGAAGCGATGAAAACCCAGTCCAGTAACTGGTTCGAGTCGGTATCCGGCGTCAGCCTGGACGAAGAGGCGGCAAATCTGGTCCGCTTCCAGCAGTCCTATGCCGCTGCAGCCCGGATCTTGACCACCGCACAGGAATTGTTTGACACTATCCTGTCGGCAGCGAGGTAATGAAGTATGCGTGTTACCACTAATCAGATTTACGATCAGAACATTCGGGCCATTATGGACAACCAGAAGGGGATGAGCGATACCCAACTGGCGTTGTCCACTGGTAAGAAACTCAATAAGCCTTCGGATGACCCGGTTGGCGCGGCACAGGTCATTCGCCTGACCGAAGAACTGGATAAGATCACCCAGTATCAGCGCAACAACAACATGTTGACTAATGCGCTGGAACAACAGGAAACGGTGCTGGCCAACATTACCAATTCGGTAAACAAAGCCCGGACCCTGGTTGTTCAGGCTGGTTCGGGGGTGTTGTCACCTTCTGATCGCAACGCACTGGCGGTGGAAATTGAGCAGATCCGCGACGAAGTGCTGGACCTGATGAACACCAAAGATTCGGACGGTAATTTCATTTTTGCGGGGTTTCAGTCGCAAAGTCAGGCATTCAGCTTTAACCCCGCAGCTACCGGCAACGCTATCACCTTTGTGGGTGATTCCGGTAGCAACCAGCTCCAGTTATCTGACAGTGTAACGTTAAAGGGTACCAGCAGCGGCCAGCAGGTGTTTGAGGATGTATTTGCGCGGTTTAATTTTTCGATAACCGGAAGCACCGGAGCAACGGTAGGCAGCGCCAGTATTTCCGCCCAAGGCACATTCGATACCTTTCACAAGAACAACTACGACGGCCTGACCTCTGCAAACAACGATTTTCAAATTACCATTTTGGGAACAGGGCAGGCACAGCTGACCAATGTGGGCACCGGTGCCGTAGTCGATACGGTGGATTTTACCTCCGGGCAACCGTTCACTATGCAGGGCATGACCTTTACCATCAACGGAACCGCGGGTGACTCGGTGGATTTTTCACTGGATACGCCGGAAAAACAGAATATCGCCCAAACACTGCATGAGATCTTTCTGGCGTTGTCGGATGAAAACATCAGCCAGGCTGACTATCAAAGTGCGCTGGACGATGCGTTGGTGGGGATGGACAACGCGCTGCAAAAAAATTCCCTGGAGCGCTCATCCATTGGTAGCCGTCTCAATGCGGCGGAATCGATATACGAAACCAATCTGGATTTGGAAATTGCCGCCAAAGATGCCCGTTCTGCGATAGAAGATACCGACTACGCAGAGGCCTCGGCCCAGTTTGCGCGCCAGGAAGCAGCCCTGAGTGCTGCCCTGGCCACCTTCCCCAAAATATCCAACCTCTCGCTGTTTAATTACCTCTGATAGGGTTTCATTTTGGGGTACAGTTCTGCCTGTACTCCATCAGCCTAAATAACTACCCCTAACTGTGAGTCATGGGCATGTAACGGATGACAAACACGCCGAAATCCCATCCATTGGGCTCTGCCGCAGCATCCATGCTGCGGAAGGTTTGTCATCCGATACATGCCCATCACTCAGGTGGATCAGACTTAGCCATTATTTAGTAACTAAATTAATCTCATTGCTTTGATTACCAGTCGTGTTTTCTACGCAGGCGTAACTTCCATTTAACTCACTTTTCAAGGCCTGTTGCCCGCGGAATTCACATTTCCAGGCGAATGGGCTATCGCGCAAATGTGTTTTGAAACAACGCCTTGAACCTGGTTTTTTTACCCTGCCTGATCTGACTAATTCAAATTTTTTGCAATTTTTATTAAAGGGAATTTTACCGGGGTCGATAAGGTTACCGAGAGAGCCAGTTCATCAATTACCCCTCAGGTGTTGGTGACTACTAAAATTGTAACGCCGGTAACACGGCAGCCAGCACCTGCTGGACTGAGAGTGTAGGAGAGACTTATGTCTTTATTCGTCAATACCAATGTGTCCGCATTAAATGCCCAGCGTCAGTTGTTTGATGTGGGTAATTCCCTGAGTACTTCGTTTGAACGTCTGTCTTCAGGTTTCCGCATCAACAGCGCTGCCGACGACGCCGCCGGTCTGCAAATTACCGACCGCATGACGTCTCAGGTACAAGGCCTGAACCAGGCGGTTCGTAACGCCAACGACGCCATTTCCCTGTCACAAACTGCGGAAGGAGCACTGCAGGAAACCACTACTGCGCTGCAACGTATTCGCCAGCTAGCAGTACAATCGCAAAACGGCATTAACAGTGACGCAGACCGTGAAGCGCTGCAAAAAGAAGTCACTCAACTGGCTACCGAAATTTCGCGTATTGCGACCAACTCTGAGTTCAACGGCATTAAAATTTTGGATGGCGGCTACTCTGCCAAATTCCTGGTGGGTGCCAACAGCGGCCAGACCATTTCGGTGAATCTGTCCAGCCAGACTATGGCCAAAGCCAACATTCAGGGATTCAGTGCCACCGGTTTGGGTATTGCGGGTGAGACTATCGCTACTCAGGCAGGAGCCTCTGCCATGATGGCGAAAATCGACGCGGCCATTTCCGGTATCGGAGCCGTACGTGCCGACCTGGGTGCGCTGCAAAACCGCTTCCAGTCTACCATTCGTAACCTGAGCAACATATCTGAAAACGTGTCTGCGGCACGTTCACGCATCAGAGACACCGATTTTGCCACTGAAACTGCTGATCTGACCCGTAACCAGATCATCCAGCAGGCCAGCACCACCATTCTGGCTCAGGCGAATCAGCGTCCGCAATCAGCTCTGTCACTACTGGGTTAAGCCCAAAGCTGGCGTACAGCATCCTAGCGAGGGATTGAAGCCAGGAGGTAGTGATTCGGGTATCAGCCGTCGCAAAGAGTGCTCACTCTTACAAACCGAGCAGACAGTCAGGCTAAAAAGTCTGACTGTTTTTCCAATTAAAATGCTGTAACAAACTGAAAAATAAGACTTAAAAAATTTAGTGAAAAATTGCTAAAGGATTTTTCGCGCCCTGACGATACATAAGCAAAGGCACTGAGAACAAAAACAATAAATGCTCAGGCCACGGACAAGCGCCCCTAAAAATAATAACAGCGCACGTTCAGCCAGGTCCCAATAAAAACAACAATGACCTGGGCTTATAAGACAAAAAAATCGTTAGGAGATTACAATGAGCTTATTCGTCAGCACGAATGTGTCTGCCCTGAATGCACAGCGGCAGCTTTTTACCTCAAATAACCATCTGAATACGGCATTTGAGCGCTTGTCCTCGGGTTTCCGTATCAACAGCGCCAAAGATGACGCTGCCGGTCTGCAGATTTCAGACCGTATGACCTCACAAATCATGGGCCTGGATCAGGCCGTCCGTAACGCCAATGACGGAATTTCCCTGGCTCAGACCGCTGAAGGCGCGATGCAGGAAATTACCACCGCATTGCAGCGTATCCGGGTACTGTCGGTTCAGTCTCAAAACGGGATTAACTCGGCCTCTGATCGCCTGGCACTGCAAAAAGAAGTGTCGGCACTGAAAGCAGAAATTTCCCGGGTAGCCACTACCACCCAGTTTGCTGGTGTCAACATTCTGGCGGGGAACTACTCAGCCAAATTCCTGGTGGGCGCGAATGCTGGCCAGACGATTTCGGTAAATTTGTCTACCCAGAAACTGGCCAATGCCGGTATCGGTGGCTTCAGTGCAACCGGCCTGAACATTGTCGGCCTGGACGTAATGACCGAAGCCAATGCGTCTTCCATGCTGACTGCCGTTGACCTGGCCATCTCTGCAATCGGGTCGGTGCGTGCTGACCTGGGTGCACTGCAGAATCGTTTTCAGTCAACAGTTCGCAACCTAAGTAATGTTTCAGAAAATTTGAACTCGGCCCGTTCACGTATCCGTGATACCGACTTTGCCGCTGAAACGGCAGAATTGACCCGCTGGCAGATTCTGCAACAGGCCAGCACCACAGTGCTGAGCCAGGCGAATCAACGCCCGCAAGCGGCTCTGAGCCTGCTGCAAGGATAACATTTACCTTTTGGAATAAGTCGGTCGGATGGCTCGAAAAGGGCGCCGATGGACTGGAATGAAGCCAGGAGGTAGTGAGAGGTATGAGGTCTGGAACATCATACCGGTCCATCAGCTGTGAGGCAGGTAGTGTGCCTGACTCATAAAGGGTGCTTTCACTGCCAATAGGCAATCAAAGCGTCAGTAATTTAACACTGACAAGGATATATAAGCACAGGTTGTGCCAATACTTTTAAACGATAACCCGAAGCGCTGAAATCAAAAATTAAAACGGGCGCTGATGTTCGACACTGTTAGGAGAGACCCATGAGTCTATTTGTAAACACCAACGTTTCCGCATTGAATGCTCAACGTCAATTATTTAACTCTGGTAATGCGCTGGATACTGCGTTTGAACGTTTGTCGTCCGGCTTCAGAATCAATAGCGCCGCGGACGACGCCGCCGGGCTGCAGATTTCAGACCGAATGACCTCCCAGGTGATGGGCCTGGACCAGGCCGTAAGAAATGCTAACGACGGTATATCCCTGGCGCAGACCGCTGAAGGCGCCATGCAGGAAATCACCACCGCGCTGCAACGTATTCGGGTGCTGTCGGTGCAATCTCAGAATGGCATTAACTCAGCGTCGGACCGTCTGGCACTGCAAAAAGAAGTATCGGCATTGAAATCGGAAGTTACCCGGATTGCTACCACTACACAGTTTGCCGGGGTGAACATTCTTGCCGGTGATTATTCGGCCAAATTCCTGGTTGGGGCGAATGCGGGGCAAACCATTTCGGTAAACCTGTCGACTCAAAAGCTGACCAACGCGGGCATCAGTGGTTTCAGTGCCACCGGTTTGAATATCGTAAACGGCGATGTATTGAGTGAGAGTAATGCTTCAGCGATGCTGAGTGCAGTGGACCTGGCAATTTCAGCCATTGGCTCAATGCGGGCGGATTTGGGTGCATTGCAAAATCGTTTCCAATCCACCATTCGTAATTTGAGTAATGTCTCGGAAAACATTGCGGCGGCAAGATCTCGCATCCGCGATACAGATTTTGCCACCGAGACGGCACAACTTACCCGCTGGCAGATTATTCAACAAGCCAGTACCACGGTTTTGTCACAGGCAAACCAAAGACCCCAGGCAGCATTGTCGCTGTTGGGTGGTTAATAACAGAAAGAGTTAATTGGGAAGGAGTTGAGAGGCCATCCCCAGAAGATGGCGGCCGTAAAGGCCGCCTCTTAAAGAAAACGCCGACTAACAGGACTGAGAGTGTAGAAGTTGTGGTTGAGAGGCCAGTTAATCTACTATAATTCCTGCCAGCCGACTGAAACTGAATTTTGCTCAATCTCCTAACGTGAGCAGATTGGCCGGGACATTTGTCCCGGCCTTTTTTTTATTCTTGCCAAGACATCCCTGCTATCTGCGACATATCATAAGCATTCTTCGTGCCAACTATTTCGTTATTATTTTGACACTACCCTATAGCTGCTCAGCTTAGATACCTTGCAGCGATGAATCTGCTCTCAATATGACGGTCTATTCATTCTTGTTCTTAGTTTTTAACCATTATAAATCATAGGGTTAAATGGTTTTTCAAAAAAATTTTAAAAAACCGCTAAAGAAATTCAAGACTTCGCCGATAGCTATTGTCGAGGGGTAATGTAATTACTTTTTGGTGAAATGGCCAGCCGTTTCACAAATAAGAGGGATCAGTCGGGAGTAGTGACCTGACTGGTCGAATTGGAAGGTTCGATGGTAGCACAGTTAACATCGAGTCCCTAGGAGGTAGACCAATGTCTTTATATGTAAATACAAATGCATCAGCACTGAGCGCCCAGCGTAACTTATTTGACGTGGGCAATCGTCTGAGCACGTCTTTTGAAAGACTGTCATCAGGGTTTCGCATTAACAGTGCTGCCGATGATGCAGCCGGTATGCAGATTTCCGATCGCCTGACGTCTCAGGTTCAGGGTCTGAACCAGGCCGTGCGTAACGCGAATGACGCCATCTCTCTGACCCAGACCACCGAAGGTGCGCTGCAGGAAGTGACCACCGGTTTGCAGCGTATTCGCCAACTGGCGGTACAATCGCAAAACGGTATTAACAGTGACTCTGACCGTGAGGCACTGCAAAAAGAAGTGACTCAGTTAACGCAGGAAATTTCCCGCATTGCCACCACCACCCAGTTTGGTAATGTCGATTTGCTAAAGGGCAACTTTTCCGCCAAATTCCTGGTGGGTGCCAACGGCGGCCAGACCATCTCGGTAAACCTGTCCAGTCAGGCTTTGACTAAGGCAGGTGTAAGTGGTTTCAGCGCTACTGGCCTGGGGCTGAGTGGCGAAACCGTTGCGACTCAGACTGGCGCATCCAGCATGATGACCGCGGTAGATGCAGCCATTTCTGCCGTGGGTTCCGTTCGTGCTGATCTGGGGGCGCTGCAAAACCGTTTCCAGTCTACCATTCGCAACCTGAGCAGCATCTCTGAGAACCTGTCTTCAGCAAAATCACGTATCAAGGATACCGATTTTGCTGCAGAAACGGCGGAACTTACCCGTAATCAGATCATCCAGCAGGCATCAGTATCTGTGTTAAGTCAGGCGAACCAGCGTCCGCAAACTGCGCTGTCGCTGCTGGGCTAAATCAGCTAAAAATACGCCTTAACAAAAACACATTAAAACGGGTGCCTGATTCGTCGGGGCCCGTTTTTGTCGTTTTAAGACAATGGGGTAACTCAAATGGAAATCGCAAATACACAAGTTGGCCAAAATTTTGCTCTCAATACCTCAGAAACGATGTCCGGGCAGGAGTCTGCGCGCCAGCAAGCCTCGTTATCGAAGGTGGAAAGGCAGGAGCAATCAGCGGTTGAACTGAAAACTGCTCAAGGACAACAATCTGAGGCCGATAACTCTAAACGAGAGGGGCAAGATCGCGATGTCGAACTTGCGGCACAAGAGGTAGAGGCATTTCTGCAAGTGCAAAATCGCAACCTGGCGTTTACGGTGGATGACAATACGCAACGTTCGGTGGTTACAGTGAAAGACTCTGAGTCGGGTGATGTGATCCGGCAGATACCATCAGACGAAGTGCTGAGACTGGCAGAGCGTATAAAGGATCTCCAGGAAGACATTGGCAGTAGCGTGGGTGTGCTTTTGAACAAGCGGGTTTAGTGAGGTAGTAGAATGTCGATTCAATCGCTGGGTGTGGGGTCCGGGCTCGCTTTGGACGATCTGGTTAATCAGCTTTTGCAGGCTGAGCGCCAGCCAAAAGAGAACAGGTTAAATGAGCGTGAAGAGCGGATTGAGGCCGAAATATCCGGCCTGGGCCAGATAAAGTCGAAGCTGTCGGATTTTAAGGACAGCCTGGATGACCTGCGTACCGATTCGGATCTGAACAGCCGTGAACCGGTTATTACAAACCCGTCAGAAGATTATGACGTGCTTTCTGCCGAAGCATCGAATTCTGCTCTCACAGGCAGTTATGATATCGCGGTTACCCAACTTGCATCCGGAAGCCGGATCGAAACCAACAATGCCTCTGCTGGGGGGTATACCTCATCGACCGACAGCGTTCTGTCTGCAGGTTCGGGCACCCTGACGTTTAAAATTGACGCTACGGGCGACAGCTTTACCGTAGATGTGACGGCGGGGATGACCCTGGCAGACTTGCGTGAGGCGATTAATGCCCACGCTGACAATTTTGGCGTTAACGCCAATATTATTGATACCGGCACCACCACTGGCGGAGCCAAACTGGTTCTGACTTCGGACGTAACCGGCAGCGGCAACGATTTGCAGATTGTCAACGACAATGACCTTGCCGACTTGCAAAAAATTGCCACCACCGACTCGACCGAAACCAGCACCTACCTGTCGCCGGTGAAATCGGCCACCAATGCCATGGCTACCATTGACGGCATTGCGGTAGAAAGTGCAACCAATGATTTTGAAAGTACTATTCAAAATGTCAGTTTTGAAGTCAAAGAAGTCTCGCCGCTGGCATCAGACGGGGTTACCTACGAAACTACCTCACTGAACATTGGTTACGACAAAGAAGGTCTGGAAGAAAAGATCCGCGCTTTCGTTGATAATTACAACAAGTTAATCAGCGAGATTGAAACCCTGACCAAATACGGTGAGTCAGACTTGGAAGAAGATGGTGCACTGGCCGGAGATTCGCTGCTCCGAGGCCTGCGGCAGGGGATGGCAAGTATCGTCGGAGACAGCGTCAGTGCCTCATCTTTGGGTAATTTGTTTGAGCTTGGTATTGAATTTGACAACGAAGGCAAACTGGAAGTGGGCAGCACCGACTTCGGGCTGGGGTCAGGAGAAGAACGGTTGCAAGATGCCCTTGACGATGCGTTTGATGAAATCTCCGCCCTGTTTACCGACGAAACCGAGGGCGTAGCCGTTCGCCTGTACGATTTTGTTGATCAGTACACCAGCTATGACGGCCTGTTGACCCTGCGGGAAAACGCCGCCAAGGATAACCGCGATCAGTTGTACAGCGATCGCGAAGCGCTGGAATTGCGCATGTTCAGTTATGAACAGGTTTTACGTGACAAGTATCTGAATCTTGACCAGACCGTTGCACGAATGAATCAAACCAGTATGGCGTTACTGTCAGCACTGGGCTAAGCATGTTTTAACAGGAGTCATTATGGCACTTACCGGTATTAACGCCTATCGCAAGGGTAACCTGAAACAGGATATTGCTACGGCCGATCCTCACAGACTGACACTGATGTTGATGCAGGGCGCGTTGGATCGCCTCGCATTTGCAAAAGGCGCGATGGAACGCAAGGATTTTGTTGCCAAATCGGAATTCCTGTCTCGGGTAACCGCCATTCTCATGAATTTAAGGGACACCCTAGATTTGGATGTCGGTGGTGAAGTGGCAGAAAACCTGTTTGCCCTCTATGACTACATGATCGAAAAGGTGAATGACGGCCATGTTAAGAATGACTTGAAGATGCTGGACGAAGTGATTAGCCTGTTGACTCCTATTCGAGATGCTTGGGTACAGATACCTGAAGCGGCCAAGCAGGAAGCTTATGAGGCCCAGCGTCAAAAACGACAAGCTGTGTGAAGAAAAACGAATTAAACCATGCCCTGACTCCCGAGCCGTTGCGCAGTATCAATCAGGAGATAGCTGAACTGTTAGAGCAAGAGGACGATGGGCAAAAATACGCTCAATTACTCGGGTTAGTTGAATCCCGCGACAACATTATTCAATCCCACCTAAACGCTCTTGATGGTGAGCCTCGCCGGCATTTTGCCGAACAGGAACTTGAGGTTAATAACCGTCTCATGGAAATGGCGCAATCTTTGCTAAAATCAGCTAAGCAGGATGTAACGCAGTTCGTCCG
Source organism: Alteromonas aestuariivivens (assembly GCF_003367475.1). Classification (GTDB taxonomy): domain Bacteria; phylum Pseudomonadota; class Gammaproteobacteria; order Enterobacterales; family Alteromonadaceae; genus Alteromonas; species Alteromonas aestuariivivens. Next base: position 25,927 of record NZ_QRHA01000007.1, read on the forward strand.
TAGTCAGGCAGCCATTAAGAAGTACAAGTAATTATGCTCCAGAATATTCAATTGCATCTGCACTTGGATGAAACAACACAACGCGGCATCGAACAGGGTGTGGCTGAACGTCTTTCCCGCATGGAACGGGATAATTTGGCTGCCTTTCGTCAGAATATACCCTCTGTACTGTCGCAGATTGGTGGCCAAAACGAATCTTGGTCAATCATGTGCAATAAGCACAGCGAGCTGAATATCGTCGACTACTCCACAGGCCGGGTGTTATACGGTTTGCACCCTGAGCAGGAAGTTGCCGCTCAGGTGCGGCAATTTGCTGCCGCACCACTGACTGTTGCGTTAGATGATACCCGGACAGACACAGCTACCCGCGTCCATAATTTTCTAGAAGGTCTTAATTCCTCTCTTGCAAGCAGTTTGCGTCGCTCCAAGCCGCTGGAAGATCAGATGAACGTTTTGGTGGTATTGGGTGTAGGGCTGGGCCACCACATCCGCCAATTGCTCGAGCAATACCAAATCGGGCATATGATCGTGTATGAGCCGAATCTCGATTATTTTCGTTGCTCACTGATGGCAACTGCCTGGAATGAGTGCCTGGATATTGCCGCTCAGAAAGGCACTGGGTTGTATCTTCAGCTCGGAAAAGATGCCCGTGATCTGGCAAGTAATATTAATGAGCTGGCGCAACATGTGCCAGTTGAGCAGTTCTACTTGTTTCAGCATTATCATCACATAGTGTTTGACCAGGTCACTCAGGCTCTGGCGGCGGGTTCCTGGCAGGATTTTAAGCACTGGGCTGTGCGTGAATCGGGGGACGGGAAGATTGAAAACTATTTGTTGCCCTGGTCGGTTCCGGTTGATGCCCAGGCTTGGTCAACGGAGAATCTTAAAAACTATCGTCTGAAGGCCAATCTGGCTGTATTCAAAAAGTTCTTCCCCGGTGTTTACCAGGAATTCTGTGACTACCAGCCTAAGATATGGGTTCCCCTTGCCAACCAAGACGGGCAGGTGAACCTGTTTCATTGCGATTCTCTGTTGAATCTTTATACCGATGCGCCCCGGGAGGATGGTGAGCGGGTGCTGGAAGCCTTCGCCGCCCGACCTAATAAAGACAGTTTGGTACTGGGTTACAAAGGTAAGAAACTAAAAAGTTACCTGCATTACCAAATGGTAAGTAAGGTTCAGGACATTCTGGACGAAATTGAAGAAACTCAGGGCGCGTTATCTGAGCGAATAAAATCCATGATCATGTTCGGTCTAGGCAGTGGATACCAATTGGAAGCGTTGTTTGCAAAACACACGGTCGAAAAGCTTTTTGTGGTTGAGCCCAACCGCGATTACTTTTATGCGTCCCTGTATGCTATAGACTGGCAGGCGATTATTGAGGGCATGGACAAAGCCGGCGCGCGCTTGTATCTCAACATCGGAGACGATGGCAGCCACCTGATTGAAGACCTGGTCATGCAATTCCACAGCATCGGCCCTCATGTACTTGCCAGTACCTATTTTTTCCAGGGCTACTATAACGGGCGTCTCAATTCTGCGATTGCGCAGTTGCGCGAACAGCTGAGGGTAATCATCGCAATGGGGGATTATTTTGACCATTCCCGTTATGGCATTGCGCACACACACTGGTCTTTGCTGCAGGGGACCCCGTACTTACGCAAAGATGCCAGTCAGTACCTGTCGGCGGAAGAGAAAGAAGTGCCGGTTTTTCTGATTGGCAACGGTCCCTCGCTTGACGGACTCTTGGCTGTGATAAAAGAGCATGCTGAACAGGCCATTCTGGTATCCTGCGGTACGGCGCTGCAGGTATTGCATCGTCACGGTATCGTGCCTGATTTCCATGCTGAAATTGAAATCAATCGCTCTACTTTCGATTGGGCCGTGAGAATTGGCGATCTGGACTACCTCAAAAATATTCGTCTTATCAGCTGTAATGGCATTCACCCCGATACCAGTGGGTTGTACAAAGAAACTTTGTTGGCGTTCAAAGAAGGCGAGTCTTCAACAGTTAGCATTACCGATATGTTTGAGGGGCATGATTTCGAAATGTTAAGCCATGCTTACCCTACTGTTTCAAATTTTGCAGCTAACTTTGTTACCCGGTTTGGCTTTAAGCAAATTTATCTGTGTGGCGTGGATATGGGGTTTGTGGACAACAAATACCACCACTCAAAAGCTTCCGGTTACTATAACGAATCAGGCGAAGAAGCCTATAACTACGCAGAAATGAACGATACCTCGATTGTGGTACCGGGTAATTTCCGACCGTTCGTTAATACCAAGTATGAGTTTAAAGTCTCCAAAACGGTATTGGAGCAAGTGTTAACCCGGGTTCAAGGAGAAGTTTACAACCTCAACGACGGTGCGCGAATTACCGGTGCTCAGCCTTTGCACGGTGAGCACGTGCTCATTGTGAATTCACCGGAAGATAAACAGGCGGCATTGGATAGACTGATCAACCAGGGCTTCGCTATTCTGCCTGTGGATGAATATCAGAATAGATTTGAGCGACGCGTCCAGCACAGTGCTTTGGTGGAAGAGTTAAACGCGTTCGCCACTGTTATTGAGCAACCCGTTACCAGCCGGGATGACGCTGAGGTTCTTATTGAGCGACAAAGGGAGTTTCTGGTTTCTTCATACAGGCGTAAACGGAGCCTGGCATTTTACTATCTCAATGGCACTATCAATTATGTGAATGGAGCCTTGACTAAAGCCCTGCATATCAAAAGCGATAGTCAAGCCATACAGATTGTACAAGTGGTCTTAGATAATTGGATAGATTGCTTTAAACAGCTCACAGAATCATTGACTGTAGAACCCTACAGCTTCGACTATATTTCGAGCTTTGACTCGCAGCGGCGCAGACTCTATTTAAAGTTGTGTTTGGAGTCAAAAGATCCTTTGATTGGAGGTGTATATCCCGACGAGGCTTTTAATAGACGTTACCTTTCAGACGCTTTGTCAGTGCTGGGAATACAAAAAGAAATCTCCCTCGCAGATCAGCCAGACTTGGATTATCAAATATGTTTTGGCGAGCTATCTAATGACGATATTAATCATAAAGTATTGATATCAGGACAAAGTGAAATATTGGACAGCTTCTTGTCAGGCAACATCCAACACACGCTATTGTATCTTCCGGGTGATATGAATAACAGTGGTTCTCCGGTTTGCAATGACGTTGCTCGTGCTTTTATTGCTAGGTTAGTTGCAACTTCGCCCGTTTCACCCTCCATTGTTTTGCCCAAGCTGATTGTAAAATCAGTGCGTGAAGTAGCAAACTATTATAACTTGGAGAAATTTGAAAAATTTTACGCTTATGATTGCATTAATTTTTTAATAATTACCCATGAACCATTGGATAATAACTTGATGTTTTTTGACGATGGAACAAGAGCAAGGTTGATTCCTCGAAGGCTACGTGCTCAGGACTTGATATCGCTCCATGTGTCCGAAAGTGAGTTCGAAGAACTACGCGAATTTCGATTGCAAAAATTTACCTCTCTAACGGTGGGAAAATGACCTTATTTGACAACAAAACGATCCTAATTACTGGTGGCACAGGCTCCTTTGGAAACAAATTTGTCTCCTTCTTATTAGAAAATACCCACGCAAAAAAAATAATCATATATTCGCGTGATGAGCTTAAACAGTATGAGATGCAACAGCGTTTTGATAACACCTGTATGCGCTATTTTATCGGTGATGTCAGAGATAAAGAACGTTTAAAAACTGCTATGGTCGGAGTGGATTACGTGGTTCATGCGGCTGCATTGAAGCAGGTCCCGGCGGCTGAATACAATCCCAATGAGTGTATAAAAACCAATATTAATGGCGCACAAAATGTGATTGACGCAGCCATCGCGTGCAATGTACGCCGGGTCATAGCTCTATCAACCGATAAAGCGGCAAATCCCGTCAACCTATACGGGGCGACCAAGTTGGCGTCGGATAAGCTGTTTGTTGCAGCCAATAATATTGCCGGGGCGACCGGGCCGAGGTTTTCCGTAGTGCGTTATGGCAATGTTGTTGGGTCCCGGGGTTCTGTCGTGCCATTTTTCAGGAAATTATTGCAGGATGGTTGTAAGCGCTTGCCTGTCACCAACTTTGAAATGACCCGCTTTTGGATTACTTTGTCGGAAGGTATAGATTTTGTTGTAAAAAGCTTTTCCCGCATGCAGGGGGGGGAAATTTTTGTACCTAAAATACCCTCTATTCGGATTGTTGATTTGGCAGAAGCCATGAGCGGGACGAAAGAGTACGAAGAAATTGGCATTCGTCCAGGGGAGAAGTTGCATGAAGTTATGGTGCCGGAGGAAATGGCGCATCATACACTGGAGTTTGATGATCATTACGTCATCGCACCGGCAATTAGCTTTTTTGATAAAAATCTGGACTACACCAGAAATAAATTGGGCGAGATCGGCAAGGGAGCTAAGGCAAAGTTTGAATACCATTCTGGCACTAACCCACACTTTCTAACGGTAGAAGAACTACGGGCTCTTGATAAGGCGACATTATGATCCCTTATGGTAAGCACACTATCAACGATGAGGATGTCAATGCTGTAGTCAGTGTTCTTAAAAACGAGTTTCTAACCCAGGGAAATCAGGTTCCGGAATTTGAACAGAGTTTGTGTGAGTACACTGGCGCTAATCATGCTATTGCCGTGAACAGCGGCACGTCTGGACTGCACTTATCTTGCCTGGCGGCAGGCGTAAAAGAAGGGGATATTGTTTGGACCTCTCCAAACTCGTTTGCGGCGTCGGCTAATTGTGCCTTGTATTGCGGTGCGGAGGTCGAATTTATCGATATTGATCCGCTTACGCGCAATATATGCTTAATCCAATTAGCACAGAAGCTGGACGAGGCCCTACGCGCTAACCGCCTGCCCAAAGCAATAATTGCGGTTCATTTTGCTGGCAGTAGTTGTGATATGAAGGCCATAGCAACCATTACCAGACAATACGGTATTGTATTGATAGAAGACGCGGCTCACGGTTTTGGGGGCAAAGATCCTCAGGGCTGTCCGATAGGGGAGGGGAAACACTCTGATTTCGTAGTACTGAGCTTTCATCCTGTCAAATCGATGACTACAGCCGAAGGCGGCGCAGTTCTTACCAATGACAAGCGATTGGCTGACACTGTGCGTCTGTATGCGAGTCACGGAATTACCAGAGACACCGCATTATTTCCCAGTGGAGAGCAGCAAAATCCCTGGTTTTATTCGCAACAGTCTCTGGGATTCAATTACCGTTTAAGTGATCTGCATGCTGCGCTTGGCAACAGCCAGATCCGTAGGCTTGATGATTTCATTGCCCAGCGCAAAGCGCGGGCACAAGTGTACCATGATGCATTAGTCAATTTACCGGTAGTGCGCCCTGTGTTTGACAACTACAGTGCATGGCATTTGTATGTCATTGAACTGGAAATGCACGATAGAAAAACGGTTTTTGAGGTACTTCGTTCGGCTGGTATCGGTGTGAATGTGCATTACATACCAATTTACCGGCATCATTATTATAAATCGCGCGGTTTTGCTGCACATAACTATCCGAATTGTGAGCGCTACTATCAAAATGCGCTTACATTACCTTTATTTCCCGGATTGACGGCCGATATGCAGGAAAAGGTGATATCAACATTGCAAGAGGCTCTGATGTGAAAATTGCAGCGGCTTCAACTGGTGGTAAAAGTCAGCGCTACGAAGTATCGGCTGTTAGCTTTTCTCGTCCCTGCCCAAACGTTCAATATGGCTCTGATAACGAACAAAATCTGATTGAGTTTACGAATTTAGAGAGATGTTTTTAGCGTCTGGAAAGATGTTATCACCATGCGGGGCAGTTGTATTCGCGTCTTGGGGGCTTACAACCATGCCTGATTATACGTAGACCCATAGCCCCCAAGGTATTCCTGGCATTTTCCCGGATATCCTCAACAGGATGTCGGTATACCGGAAGACTATGGGAGGGCCGAGTTGATGTATCAAGCGTGCAAACTGGTACACCGGCATAACGACTAGGCGGGCTAATGTTACAGCAGAATCCTGCTGAATTTTTTGTACACTGATTTACCGGCACTCGGGAGATTTGAAGTGAAAAAAGACGTACGAATCGGTAACAGATTGATAGGTCCAAATGAACCACCTTTTATAATTGCTGAACTAAGTGGTAACCATAATCAGGATTTGGTTGTGGCTGAGCGTATGGTCGACGAAGCGGCAAGAGCCGGAGCCCACGCAATAAAATTGCAAACTTATACGGCAGACTCCATGACTCTAGACCTGGACGCCGATGGATTTGTAATAAAAGAGGCCAAAAGTCTGTGGGCAGGAGAAAGGTTACATGCACTTTATCAAAAAGCATCTACTCCTTACGAATGGCATGAAGCATTATTCAAAAGGGCTAGTGCTCTGGGTATGTTGGCATTCAGTTCCCCATTTGACACTGAGGCCGTGGATTTTTTAGCTGAACTCGATGTGCCGTGTTTCAAAATAGCTTCTTTTGAATTAACTGATTTACCTTTGATTGCACATGCGGCAAGCAAAGGTAAACCATTGATAATGTCAACGGGGATGGCCACCCTGAGTGAAATTGAAGAAGCGGTAGATTGTGCCAAAACTAACGGCTGTGATGACATTGTGTTACTTAAATGCACAAGCACGTATCCTGCCGAGCCGAGTGACACAAACTTGCGAACAATCCCCAATATGCGCGAAGCATTCGGTTGTCAGGTGGGGTTGAGCGACCATACCAGGGGGGTTGGTGTTGCAGTTGCTGCTGTCGCATTGGGTGCAACCGTAATAGAGAAGCACTTTGTGCTGAATCGTGATGATGGCGGAGTTGATGCCGCGTTCTCCTTGGAACCTGAAGAAATGACTTCACTGGTCGTTGAAACCGAGCGGGCGTGGAAAGGTCTGGGGCACGTAGAATATGGGGGCTCTGACGCAGAGTTGGCATCCAAACAATATCGCCGTTCTATCTATGTTAGCCGAGACGTAAAAAAGGGTGAACGGCTGACCGAAGAAAACATGAAAATCGTCAGACCCGCATTCGGGCTTGCCCCCAAACATTGGAATGACGTTCTTGGCAAAATTGCCCGGAATGACTTGCAATGCGGAACTGCATTAGGATGGGAACACATCTCTTCGTGAGCAAAATGATCATTTGCACAGATGCTAATGAACAAATTGGCGTGGGGCATTTGTTTCGCTGCATCGCGTTGGCCCAGGCCGCCGCACACCAGGGAGTTGATTGTCATTTTGTGCTCACATCTGCAGCGGCACGTATCTCGGATCATCAGCGTGATTGGAGTTTTGCTGTTTCCGAATCATCTCCTGAAGACTGTTTTTTGACGTTATGTGATTTGCTCGAACAGCCGGAGAATAGCGTTCTGGTGCTGGATGGTTACAAAATTTCTCGAGAACAACTCAAGAAGTTGCGTTCAAAAGTTAAGTGTATTGTCGCTCTGGATGATGGAGAATTTCGGTATATCGAATTTGCAGATATTGTAGTAAATCCGGCTTCCCGGAACCTCAATAATAAGTACATTGAGATTCAGCCTAGCGTTCATTGTTGTACTGGCTCATCTTATCGATTACTGCGACAGGAGTTCTGTAATTTAAACCCCCTGCCCGTTCAGTGTAGGCAGGGGATTGTCCTCTGCTTTGGTGGCAGCGATCCAGCTGGTCTAACAATTAAGTTGCTTCAAGCATTAGATGAAGTTGGCGCAAGAGTTCCTATACGCGTAATTACAGGTGCGGCCTACCCAACGCTGCAAGAGCTGAAATCGCTGATTCCTACACTCGATCTGCCTATTGAGCATAGCCATCAATGTCAGGACATGGCACAAGCCTGGAGCAGTGCGAGGCTCGCGATCAGTGCTGCCGGTGGCAGCCAGTTCGAACTGGGTGTCTGCCAGACTCCTTCGGTGTTAGTCACTGTGGCTAACAATCAACTTGCCGCATCTGAGCGTGCAGCTAAGGAGGGCTGGTGTCGTGTGGTCGACAAATCCATATCAATGCGTTCACTTGCCACCCTGGCTTTAACGCTTTATGGCGACGACGAAGTTCTGAAAACCATGCAGGCGGCATGCAGCAAATTTTATGACGCACAGGGGGCATTCCGAGTAATAAATTGCATTAGAGAGGTTTTGAATGATTGCCGTTGAACCGAATAAGAATGGTGTTATTATTCGCGGCTACCAAGTTGAGTTGATTCCGTTGTCGTCCCAACATTTAGGTTTGCTCAGAAAGTGGCGTAACAGTGCCCGTGTGCGCTTAAATATGATTAACTCAGGACAAATTTCAGAGGAACAGCATCAAACTTGGTTTGATGGTTTGAAATCGGATCCATCCCAGCAACATTGGGTAGCGTATTACAAAGGTATACCATTTGGTGCAACCAATCTTAAGGCTTTCGCTGGCAAAGAGATTGGTTCATCAGCAGTGCTGGAGCCGGGTTTGTATGTAGGCCACCCTAAATATCAGAATAACCTAATTGCATTTGCCCCAACATTAGCCTTGTATGATTATGTATTTGATCTGCTCAAGATCAGGGAATTACAGGCGAATGTTAAATCCAGTAATCAGGCGGCGTTGAATTACAATCAAAAATTAGGATATAAGGTAGTTAAAAGGGCAGATTTGGTTACGTTATCGTTATTAAAAACCGACTACAGCAATGAAACCAAAATGATTAAAGGCTTGTTGTCGCGCTAAACAAGAAATGGCAGTGAAAAGTACTATGAGTAATCAGCAAAAACTAGTTCAGGCGTTTTGTGATGCGCTAGGTGTGTCATCGCAAACAGTTAATGATGAGTTGCAATACAACACAATTAGGGAATGGGACTCAACCGGGCATATGGTGCTGGTATCAGAACTGGAAACCGTCTTTAACGTTATGCTCGATACTGATGACATTATTGATATGAGTTCTGTGGCAAAGGCCAAAACCATTCTGGCGAAATATGGCGTTTCCTTATAGCGGTTCGATATTGCAGGGCCATTCAGTCTTGGTCACTGGCGCCACCGGAGGCATCGGCAGAGCCATCGTTTCCAATCTAGCACAATCTGGTGCGACGGTGTTTGCCGGAGGTCGAAACAAAGTTGCTCTGGATTCACTGGTGGAGGAGGTAGCCGGTAAGGTTGTGCCAGTGGACTACGATGTGACCGATGAAAACGCCGTTAAAGAGGTGTTTCGAACAATTCAAGCCAGGCAATCGGATCCGGACGTCGGTAATTTTGTGGGGCTTGTGAACAATGCCGGCGAAATGAAGGAAGCCGGGCTTGTGGCAAGTAACATGGAATTGCTCAGGTTACAAATGAGCGTGAACTTTTACGCGGCATATCAGCATATGCAACTGGCAAGCCGGCTGATGGTTCGTCACCGCAAAGGTGCCATAGTCAATGTGGTGTCACAGATTGGTGAGCAGGGCGGGGCTGGCTTGAGCGCTTATAGCGCGAGTAAGGCTGCACTGACCGGGGCAACTAAGTCTCTGGCAAAAGAGTTGGCTCCGTTCGGAATTCGTGTAAATGCCGTGGCTCCTGGCTTTATCAGCACCCCGATGACTGCTCATTATACACAGTTGCAAAGAGATGATGTTTACTCTCGTGTCGCGTTGAAACAAAGTGGAACCCCTCAGCAAGTTGCGGATGCAGTATTGTTTTTGCTTGATCAATGCGCGGGTTATACCACTGGCCATGTTTTACCCGTCGACGGCCTTTTTCAGGCGTAGTGGAGTCAGATTTTTGTGATTAGATGGGTTACAGCACTCGAAAAGTGGGGCGGTAACACTGCCATCATTGAAAATGGCTATGAGGTTTCTTATACCGAGTTGTCCGCTCTAATTAGGCAGAACCAACGGGCAATTACATCGTTGCTGCTCACTGACAAGCCGGGAATACTTCGCGGCGAGGCTGTGACTCGTCCGTTGGTGCTTGTGGTCATGGATAACTCTCTGCAGAGCGTAGTGCATTATCTAACCTGCCTGGCTTACAACTGGCCGGTTCTCCTCATCAGTCCAAAACTCAACAAGGACGCGATTGAACTTGTCGAGGAGCAATTTCGACCTAACCTGATTTTGTCTGGCGAACGACAGGTGTTGGCGTCGAAGCAACAACACAGACTGTCACCAGAGCTGGCTCTCATACTGATGACATCAGGCTCAACGGGAGGGGGTAAAGGGGTGGCAATTTCTGCTCTGAATATCGCCGCTAATACGGCCAGTATTTGTGGTTACCTACCCATTGAGTCAAGCGACATAACTCTGGCAACGATGCCATTTTCCTATTCCTACGGACTTTCCATTCTGAATACGCATTTGTCTGTTGGGGCATGTATCGCGCTGAGTTCGGCTACGCTTGTAGATAAGGAATTCTGGAATCTGTTGGAAAGTTTGCCAGTCAATTCTCTGGCGGGTGTGCCCCATTGGTATGAAATGTTGGTAAGCCTGCGCTTTACCCGCCGTGCGTGGCCTCATTTGCGATATTTTACTCAGGCCGGAGGGAAGCTTTCTCCGAAATTGATTAAGGAGTTGAGCCAGTTTGCCGATACTAATCAAAGTCGGTTTTATCGAATGTATGGTCAAACCGAGGCCACGGCCAGAATGGGATGGCTTGAGCCTGCCCTTGCGGGAACCAAACTGGAGGCTATTGGAAAGGCCATTCCTGGTGGGGAGTTTAGTTTGCGCGATGAAGCCGGGAAGTTGATTGAAAATATCAACGTTATAGGAGAGCTTTATTACCGGGGGGATAATTGTATGTTGGGGTACGTTGAAAGCGTTGCAGACCTGCACAATTTTGAGCCCCAATCCAGCTTGGCCACTGGAGATTTAGCCATGCAGGATCACGATGGGGATTACATTCTTAAAGGGCGGAAGCATCGAATAATCAAACTACTGGGTGAGAGGGTTAATCTTGACGGCTTGGAGTTTTTGTTTGCTGGCCGGGACCTGGAAGTAAAGTGTTTTGGTGATGATTCAATGCTGTATTTGGCCTGTTCTAAGTTTTCTGAAAAGCAGGTCACTGCTTTGGCAAGGGAGTTTCTGGCTTTTCCGCCTAAATATTATTCAGTTTTTGTAGTGAATAATTGGCCACTGCTGCCGAATGGAAAAACTGACTATATGACTTTAATGCGATTAGCTGCAGTATTAACCGATGACTAACCCGACCAACTTGACCTATTGTGCTGAGTTTGACAGTTTGTTTCAGCACCAAGTCTTTGGATTGCCTGCATTAGAAAAGCGCGCCGCATTGATGCCTGTTTTTAATGCATTGCATCAACATCACCTTGCCTGCTCACAAACTTATGCAAGGCTGACCCACGGACAGCCGCTTTCCTTTCGAACACCAGATGAGCTGCCTTATTTGGCAGTAAGACTGTTCAAGCACTATTCATTATCCAGCGTGCCTGACAATGAAGTCTTTCGAGTATTACAATCCTCCGGTACCACAAGCCAAAGCCCGGCCAAGGTATTATTAGACAAAGCAACCAGTGCCCGGCAAAGCAAAGCGCTGGTTAAGATAATGCAAAATTTTCTGGGAAAACAGCGTTTACCAATGCTGATTATTGACTCTCCGTCTGTGGTTAAGAACAAGGCTCTTTCTGCACGGGCTGCAGGTATACAGGGGATGGCATTTTTTGGCCGCCAACCCGTATACGCACTGAATGAAGACATGTCTTTGAATAGTGTGGCTATTGAAGCCTTTCAACGTCAGTATCATGCTGGTCCGGTGTTGGTGTTTGGCTTTACTTTTATGGTTTGGGAGTATTTTGTCCGGGCGCTGCAAATAGCCAAGCAAAGACTTTCTATGACCAATGCTACTCTGATACACAGCGGCGGCTGGAAGACGTTAGTTGATAAGCAGGTTGACAATCCCTCATTTAAGCAGAAAGTGAGCGAGGTGCTTGGAATAGAACGGGTACACAATTTCTATGGCATGGCAGAACAAGTCGGAACGGTATTTGTGGAGTGTGAACATGGCTTTCTGCATGCCCCTTCTTTGGCTGAAATACTCATCCGTTGCCCTTACACGCTCAAGCTTCAAAAAATGGGGCAGTCCGGGCTTGTTCAGGTATTGTCCAGTATTCCTAGCAGTTATCCGGGGTATAGCCTGTTAACCGAGGATTTGGGGCGGATACTTGGGGAAGACGATTGCTTGTGTGGCCGAAAAGGAAAGTATTTTGAAATACTCGGCCGCCTTCCAAAGACTGAGCTGCGAGGCTGCAGTGATACTATGGGGGCTGGATGAAATATACCCTGTTGGCCCCCCGGCCGAAAGAGCAGTGTGCTGAATTACGCCCGGTATATGAACTGCCAGTTTGGTATCAATTGCCTTTGTCCTATCATTGCGATTCCACCATCGAGTTTCTGAACCACATATCGCGGACTATCATGCAAGATAAGGAATGTCGCGGCCACAGTGAGCTGGTTGCGCTGGCGTTTTGGTTGAGGGCCTCAAATCTTGTGGAGTTTGTGAAGGATTCTCCGCCAGGCCACTATAAAGCGCTGGGTACAGTGGTTCACTTTACACCGTCTAATGTGGATACCATGTTTGTTTATAGTTGGGCGTGTTCTGTGCTGGCAGGCAACAATAATGTTGTCCGGGTATCGGAGCGGGGAGGCTTGGTAAAAGAGCACCTTATAAGGATACTGAATCAGGTTTTCGCATTACCCCAATTTTATGAATTTGCCATACGCAACCTTTTTGTTACATATGAATATCAGGCATCACAGGGTAAAAGTATCACTCATGCGCTTTGTAAGCAGGCTGACGCGAGGATCCTGTGGGGCGGCGATAACAGCGTCAGTACCATTCGCGCAATTCCGTGTCCGCCAAGGTGTCGCGATATAAGCTTTGCAGACCGTTACTCATTCAGTGTGATTGGCTCGGAGGTGATGGTTGATATGGAGATTGCTGAGGGCGCAATGACGAACCTGATGAAGGAGCTCACACCCTACAATCAGCAGGCATGCTCATCGCCGAAGGTATTGTTTTGGATAGGAGATAGCCGGTCACTAGAAAAGTTTTTGTCGCTGGCTGGTGAACGTCATTTCGAGGTGCTGCCGTCATTAACAAGGCGCAATGAGCAGCTTGTCACTGCTCAGTCGCTGCAAATTGAATACGCGGCAAGCCGGGTACATATGGTTGGGGAGTTATGCGCTATTGAAATGACGAAAGTGAATGACAAAATGCTCAGTCTTCACAGCGGTAACCAAGTGTTATTCTGTCAATGTGTGGCTTCACTGGATGAGATAGCTCCGTTTATTTCGCCGAAAGTACAAACATTGAGCTTCGCTGGAATTGCCAAACCTGCGTTAGTAAAGTTTATGGCTAAGCCGTCGATAACAGGAGTGGATCGGGCGGTCCCACTGGGAGAGGCGTTGTCCTTTTCTCCCGTTTGGGATGGTTATGAACTTTTTAGCCAACTTTCTCGGCGCGTGGTAATAAGATGAAGTTATCGGTTCTGATACCTGCTTTCAAACTGGAAAAGTACATTGCAGCCTGCGTAACATCAGTGTGTGAACAGCAAACCAGTTTCGACTTTGAAGTTCTTGTTTGTGATGATGCTTCTCCGGATGGTACTGCAGATATTATTCGAAATTTGGCTAGGTGCTACCCGCAACTTATACCCATATTTAAGACGGAAAATCGCGGTTTGGCCGCGAATATGAGTACGTTATTGTCCAGAGCAAAGGGGGACTACATTGCCTATCTGGACGGAGATGATATTGCTCTCCCAGGGAAATTACAAAAACAGGTAATGCACTTAGACACGAATCCTGACTGTGGCATGGTGTTCCATGAATCGGACGTGTTTGACTCTGACACCAATAAGTCGGTCAAACTGTATAGCCAGGGACACTACAATTGGGCCCGTATCCCTGCGCGCTCGGACATTACCCATTTAGTGCGCTTTGGTACTTACATGCAGGCTAGCAGTGTTATGTTTCGTCGCCATCCTAATCTGTGTGACGCAGTGGTGCCTGAATGTGAAATCATTCTAGATTACCCTTTTTATGTTATGAATGCGGGTTTCCTGAATGGCAAAATAGATTTTATTGAAGATGTGCTGGGACGGTACCGTATTCACAATGAAAGCTTTGGAGCACAAACGCAGAAATCCGTTTCCAGGCGGCTACAGAGCTTGAATGATATTTTGCTTACGTGCAGAAAAGCGGGCCAATTTGGTGTTGAACAGGACGTTATTGAGCAAGGCATAGAGCATCATATCTATGCTGCTGCTTTGTATTTTTTGTTCAGGAATCACGATCAGCAATTTACCGTTTTGATTGAACAATCTGCACCGAATGGGCGTTTTTTTGATCAACAGCACAAAGAAGTGTGGCTCAATCGTACGCAGCCCGCGCAGGTGCGTGAGTTGCTAGCGAGTTAAACATGATTAACCCTGATGTCATAGTTATAGGTGCTGGCTTTTCTGGTGCTGTTATTGCTGAACGTTTTGCGACAGTTGCCAATAAAAAGGTACTGGTGCTGGAGCAACGTGAGCATATAGCGGGAAATTGTTATGACTATAAAAACGAAGACGGTATTCTTGTGCATCGCTATGGACCCCACTTGTTTCACACCAACAAGCAGCATGTATGGGATTACTTATCCCAGTTTACAGACTGGCATTGCTACGAGCATAAGGTACTCAGCCGCGTTGATAATCAACTGGTGCCATTGCCGTTTAATTTAAATACGCTGGATTGTCTTTATTCAGTGGAAGACGCCCGAAAACTCAAGGCATTGTTGTTTGAAAATTATGGGGAAGGACAAAAAGTTCCAATTTTGACTCTGAAAAACAGTTCGGAGCCGTTATTGAGACAATTGGGCCAGACGGTTTACGACAAATTTTTTGTCAACTACACGGTCAAACAGTGGGGTTGTGCGCCAGAAGATATCTCCCCTGAGGTAACGGCGAGAGTTCCGGTGGTGATTTCGAGGGATAATCGTTATTTCCATGATTTTTTTCAGGCCATTCCTGCGCAGGGTTACAGTGAATTGTTTAAGCGCATGCTGGCACATTCGAACATAGAGCTGGTTTTAAATTGTGATGGCACGCAACGGCTGTCGCTAAATCGAGATACCGGAAAAATCTACTTTGATGGCCGTCGCTTTGACGGCCAACTTGTTTACACAGGTATGTTAGACGGGCTGTTCAGTTATACTCACGGGGAATTGCCTTATCGTTCCCTGAAGTTTGTTTATGAGCGTCATAAAAAAGCGTTTTATCAGCCCGCCACAACGGTTAATTATCCTAACGAAGAAGCCTTTACCCGCATTACAGAGTTTAAACATATTTTGCCAGCTGAATCTGATTACACCGTAATAGTGAAAGAATACCCTCAGAATTTTGTTCGGCATGATCCAGAACGCGACATACCTTATTACCCGATATTCAATCAGAAAAATACAAAATCCCACGATATTTACCAAGGTTTGGTCAGGCAATTTCCTAATATGACGGTACTTGGAAGGCTTGCTGACTATAAGTATTACAATATGGATGATGCTGTCGATAATGCGTTGAAATGTTTTGACAGGTTAAACGGCGCAGTTGATGACTAAAGTTTCAGTTTGGATGCCAGCTCACAATGCGGGACCATTTTTATCTGAGGCGATTGAGTCTGTATTGGTTCAGACACACCCCGAGTTGGAGTTACTGATCTGGAATGATGGTTCGGTGGATGAAACTGATTCAATAGCCCAACAATGGGCAACCAGAGATACCAGGGTAAAGGTTTTTAGCTCGGGCAACAAAGGAATTGTTCGCAGCTTGAATGCATTACTTCCTCATACTCATGGGGAATATGTAATGCGGATGGACAGTGATGATGTGTGTTTCCCGGACAGAATTGCTAAGCAATTGGCGTATTTCTCATCGGACAGGTCTCTTGGTGTACTGGGGTGTAAAGTGTCACTGATCGGGAATCACTCAGGGGTCTGGCATTATCGACAGACAGCAAAGCAGACCGAAGCCCTGGCAATGCTAGGTAATACGCCACTGTGCCACCCCAGTTGGATGGTGAAGCGCGAGCTGTACGAGCAATTTCATTATGATCCTAGTTATCAGGACATGGAAGATTACGAATGGCTGGCCCGGGTGCTGTTTAATTCGCCGTTTAGAGGGTATGCAGCCCGGGAAGTGCTAATGCATTATCGGGTGCATGCCGATAATATTTCTGTAAAACGCAAAACTAATCAAATAAGGCTTCGCAAGCGAGTCTTGTCGTCCATTTGGGAAAATCTGGGCATTAATTTTGATAATCACGATGTGAATCGATTTTGTGACGAATTGCTGACGGGAGTTCCTTGTCAAGACATGACAGGGATTACCGAGAGCGTAGAAAAAATATTGCCTCAGTTAGGCGAAATAAATGCACATACAACCAACGAAATTCGTCGTCGTTTTAACCGTTGTATGCAGAAGCAGTAGACAGTAGGCCGGGAGGCGAATATGCAAAAATTAACACTCATCAGTTTTGGGTTTAAATATGGCATTCCCAATGCGAATTATTATTTCGATGTCAGCTTTGCGAAGAACCCTGCCCGTGAAAGTAGGTGGAGTCTGTTCGACCAGCCGGATAATGCAATGATGGACTATGTCCTTAGTCAGCCCAAGGTTGAAGATTTCATAAATGCACTGTTGCCGATGCTGGATGTGATTATCACTCTGGATGATGACGCAAGAATTGCTCTGGGCTGCAATGCAGGAAGACATCGTTCTGCAATTATTGTAGAGCATGTGGCGAGCAAAATTCGCGCAAAAGGCATAGATGTGGAAGTTATCCATAGAGAGTGGAAAAAATGAACAAACAGCCCAGTATTGCCATTATCATCGTTTCACGCAACCGCCCAGATCTGGTTGAAAGGAGTGTGGCACAATTTGAGCAGGACAGTTATCCAAATAAAGACATACTTATTGTCGAATGTGGGACTGAGCCACAAAATCTCACTGCTCATTCTACGGTGCTGTATTCTGACGATGATTTTAAAGGTAAATGTTTCGGTCACAATGTTGGGTTAGATTATTTAAACCTTCAACGCGAATACGATTATTACCTTTTCTGCATGAACGATGTGTTCATCAATGACAAAACGGATTTTCTGGCTGAATTAGTTTCGGTTATGCAGCAGAATCCTGAGCTCGGGGTTGTTTCGCCAACAGAAAAAGGTGCTAAGTATCCTGGGGCTGAGCCACAGTCTGTCGGGGTAAGACCGGTAACAACATCAGATTATTTGTTTTTATTTATGCGTGGTGAAGTGGTCCGCAAATACGGCTTCTTGAACGCCCAGTTCAAATATTGTTGGGGCGCTATCCACGAATACAGTTACAAACTGTATTCAGATGGTTGGTACTTGGCGTATTACGACCATCTTGACTATCTGCATCTTGGGGGAACCACCTACGGCAATAAAGCCACCAAAACTATATCGAGAGAAGACTATCTGGTTAATGCCAAACGGTTTGCGTATCAGTATTTTGTTGATACTTATGGTGAAGATTGGGATACCCGGTTCTGGCAAACCGCATCTAGAATCAGAAACATTGAACACAACACTTACCAAGCCCACAGGGCCTACTGGGCCAGCGCACTGTGAAGTACGTTGACGCTACTATTGTCATCCCATGTTACAACCATAATGAGTTGTTGCTGGGTGCTCTGGCGTCCATTGCTCAGTTGCGACCACTACCCAAAAAGGTCATTGTCGTGGATGATGGTTCGGATACCCCAATTGAGTTGGATGACTACCCGTTTCCGTCATCGCTCACGGTGATCCGGCAATCGAACATGGGCCTGGCGGCGGCCAGAAATACCGGGTTGCGATCGGTAAGTACCCATTGGGTGATGTTTCTCGACGCCGATGATGAGCTTTATCCAGGTGCGTTAGGCCATTTACCCAGCGACAAGGTTGTTTCGAATATTGATGTGTTTGTTTCTGGTTATACTTTGCAGAGAGACGGCGAAAAATCGGACGTTTTTCCACAGATAGGGGATCCAATCGCCGCATTGCTCAGAGGCAATCCTGCCCCTGTCCACTGTTACTGCTTCAAGGTCCCCAAGCTGCAATCAATTGGTTTTGATGAAACAGATGAACTGCACGGTGGGCATGAAGATTACGATTTTATATGCAAGTTAGCTTTAAGAAAAAGCACTTTCGCAACCATTCACACCGTTTCCTGCAAATACATTAAACGAAGCGGCTCGATGTCTTCGCACATTGAAAACATGAATAAGACTCGAGTGAAGGTTTGGACTCGATTCTTCTTGCAATGCCCGGTTCAGTCAGACAATCAAGTGATGGCAGCGTTAAGTTTTTTCAAACAATATTGGCGTCATATCGCGCAATTTGTTCCAGAAAAAATGGACGCGGTGACCGAGCATTTGAGGAAATGCCTGCAGGCGAATGCGAGCAATTCTGCTGAAATTAAATTTATGCTTGCCGATTTACCAGAATCTTTGGCTGCGTGCATTTGGCCTGCTGACAGCCAAATTCAAGCTCCGAAACCGTTGCACACATTGCAGCACGAACTGTTAGATTGGCGTGTTCAGGAAGTAGTAAGAGGCATCGCTCTGCAACGTTTTCATACCATGCTAAGAGCGCTTGAGGGGAAGCAGGAAATAAGATCGCTGGTTTTATGGGGCGCCAACGACATTGCAAAAATGCTTCTTACCATTTCACAACGGTTGATTAGGGTTATCGTTGTTGATTCTGCAAGGGCTGGTGGACAGCTTATGGGAAGTCATATTCTGCACCCTGACGAAGTTGAGTTTACATCAGACACTGTGGTGCTGATCACAGCACACAGATATTACGATGATATTTATTCGCACCTGCTTTCGAATGGAGTGAATAAGGAGAGGGTATTTTGACCAAACCCATGATACTGGCATCCGGGCTGCAAAGTGGTGGTACCACGCTGGTTTCCAGTGCTTTTTTGAAACACCCTGATTTGGATGGAGTATTGGACATGGCTTCCGACCGGATTGAGTATGAGCTTAGCTTGGCGAAAAAGCCGGTTACCTGGGTAAAAATGACCACAATCAGTTTTACTTGGCAGGAAGTGGCTGAAGTCTATTCGCTGCAAGGGTATCAGGTATTCCCTCTGCTTATTGTTAGAAACCCTTTTGATGCGTGGGTCTCATTGAAGTCGAAATGGTATGGCTTAAACAGTACTACGGCAGAGGATCCACCGCTCATTTTGCGATTTCGTCGGTTCTTGCGAGATTGGGAATGGTTTGTCTCTCAGGGGCATCCTATTATCAACTTTGAAACATTTGTGGCAAATCCCAAAGACGCTTTGCAAGAGGCCTGTAAGTCGCTGCCCATCGATTATCATGAATTTATGACAGAGGGCGAGACCAAGCTGAAGGACATCGCTTATGTGTCTGAGTCGAATCAGAGTTTTTTGAGTTCTTTAACAAAAGGGGTGAGTCAACAGATTGCCTCTAAAACGAAATCGATTTCCAGTGAAGAGGCACAGTGGCTAACATCCAATTTCAGTGAAATCATTACAGCCTATGGTTATCAGAATCACCATCATGTTCATGATGAGCCATCTGTTTTGGGAGGTCATCTGGTTCCACATCCTTTTGACAGTCGCCGATATCTCGGATTTGGTCCTCAGGCGAGTTTGAGAAGGGTCTCAGACAAGTTTCCTGAACTCATTAAGTGCTGCAGTGCTTTGATAGATAGTGGGGTGCCAATCGCTATTTATGGTAGTGGTGAGTTTGCACAATATCTGAACTCTGTTCTCAGCCAGAACAATATCAAAGTTGAGTGTTTTTACGACAGCTTTTTGAACGTCGAACACGCCATTCACGATGTGCCAGTGAGGCGTTACTCAGCGACTTCGCGGGATCAGTTTATTATTATTGCCAGTTTTAAAAATGCACAATCCATCGCCAGTTTTTTAAGCTCAAAGGGAGTGAGTGCTGAGCGAGTATATACTTTTTTACGGGAGGGCTGATGGGCGCTTTAGTTCGATATTGTAAAACTCATTATGAATACAAATGGATTGTTTCCAGAGACGCATCGGCTTTGGATTTCGCTAAGCAAGTACTGTACGAGAATGATTTTGAACTTAGTGACCACCTCCAGCTTGTATATCCCGAAAATGTTGAAATAACCTTTCCCGAAAATTCGATTCTTGTTGTTTTCGAGCATTCACTAAACGAGGCTTTGCAAACCAGCAAGTTATTAAATCAGTGGAAAGATTATGGTGTTCCTGTGGTTTTTGGGAATGCTAGAAACGTTTTTTTCGAAAAGCCGGATGTTTCTGCGCAAGGGCTTTCTTACCCAGGTATGTTTCAGTTGTGTGCCAGCTATTTACGCGGAATGAAGCAGACAATAAGCCAGCATTTGGCGTACGCTGAATTTGGAGTGTTCGACGGTAGGACCTGCACATTGGCATGGCATCTGTTGAATGAAACCCTGGGGCACTATTACGCATTCGATTCCTTTAAAGGGATTCTGGGTAAAGCCGATGGAGAAGAAAAATTTTACCAAACAGGAGACTACTACGCTAACCAGCAAACCTTTTCTGTGAATTTAGAAATTTGTGGCGCCGACCTGTCACGCTTTTCTGTTGTAGAGTGCGATTTCGATAATGTTCCTGTATTACAGAGCAAAGCGAGCACCATTAATCATAAGTTGGCTGTTGTTCACATTGACTGCGATGTTTATCCGGCGGCCTACAATGTGTTGAATGCTGTGACTGCTCATTTGGCTGAAGGGTGCATTTTGCTCTTTGATGACTATGACTCAATGTGGGGCGATTCCTCCAAAGGAGAAAAGAGAGCTCTTGCTCAATGGCAGACTGAAAATCCTGAGTGGGAGATATCGGAGTATCGTCGATATTCAGCGACAGGAAGAGCTTTTTTATGCAGCAAACGTTAAAACCACTTGAACAATCTCCTTGGCTTGAAGAGGAGCAGCGCCTCATTGTCGGCATCGAGTTTACCAATGCGTGCAACTTTCGCTGCCCGATATGCCCTCAGGCGTATCGTTATAGTAAGCAGCCACAGCCCGCAGGAGCGGTGTATGACAGACAGATCGGCAACATAACTTCGCCAGTTTTTCATCGAATTGTGGATGAATGTGAGAGAGTAGCCAAGACGGTAGAGCTTAATTTTTTTGGTGAGCAGACTCTTCATCCTAAATATCATGAATTTTTAACTGTGATGAAGTCGAGACAAAATTATCGCGTGGTGACAAACACAAATATGTCGTTACTCGATCCAAGTATTATGGAATTGTGGATTGACGCAAAAGTTGATCAAATCCGTCTGAGCATTGACGCAATCGACAGCGATGTTTTCGATATCGCACGACCCGGACGAGTCAGGAGCCTGGATGGGAAGTCGATTAAAAAGAATCGACTGGAAGCCATACATGAAAAAATGAAAATGTGGTTCAGTTTGCCTGATCATCGGCCTACACGGCTAGTGTTCGTTGAGAGTCAGTTCAACCAAGGTCAGTCCAATCGATTTATCGATTACTGGACGCCATACCTTGGCGTTTCAGATGAGCTCATAGTAAAGCCAGTTCTATCCTACGGTGGAAAAATTAGTGATCCATCCATTACATCAGGACGATGCAATGTGTGGGATCTCAAAATGTGTCAGGTGGATTGGCAGGGGAATGTCTCGCCGTGCAATCTCGATGTCAATATGGATTTGCACCTCGGAAACATTATGAACCAAAGTTTATTTAATATTTATTACTCGGCCGATGCAAATACGCTTAAGTCTAAAACGGGGTGCGGTAACGATATTTCACCATGTAAAACGTGCACGGACAGCAATTTTTGGGAAGGTACAATTCGTGTGGTGGGTAAATAGTGAGCTTTTCAAAACAGATGTTAAGTCCGATCTGGGCTAGTGATGAGGTTCATGACTCAGAGTGTGCTCCATCTTTTATTGGTTTAGGTACACCCAAAACAGGAACTTCCTGGTGGTTTGAGTTGTTATTACAGCATCCGCTCATTGAATCAAATCAATTTAACGTTAAGGAAACTTGCTATTTTTGTCACGCCTGGTCAGAAAACCAGAATGACCAATTTCTTAATGGTTATCGAAAAGGTTTTAAAAAGGCGGAAGCTAATATTATTAGTGGCGAATGGTCAACCTTGTATTTTTCCCACCCTTATGCATTGGAAAGAGTCGTAGAAGCGTTTCCTGATATCAAGTTTTTTTTGACTTTTCGTTCGCCTCTTCCCATGTTTTATTCTTGGCTTAACCAACTGATGCGAAACCGGGCTAGAAGCATGTTGAAAGAAAGCGAAGAGGCTAGGTTCATGTATTTAAACTACGATGCAGTTCCATCATTGTTCTCTCAAATTTCTATTTTTCCTCAAAGGTTACATTGGTTGAAGAAAAAAGTTGGCGATAATTTACTTTGCCTGCAGTATGAAAAAAATGTGATTGATACTCAGGGCCAAATTGATCGTTGTATGGTGCACCTAGGTTTGCCAAGTTTCGAAGTGAAAAGTGCGGAGGTTAGGGTGAATAAGGCTGATGAAAATTTGGTTCAGGATTTAAAAATACCAGCGGTAACCAAAGACGCTCTTAAAGAGACAGGAGAGGAGCTGCTTAAACTATGCCCGGATTTTGACGAGGCGCTTTGGAAGTGATGTTTAGTAAACTCAGGGTATATATGTATCAAAGATAAATCAGAGAGCATTCAGAATTTTTATTTAGTAAGCCTGCATGTATCTTCAGAAAACCTTCGAACATAAATGTATCCTTTATCACTGATAAGCCTAGTGGGATAGATAAAAAATCTATTGTCCTAACAGAAAATGGAAAAATAAACGGTTTTAAATTAATTTAATCTTCACAAAAATGCAGATAATTCCTGATAGAGTTTTTCAAACATTTTGCTGCCGTTTGGGTCAATTAACCAGTTTTGCGTAGGGATGGATATTTTTTTAATATTGGTGATGCATTGGTAGTTGGTGATATTTTTTTGGAATCTGTCAAGGATGATTTTTTCACTTCTACTGTCTATATCAAAAGACTCTAAATAGTACTCAGATTTATCTGATTTGATGAGTTCCCGCAGAGCATTTAAGTTGTCTGAGTTAAGCTTTTTTAGATTGAGGATAAATGCCCTTCTTACACTTGCTCCTTGAATGCTTTTTCTTTTCGAGAATGCAACGTTAAGTGCTCTGATTAACTCGACATCGTGGCTCTCAAGTGCTGTATTCGTTGCCGTTCCGTCGTTATAAGGTATTCGTATGTCTAATTCAGATTTTATTCCCAATGTTTTTAAAAATTGTTGAATCAGGTCTTTATTTATAAAAGAGTTGTCATAATCAATTATATTTATGCTTGCGTTTCCAAAAACTCTCTCAAGCATTAACAACTTGAGATCGGCTGAAAGTGTGGCACTTTTGCTGGTTTTGGCGAGATGTGGAAACGAAAACTGATAAAAAGTTTCAGTTCCGCCATGTTTAACAATTTCCTGCCAAATAGAAAATATTTTACTCGTGGCTCTACGCCAGCAATAAATAATATTTATTTCAAAATTAGAGAGTGCATTTTTTAAGTACTCAAAATCATCCTCTTCTAGATTTATTAAATTCTCACTCGATAATAGAATGTTTTTCTCGGGTTTTTCTAAATGAGATATGTCTTCTGAGTGTATTTGGCGATTCCTGATTGGATTTATAAGGTCATGGTGACCGAAAATTCTAATAAATTTTGATGGGTAAAATAAATTGTTATCAAGCAATACTTTTTGGTTATCGAGCATTGTTTTTTGGATCAACGTTGTAGCGGTCTTATGTGGGCCTACATGTAAAAATAACTTCATTTTAATAAATTACTGTTGCAAATGTTGGGTTGTTGAGTGCTCATGTATCATAGATTAAATTCTATGAAGGCATATATGATAATTACGCAGCTGAATTTTATTACCTTCAAAGCTCTCCCTCTTGGCGAAGTACCTTGTAAAGCAACTCGGCGCGTCGCCAGTCTTCGGGGGTATCGATATCCTGAACCCGGTGGTCCGGTAACACGATCATCTGTGAGGTCGGGCTGAAGATATCCTTGGTGCTGTCCAGCCAGGTTGCATGATTGGCCCAGTACAGTTGTCCGGCGTCGTGAAAAGCATCGGGCAAATCCTGCGAGCGCTTGCCAATACTGTCGGGATCAAACGGGGTAACGCCGCCGGATTCAGTTTTCAGCAACGCACGCTGAATGGGAAACGAAAACCGTGCAGCGGTGAAAACGTAATCCGCCCCGGAGCGCTTTAACTGTTCAAGCGCATCGGCAATCAGGCCGGGATGCAGCAGTGGAGCCGTAGCATAAATGCAGGCAACCTGTTTGAGTGGCCAGTCTGAGTCAAGTAACTGTTCAACCGCATGGCGCACCACCGGGCGGGTGCCCACGGTGTCATTGGCAAGATCTGCCGGGCGCATGAAAGGCACATCGGCACCAAATTTTCGGGCGACGTGGGCAATTTCTTCATCATCAGTGGACACCACAACTTTATCAACCACGCCACTTCGCAACGCTGCGGTAATGGAATGGGCAATCATGGGTTTACCGCAAAACGACTTGATGTTTTTGCGTGGAATGCGTTTGCTGCCGCCTCGGGCAGGGATCACGACGATATTCATATTTCACACTCTACTGGCTGTAATGGCCAACAGTCTGGCTGGGTGATAATTGGGTTATCGGTAACCGGGGTCGATTCATAAATAATAAAGACCTGCTGCTAACCGCACACAACGTTCTGTTTTAAATATTTATTGTCCTGAAAAGACTCGATTTCTCCCAGTCCGGACCTGAATCATTACTAACCAGCGCAATGGCGGGTGTCAATCAGCCGGTAAACCGAAGGAGCGCAAGCCTGTCCCATTTGCATATCATTATGGCATGTGTTGTGACCAAGCGCAGACTCTCATTGTTCCTGAACTGTAGGAATTGCGGGGTATTGAGAAAGATGAAAGCGGGCAGGCAAAGCTTCCGCTGCGAATTACACAGAATGGTATGTGCCTGACCGGAAGGTATGGGTGCGCCTTGGTTGGTATTATAATGCATACCTAAAGTGTGATTGCCTGCTTACTAATTGGCCATGCCTTTGGTATTCTGAACATGAGGTATAAGGGGGAAAGTATGTTAGAAGTCAACCAGTCCAAATCCAACGCGTCGTTGCTTCAGCAGGTTCAGGAAAAGCAGAACAACCTGATGGAGAAACTGGCCTCAGGTAAGCGCATCAACAGTGCCGCAGACGGCGCCGCCGCGCAGCAGATCATTGATCGCCTGACTTCACAGGTCGAAGGAAATCGACAGGGCATTCATAATGCCTACGATGGTATTTCACTGGCCAAAGTTGCTGAAAGCGGCCTGGCTGGTATCAACGAGGATGTGAGTCGCATTCGGGAATTGAGCCTGCAGGCGGGCAGTGGGATATTGAGCGACGGTGATCGCAAGGCCATACAGGCGGAAATTTCCCAGCTTCAGGAAAATATTACCCAAACCGTTGAACAGACTAACTTTGCCGGTAAACCGCTGCTTTCCTCCGATGACAGTCTGAGCTTTCTGGTTGGTGCCAATGGTGGTCAAAATATTGATGTGGCAACCACCGATATCGCCAGTCAGCTTACCGACGTACTGAATGTCGACGTAACCGCTGAAGGTGGTGTTGAAGCCGCGCTTGAAGCGTCCGACAGTGCACTGGAAACCATCGGCTCCGCACGCGGTGATTTGGGTGCTGTGCAAAATCAGCTTGAAAGTGCAGCGCGCAGTTTGTCTGAAGCCGATGTCAACATTGCCGCAGCGCGCAGCAGAATTCAGGATACCGATTATGCCCAGGCCGTATCCCAAAGTGTGGCCAACGATGTACTCGGGCAGGCAGCCATTTCGGTGCAGGCACAGGCCAATCAGCAGCAGGGGCAGGTTCTTACATTGCTCAGTTAATCGACAATTTAATCTGTCGGTAAGATAAAAAAGCAGGACTGCCTGCTTTTTTATCGCGCCAGAATCCGCAGTAGTGGTTGCGCCAGACGCTTTTACCGTTACAATCGGCAAATAGGCTAGACTTTACTAACACTAATAATAAGCAATGATTGCCTTTTCGGGGTTTTGATGAAGGACATTCTACTCGTCAGTGACAATGGCGATCTAATTGACAAACTAGAAACCATCATCACATTTCTGGGCGAGACGGTTCAAACTCGCACTTATGCAGAATGTTCTGGATTTCTTAAAACCGTGAAAGTGGCTGCGGTCTTTATTGATTATTGCAAGCCCGAGCGGGTTCAACAGCTGGTTGCGGAATTCCCTCACATTCCTTTTGTTGCGCTGCAGGCGCAGGATGGAATGGTCAGGCCCAAATGCAATCTGGTTAGTGTGATGACCCTGCCTATTACCTATCCTCTGTTAACCCAGGCCATTCATCGTTGTCAGGAATACAGCCGACGCAAGCCCGGTAAGGTGAAGGCGGTTGGTGGAAAAACCCGGCTGTTCCGCAGTCTGGTGGGCAAGAGTGATCAAATACAGACAGTACGCCGTTTGGTTGAGCAGGTGGCCCCCACCGACGCCACGGTGTTGATTCTGGGTGAATCCGGTACGGGCAAGGAAGTGGTCGCCCGCAATGTGCATTTTATGTCGCAACGCAAGGATGGCCCATTCATTCCGGTTAACTGTGGTGCCATTCCCGGTGAACTGCTTGAAAGTGAATTGTTCGGCCATGAGAAGGGCGCATTTACCGGCGCCATCAGCTCCCGCAAGGGGCGCTTTGAACTGGCTGAAGGTGGCACACTGTTTCTGGATGAAATCGGTGACATGCCCATGCAAATGCAGGTAAAGCTGTTGCGGGTGTTGCAGGAACGCATTTTTGAGCGGGTGGGGGGGAATCAGTCCCTGCGTTGCAATGTGCGTATTATTGCTGCAACGCACCGGGATCTGGAAACCATGATCCGTGACAACAAATTTCGCGAAGATCTCTACTACCGGCTCAACGTGTTTCCTATTGACAGCCCAGCACTACGGGAGCGCCGGGAAGACATTCCACTATTGTTGCAGGAGCTGGTTACCCGTATACAGGGTGAAG
The DNA here is from genome assembly GCF_003367475.1 of Alteromonas aestuariivivens. Lineage (GTDB taxonomy): Bacteria > Pseudomonadota > Gammaproteobacteria > Enterobacterales > Alteromonadaceae > Alteromonas > Alteromonas aestuariivivens. The sequence continues at coordinate 53,003 of NZ_QRHA01000007.1, forward strand.
GTGTCGACAGCGTCCGTTTTACAGAGCACGCCATAGGTTCACTGATGGAGCACAACTGGAGCGGCAACGTACGTGAACTGGCCAACCTGGTAGAACGTCTGAGTATTTTGTACCCCGGGCAAATCGTAGACGTTCAGGATTTGCCGGCCAAATATCAGTACGGTGATGTGAATGCTTACCAGCCAGATTATCCGGAAGAACTGCTCGAGCGTGAGGCTTTCAATGAGCTGTTTGCCGAAGCAGCCCGTGAAGATCAGACGACCGGCGAACAGGCAGGCACATCCGACTGGTCTGAAGAACCCTCTCAGCTTCCTGAGGAAGGGGTTAATCTCAAGGAGTTTTTGTCCGAGCTGGAAATTAACCTCATTCGTCAGGCGCTGGAACAGCAGGACTGGGTGGTAGCCCGGGCTGCGGATAAACTCGGAATGCGCCGAACCACACTGGTTGAAAAAATGCGCAAGTATGACATTCAGCGCGAAGAACCGCAGACGTCAGATAATTGACATTCCATTTGAAGTGATTAATCCTTCTTTAAATTATTGAAATATATCTGAAAAAATTCTGGCACAGAATGTGTAAGTAGCTATATCAAACCCTGTTGCGTCTGCTTTTTGACGAGGAAGATATGGCATATCAGAGCAGTAATTTTGCCACTTACAATGTTGGTAACGAATATCGCGAAACCCTTCAGTCTGCGCCGGTTTCCTACCTTAATGGCGCCTCGGATGTGCCTCCGTCTTCCCCGTCCCAACCTTCCGTAGAGGAAATCGACGCCCTGCGTTCCCAGGCCAATCGGCTGTCTCATTTATTGCAGGTGATGCCTGCGGGCGTGATTGTGCTCGATGGCAAAGGCATTGTTCGTCAGGCCAACAGTCAGGCGATAGATTTGCTGGGTGAACCGCTGGAAGGGGAATTGTGGCGTACGATTATTGCCCGCTCTTTCAACCCCCGTGCCGATGATGGTCATGAGGTGTCACTGATTGATGGGCGCAGAGTCAAGCTGTCCATCACACCGCTGGAAACCGAACCTGGCCAGTTGATTGTATTAACCGATTTGACCGAAACCCGTGAATTGCAGGCGCGTGTAAGCCATATGCAGAGGCTGTCTGCACTGGGTAAAATGGTTGCTTCCTTGGCTCACCAGGTGCGTACACCGCTGTCTGCTGCCATGTTGTATGCGGCCAACCTGACCCGCAAAAATTTGCCTGATGAGTCTCGTGTACAGTTTGCAGAAAAGCTCAATGCACGGCTCAAGGATCTCGAGAGCCAGGTTAACGACATGCTGTTGTTCGCCAAGTCCGGCGATAATCAGGTGGTTAACACCCTGAGCCTGCAGGATATTGAACAGCTGGTGCACGCCAATGCCCAGACAATGGCTGAACAAGCCGGACAGCAGCTGATTTTTGAGGGTTTTGAGCAGGATTCATCAATTTTGGGTAACGGTCCGGCACTGCAGGGCGCGTTACTCAATCTTATTCACAATGCCAGTCAGGTGTCGCCTAAACAAGGCGTAATACGTGTGAAGGCTGTCGCCGTTGAAAAGGCGGTAGCGATATCGGTGTGCGATGCCGGCCCGGGTGTTCCCGCCGAATTGCAGAGCAAAATATTCGAACCTTTTTTTACCACCAAAAGCCAGGGTACCGGACTGGGACTGGCAGTGGTGAAATCGGTTGTGTCTGCCCATAAAGGGCAACTGGGTGTGAACAATCTGGCAGGTCAGGGCGCCTGTTTTACCATTTCTCTTCCTCGGGTGCCGTCTGTGGACATTCAGGATGCCGACTTGCTGTTAGACGCAGGAGAAAAATAATGAGCAAAAGCACCATTCTTATTGTGGAAGATGACGCGGGATTGCGCGAAGCCCTGGTGGATACACTGCAACTGGCAGGCTACGGCATCGTTACCGCTGACAGCGCAGAACAGGCAATGATCAGCCTGTCCCGCCAGATGGTGGATCTGGTGGTCAGTGATATTCAGATGGGTGAGATGAGCGGGCTGGCACTGCTTAAAAGCATTAAAAGCAAGTACCCCCAATTGCCGGTACTGCTGATGACGGCTTATGCCACCATAGATGATGCCGTACAGGCCATGCGCGACGGTGCTACCGATTATTTGTCCAAGCCATTTGCTCCGGAAGTTTTGCTCAATCTGGTTGGCCGTTATGCGCCAGCCCAGAAGGTTGAATCCCGCAACCCTGTGGTGGCAGACCCATCAAGCCTGAAATTGCTGGAACTGGCACGCAAGGTTGCCAAATCCGACGCCACGGTAATGGTATTGGGCCCCAGTGGTTCCGGTAAGGAAGTGTTGTCCCGCTATATTCACGATCAGTCGGAGCGCAGCCAGGCCCCGTTTGTGGCGATTAACTGTGCGGCCATTCCGGAAAACATGCTGGAAGCAACCCTGTTCGGATACGAGAAAGGCGCATTTACCGGCGCGGTACAGGCTTGTCCGGGCAAGTTCGAGCAGGCCCAAAACGGGACTTTGCTGCTCGACGAAATCACCGAAATGGATTTGGCCCTGCAGGCCAAATTGCTACGGGTATTGCAGGAGCGTGAAGTTGAGCGTCTGGGCGGCAGAAAAACGGTGCAGCTGGATGTGCGGGTAATTGCCACCAGTAACCGTGATCTGCGCCAGGCTGTGCAGGCCGGAGAGTTCCGCGAAGATCTCTACTACCGGCTGAATGTATTCCCAATTGTGTGGCAGCCTCTGGCCAAGCGCCCGGGTGATATTGTTCCTCTGGCCGAACATCTGATTCAGCGCCACGCTGCCAGCCAGGGCAGGAGTTCGGTCAAACTGACCGCCGCCGCCCGTAACAAACTGAGCCAGTATCAGTGGCCGGGTAACGTAAGGGAACTGGAAAACGTGATCCAGCGGGCACTGATTTTGTGTGACGGTGAAAGCATTGACTCCGGCGATTTGATGCTGGATATGGCTACCAGCCCGCATACACAGGATACGGTTGTTGAAGCGCCGGTGGAAGATTCCAGTCGCCTGGGCTCAGAACTGCGCCATCAGGAGCATCAGATCATCCTCGACACCCTTGAACTGTGTAAGGGGAAACGCAAGGACGTGGCGGAAAAACTGGGTATCAGCCCTCGAACCTTACGCTACAAACTGGCCAGAATGCGGGAAGACGGCATTGATGTCCCAGCCTGAGGCTATTGGCCGGTAAAACCTGCCCTAATGGCTACGCCACTCTGATCGGGTGGCGTTGTTGTTTTCAGGCCATAGTTATCCGCTTTAACCGATGGTTATTGTCGGGCGGATTCAAAATTCCGGCGCGCGCCGGAACGTTAACCCTCAAATTTCCTGTCAACTTTTTGGCATGCAGTGTAACACCATGAATTTAAAGGCTTGTAAAAGTTGGTGTGGTAATTGCTGTAATGCTTTCAGATAATCAAAAATTCGAGTTTCCAGCCCAATGCTGGTCAGGCAGTTCCACAGGAGTAGTTATGGACGTTAAAGCCAACAGTTTGTATCAAGAAATGCAAGCCATGATCGGCCAAACTCGTCTACCGGTGAATGAAAATCCCGATGCGGTTGCCAACGTCTCTTCAGGCGGCGACTTTTCAGCCATGCTGAAACAGGCCGTTGAAGGGGTTAACAATATGCAATTGCAGTCCAAAGACATGCAGCAGTCGTTCGAGATGGGAGATCCCAATTTGAGCCTGGCGCAGGTTATGATTGCCAAGGAAAAAGCAGGTATTGCTTTTGAAGCGACAGTACAGGTGCGTAACAAGGTACTTGAAGCTTATAAAACCATTATGAATATGCCAGTTTAAGCAGTAGGGCGGATCTAGCATGGCGGAAGCAACAGGCACTAACCTGACGGTGAGTGAAAATAACGGGCCGGCAGACAACGAGTCGGAAAACAAATCGGGCTTTATGGATACCCTCGGTAGTGCCGATATGGTGCGCCAGGTAGCTCTGGTCATGGTGCTGGTCATTTGTGTCGCCATCGCCGTATTCATCTTCATCTGGACCCAGGAACCTGACTACCGCCCGCTGGCGAAAATGGAAACTGAAGAGCTGATCGAAACTCTGGATTATCTCGACGCCAATCAAATTGAATACCGTCTCGAAGGCAACACTGTCTTCATCCCCAACGATGAGTTCCAGAACGTCCGTCTTGGCATGACGCGCCAGGGGTTGGTGGCTTCTGAATCTGCTGGCAGCGACATCATCATGCAGGATATGGGCTTTGGTGTAAGCCAGCGGGTAGAGATGGAACGCCTTAAGCACGCCCGCGAAAAGCAGATCGCTGAAACTATCGAAGATATGGCCAGTATTCAGAAAGCCCGCGTGCTGCTGGCCATGCCCAAAGAAAACGTATTTGCCCGCCGAGAGAAAAAGGCCAGTGCCACTGTGGTGCTGACCGCCAAACGGGGCGCGGTGATCGCCGGTGAAGAAGTGGACGCCGTGGTGGACATTGTGGCCTCCGCGGTACAAGGCATGGAGCCGGCGAAAGTCACGGTCACTGACAGTAATGGCCGTTTGCTGAATTCCGGTTCACAGGACTCATTGAGCGTGCAGGCCCGCAAAGAGTACGAAATTGAGCGTAAGCGTGAAGACGAGTATCTTGAAAAAATCGACGCCATTCTGATCCCGGTTCTTGGGATTGGCAATTACACCGCCCAGGCCGATGTATCCATGGATTTTACCGCCATGGAACAGACCCAGCGCAGCTATAACCCTGACTTGCCGGCCGTTCGCAGCGAGATGGTGGTGGAACAGAGCAGTGTCGGTGATGCCGCTGGCGGAATTCCCGGCGCTTTGTCCAACCAGCCGCCGATGGAAAGTAACATTCCCGAAAATGCTCTGGCCGGTGGAAACAGCCGACCTTTACCCGGGCGTACCTCAAAAGAATCCACCCGTAACTATGAGCTGGACACCACCATCAGCCACACTAAAAAGCAAACCGGGGTTATCCGCCGTTTAAGTGTGTCAGTGGCGGTGGATTACACACGCAAAGTGGCAGAAGATGGCAAGGCAGAGAACGTGCCGCGCAGTCAGGAAGAGATCCTCAATATTCGCCGATTGTTGCAGGGTGGTATTGGCTTTGATGTGGCCCGTGGTGATTCCCTTGAAGTGGTTAGTGTGCCCTTTACCCGGTTTGACGGTGGTGAGGTTGAAGAACTTCCACTGTGGCAACAGCCCAAATTTATGCCCATCCTTAAGCTGGTGGTGGGTGGCCTGGTGATTATTGTACTGATACTGGCCGTGATCAAACCGATGCTGCGCCGCCTTATCTATCCTGAAAATATCAAGGATAGTGATGACTTTGACGCTGACGAAGGGCTGGATTTGGGCGACGAAACCATTACCATGTTGTCCAATGAATTTGATGAAGGTCAGGTGGGCTTTGCGCCGGATGGTTCACTGATGTTGCCGGACCTGCATAAAGACGAAGATGTATTGAAAGCCGTTCGGGCCCTGGTGGCCAACGAACCCGAGCTGTCCGCTCAGGTTGTGAAGGGCTGGTTGTTACAAGACGAGTAGGAGCCGCAGTATGGCTAACCAAATAACGACCATCGATGATGATGAACCCCGGTATGACGTCAGAAAACTCGAAGGGGTCGAAAAAGCCGCAATTTTGTTGCTGAGCCTGTCGGAAGAAGATGCGGCCCAGATCCTCAAGCACCTTGAGCCCAAGCAGGTTCAGAAGCTGGGGACCGAAATGGCCAAAATCGATGATATGACCCAGGTCAAAATCACTGCCGTGCACAAACATTTTATTGAAGACATTCAGAACTACAGCACCATCGGTTTCCAGAGCCAGGATTTTGTTAAACGCGCGCTAACAGCAGCACTGGGTGAAGACAAGGCCGCCAACCTGATTGACCAGATCATGATGGGCTCCGGTGCCAAAGGTCTTGATTCTCTCAAGTGGATGGATTCAAAGCAGGTGGCCAGCATCATCCGCAACGAACACCCGCAGATCCAGACCATTGTGTTGTCGTATCTGGAGCCGGAGCAAAGCGCCGAAATTCTGGCCCAGTTCCCGGAAAAAGTGCGTCTGGATCTGCTGATGCGTATTGCCAATCTGGAAGAAGTGCAGCCAGCTGCCTTGCAGGAACTGAACGAAATCATGGAGAAACAGTTCGCCGGACAGGCTGGCGCCCAGGCTGCCAAGATGGGCGGGCTCAAGTCTGCTGCCGATATCATGAACTATCTGGATACGGCCATTGAAGGCCAGCTGATGGATGCCATCCGTGAGCAGGATGAAGAGATGAGCCAACAGATCCAGGACCTGATGTTTGTATTCGACAACCTGGTGGATGTAGACGACCGGGGCATTCAGGCCATTCTGCGTGAAGTACAGCAGGATGCTTTGCTGAAAGCCATTAAAGGCGCCGACGAAGAGCTTAAAAACAAAATCACCAGGAACATGTCCAAGCGTGCGGCTGAAATGTTACTCGATGACCTTGAAGCATTGGGGCCGGTGCGAATTTCGGAAGTGGAAACGGCACAGAAAGAGATCCTGTCGGTGGCGCGCCGACTGGCTGATACCGGCGAGATCATGCTGGGCAGCGGTGGCAGCGAAGAGTTCCTGTAATAGTTGATGTGTGGTAGCCATGAACAAACCCAGCCGAATTTCCCAGTCTGACGTAGATGGGCTGAAAGCCTGGGATCTGCCTTTTATGGAAGATCCCCAGTTGCGCCAGAATGACGGCAAAACTAATGCGCTTAACCGTCGTTCCGACTGGAAATACGAGCCCCCTGAGCCGGAAGAAGAAATACTGCCCCCGACCGCAGAAGAAATTGAAGCCATTCGCCAGGCTGCCTATGAAGAGGGGGTAGGCGAAGGGAAAGAACATGGTTATCAACAGGGCCTTGAACAGGGGCTACAGGAAGGCCGTGAAAAAGGTTTTGAGGAAGGGTTCCTGAAAGGCGAGCAACAGGGCCTGGAAGCCGGTAAGGCTGTTGTTCAGCAGCAGGCTGAGGTGTGGCAACAGCTGTCCGATACCTTGCGCAATCCTTTGTCACAGGCCAATGAAGAGGCTCGCCAGCAACTGGTCAAGCTGGCTGTGGCGCTTGCCCGCTCCGTCATTCGTACTGAGATCCAAACCCATGAACAAGTGATTTTGCAGGCCCTCTCTGACGGTCTCAAAGCCTTGCCCATTAATGACAAACGCTACCGCATCCAGATGAACCCCGAGGATATTGAACTGGTGACGCAGCACTTCGGAGCGCAAACGGTGGCAGAAAAAGGCTGGGATCTGGTTGAGTCACCCAGTATGCAACGTGGGGGCTGTGACATTGTTACCGAGCAGAACGCGGTGGACGTTTCCATCGAGCGACGCTGCCGGGAAGTGTTGGACAAGTTTTTACTGCAGCAGGGGCTTAAGGATGACTAACCCCTGGCACCGGTCCTTCGAGGGACTGCTTGCGCAGGTGCCGAATCCGCCCGTAGTGGCGGCTGGCAAGCTGGTCAGAGGCATCGGCCTGACACTGGAAGCGGTGGGCTGTCAGTTGCCCGTGGGTAGTCAGTGCATGGTGCAAACAATAGAAGGTGAAATTGAAGCCGAAGTGGTTGGCTTTGGCGATGATATTACCTACCTGATGCCCACCGAGGCGGTGCGCGGAATTGTGCCCGGCTCACGGGTGATGCCACTTAACCGCGACAGTGGTCTGGCGGTGGGTATGGGGTTACTGGGACGGGTGGTTGATGGCAACGGTCAGCCGCTGGATGGCCTGGGAGCCATTGTTACCGATGCCCGGGTGCCAACCATTAAACCTCCTATGAATCCGCTGATCCGCCGCCCGATATCTCACCCTATGGATGTGGGCGTACGTGCCATAAATGCGCTTAATACCGTAGGCGTTGGCCAGCGAATGGGTCTGTTTGCCGGCAGTGGTGTGGGTAAAAGTGTGTTGCTCGGAATGATGACCCGGGGCAGTCAGGCCGACGTAGTTGTGGTGGGCCTGGTGGGAGAACGGGGCCGCGAAGTTAAGGAATTCATTCACGACATTCTGACCGAAGAAGAACGTCAAAAAGCCGTGGTCGTGGCGGCTCCGGCGGATACCTCTCCGCTGATGCGCCTCAAAGGCTGTGAAACCGCCGTTACCATAGCCGAATATTTTCGCGATCAGGGCATGAATGTGTTGCTGCTCATCGATTCTCTGACCCGCTATGCCATGGCGCAGCGGGAAATTGCCCTGGCGGTAGGTGAACCGCCAGCCACCAAAGGCTACCCGCCTTCGGTGTTTGCCCGTTTGCCAGCGCTGGTGGAGCGGGCCGGAAACGGCGGTGAAGGGCAGGGGTCCATCACGGCGTTCTATACCGTGCTTACCGAAGGCGATGACCTACAGGACCCCATTGCCGATGCGGCCCGTGCGATTCTTGACGGCCACGTGGTGTTGTCGCGCAAACTGGCCGACAGTGGCCACTATCCGGCCATTGATATTGAAGCTTCGATCAGCCGGGTGATGCCGCATGTGGTGAGCGATGAGCACCTGAACCAGGCGCGCCGTATACGCCAGGTGTATTCCACCTATCAGCAAAATCGCGATCTGATTTCAATTGGTGCCTACAGCAAGGGCAGTGATCCACGCATCGATCTGTCCATTCGTGCCGAGCCCGCCATCAATGCTTTTTTGCAACAGGGGTTCCGACAGGTTCTACCTTACGATGAAAGCCTGGAGGGCATGAGTGCGCTGGCCAACGGCTTGGGTAACGGGTAAGCCGCATGGGGCAGTTGCAGTTGGTGTTGCAATTTGAGCGTGAGAAGGAGCAGAAAACTGCCCAGGCTTTTCAGATTGCCCAACAGAACGTAAATGCGCAGAAGCAGAAACTCACCAGCCTGGAACAATACCGGCTGGATTACCTGCGTCAAATTCAGCAAAACGGCAAATCCGGCCTGGGTGCACAGCAGTACAGCCAGCATCTGTCTTTCGTTGGCAAGCTCGACAAGGCATGCCAGCAGCAAACGACCATTTTATCTCAGGCTACCCTTGTGGCGGATCAGCGCAAGCAGCAGTGGCTGGCTCAACAGAAACGGCGTAAAGCCGTAGAGCTGTTGCTGGACAAACAGGCCCAGCAGGCCCAACAGAAGGCGCTTCAGGCGGAGCAGCGTCTGATGGATGAATTTGCCAGCCAGAAGTATTTCCGGCAGAAATACAAAGCCTGATAGGCCTTGAACAAAAATTTTACTCTGAATACCCAGTTGGAATGCTAATTGCTCTTCCACTATCAGAATCAGCAGTACAGCCCGGTCAAGCCCTTAAATCATCAAGCTATCAGAGGGATTGGCAGGGAGAGGAAATCGGAAATGATGCAACAAGTTGCCGCCAAAAGTTCAGAAATTGCCGCCTTGCCGTTTGAGACGGACAGCAATGCGAAAGGGCTGTCCGTTGACAACGCAGAGGGTCAGTTTTCCGACGTATTCAGACAGGTATCTCAAAATCAGCCATCGTCGCAGCCAGGTGTTTCGAACAGTAAAGTAAGCCAGAATTCTGAAGCCGCTGCGCAACCTGTTGCTCAAGTAAGTACGGCTGAAGAGAATGCAAAAACAGCAGGCGCAGCCCCTCAATCGGATGACGATAACGGGGCGGGCGATGGCGAAATTGTGTTTAACGATGCGGAACCAGCTGAAATCCATGAGGATACTGCAGGGCAGAAGATACCCGCAGATGATTTGGCCGAACAGGCTGCTTCTGAGCCAGACTGGCTGGCGCTGGTAGAAAGTATCCGCTCACTGGCAGACACTGAACAGGCGCTGACAGGTGATCCGTCTGCAAGGGCGGAACAGATGCTCCAGGATGCGGACTTTCTGGCGCTGGTGAACGATGTTCAACCTTTAGCGAGCGATGGAACAGCGGCAGAAATTCAGACTGAGGTTTCCGACGATACCGATAGCGGAAAGCTTGCTCCGGAAACGAAAGTAGCCGCATTACTGGTCGGGTTACTGCAAGTAGCGAAGCAGAGCGAAGTGGCAGAGGAATCGGCAGGCCTACTGGAGGCTGCCCGGCAATTGCTTGCCCGCCAGCTTGAAGGCGCTGAAACGGGTAGAGCAGGGCAATCTGAACTGACGGCGACCCAGACAGCACTGGTGGCGCAGTTGAGCCCCGAGTCAGAGGTGGAACCCTCGCCGCTTTCTTCCCAGCAGCAAGAAGATGCAGAACTGATGCTTGCGCTGATGCAGGCGCAACTGGCAGGCGTGAGTGGAGCCGGCGCTAAGGAAGCAACTTCTTCCGGTAACAGGCCGCTCTCCATACCGCAGGTTTCAGCTGTGAACGTTTTGGACGCCAGTAAGCTGGATGACATTTCTTTGACACTGCAGCAACTTACTGAGCCGGCCAGAGCGCAGGCGACCGAGGCGCTGGCAGATAAAATTGTTGCGGTGTTGCCTGTGAGTGTGTCAGAGGCCCAGCAGAGTGGTGTGAAAGGGGCTGTGATCGCTGGCGTACAGGAAATGCAGTCGCAGCTGGCACAGGGGCGTGAACCGGGTGTGAGCCTGCAGGACATGATCGCCACTGCCCTTCAACAGGCAAATATTCCGGCTGACGGAACGCTGGCCCAGGCAGTGGAGCAACAGTTGGGACAGTTTCAGTCAGTATTGAGTAACGCTCAGCAAGCCAGCGCCAGCGCGATACAAAGTTTGGCTTCTGCTGACACGGTAATTCAGGAAAACAGTCAGCTGAGAAGTGAGATAAGCAAAGCGCAGGCGCAGCGGGAAGGGCTGGAAAAACCGGTAAATATTCACAATGCCGACGGCCAGCAACAACTGGGCGACAAAATTCGCTGGATGGTGAACAGTCGTAACAGCATGGCGGAAATACGCCTCGACCCGCCTGAAATGGGCAGCATGCAGGTTCGGGTTAATGTGTCGGGCGACACCGCCAGTGTCAGTATTGTTGTACAGAACGCCGCCGCTAAAGAAGCACTGGCAGACGCAGTGCCGCGTTTAAGAGACATGCTGGCCGAGCAGGGGATCCAATTGGGCGAGTCTTCGGTACAGCAACAGAACAAGGAGTCTGGCGAACAGGCCGGGGAGCAGCAGTCTGGTGGCGCATCTCATGGGAGTCTTGCTGCCGATGCGGACGAAGACACCCAGGTGATTGAGCAGCGACTGAGCCGTCAGGCACAAGGTGGAATTGACGATTATGCGTAAAAGTACCTACCTGCATACCGGAATTGCGTTGCCATTTTAGTGTGAACCCTGATAATACGCTCAGCAGACAGTTAAGAGGTCGTTATGGCTGAACAAGAATTACAAATTGAAGACAGCGCAAAGAAAGGCAAGCTCATTATAATAGTGGCGGCCGTGATTGTGATTGCCAGTGGCATCGGTGGTTATCTGTGGCTGAGTGGCAGCTCTGATAGCAGTGCAACCCAGCAGTTGGCGGACGCCAAAGGCACCAGCCGCCCAACCACATCAACCCGGGGTGGAAAAGCCGGCACGGCCTTGTATGTGGCCATGCCGCGTCCGTTTGTGTTCAATGTACCGGGGACCGGTCGTGACCGCCTTGTTCAGATTAAGGTTCAACTGATGGTACGGGGCAGCGATAATGAAGAAACTGCCAAATCGCATATTCCGTTGATTGAAGGCACACTTTTGCACGTATTCAGCGCCAGCAATGCCGATGATCTGGTGACGGAAGCCGGTAAAATTGCCCTGCGTGAAAAGGCGCTGGGCGAAGTCCAGCAAGTATTGAAAAACATTGTTGGCGTTGAAGTGGTGGAGCAGGTGTTGTTTACCGGCTTCGTAATGCAATAAGCAGGAACAGACTGTGAGCGATTTATTATCCCAAGACGAAATTGACGCCCTCTTACATGGGGTCGATGACGTTGAGGAAGACGAGGCGGATCTCAATCCCTCGGACTCCTCAGCGCTGGAATATGACTTTTCCTCACAGGACAGGATTGTACGTGGGCGCATGCCCACCCTGGAAATTGTCAATGAACGGTTTGCCCGGCATATGCGGGTAAGCCTGTTCAACATGATGCGTCGCTCTGCGGAAGTGTCGATTAACGGTATCCAGATGATCAAGTTTGGTGAGTACATTCATACTCTGTTTGTACCCACCAGCCTGAACATGGTGCGCTTTCGCCCGCTTAAAGGTACCGGGCTGATTACCATGGAAGCACGCCTGGTATTTATTCTGGTGGACAACTTCTTCGGCGGCGACGGGCGTTACCACGCCAAAATCGAAGGGCGGGAGTTTACCCCCACTGAGCGCCGTATTATCCAGATGCTTTTGAAGATCATCTTTGAAGATTACAAGGAAGCCTGGGCTCCGGTTATGGATGTGTCGTTTGAATACCTCGACTCAGAAGTCAACCCGGCGATGGCCAACATTGTCAGCCCTACCGAAGTGGTGGTGATCAGCTCGTTTCATATTGAACTGGATGGCGGAGGCGGTGACTTCCACGTGTCGCTGCCGTACTCGATGCTGGAACCCATTCGGGAACTGCTCGATGCCGGGGTTCAGAGCGATAAGGAAGACACCGATCTGCGCTGGAGCAAAGCGCTGCGTGACGAGATCATGGACGTAAAAGTGGAGCTCAGCACCCACATGCTCGATCTGGAAGTGTCGTTACGGGAAGTGATGGAATTTAAAGAAGGGGATGTGCTGCCGATTGAAATGCCGGAGCATATCACCGTATTGATAGAGGAGCTGCCTACCTTCAGAGCGAAGCTGGGGCGGTCCCGCGACAATCTGGCGCTGAAGATCACCGATAAGATCCCGCGTCCGCAGTCAGTCAAATCTGAGCTGCAGTTATTAACCCGCGGTGGGCGCATGATAGATAATGACGCCGAACTGCAAGTACTCGAAGAAGACCTGTGATCAGGTTGACAGTTAAATGAGGCAATTCCATGAGTGAACAAGACGGAATGGACGATTGGGCCGCAGCAATGGCCGAACAGGCTGAGTCAGAAGCGGATCAGGCGGAAGGCGTTCAGGCTGCAGAACTGGATGAACTGACCGATGATGCACCCATTTCCCAGGAAGAGAAGAAAAAGCTGGATACCATCCTGGACATTCCAGTGACCATTTCCATGGAAGTGGGCCGCAGTCAGATCAGTATTCGTAACCTGTTGCAACTTAACCAGGGCTCAGTGGTAGAACTGGACCGGGTTGCTGGAGAACCACTGGACGTTTTGGTAAATGGCACGCTGATTGCTCATGGAGAGGTAGTTGTCGTTAATGAAAAGTTTGGTATCCGGTTAACCGATGTTATTAGTCAAATCGAGAGAATCAAAAAGCTCCGCTAAAAGTACAGTTCTTACAAGGGGTTGCGTTATGTCGCCCCTTTTCCTCAGCCCTCAGGCATTCGCTGACAATACCCAGTCCATCACCAATCCCGGTTCGGTAGTGTCAATTTTTCTATCACTTTTGCTGGTAGTGGCGATCATTTTCAGCCTCGCCTGGCTGATGCGTCGGTTTAATGTCGCTCACAGCAGCAGTGGTCAGATGAAGGTTGTCAGCAGCATGATTGCCGGTGCCAAAGAGCGCATTCTGGTGATTGAAGTGGGGCAGGAACAGCACCTGATTGGGGTGACTTCCCATACCATAACCCATCTGAGCAAACTGGAAACCCCCTTATCTTCAGACTCCCGCAAGGAAAACGGAGCTGAACATTTCAAACAAAAACTCATTCAAGCCATGGCCGGTAAAATGAATCCTGCAGTTAAGGGTGCCGGGCATGACAAAGACTAAATCACTGTTCAGTTTATTGCTGTTGCTGGCGGGCGGGCTCATTTTTGCCGAACCGGCACTGGCTCAGCAGGGCATATCTGCGGTCACCGTGACCACCAACGCCGATGGTACCCAGGACTACAGTATGACGCTGCAGGCGCTGTTCATTATGACTGCGCTGAGTCTGATCCCGGCGTTCATCATGATGATGACCTCGTTTACCCGTATCATTGTCGTGTTGTCGATTCTGCGTCAGGCGATTGGTTTGCAGCAGTCACCTTCGAACCAGATCCTGATTGGGGTGAGCCTGTTTTTGTCACTGTTTATTATGGCGCCGGTATTCGACGAGATAAACGAGCGCGCACTGCAGCCCTATCTGGGTGAGCAAATCACCTCAAAACAGGCTTTCGAAGAGGCCAAAGGGCCGATGCGTGCTTTCATGCTCTCGCAAACCCGGGTGAAAGATCTTGAGACTTTCGTGCGCATCGCTGGCGACGAAGGCAAGTACGACAGCCCGGAAGAGGTGCCGCTGACCATTCTTATTCCATCGTTTGTGACCAGCGAGCTGAAAACCGCATTCCAGATTGGCTTTATGCTGTTTATTCCGTTTCTGATCATCGACCTTGTAGTGGCTTCCATCCTGATGGCGATGGGGATGATGATGCTGTCACCCATGATAGTGTCACTGCCCTTCAAGCTGATGCTGTTTGTGCTGGTGGATGGCTGGAATCTGATTTTCGGGACCCTGGCCACCAGTTTCGGTATGGGCATTTAGGAGAGCCTTATGTCACCAGAGGTGTTTGTCGAAATCCTGCGCGAATCCATGTTCATGGTGATCCTGCTGGTGTCGGCGGTGATTGTTCCAAGTCTGATTGTGGGTTTGATTGTGGCGGTGTTTCAGGCCGCTACTTCCATCAACGAACAAACCATGAGTTTTTTACCCCGTTTGCTGGTTACCCTGCTGGCCCTGAGCTGGGGCGGCAACTGGCTGGTGCAGAAACTGATGGACTTCACCTACCACATGGTAGAACAGATCCCGCAGGTGATTGGCTGATATGCAGGTCCCGCTCGATTCGGTGATGCAGTTTCTGGCCGACCTGCTGCTGCCGTTTATGCGCATCAGCGGTATGTTCGCTGCCATGATTGGTCTTAACGCCAAGTCTATCCCGCCGCCAGTGCGGGCGCTTTTGGCGATTTTTCTGACGCTGGTGATCATGCCTGTGGTACCACCATCACCGGTGACCGAGCTGGTGAACGCCGGCACCTTTCTGCTGGTTATTCAGCAATTGCTGATTGGCGTCGCCATCGGGTTTATCTCCATGATGGTGCTCAACACCTTCATACTGGCCGGCCAGATCATTGCCATGCAGACCGGCCTGGGTTTCGCCTCGATTGTTGACCCCGTGAACGGCATTAACGTGCCCGCAGTGGGCCAGTTTTATCTGATCCTCGCCACTTTGTTGTTCTGGACCATGGACGGCCATCTGGCCATGATCCAGATGATGGTCATGAGCTTCAGTGCTTTTCCTATTGGGGCCGAATGGTGGGGGCCGGAACAACTCCGGGCCATTGCACACTGGGGCGGCTGGATGTTTGTGTCTGCAGTTACCCTGTCGCTGGCACCCATTGTATCCCTGCTGATTGTGAACCTTGCCTTTGGGGTGATGACCAAGGCGGCGCCACAGCTCAACATTTTCAGTATCGGTTTTTCCATTGCCCAGATGATGGGGTTGTTGATCATCTGGATCACACTGGATAACTTTACCGCTCACTTTGAAAGCCAGTGGCAACGGGCTGAACAGTTTATGTGCCAGTTGCTGTACATCTGTCCTGCTTAGGTGATTTTGGATGGCTGACGCTCACGAAAAAACAGAAGACCCCACGGGGAAAAAACTCGAAGACGCGCGAAAAAAAGGCCAACTGGCCCGTTCACGGGAACTGTCTACCACTTTGGTGCTGATTGTAAGCGGGCTGATGTTTCTGCTTATCGGCGGCGTGATTGCCAAAGCGGTATTTGAGATGACCAGAAGGGCCTTTACTCTTTCCCGGGACGAGACCTACGACACTACCCACATGTTTTCAGCCTGGGGTGAATCGCTGCTTGGTGTTGGCGGGCCAGTGCTGCTTTACATGATAGTGGCCATGATAGCTGGCATTTACGGCAGCATTGCACTGGGTGGCTACAACTTTACCTGGGAATCGGCCAAACCCAAAGCCAGCAAAATGAGCCCTATCAGCGGTTTTAAGCGCATGTTTGGCAGCAACGGGATGGTGGAACTGTTCAAAGCGCTGGCCAAGTTTGTGGTGATTGCTGCGATGGCACTGTGCGCGCTGATGTATTTTCAGGACGAAGCTCTGCATCTGGACAGGGAGTTGTTTCCGCGCAATATATTTCACGCCCTGGACATGCTCGAATGGGCATTTTTGCTGCTTACCCTTGGGATGATCCCCATTGCCCTGTTTGATGTGCCGTATCAGATCTACAAGCACAACAAGGAAATGAAAATGACCAAGCAGGAGGTCAAGGATGAACGCAAGAACGCGGAAGGTGACCCGCAGGTCAAGGGGCGTATCCGGCGTTTGCAGTATCAGGCTGCAGCCAATCGAATGATGCAGGATGTGCCCACCGCCGATGTGGTGGTAACCAACCCGACCCATTTCTCTGTTGCTATCAAATACGATGAAAACGGCAGTCGCGCCCCTGTGCTGGTGGCCAAGGGCACCGACGAACTGGCCATGCACATTCGGAAAATTGCCACCGCCCACGACGTGCCGCTACTGCCATCGCCTATGCTGGCCCGGGCCATTTACTATTCAACTGAAGTCGATCACGAGATCCCCAACAAGCTGTTTATGGCAGTGGCTCAGGTACTGGCTTATGTGTATCAGTTACGGGCCTACAAAGCGGGTAAAGGTAAGCGCCCCAAACCGCTCAAAAAAGACCTGCCCATCCCGCCGGAGCTGCGCCGATAGCGGGATTTTTGCTCAGTTAGCCTGACAAGCTGGCACGCTAGTTGAACTGTACCATTCGTACAGGCGGTAAGCGTCAAAATTCTGATAGTGAGATACACACACAATGCAGTTATCAGGCTACCTGCAACGAGTCGACAAAAACCAGTTGCAACAATTTACCAGCGGGCTGGGTGCCCCCATCGTGCTACTGGCGATCATGGGGATGGTTATTCTGCCCATGCCGCCCTTCCTCCTTGATGTCTTGTTCAGTTTCAATATTGCCCTTTCTCTTGTGATCATCCTGGTGGCGGTGTTAACCCAGCGACCGGTGGATTTTGGTATTTTCCCTTTGGTACTGCTAATCGCCACCGTACTTCGGCTTGCGCTCAATGTAGCGTCAACCCGGGTGGTGCTGCTGTACGGTCATGAGGGTGGGGATGCCGCAGGTAAGGTCATTGAAGCCTTTGGCGCAGTGGTGATTGGTGGTAATTACGCCGTCGGGGTAGTGGTGTTTGCCATCCTGCTGATTATTAACTTCAAGGTAGTGACTGCCGGTGCCGGCCGTATTTCCGAAGTGAGTGCCCGCTTTACTCTTGATGCCATGCCCGGAAAGCAGATGGCCATCGATGCCGACCTTAACGCCGGTTATATTGACCAGGACGAGGCCCGTCGTCGCCGGGAAGAGATCACCGCTGAAGCGGATTTTTACGGCTCGATGGACGGTGCGTCAAAATTTGTAAAGGGTGATGCCGTTGCCGGTTTATTCATCATGCTCATCAACATTGTCGGCGGTTTGTTCATCGGCATGATCCAGCACGATTTGTCGTTTGGCAACGCCATGGAAGTCTACACCATCCTCACCATCGGTGACGGTTTGGTGGCGCAAATCCCCTCATTGCTGTTGTCGGTTGCCACCGCCATCATTGTAACGCGGGAAAATGAAACCCAGGAAATGGGTAAGGAAATCCGCTCCCAATTGGGTAACCGTCAGGCGTTGTACATTGCCGCAGCGGTGCTGTTTGTAATGGGCATTGTACCGGGCATGCCGCATCTGGCGTTTTTGAGCTTTGCCGCCATGGCAGCGGGTTACGGCTACTGGCAGGGCAAGCAGGCTGAGAAGGAAGCCGAGCAGGCCAAAGTACCGGCCACGGTGCAAAAAGACGATGGTGGCATGCCTGAAATGAAAGAGTTGGGCTGGGATGATGTGCATCAGGTCGACACCATCGGGTTGGAAGTGGGCTATCGCCTAATTCCGCTGGTTGACAAAGCCCAGGGCGGAGAGTTACTGACCCGCATCAAGGGCGTACGTAAAAAGCTGTCACAGGAACTGGGCTTTCTGGTGCCGGCGGTGCACATCCGCGATAACCTGGACCTGGACCCTAATGTGTACACAATTTCCATGATGGGGGTCACCATTGGAGACGCCCAACTGAGCCATGATGAAGAACTGGCCATCAACCCCGGTCAGGTGTTTGGCAAGCTCGACGGCCGGCCTACCAAAGACCCTGCGTTCGGGCTCGATGCGGTGTGGATCAAGCCGGCCAAGCGTGAACACGCTCAAACACTGGGTTACACAGTGGTTGATGCTGCGACGGTGGTGGCCACTCACTTAAGCCAGTTGCTTACGAATAATGCGTACCAGTTACTGGGCCACGAAGAGGTTCAGCAGTTGCTGGATATGCTGGCCAAAAACCACCCCAAACTGGTGGAAGGGCTGGTACCTGACATCCTGCCTCTGAGTACCGTGGTGAAGGTGCTGCAAACCCTGCTGTTTGAAGGGGTGCCTATTCGGGATATGCGCACCATTGTTCAGACCCTTTCAGAGTATGGCCCCAAGAGTCAGGACCCTGACGTCCTGGTGTCGGCAGTGCGCATCGCACTCAAGCGCCTTATCGCGCAGGAAATTTGCCAGGGCGGCAAAGAAATCCCCGTCATAACCTTGGCGCCAGAGTTGGAACAGATGTTGCACAAGTCCCTGCAGGCAGGGGGAGAAGACGGCGCAGGCATCGAGCCTGGTCTGGCCGACCGGATCCAGCAGTCGCTGCAACAGGCCAGTCAGCAACAGGAGCTGGCGGGAGAGCCCGCAGTACTGTTAACGTCCGGTATGCTGCGTCCGGTGCTTTCTCGCTTCCTGAAGTATTCAGTCGCTGGCTTACACGTACTGTCTTACCAGGAAATCCCCGACGACAAACAAATCAAAATAGTCAGCTCAGTGGGTCAATAATCTGACGCCAGGCAGTAGAGAGGTTGAGATGAAAATAAGACGGTTTTTTGGCAAGGATATGCGGGAGGCGCTCAGCCTGGTTAAAGCGGAACTGGGTAGCGACGCGGTAATCATGTCAAATCGTAAGGTAGCTGACGGCATTGAACTGGTGGCGGCCTACGACAAAGAGCCGGAAGCAAAACTTTCAATGAAATCTGCCGGCGCCGCAACTCCTGCTCCCAAAGCAGCGAAGCCGGTACCCAGCCTAAGTGAAATCATTGGTGATGATGGCCCCGACAGTCTGATGGCGCTGCTGGAAAAGCAGTCCGAAGCAGCCAGCCGGGTTAACGAGCCTTCGGCCAGCACTTCGATTCATCCTCAGGCCCAATCTCAGGCCCCACAGCCTGCGGCCGGTTACGCGGCAGCGCAAAACCATCAGTCTGACTCACTGTTTAATTTTGAAGACTCGGCTGAACCTTCTTTTGCTCAGCCGGCACCCGCGGTGAACCAGGCTCCTCAAACCGATTTGTCTGCTATCCAGGCAGAGCTTGCTTCATTGCGCAGTGTGCTGCAGCACCAGGTGGCGGATTTAATGGAAGCCAAGCATCAGCGCCAGAAGCCGATGCATCGCTACCTCACCACTTGTCTGACGGACATGGGTATCAGCGGAAAACTGGCAGAACAGCTTGTAAGTTACACGCCGGTTGACAGCAACGAACGTGAAGCCTGGGTTTACCTGTTGAACTTGCTGGCAAATCGCGTGAACGTAACGGGTAACGACATTCTTACGCAGAGTGGTGTTGTCGCGCTGGTAGGCCCTACCGGTACGGGCAAAACCACCACGGTGGCCAAACTGGCAGCCCGCTATGCACAGAAATACGGTGCCGAGCAGGTGGCCATGATCACCATTGACACCTATCGTATTGCTGCTTTTGAACAGCTGGCAACCTACGGAAAAATCATCGGATGTACGGTACGCAAGGCACAGAGCAGTGAAGAACTGGCTGAACAGCTGTTCCAGTTGCGGCACAAACGCCTCATTCTGATCGACACCGCAGGCTTCAGTCAGCGCGACAGCAGACTCATTCAACAGCTTGCCCAGTTTAACAATGGGCAAATGCAACCAGTAAAACGATACCTTGTTATGCAATCTAATACGCAATATCCAGCCATGCAACGTATCATCGAAGCCTATCAATCCGTTAAGCTTGAAGGCTGTATCTTCACCAAACTCGACGAATGTTATAGTCTTGGCGAGGTGTTAAGTGCGGCAATTGAATACCAGTTGCCAGTCAGTTACGTTACCGACGGCCAGAAGGTTCCGGAAGATATCAAGGTTGCAGAGGCAAAATCTCTGGTATCTGCTGCGGCAAGGCTTTATAAAAAGTATGGTTTGACTCATACTAGTGGCAATCAAGTTGTAAACGCAGCACGTGCAGTATGATCGAAGATCAAGCGAGTAGCTTACGAAAGATGAATCAATCGCGGTTAATCAAGGTTATTGCCGTTACCGGTGGTAAAGGTGGTGTAGGGAAAACCAACATCACGTTGAATACAGCCATTTCCATGGCCAAACAGGGCAAAAGGGTGATGGTGCTGGATGCCGACCTTGGTTTGGCAAACGTTGATGTCATGCTGGGTCTGCGGGTAGAAAAAAACCTGTCTCATGTACTCTCCGGGGAATGTACTCTGGATGATGTGCTGGTCACAGGGCCCCACGGCATCAAAATTGCCCCTGCCACTTCCGGCACCCAGGCCATGACAGAACTGACTCCCATTCAGCATGCCGGCCTAATTCGGGCATTTGGCGAATTGCGTACACCAATAGATGTCCTGTTGGTTGATACTGCGGCGGGCATTTCGGATATGGTTCTGAGTTTCTCCAAGGCATCCCAGGATATTATGGTGGTGGTGTGTGATGAACCCACCTCTCTGACTGACGCTTATGCCCTGATCAAACTGCTGAACCGGGAACACGGTGTGTTTAAGTTCAAGATCATCGCTAACATGGTGCGCGATGTTCGTGAAGGTCAGGAGTTGTTCAGCAAGTTGTCCAAAGTCACCAGCCGTTTTCTTGACGTTGCGCTGGAACTGGTGGCTACTGTTCCCTTTGATGAGAACATTCGCCGTGCCGTGCGCCGGCAAACGGCCATCGTTGATGCCTTTCCGAATTCACCTGCAGCTAAAGCCATTTCGCAATTGGCTGCCAAAGCCGTTACCTGGCCGATTCCGAGTCAGCCTGGCGGACACCTCGAGTTTTTTCTTGAGCAACTGGTCAGCAACAAATCAACGGGTAGTCAAAGTTGAACAGCAAAGCCGCAGCTTATCAACAGCATACGGACAAATCCCAGCTCGTAGAGCGGCATGCACCGCTGGTTAAGCGTATTGCCCATCACTTGATGGCGCGTTTGCCTGCCAGTGTACTGGTGGATGACCTGATTCAGGCCGGTATGATTGGTTTGCTGGAGGCGGCACGAAACTTTGACGGTTCCAAAGGAGCCAGCTTTGAAACCTTTGCCGGTATTCGAATTCGTGGCGCCATGCTGGATGAAATTCGTAAAGGCGACTGGACTCCCCGCTCTGTGCACAAAAACAGCCGGGCGATTTCAGAGGCCATTGCCCAGGTTGAAAGAGAAACCGGCCGGGATGCCCGGGACGCGGACATTGCCGCCCAGCTGAACGTGACTCTGGATCAGTATCACCAGATGCTCAATGAGGTAAACGCTGGCAAGCTGGTGGGAATAGAAGATTTGGGTGTTTCCGAGGACGTTATCACTACCGAACATAACCGGGGCAGTGACACACCGTTGGAAGACTTGATGCAAGGTGCTTTTCAAAAAGCCCTTGCTCATGCTATTACTACGCTACCTGAACGGGAAGCGATAGTGCTTTCCCTGTACTACGACGAAGAGCTGAACCTGCGTGAGATTGGTGAAGTGCTTGATGTCAGTGAGTCCAGGGTCAGCCAGATACACAGCCAGGCGATGTTAAAGCTCAAAGCTCGCATGCAGTCCTGGCGGGCTGAATAATAAAATAATAATAGCGATAAATTACTTATAACGAGCAATTCCTCACTGGAGGCTATTTTGAACAAGAGTATGAAAATTCTCGTGGTAGACGACTTTTCGACCATGAGACGAATCATAAAGAACTTGCTTAAAGATTTGGGGTTTTCCAATATTCAGGAAGCGGACGACGGCAATACGGCGCTGCCAATGTTGCAGCAGGGCGACTTCGATTTTGTGGTAACCGACTGGAACATGCCGGGTATGCAGGGGATTGACCTGCTGCGGGCCATCCGTTCAGACGCCAAACTGAAACATCTGCCAGTGTTGATGGTTACTGCAGAAGCCAAAAAGGAACAGATTGTGGCTGCGGCACAGGCGGGCGTTAACGGGTACGTTGTGAAACCCTTTACCGCCGCCACATTGAAGGAAAAACTGGAAAAAATCTTCGAACGTTTAGGTTAATCCGGACGCTCTGTATTACCAAGGATTACCGGATGTCGATTAAAGCTAACGTCCCTATTTCGCTTGAGGAAGCAAAGCAGTTGGTGACGTACCTGGAGCAGGGAGACAGCGCCTCGGCCAATGCTCTGCTCGAAGCCGCTTCTATGAAAGAGTCCATCGAGTTGTTTGCCGAAGTTGGCAAGCTAACCCGCCAGTTGCACGATGCGCTAAACAGTTTTCAGCTTGACGAGCGCATCGTCGATCTTGCCAATGATGACATTCCAGACGCACAAAGCCGTCTGACGTATGTGATTGAAGAAACCGAAAAGGCTGCCAATACCACCATGGATGCGGTGGAAGCAAGCATGCCCATTGCGGAAGGCCTGACTGAGCAAATTGACACCATCATGCCGGAATGGAAAAAGCTGATGACCCGTCAGATTGAGTTGGGCGAATTCAAGGTATTGTGCAATGAGCTCGACACTTTCCTAAGTGATGCCTCGCAAAAATCCAACAAACTCACCAGCTTGCTGACGGAAGTTCTGATGGCGCAGGGGTATCAGGATTTGACTGGGCAGGTTATTCGCCGTGTTATCGACCTGGTGAAAGAAGTTGAAGACAGCCTGGTAAACATGCTGACCATGTTTGGTGAGCCCGGAGAAATTGCAAATACACCTAAACAATCCCGCAAACAGACCGATAAGGTTGAAGCGGAGGGTCCCATCATTGACGCTGATCAGCGTGATGACGTGGTTAAGGGCCAAGATGATGTGGATGACCTCTTGTCTAGCTTAGGTTTTTAGGAGAGCGGACGCATGTCGTTTGATGTCGACGAGGATATATTGCAGGACTTTCTGGTTGAAGCCGGAGAGATCTTGGAACAACTACAAGAACAGTTAGTGGACCTGGAAAACCATCCAGAGGACGCCGATCTCCTTAACGCGATTTTCCGTGGCTATCATACCGTAAAAGGCGGTGCCGGATTTTTGTCGCTCACCGAACTGGTGGAAATTTGCCACGGTGCGGAAAACGTCTTTGACGTAATGAGAAACGGTCAGCGTACCCTCACGCCTGAACTGATGGACGTGATCCTACAGGCCACCGATGTGGTTGTGGATATGTTCGCTAAGGTTAAAGCCCGGGACCCATTGGAACCTGCCGATCCCGCCCTTGTGGAGCTGTTGCATAAACTCAGTAAGCCTGAATCTGCCGACGAAGCAGGTTTCAAAGCCGATACCGAATCGGCCCCCTCAGTTGACTCATTCGCTGATCAGCAGGAATTCACTATCGAAGAGACCAGCTCGGTTGCTGATGAAAAATCTGTTGTTGGTGATGCCAGTATTGATGAGATCACCGAAGCCGAATTTGAAGCCTTGCTGGATGAACTTCACGGCTCTGGTGCTCCGGGGCGCCCGGTGACAGACACTAAGGTGACAGAACCGGTTGAAGATGTCAGTGATGACATCACTGACGACGAATTTGAAGCCTTGCTGGATGAATTACACGGTAAGGGCAAGTTTGGCAGCGATGACAGCGCGGCACCTCAAAAGGCAGAGCCAGTTGCTCCGGATGCTTTGGCTATCGGCAATGATGAAGAAATCACTGATGATGAATTTGAGGCGCTACTGGATCAGCTTCACGGGCAGGGGCAAGGGCCCTCTACCGGTAAAACTGAAGAACAGAGTGTTGAGTCACCGACGTCTCAGCCGCAGGCCAGTAAACCGCGTATTAAAGTTGACCAGCAGGCTACGCAGGCCGTAGAGCAGGCGAAAAAGGCACAGACACAGGCGCAGCCACAATCGGCTTCACCCAAACCTGAAGCGGTGCCGGCTTCGGTTGTAACGCCCAAAAAAGATGACAAGAAAGCGTCACAGAACGCGCCCCAGGCGGAGACCACCGTTCGGGTTGACACCAAACGTTTAGACCAAATTATGAATATGGTCGGTGAACTGGTTTTGGTGCGCAACCGTTTACTGAGCCTTGGCATCAATGTCAATGATGAAAGTATGTCCAAGGCAATTGCCAATCTGGATGTGGTGACCGGGGATTTGCAGGGTGCGGTAATGAAAACCCGCATGCAGCCCATCAAGAAAGTTTTTGGCCGATTCCCACGGGTTGTGCGTGATCTGGCCCGCAGTCTGAAGAAAGAAATTACCCTCGAGCTTGAAGGTGAAGAAACCGATCTGGACAAGAACCTGGTTGAGGCGCTGGCCGATCCATTGGTGCATCTGGTGCGAAACTCGGTGGATCACGGCATTGAAATGCCGGACGAGCGTCTGGCAGCAGGCAAACCCAAAATGGGAACCGTCAAGCTATCAGCCTCCCAGGAAGGTGACCATATTCTGTTGGTTATCGAGGATGACGGCAAGGGCATGGATCCTGAAAAGCTCAAGTCTATCGCCATTAGCCGTGGTGTGCTTGACGCTGATGCAGCAGCCCGAATGTCAGATGTGGAAGCCTTTAATCTTATTTTTGCCCCGGGCTTTTCGACCAAAACGGAAATCAGTGACATTTCCGGTCGCGGCGTGGGCATGGACGTTGTAAAAACCAAAATTGCCCAACTCAATGGTACGGTGAATATTGATTCTCAACTGGGTAAAGGGACCCGGCTTGAGATTAAGGTACCGTTAACACTGGCGATATTACCCACTCTGATGATCGTTGTCGGCAAGCAGACATTTGCGTTGCCGCTTGGGGCCGTGAACGAAATCATCAACATGGACATCAGGAAAACCAATACGGTAGATGGCCAGTTGACAATGATAGTACGCAAAAAGGCCATACCGCTGTTTTTCCTTGGTGAGTGGCTGATACGCGGTCCGAAAAACATAGAACGGGACAAAGGCCATGTGGTTGTGGTCCAGATTGGGACCCAGCAGGTCGGCTTTGTGGTGGATGCGCTGATAGGCCAGGAAGAAGTGGTAATCAAGCCGCTGGACGCCCTGTTACAGGGAACACCGGGTATGGCCGGGGCAACTATCACCTCAGATGGTGGTATTGCCTTGATCCTGGATATTCCGGGCTTGCTGAAACGATACGCGCGTAAAACATTAAAATAGGCTAAATGCGTAAGGAAAAATAACTTCATGGTGTTTAAAGTCCTGGTTGTGGATGATTCCACCTTTTATCGTCGGCGGGTTCGGGAAATTCTCGACGAAGATCGGGAACTGGAAGTGGTTGGCGAAGCCCGTAACGGCCAGGATGCACTGGATAAAATCAACGAACTGGCGCCGGATGTGGTAACCATGGACGTAGAAATGCCGGTTATGGATGGCATCGCTGCGGTTAGGGCTATTATGCAAAAGCGCCCGTTGCCGATTCTGATGTTCTCTTCGCTGACCCATCACGGTGCCCAGGCAACCCTGGATGCGCTGGAAGCTGGCGCGCTGGATTTTCTGCCTAAAAATTTTGAAGATATCGCCAAGGATCGCAGGGAAGCGGTTAGCCTGCTGCGAACCAAGGTGCGTTTGATCGCCAGACGGGGTGTGGGTATTCGTCGTCCTGTCATGTCAACGCTGCGCCAGAATGTGAGCATGCCTGATAATGCTCCCAAAGGCCGTTTTTTCCGCTCTTCCGGTGTTCTGACCGGCCGCACAGATGCGCAGACACAACCGACAGTTTCCACCGTCAAACGTTCTGGCAAAGATTATCAGTGTCTGGCGATTGGTGCTTCCACCGGCGGCCCCGTAGCGCTGCAAAAGGTGCTTACCCAGTTACCGGCGTCTTTCCCTTACCCGATTTTACTGGTTCAGCATATGCCCGGTACCTTTACCCAGGCGTTTGCCCAAAGGCTGAATACCCATTGCAAAATTGAGGTGAAAGAGGCAGAGCACGGTGATGTACTCAAGCCGGGTCACGCCTATCTTGCGCCCGGGGGCAAGCAGATGTTGGTGGACGGTGACAGTAAGTTGAGCAAAATCGTCATAAGCGAAGCCGCCATCAGTGACAAAATCAGTTATAAGCCAAGCGTTGATGTGACATTCGGCAGCCTGAGCAAGATTTTTCAGGGCGACGTGCTGGGAGTCATACTGACAGGAATGGGGGCAGACGGCCGGGAAGGGTCTCGGTTGCTGAAATCCAAAGGAGCAAAAATCTGGGCCCAGGATCAGGACTCTTGTGTTGTTTATGGTATGCCCCAGGCAGTGGCCAGTGAAAACATATCCGAAAAGAGTATTCCTATCGATAATATGGCTGAATGCATACTGACAGAAATGGGCTGAGGCGGATGCACCGATACTGTATGCGCAGCGATGATAGAGAGGGCTTCAGACGATGAAGGTCTGGACCATTTCCAATCAGAAGGGCGGTGTGGGAAAAACCACAACCACCGTGAGTCTGGGGGGGCTTCTGGCCCAGCGGGGAAAACGTGTTCTTCTTGTGGATACCGATCCGCACGCCTCGCTGAGTTATTATTTTGGCGTTAATTCGGAGCAGTTGTCCGCATCTGTCTACGATATTTTCATTAACGATAAGCCCCTGACCGCCGATACAGTACTCGATTGTCTGTGTCCGACCAAGCTGGACAGTCTGTTTATATTGCCGGCCAATATGGCACTGGCAACGCTGGACCGCCAGATGGGCAATCAAAATGGTATGGGGTTGGTGCTGAAGCGGGCGCTGGAGGCAGTACGTAATGAGTTTGATTATGTCCTTATTGACTGCCCCCCAGTACTCGGAGTGCTGATGGTTAATGCACTGGCTGCCTGTGAAAAAGTGGTGGTGCCGGTGCAGACGGAATTTCTTGCCCTGAAAGGGCTGGAGCGGATGATGCACACGTTGGTGATTATGGGGCGCTCGCTGAACAAGCAGTTTGACACCCTCATTGTGCCAACTATGTTTGATAGGCGCATTAAGGCGGCTATCGAGGCACTGGCGACCCTGCAAAAAGATTATGGTGATGCGGTGTGGCAGGAGGTGATCCCGGTGGATACCCGTTTCAGGGATGCCAGCCAGGCCCAGGCTCCAGTTTCACTGATATACCCCCGTACCCGGGGTGTTTACGCCTACGCCAAGTTACTTAAAGAGCTGGAACAAAAAACGAATTTATGACGACCCCGACGCCGTTCGCCCGCGAAGATGTCATGCAGGATTACCTGGACAGCTTGCTGACGCCACAGGATGAGCCTGATGAGGTAAGTGTCACTGCCGCCAGATTGTTGGAGCAGGCCAGCCTAGCTGCGCTGAAAGCGGTTCCTGAACCTGCAGAGGTTACAACCGTTATTTCCGCTCCTCCTGTGAGCGTTGAACCCGAAGCGGTATGGGAAGAGCCCGAGGAGGTTTGCTTACCGGAACCGGCCGTCATTGAAACCCCTGTGGTGAAATTGGTGCCGCCTGTTGTGAGCAGCAGCGCCTTGCACGAGCGTCTGGATTCGAAGTTTCAGGCCCTGTTTTTTGAAGTTGCCGGTTTGACGTTGGCGGTTCCCCTGATCACTTTGGGTGGAATTCATCAACTTGAAAAAATCGGCCCTTTGATCGGCAAGCCGGACTGGTTCAAAGGGGTAATGTTGCACCGTGAACAAAAATTAAGCGTGGTGGACACAGCCCGTTGGGTAATGCCGGAAAAGTGCAATCCATCCCTGATTGAAGGGTTGGATTATCAATATTTAATTATGCTCGGCGACAGTAATTGGGGCTTGGCCAGCGAAAAGCTGGTCAATACCGTGACTTTAAAGAAAGATGAAGTAAAGTGGCGGGAATCCAGTGGAAAACGGCCCTGGTTAGCGGGCATGGTCAAGCAGCGAATGTGTGCGCTGATTGATGTGGAACAGTTAATATCAATGCTAAACAATGGCTTGGGCAGTAATGACCAGATGCCTTAGCGATGGGAGTCAGCTTAATGAATGACAAAATGACAAGTAATACCGTTGATGGCAACGACGAAATCCTGCAATGGGTTACCTACCGCCTGGGTGAGGAAACGTATGGCATCAACGTAATGCAAGTACAGGAAGTCTTGCGTCACACCGAAATTGCGCCAGTACCAGGTGCACCAGACTATGTTCTGGGGATCATCAACCTGCGTGGCAATGTGGTAACGGTGATTGATACCCGCGCCCGATTTGGCTTGCCGCCAACAGAAACTACCGATAATACCCGCATTGTGATCATTGAATCTGATGAGCAGGTGGTAGGGATCTTGGTCGACAGCGTGGCCGAAGTGGTTTATCTGAATTCTTCCGACATCGACAGTGCGCCGAATGTGGGTACAGAGGAAAGCGCCAAGTTTATCCAGGGCGTTAGCAATCGGGATGGTGAGCTTCTGATCCTGGTTGATCTCAACAAACTGCTCAGTGATGAAGAGTGGGACGAAATCAGCAATCTGTAATTTCGTTGCCTGCTCAAGCACAGATAAGCCCGGCAAAGGGTTGGGCTTAGTGTGTTAAGTCGTCGTCAACGCTCCCTTTTTCCGGCAAATAGGTTAAGATGCAGTACATGACTTCTGTTCTTACCTCCCACTGAATCGTATGGATTATTCACAACTCACCGTCATCAGTTTTGCGGTGGCGCTGATTGCCCTGTTGCTGGTTGTTGTTAGCCTTTTGAGACTGAAATCCCAAGCCCGTTTGGTGGCCAGGGAGCTTGCGCAGAGTGAATCCAGATTCAAACAACTCAAACTTGAACTTACACAGGCACTGAATCAGCGAGAAGAGGATCACGCCCGTTCGGTGGCGCTGGCCAAACACATACAGGATTTGCAACTTGCCCAAACCCAGCTTGAAAACCAGTTGCGGGAAGCCAAACAGCAAGACCCATCAATGCGCCTGTATCAGAGAGCTGCAGATTTGGTGAAGCAGGGGGCCAGCCTTGAAGAGGTGATGCAGGCCTGTGACCTGCCAAGAGCTGAAGCCGAACTGATGATGAGTTTGCACCGGCAGCCCTGATATTCTGGTAGTTGAAGTTAACACGCCTGCCCACCGAAGCCCCCGCTATTATCACATCTTCAAAGCAAAAACTGACACCGAATTCGCAGCGAAGAAATCCGCTTAGCGGTCGGCCTGGACTATACTGACGGTTAACCGGCCGTTCAGTGAGTTTCCAATGAAAAAGCAGATAGCAGGAATGTTGGCAGTGTTGGTGTTGACCAGCTGTTTGAGCTGGGTGTTGGCAAAAGCGGACTTCGTTGACATGCCTCAAGGTACCTATGTGCTGGACACCACTCACGCCAGCGTGGTCTGGAAAGTGTCCCACATGGGGTTGTCGAATTACACCGCATTATTCACCCGCTTTGAGGCCAGCATCGAACTCAATCCCGAAGATCTGGAGAAAAGCAGAGTCACCGCACGGATCGACCCCCTGTCCATTGAAACCCATTACCCCCACCCGGATGAGGAGGATTTTAATTCCACCCTGGCACAGGACCCAGAGTGGTTTAATGCCGGTGAATTTACCAGCATTGATTTTGTTTCCACCAAAATCGAGATGATTAGTGCCAATACCGCTTTAATGACGGGAACCTTGACCTTACTGGGCCAAACCCGGCCGATAACCTTTGATGTTATCCTGAACGGCGGGTTGCCCAGGCATCCGCTCTCAGGTAAACCCGCTTTGGGGGTATCGGCAACCGCGGTAATTCAGCGCTCACAGTGGGGAATGAGCAAGCATGTACCTACCATTGGTGATGATGTGACCGTCCAGATTGAAGCAGAATTTTACCTGCCCTCCTTCTCCAGAAAATGAAATCGGAATTTCTATGTCTATAGTTCCATCATCATTGTGAACTGTTCTTGCGTCTTTACCATCCGGATCGATATATTAATACGGATTGTTATTTGCGTATGAATACCTGTTAAATCCGTGAACATTCCCTCTATTGAGAAAAGTCGCCGCATCAACCGGATCATTCGAATAGAACCGACCAATGACGGGATCATAGTATCGTGCCTGCATATACATTCAACGACACTACGAACCATTGTGAAAATATCAATAAACCTCATTTATTCAGTGCTTTAGTGGTATAGCTTACTTCTTAAAGTCAGTTGGTTTGTGGGCAAAAAACAAAGCCCCGCGAGTGCGAGGCTCTGGGGTTATTCAATGCGGGCAAGCCCGGTCACCCAGCATTGGTAACAACCCTCACCAGCATTCCAAGGCAAAAAAAGCCCCACCATCGAAGGGCAGGGCTTTGGATTCAAACTTCTTAGTTCCCTGTCAAACTCGCAGTATTATAGAAGGCCGAATAGCTTTAATACTCCAGTCATCATGACCAATAAGAAGCCAACCATCATTAACTTATTTCCATTCAAAAATCGCGCAAGATGGGAGTTAGCGATTTCCGTTGATATTGTTTTTCCCTTCCCCAAACACAACGCTAAACCACAGATAGCTATCACTATTAGTACCGATCCATTCAACATATTACTTCGCCCTATCTTTGCTCTTCTAATTTATTCGTTATTTTTTCTATTTGCTCAGCTTTTGATGCTACATCACCAGCGGTATTCAACCCCTCAATAACTTTCATGCCATTTGTTGCACTTGAAGCATTTTTGCCAGCGACCATTTCAATACCCTTATCGATTGTTCCCGCAACTTTCTGACAATCTGAAGAACACCCCAGTGTACTTGCTGTAGCTTCTAGAGGGCCTTCGGGTGTGTTTCGATTATTTTTACCTGTTTCATTATTCCACGCATCTTTAATCTTATTGGCACCATTCTCAAATGTATATTTGGAGTCATGGATAAGGTACAAACCTCCTGCCATCGATAAAGAGCCTAGAACTTTAGATCCTGCTAATAGATCTGCTGCTCCATAAGCTACACCGACGGTCCCAGTAAGAGGTTCTCCTACTGAACCTGCAACACTTAAAGCTCCTATTCCTAAGTTCTTCCACTCATCAAAAGATTCAGGAATACGACCAGTAGGATCTGTATAGCGATAAGGGTTATTGTTAGCATATGCATATCTGTTAAAGCTATGTACATCACGAAATCCGATAGGATCATTTGAATAGAAGCGACCTATGACGGGATCATAGTATCGTGCCTGCATATACATTAATCGACACTACGATCCACTGTATCACTTATAAAAATTCAAATAATACAGTTGGTTATAAGTCTAGCTTATCTTTTTGCAGTCAATTCATAGAATGTGATGTTTTCAGGTAGATATTTAACAAAAAAGCCCCACTTCATTGAAGGGCGGGGCTTTGGATTCAAAAACTTAATCTATATAAATTTCAATAACACTATCCCTAAAATAAAAAATATATATTCAATAAAAATTAGCCATTTGAGTTCCTTCATTTCTTTAGCAATTTTGATTAGTTGAAATACTGTAATCACTATGAATATAACTAAAATAACTAACATAATAGCCATTACTGTTATTTGCGGTGAAGCTCCAGCACTTCCTCCTAACGCGTTAATGCTCTTTCCAACTAGGGAAGAGATCCTGTCATCAAAGATTAGGAAAAATGAACATAATATCTGCGTCACAATCAATTTAATGAAGCTCATTGGTATTTTAACCATTACTTTTCCTAGTCAATTAGTTCATCTTTTAGTTTTTGAGGCGTGTTTATAGGATCATCCTTTGGTGTATTTACTCCTCCAGCATTGATCACCGACTCAACGGTATCAGCACAATTATCTGTTACATCCCAAGTTTGTTCAGGATCTTTCAGTAAAGTATCAGCAAAATCGTCAGCTGCATTTTCATCTGGTAAATCTAAGTCGATTACAATATCTGCATCCCTACCATAAAACTCTTTATCTTGTTCGTAAGTTTTAAAGTTAGCTTCAGACTTCCAAGGCACCTGTTTAGTAGGAAATTTACTAATATATTTGGGATTCTTTCCTTCAGTCTGTATTGAAACATGCCCGAAAGAACTGTCATTACCGGGCGTCGCTGTTGGCCCTTTGTTCCAAATATATACTTTAGATTCACCTGCTGGGTCGGTGTATTTATAAGGATTATTCGCAACATAAGAATACCTGTTAAATGTATCGACCTCTCCCGTAAACCCAACAGGGTCATTACTATAGAAACGACCTATGACTGGATCATAGTATCGTGCCTGCATATAAAGTGGACTTAATAATCTTCTTATTGATAAGGCTTGCAGCCTGATCTCACAGTTGGCACCGATCTCAAATCCAATGTCGTTGTACAAAACTTGCCGGATTCAAGACAGCTCAATTATCCATTTAGACGTCTAGACGTAAAGATGTTGACAATCAGATTGATTGCGCCACAATAACCCAACGTCAATTTTTCGTTGGAGCTGACATGCCGATCCGAATTCCTGAACAACTCCCTGCCCAGGGTGTCCTGTTGGGGGAAAATATTTTTACCATGGACAGTGCCCGAGCCTCCCATCAGGACATTCGTCCACTGGAGGTTGGCATCCTCAACCTGATGCCCAACAAAATTGAAACCGAAATTCAATTGCTGCGGCTGTTGTCAAACACACCGCTGCAAATCAATGTCGACCTGATTCGCATTGATGATCAGGCACCCAAGCATACGCCCCAGTCGCACATGGACGCCTTCTATCACGATTTTTCCGCCGTAGCAGACAAAAAATACGATGGTCTGATCGTGACCGGGGCACCGCTGGCATTTCTGGATTACGAAGACGTCAAATACTGGGACACCATGAAAACCATACTGGAATGGGCCCAGCGCCATGTGCAGTCCACCATGTATCTGTGCTGGGCAGCGCACGCGGCCATGTATCATTTTTACGGGATCCAGCGAAAGCTTCGCGAGGACAAACTTTCCGGAGTATTTGAGCATCGGGTGCTGGACCCATACAATGAGATCCTGCGGGGGTTCGACCCGGTGTTCTATGCACCGCATTCCCGCTACGGTCACATTGAGTCTGAGCAGTACAACAGTGTTGCCGGTCTGCAGGTGATCGCCGAGTCAGACAAAGCCGGTGCCTATATTGTTGCTTCCGAAGACAAGCGTATGGTATTCGTAACCGGGCACCCTGAGTACGATCCGGAAACATTGAACGATGAATATGCCCGCGATCTGAATGCCGGGCAGCAACCGGCTATACCTGAAAATTACTACCCCGGCGATGACCCTTCACAGCCGCCTGTTGTGCGCTGGCGTTCCCATGGTAGTCTTCTGTTTACCAACTGGTTAAATTATTGTTTGTATCAGACCACTCCGTTTGATTTGAGTCAGCTGTCAGAAAAAGCACAGCCAAAGAGGTAACCCGTGTCACTTGATTTGTTACATCAGTTAAACCAAGCCGCCCTGCAGCGTATTTTGGTTCTGGACGGCGCCATGGGCACCATGATCCAGCGTCACAAGCTCGACGAAGCCGCATACCGGGGCGAGCAGTTCGCCAACTGGCACTGCGATGTTAAAGGTAACAACGATTTGCTGGCCATCACCCAACCGAAAATCATTTACGATATTCATTGTGCGTATCTTGAAGCCGGTGCCGATATCATTGAAACCAATACCTTTAATGCAACCACCATTTCCATGGCCGATTACGACATGCAGGCCCATTCGCGGGACATCAACCTGGCCGCTGCCAGGCTGGCTCGCAAAGCAGCGGATGAATTTACCCGCCGTACACCGGAAAAGCCCCGTTATGTGGCAGGAGTATTGGGGCCGACCAACCGAACCGCTTCCATATCGCCGGATGTAAATGACCCGGGTAAGCGCAATGTTACCTTCGACCAACTGGTAGAAGCCTATGTTGAGTCCTGCGAAGCGCTGATTGAAGGTGGCAGTGACTTGATTCTGGTGGAAACCATTTTCGATACACTGAACGCCAAAGCCGCAGTGTTTGCTGTCGATGTTGTGTTTGAAAAGCTTGGTAAGCACTTACCGGTGATGATTTCCGGTACCATAACCGATGCCTCCGGCAGAACGTTGTCAGGGCAGACGGCCGAAGCCTTCTATTACTCTTTGCGCCATATTGCGCCGTTTTCATTCGGCCTGAACTGTGCGCTTGGCCCTGATTTGCTGCGCCAGTATGTTGATGAAGTCTCGAATGTAGCGGAAACCCTGGTGTCGGCACACCCGAATGCCGGGTTGCCAAACGAATTTGGCGAATACGACCTCGAAGCCGATGAGATGGCAGCGCACGTCAAAGAATGGGCGCAGTCGGGGCTGGTCAATATTGTGGGTGGCTGCTGTGGCTCTACGCCGGAACACATCAAAGCGATTGCCGACGCGGTTGCGGGCATTGCACCTCGCAGTGTGCCGCACTTTGAGCCTAAAATGCGCCTTTCCGGGCTGGAACCCTTTGTACACTAAGGTGGTATTGTGACAGCTGAGTTTTCTAAATTTATCAATATCGGCGAACGGACCAACGTAACCGGTTCGGCGGTATTCAAGCGCCTTATTCTGAATGGCGACTATGAAACTGCACTGGATGTAGCCCGTCAGCAGGTTGAAAATGGTGCCCAGATCATCGACATCAACATGGATGAAGCCATGTTGGACTCGGTTGCCGCCATGCGCACGTTTTTAAACCTGATAGCGTCTGAGCCTGATATTTGCCGTGTTCCAATCATGATTGATTCTTCCAAATGGGAAGTCATTGAGGAAGGGTTGAAGTGCGTTCAGGGCAAAGCCATCGTAAACTCCATCAGCCTTAAGGAAGGCGAAGAAGCCTTTGTGCACCATGCCCGATTGATTAAGCGATATGGCGCGGCAGCGGTGGTGATGGCGTTTGATGAAACCGGTCAGGCCGACACCCAGGCCCGCAAGGTGGAAATTTGCCAGCGTAGCTATCGGATCCTCACTGAGCAGGTAGGGTTTGCGCCGGAAGATATCATTTTTGACCCGAATATCTTTGCTGTCGCAACCGGTATTGAAGAGCACAACAACTATGCGGTGGACTTTATAGAGGCCACCCGCATCATCCGCCAGACCTGCCCGCACTGCCACGTTTCCGGTGGGCTCTCGAATATTTCATTTTCGTTCCGTGGTAACAACCCGGTGCGCGAAGCCATGCACTCAGTCTTCCTGTATCACGCCATTCGTGCCGGGCTGGATATGGCAATTGTGAATGCCGGCCAGTTGGAAGTGTATGACGAGATCCCGGCAGCGCTCAGAGAAGCAGTTGAAGATGTGATCCTCAACCGCCGGGATGATGCCACTGAGCGCTTGCTGGAAATTGCACCCAACTATCAGGGCGACGGAAAGGCGGCCGCAGCGGAAGATTTGAGCTGGCGCGAACTGCCGGTAAACAAGCGCCTGGAACATGCGCTTGTTAAAGGGATCACCGATTACATTGTCGATGACACGGAAGAAGCACGCCTGGCGGCAGAGAAACCGCTACACGTGATTGAAGGCCCGCTGATGGACGGCATGAACGTGGTTGGCGACCTGTTTGGTGAAGGCAAGATGTTCCTGCCGCAGGTGGTTAAATCTGCCCGTGTGATGAAGAAAGCCGTGGCTCATCTTCAGCCTTTTATTGAGGCCGAAAAGTCCGGTGATGCCCGCAGCAACGGCAAGATTCTGCTTGCCACTGTGAAAGGTGACGTACACGATATCGGTAAAAACATTGTTGGTGTGGTGCTGCAGTGCAATAACTTTGAAGTGGTGGACATGGGCGTAATGGTGCCGTGTGCGGCCATTCTGCAAAAGGCCCGAGAAGAACAGGTTGACATGATTGGCCTGTCGGGTCTGATCACACCGTCACTGGACGAAATGGTACACGTTGCCAAAGAGATGGAACGGGAAGGGTTTGATTTACCGCTGCTGATTGGCGGCGCTACCACATCGAAAGCCCACACAGCGGTTAAAATTGAGCAGAATTATCATGCGCCAGTGGCGTATGTACCGAATGCCAGCCGTGCTGTAGGCGTGTGTCAGAAATTGCTCAACCCGCAATCCCGTGCTGAATTTGCTCAGGTGCTGAGTAAAGAGTACGACACGGTGCGGGAGCAGCACGCCAGAAAGCAGCCACGCTCACGCCCGGTTTCATTACAGGAAGCACGGGACAATGGCTTTGTGGCAAAATCGAAGTATGTGCCTACGGTTCCGGCCCAGCCAGGGGTCACACCGGTTAGTGCCAGCATTTCGGTATTGCGTGACTACATCGACTGGACGCCGTTTTTCCTGACCTGGTCGCTGGCGGGCAAGTTTCCACGAATTCTAGATGATGAAGTGGTTGGGCAGCAGGCCAGAGAACTGTACGCTGACGCCAACGCAATGTTGGATAAACTGGTAGCTGAAGGCGGCCTGGAAGCCAAAGGGGTGATTGGGTTGTTCCCAGCCAACCGAAGTGGCGACGACATTGAAATTTATGATTCGGAAGCTCGTGAACAGATCATTGGGGTTGCCCATCACCTGCGGCAGCAAACATTGAAAGAGAAGTTTGCCAATTATTGTCTTGCCGATTTTATTGCCGACAAGCGCAGTGGAGTGCCCGACTACGTAGGGGCCTTTGCAGTCACCGCAGGTATTGGCGAGGATGAACTGGCTGAGGCCTACAATAAGGCGGGTGACGATTACAACGCCATCATGGTGAAAGCCGTGGCCGATCGTCTGGCTGAAGCTTTTGCCGAATATCTGCACCAGCAGGTGCGCAAGGTCTATTGGGGGTATGCACCGGATGAGAGCCTCGACAATGACGCGCTGATCAGGGAAAAATACCAGGGCATTCGCCCTGCACCGGGTTACGCCGCATGCCCAGAGCATACCGAAAAACAGCTGATATGGGATTTACTCTCGGTGGAGCAACACACCGGTATGAGCCTCACCGAAAGCTACGCCATGTGGCCCGGGGCATCAGTATCCGGCTGGTATTTCGCGCATCCGGAAAGCCGCTATTTTGCGGTGGCAAAAATTCAGCCCGATCAGGTTGAGGATTATGCCAAACGCAAAGGGTGGGAGCTGGATGAAGCAGAAAAATGGCTGGCTCCCAATCTCAGTGACTGACCGGCTACGGGCGGTGGCTCATAAATATGAATAAACCGTTCAGCCAGGCCTGTGAGAACAACAAAGAGCCGATACTTGAGCAACTCAGGCGGCTCTTTGTAACTAGCTCAAAGGTACTGGAAATTGGCAGTGGAACCGGTCAACACGCGGTACATTTTGCCGGCCACCTGCCGCATCTGCAATGGCATACCAGTGACCAGCCGGATTACCATAGCGGAATTCTGGCCTGGTTGAGTGAAGCTCAACTGCCCAATCTGCAAGCCCCGGTGGCGTTTAAAATTGGTCATCATGCTTTTCCCCAAGGGAGCTTTGATGCCGTTTTTACCGCCAATACCGCCCACATAATGCAAATGGCAGAAGTACAAACCATGATGGAACTGGTCGCAAATGCTCTGCCGCCCGGAGGGGTCTTTTGCCAGTATGGCCCATTTACCCAAGAGGGGCAGTTCAGCAGCAACAGCAATGCCGCTTTTCATGCACGATTGCTGGAGCAGGGCTATGGCGGTTACCGCGATCTGAGTGAGTTGCTCATTTGGGCTAACCCCATGATTTTGAGTGAAGTCATAGACATGCCCGCCAACAACCTGATGTTGGTTTGGTGTAAACAATAATCCAAAAAAAATCTTCCAATTAACAGTGACTTAACTATTTGTTTGAGTTCAGCTTTTTTTGCTGAAGATGGCTTTTTTTCTTTTGTCATATTGGGTATAACCGATGTTATAAGAGGAAAAAAGGGTGTTTTTCCGCAACGATAAGAGCAACTTGGCGACAGGCCGACGCAAGAGTTGCCGCAGCAAAAAATACCGGGTAGTAATATGAAGTCTCTGAGTCTCCAGCAGAAATTTTTACTTATCGTCGGTGGCAGCACCGCCATCCTGCTAGTACTTACCGCTATCGGTGTTGTCAGTTTTATTGGCAACCAGACCCGTCAGCAAGTTGAAAATGAAGTGCAGGCACTGGTTAACCAGGAAGCCGGTGCGGTGGAGCGATTTTTTAATGGTTACGGCGGCACAGCCAAGGGATTCCTGAGCAGCCCCTTTGTTCAGAATTTTTTCGCAGCCAATCATCGTCGTGGCGCCCCCGAGTCTCAGATAGAGGATATTGGCGAAGTTTATAAAGTATTTACCAATATCAGTTCGGCGGATGAAAACATCAAGTCAGCATTTTTTGGGTCGGCGATCACAGGGGAATATTTCTTTGAAGACGGTCGGGTAGGTGTGGACGAGACCGGCCCTGACGCAGGCGACCCCAAAAAAGGATATTTTACCACTGAGCGCCCGTGGTTTAACACCGCCGTACAGACCGGAGAGCTTTACGTTACACCTCCGGCAGTGGACTCTCAGGACGGCAGTGTATCTGCGGTGGTGCAGGGGCCGGTATACCGGGAAGGCAAACTGATAGGGGTTGGTGGGGTCGATATTCTCATCAGTACCATTGGTGAAGTCATCGACAGCATTCAGTACAAAGGGCAGGGGACGGCGTTTTTGGTCGACTCCGAGCAAAAAATCGTTTACTTCCCAAGCAAGCAGGCCGAGCTGCCATTGAGCACCGAACTGTCCAGCTTTGATCAGCGATTTGACCATACCCAGGGGTTTGCCGAACTTAGCCGCAAGATAGCCCAGCGGCCCTATGGTCTGCAGGCGCTGGAATGGAATGGTCAGCCCCATGTAGTGGTATTCAAACACGCCACTCTGACGTCGCCAAAAATGGATTGGACACTGGCCGTTCTCATCCCTGAATCGGTGATCAGCGATCCTATATTCGATGCGATCACATCAGCTATTCTGGCATCGGCCGTAATCATTGCACTGATAATGCTGATTACCTGGTGGGCAACTAAACGCATTACTTCTCCATTGCTTACGATGAGGCTGGCGATGGCGGATATTGCCAGTGGCAATGGCGATCTGACTCAGCGGCTTGTCGTTCAGACTTCTGATGAGATCGGTCAACTGGCTGCCGAATTTAATCGCTTTACTGACCGCTTACGCAGTTTGCTCCAGCAAACCAGCCGGCATACCCAGGCCGTGGCGGAAGCATCTGCGCATTTGCGCGAGGTCTCACAGAATTCCAATACAGAAATACAACAGGAGCGGCATCTGATCGACAATGTTTCTTCTGCCGTAACGCAAATGGCAGCAACGGTTGTGGAAATTTCCAACAACGCGGCGGAGTCGAGTAAAGCGGCTACAGATGCCGAATCACGGGTGCACGAAGGCAAGGCTATTGCAGGCGACGCGATGGCGGAAATCCGTGGCCTCGCCAAGTCCATTCATGACGGCGTGGAGTTGGTCAGCGGCCTAAGTGAAGAATCCGAGAACATCGGTGCAGTAATCGATGTTATCAATAGTATTGCCGATCAAACCAATCTGTTGGCTCTGAACGCTGCTATCGAAGCTGCCAGGGCGGGTGAACTGGGCAGGGGCTTTGCGGTGGTAGCCGATGAAGTCCGTTCCCTTGCCAGCCGCACCCAGGATTCAACTGATGACATTCGCAAGATGGTAGAGCGTCTGCAATCCATGGCTCTCAGAACCGACAGTATGATGCAGCAGGGACGCGATCAGTCACTGCGGGTGGTGGAGAAAACCGAAAGCGTAGTGGAATCTCTGGAGCAAATTAATACCGGTATCAGTACCGTTCAGGCTCAAAGCAGCCATATTGCGCTGGCAACGGAGCAACAAACCATTGCAGCAGAAGAAATTCACAGCTCTCTAGTTACCATCAGCGGGCTGAGTGACAAAACCAGCCAAAACGCAGAAGCTTTGGCGGTAGAAGCTACGCAGCTAAGCGGGGTATCTTCTGAGCTCAAGGAGCTGGTGAGCCAGTTCAAAATCTGATTGTTTAACTCTTGCGGCCGGGAAGGTAGCGCCCCCGGTCAACTTCCTTCACTCCCGATAGCAGAAAATGGATTCGATTTTCCGCAGACAATCTTCCTGCCGTCACCAGCCTTACCTGAAAATCTTCGGCCCACGGTGTGTAATGCGAGAGGCTTAGTCGGCAGTTTGGATTATTCCGCATGCGCCGAGTGCCTTGAAAATGTTCGCCTGTCCGCTTTGTGGTATGTGAGTTTTATGTTTTGTAGGTTAATATTAATTAAATTAAATGTTATTGTAATATTAATTGAGTGTTGCGGCGCTCAATGTTGAATGAAAGCAATAGACCTACACGACTGAGGCTAGAATATGAAAAGTACGATTTTTGGAGTGGTGGCACTCGCTTGTTTGAATCTGCAGACAGTTGCGCACGCGGAGTTGGTTCGTCCAAACCTGCCAGCCCCTATCAGTTCAAACTTTAAAAATTCACTGATATACACTGCACAGGTAAAGCAAGGCAGCGGAAGCTGGCAGACACTCTACGTCAAACGGACGGAGTCTCAGGATGAGTTGATGAGTTCCAATAACGGCGGTATTTACAAAAACCGACAGTTTCATTTTACCCCCCTTTCGTTTGACCCTGCTGAGGGGGCTCTGACCATACGGATTACCAAGGACCCGCAGGATATTCCGGAATCGGTTTCCTCAAATGCGAGTAACGTCGAGGTAGTAAATGCCGATTCAGGTCCGGTATTTATTGACGCCAATACGGTGGAATTTACTCTGAATGAACCCAAGTATGTGATGGTGAATTTTGACGTTAATAGCAACAAAAACGTGAATTCCGCCAACGGACTCTCGGTTATCAAATATCCATTGGCGATATTTGCAGACCCCGACGACAGCGATCTTGTTGAACCCGTTGCTTCTTCAGGTCAGACCAAGCTGGTTTATTCCAGCACCGTCACTCATCAGCAGATGCAGGACGCTGACATTATCGTGTTTAGAGGGGGATTCCACGATGTTAAAAATCACCCTGCTGCGGGGGCCATTCCGGCCAATAATAATAAAATAATCTGGCTGCACCCTGAGGCCCTGGTTACAGGGCACATAGAGCGAGCGGGCGGCGGACTGGGTGATGATACCCTCATTTACGGGCGCGGTGTTTTGTATCAGGGCGACTTTCGTAATGATCCCAGTAATCCCTCTGTTGGTCCTTATTGGTCACCGAACTGGAAAAACGTCGTGCCTGTGCCGGATATGTTTGAAGCTATCATTGCGGGGGATCGGGCCACCATCCGGGGGATCATCGTTGCCGATACCATGTGGCATGGTATTGTTACCCGCACCGATTCGACCATTTCCCGCGTCAAACTTTGGGGCTGGCACGGTAATAACGACGCGTTCCGTCCCAGTGACGGCTCTCTGGTTGAATACAATTTTATGCGCGCGGTGGATGATGCCTTATACAGCAAAGACATAACGGTGAACAATAACCTGATTTACCAAAGCTACAATGGCGCCGTGCTGACCTGTGGTTGGGAGAATGTAGAAGATTCCGGCGGTACAGTTTTCAACAACAATATTATTTATCGTCCGGAATGGGGTGGTCTGGGTGAAAACAATGGCATTATGGTTTCGCAAATTGGGCCTTACGCCGAATGTAAAGACATCACTTTCAACAATACACAAATATACGGTGATATAGCGGGTATCACCAATCTCAAGGAATCCAGCCGATTGAGTCAGGCTAATTACGACCCGGCCAAGCACCAGGGGGTGCCTGGGATCCGTAACATTACCTTTAATAACACCACCCTTAATGGCAACCTGTTCGATAAAAGCCGTATTGACCCAACGTCAAATATCGTAATTGAGAATGTCGAATTTAATAATCTGGTGGTGACGGGGTATCAGTCGGGACCCGTGGATAACAGCGATCGTGCTTCACTGTTTGATGGCAGCGGTGCACAGGACGATACGGTACTGAATCTGTTCACCGGAATTCCTTCCGGCCCTCAGTTTCTTACTCATGGAGTAGCAAGTGAACGCTTACGTTACCGATCGTCAACCGATGACTTCATTCTGGATTCCGGGGTGGGCACCTGGTTTCAGTGGGATGTGATCCCCGTTGGCAACGGCTGGTTCCGGCTGGAGCATTTGCCAACCGGGAAAGTTCTGGGGTCTGCCAACGATACCGATGTCGTGCATCTTGCCAATACGACCACGGGTGACACCGTAGAGTGGATGTATCAGGACGAAGGTGAATGGGGGCGCCTGATTCATCGCAAGACCGGGCTTCGCATGCACATGCAGGAGGACGATACGCGGTTTATTCTGGGCTCCAACAGCTGGGAAGGAAACCGCACCAAATGGAAATTTGAAGCTGCAAACTAGCTGCCCGCCTTCAGTCGGTGTAATGCTCTTACACCGACGACATATCTGTGACCATCACTGAACTGGACAGCTTATCCTGGGTGATTTGCCGAATCAGGCTCGCCAGTTCGCGAAAAAACGTTCTGGCCGGGGCGGTATTCCGCCACGCCAGCAAATGCTGCCGGACAATCGGCATATCGGCCAGTTCGCATACGTGAAGTGCCTCAGGGTCGTGCAGTTCAGAATGCACGTATAAGCCGGGTAAGAACGCCACGCCCATGCCCATAACCACCATTTGACGCAAAGTATCCAGACTTGTGCCTTCATAGTCGCGGTCGATTTTTACGCCCAATTGGGTACATATTTCCTGTACCTGATAGTGAAAGTGATGGCGATCTTCCAGTGTGAGCACCTTTTCCCCGCGAATTTTCTCCGGATCAATATAACTGTCACCGGCCAACGGGTGGTCTGAGGGCATAACAAATTTTAACGGCTCCAGAAACAAAGGTTGTACCTGGATCTGGCTGCTTTTGCTGGATAAAGGTGACAGAATTAAATCATATTCACCGGCCAACAGACCTTGCTGAAGGTTGGCCGGCGCCGCCTCCCGTACATAGAATTTCAGCCCGGGCTTCAGACGGTGAATTTCGGGTAAAATATGTGGCAGAAGATAGGGGCCCAGAGTGGGTGGTATGCCGAGCCGGTAGGTGGTATTTTCACCTTCTGATAACGAGCGCGCTTCTTCTATGAATCGTAATGAGGCACCGAGCATGTCTTCGGCACTATGCAGTAAAGCCTGACCCTGCGGAGACAAAAATGTTCCGGAGCGTGAACGTTCAAACAGGGTCAGCCCGAGGCTGGTTTCCAGCGCATTGATTTGGGCAGTTAGTGTGGGTTGGCTTATGCCAAGTAGTTGCGCGGCCCGGCGAAAATTGAGGTGTTTTGCTACGGTCATAAAGTAGCGAATTTGATTTAGTGATGGCATTTTGCCGGTGTGTTGCATTACGAGGACCTCATATACTCGGAGGGTAAGTATCACTTTAATAGCTAAAGGCTATCACCAATATGCAATAAAATCTATAAAGCTATCAGAGGGGCCATCTATAAAAATTGAAGGTGCTCGCCCTCAAAACTAACTCGAGGAAAAGTGTATGGACCATGTAATCACTGGCGTAAGCAAGTTTCAAAAAGATGTCTATCCAGGCAAAAAAGCGGCCTTTCAGAAACTTGCCAGTGGCCAAAACCCTGAGGTGTTGTTTATTACCTGTTCAGACTCGCGGATTGATCCAAATCTGGTTACCCAGACTGAGCCTGGCGAGTTGTTCATATGTCGTAATGCCGGCAACATAGTGCCGCCGCACAGCAACCAGACCGGAGGTATGACAGCGTCTATTGAGTTTGCCGTAGCCGCTCTGGGCGTGAAGCACATTGTGCTATGCGGGCATACTGACTGTGGCGCTATGAAAGGCGCGCTGGACCCGGATTCTCTGGAGGGTTTACCACACGTGAAAGAATGGCTGGGCCATTGCCGCAGTGCCACCGAAGTACTGCGTGAAAAGCATGGTGAACTGGGGTGTCAGCACCTGGAAGCATTGACTCAGGAGAATGTACTGCAGCAGTTACAACATCTTAAAACCCACCCTGCAGTCGCCGCAAAACTGGCCACCGGGCAGGTTCAGTTGCATGGCTGGGTGTATGACATTGGAACTGGAAAAATGCTTTGTTTCAGTGACCAAAGTAATGGATTTGAAGCCATGGAAAGTGTTTACAAAGAAGGTAAACTTCGCACTTAGTGACTTTTCTGTTCGCAATTTTTTGCAACGAAGGTGGCAGGATTACCCTGCCAGACAAATTTTTGACTCGAATCCCACCCTTGTAGTGATCAATTTGATAGTTAAATGCTATCTCGACAATGTATATTTTTCTATAAATCTATCAGAGACACTGATGTTCAATCGAATCTTAAACT
This sequence comes from Alteromonas aestuariivivens, assembly GCF_003367475.1. GTDB lineage: Bacteria > Pseudomonadota > Gammaproteobacteria > Enterobacterales > Alteromonadaceae > Alteromonas > Alteromonas aestuariivivens. Next base: position 97,269 of record NZ_QRHA01000007.1, read on the forward strand.
TATGTTAACAATTATAATTTCGGAGGTTCCATGGAACATGTCATTTCTGGCGTCGCTAAATTCCAAGAGGAAGTGTTTCCAGGCAAGAAGGCTACATTCGCGAAGCTTGCAAACGGCCAAAGCCCGGAAGTCTTGTTTATCACCTGTGCTGATTCTCGTATCGACCCGAATCTGGTAACCCAGACAGGCCCGGGTGATTTGTTTATCTGCCGTAACGCGGGCAACATTGTACCGCCACACAGCAACCAGACCGGAGGCATGACAGCTTCCATTGAGTTTGCTGTTGCGGCTCTGGGTGTGAGTCACATAGTGGTGTGCGGGCATACCGACTGTGGTGCGATGAAAGGTGCGCTTAACCCTCAGGGACTGGATGCATTGCCACATGTTAAAGAATGGCTGGGTCACTGCCGGGTTGCCACTGAAGTGGTGAAAGAGCGTTGTGGTGAACTGAATCATTCCCACCTGGATGAGGTAACCCGTGAAAACGTGGTTCAACAACTTCAGCACCTGCGTACTCACCCTGCGGTGGCGGCCAAGATTGCCACTGGTCAGGTAAAACTGCATGGCTGGGTTTATGACATCGAGAAAGGCGAAATTCTATGCTTCGATGAAGCTTCTCAAAGTTTCAACCCGATGGACGAGGTTTATGCGAAGCAGCAACTTGCTTCTGCTTAGTTCTGCATTGCATTCCAAATCAGGAGAAGGTTCATGATGAAATTGGATTTGTCCAATCTGCGTGGTGACATTACCGGTGGGGTAACCGCCGGCGTTGTCGCCTTGCCGCTGGCTCTGGCGTTGGGCGTCGCCTCAGGTCTGGGCCCTATGGCTGGCCTTTATGGTGCTATCGCAGTAGGTTTTTTTGCTGCATTGTTTGGCGGAACGCCATCCCAGATTTCTGGCCCCACCGGCCCCATGGTGGTGGTTCTGGCAGGCTTGTTTGCCAGCTTGTCAGGTGATGCTTCGCTGATATTCACGGCTGTAATGTTGGCCGGATTATTTCAGATTCTGTTTGGCTTCCTGGGCATCGGTCAATACATCCGACTTGTTCCGTATCCGGTAATATCCGGGTTTATGACCGGTATCGGGGCCATCATAATCATATTGCAGCTCAGCCCATTGCTGGGGCATGACTCACCAAGCGGCACCATAGGTGCTTTAAGCTATTTGCCCACCGCTCTGTCAAATATTGATTATGCGACATTGGGTTTGGGAATTGGCTCATTAATTATTGCCCTGAAGTGGCCTCCAGCTCTGGGTAAATATATACCAGGTCCTCTGGCCGCATTGATCATCGGCACTCTTGTCGCACTGACAATGTCAAATATACCGGTTCTGGGAGACATTCCAACAGGGCTTCCTAGCCTGCATATGCCAGTGTTTGAACAGTCTATGTTCTGGTTGGTGCTGGAAGCAGCGTTTATTTTGGCACTGCTGGGGGCGATAGACAGCCTGCTGACCTCTCTGGTAGCCGATAACATGACCCGAACCCGTCATGACAGTAAAAAGGAATTGATTGGTCAGGGGATCGGCAACACCGTAGCTGGCCTGATTGGCGGCATTGCCGGCGCCGGGGCGACCATGCGTACTGTGGTGAATATCCGCAGTGGAGGTAAGCAGCGCTTGTCGGGAATGATCCACGCTCTGGTTCTGCTGGCGGTGGTTCTGGGGTTGAGCCCTCTGGCGGCCAATATCCCTCATGCGGTACTGGCGGGCATTTTGGTGAAAGTGGGTCTGGACATCATCGACTGGAGTTACATTAAGCGCGCTCACCAAGGGCCTCGTTGGGATTTTGCCTTGATGGTTCTTGTGCTGGGTCTTACCGTATTTGTTGACTTGATTACCGCTGTTGGCGTTGGTGTTGTGCTTGCGGCCTTGGCTTACGTGAGACAGGTTGCACATCTTCAAATTGAAGAACTGAAGAAAATTCCAGAAACGCTCAATGATCCGGAAGAAAATGCTCTGCTTGCCAAAGCCAAGGGCAAGGTCAACATCTTCAGTTTTGGCGGCCCTTTAAGCTTTGGAGCGGCCGCAGACCTTGGTCACCATGTGCGGGAGAAAGTGAAACCGGGCTCTCAAGTTCTGATACTGGACTTTGCCAGAGTACCGGCCATGGATGTTTCAGCGGCGATGGCAGTGGAAAATGTCACAGCCGATGCCATTGCTGCAGGTCGCACACTGTTTATCTGTGCAGCGAGTAAAGAAGTGCAGCAAGTGCTCGACGGTATTAACGCACATCAGTCCGGGGTTCAGGTTTTTGAAACGCGTCATCAGGCGTTGCACAAAGCCCTGGAGGTGATTGACTCAAAGAAGTCGGATAAAGCCAGCGCCGTTAGCGGTGAAATGGCTCAGGCCTCATAATACTTTTTCAAGTTAAGTCCCAAAGGCCACTTCAACTCAGAAGTGGCCTTTTTTGTTTTCGGGGCTCGATATCAACTGAGCGCGAAAAGTTGCATTAAATGGCAAAACATTATGTGCCTGATGATAGTAATTGGTTATAACCGGGGCTTCCCTATCCAAAAATTCACCGACTGCTGCGTCGAATTCAGAAGCAAACAATCGGTGGAGTGAGCAACAATAGATGGGCTCAAAACCACGCAGTATCTTGTGCTCACCCTGTGTTCCCGGGTTGAACAGGGGAATGCGGTTTTCTATCGCAAATTCAATACCCTGAAAGTAACAACATTCAAAATGCAATCCATTGACGTCTCTTAGGCTCCCCCAGTACCGACCGTAAAGTCCCTTGTCGTCATAAAGAAACAGGGCACTGGCAACGGGCACATCGCCCTGACGCGCAATAACCAGCATCAGCCGGTTTTTCAGGGTTTTCAGCAAGTGTTCAAAGAACTCCTGATTTAGGTAACCGGTATGGCCACTGCGTTTTAAATAGGTTTGTTGATAGCAGCTCAGAAAAAATGCCATGTCCTGCGGGCGAATCTGCCCGTCGCCCCGTCGTTCAATGCAAATACCACTGGCCTGTAGGAATTGACGGGATTTGCGGATGTCTTTGCGCTTCCTTGAGGTCAATGCGGATAAGAACCCATCGAAGTCGGTGTAATCGTAGTTGTGCCACTGGAACTGCACACTCCATCTGGCCCGATACCCAGCGTGACAGGCATTGTGTCGTTCAAAATCCTGTGCGAACAACAGGTGGCAGGATGATGCGCCAAATTGTTCAAGGCGACCTGCCTGTTCAAGTAATTTCTCCACAATGATCTGTTTGTCAGCGTTGGGGTGAATCAGCATTCTGGGGCCGGTTACAGGCGTGAAAGGAACGGCTGAAATCCACTTTGGATAATAGTTCAGCCCATGATGATGATACGCGTTGGCCCAGCTGTGATCGAACACGTATTCGCCGTAACTGTCTGACTTCAGGTAGCCCGGCATGGCGCCGACCAAAGTTCCGTGACGATGTACGGTAATAAAATGAGGTTGCCAACCGGTGGTGCCGCCGACACAGCCACAGGTTTCAAGCCCGTTTAAAAACGAATATTGTAGAAATGGTCCACAGTGTTGCGCCAGAGCTTGCCATTGATCTTGTGGGATAGGGGCAATGCCAGCGCTGAAGTTAGTCAGGTATTCGCTCGTTTGCATAGAAGATCCGTTGCGATAAATGCCCGTTTGTCCGAAGATGGCCGGTTGCAGGTATTTAGACTGATTCCAGCCAAGGGCATTACCATGTCAGATTCCAATCGAAAAATCATTATTGACGCAATTACCCGTATGCTCGCACGGCGGGAGCACAGTGCGGTTGAAATTATTCGCAAGCTCGCTGACAAGGGCATAGGAGAGCAGGACAGCCGGGGGGCCGTTGAAGAGTTTCGCAGCGCTGGTATTCAGAGTGATTACCGATTTGCGGAAATGAAAATTCGCGCCGCGTACAACAAAGGGCAGGGACCGCAAAGGATAATAGGTGAATTGGCGCAACATAAAATCAGCGGTGATTGTATCAAAATGGCAATGGATGAATTAAGCCTAGACTGGTTTGCCTTGGCTGCTCGGGTCAGGGAAAAAAAGTTTGGTGAACAACTGCCAGAGGATTTCAGGCAACGTCAAAAACAGCAGCAGTTTTTGCAGTATCGGGGCTTTAGTTCAGAACACATTCAGGAAGCGGTAAATGGTGACTAAAATCAACCCAATCCCTTAACAATACCGTATATTCCATGCTATCGTTGCGCCCTTCCGGAAGGTATGTCCGGCCGAATGCCAAAGCGGGCTCAGGCTGAATCGAACGCCGAATCGGAATCAACATCTATTGTGACTGTTTGAAATAGGAAGTTAGGATCTCAATGACATTATCAACTGCTGACATTCGCCAAAAGTTCATCGATTATTTCAAGACACATGGCCATCAGCCAGTGGCAAGTTCATCGCTGGTACCCGCAGATGATCCTACCCTGTTGTTTACCAACGCCGGTATGAACCAGTTTAAAGATGTGTTCCTTGGCAGCGAAAAGCGCTCCTATAGCCGGGCGGTATCATCGCAGCGCTGCGTGCGCGCCGGTGGCAAGCACAATGACCTGGAAAATGTGGGTTATACCGCACGTCACCATACCTTTTTCGAAATGCTGGGTAACTTCAGCTTTGGTGATTACTTTAAAAAGGAAGCGATTGAATTTTCTTGGAATTTCCTGACCCAGGAATTAAAGCTGCCCAAAGACAAGTTGCTGGTTACCGTATTCGCAGAAGACGACGAAGCGTTCGATATCTGGGAAAAACACATTGGTGTTCCCAAAGAAAAAATTATCCGTATCAATACCTCAGATAACTTCTGGTCAATGGGCGATACCGGCCCCTGTGGCCCCTGTTCTGAGATATTTTACGACCACGGTGCGCATATCTGGGGAGGCCCTCCCGGTACTCCGGAAGAAGATGGCGATCGCTTTATTGAGATCTGGAACCTGGTTTTCATGCAGTTCAACAAGCAGTCTGATGGCACCATGGAACCCTTGCCCAAGCCGTCTATCGATACCGGCATGGGGCTTGAGCGTATTTCTGCAATCATGCAAAACGTGCACAGCAACTATGAAATTGATCTGTTCCAGAACCTGATCAAAGCTGCTGCTGATGTAGTAGGCACCACTGATCTTGAAGACAAATCCCTGCGGGTGATTGCGGATCATATCCGTTCCTGCGGATTTTTGGTGTGTGATGGCGTAATGCCAAGCAATGAAGGCCGTGGCTACGTGCTGAGACGCATTATTCGCCGGGCTGTACGCCATGGCTATAAACTGGGCGCCAGTGACATTTTCTTCTACAAACTGGTGGCAGCTCTGTGTAATGAAATGGGCCAGGCCTACCCGGAACTGGTTGATCAACAACCGGTGATTGAAAAAGTATTGCGCGTTGAAGAAGAGCAGTTCAGTAAGACCCTTGCCCGCGGTATGGCGATGTTGAACGACACACTGGCCGGCCTTGAAGGCGACACTGTACCTGGCGACGTTGTGTTTAAACTTTATGATACCTATGGTTTTCCGGTTGACCTTACCAATGACGTTGCCCGTGAACAGGATTTGAAGATTGATGAAGCCGGATTTGAGGCGGCCATGCAGGCTCAGCGTGAACGGGCACAGCAAGCCAGCCAGTTCGGAACCAATTACAATGAAATGCTCCGCATCGACCAGCAGACCGAGTTTACGGGTTACAGTGGAGTGGAAGGGCAAGGTAAGGTTGTCGAGCTGATTTTTGACAACCAGTTATGTGACAGCCTTCAGGATGGTCAGGAAGGTGTTGTGGTGCTTGACCAGACTCCGTTTTATGCAGAATCCGGCGGTCAGATTGGTGACAAGGGCATTCTGAAAGTTGCCAATGGTGAGTTTGCGGTCACCGATACCCAAAAGATGGGTAACGCTTTTGCTCACAGAGGGAGAGTTATCGGTGAAATTCGCAAAGGTGAAACGGTAACCGCGACGGTGGATGCATCAAACCGTGATGCAATTAAAAAGAACCATAGCGCAACCCACTTGTTGCATGCCGCGCTGCGGGAAATTCTGGGTGAACACGTTACCCAGAAAGGCTCTTTGGTGGAAGCGTCTCGAATGCGTTTTGACTTTTCCCATTTTGAAGGGGTTACCGCTGATCAGTTGCAGCACATTGAAGCACGGGTTAACGAGGAAATTCGTGCGAACCACCAGTTAAATACTGAACTGATGGAGTTGGATGAAGCCAAGGCCTCGGGTGCCATGGCCCTGTTTGGTGAAAAATACGATGAGAAGGTTCGGGTTGTGACCATGGGCAACTTCTCGGTTGAGCTGTGCGGGGGAACTCACGTAGCCCGTACCGGTGAAATTGGCCTTTTCAAGATCATTGCTGAAAGTGGTATTGCTTCGGGCGTGCGCCGCATAGAGGCAATAACCGGTGAAGCTGCCGTTGCCTACGTCCAAAGCCAGCAAAGCCTGTTGAACAGGCTTGGTGGTTTGTTAAAAACGGATGCTCAGGGGCTTTACGAACGCGTTTGCGGCTTGCAGACACAAAACAAAGAACTGGAAAAAGCGCTCAATAGCGCCAAGCAAAAACTGGTTAGCCAGCAGGGCGCTGACATGCTCAGCCAGGCAAAGGACATCAATGGCGTGAAGGTTCTGGTTGCCCAGTTGGAGGGTGTCGAGGCCAAAGCGCTGCGTGGCATGATGGACGACTTAAAAAACCGGATTGGTGAAGGCGTACTGGTGCTGGGAGTTGCTGCAGATGGAAAAGTTAATCTGATTGCCGGTGTAACCCAGGGTCTCACCAATAAGGTGAAAGCGGGTGAGCTGGTGAATATGGTTGCCGCCCAGGTGGGTGGAAAAGGTGGTGGTCGGCCCGATATGGCGCAAGCTGGCGGTGATTCTCCAGAAAATCTGGCTTCTGCCCTTGAGTCTGTTACCCCTTGGTTGGCAGATAAGCTATAATCCTCTCTGTGTTAATAAACGGTGAGTCTTTGAAGTGACACAAAGACAGGGAATCACTGTTGCCAGCACCGGGTCGTGCCGGTGGACTGGCGGGAATCAAGGGATATGTTCTTAAGTAAGGATCAGGAGCAAGCGAATGCTTATATTGACTCGTCGTGTTGGTGAAACTCTTATGGTTGGTGACGATGTAACCGTGACTGTACTTGGAGTGAAGGGGAATCAGGTGCGTATTGGAGTAAACGCTCCAAAGGAAGTCTCAGTCCACCGGGAAGAAATTTATATGCGCATCCAGGCGGAGAAGAGTGGCCAGCCTGGCAGCCCAGATAAAGAGTAACCAAAACGTTAGTAAAGGCTGGTTTGTACCAGCCTTTTTTAGTTTCAGCATCAAACTGCCAATTGTGAAGAGTGTTGTGCTGAGCTGAGACGGAAATTTACCCATCTACCATTTTCACACCTTTACTGTGCTCATACATGAATTCCATGACTCATGGGGTTAGTTTGGTACTGGCTTGGTGTTTTTTTGCCCTATTGTCTAAAATGCCGTCAGGTGTGCTTAATTCTGCTAAAAAAGGTTTGACTTCCCTGAGCGAATCATTAAACTGCGGCTCCACGTTAAGGAGAGGTCTCCGAGCGGATTAAAACGCTCCCGAGCTAAGGGAGAGTAGGGTTTCAGGCTCTATGGAAGTTATAATCTAAATACGCTCAAAGCGTAAACGAAGCTCTCTGATACGTTGTCAAACGTTAAGTTTGTTCCGGAGAGGTGGGTGAGTGGCTGAAACCAGTTCCCTGCTAAGGAACCATACCTATTACTGGTATCGAGGGTTCGAATCCCTCCCTCTCCGCCATTTGATTTCGTTGGCGTGGCAACCAACATAAGTTTTGCGCGTGCGTAGCTCAGCTGGATAGAGTACCTGGCTACGAACCAGGCGGTCGGAGGTTCGAATCCTTCCGCACGCGCCACTTAATTTTTGCCACCTTTTACACTAAACTGTAAAAGTACGTTTTATGCGTGTGTAGCTCAGCTGGATAGAGTACCTGGCTACGAACCAGGCGGTCGGAGGTTCGAATCCTTCCACACGCGCCATTTACAGAAAAGGCTCACCATCAGGTGGGCCTTTTTTGTGCTCGCCCTTTCGACGGTTTGTTGTGATATCTCCCGGAAGGCTATTGCCTGATACCCTGTCAAGACAACAAAGATCAACAGGCCCCGACCATTTCTTACTGTTTTTGCATAAACACCATTAATTATGAAAATTAATTCACTCATAATGGTTTTTTATTCAGTTTGGCGGGGCTCGGAGTTGTGTTTTCCCTGCTCACATGTTACTTATCTACATCTCAAAATTGCTTGAACGGAAATTGGCATGGCAGCAGAATCCATTAACGACTTGCTCTTCGAAGCCGGAACACTTCTGGTGGTGGGCATGTGTGTTGTATTTGCGTTTTTAGGGCTGCTCATTGTTGGCATAAACCTTATCGCATGGTTCTGCCGCAAGTTTCCCGGTCAGGAACCTCAAACGCCGCTTAGAGCGTCAAAGCCAAAATCACCTTCGACAGATCACGGATTGAGCGATCACGTTGTCGCTGCCATCAGTGCAGCAGTGCACTCGCATCATAAAAAGAACCAATAGAACACACTAGGAGTTACCATGTCCAAGCCTAAGGCACAGCCACTGGCCCTAACTGAATTGGTCCTGCGCGATGCACACCAGTCTTTACTGGCTACCAGAATGCGCCTGGAAGATATGCTTCCTGTCGCTGAAAAACTGGATAAGGTTGGGTATTGGTCCATTGAGTCCTGGGGGGGCGCTACCTTTGATGCCTGTATTCGTTATTTGGGTGAAGACCCGTGGGAGCGAATTCGGGCGCTTAAAAAGGCAATGCCGAACACCAGACAGCAAATGCTTCTGCGGGGTCAAAATCTGCTGGGCTATCGCCATTATGCAGACGATGTAGTAACACGATTTGTAGAGCGGGCTCACGACAACGGGGTTGACGTATTTCGAATTTTCGATGCCATGAATGATGTGCGCAATCTGGAAACCGCAGTGAAAGCTGCAGTGAACTGTGGCGCCCATGCCCAGGGGACCATCTCCTACACAGTAAGCCCGGTACACAGTGTGGATTCCTGGGTGGATTTGGGCAAACAGCTCGAAGACATGGGCGTTCATTCCATATGCATAAAAGATATGGCCGGATTGCTTAAGCCATACGACTGTGAGGAGCTGGTAACTCGTCTGAAAGCATCGGTGGATGTGCCGATTGCCATGCAGTGTCACGCCACCACAGGCTTGAGTACCGCAACGTATCAGAAGGCCATTGATGCCGGCATTGACATGCTGGATACGGCGATTTCATCAATGAGTATGACCTACGGCCATTCCGCGACTGAGACCATCGTATCCATTCTTGAGGGCACAGAGCGGGATACCGGTTTATCTTTGCCGGAACTGGAAAACATTGCCGGATACTTCCGCGAAGTACGTAAAAAGTACAGTCAGTTTGAAGGTAGCCTGAAAGGTGTGGATGCCCGAATTCTGTTGGCTCAGGTACCCGGAGGTATGTTGACCAACATGGAGAATCAGCTGAAGGAACAGGGCGCATCTGAAAAGTTTGACGAGGTGTTGCAGGAAATTCCCAGAGTGCGTGAAGATCTGGGTTACATTCCGCTTGTTACCCCTACATCCCAAATTGTTGGTACCCAAGCAGTGCTGAATGTACTCACCGGGGAGCGATACAAAAGCATTACCAAGGAAACCGCAGGGGTGCTCAAAGGCGAGTATGGTGCGACGGCTACCGCGGTGAATGCTGAACTGCAAAAACGCGTGCTGGATGGCGAAGAGCCGGTAACCTGTCGCCCGGCAGACTTGTTAAAGCCAGAGTTGCAGACGCTGTCTGAAGAGCTGGAGCAACTTGCAGCGGATAAAGGCATTCGTCTTGCCAGCGAGAAGGTGGATGACGTTCTGACCTACGCCCTGTTTCCACAGGTCGGTCTCAAATTTCTGCAAAACAGAGACAATCCTGATGCGTTTGAGCCAGCCCCCGGTACCCAGCAACCTGAACCAGTAGAGCAGACCAAGGGCCAAACTGTGAGCCAGTCCGGCTCTGCGGTTTATGATGTTAAGGTAGACGGTAAAATCTACAGCGTGGAAGTTGGGGCATCCGGCACCTTAAGTGGTATAACCCCGCAAACCGCGCCGCCAGTTTCACAGAGCACACCCGAGCAACACACCGGTTCCGTTGGTGCAACCATTGATGCTCCATTGGCAGGTACAGTATTTAAAGTACTGGTAGCTGAAGGTGACAGTGTAGCCAACGGTGACGTTGTGATGATTCTGGAAGCGATGAAAATGGAAACCGAGATCCGCAGTGCCTATGACGGTATCGTCAGCAGTGTGCTGGTCGCCGAAGGTGCTGCCGTTACCAGTGGTCAGTCACTGATCGAACTGGGGTAGCGGGTATGGAAAAGATTCTTGTTCTGTGGGACAGCACAGCGCTGGCTCATTTTCAGCCCGGCCAACTGGTCATGATGGCGGTAGGGTGCCTGTTGCTCTTCCTTGCTATCGTCAAAAAGTTTGAGCCCCTTCTGCTGTTGCCGATTGGGTTTGGTGCATTACTGACCAATATTCCGCTGGCCGGATTTTCCGAAGCCGGCGGGCTGTTGTATTACATTTACAAGGTGGGTATTGATACTGGCGTTTTTCCACTGCTGATTTTTATGGGAGTGGGCGCCATGACAGACTTTGGTGCACTGATAGCAAATCCCAAAATGTTGTTGCTGGGCGCCGCTGCTCAGTTTGGGATCTTTACTACGTTGTTTGGGGCAATTGCGCTTAATTTTGTCCCCGGCTTCGAATTTACCCTCAAAGACGCCAGCGCCATTGCCATTATTGGTGGTGCGGACGGGCCAACAGCAATATTTCTTGCTTCCCGGCTTGCTCCTGAATTACTGGGTGCAATTGCTGTGGCGGCCTATTCGTATATGGCATTGGTACCCATTATTCAGCCACCTATTATGAAAGCGTTAACGTCTAAAGAGGAACGGCAAATTCAAATGGCGCAGCTTCGGCATGTATCAATGCGGGAAAAAATCATCTTTCCGCTTGCCGTGCTGTTTATGACCATTCTGTTTTTGCCCTCCGCGACCCCCTTGGTAGGAATGTTCTGCCTGGGTAATCTGATGAAAGAATGTGGCGTGGTAGACAGGCTCAGTAAGACTGCTCAAAACGAATTGATAAATGTGGTAACCATTTTTCTTGGTTTGGCGGTGGGCTCCAAGTTATCGGCTGAGAAATTTCTCACCGTTGAAACACTCGGCATACTGGCTCTTGGCGCTATCGCTTTTGCAATAGGTACTGCTGCAGGGGTATTAATGGCAAAACTGATGAACAGGATCAGCGGTGGTATTAATCCGCTGATAGGCGCTGCGGGCGTATCCGCGGTGCCCATGGCGGCAAGGGTCGTGAACAAGGTTGGGCTGGAAGCCAATCCGCATAACTTTTTGCTGATGCACGCAATGGGACCCAATGTGGCGGGTGTCCTTGGGTCGGCAGTTGCAGCCGGTATTCTGCTTTCGCTGGTTGGTTAGCGAAGGGTCTGTTGTGGAACCAAAGACTGATAAGACAAAATCAGCTTTTTGGTCATCGGATGCTGAGGCCATCGAAAGATGGTCTCGGTTTTCCCGGATTCTACAATCTGACCGTTTTCCATGACTATCACCTTGTCAGCCAGGTGACGGACGATACCGAGGTTGTGGGAAATAAAAATGAATGCCAGGCCCAGTTCTTTTTGCAGTTGCAGGATCAAATTGACTGTCTGTGAGCGTATGGATGGGTCAAGCGCTGCAAAAGGCTCATCGGCAACCAGAATTTTGGGTTGAAGAATAATGGCCCTGGCCAGTGCAACACGCTGCTGCTGGCCGTCAGAGAGCATGTGGCGGTAAAAAAAGTAATGCTCTCTTAGCAGACCCACCTTAACCAATGTATTTTCAATCAGCTGTTTGCACTCCACCTCGTCCAGATTGGTGTTCAGCCTTAATGGTTCGTTCAATATTTTCCCAACAGTGATCCCTGGGTTCATCGCTTCACTGCTGTGCTGAAATATCATGCGGATGTCATTGCTGCGATGGTGGCTTTTGGGTGATGGAGTCTGGGCAGCATTGTAGCGCTGGCTGTTGAGACAAATTTCGCCGCTGTCGGCGGCAATGGTGCCTACCAGCATTTTAGCCAGCAGTGACTTGCCAGCACGGTTTTCTCCGATGATAGCGACTGTTTCGCCTCTTTGTACAGACAGTTCGATGGGCCCCAGACGAAATATTTCCGGTTTTTTGAGCCAGCGTTTTTTACGGCTGTGTTCAAACACCAGGTCGGAAACCCGCATGACCTCGTTCATAGTTTCTCCATGTGCAACGGGAAATGGCACGAGTAATTGTGATCATGTATGCGTCGTACCACCGGCGTTATAACGCAATCCCTCTGTGCCCGCGGGCAGCGGGGCCCAAGCCGGCAGCCAATCGGAAGATGTTGCAGCGTTGGGATGGTTCCGGGTAACGTGGGCAGTGTCGACTTGGGTGGCAAATCGTTACGAAAGCTCGGTGCACTGTCAAGTAAGGCCTTGGTATAAGGATGAAGGGGGCGTTTGCGCAGATGCTTCATATTGCCGGATTCCACGGTCTGGCCACAGTACAGTACAGTCATGGTATGGGACATACTCGCAATGGCCAGCAAATCATGGCTGACAAACAGAATCGCCAGCGCTTTTGTTTGATTCAAACGGGTAAACAGTTTGAGCAACTGAGTTTTGGTGGTGGTTTCCATACCACGGGTTGGATCGTCGGCGATCAATAATTTGGGCTGGGATATCAGTGCCATGGCAATCATGAACTTTTGACCGATATCCGTTGAAATCTGGTGTGGGTAGGCACTCAGGTATTGCTGGTGTTGTTTTATACCCACTTTATGCAGAGTGCTGATGGCGGTGCTGCGCCGGCTTTGCTTTCGTTGCCAGAACCAGGAACCCTCGACAAATTCATCGGGGATACTTTCCTCGAGTTGTTCTCCAAGCGTGGCAGACGGGTCCAGTGCCGATATGGGGTGCTGAAAGACCACAGCGATATCTCTTCGCATAACTTCCCTGCGTTCGGCAGAGGACATGCTGAGCAGGCTTTGGCCCTGCCAACTCATACGGTCAGCAGTAATGTGCCAGTTAGACGGTAACGAGCCGCTGATGGCTGAAACGATCAGGCTCTTTCCCGAGCCTGATTCACCTACCAATGCCCGAATCTCACTGCTGTTGACGGTAAGGCTTACTTTGTCCAAAGCTTTTACTCTGCTGGTCCCGGTATCAATTTCCAGCGTCAGGTTTTTTATGTCCAGCATCGGCATTATCGGCTCAACCTTTTTCTGAGGGCAGACCGCAAGCCGTCTCCCACTACATTAATTGAAAGTACAATGAGGAAAATCGCCAGCCCGGGCAGAGCTACGTTCCAGGGAGCCAGGTACGCTACATCCAGCCCGTCAGCCAGTATTGCACCTAATTCCGGTAGCGGTGGTTGAGCGCCAAGATTTAAAAAACCCAGTGCTGAAATGTCGATAACCGCAATCGACAGCGCAAGTGTCCCCTGAACCACCAGCATTTCAATCATATTTGGGAGTATGGAGTGAAAAAACAGTTGCCAGTGATTTGCTCCATCCAGCTTGGAAGCCAGAATGTATTCCTTCTTCATTTCATTACGCACGAAAGAACGGGTGTGGTGAATGAATTGTGGAGTCAGTGCCAGTGTTATGGCCCACATGCTGTTTACCAGGCCGGTACCGAGTATGGCAACTATGATGATCGCGATAAGCAGGGTAGGGATTGCCATCAGGGCATCCAGAAGGTGGTTTACGATGCTTGAACGCACGCCCCGCAGCATACCGGCAATGGTGCCAATTGTTACGCCTGTCATTAATGCAACCAGGACCAGAAGCAGGCTGCTTCCCAGAGTGACCCGGCAGCCGTAAACAATGCGTGAGAACAGATCCCTTCCCAGTGAGTCGGTACCGAACAGGTGTGAGATGGTACCGTTCATGTTCCAGCTGGGCGGGATCATCAAAGCATCAATATTCTGTGCAATGGGATCATAGGGGGCGACTAACGGAGCAAAAAGGGCAAAACAGACAAACAGACCTAAGATAAACAGGCCAATAAACGCGGCGTGACTTGTCCTGAACTCCCGCCAGGTCTGTTGCCAGGGAGAGGGCTGGAATTCTTCTTCGTAGAGACTAAACTGTGGCACGTTCGAATTTTTCCCTGCTTGGATCAATCAATCGGTTAATCAAATCGATGGTAATGGTCAGAGTAATGACTACCGACGATACAGCCAGCATACCTATTCTCAATGCAGGGTAGTCACGCTGATAGATGGCCTGGATCAGCCAGTTACCAATGCCTGGCCATGAAAATAAGGTTTCCACAATCATTGCGTTGGTGATCAGTGTCGTAATTTGCATCGCCATTAGAGGTAAAATTGGCAGCAGCGCATTTCTCAGAATGTGACGGAAAAATATCTGCCACTTGGAAAGCCCACGCGAACGCGCCGCAGTGATGTATGGGCGATTGAGTACGTCAATCACCGAACGGCGGGTAAGCCTGATCATGGCTGCGGTGCTTATCAGGGCAATCGAAAGTGTGGGCAGTAACAGGTGGTGTAATGCGTCGGTAAATGCCAGCTTTCTATTAATGCCATCGGCCAGCAGAATATCCAGCAACACGAACCCGGTGCGATGTGGGACGTCAAACAGCAAGCTGACTCTCCCGGACAAGGGGGCCACGCCCAATTCCAGGCTAAAGACCAGAATAAACACCAGGGCCAGCCAGAAAACCGGAAAAGAGTAACTCAGTATGCTGCCGGTATTAATGGCATAGTCTGCCGTGGAGTAGCTGCGTAGGCCTGCATAGCAACCTAATGGAACACCAACAATAACTGCAATCAGCATTGCATAGGCACTGAGTTCTATGGTGGCCGGCAACGCGATGGCCACTTCATTTCTAAGCGGTAAACCCGATATGAAACTGTAGCCCCAGTTACCGGTGACTAACTGCTGTAAGTAAAAAGCAAACTGGACGATATAAGGCTGATCCAGCCTGTATTGTTGAATCAGGGCGCTTCGCTGAATGTCGTTTTGTGGGGTGATCCCGGTAAGATTAACCAGTACGTCCCCCGGAAACAGATAAGCGAGTGAAAATGACAACGCAGCCAGAACCAGCAAGGTCAGGACAAACAGTGTGGTATATCTAATCATTGCGCTTATCACAGTGTTTTACTCACTCCGCCAAATCTGACGCCACCGTAGGGATTAATGGTCATACCCTGCAGTTCGGTGCGATAAGCCTGATAACGATACGCATGCGCTATGGGAACAATGGGTAGCCTTTCGTAAAGCAACCGATTCAACTGCTGATAGATGGCACGACGCTTTACGATGTCGTCTGTTGCCAGAGCCTGATTGAGAAGCCGGTCGTAGTCCTCGTTGCACCACATTGCGCGATTGGTGCCGGAGGGAATGGCATCACAACTGAGCAAAGGCCGGTAAAAATTGTCCGGGTCACCATTGTCTGCTGACCAGCCAATCAGCACAGAATCGTGCAGCCCCTCCCGCAAGTGACGCCGGAATGTGGTCCAGTCGTAGGTGACTATGTTTGCCCGAATACCCACGTTGGCCAGGTAGCGTTGAATCAGTTCGGCCATTTTCGCCGCATTGGGATTGTATGCACGCTCTACCGGCATCGCCCAGATTGTCATGGTAAAGCCTTCTTCCACACCAGCGTCATCCAGCAGATTTCTTGCCAAAACCGGGTTGTAAGCCGTGTCGTCTGCATCGCTCTGGTAGGCCCAGCTTGCTGCAGGGAGAAGCGTTTTGGCTCTTGTTGCTCCGTCAAAATAGACGGCTTCGAGTAGCGTATTTTTGTCGATAGCAAAAGCCAGAGCCCGCCTCACATCCGGATTATCGAAGGGAGGACGTTGAGTGTTGAATGCCCAGAATCCTATATTAAGCCCAGGCTTTTCAGCCAGTTCCAGGTTAGGGCGGTTGCGAATAATATCCAGTTCCGTCTGGGCAGGAAAGGCAATGGCATCACATTCACTGGTTATCAGCTTGGCCAGCCTCAGCGAACTTTTGGGCGTAATGTCGAAAATCAGACGGTCAGCCGTATTCAGGTTGCCCCAAAATTCGTCATGGCGTTGATACCGGATGAAATGGTCCTTGCGATAACTTTCAAATTTGAACGGGCCAGTTCCAACCGGGAAATAATCAACCCGCTCGGGTGTACCGGCTACCATCATTTGTGCGGCATACTCGGCTGAGAGGATCACTGAAAAATCGGTCGCCAGATTCGACAGGAAGGAACTGTCCCGATTATTCAGGGATATCTGTACCCGGTATTTGTTCAATTGCTTTACATCAGCAATATTGTCGGCCAGGCCCAGACTTTCAAAATAGGGGTAGCGACCTCCGGAAACCTGATGATAGGGATGTTCAGGAACTCTCCAGCGATTGATGCTGAAAATCACGTCTTCAGCATTGAAATTTCGGCTCGGCGTGAAATAGTCGGTGGCATGAAACTGGACATCCCGACGCAATTGAAATGTGTAAGTCAGTCCGTCTTCAGAAATCATCCAGCTACTCGCCAGGCTCGGCATAATACGCCCCGAATCGGGATTAAAATCCAAGAGGCGTCCGTATATCTGGTGGGCCGTGGCATCGGCGGTAGTGCCTGAGGTATCCAACTGTGGATTGAAATTTACCGGGTTACTTTCAGAACAGTACACCAGACCTGTTTGATAAAAGGGATCCTGACGGTGTTCGGTGCAGGCTGGCAGTGCGGAAAGAAGAGCAATTGTTGCAAGCCCTTTGCACGTATTAGCGACCCACCCGGTTGATTTCATCAAAGTGACTCCTGTTCCTCAGAAGCGGAATCCAGCAGATTGTACTTTTTCAGATAACCTCTCAACTGATGGTAGGTAAGGCTCAGTTTTTCTGCGGTTTTTTTCTGGTTGAACTGGCTGTCTGTCAATGCATGGCGGATCATGTCTATTTCGTATTGCTGCGATCGCTCTTTCAGATCAATGGGAAAGTTGAGTGATCTGGCCTCCGGAAGTGACACCAAAGGCGCGGATACCTGACTTTCTCCATTTGTGCCGCTGGCCTGTGTTTGCGGGGCTTCATTTGCAACCGATACCATCCTATCCTGAGTTTTTATTCGTGAAGTCGGACGGTAATCCGATTCAAATGGATTCAGGATGATTTCATGAACCGGCAGATGGGGATTGTTGCATCGGTAAACTGCCCGTTCTATAACGTTTTTGAGTTCCCGAATATTACCGGGCCAGTCATAATCCAGCAGTGTACGACGGGCTTTCTCGGTGAAACCACTGAAAAGTTCCATCTCGAGCTCACGTGCCATATTGATGGCAAAATGTTCTGCCAGCAACAGAATATCTTCCCGCCGGTGACGCAAAGGCGGGATGGTGATAACGTCAAAGGCCAGGCGATCAAGCAAATCAGCCCGAAACTCCCCGGCTTCAGCGAGCGACGGCAAGTCTTCGTTCGTGGCGGCAATTAACCGCACGTCAGTTTTAAGTGTTTTGGTGCCACCCACCCGCTCAAATTCACCGTACTCTATTACTCTGAGCAACTTTTCCTGAATCAGGCCGGATGTGTTCGCCAACTCATCCAGAAAAAGCGTACCGTTATGAGCAACCTCAAATCGCCCTTCACGTCGCTTGGCGGCGCCGGTAAAAGCGCCCGCTTCATAGCCAAAAAGTTCACTTTCAAGCAAATTTTCGTTTAAAGCCGCACAATTGAGTTTGATGTAATTCTGGTCCCAGCGCTGAGACAAAAAATGCAGACGGGCTGCGATCAACTCCTTGCCCGTTCCGCGTTCACCGATCACCAAGACGGGTTTGTTCAAAGGCGCAATTTGCGAGATTTGCTCGAGGACTTCCAAAAAACTGTTGGCCTGGCCCAACAAATTATCTTGTTGGCGAAATCTACTCATTTATTTCCTCAAAAATTAGTCATATCGACCAATTATTAGTGTAGATGAAAAATGGTTCCGGTTCGATAGTTATTTTACCTCTAAAAACACTTTATTTAACAGTGGGTTAAAAATTCTTTTAGGTTGGCAGGGTTATTGAATATAAAACTCCCAGATATTGCCAACGGGCATGTTTTTTAACTCGAGTGTGAGGTAATGATTATGGGTATCTTCTCGCGTTTCACCGATATTGTGAATTCGAATATTAATGCTTTGCTGGATAAGGCAGAAGATCCGGAGAAAATGGTTCGTCTGATTATTCAGGAAATGGAAGACACTTTGGTAGAAGTGCGGTCTGCTTCTGCCAAGACTTTGGCAAGTAAGAAAGAAATTGTGGCTCAGATCAGTAAGTACCAGTCAGACGCTGAAGACTGGCAGTCAAAGGCCGAACTGGCTTTGAGCAAGGACAGGGAGGATCTGGCACGGGCAGCGTTGCAGGAAAAGAAAAAGTCCAGCGAGGCAGCTGATGCACTGGCCAGGGAACTTGAGGTAGTAGAAGAGCAAATTTCGAAACTGCAGGACGAAATTGGTCAGTTGCAGGAAAAACTGGCGGATGCGAAAAGCCGTCAAAAAGCCATTATCATGCGTCAGAAAACAGCCAGCTCGCGTCTGGAAGTTAAGCGCACTCTGGACAGCAGTAAGGTTGATGCAGCGATGGGCCGGTTCGAGCAATACGAACGCAAGATTGATGATCTTGAATCTCAGGTCGAAGCATACGATCTTGGCAAGAAGACCTTGCATGACGAATTTGCTGAATTAGAAGGCGGTGATAAGATTGATGAAGAGCTGGCTGCACTAAAAGCAAAAGTGCAGGGAAGCAAAAAGCCAAGTAAGGCGACATCAAAAAAATAGGTTGTTCACTCACACGGGGGCCTCAGGGGCCGCCGATGTGACACTCACCGTCTGTTAGAGGAGGTAAAAAAATGGAAGAGGGAATCGTCGCCTTAATAATTGCGCCACTGATTATTTTCATGATCTTTGTAGCGCCCATCTGGCTGATTTTGCATTATCGAAGCAAAAAACAGGTGAATCAGGGGCTGAGTTCGGAAGAGTATGCGTCATTGCAGGAACTGGCCGACAAAGCTGAAAAAATGGCTGACCGAATTCAAACACTGGAAGCAATTTTGGACAGCGAGGCTCCGGAGTGGAGGAATCGGGCATGAATACAACCAAGGCTCTTTACAGGGATACCGAGCATGCCAGGATTGCCGGTGTCTGTGCGGGCGTTGCCAATTATTTCGGCATCGAACGCTGGTTGGTACGAATACTGTTCGTAACAGGCTTTTTCCTCCTGGCAGGGCCCTTCATGCTGGTAGCCTACATTGCGTGTTGGTTTATATTGGACAAACAACCATTAAACCAGCCAAGAGCTGCTTCAGGTTTCGTTTTTCAGCAATCCGGAAAGGGTTGGCGCAACCGCAGTGGTGAGCAGAGTAGTCAAAAGGTAGAGGTGAAAACCAAGGTTTGGCAGGCAGGTGAACCTCCTCGCCAGGCATTCCATGATATAAGTAAACGTTTTTCTGACGCAGAACATAGGCTGCGGAAAATGGAAAAATACGTAACCTCAAAGGAATATCAACTAAATCGCGAAATAAGTCGCCTTTAGATCCGGTTTCCCGATTATGAAGACTAAAAAGACAGCAAGTTGCTGTCTTTTTTAGTTTTTCGCCTTCAGTTTCACATTAAATGTAAAAATCCTGTTACAGCTATTGGGAGGGTTGGATTTACCCAGCTACTTTTTCTGCGGTCAAATCGTTTTAGACTCAACCTAACGGAAATGACTGAGCGGTAATTTAGTGATGAAGGAATCAAAGTATCTTTCCAGACAGGCGGATGCACTGGGATTTATACATTGGACCGAAGACGAACATCGTATTTGGTCAGACTTGTATTGTCGTCAGATTGAGGTAATACGGGGGCGGGCCTGCCCGCAATTTTTGTCCGGGCTAAAATTGCTCGATTTGCCTCCTGATCAGATTCCACAATTACCCCATGTCAATAGTGCACTGGAACAGGCCACAGGCTGGACAACGGTCCAGGTACCCGCCCTGATCAATTTTTCCGAGTTTTTCCGGTTGCTAGCAAACAGGCAGTTTCCGGTTGCTACTTTCATTCGTTCCAGGGAAGATTTCGACTACCTGCAGGAACCGGATATTTTTCACGAAGTATTTGGGCACTGTCCGTTGCTTACCAACCCGGCTTTTGCACATTTTACTCATACCTATGGAAAGTTAGGTTTAGCCGCGAGTAAGGAAGATCGGGTAATTCTCGCACGACTCTACTGGTTTACAGTGGAGTTTGGTCTCGTTACCAGTGCTGAAGGGTTGAGAATTTACGGAGGTGGTATACTTTCTTCGCCTGGAGAAACAGTCTATGCGCTTGAAAGTAATCAACCTTTGCGTTTGCCGTTAAATCCGGTTGAGGCAATGAGAACCCCTTACCGAATCGATATTATGCAGCCCCTCTACTATGTGCTTGCAGATTTCGAACAGCTATTCCATTTGGCGCAGTCTGACATTATGGCTTTGGTGCAACAGGCCAAACGGTTAGGGCTGTTTGTACCCAGATTCCCCCCTAAACGACAAGCCAGCTGAATTGCTGACAGAAAACCTGACCCCGTATCGAACACTAATACGCTGGTCAGGGTAATGAATTCTCCACTGACCGACTTTCTTAGTTACAAAAATGTGATATTCTGTAAAAATACCTTTACAATCAAACATGGTTATGCGCTTAGAAATTTCCTGTCAGGACAGATTAGGCATCACGCAGGATGTGCTGGACATTCTGGTGGCTCACAACATCGATTTACGCGGAATTGAAATTGATGAGGGGGGCAAAATTTTCTTGAACTTCCCTAATATTGAGTTTGCTGACTTTCAGCATTTGATGCCAAAAATTCGTCGAATAAATGGTATCGACGATGTAAAAACAACCCCCTTTATGCCCGGTGAGAGGGAGCGTAACCAACTGGCAGCGATTTTACGAACATTGCCAGACCCGGTGTTCTCGGTAGACGTCAGAGGTGCAATTCTGATGTGCAATGATGCTGTGACCAGCAGTCTGGAAATGCCATTTATTGAATTGGAAGCTACAGAAATCTCTGAATGGGTGAAAGGGTTTAATTTTCACCGCTGGCTGGAGGCTGGTGCTCCCCAGGCGCAAACTACGAAAGTGCAGTTCGTTCAGCAGGATTATCTGGCGGATTTGTTGCCGATAGTCGTGCCGGACGGAGGCGAAAACACCATTCTTGCCGGCGCTGTGGTGATGCTTAAGTCTGAAATTCGGCTTGGACAGCAATTCACCGCGTTTCATCAAACTGAATCCAACAGTTTTGACCGTTTCGTAACTCATTCTCCTGCCATGCATAAAGCCATCAACGATGCGAAGCGAGTGGCAGATCTTGATGCACCGATCCTGATATTCGGTGAGACTGGCACTGGTAAAGAAATGATCGCCCGGGCCTGCCATCAGGCCAGTCGTCGAAGCAGTGGTGAGTTTCTGGCCCTCAATTGTGCTTCGTTGCCAGACAGCGTGGCAGAAAGCGAACTTTTTGGTTATGCCGCAGGTGCGTTTAATCAGCCGGTAGGCAAGGCTGGGTTGCTGGAACTCGCTGCAGGAGGAACCTTACTGCTGGACGAAATCGCCGACATGTCCCCTCAGCTTCAGGCAAAATTGTTACGAGTTTTGGAAAACGGAGAGTACAGACGGGTTGGCGGCGACAAACCAGTGTCTGTAGATGTGCGGTTTATCTGTACAACCTGCAGAGATTTGGGGCAACTGGTGGAAGAAGGTAAGTTCCGTAAAGAACTCTACTACCGTCTGAATGTATTAAGCCTGGTGGTGCCTTCGCTGAAGGAGCGTCGCGCAGACATTGTTGCGTTGGCTGAATCGTTTATCGTACAGCATAGCAATAAACTGGGCCGCAGACCTGCTAAGCTGAGTAAATCCTGTGTGGAATACCTGCAGCTGTACCCTTGGCCTGGCAACGTCAGGCAACTGCAGAATGCCTTGTACCGGGCGCTTTCATTATTGGACGGCAATGAAATTACCAAGGAAGACATTCAGCTTCCCAGTTGCACACCCAGTCTGAGTTACATTGACGAAAACTTTGAAGGCACTTTGGACGAAGAAGTAAAAAAATTCGAAAAAGATTTACTCAGGCGCCTGTACCCTTCTTACCCCAGTACACGGCAATTGGCCAAAAAGCTGGGGCTGAGTCACACCGCAATTGCCAATAAGCTCAGAGAATATGGCATTAACAAGGCGACCGTAAAGCTGTAAGTACTGGGTGTAATGTATTAATTACACCCTATTCCTCTGCAGGCGGCGGTCATGTTGCCCTGAGAGTTGTTTGCTCCCAAATGTCAATTCAACTGTACACCGACTCAGCAATGCAGATTGAGGTGCACTTCCGGCCCCTGCTTCCCTGATTGTTAATAATGTTGTTTATTGTGAAAACAGATTGTTAATTAGAAGGGGCTGAGTTATGTCTGCGCCAGATTCATCATCCACATTCAATCCCCTCGGGACAGACGGCTTTGAGTTTGTTGAATATACCGCTGCCGATGAAAGCGGCATTAAAGCGTTGAAACAATTGTTTGAGTCTTTGGGGTTTGCCGAGGTCGCTCAGCATAAATCCAAGCGGGTATGGCTGTTCAGGCAGGGTGACATTAATTTTATTGTCAACGCAGAACCCGCATCCCAGGCAGAGGAATTTGCAAGACTCAGAGGGCCCAGTGTTTGCGGTATGGCTTTTCGGGTTAGAGATGCCGGTAAGGCACTTGAGCATGCATTGAATCACGGTGCAAAGCAGTTTGTCGGAAATCTCGGGCCTATGGAACTGAATATTCCCGCAGTCTATGGAATTGGTGAGAGCACATTGTATTTTGTTGATCGCTATGGTGACACCAGCATCTACGACGTTGATTTTAACTTCTATCCGGGCTGGCGCGAAAAAATGGCAACCGCCGATTCCGGGCTACTTGTGATTGATCACCTAACTCACAACGTGCGCCGGGGAAATATGGCGGTGTGGGCAGATTTTTACGAACGCGTCGGTAATTTTCGCGAGATTCGGTATTTCGATATTGAAGGAAAATTAACCGGTTTGGTCAGCAAGGCTATGACATCGCCATGTGGAAAAATTCGCATTCCGATAAATGAATCTTCTGACGATAAGTCTCAGATTGAAGAGTTTATCAAGCAGTACAATGGTGAGGGAATACAGCACATTGCACTGTCAACCGAGGATATTTACGCAACGGTAAGAGATCTAAAGTCTCGAGGTCTGAACTTTATGGATACACCGGAAACCTATTATGAGGGAGTCAATGCGCGCGTGCCCGGCCATGGGGAAGATCTGGATGAATTGCGGGAGTTGCGCATACTTATTGATGGTGCCCCGCTAAAAGACGGTATTTTGCTGCAAATATTTACCGATACCGTTATCGGCCCGGTATTTTTTGAAATTATTCAGCGTAAAGGCAATGAGGGATTTGGTGAGGGCAACTTTAAAGCCTTGTTTGAATCCATAGAACTTGACCAAATTCGCCGTGGTGTCATTTCGGAAGAGCAGGAAAATGCGTAACTGGATCCGCCTACCAGCAGCACAGGGTACCCATTCCCGCCAGGCTCACGCAGATCTTCCTGCTGAGGCAAAATTTGAGCGCGAGATTGGCCGGGAAGGTTTTTTTGGTCCGGCAACTCATATGCATCACAAGCATCCTCCAACTGACTGGATTTCATGGGAGGGGGAGTTGCGCCCGCGAGCTTTTGATCTCAATCGGTTGGATGTGTCAGGGCACCAGTCTGATGAACCGAATCCGTTTACGGCACCAACAATTTTGCATAATCCGTACTGCCAGTACCGGTTGTGGCAGTGCAAGTCCAACATGACATTTCTGGTGCGCAATGCCGACGGTGATGAACTGATGTTCATACATGAGGGCGAAGGGGAACTGTATTGTGATTACGGCAGACTGTATATTCGCGAAGGGGATTATGTGGTGTTGCCAAGATCCACTATGTGGAGACTGGAACCCCATTCTCCGATGTCAATTTTGATGATTGAAGCGACCAATGACAGTTATCAGCTGCCGGAAAAAGGCATGTTGGGGGGGCACGCAATATTTGATCCGGCAGTATTGGATACACCGAAGATAGATAGCCGGTTTTTGCAACAACAGGATGAGAATCCCTGGAAAATCGTTGTAAAGCGGCATGAAAAACTGTCGTATATATCCTATCCCTTTAATCCTCTTGATGCCCAGGGCTGGCATGGAGAACTGTCGGTAGTAAGGCTTAACTGGCGGGATATCCGGCCCCTGATGAGTCATCGATACCATCTTCCACCGTCTGTCCATACAACATTCGTAGCGAGTCGCTTTGTAGTGTGTACGTTTGTTCCACGGCCAATAGAGAGCGACCCCGGAGCGCTAAAAGTGCCTTTCTATCACAGCAATGATGATTACGATGAAGTTCTGTTTTATCACCGGGGAGATTTCTTCAGCCGGGACAATATCGAACGTGGGATGGTGACCTTTCATCCAGCGGGGTTTACTCACGGGCCTCATCCCAAAGCGTTTCAATCCGCTGAAGCCAGCGAAAAAACTTTTGCCGAAGAGGTTGCTGTGATGCTGGATACCCGTGACGCATTGAATATCGGGGAGGCAGCGCTGGCAGTGGAAAACCCTAATTACGTAAACAGCTGGCGAAGCCAGCTTAACCAAACCGCGGAGTTCAGTGAACGATGAAATTGGCGAGTTATCACAATAATACCCGTGATGGTCAACTGATGATGGTTTCCAGAGATTTGGGCCGAATCTGTGACGCTTCGGATATCGCGCCAACCTTGCAGCAGGCTTTGGACGACTGGGACAACGTCGAGCCCAAACTGCAGCAGCGTTATGATGCGCTCAACGATGGTACGGTGCTGAGTCAGATTTTTGAGCCTGAGCGGTGCCATTCTCCGTTGCCCAGAGCTTATCAGTGGGCGGATGGCAGTGCGTACGTTAACCATGTGGAACTGGTGCGCAGGGCGAGAGGGGCTGAGATGCCCGAAAGCTTCTGGACCGACCCTTTGATGTATCAGGGAGGGTCGGATGACTTCATTGCTCCACGAGCAGATATCGTGCTTCCCAGTGAGGAGCATGGTATTGATTTTGAAGCTGAAGTCGCTGTAGTGACCGGTGATGTGCCGATGGGGGTTACTGAGGAGAAAGCGGCAGGCAATATTCGCCTGCTTATGTTAGTGAATGATGTTTCGTTGCGTGGGCTTATTCCCCAAGAACTGGCGAAAGGTTTCGGCTTTTTCCAGTCCAAGCCTGCATCTTCGTTCTCTCCTGTTGCCGTGACGCCCGACGAGTTGGGGGACTGCTGGCAGGATAACAAGCTACACTTACCCTTACTGACGACTTACAACGGCAAACTGTTTGGCAGGCCGAATGCTGGCAAGGACATGACGTTTAATTTTGCGCAACTTATTGCCCATGCAGCAAAAACCCGACATTTGAAAGCTGGTGCCATAATAGGCTCTGGGACGGTATCCAACAAGCAGGGAACTGACTTCGGGTCTGCCATCGCAGACGGTGGAGCAGGGTATTCATGTATAGCCGAAGTTCGGATGATAGAGACCATTCGTGATGGCAGGCCGTCAACGGAGTTTATGAAATTTGGTGACACCGTCCGAATCGAAATGCTGGATGCATCTGGGCGAAGTATTTTTGGTGCCATTGAGCAAAAGGTTAGGCGTTTTGAAGCTGAAGCGCCCTAAGGTTTATAGACAAAGTGTGCCCGTGAAAGGCATTGGAGGGGCTGAATGAATTTGAAATTGTATGGCTATTGGCGTTCTTCAGCCACCTACCGCGTACGTATTGCGCTCAATCTTAAAGGCTTGGAATACGAATATGTTCCGGTGCACCTGGTGCGCGAAGGCGGGCAACAGCACTCTCCTGATTATCAAGGGCTAAACCCGGCTGAACTGGTTCCTACTCTGGTTGATGAGGATGAGGATCTCATTCTCAATCAGTCTATGAGCATAGTGGAATTTATCAATGAACGCTATCCGGAGCCGTTTCCTCTGTTGCCGGAGCATGCATCAGATAAGGCTAGGGTCCGCGGTCTGGCGCAGGATATTGCCTGCGATATACAGCCGCTGGCAAACCTGAGAGTGCTCAATCGTTTACGCGAGCAATTCGACGCGGGTGATGAAGCGGTGAGAATCTGGGCCGCTAACTGGATTGAAAAGGGTTTTAGTGGCATTGAGAAGCGGCTTCAAACCCAGGCAGGAAAATATTGCTTTGATTTTAATGTAACTCTGGCAGACGTATGCCTGGTTCCGCAGGTTTATAATGCAATTCGGTTCGGTGTTAACATGGAACAGTTCCCCTTGATTAATCGCATTTGGCATCACTGTGAGGAACTGGAAGCTTTTGCCCGAGCCAGGCCGGAAAACCAGCCTGATGCTCAGTGATCAAGAGGAATAGTGCTTAATCGCACCCTCCCTTGATTCTCGGTTACGGATTTTTAATTGGAAGCTCAGTCGTATTCTTTACCTGTTTGAGTGCAAATGTTGAACTCAGATGGTCGACAAGAGGCAAATGTGTCAGCTTTGACTTCAGCAAATATTCATATTCTTCAATACTTTCTACCACCACTTTGAGAAGGTAATCTTTCTCTCCGCTGGTGGTATGACATTCAACGATTTCGTTGATTGACTGAACCGCATTCTCAAAATCTGTAAGAGAGTCACCATCGTGGTTCTTTAACGTAACGAAAATAAATACCGACACACCAAGGTTGAGCTTTTTGCTGTTTAACAAGGTGACCTTACGCAATATGATGCCGTCTGCCTCCATGCGCTTTACTCTGCGCCAGCAAGGGGTGTGAGACAATCCAACTCGCTGGCTGAGGTCTGCCATTGAGACGGTCGCGTCCTGCTGCAGGACATGGAGAATTTCACGATCAAATTTGTCGAGTTTCATTCCAAGCTAATCCACGATAGTTATGATGTGCATTATATAATAAAAATAAAACTAGGATAGCCATCCTAGATAAGAATCATTCTTCGATGATGAAATTTTACGTTTTTATAATCTCGTCCTTCAGGACGCAAAAAACGTCCTCGAATACTTTTAGTACCATATTGCAAAATTACCACTCTTCGAGAACCTATGTCCGTATTTGATCACCCAGAATTCGACAACCATGAACACGTTGCTTTTTATCACGATGAAAAAGCTGGACTAAGCGCGATCATTGCGGTTCACAACACCAATCTTGGTCCGGCTTTGGGCGGATGCAGAATGTGGCCTTATGTCAATAGCAGCGAAGCCCTTAACGATGTTCTGAGGTTATCTAAGGGGATGACCTATAAGGCTGCGATGGCAAATTTGGCTCTGGGCGGCGGAAAATCGGTCATTATTGGCGATCCGCGCAGAGATAAAACCCCAGAAATGATGGCGGCGATGGGGAAATTCGTGGATTCGTTGGGTGGTAAGTATTTTACTGCAGAGGATTCAGGCATAGCGGTAAGCGACTTACAACAAATGGCAGAACATTCTCAGTACATTGCTGGTGTAAAGGCGCAGTATCATTACGCCGGTGAGACGGCCGATGGAAATCCGGCTCCTTCTACTGCTTACGGGGTGTTTGTTGGTTTGCGTGCGGCAGTTGAGCATGCACTGAGGACGGATTTGAAAGGTGTTCGGGTAGCAATTCAGGGTATGGGGCATGTTGGCTACCGGTTAGCGAAACACTTGCATCATGCCGGAGCTGAGCTGGTTGTCACCGACATTTATCGCGAAGGTGTTGAGCGGGCAGTGGCTGAGTTTGGTGCCATTGCAGTGGACCCTGCAGACATTTATGCCACAGATGTGGATGTGATTGCACCTTGTGCTCTGGGAGCGACCATTAATGATGAAACACTACCAACTATCCGCGCCAAGGTGGTAGCCGGGGCTGCCAACAATCAATTGGCGCGGGAAGAAATGGGTGACTTACTTCGTCACCATGGGATCCTTTATGCACCTGACTACGTGATCAATGCCGGTGGTGTAATTGATATTTATCATCAGCGCATAGGAAATTCCTCCAATCAGGCATTGCGAGAGCACATTGAAAGAATTGGCGAAACACTCAGGGAGATTTTTGTCCGCTCGGAACAAGCGAATATGGCAACTAACCGTATTGCCAACCAAATTGCTGTGGAGCGATTCGGTAGCAAGGCTTGAAAGTTTGTGAATGAGTCGGCATAATGCGCCCCTCATTCAGGGCGAAGTTTTTTTCTTCGCCTGCACAGTTTCAATGGTAGGCCTTCGGTCCTCTCGCAATGATACTCTGTGAACCCGGTCAGGCCTGGAAGGGAGCAGCCGCAGCAGACGACTCATGTGCCGGGATGTGGCTGGGGGCTTGCCACCCAAATTCGCACACACTTTTTTCGGTTCGTTTCTTTCTCTGTATTGCATACGCGGTGGCGATTCCGGAATAAACTTTTCGTTATTTTTTCTAACTTGCTTTTTTCGTCTTTCACGGCCATTCGAGCTCATAACAGCAGTATGCAGCTTTGCCGTGTCTGTCGACATCGAAGGCTGAGTGGTAAAATACCCGTAACCCTACTGTAAAAATCAACAAGCATGAAAAGAAATATTTCTCCCGTCTATTATGGCGATTACCTGCAACTTGATAAAATTCTGTCCGCGCAATCTCTACAGAGCACCCGTTACGGTGAACCAGCCCATGATGAGATGCTGTTTGTTATCGTGCATCAGGTCTACGAGTTGTGGTTTAAGCAGGTCCTTCATGAACTGAATTCTGTGATAGATGCTTTTGCACAGGACTCCATCCCCGATCAGGCCCTTATTTCAGTGGTTCACAGGCTGAACAGAATCATCCAGATTCAACAGTTGATGAATGATCAAATCAGTGTGATGGAAACCATGACACCACAGCAGTTTCTGGCCTTTCGTGATTATTTGGTGCCAGCGTCCGGATTTCAGAGTATTCAGTTCAAGCGTCTTGAAATTTCTCTTGGGTTAAAACGGGAATTTCGCATAGATTTCGATAAACAAAGTTTCTATTCCCGGTTAAAGGATGCCGATCGTGAACTGCTGGAAGGGTTGGAGGCGAAACCAAGCTTATTTGATTTGGTTGATGAGTGGCTTGCGAGAATGCCTTTGCTGAAATTTAACGACTTTGACTTCTGGAAATACTACCAGCAGGCCACTGACACAATGCTCTCAGATGACAGACAAACCATAGTTACCAATACCACCTTGTCTGATACTGAACGGGAACAGGAACTCAGGGACTGGCAGAGCACCCGGGACAATTTTGATGCTCTGTTTATGCAGGAAAACTACAACAAACTCAGGGAACAGGGTAAGTTCAGGCTGAGCCACAAAGCCATGCTCGCCGCTCTGTTTATTAAGCAGTATTCCGAAGAGCCCATATTTAACCTGCCATTTCAGGTTATTACAGCGCTCACTGAAATTGATGAAAAGCTAACCATTTGGCGTTACCGGCATGCGATGATGGTTCAGCGTATGCTGGGAACAAAAATAGGCACCGGAGGTTCATCCGGGCACCACTACCTTAAAAAGACCACAGAATCGAACCGTATATTCCTCGACTTTTTCAACATGGCGACATTTTTGTTGCCCAAAAGTATGCTTCCTCCACTCCCTGATGCGATTAGCCGATATTTGGGCTTTTATCTTAGTCAGGGTAAAAGTTAATTTTTTAATTAAAATTAATTGTATTTTATCGGGCCGTTATTTCAATGTGGGTGGCGGCTGTTTGTTATTTTTTATAGCGATTGGTTATTTGATATTTGTTTTTATTTCTTAGGTTTATTTTCTGATGTTTGTGAGTAAGCACTATCGATAAGACTATTTGATTGATTGCTAATTTTGTGTGGGATTGCTCTATAAATAAACGAAAAAGATCGATTTTTTTAATTTCCCTGTTAAATTTTTGTAAGTTTAAATCTGATTTAAACCCAATTTCATTCTGTGTATTGATTATTCCTATTTTCAACGTGTAGGATCCGCCGCCGGATTTTACGTGGCTAAGGATGGGCTAGTTATTTAATTAAAAAAACAGTCACTTCAAGTGGTGATACTGGGAATTTCAATATGCATTCAAAAACTAGATTATCCTATGCGATAAGACGTGCCATTTTAATTGGTACAGTATCTAGCATCTCTCTTAGTACCAACGTTTTCGCGCAGGATTCTGAAGGCGCTCAAAACTTCGAAAAAATCTCCGTAACCGGTTCACGCATCAAGCGTTCAGATACCGAAACAGCGAGCCCCGTTACCATGTTGGGGGCCGATGATATTGCGGCTCTGGGCGCAACCAGTGTCGATGGTGTTTTGCAGAAATTAACTGCAATGGGTGGAGCAATGACGAACCCTGGCATCAACAATGGTTCTGGCGGTAATGCCAGCATTGATCTGAGGGGCTTGGGCAGCCAGCGTACACTGGTGCTCGTCAACGGGCGTCGTATGATCAATTCCGGCACCGGTGCTGCTTCCACCGTTGACCTGAATACCATTCCTGTTTCCATGATTGCCCGGATCGAAGTGCTGAAAGACGGTGCTTCTGCGGTTTACGGCACTGACGCGGTTGCCGGTGTTGTCAACGTGATCCTCAAAGATGATTTTGAAGGTCTAGAAGCCAACTACAACGGTGCCATCAGCGGAGAAGGTGACGCGCAGGAAAGTTCGTTCGATATCACTCTGGGCGGCTCATCCGATCGCGGTAACTTTGTTCTGGGTATTCAGTACACCGACCGTGGCGACGCAAGCCAGGCTGATCGCAAGTTTTCCGAGTGTCCTCTGGATGAAGGCGACAATGGTTTGTTCTGTGCTGGATCAGACTACGCCGAAGGTGGTCATATTTGGAACTCCAACGTTAACGACAAAAAGGAAAGCCTGGCTGTTGACAATGGTATTAGTGGTCTTGGTGGCCAGTACCATCGTTTCACCGACGCTGATCGGTTTAACTTCAGTCAGGACAGCTACCTGTTTACTCCAATGGAGCGCTTGAACCTGACGGGTATTGCGAATTATGAACTGAACTACGACACCAAACTGTTTGCTGAGTTTACCTATACCAAACGCTGGTCAGAGCAACAGATGGCGCCTCAGCCAGTGTGGTTTGATTTTGAATACACTGAGTCGATGGGTGATGCGCTTCTGAGCCAAACCTGGGACCAGGGGGTTC
This sequence comes from Alteromonas aestuariivivens, assembly GCF_003367475.1. Classification (GTDB taxonomy): domain Bacteria; phylum Pseudomonadota; class Gammaproteobacteria; order Enterobacterales; family Alteromonadaceae; genus Alteromonas; species Alteromonas aestuariivivens. Next base: position 128,456 of record NZ_QRHA01000007.1, read on the forward strand.
GTGATGAGGACGGTGAATTTGTTTTGGATGCGCAGGGTAACCCTGTATTCACTGAAACCAACTACGCTTATGGCGACATGATTTCTTATGGCCGCCGTATGTCTGATACCGGTACCCGTGATTTTTCACAGGTTGTTGATACGGTTCGTGCTGTGATCGGAGCCGAGGGTGCCATTGGTGAATACTACTGGGATTTCTCTGCAAACTTCGGCCGCAACGATTCCGTTGACCGTTTGACCAACCTGCACAACATGGGGTCTATTCAGGACGACATTGCAACCGGCGCCTTCAATCCGATTGATCAGGCGGCATGGACAACGGAAAACATGCAGGATTATCTGTACACGGAGCAAAATTCCGGCGGTAGCCAGTTGTTTATGCTAAGTGGTTCCTTATCTGGTGAACTGTTTGAATTGCCAGCCGGTTACGCAGGCTTTGCTGCCGGATTTGAACATCGCAGCGAAAAGGCCTGGTTCATTCCGGATTCATTGACTGCCCAAGGTTTGGCCAACGATCCTAAAGTGGAACCCACTGCAGGTGGTTTTGATGTCAACGAAGCGTATCTTGAGCTTGCGTTGCCAGTGCTCGAAGGTCAATTTTTGGCTGAAAATGTGGAAGTCAGTGCCGCTGTTCGCGCGTTTGATTACAGCACATTCGGCAGCGATAACACCTGGAAGCTGGGCTTTACCTGGACCGTGAATGACCAGTTTATGTTCCGTGGTGTAGCGTCGACCGCTTATCGTGCTCCGACAGTAGATGAACTCTACTCTGGTAATTCTCCTTCATTTGAGCGGGTGACTTACCCAGGAGCCCAGGACCAGGCGGAAGTGACCGTGGGTGGCAACTCAATGCTGACTCCGGAAGAAGCCGAGACCCTGACTTTTGGCCTGGTGTTTGAACCTTCGTTCATCGATGGCGTGTCGATGACCGTCGATTACTACAACATCGATATTTCTAATGCTATCGCGACTGTGGACGACCAATTCATCGTTGACCAGTGTCTGGCATCAACCGCGAATACAGGTACAGCATTGTGTCAGTCGGCCAACGTGCGCATTGATGCAACCGGACGAATCCGTTTCAACAACCAGTTGCAAAACATTGGTTCTGAAAAGACATCCGGAGTTGACGTAAACGTGAAGTACGCTTTCGAAGCAGCTGGTCTGGATTGGAAAGCGTCTCTGGATACGACTTATCTGGATGAATACGTTGTTCAGGTAACTGGTGCGCCTGTCGATTATGCTGGCCTGATTACCTCAGGTTCAGGCGGATATGCTGATTTTAAAACCAACCTGAAACTCAATGTGACCGGTAACGACTGGGATGCAACCTACAATGCCCGTTATATTGCAGGAATGGATAGCTTCTCCTGTCTGAACGACGACAGTTGTCTGGCACCAAGCACGCCAGGTGTGGTCTACCATGACCTGAGCGCAAACTACTATCTGAACGATACAGTTACCCTGCGCGCTGGCGTTAACAATTTGTTGGACAAGCAACCGCCATACTACACAGGGAATAATGATTCCAATACCGATCCTTACACCTATGACGTATTGGGACGCAGATTCTTTGCGGGTGTGAACGTTAAACTGTAAGCATCTTCTGTATTAACGACTTTAAAAGCCGCTCACATATTTTGAGCGGTTTTTTTTTGCAACAACCGAAAAGGAGTGTCAACAAAGAGCATGAGTGACAAGCGGGCACTCGGTAATGCAAGTTGAAAGGAATAGTTCAACTGCTTATTTTTTGCGCGACGCATTTGCTTCAAAAATAGCCTGCTAAGTGCATTTTTTGGCCTGAGCAAAGATAATCCCTAGCCACCTTCTCAATTTTTGCTGAAAAAAATTAAGTTTCCAGTACAAAACACAGTCAGTCAGATTGTTGGTTTTTTGTATGAATAGGACGGGTTTGCTTACTAACTATATGTAAACCAAAATATTAAAAATCACCTTTAAAAATTGTGTAATTTATTCTTTACACAAAGGGTTGTATTTATTTGCCTGATTGATGCTTTTCTCGGCGAAATGCGGCCTGTAGTAAGTTGACGCTTTTGTTGCGATGTGGTTATTATCAATGCGAGGCTTCGACCTTAAAATAATAAGTCGTTGAAACGATTCAAAAACACACACTAACTATCTAAATTAGTGGTCCAGGGAGACTATACATGTATAAAAATACTAAACTGGCTAAGTCAGTTAAGTTGGCTATGGCTTTTGGTGCACTGTCTGCATCAATGGTTGCGTCAACTGCGGCATTGGCTCAGGAAGAGAATGCAATAGAAGAAGAGAAAGTTGAGAAGATTTCCGTAACCGGTTCTCGTATTGCACGTACTGACCTTGTAGCAACTTCTCCAATCAATGTTTTCGATGAGCAAGTTCTTGAAATTTCTGGTGTAAACGATATCCAGTCGTTCATCAACGAACTTCCTTCAGCGGGTGTGCCGGGAAGTTCCGATACTAACTCTAACTTCTCAACCGTTGCTACAGGTGTGAACACTGTTAACCTGCGTAACTTGGGTTCTACCAGAACTTTGATCCTGGTAAACGGCCGACGTCACGTTGGTGGCCTTGCGGGCAGTCCTGTTGTTGATGTCAGCATGATCCCTATGGATATGATTGACCGTGTCGAAGTCGTAACCGGTGGTGCATCTGCGGTTTACGGTTCTGAGGCGATGGCCGGCGTAATCAACTTCATCATGAAAGATGATTTTGAAGGCTTGAACGTGCACGCCCGTTATGGCGATTCAGTTGAAGGTGGTGGTATCGAACGTGATATCTCCTTCATGGCAGGCGGTAATTTCGACGGCGACAAAGGTAACGCCATCATTTACGGCGGAATCAGCGACAGTGGAATACTGAAAGCAACTGATCGTAAAATTTCAGAAGCCGATGCTGTGAACAGCTCTTTTGGCCCCAAAGGTAACTTCTTTATTGGTAACCAGCTTACCACCCTGGACGAAGATACCGGCCTGTGGAATAAACCCTTTGTTGCTGCTGAAGACGGCTTTAACCGTAACGCACGCCGCTTGATTCGTGTTCCTACCAAGCGTATTCAGTTCAATGCGAACGTTGATTACGAAGTAAATGAGCACTTAAACTTTTTCAGTGAATCAGCCTACTCTGACGTTTCCTCTGAATCCAGCCTGGAACCGACCATCATGGGTGAGTTCATCAGCGTGGGCGGTGTTCCAAACGTGAGAATGCCCCTTGACAACGCGTTTATGCCTGATGAGCTGCGCGATGCGGCCCTGGCGCTTGACCCTGACGCAACAGAGCTGGTTATGTTTCGCCGCTTCACCGAACTGGACAACCGTCGTTCCGACACTCAACGCCGTGTATTCAGAACAGCCGTTGGTGTAGAAGGCATCATCAACGATTACTGGGATTACGAGGTTTATTATCAGTACGGTAAGATGGGGCAAGACCAGGTAAACACCGGTGTTGCTAACGCGTTCAATGTATTGCAGGCATTGGATACCGAAGTGCTTGAAGACGGTACGGTTCAGTGTGCCGACGCGCTTGCCCGCAGCCTGGGCTGTGTGCCCATTAACTTCTTCGGTGAAGGGACTGTGGATGGTGCTGCGTTGGACTACGTAGCGGTTCAACCACAAACCACTTCTCGTATGGAGCAGCAAGTATTCGGAGCAACTGTAACCGGTATTGTTGCTGAGCTGCCAGCCGGTGACCTGGGAGTTGCTTTCGGTTACGAAAGACGCTCTGAAGAGAGTAGCTTCAACTCAGATGCCCTGGCACAGACAGGTCTGACTACAGGTAACACTACGCCTAACGTGACTGGTGACTACCAGGTACAGGAATACTTTGCAGAAGCCATTGTTCCTATTTTTGCTGACGCTCCTTTGATGCATTACTTGGGTCTTGAACTGGCCTATCGTTATGCTGACTATTCCACCATTGGTGGCGCAGACGCAACCAAGATTGCTGTGGATTGGCAGCCTATTGAAGACCTGAAAGTACGTGGTGGTTATTCAACTGCGGTTCGTGCTCCGTTCATCGATGAACTGTACGATCCAGGCAGCGAAACTTTCCGTAACTTTGTTGACCCATGTGCTCTCGGTGGCGCGGGCGGTGTAAGTGCATCTGGTGACCCGGATGATGTCTACACAGCGGAGTCTACCCAGGTTCAGGCGAACTGTGCGACCATTCCTGGCACAGCGACACTGGATCCATTTGCGATGAACATCCGCAGTGCTGGCGGCCTGGCTGCCGGTAACCCTGATTTGCATGAAGAAGAGTCAGAAACTGTGACCTTTGGTTTTGCTTATTCACCGTCTGCGATAGAAAACCTCAACCTTACTGTGGATTACTTCAACATCAAGATTGATGATGCGATTTCTACGTTCACTGCGCAAACCACCGTTGACCAGTGTGTCAGACAGTCCAGCTTCCCAGACAATCCTTTCTGTGACCTGGTAAGTCGTGACCCGAATACCGGTCTTGTACTTCGTATTGATGCATTGGCTATCAATGCTGCGCAATTTGAAGCGGAAGGTATTGACTTTGCAGTAGACTACAGCATAGATGTTGGCCCAGGTAACCTGCGCGCCAATGTTATTGGTAGCTACTCAACCAAGAACGAGTATACTCCGTTCATAGGTGGAGAGCCTGTTGACAGCCAGGGTGAAATTGGTGTGCCTGATCTGCGTGTTAACGCGGGCCTCACTTATCAGTGGGAAGATCTGACTGTTAACTGGTCTACCCGTTATATCGACCGCGTAAACATTGAAAATGATCGCCTGGACTTCGGTGAGATTGGTACTTACCTCTACCACGATATCCAAGCGCGCTACGTGCTTGATGCAGAAGGGAAGTACGAAGTTTACGCCGGTATCGACAACATCTTTGACAAAGAGCCGCCAGTACTTGGCCAGGGCATCCCAGGTGATGTAACTGGTACTAACACTGCTGCTGACGTTTACGATGCAATTCGCACTTACTGGTATGTTGGTGTAGAGGCGCGCTTTTAATTAGCGATTGTCCTCGAACTGGAATAAATGCATTTTAAACGTATTTAAACTGACCGAGTGTCTCTATTGGATGCCATTCAGTCATCAGTGACATGAAAGCCCCTCCCTTATTGAGGGGCTTTTTATATTTGCCGTTAGTTAAGCTGTAACACCATTTCAAAAGCGCTTTTCTCATCACACCGCATGTTTCACCATTCTTTATCTATTGTGCTGACAGATTTCAGCCAGCTTTCACCCATTGATGATTCAATAATTGTTAAACATGTGAACGATATTACATAGAAATGATGTATGTCGGCTTTGCTATCGTTAGGTAGGAGTTGGCGAACATTGCTGGGAACTGGTGCGGATTAGGCTATAATTTAGGCCGATTTTTTAAAAAGGTGGTTATCGCTTAAGCAGTTGTCTGTGTAGGCAATGCTGTTAAAAGCAGGTTACTTGACTCCTTCCGCTATTCCATGTGACTATTGGATGTTCGTAGCATTGACCGAGTCATGGCAACGGCTACCTTCCTACAACGAAAATTGTAAAAGTTTTAATACGCCCCTTGCCCGGAACTTTTCTCCGTAGCGAGGATTCAAATAAGAAATTGGTTGGGAACTATGTCCAAAATGAGCAAGAGAACTCTTATTGCTTCTACTGTCATGGGCGCATTTGCACTGACAGCTAGTACAGCCGTCTCTGCAGACCTTCTTAGCGATCTTCATAACGAAGAAGCTAAGATCCACACGGCAGCAGCAAAATCTCAAGAAAAAATCAACGCGTTATTCGAACAGTCACAGGATTTGCTGGTTGAGTATCGTCAGGTTATTGACGAAACTGAAAATCTGAAAATCTACAACGATTACATTGCCAGCCTGGTTGCTGATCAGCAACGCAGCATTGATTCTCTGCAACGTCAAATCGACAGCATCGAAGAAACCAAGCAAGGTATCGTTCCTTTGATGTTCCGCATGATCGACAGCTTAGAGAAATTCATTGAGTTGGACGTTCCAATCAACATCGACGAGCGTCGTGAGCGTGTTTCACGCCTGCGTGACCTGATGGCCAACTCAAACGTTACTGTATCCGAGCAGTTTCGTCAGGTTATCGAAGCTTATCTGGTAGAAGTAGAATACGGCACACGTATCCAATCTTATCAGGGCACCATTGACGTAAGTGGCACTGAAGTTACAGTTGATTTCTTCAATCTTGGCCGTACCGCTTTGATGGCATTGTCTCTTGATCAAAACCATGCTTGGGTTTGGGATAACGACGCCCGCGTTTGGCAAGAACTGGGTGAAGAATATCTGAACGCAGTTGTTGATGCAGTGAAAATGGCCAACAACGTCATTCCACCTGACCTCATCAAACTACCTATCAAAGCAGCGGAGTAAGTTTTAATGAAACCAGTATTTAAATCTCTCGTCGCCGCTGCGTCGTTAGCGGTATTGGCAACCGGAGCCCAGGCTCAGGAAGCGGCTAGCCTGCAGGACCTGCTTGAGCAAGTTAAGAAAAACCGTGTTTCTGAAGCACGTATTAACGAACAGCGTGAAGCTGAGTTCCGTTCTGAGCGTGCTGACAAACAAGCGTTGTTGCGCAACGCCCAGGCACAACTGAAGGCAGAGCAGGATCGTGGTGATCGCCTGCAGAAGCAGTTCTCCGACAACGAAGTTACCATGAACGACAAGGCTGCAGAGCTGGATCAGGCAACCGGTACCTTGGGTGAAATGTTCGGTGTAGTTCGTCAGGCGTCTTCTGAAGCTTACGGCCGTATTTCCATTTCAATCGTCAGCGCCCAGTATCCTGGCCGTGACGACTTCCTTGCGGAAATGTCTGAAGACTCTAAAGGTCTGCCAAATATTCATGAACTGGAAGACCTGTGGTTTGCACTGCAAACTGAAATGACTGAGTCTGGTCAGGTTGTACGTTTCAATACTCAGGTTGTAAACCTGGATGGCGGTACAAGTGAGCAGGAAGTTGTTCGTGTAGGTACCTTTAACCTGGTTGGTGAAAATGGTTACCTGACGTACGACGTAGAAAACGAAGTTGTTCAGCCTTTGGGTCGCCAACCTGACAGCCACCTGGTAGGTTCAGCACAAGATTTGCTGGATACCAAATCGGGCTTCGTACCTTTTTATGCTGACCCTTCTCAAGGCGCCATTCTGGGCCTGCTGAAGCAGAAAGCAACCATGTCTGAGCGTTATCACGCGGGTGGTGTAGTAGGTTACGTGATTACCGGTATGCTGGTAATTGGTTTGCTGATCGGTATCTACAAACTGGTAACTCTGACTGTAATGGGTGGCAAAATCCGTTCACAGCTGAAAAACCCAGGTAACCCTTCTTCTGGCAACCCACTGGGTCGTATTCTGCAGGTCTATAAAGACAACAAAGATGCAGACGCAGAAAATCTGGAGCTGAAACTCGACGAAGCAATTCTGAAAGAACTGCCTTCTATCGAAAGCGGCATCAACGTAATCAAGATTTTTGCAGCTATCGCTCCTCTGTTGGGTCTGTTGGGTACGGTTTTGGGTATGATTGCAACGTTCCAGACCATCACTCTGTTCGGTACTGGTGACCCTCGTATGATGGCCGGAAGTATCTCTATGGCTCTGGTAACTACTGCTCAGGGTATTATTGCGGCTCTGCCTCTGATTCTGACTCACAGCATTGTGGCGTCTCGCAGCAAATCTATCGTTCACATTCTGGATGAGCAAACTGCGGGTATCGTAGCTGCTCATACCGAGGCGGAGAAAGCGTAATATGGGTTACCTGATTGGATTATGGGAATCGGTCAGGGACTTTATCGCTACTGGCGGTGACGTACTTTACTTCGTTGCTGCCGCGCTCTTTCTCATGTGGGTTTTAATGATTGAGCGTTACTGGTATTTAACTGGGGTATTCCCAAAGGTGAAAAAGCAAATTATCGCCAATTGGGATGCCCGCAGTGATACCACATCATGGTATGCGCATAGAATCCGTGACGCGTGGATTTCTCAGGCGTCAAATGACCTGAACGCTAGAATGCTAATCATTCGCACATTGGTAGCAATGTGTCCGCTTATCGGCCTGTTGGGTACGGTAACCGGTATGATTGGTGTTTTTGAGACAATGGCAACCCAGGGAACCAGCAATGCCCGTCTTATGGCAGCAGGTATCTCAATGGCAACAATCCCGACAATGGCGGGAATGGTTGCTGCGTTGTCAGGGCTGTTTATCAGTTCACGTCTCGAAGCGAAGGTGAAGCTGGCGAAAGAAGGTCTGGTTGACAGCCTGCCACATCATTAGAGAGAGAGATTATGGCTCGAAAAGTCAGAACCGAGGAAGAAGATGCACAGATTGACATGACGCCCATGTTGGACATCGTGTTTATCATGCTGATCTTCTTTATCGTCACCACCGTTTTCGTTAAGGAAGCGGGGATTGAAGTGAATAAGCCTGACGCGAGCCGAGCGGTACTTCATAAGAACGCCAACATATTTATCGCCATCACTGAAGATGGCGATGTATGGCTGGACAAGCGTGAAGTGTCACCGGACAGCGTTAGAGCAAATTTAGAGCGATTGTTGACCGAGCAGCCCACAGATTATGTGATCATACAGGCTGACGTAAAAGCCAAGCATGGCCTGGTTGTTGAAATCATGGACCAGGTGAAAGCGGCAGGTATTGATCGCGTTTCGGTAGCAGCAAGGGGTTAAGATGGCACGATTTATCGTATCTATATTAATAGGTGCTGCTGTAGCATTTGGTTTGTTTGTGTTGATGGCAAAGTTGATTGAAAACTCTGCCCGCCCGGCAGACGAAGTGCCGGAAGCACCGGTAATTGATATCGTCATGCAGGAGCCGGACGACGACGTACAGACACGTACCCGTGTTCCGCCTCCACCACCGCCTCCGCCACAGCAGCCGCCGAAAATGCAGCCTGTTGAACCAGAGGAAGCTGAGCCTAATACCGACGGTTTTAGCCTCAATATTCCACAGGTTGATACCGGAGGCGTAGGCATTAACATTGGTGCAGTGGGTGCAATGCAGAGCGACGGTGAAGCAACACCAATCGTTCGTATCGATCCAAAGTATCCGCCTGAAGCTGCGCGTGATGGCAAAGAAGGCTGGGTAAGGCTTCAGTTCACCATCAACGAGGTGGGTGGAGTCGAAGACATTGAAGTACTTGATGCCGACCCCAAGCGTATTTTCGATCGTGAAGCACGTCGTGCTCTGCGCAAGTGGAAATACAAGCCTAAAATTGTAGATGGTAAGGCTGTTCGACAGGAAAACATGTTCGTACAGCTGGACTTTAAACTGGAGCAATGATCATGATGAAACGTACATTCAAAATGTCAGCCGTTGCTTTGGTGATGGGAGTTGGCTCTGTACTGGCCGCTCCTGCAGTCCTGGCACAGTCTGCTTTGCCGGTTGAATGCCCGGGTTACGAGCGCGGTAAAACGCAGCTGGTTGGCGAGCGTACTGGTAAGAAGGTTAACGCGGCTTTTGAAGCATACAACCAGGACCTGGTAGACGAAGCTTTGCAAATTCTGATCGACATTGATCCTTCAGATGATTTTGATAAGGCTTACGTTGGTCGCTTCATCGGTAATTTGCTTGCAGCAAAGGAAGGCGAGGGTACAAAGGCACTTGGATATCTGAAAAGTGCCGTTGAACCAAAAGTACTGAACGATACCGAACATTCTCAAACACTGAAGTTGTTGGGTGATTTGAGTATGCAGGAGCAGAAGTACACTGATGCCGTAAAGTGGTACGACAAATGGATGGAGTTTACCTGTAAACAGGATCCTGACGTTTACACTCGTATGGGGCAGGCGTTTTACGAGTCCAAACAGCTGGATAAAATGATTGAGCCACTGGACAAAGCCATTGCTTTGTACGAAGAGCCCAACAAGAATCCGTACGTCCTGAAGCTTACTTCGTTCTATGAACGTAAGATGTACCCTCAAACGGTAGCCGTAGCAGAAGAACTGGTTCGCCATTTCCCTGAAACGGGTCGTTGGTGGTCGCAGCTTGGGTTGTTCTACATGCTGGTGGAAGACTACAAGAAGGCACTGTCTACGTTTGAGATTGCGTATCAGCGTGGATTCCTTGATAAGGAAAACCAAATCAAGGCATTGGCACAGTTGTACTCGACCAATGATATTCCTTACAAAGCTGCCAAGCTTTTGGAAAAGCACGTCGCTTCAGGCATGTTGAAAGACGATGCTGAAATGCTGGCAAATATTGCTAACTCCTATCACCAGTCCAGAGATTATGTGACTGCAGCTAACTATTATGCAAAAGCTGCGGAAAAAACTCAGGATCCGGAGTACTACCGTAAGCAGGGCACCTTGCTGCTGGTTGCGGAAGATTACAAAGGAGCCATCAAGGCATTGCAGAATGCCCTTGAGCGTGGTGCGGACGATGTGGGTAAAATCCACTTCTCTTTGATGGAAGCGAATTTCTACGCGGGTGACTTTAAAGGTGCTTATGAGCACGTAGTTGAAGCGAAGAAAGACAAAACCATACGCCGTAACGCGGCTGCATGGGAACCTTATATCAAGGAAAAAGCAAAGAACCGCGGTATTTCCTTATAATCGCGTTTAGATGAAAAAAGCCCCTGATTAAGGGGCTTTTTTGTGTCTGCGTATTTTTCAAGATTCACCGCTGAACAAATCGGGGTAAACGCGTTTTAGTTCCAATCGTATAGCATTTATAAACTCCCTGTGTCCCTTCATCCGGTGTCGTTTCACCAGTTCGGGGATTGTTAACCGGTTAAGGAACGTATCTGCAATTATTGGGGAAACCCGGGTATTCACCGAGGTGCGATAAGCGATCCAAAATCCGCTTCCTCCCATCTGTTCCAGATTACGGAAGCCTGCAACGAACTGTTTAACTCGCCTCAGATGCAAGGCTTCGGCTATTGGGTGGGTAAATTGAGCGCCGTTTATAATTGTGGAATGTGTGCCATTTAAAGACGCACCATAGCCATTCTGTGCGTCATAGCATCCTAGGGCGGTAATGTAATCGTGGTTTAGCCTGCCGGTGCTCATGCCCATTAGAATGCTCTTTTCTCCACTGGATTTATCAGGTTTATGACCAATGCGGTAGATACCAAAATTATTTCTTTCCCAAAAACGAATAAGGGGTCTGGTTGCGCCGAATGACGTGATGACCGCGTCGATGTTTTGTGTTCGGGCCAGCTCAGTAATGTGAGCCAACAGTTGGCTCCCGAGACCCTTGTGTTGCAGGGAAGGAACTACCGCAACGCGATTTATTCGCCAGTAGTTAAGGCATGCTATGGCTGGGTCCGCACTGATTAGTGCTAGAGCCTGGGCACCAAGGTGGCCTTTAACCCTGCGCTTGCCGCTTGCAATGCCGTCAGCAACTTCTTTCAGTTTGAAACCGCCTTCGACGCTTAGAGCGGCCGCCCCAATCAGCCTTTCACCCTGTTCCATGGTAATACATAGGCTGTCGGGTGAATCTGCAAGTCGCATCATATCGTCTGGAGTGGTCTGGTAGTGCGCGATTTTGAGCAAACTCATTGTTTGCAGCAGCAGCGCATCATCCATTTCGGAAAAGGGCAGGCAGCGGATTCGAAAAGTTTCAACGGATGGTGCAGGGAGCTCTCGGCTTGCTGATTCATAGTTAAGCCATCGGTTTAGAAATGGTTCGATAAAGTCGTTATCTGACCAGCGGATCGGCGCGGTTAGTTCAAAACCTGCAATCTGATAACGGCGTTTCAGCCAAGGTATGAAACGGGTCAAAAAGCCTTGGCCGGAACCCTCGTAACCGGAGGTTGTAGTGGCAAGCAGCAATTTTTCACCTTTTGGACAAAGTGCTTTTAGTACTGGCAAAGGCAGTGATGCAGCTTCATCAATGATTAACATTGCATGAGTCTGGTTTAACATTTTTGGGTTGTCTGGAGCCAGCCAGGTGACCCGTGCTTTGGTGCCAGTGTGTTCATAACATCGCTTGGTTAACATGCGGTATTGATGGGTTGTTGTAGAAAATGCGGCAAAGAAACTGTTGGTTGAATCCTGTAGGGGGCCAACCAAGGTGACATTCGTACCCCTGTTCAGGAATTGCTGTGCTATCAGACCAAGTAAATAGGATTTCCCACGCCCTCGGGGGGCAGATAATGTTACTACCCGGGAATGGGTATCGAATGCTGCCAATATAGCCTGATAGACTTGGGCCTGCTCCGAATTTGCAAAGTTGTCTTTACGGTATTGATGGTTATCGGAAGTTCGGCGAGGAGCCAGTTTCAGGTTGTTTTCCTGCCATATTGAAACATGGGTCTCTGATTTAAGTCCGGTAACAAAGCTCGCTATTGTGCGGCTTCGTTCGAGTATATGGCCAAAGCTTAAAAAATGTGGGGGGGCGGTGCTGCGGTGTCTGGGCCAGTCGTCAAATGGCGGACACAGGATAATCATGCTGCCCGCACCTTTAAGTGTGCCGGAAAGGGCAAGTAGCGCATTTGGGCGAAAGTCACAAAAGGCATCGTAAATCACGATGTCGTACTCCTGCCCCAATACGTTGCGATAAAGGCGCACTGGTCGTTGGATATCACCGGCATCGGGCAGGTTACCGAGCACGCAGATTTTGTGCTCCTCATTCAATAGGGCTATTAAAGCGGTTGCCTGCCTGTAGCACCAATCACGTCCGGCGCTGATGATTAAGAGCTGGCGCCGAAATTCACGCGTGTCGTGCTGCAGCGGCAGGCGTATCCATTCCAGTACGCTCTCAAAAGCCATGAACACCCATATTGAATTAACGTATAATTAAAAATGCAATTTTAACCACTATTAAAAAGGAATACGAATGCGCTTTTTATCCCGGCGACTGGTAATGCCCAGTGATCTTAATTATGCCGGTTCCTTATTTGGCGGCAGGGCCCTGGAATGGATTGATGAAGAGTCAGCCATATACGCTATCTGCCAGCTTGAAACCAATTGTCTGGTTACTAAGCACATAGGGGCAATCTCTTTTGAATCTCCGGCAATGCAGGGGGATATTGTGGAGTTTGGTCTTGAAACTCAGTCTGTGGGCCGAACTTCCATCACGGTTACCTGCCTGGTACGAAACAAAGCGACCAAGAAAACCATTTGTCTGGCGGATGACATCGTGTTCGTGAAGCTTGATCCCGAGACCCGGGAACCGGCGCCCCACGGCAAGACTCTGGAAGGGCTAAAAGCGCAAACTGAAAGGGAACTTCGCAGCCTTAATCTGTATCCGAGCGAAAGCTAACAGCCGGGGTCAGGCGACAGTGCGCCAGCTTTCCAGTGTTTCGCTGATGCAACGACGTTGTTCACTGGGCAGTTCTCTAACAGGTTCAAGTTGTGGCTGGAGTTGTTGATGAGTGGGCATGAAGGCCAATTCGGTAAAAGCCACCTGATGACACAACTGAATCTGACGTTCTATGGTCTGCTCTGCTGAGCTGGTAGGGTGCTGACATAACTTCCACAATTGCTGGTTAAGAACACTGTCGTATCCCCAACGCATCAGCATGAGCGTCGTGGCTCCGTACAGGCAAACACCATAAAGCTCGTTTAACTGACTGACAAATGAAGCAAAGCTTTCGGTTTGATTCCACAATTTTATTGCGCCATCCGCAAATGCGCAGTCTTCGTGAAATACGAGGAATACCGATAGCATGCCAAACAAAAGAGCCTGTTGAACCCATTCTTTTTCATCGGAGTTGATTTGCCGGTAACTAAATGCTTTCGAGTACAGTCTCTCGCTGAGTAACATGCTGTCAGTCAGTGTATTGACCTGTTCAAACCGACATTGCTGAGTAAGTATCTGCTGCGCAGCAAAAACCAGAGCGAGGTGCTTGACCGTTTGTAGCCCCAAATTCCGGCCGATGGCCTGTTCGAGGTTTTTGGGCGTCTGCCCGTAAATTGCCCGGCTGGCTTTACTCATGATGTGGGCGTGGAATATTGGATCCTGGCGTACCAGTTCCGAGACCTGTTCAAGGGTTGTGTGTTCTTCCGGTAAGTTGATAAGAGCCTGTATGGTTGTTGGTAGAGGCGGAAAATGTTCAACCAGTTCCAATAATTTGTCATTGCCGCGGCGAAAACGCAGTCGACTTCCCAGCATTCTCAACTGGCCGGCGCTGATTCCGGTGTGGTCCTTAAAACTCCGATCCAGTGATCGGCGATCAGAAAAACCCAAATCCTGCGCAATGGTGTCTACCTTTTCTCCGCATAGCAGCATTTTGCAGGATTTGTCGTGGATAAAATCTTTGAGCAAGGCGCTGAAACTCAGCTTCTCCTGGCGCAAACTGCGTCTGAATACCGATTCGCTCATTTGCAGGCGCTCAGCCGCCCAGTCTGCCCGGATCCGGGCGGGACTCTGAGCCTCGCTGAATACTGCCATCAAAGCCTTCTGCAGACTGGGTTGCTCGCTGGCTTTGTACTCAGGTTTGAGCATGCTTTTGAGTTTTGCGCTGTAATAAAACGAAGGCCTGCTTAGCCATTTGTTACTGATAGTGAGTGACCACTTTTCATTGGGGGCCTGGACCCCGGAGCTTAGCACTGACAATATTGGATGGGGGCAAGGGGTAATGTCATTGGCGACCCCCAAAGCGTGAACATCAAATTTGTGTCCGGCAAGATGACGAAACAGGCACAAAAGGAAATAGCACTTTAATACCTGGGATAGCGGAGACTGGCTTGAACGCCATTCAAGCACGGTATTCTCATCACACCTATCAAAGTGAAATTCGCAACTTTCTCCAAACAGACTGTCGCCGTAAGCAGCTAATTCCTGTAAGCACTCACTAACGTCTTTTAGGGCAGTGAAGTAGAGGGTTGTGTTGCCCATACGGTTGAAGTCGAGATAACAGGAGAGTTTTTTTGCGAATTCGGATTGCAGCGCCTGAGGGCACAGCAAAAACAGTAAACCATCGAGGTCGGCAGCACTCAGTTGCTCCTGCTCAATTTTTGGCAATGCTTCGATAGCCTGTATATCCTGATCGTTGTCAATGCCCATGTCTCGTCGCATACTCAACAAGGCCCGGACAATCGCTGACCAAAACAAGCCATTTATTTTCACAAGTGCACCTCTTGCTGCTCATCATACAAAAATCAATCGCAGTCAAGTTCCAATATACGCAACCTTGATAAAAATCACACCTATCTGCGTATAAAAATGTCCTAGAAGATGCTCAAAACTGTCCTATGTCTGTCTGATGATTGAATTTATTCTTCGGTTTCAGAAATAGATATCAGGTTTGTTTCTGTCGCCAAACTTATCGTGAGGTAAGGACGGAAAGCCACGGGTCTTGACGCAAGACAGCCGGGTTGCAGTGGAATTGCTCAGAGCTCTGAATCTGGCCGCGCCAATTTCAGACAAATAACTTACGCTGCAAGGATTGATTTGATGAAGCGAATGATTTTCCCGTTAATACTGGTTGTGGGTTATTTTGTCGGTACCCCGGCATCAGCAGCCGTCATCAAAAATTATGGTTTGGATTTTCAGGGCGCTGAACTTACCGCCTATGACTACAACAACCAGAATCAGGGTACCTACAGTGTATGGGACCATCAGGGCTCCGTATTGTCACTGTCCGAAAATGCCTGGTTTACACTGAATTTGTCACAGTACTGGGGATTGGATTCCATCAACCTGGATGATCCGTTAACCCAGTGGCTGATCAGTTTTGATTTTTTTGTGAAAGACCGGAATGACTCCGGCCTGTCTCCTGAAATTGCTGGCCTGATGTTTGCGGATTTCAGCCAAGGCGTCACTGAGCCTCAGGAGAATCGCACCTTTAATCTGTATGGTACCCAAAAATTTGGGTACGACAACTTCTCCTGGGACGGCTCAGGTTGGTGGGTATCATACAGTTTTACCCTCGATGAGTTTATGTCGGGTCTCGTGACTGACCTGGTGTTCATCAATGATTGTGACGGCAATGTGGCTAGTGATAATTGCGGCGGTACCAATGCCCGCTTTAAAGATGTAGTACTGAAACAGGTAACTGAACCTACCCCAGTTCTTTTCTCTCTGATTGCGTTGGCTGCAATAGGCTGGCGACGGGCTCGCTACCGGATTTTTGGCTAGCTGTCTGCCCGGAGCCTGCAGGTTCCGGGTTTCCCCTTTCTGCATTTTACGTTAAATGAGAATAACTTGACGTTTTAATCCGTACTGATAGACTCTCGCTGCTGCTGGTTTAATCAGCAGCTGCCAAGGGGTGCCTAAACCGGCTGAGATCCGCGACTTGCGGGAACCCTGCAACCTGATCCGGATAATGCCGGCGTAGGGATGGTCTAAATCACAAGCCTATTCGTTTGCCGTAACGCCGGGTCCTTTTTCTGTTTAAGATTAAGAGATCCATATGAAAACAACCTTTATCGTGCTATCTGCACTGGCCTCCAGCGCGCCGCTGTCAGGTCAGGAAAATCAAATTGAACGCGTAACCGTCACTGGCGATTTTCGTCAGGTTACTCTCGATCAACTCAGCGCTAGCGCTTCTGTGCTTGACGCAACACGTTTGCAAAGCCGACAGGCTGACCATCTCGACAGTATCCTCAACTTGGCCCCCAATGTGAATTTTGCTAGTGGTGCATCGAGAGGGCGCTTCATACAAATTCGTGGTATTGGTGAACGCAGCCAGTTCGCCGAACCCATTAACCCATCGGTGAGCTTCCTCATAGACGATTTCGATTTTTCCGGGTTGGCCGCAGCTGGCCTTCTGTTTGATAACCAGCAGGTGGAAGTCTATCGCGGCCCTCAGGCCACCCTGTTTGGAACTGGTGCCTTGGCCGGTGCGGTGAAAATTGTCAGCACTGCGCCAACTTCAGAGCCTCAGGGATACGGAGAAGTTCGTATTGCAAAGCAAAATACCTATCGTTTTGAAGGTGGAGCAGGGAGGGCTTTAAGCGACAATATCCAGCTACGGGGAGCCTTTTTGCACAATCAGAGTGACGGATTTGTTACCAATACCTATTTGGATGAGGCCAGCAATGATCTTAATGAAACTGCCGCCCGGCTGGCTCTAAACTGGCAACCTGGCACAGCTTCTGAACTGGCACTCAGCTATCGGTGGTATGACATCGACAACGGCTACGATGCTTTTTCACTGGATAATGATCGCAATACCCGCTCTGATGAGCCGGGTTTTGACGAGCATCAGACACACGCCGTGAGCGCCAATTTTTCGCACCAGTTCGCGCCCGGTGAATTACGGATTATTGCCACCCATGCCAGCCATAATATTGCCTACGGCTATGATGAAGACTGGACGTATAGCGGATTCCACCCATGGGGGTACACATCTTTCGATGCCTATTACCGGGAGGTGGATACCCAAACGCTGGAAGCTCGTTTCAGCTCTTCTGAATCAGCCCGCTTATTTGCCGGCAGCACATCCTGGGTCATTGGCGCGCACCTGAAATCCAGCGATGAAACCTTGCTTAGGCAATACACCTATGCCGACAGTGATTTCAGTAGCAACTATTCACCCACCACAACCGCTGTTTACGCCCAAACCCAGACGCAACTCACTCCGGTGCTGAGCCTGGTAGTCGGACTTCGGGCCGAAAATTACGGTTTCGACTACCGGGACAATCGCGGACTGAACAATGGCGACGACACAGACATGCTGGGCGGCAAGCTGGCATTGCAGTACACCAGCGGTGAACATTTCTGGTATGCCAGTGTTTCCCGTGGATATAAGGGCGCTGGTATTAACCCGGATGAGCGAGTCAGTGAAGAAAAGCGCTTCTTCGACGCTGAATATAACTGGAATTATGAACTGGGCGTTAAAGGGCCGCTGTTTAACGATGCTCTGATGGCCCGTGCTGCCATATTTTATATGGATAGGGAAAATACCCAGGTGGCAGATTTTGATTTACACGAGCGTGAAGACGCCCCAGTTGGGTTCATTGACATTATTGGCAACGCCGATGTAGGCACTAACCAGGGCGTTGAGCTGGAACTGAGCTGGCAACCCAGTGATGCCTGGCTGGTTCAGTCGAGTATTGGTTACCTGGATGCCAGCTTTGAGGGATATCAAACAGCTGATGGTAATTTTGTTGAAAAGCAGCGCCAGGCTCAATCTCCTGAATACACCGCTAACCTGTTCAGCGAATGGCAGATGACCGATAGCTGGCTTTGGCGGTTAGACATGGATTACAAGGATGACTACCGCTTTTCAGACGGTCACGACGTGACTTCTCCTGCGACGACCCTGGTAAATTCAGAGCTGGTGTGGTTGCAGCTGGCCTGGGAGACCAGTCTGTGGGTGAAAAATGTCTTCGACCGCACCTATTACATAAGGGGCTTTGGCGGTTTCAGTAACGACCCGAGAGACTATTATGAGTTTAATGAGCCTTACTACCAGCTGGGTGATGGTCGCCAGTTTGGGGTTACGGTTCGGTATCAGTTTTAGGAGGCAGTCATGCAGGTAATGGTAGAAATATCTTTGTATCCGCTTGTGAATGAATTCATTCCGCCTATCCAGGATTTCATTGACCGTCTGAATGGCTACTCGCAGTTGTCGGTATTCACATCGTCAACCAGTACCCAGGTTAGCGGCGATTATCAGACAGTGGTGCGCATTTTGGGAGAAGAAATGGAGAAAACCCATCGGTCGGTGGGGCAGGCAATCTTTGTGACCAAGTTTCTTAATTTCGACGCCATGCAATCGCGTCAATCTCAGGGTGATTGAATTGGTGCAGCAGTTTGTGAATCAGATTGCCGCCACATCATTGGCGGAGTGGCTGGCGGTGGTGCTGGCTCTTGCCTATGTGTGGCTGGCTGCCCGCCAAAACAGCTGGTGCTGGTTGTGTGCATTTGTCAGTACCTCTATTTACACTTGGCTGTTCTGGCAGGTTACTCTGCCATTCCAGGCAGCGCTGAACGTTTTTTATATGGTTATGGCGGTTTATGGTTATTACCAATGGGGCAAGGAGAGCAGTGCTGATACGGGGATCCGAAGCTGGCCATTGTGGTGGCATCTGCTACTGATTCCGGCTTTATGGCTGGCTGCGCTGGGTTTGGCTAACCTTGCCGCCAGCCAGTTTTCCAGTCAGCACCTGTGGCTCGATGCCAGTATTCAGCTCTTCAGCGTGATAACCACCTTTATGGTTGCTCACAAGGTACTGCAAAACTGGCTGTACTGGGTGGTGATCGATATTGCCTCAGCCTATTTATGCTTGCAGACTGGCCTGCTTCTGTCAGCCTGCCTGTTTTTGGGTTACGTGGGGTTTGCTGTTTACGGATACTGGCAGTGGAACCGTGAATGGGAGGGGCAATATGCTACCGAAGGCCCTCACTGAGCCGGTAACCCAGGTATTGGGGCTTTCTCCCAGCGCGCAATGGTCTCAAATGGAAAGCGGCGCGGTCAATCGGGTCTGGCGGCTAAAAGACGGCGAAGGCGACTGGGTGGTGAAATGGCTCGGAGGTGATAATTTCAGCGGGTTGGACCGTAACCGTCAATTCGGGTTGCAACAGCAACTGGCACGTTTGGGCCTGGCTCCGGCACCGATATGGAAGAGTGCGGATGCTTCAGTGTGGGTTGAAAAATGGGCAGAACCAAAACGTCCTTCCTGTTTGGTAAACAATGAACCGGCTTTGGTGGCCGGCAGGGTGCTTGCTACTATTCACCAACAGCAGATAGATGCTGAAGTGCTGGACTTGCCCGGCCGATGGCAGCATTACATCGAACTGGCTCAGCTGGGCCGTACCGACCCAATCCGACATGTCGTTACCACTCTTACGCAGCAATGGCTGGAGCAGGACAAGCAAAATTATGTGCTGTGCCACAATGACTTGTCGTTCGGACACATTGTGGATGATATGCGGCCCTGTGTGGTGGACTGGGAATATGCTGCGCTGGGTAATCGTTTCTTTGATCTCGCCAGTTGCAGCCTGATTAACAACATGACAGAACGCCAACAGCGCCAAATGGAAGAGGAATACGCACGGAGTGCACAGTTGTCGGCCCAGTGGGTTGGAGAACAACTGGCAAGCCACCTGCCTATTGTGCAACTGACTACCCAATTGTGGTTTAAAGCCATGCAACGGACTTCTGGTAATGCTGTTGATGCCGGTTAACGTGGATTTTTGCCTAAACGGTGAGCAATAGAACCAATCTTAAGTAAAAGTGCTTTACCTTTAACAACTCATACGTATAATGCTCAGCGCGCTAGGGGTGTAGTTCGAATTGGTAGAACAGCGGTCTCCAAAACCGATGGTTGGGGGTTCGAGTCCCTCCACCCCTGCCATTTTCCCATCAGCTGAGTTATAGTGTCAGCATACTAATTTTCTTCGTTTTTTATGACGCATTTTTTATCCGAATATCAAATTGCTGCTTTGCAGGAAATGGGTATCTGCGTCTGGCAATCCCAGCAGGAGAGCAATAGCCATTCAGCCGGGGAATCTGCCTCAGAGTTGTCAATACGGCAGGCGCCCAAATCTTCTGCGAACAGCCGGGCCAATGGCGCCGAAAAGCTCGCCCAGTTGCGCTCATCGCTGACCGCCGGAAAGGCGGAATCGGCATCTGCTCATGCCCTGCAACAGTGTGATGAACCTCAACATTCCTCCCCGTTAAGTGCACAAAAGCAGGCTGAGTCAGCTCAACTGCTCAGTGATATTCGTAGCGCGCTCCTGGTGCTTGGTACTCTGAAAGAATCTGAACAACTGACAGAATGGCACGTAGGTGAACAGTTCCGTGTGACGGGAAATACGGTCGTTTTACCGTGTAACCCAAGTGGCATGGGGCCAACCGAAAAACGTAGGCTCTGGCAGTCGATGTGCGGCTAAATCTCCTGTGTCAATAGTTGTACGACCTGCAACCCCTGATGAGGTTCATCAGGCATATCAATTGCACTGTGAAGCTGTTTTTCGCCCATGGTCGAAAACTACTTTTGAAGATTGCACAACGCCCCCGTATGAGTTGTTGGTCGCAGAATCAGGTGAAACATTCATTGGTTACGCTGTGGTGCTGAAAGTTGCCGATGAAGCTACATTGATGGATATTGCCGTATTGCCGCAAGCGCGTGGGCAGGGAGCGGGCCAAAAACTGCTGGAAGCCCTGCTCAGCGATTGTAACCATTCCATGGCATCTGTTTGGTTGGAAGTACGCTCTGGTAACCTGGTAGCTCAACGTCTTTACCATCGGCATGGTTTCGTGGTTCAGGAAGTCCGTAAGGGTTATTACCCGTGTGCAGACGGCACGGAAGACGCTGTTATAATGGTAAAATGGCTGAATAAGGAAAGCACCTGAAATACCCACCTGTTGCTGGCGTAATCCGGTTCTGATAACTTTTTTTGCTGAATTTCCGCAATTTGTAATCCCTCAAGATCTCTACTAATTTTTAACTTGTGGCTTAGCACATAGGCCTTAAATCAATTCGCTTGTGAGTTCCTGTTCTGTGCAGCTTCACGGCTTACCTGAGGGCATTTGCCATCCTTTGATGAGTCGCTATCAGCCAAAACAGGAGAAGTATGAATTCAGGTTGGAATTTGTGCATAGAGTGATCACTTTTTCAACCCAATCGGTAATGATTATTCGACATACTACCCTCTTCCAAAAGGACAATTTCCATGAAGGCTCGCGGTTATCTATTGTTGTTTACTATCTGGATTTGCTTAACATCTTCCCTGGCCAATGCACAGGAAAAGCCTAATATCCTTGCGATTATGGTTGACGATGTGGCATCACTTTCGATCAGTGCCTATTCCCATGGTATGACGTATCAGACCCCCAATATCGACAGAATTGCCAATGAAGGATTGCTGTTTACCGATCACTATGCTCAGCCAAGCTGCACTGCCGGGCGGGCAGCGTTTTTGATGGGGCAACTTCCGGTACGTACCGGCCTCACTACCGTGGGGCAGCCTGGAAACCCTTTGGGTATTAAGGAAGAAGACCCCACCATTGCCGAATTTTTGAAAGACCGCGGCTACATGACAGCCCAGTATGGCAAAAATCATCTGGGTGATTTGGATGAGCATTTGCCTACCAACCACGGGTTTGATGAGTTTTACGGTAATCTTTACCACCTCAATGTGTCAGAAGAGCCTGAACAGGAAGACTACCCAAAGAACCCCGAGTTCATCAAAAAATTCGGGCCTCGTGGTGTCATTGAATCCTACGCTGATGGCCGAATTACCGATACCGGCCCCTTAACCCGCAAACGTATGGAAACCTTCGATGAGGAGATACTTTCCCGCAGTATCAACTTTATGGAGCGTGCGGTTAAACAGGACAAACCTTTCTTTATCTGGCATGCGTCCAGTCGCATGCACGTGTACACTCACCTGAAGCCTGAGAGTCGCCATCTGGCGACCGATGTCTCCTCTGAGGACGATTTGTTTGGCAGCGGTTTGCTCGAGCATGATGGGCATGTCGGCCAACTGCTCGACAAACTCGAAGAGTTAGGTATTGCTGACAACACCATCGTTATCTATACCACAGATAATGGCCCTGAGCAGAGTTCCTGGCCGGATGCAGGCACTACCTCGTTCCGGGGTGAGAAGATGACTACCTGGGAGGGCGGTGTGCGCGTTCCTTTCCTCGTGCGCTGGCCGGGGCATTTCCCTGCCGGTAAGAAGCTCAATGGCATTTCTTCTCACGAAGATGTGTTTCCTACCCTGGCCGCTGCATTAGGTGAGGATGATTTACGCGGTACGCTGATGAAGTCGGACAATGTGTACATTGATGGTGAAAATAATCTGGCTTACTGGGAGGGCAAAACCGATAAATCTGCCCGCAACCATTTCTTTTATTATTATGAATCGAGTCTTACTGCGCTTCGGGTTGGCCCCTGGAAAATGCATTTCGCAACTAAGCCAGGTGGGCGTTATTATGAGGACCTGGTTGTACATACTATGCCCAAGCTGTTTAATCTCAGAAAAGACCCGATGGAGACTTATGACGGTGTAACCGGCTTCCATCAGATAATGCGTAAAAGCTGGGTTTTCCAGCCAGCCATCGCCATCCTGATGGATCACATCAAAACGTTTGAGAAATTTCCACCCCGGCAGGAAGCGGCTTCTTTGAATATTAATGAAGCCATTAAGAAGGCGCAGTCTGCTCAGGCTAAAAACTGAATCTGGTTCAGGGTGGTGTTTGCACCACCCTGATCAGCATCAAAGTCATGTCATTCACTGTGGTTAGTCGCAGGAATCGATTTATAGCGCCTCTGAGTTTTGCTACAATCCCGCCCTTTGTTTTTACAGTCGGTTTATTCGGCTGTTTTTTGTACCATTGCCAGTGCAAATTGGGGTTGAGAATTTATGGCTACCGCCAACTTTTCCAGTGAAATTAACAAGCGGCGCACGTTTGCGATCATCTCGCATCCGGACGCCGGTAAAACCACCATAACCGAAAAAGTATTGTTGTTCGGACGTGCTCTGCAAAAAGCCGGTACCGTTAAAGGGAAAAAATCCGGCCAGCATGCGAAGTCCGACTGGATGGAAATGGAGAAGGAGCGGGGGATCTCCGTGACCACCTCGGTCATGCAGTTTCCCTATAGCGATCATCTGGTGAATCTGCTTGATACTCCCGGGCACGAAGATTTTTCTGAAGACACCTATCGCACACTGACGGCGGTGGACTCCTGCCTGATGGTTATCGATGCGGCAAAAGGGGTTGAGGACCGGACCCGCAAGCTGATGGAAGTAACCCGTCTTCGTGACACCCCGATCATCACCTTTATGAACAAGCTTGACCGCGATATTCGTGACCCCATGGAGTTGCTCGATGAAGTGGAAACCGAGCTCAATATTGCCTGTGCGCCGGTAAGCTGGCCAATCGGCTGTGGAAAGGAATTCAAAGGGGTTTATCATCTGCTGCGGGACGAAACCATTCTTTACAAAACCGGTCAGGGCCACACCATTCAGGAAGTGCGCTCGGTAAAAGGTATCGACAACCCGGAACTGGATGAAGCCGTGGGCTCTGCGCTGGCTGAGCAGTTGCGCGAAGAACTGGAACTTGTGGTTGGAGCATCGCACGAATTTGATTTGGAATTGTTTCTGGCAGGCGAACTTACTCCGGTATTTTTTGGTACTGCACTGGGCAACTTCGGTGTAGATCACATGCTCGATGGGCTGATTCAATGGGCTCCTGCGCCTCAGGGCAGGGAGACCGAAGAAGGTAAAGTTGAAGCCGATTCAGCCGGGTTCAGTGGGTTTGTGTTTAAGATCCAGGCCAATATGGACCCCAAACACCGCGACCGGATCGCTTTTTGCCGTATTGTCTCAGGCAAGTACGAAAAGGGCATGAAAATGCGCCACAGTCGAATTGGCAAAGATGTGCGTATTTCCGATGCGGTAACCTTTCTGGCCGGCGATCGCGAACTGCTGGAAGAGGCCTATGCTGGTGACATTATCGGCCTGCATAACCATGGTACCATTCGCATTGGTGACACCTTTACCTGGGGGGATAATTTCCGCTTTACCGGCATCCCGAACTTTGCGCCTGAATTGTTCAAGCGTATTCGCCTGAAAGATCCGCTCAAGCAAAAGCAGTTGCTCAAGGGCCTGATCCAGCTTTCTGAGGAAGGGGCCGTACAGGTCTTCCGCCCGCTGGCCAACAACGATTTGATTGTTGGCGCGGTTGGGGTGCTGCAGTTTGATGTGGTTGTGGCGCGCCTGAAGGCGGAGTACAACGTGGATGCCTTGTATGAGCACGTTAATGTTAGTACTGCCCGCTGGGTGTATTCCGACAGCGACAAAAAACTCGATGAGTTTCGTCGCAAAGCGGAGCAGAACCTGGCCCTCGATGGCGGTGACAACCTGGCTTATATCGCGCCGACCATGGTGAATCTGCAACTGGCGCAGGAGCGCTACCCGGACATTCAATTTAAACATACCCGTGAGCACTAATGCTCCGGTGATTGAAAACAGAGAATTAAACGTATTATGAACATACACGCACTGCTGGTCAGCCGTTTTACCGAAGCGTTGCAAAAGCTCGGCGCGCAGGATGCGCCGGTACCGGTCACTCGAAGCGCACGCCCGGAATTTGGTGAATACCAATTCAACGGTGCCATGGCACTGGCAAAGCAGCTCAGGCAAAAGCCCCGTGATATTGCCGAAAGCATTGTGGCTAACGTGGAACTGGAAGACGTAGCCAGCAAGCTTGAAGTCGCCGGCCCGGGTTTTATTAACGTTCACCTGAACGATGAGTGGCTGGCGCGCCAGTGCCAGCTTACCCTTCAGGACCCGCGCCTGGGTATTGCCAAGCAGCCTGAACAGAAAGTGGTGGTGGATTATTCCTCTCCCAACCTGGCTAAGGAAATGCACGTAGGCCATCTGCGTACCACAATCATCGGTGACGCAGTGGTTAAGGTACTGGAATTTCTCGGCCATCAGGTGATTCGTCAGAACCACATGGGCGACTGGGGCACGCAGTTCGGCATGCTGTTGGCGCATCTGAGTGACAAGCTACAGAGCAACCAGGTGGCTGAAACCGCGTTATCAGATCTCGAGAACTTTTACCGTGAAGCGAAAGTGCGCTTCGATGAAGAGGACGGCTTTGCTGACCGGGCCCGTGAGTATGTGGTCAAGCTGCAAAGTGGTGAGCCCCAGTGCATGGAACTGTGGCACAAATTTATTGATGTTTCAGTTGCCCACAGCGAAGAAGTCTATGACAAGCTGAATGTCAGTCTGACCCGCAAGGACATTATGGGCGAGTCGGCTTACAACGATGATCTGGCTAATGTGGTTGCAGACCTCAAGGCTCAGGGGCTGGCGGTTGAAGATCAGGGCGCGCAGGTGGTGTTCATTGATGAGTTAGCCGACAAGGAAGGCAATCCCGCCGTATACATTGTGCAAAAATCCGGTGGCGGGTATTTATACTCAACCACCGATTTGGCGGCCATGCGTCATCGTTCAGGCACGCTGAACGCGGATCGTACCCTGATTCTGACCGATGCCCGTCAGGCATTGCATTTCAAACAGACGGAAATCGTCGGTCGTAAAGCTGGCTTTATGAAGGCCGAGCAATCCTATGAGCATTGCCCATTTGGAATGATGCTGGGCAGTGACGGCAAGCCGTTTAAAACCCGCACCGGTGGTACGGTGAAACTGGTGGAGTTGCTGGATGAAGCGGTTGAGCGGGCTGGTAAATTGATTGCAGAACGGGATACGGATCTCAGTCGTGAAGAACTCAATGATGTCGCGCGCAAGGTGGGTATCGGTGCAGTGAAATACGCCGACCTGAGTAAAAACCGCACCACCGATTATGTGTTCAACTGGGATTCCATGCTGAGCTTTGAGGGCAATACGGCACCTTATCTGCAGTATGCTTTTACCCGGGTTCAGAGTATTTTCCGTAAAGCGGGCGTTGCTCCAACCGAGTTGGTGGCTGATATCAATCTGACCGAAAAGCAGGAACACGCGCTGGCAGTGTTGTTGCTTCAGTTTGAGGAGGTGATTGGTGTTGTCGCAAGAGACGCCACGCCGCATGTGTTGTGCACCTATCTCTATGATTTGGCCAGTGCATTTATGTCCTTCTATGAAGCCTGCCCAATTCTGAAATCTGACGTTGCCGATGAGGTACGCAACAGTCGTCTGGCGCTGGCTGCTCTGGTTTCTGCCACCATAGAACAGGGCTTGGGCCTGCTGGGAATTGAAACACTCGACAGGATGTAGCTTACAATTTGCCCAACCTACTAAAAAGCCTGGGATAATTATTCCAGGCTTTTTGTTGCCAAACTTTTGGGTTTGATGGGTATTTTCATTATCTTTGATAACCGGCGCAACACTGGCTGCCAGCAATTGGTTGTGACTAGGAATTATAAGAATCAACCATTCTTATGCCGCAGAAGTCTTTATACAAACCCGGTTATAGGCACGTTCAGCTTTAATTCTGGCATGGAATTGCGACAAACGCTGCCCTTCGGGCTCACTCTGAGTGCTTCCATGGCCGCGTTGTTCGCCATTTACTTAGCTGACTAAGCTTCATGGCTCTCGCCTTGCCCTTAAACCACTCACAGAGAACAAATTTCGAACAGCAAAGGTCAACAGGCCCTAGCAATGGATATATAGAGCTGGCTCTTGCTATGGTTAGCTTTGAGCGAATTTAACTCGGATTTTACTCTTTGCCACATTAAACAGGTTTAAGTTTTCAACTGCTGTTTTGGCTTCAGCTTCGTTAGGCATTTCAACAAATGCGAAGCCTTTTGATAGTCCAGTTTCTTGGTCTAATACCAAATGGCAGTCAGTGACAGTGCCATGCGCAGAAAACAAAATACGGATTTCTTGTTCAGTAGTTTTACGTTCAAGATTGCGAACCAAAAGTTTCATAGGGATGCCTAATATAAAATACCTGCTAAGTGTGGCAGGTAAGCAGTAACAAGCCAAACATTATCAGCCCGTTATTGATGAGTTGATATTATTCCTATTGTCAATTAGCTCTGTGGGCTCTCCGCTATCGGCACAAAGTCCAAGCAGTCATTAAAAATTTACGATGGAATCACATTGGTGTTCGGCGCAAGCTACACTATCATCCTCAGTAAATACAATTGAAGGGAAGCGTCGTTATGACCAAACTACTCGCATTTGCAGGAAGTACTAGATCGGGCTCTTATAACCAGGCCATTTTGGATGTTGCCGTTGAAGGCGCTCGTGAGGCGGGGGCGGAAGTAACCCAAATCAATCTGTCGGATTACGCCATGCCAATATTTAATCAGGATGAGGAAGCGCAGTACGGTCTCCCGGAGCGTGCTCAGGCATTTAAACATCTGCTGATGGAACACGATGGCTTTTTGATCGCCAGCCCCGAATACAACAGCAGTTACCCGGCCTTGTTAAAAAATGCCATTGACTGGGCTTCCCGCCAAAGCGGTGATGAAAAGCCCCTTGCAGCCTATCGAGGCAAAGTGGCGGGCATTATGTCGGCGTCTGCCGGGGCACTCGGTGGTATGCGCGTATTGACGGTGCTTAGAATGTTGCTGGAAAACATTGGGGTGATGGTGTTGCCAACCCAAAAGGCCGTAGCGAGAGTAAATACTCTGCTGGATGATGCAGGTAAACTGGACGATGACGCCACAGTCCGGCAACTGAAAGCGTTGGGCGAGGAAACTGCCAGACTTGCCTCAAAGCTCAAGGCTGGCTGAGGTGTGCCAGGCGTGGCGGGAAAAATTTTTCAAAGCCACAATTTGTTTCGCCTCTGGCTATCAAAATCGGCGTAAATTCGTTACTATCCGCGGTCTTAATTTTATTGATCGCTGCGAACCATGTTTGAAGTAAATCCTGTGCAAAATGCCATTGAAGATATCCGTACGCGCACCCAGGCGCTTAGGGGGTATCTTTGACTTCGATCAGAAGTCAGAACGTTTAGAAGAAGTTAACCGCGAGCTGGAAAGCCCGGACGTTTGGAATGAGCCGGAGCGGGCCCAGGCGTTGGGTAAGGAAAAGGTCGCGCTTGAGCAGGTTGTTGAAACCATTCAGCAGCTCGAACAGGGCACTGAAGACGTTGAAGGGCTGGTGGAACTGGCGGTAGAAGCCGAAGACGAAGACACCTTCAATGAAGCCCAGACGGAATTGCAAGGCCTGCAGCAACAGCTGGAAGGTCTGGAGTTTCGCCGTATGTTCAGCGGCCCGAACGACGCCTGTGACTGTTACATAGATATACAGTCCGGCTCTGGTGGTACCGAGGCCCAGGACTGGGCCAATATGCTGTTGCGTATGTACCTGCGTTGGGGTGAAGCCCACGGCTTCAAGACCGAACTGATTGAAGTGTCAGAAGGCGAAGTGGCGGGTATTAAAAGTGCCACCATTCGTTTCGAGGGTGACTATGCGTTTGGCTGGTTGCGCACGGAAACCGGTGTTCATCGTCTGGTGCGTAAATCGCCGTTTGATTCAGGCAACCGCCGGCATACTTCATTTTCTTCTGCTTTCGTGTACCCGGAAATCGACGACGACATCGAAATCGAAATTAACCCGTCTGACTTGAGGGTAGACACCTATCGTGCATCAGGTGCTGGTGGTCAGCACGTTAACCGAACCGATTCTGCGGTACGTATTACCCATGTGCCGACTGGGATCGTGGTGCAATGTCAGAACGACCGCTCTCAACATAAAAACCGCGATCAGGCCATGAAGCAGCTGAAAGCCAAGTTGTACGAATATGAGCTGCAGAAGCAAAACGCCGAGAAGCAAGCCATGGAAGACAGCAAGTCTGATATTGGCTGGGGCAGCCAGATCCGCTCCTACGTGCTTGACGATTCCCGCATCAAAGATTTGCGTACTGGTGTTGAAACCCGCAATACTCAGGCGGTACTCGACGGCGATCTGGACAAATTTATTCAAGCCAGCCTGAAATCAGGTTTGTAAGCAAAAAACACAAGTGAACAGGTTATGACCGACCAACAACTCGACGAAAACAAATTGATTGCCGAGCGCCGGGCAAAATTGAGCGCCATTCGGGAAAACTGCCGGGCCAACGGCTTTCCTAACTCGTTTCGCCGTGAGCATTATGCAGATGAACTGCAAAAGCAGTACAGCGAGGAAGACAAGGAAACCCTGCTGGCGCAGGACAATAAAGTCAGTGTTGCCGGTCGTATTATGGCCAAGCGTGGGCCGTTTCTGTTACTGCAGGATATGTCCGGTCGTATTCAGAGCTACGCGGATAAAGATACTCAAAAAGACATCAAAGCCCGTTATGGTAGCCTGGATATCGGCGACATCATTGGTGTGAGTGGTGCCCTGCACAAATCCGGTAAGGGCGATTTGTACGTCAACATGGAGCACTATGTGCTGCTGACCAAGGCGCTGCGCCCGCTGCCTGAAAAATTTCATGGCCTTTCGGATCAGGAAACTAAATACCGTCAGCGCTATGTGGACCTGATCACCAGCGAAAAGACCCGCGAAACCTTTGTGATCCGCAGCAAAATCATCAACGGTATTCGCAACTATCTGACCACCCGCAATTACATTGAGGTGGAAACCCCGATGTTGCAGGTCATCCCCGGTGGTGCGACTGCCAAGCCGTTTGTGACTTTCCACAACGCTCTGGACATAGACATGTTCCTGCGTATCGCCCCGGAACTCTACCTCAAGCGGTTGGTTGTAGGCGGTTTTGAGCGGGTGTTTGAAATTAACCGTAACTTCCGTAATGAAGGGTTGTCGACCCGTCATAATCCGGAATTTACCATGCTCGAGTTCTATCAGGCTTATGCGGATTACCATGACCTGATGAACTTGACCGAAGACATGCTGCGCACTCTGGCGCAGGATATTTTGGGTACCACCAAACTGGTGAATACGGTACGTAATACTGACGGCGAAGTCATTCAAGAGAAACACTATGATTTTGGCCAGCCGTTTGAGCGTTTGAGTATGGGCGATGCCATTCTGAAATACTGGCCGGAAGCCAACGAAGCGGCTATTCGTGACCCTGAGTCTCATCTTGATGAATTGAAAGCGATGGCGAAGCAATTGCACATCAAAGAACCAGAAGTGGACGGTATCTGGGGTGCAGGCAAGTACCTGTGTGAAATCTTTGAGGCCACGGCAGAAGAAAAACTCGAGCAACCGACCTTCATAACTGAATACCCATGGGAAGTGTCGCCACTGGCGCGCCGCAACGATGAGAACTCATTCATTACCGACCGTTTTGAATTCTTTGTCGGCGGCCGCGAAATTGCCAATGGCTTCAGCGAGCTGAACGACCCGGAAGACCAGGCCGAGCGCTTCCAGAAGCAGGTAGCGGAAAAAGACGCCGGCGACGATGAAGCCATGCATTATGATGATGACTACATTCGTGCGCTGGAATACGGATTACCACCTACTGCCGGTGAAGGCATTGGTATCGATCGCCTCGCCATGCTGTTCACCGACAGCCCGACCATCAAGGATGTGATCCTGTTCCCACACATGAAACCGCTGGGCCAGGGGCAGGAATAACATCACAGGCACCTCAACCGAGGTTTTTTATCTGTTCGGTCAACAGGGTATTGATGGGCACGTCAATACCCTTTTTTTGTGCTTGTTTAACCAGATAGCCATTGATGGCATCGATTTCGGTTGGGCGGTGATGATGTACATCCTGGTGCATTGACGAGTAGTTTGCAGCAGTAAGTTCAATTACCTGATGTACCCGCTGCAAAATGTTGTCGAGGCTTTCTGAAGCGCCACAGGCCGATGCTACCTGCTGGCATTCGGTACAAATCTGTTTAATCAGCGGCTGGTATTCTGGTTTTCCGAGTTCACCATTACGGATGTTGTGCAGCGCGGTGAGGGGGTTGATGACCGCGTTCACAAATAACTTTTGCCATAATGCCAGTTTCATGTCTGTCTGCCATTGAACCGGTGGCAAACATTGTTCAAAGGCCAACTTTATTCGCGAGTTCAGCTCAGGATTTTGTTTGGTAACGTCTGTTGCCGATCCCAGCAGGGTGTGCCCGTTGCCGGTATGTTGCACACTATGGTTGGGCTGCCTGATGGCGCCGTGGCTGGTGGTGGCCTGATACACTGGCTGGGCGGGAAGGAATTGACGCAGGATTTCCAGCCCCCCCATACCATTGTGCAGCAATACAACCGGGGTATCGGGCGTCATTCGCGGTTGCCAGTAAGCAATGGCGGATTTCAGTTGGTACACCTTTAGTGGCAGGACCAGAATGTCGCTGTCTGACAATTTGGGCTTTTCGCCATCGTTATCCTTGAGTTCTACCTCATCGCCATTTGACAATACAACCCGTTGTGTCGGCAATATTGCCGGGCGGGTAGCCAGTCCATAGGGCACCTTGCTTTTCTGTGCCCCTGCGGCCAGTAATGATCCAATAGCCCCACTGCCAACAATTTGCAGCCGCAATCCAAAGCGACTCACGAAGGTTTTCCTTCAACCTGAGCCGAGTCTGCTTTTTCGTATTTGGCACCGGGCCACGGGAGACGCTGCGGGTTTTCCTGAATATCGAGCCAGTGATTAAACTGGGGGCTGCTAAAATACTCTCCCTGCTGCGGAGGGCTGAAACATTCGATGTGCTGGCCTCGATAATCGAAGTTCAAACCCCACGCGTGGAGGTACATGCGATCACTCGCGGTGCCCCCGTACAACTCGTCGCCGAGCAGGGGCGCACCCAGACTTTTCATCGCAACCCGGATTTGATGGGTTTTGCCGCTCAGTGGTTTAACGATGGCAACCCGTATCCCGGGAACAAGAGATTGGCTAAAAAACTGGGTGACAGCAGGATTGAGCTGGGATTTAAGCAGAATATGCTGACCGCCACGGCGGTTTTTCATGTCCCCTGACACGGTGCCCTGCTTTTTTTTGGGTTTGGAATCCAGCAGTGCCAGGTAGTATTTTTGAATTTTTCGCGATGCGAACAGTTCGCCAACATAGGCTGCGGAATCCGGGTTGCGGGCAAGCAGCAGGCAGCCGGATGTGCCGGTATCGAGGCGATGGCACAAATGCAGGCCGGTTATTCCGGTTTGCTGCTCCGTCAGGGGAATGATTCCGGTTTCACTGTCGTGCATGGCAACACCAACGGGTTTGTGTACGATCAGGAAGTCCTGGTGTTCAAACAAAATAGGTAGAGTAGTCACGCACAAACAAGCCGGTTGATTTCTTTTAGTGTTCCGTCGAGCGCATCGATAAAGCTCTTTAGCGTTTCAGCCTCTACTTGCTCTGAAAGTAACTGGGTCTGTAGCAGGTCGCTGAGGCGGAATAAGGTATGGCATCCGAGATTTGCACACACGCCTTTCAGTGTATGCACGTATCCATGGGCCCGGGAATAATTTCCGGATTGAATACACTGGCGGAGGTCATCCTCTAAAGTAATGTATTCTTTGTGAAATTTTTTAAACAGCCGGATTTGCAACTGAGAGTCCCCATTTAATTGCTTGAGGCCAAAACCCCGATCTACATAGGCCATTTTGAGAGTAGATTCCTGCTTAAGCATCGTTTGCTAAGTGTATGCGATAGAGACATAAATTGATACAAACTGAGACAAACAGGTAGAGTAAAGCGGTTTGTTTTCTGTTAGGCTGACCGACTAGGTATTTTCCGGGGTTACGGCTTTCTGCCGGGCTGCAACCTGCTTTAACGACAGGCTGCATTGCCTGCCATCGGTTACCCGGTAGACAAAGAATAAGAAGGATCAGTAATGTCAGCGTCCCTGACTTTTAGAAAGTATTTGCTTGCCAGCGCAATCATGTTGTTGGCAGCCTGTCAGCAACAGCCTGGCGAAGTGGCTTCCCCCCAGGATTCAGCAGGCGGTATCCATATTCCCTATCAGCGCTATACCCTGGAGAATGGGCTTACCGTTATTTTGCACAAGGATCAGTCCGATCCGCTGGTGCACGTGGACGTAACCTACCATGTTGGCTCGGCAAGGGAAGAGGTAGGGAAATCCGGTTTTGCACATTTTTTTGAACACATGATGTTCCAGGGATCGAAAAACGTTGCTGACGAACAGCATTTCAAAGTCATTACCGAAGCGGGTGGTGAACTTAACGGCTCCACCAATACTGATCGAACCAATTACTACCAGACGGTTCCGGCGAACCAGCTCGAAAAAGTGCTGTGGCTGGAAGCCGATCGTATGGGGTTCCTGCTTGACGCCGTTGATCAGGAAAAGTTTGAAAACCAGCGCGAGACGGTAAAAAACGAGCGCGCTCAGCGCATAGACAACCAACCCTACGGGCTGCGTGATGAGCGCACTTCCGAAGCTTTGTATCCGCAGGGGCATCCCTATTCCTGGTCGACTATTGGTTATGTTGAAGACTTGGATAGGGTTAATGTCAATGATTTGAAAGCATTTTTCAAACGCTGGTACGGTCCGAATAATGCCGTTTTGACCATCGGTGGCGACATCGACATAGCAAAGACCAAAGCCTGGGTGGAACGGTATTTTGGCTCTTTACCCACCGGCCCAGCAGTTGATGAACCTGCCCCAATGCCAGTAACGTTGGCGGAAAACCGCTACCTTACCCTGGAAGACAAAGTTCACTTGCCATTGTTGCAAATTACGTTTCCCACTGTGTATGCACGGCACCCGGATGAAGCGCCGTTGGACGTACTGGCGGACATTCTGGGCGGTGGCAAAACATCACTGTTTTACAAAAACCTCGTCAAAGGCGGGAGTGCTGTGCAAGCTGTGGTTAGCCACCCATGTCGCGAACTGGCCTGCGAATTTCGTTTGCTGGCTCTGGCAAACCCGGCCAAAGTCACCAATCTGGCTGAACTCAATCAAACTGTAGAGCAGACGTTATCGGAATTTGAAGCCCGTGGGGTATTGCCTGACGATTTGGCCCGCACCAAAGGGCAGATTGAAGCCTCGACGGTTTTTGGTCTTCAGAGCGTTGCCGGCAAAGTTTCAACCCTCGCCGCCAATCAGACCTTCGACGGCCAGCCTGACCTGGTGGCTGAAGATATTGCCCGCTATAAAGCGGTGACGGCAGAAGATGTGATGAGGGTGTATCGTCAATACATCAAAGGGCGTAATGCAGTGATACTCAGTGTGGTCCCGCAAGGGCAGGCTTCCATGGCTGTGAGGCAGCAGAACTTTGCCATGCCGGCGCGCCAAATCCCGGCAGAGTCCGGTAGCGTTTCTTACAGCGAGGAGGTTGCTTCCGTGGTCGACAGCTTTGACCGCTCGAAGTTACCCGAAGCCGGTCCTGCGCCGATCGTAGAAGTTCCACAGTACTGGAAGTCTGAGGTAGAACCGGGCATAAAGCTGCTGGGCGTGACCAGCGATGAAACACCGACTGTGACGTTGACCCTGAGCATGGAGGGGGGAGTGTTACTTGACCCGCCCGGAAAGGCTGGTACTGCGTATCTGACCGCTATGATGATGAACGAGGCCACACAGAATTTCACTAATGAACAAATGGCCAATGAGCTGGCAAAACTGGGCAGTACCATCAGTTTTAATGCTGCCGGGCGTTATTCACAGGTGTACGTTTCCAGTCTGACTCAACACTTTCCCGAAACACTGAATCTGTTGCAGGAAAAACTGTTCTCTCCTGCATTTGAAGAACAGGATTTCAAGCGTCTGAAAGAGCGCCTGAAACAAAGCATGCAACAGCAGCTAAACAGCCCGGGATACCTGGCAAAACGTGCCCGGGACTGGGTGCTGTTTGGTGAACAAAACCGGGTCAGCCAACCGGATGAGGGGACTTTGCAAAGTCTCGATAACATTGAATTGGCTGATATCAAAGCATTTTATCAGCGTTATTATGTGCCTGCGAAGGCCAATATTGTTGTTGTGAGTGACTTGAGTCAGCAACAGGTTCAACGCGGGTTGGCGTTTTTATCCTCCTGGCAGGGCAAAGACTACGACTTCCCAGAGTATGAGGGCTTCCCAGAATATCAGCAGACCAGCCTCTATCTGGTCGACAACCCTGGCGCGGTGCAGTCGGTAGTGTATATCGTAAAACGAGGGTTGCCATTTGATGCGACCGGAACTTTTTTCCGTTCTCAGTTGATGAACTTTCCTTTAGGCGGAGCGTTTAACAGCCGCATCAACTTGAACCTCAGGGAGGACAAAGGCTATACCTATGGGGCTTCGAGTAACTTCATGGGTGGCAAAACTTTAGGGTGGTTTGAGGTGAACGCCGATTTAAACGGCCCCAATACGGCTGACGGTATCAAGGAAATTTTCAGCGAAATTACTCGGTACAAGGAACAGGGGGTGAGTGAGCAGGAAGTCAGCTTTATGCGCAATGCCTATACCCTGAGCGATGCGCTAGAGTATGAAACGCCCACCAGCAAGGCCCGTTTTTTGCGCCAGCTATTGTCATATCAGCTGAGTGATGATTACCGGGCCAGACAGATTCAAATTATTCATCAGATCGGGGCTGATGAGCTAACGGCACTTGCACGTCAGCAGCTGGATACCGGGCAAATGCAAATTATCGTAGCCGGTGATAAACAGCAGCTAATGGAGCAGCTGGTGACGCTGGAGGTGCCCATTTTCGAGCTGGATGTGCAAACGAATGTTACGACACCGCTCAACTGAAGGGCTATAATTTCCCCGGGAATTTGTATTCCCACTCTTGAAAATCAGTGGCATCTGCACCACTTAGCGAAGATGCCACCTAATCTTGGAAACGGGTTTTGACCACGACTCATACATTTTTTCGCCAACGTATTGAGGCGCTTTCTTCTGCTGACTTTTTATCTGCCTTGAGCCTCATTCGCCGGGGAGTTGAGCGGGAAACGTTGCGGATACAACCGTCCGGTAAGCTAGCCTGCACACCTCACCCTGAGGCCCTGGGGTCGGCACTGACCCATGAAAGCATTACGACCGACTTCTCTGAATCCCTGCTGGAATTTATCACATCTCCTCTCACCCAATCCGGTGAAACACTGGAACGACTGGGGGATATTCATAAGTACGTTTATGAAAACATTGATGGTGAGTGGTTATGGCCACTGAGCATGCCGTGTTTTATTGAAGACGAAAACGACATCCCGATTGCCTATTTTGGTGAGTCCAATGTCGGCAAGATGAAACGGGTTTATCGTCTGGGCCTTAAGAACCGTTATGGCAGTATGATGCAGGCCATAGCAGGGGTGCATTTTAATTTTTCGTTTTCCGATGAGTTCTGGAAGCTCTGGTGCGAGAAGCAGGGACTGGACTACTCCCGCGATCAGGTTTCGGCACAGTATTTTGCGCTGATTCGGAATTACCGTCGGTTGTGCTGGTTGATTCCCTATCTTTTTGGTGCATCACCGGCCCTGTGCGGTTCTTTTCTGGCTGGTAAGAGCCACCGCCTGCCTTTCCAGAAAGTGGGAAAGGGGACTTATTATCTGCCTTATGCAACGTCGTTGCGGATGAGCGATTTGGGCTACACCAATGCCGAACAGTCAGCACTGCAGATTTGTTACAACAAATTGGATAATTACGTGCGTCTGTTACGTTTGGCAATGGAAACTCCGTCCAGTCGCTTCACGAAGTTCGCCGCTGGAGAGGGGGGACACTACCAGCAGCTGAGCCACAACATTCTGCAAATTGAAAATGAACTCTACTCACCCATACGGCCTAAGCAGCCTACCGAGTCGATGGAAAAGCCCACTGACGCGCTGGTGCGCCGAGGGGTAAAGTACATTGAAGTGCGGGCATTGGATGTAAACCCGTTTTCTCCAATTGGAATAAGCCAGGAGCAAATGGATTTTCTGGATGTATTTTTGCTGACCTGTCTGCTTCTACCTAGTCCTGAGATGACCGCTGAGCAGCTAAAAGAAAGTACCGACAATCTGAATAAAGTGGTGCTCGAAGGGCGCAAACCGGGGCTGGAGTTATCACGTGACGGTGAAGCCATCACCTTGCAGCAGTGGGCTTCGGATTTGCTTGAACATTTCGGGCAGGCAGCCCAGATACTGGACAAAGCAAACAGTTGTGAGCGATATTCTCTCAGTGTGAATATTCAGCGAGCCCGGGTCGCAGATCCGGATAAGACCCTTTCTGGCCAGTTGTTACAGAGATTATTGGCCAATGATACTGATAATGGCAGGTTGGGGCTGGAACTTGCGCAGGAGTACGCTCATGTGATTGGTGAACAACCTTACCGGCATACATCAGCGGAAGGTTTTGCCGAGTTGGCGCGCGGTTCAATTCAGGCCCAGAAGGAAGTTGAAGCGTCGGATAACAAGGACTTCGACACTTTCATACGAGATTACTTTAACGAGCCACCGGCGAAAAAAATGCCTGGCTGACCAGCCAGGCATTGAATGGGTTCCAGGGAAACACACACACTACTAGAACACTTATTTGGACATGTGATGTTAAAAAAGTTCAAACGAGTCAGCATATTTTTGTCAGGATGTGTTGTCTTCTTACCTGCCTTGCTTAGTGGCTGCGCCACCAGCCCTCCCCGGGACAGCAGTAATCTTTGCGAAATTTTTTACGAAAAAGAAGACTGGTATGATGCGGCCGCAGATGTCCGGGACAAGTGGGGTGTCCCCATTCACGTACCAATGGCGATGATGTATCAGGAGAGCTCATTCCATCATGACGCTTTACCACCCCGTGACTACGTATTTTTCGGCCTGATTCCCTGGGGCAGGGTAAGTTCTGCCTACGGCTATTCGCAGGCCAAAACACCAACCTGGAGCGACTATGTTAGGGAAACCGGAAACTCATGGGCGGACAGGGATGATTTTGACGATGCAATCGATTTTATGGGTTGGTTTATCTACAAGTCTCATAAGATTAATGGTGTATCGAAGTGGGATGCGTATGCCCAGTATCTCAATTATCACGAAGGTTGGGGAGGCTACCGCCGCCAGACTTACAACCAGAAACCCTGGCTGAAGAATGTGGCTTCAAAGGTCAAAGCCCGCTCTCTGCGCTACGCAACACAGCTTAAAAGTTGTGAGGAAGACCTGAACAAAAATTGGTTCTGGAAACTCTTCAGCTGATTTTTCTGGTAAAAGGGCTTCATTCCCAAGCACGGAAACGCCACAAATTTGATGTGGATCAGTACACACCAGTCGTCTGCCTGACACACTGTACTCAGACAATTCAAACTGTATGAGGAAAGCGTTATGCTGATGACCATGTTTAAAGATCCGGTTGTTTGGGGTTCATTACTGGGCATTTTTATTGTGATCATGATGATGGGCTACTATACCTATCTGTTCATGCATAACAGTGCCGATCACAACAAGTAAACACACGCTAGGGCCTGTTGATCTTTGCTGTTCAATTTTGCAGCAAAGTGTCGCGCTTTTCTGCAAGGCAGGGACTGTGAAGTGTAGTCATCTACATGAACAGCCACGAACGCAGCAGAAAAATACGACAAACGCTGCCCTTCGGGTTCACTCTGAGTGGTTCCATGGCTGCGTTGTTCGCCATTTACTTAGCTGACTAAGCTTCATGGCTCTCGCCTTGCCCTGAAACCACTCAAAGAGAACGAATTTTGAACAGTAAAGATCAACAGGCCCTAACGTTTTTGGGGCGGCTCGCGGGTTTCTACTAGCACCAGCAGCGCACCCTGCCCACCATATTCCAGAGGAGCCTGATGAAACGCCATCACATGCGGATGCTGGATCAGGTAATGGGGCAGGGCCCGCTTTAACACCCCCTGCCCAATTCCGTGCACAACCGCTACGCAGTCAATCATTTCCTTGTGGGCCGTGTACAACAGAGCTGATAGTTCCAGTTTGGTATTCTCTTTATCCAGACCATGTAAATCCAATACCAATTCAGGATAAAAATCCCCACGACGCAAACGCTTCAATGCGTGGGTAGCAACATCTTCCCGACAGTAACGCACCGGGCCCTCATCTGAGAGAGCTGCCTGATATACATCAGAAAACGCAAAGCTGGCAGCGGTTTGCCTTTTGGCGGCTGATTGACGTCGGGCGCCTGCGGAGGCAGAGGAGGATTTTTTGGCGAGTTTCCACTTGTTCAGGGGCGCGAGCTTGTCCTGGGAGAGGGGCTTAACGCCGGACATTGCCTGCTCAAACAGCTGACTGTCAGACGAATCGGCAAATGAGTCGTTCTTTGATCCGGACAACGCTCGGCTCCTGAATAATACAGTTTACAAACCCTTGGTAATTCTGAATAAAATATCCGTGGGCGCAGCAATGAAGTTTGTTATCATAGCAGTTTTCGACTCCCCTATGTACTGATGGACTTATGACTGACAAAATCTATCTGGAAGAGGCCATTGACGATCTGCATAGCATTGTGGATATGGTTCGCTGGGCTGCCAGCCGCTTCAATGACGCACATCTCTATTTTGGTCACGGTACGGATAACGCATGGGATGAAGCCATGGCGTTGGTGGGGCATGCCTTGCACCTCCCTCATGAGTGGATGTTGCAAATGCAAAGCGGGTTGTTTCAGGCTCGTCTGACTCGCAGTGAGCGGGAAAAAATCGCCGAGCAGGTATTGAAACGGGTGCAGACCCGATTGCCGTTACCGTATATTACCAATCAGGCCTGGTTTTGTGATTTGCCCTTTTATGTCGATGAACGGGTATTGATTCCGCGCTCACCTTTTGCAGAACTGATAAAAGGCCGCTTTGCGAATTATCTTGATGCGCCTCCTGCCCAGCTCCTGGATATGTGTACTGGCGGCGGATGCATCGCGATTGCCTTGGCTTACGCTTTTGAGGACGCAACGGTCGACGCCGTGGACATCAGTTCAGAAGCGCTTGAGGTGGCGGATTACAACATTCAGGAGCATGGGCTGACAGATCGTGTGTATCCGATTCAATCGGACCTGTTCAGTGAGTTGCACGGCCAGGTCTATGACCTGATCGTATCAAATCCTCCCTACGTTGATGCCGAAGATATGGCGGATTTACCGGATGAATACCGGCATGAACCTGAACTGGCTCTGGCGGCGGGAAATGATGGGCTGGATTTGGTTGAAATCATGCTCCGGGAAGCCCCGAATCATCTCGCAGACAATGGATGGATGCTGGTGGAGGTCGGAAACAGTGAGGTGCATATGGCTGCTCGTTTCCCCGGGCTGGCCCTTAATTGGGTATCGTTAGAGCAGGGCGGACACGGAATCTTCGCTGTATCAAAATCCGCATTAGAAACTTATTGGAACAACAAGGACTAATTTCACACTATGGCAGGCAACAGCTTCGGAAAATACTTCACGGTTTCGACCTTTGGTGAGAGTCACGGCATCGCTCTGGGTGGCGTTGTAGATGGTTGTCCCCCTGGACTGGAATTGTCGGAACAGGATTTACAGGTTGATTTGGATCGCCGCAAACCGGGAACTTCCCGCTATACCACTGCCCGTCGGGAGGACGACGAGGTGCAAATTCTGTCGGGAGTGTTTGAGGGCAAAACCACAGGAACCAGCATTGGGTTACTGATTAAAAACAAGGATCAGCGGAGCCAGGACTATTCCAATATATCGGATCGCTTTCGTCCTGGTCACGCAGACTATACCTATCAGCAAAAGTACGGAATTCGGGACTATCGCGGCGGCGGTCGTTCGTCTGCCCGGGAGACCGCCATACGGGTGGCTGCGGGCGGCATAGCTAAAAAGTATCTGAAGCAGGTTTTTGGCATCGAAATAAAAGGTTTTTTGTCGCAACTTGGGCCAATCAAAATTGACCAGGTGGATCACTCAATTACTAATACCAACCCATTCTTTTGCCCGGATGAGAGCAAACTCGAAGCATTGGATGAATACATGCGGGACCTGAAGAAATCCGGCGATTCAATTGGGGCGAAAATATCCGTTGTTGCCACCGGTATGCCGGTTGGTTTGGGCGAACCTGTATTTGATCGCCTTGATGCCGATATTGCCAGCGCCATGATGGGTATTAACGCCGTTAAGGGGGTTGAAGTTGGCGACGGATTTGACGTGGTTGAGCAAAAGGGCAGTGAACATCGTGATACTTTGACTCCTCAAGGTTTTACCAGCAATCACTCTGGTGGCGTGCTGGGAGGAATTTCTACCGGTCAGGATCTGTTGGTGCATATGGCACTGAAACCCACTTCCAGTATTTCGGTACCGGGCACAACCATCACCAAGCAAGGGGAACCCACTGACATCGTGACCAAAGGTCGTCATGATCCCTGTGTCGGGATCCGGGCTGTACCCATCGCAGAAGCCATGCTGGCGTTGGTCCTTATGGACCACTGTCTCCGTCACCGGGCACAGAATGCATTGGTTCACAGCGAAACACCGGTGATTCCGGCAGCAGCAAAAAGCTGATACTGCGTCAGCCGAAGCATCCAAGAATTCTCTGACGGTTGGACGCAGCATATGGGTAGGCTCTCACGCACCAACCTGATGTTGCTGGCACTCACCTACTGGCTGTATTTCGGACAGTTGGGGGTATTGGTACCCTATCTTGGTATTTTCCTCGATGGCAGGGGATTCAGTTCCGCAGAAATCGGTGAGTTGTTCGCGGTTATCACACTGGCCCGAATAATCGGGCCTTCTCTGTGGGCCGGCATTGCCGATAAAACCGGTCAGGCATTAAGAATTTTGAAGTTCGGATGTCTGCTCACCGTGGTGTGCTTTTCCAGTGTCTTTTATTTTCATGGTTTTTGGGGCTTGACCCTTTCCTTTGGCTTGATGATGATGTTCTGGACTGCGGTATTACCACAGCTGGAGGTCATTACCATGCAATCCGTTGCGGGTAGCAACGTGAGCTACGGGCAGATCAGGCTGTGGGGAAGTATTGGTTTTATCGTGCTGACCATCTTTGTGGGAAAATTACTGGATGTTGCTTCCAGTGAGGCGCCAATATATGTCAGCATCACCGTGCTCAGTGCACTGTTTGTCAGTACCCTGTTTTTAAGCTCGCCAGTTTCGGTTCATCGTTCAGACACTTCTGACACCCGTATCTGGCTCTACCTGCTTACTCCTGTATTCATTGTATTTTTGCTGTCAGCCGCCTTATTGCAGGTCAGCTTTGGGGCCTACTACGGTTTCTTCGCGCTCTACATGCGTGATCTCAGTTATACCGGCCAGCAAACAGGGTTGCTGATTGCGTTGGGGGTTCTGGCTGAGATAGGTATATTTCTGGTTGCAAGGCGATTGATTGGCCGTTTTGGTGTCCGTTTATTGTTACTGGTGTGTATGTTGATTACCGCATTTCGCTGGCATTTGCTCGCCGAATACGCGCATCTTTTTTGGGTGGTATTTGTCAGCCAACTCTTTCATGCCCTCAGTTTTGGTCTGACGCATGCCACTTCCGTGCACTTTATCCATCATTTTCTTCCTGCCAGTTTTCATAGCCGAGGGCAGGCTATCTATATCAGCCTGGCATTTGGCGCAGGGGGGGCGGTAGGGAATTATCTGGCAGGACAGCTTTGGCAGCAGGGCGAGAAAGCTGCTCTTACGTTTAATGTTGCAGCGGCCTGCGCATTGGCAGGAGCCCTGGTACTGATGCTGATTGGCGCAAAAAAAATGGACGCAAGACCCGCATGAACCTCAATATTGGTCAGACGCTCGAAAGCGCGGTGCTGTCGGTGAGGCTGGATTGAATATCAAAATGAGTAATGAGATAAATCATGTTTAAAGATTGCTTCACCAAAGCCGTATTTTCAGTTTTTTTAGTAGTTGCAAACTTTCAGGCTATTGCCGTCGAAAGCAATATCTGGTTATTCAGCGTGATCCGGGACGCCGGGAATATGAGGGTTGTGGAAGCTAAAAAGCTGACGGACAACCCGGATTATTCCAATCAGCCTTATTTTTTGCACAACGGTGATGGGCTTTATTTCAGCCAGTCTTTTGGGCTTGGGGATACAGCCCAAACCGATGTGATGCTTTATGACATCGTTAGAGGATTTCATCGCAATCTTACTGCATCAGGGTTATCTGAATATTCTCCGACGCCGATGCCAGCCGGTAACGGTTTTTCCGTAATACGGGTTGATGAGGCCGGTAAACAATGGCTGTGGGCATTCGACGATAACGGGAATCGCTTAGGCAAACTTTCGTCAGCGGAACCGGTGGGCTACCATGTGTGGCTGGCGGAGGAGTCTTTTTTGGCATTCATTCTGGGCAGCCCTCATACCTTACAAGCCATTACATTGAACGGGCATCAAACAATCATTGATGATCATATCGGCCCCAGCATGTGGAAGATTCCAACTACTTCAATGTTCAGCTATACCAAAAACCCCGCTCCGGAACAGCAACCCTGGACCCTAATGGGCTATGACCCTGCAACCCAGGAGGCTCATGTTTTGGTTACCATGCCTGAAAACGCCTATTATATGGCGTGGAGCGCTCGGGCTGAGGCGTTGGTTGGCGTCAAAAATCGAATCTATGCCTGGTCGCTGCAAAGCAAAAACATTGCGGATGAAAAGGCTGAGAGTGGCCTTTCAGAGGCCTCTCCCTGGCACGAGTGGCTGGATTTGTCTGACTATTGCGAAGGCACTTTAACTCGCTTGCACTTCAGTAACGATGGCCGGAAACTGGCTACAGTATGTGAACAGTAAGGTAAACCATTTTCAGCCGTTTTACTCACGGCGCAGGAGCATGACGCTTACAGCGAGCAATAACCTGGACGTCGTCCGGCCCATTTTGCTGTTCGAGACAAACATCAAATTTCCACAGGCGATGTAAGTGACGCATGACCTCGTCCTT
Source organism: Alteromonas aestuariivivens (assembly GCF_003367475.1). GTDB lineage: Bacteria > Pseudomonadota > Gammaproteobacteria > Enterobacterales > Alteromonadaceae > Alteromonas > Alteromonas aestuariivivens. Next base: position 172,394 of record NZ_QRHA01000007.1, read on the forward strand.
TGATTCTCCCAATGGAACGCCTCTTTGTGGCACATAGCGCAAAGTAAGTGAACGATCGCCCCTGACATCCACACTGTAAACCTGAATGTTTGGTTCAATGTTGCTGAGGTTATATTGGGCTGACAGTTTTTCCCGGATTTTCAGATAGCCCTGCTCATCATGGATGGCGCTTACGCTCACAAACGGCTTATCGGCATCGTCTTCCACAGCAAAAAATTTAAAATCCCTCATTAGCTTTGGAGACAGGAACTGGCTGATAAAGCTTTCATCCTTAAAGTTCTGCATGGCGAAATGTACGGTCTCAAGCCAGTCTTTGCCAGCAATGTCCGGTAAATAATATCGGTCTTCTTCGGTAGGCTCCTGACAGATGCGTTTGATGTCCATAAACATATTAAAGCCCAATGCGTATGGGTTTATGCCTGAGTAGTATGGGCTGTTGTAATCCGGCTGCATAACTACACTGCTGTGACTGTGCAAAAACTCCATCATAAATCGGTCGGTAACCAATCCGTCGTCGTAAAGGGTATTGACGATGTGGTAGTGCCAAAAGCAAGCCCAGCCTTCGTTCATTACCTGGGTTTGTTTTTGTGGATAAAAATACTGAGAGACTTTACGTACGATGCGCACCACCTCGCGCTGCCAGGGTTCTAACAGGGGGGCGTTCTTTTCAATAAAATACAGTAAATTTTCTTGTGGTTCTGAAGGAAACCGGCGGTTTTTGGGTTTAAGAGATTCCCGGGATTCCGGTAATGTACGCCATAACTCGTTAACCTGCGACTGCAGATATTTTTCTCGTTGCTTTTGACGGCTTTTTTCTTCCTGCAGGGAAATCTTTTGCGGTCTTTTATAACGATCAACACCGTAATTCATCAACGCATGGCAGGAATCGAGAATGTTTTCTACTTCCTCCGTACCATATTTTTGCTCGCACTTTGTGATGTAATTTTTGGCAAATACCAGGTAATCAATGATCGAACTGGCGTCTGTCCAGGTTTTAAACAGGTAGTTGCCTTTGAAAAACGAATTGTGGCCGTAGCATGCGTGTGCCATCACCAGGGCTTGCATGGTAATGGTGTTCTCTTCCATCAGATAAGCGATGCAAGGGTTAGAATTAATTACAATCTCGTAGGCCAACCCCATGTGGCCACGCCGATATTGTTGTTCTGTCTGGATAAATTTTTTACCAAATGACCAGTGCGTGTAATTGATGGGCATGCCAATGGACGCATAGGCGTCCATCATTTGTTCTGCTGTAATCACCTCAATTTGATTCGGATAGGTATCGAGCCGGAATTGCTTGGCAATACGATCTATGTGAAATTCATATTGCTCAAGCATCTCAAACGTCCAATCCGGCCCGTCATCCAAGTGTTTCTCTTTTGTTTCAACGTCCATCGTTGTCACTGGGCTCCAGATTGAGTTTGCTCACTCGACCGTTTAAACAGTTCCCTAAACACCGGATAGATGTCACTGACTGAACGGATATGTTTGCAAACAAAATTATCGTTAATGTCTGATACTTTCTGATACTCCCGCCACAGGCTCTGGTGCTGTCTGTCAGTGATTTCAATGTAAGCGAAGTACCGTGTAACCGGCAGCAGATTTTTCGTCAGTATCTCGCGACACTGAGGAGAATCATCGGCCCAATTGTCACCGTCAGAAGCCTGGGCTGCGTAAATGTTCCATTCACCGCTCTTGAATCGTTGCTGAATAATTTCATCCATTAATTTGAGCGCACTTGAAACGATGGTGCCCCCGGTTTCCTGAGAGTAAAAAAACTCCTGTTCATCAACTTCTTTTGCCTGTGTGTGGTGACGTATGTAAACCACTTCTACATTTTCGTAGGTTCGGGTCAGGAACAGGTAGAGTAATATGTAAAATCGCTTAGCCATGTCCTTGGTTGCCTGGTCCATGGATCCGGATACGTCCATCAGGCAAAACATAACCGCTTTGCTGGTAGGAATGGGACGGCGATCGTAGTTTTTGAATCGAAGATCGAAGGTGTCGATGAAGGGCACTCTGGAAATCTTTTGTTTTAAGTCCGCGATCTGAGCTTCCAGTTCCATGCGGGCAAGAACTTGATCATGCTTATCCTGCTTCAGCTTTTCCAGTTGCTCTTCCAACTCCCTGAGTTGTCGACGATCATTTCCGGTAAGCGCAATTCGTCGCGCTACAGAGCCTTTTAGTGAACGAACAATATCAAGATTGGCTGGTACCCCGTCGGTCTGATAACCAGCCCGGTAGGTTTCATACTGTACCACTTTGTCGAACTGGTTCCGCTTGAGATTAGGTAATGCCAGATCATCAAACAGTAGATCGAGGTATTCGTCTTTTGAAATGGAAAAAACGAAATCGTCCTTGCCTTCCCCGCTGTTGCTCGCGTCCCCTTCGCCAGCTCCCTGACCACCCCCGGTTGGGGGGCGGTTTATGCGGTCACCGGCAGTAAACTGATCATTACCCGGGTGAACAATAGTGCGCTTTCCGCCCTTGCCAGTGTGAAAAACAGGTTCAGAGATATCTCTTGCCGGTATACTGATTTGTTCACCGGTTTCCAAATCCGTTACTGATCTCTGACTGACAGCATCAGAAACCGCGCGCTTTATCTGCTGTTTATAGCGGCGTAAAAAGCGCTGTCGGTTAACAGTGCTTTTTCCTTTGCTGTTGAGTCGTCTGTCTATAAAATGCGCCATGGCACCTGCTCTTTGGGTAACGGTCTACGATGCCTTACGTACGCGCAAGTACCATTCACACAGTAATCTTACCTGTTTTTGTGTGTAGCCTTTTTCGGTCATCCGATTGACAAAGTCGTCGTGTTTCTTCTTGTCTTCTGTAGAACCTTTGGTGTTGAAAGAAATAACCGGCAACAGGTCCTCTGTATTCGAAAACATTTTCTTCTCGATAACGGTCCGCAGTTTTTCGTAGCTTGTCCACGCCGGATTTTTACCTCCGTTACTTGCCCGGGCCCGAAGGACAAAGTTAACAATTTCATTGCGGAAGTCTTTGGGGTTACTGATACCCGCAGGTTTTTCGGTTTTTTCCAGCTCCGCATTCAACGATTCCCGATCAAATAACTGACCGGTTTCCGGATCTCTGTATTCCTGGTCCTGAATCCAGAAGTCAGCGTAGGTCACGTAGCGATCGAAGAGGTTTTGGCCGTATTCGGAATACGACTCCAGATAGGCCGTTTGAATTTCCTTGCCGATAAATTCTACGTATCGTGGAATCAGATAGCCTTTGAGAAACTCTTTATACCGGTCAGCGGTTTCAGGTGGAAATTGCTCCCGCTCAATTTGACGCTCCAGAACATAAAAAAGATGCACAGGATTGGCGGCTACTTCCTGGTGATCGAAGTTGAACACCCTGGACAGAATTTTGAAGGCAAAGCGGGTAGAGAGGCCTTCCATACCCTCGTCGACCCCGGCGTAGTCTCGGTACTCCTGATAGGACTTGGCTTTAGGATCGGTGTCTTTGAGACTTTCACCATCGTACACCCGCATTTTTGAATACAGGCTGGAATTCTCTGGTTCGTTAAGCCGCGACAGTACCGTAAACTGGGCCAGACACTCCAGCGTGTCAGGAGCACAGGGCGCCCCCGCCAGTTCACTGTTGACCAAAAGTTTTTTGTAAATTTTCATCTCTTCGGACACCCGCAAGCAATACGGCACTTTAACGATGAACACCCGGTCCAGAAAAGCTTCATTGTTTTTGTTGTTGCGAAAGGTTTGCCACTCGGATTCATTCGAGTGAGCCAGTATGAGTCCGTCAAAGGGGAGCGCAGAGAATCCCTCAGTTGGGTTGTAATTTCCTTCCTGGGTTGCTGTCAAAAGGGGATGAAGTACCTTAATCGGGGCCTTAAACATTTCGACAAATTCCATTAACCCCTGGTTAGCCTTACACAGAGAACCAGAGTAGGAATAAGCGTCCGGGTCATTTTGGGCGTATTGTTCGAGGCGACGAATATCCACCTTCCCTACCAGGGAAGAAATGTCTTGGTTGTTTTCGTCACCCGGCTCCGTTTTTGCTATGCCCACTTGATCAAGCACAGAAGGGTATACCCGTACAACCTTGAATTGGGTGATATCACCGTTAAATTCGTGCAAACGTTTTCTGACCCAGGGAGACATGATGGTTTTCAGATACCGTTTTGGAACGCCGTATTCACTCTCAAGCAAGTGCCCATCTTCGTTAACGTCAAAGAGGCAAAAAGGGTGGTCGTTAACCGGAGAGCCCTTCAGCATGTATATGGGCACTTTCTGCATCAATTCCTTTAACCGCTCAGCCAGGGACGATTTGCCGCCTCCAACAGGCCCCAACAGATAAAGGATTTGCTTTTTCTCTTCCAGTCCCTGGGCGGCGTGGCGTAAATAGGAAACAATTTGTTCTATTGATTCTTCCATACCGTAAAATTCGCTAAAAGCAGGGTAGCGGGCTATCACACGGTTGGAGAAAATGCGGCTTAAAGCAGAATTTTTGGACGTATCCACCATTTCCGGCTCGCCGATCGCTTTGAGTAGTCTCTCAGCAGCATTGGCATAGGCCATTGGGTCGGTTTTGCAGATTTCCAAAAATTCCTGAATGGTAAATTCTTCGTGTTTCCGGTCCTCGTATCGCTGCTGATAATGTTCAAATATTCCCATATGCACCCCTCAAAAATCGATCCCCTTTAAAAAAAGTGTAGTAAATATTTTTGAAAGAAAAAGGATATTTACGGAAAAATTAGCATAATTTTTAATCATCTGGACGGATCAGTTTATGACTTTTTTTCTTGAATTTACTTATAGTTAGCTGAGTCAGAAATTCATGTTATTGTTATTTTTGTGTAAATTCTTGCCAGGTTCATGCATCTGGACTATCAACGGGCTTTACATGCCAAAATATTGAACTAGATTTATCAGGGGAAGTTTCGTCTTAAAAAACTAACTGAGATAATTCCTGTGAATTCCATGTCGCCCGTGGAGTCGTCGTTCTGAAAGGCTTGCTTGAGGCAGGTTTAGGCGTATGGTTCAAAATTGAAGATGTGCTTTGAGGCGGTTTTATTGATTACTTTCCACAATGGGATAAAAAGTTTTATTCGCTATTGTTTGGCTGGAATGTGAAGTCGCTTTACTCGGGTTAGCGGTGCAAAAGCGTAATCAGTTCCATTAACAAAAAAGAAACAAAAAGCCCGCATCTGATGCGGGCTTTTGTCAGGAATCTGCTGGTTACTTAGGCGGCAAAATTTTCTGCAGCAAATTCCCAGTTTACCAGTGCCCAGAAACCTTCAAGGTATTTTGGGCGCAGGTTTCTGTAATCAATATAGTAGGCATGTTCCCACAGATCTACAGTAAGCAATGGAGTCAGGCCTTCCTCAGTCAGAGGCGTTGCTGCATTGCTGGTATTTACGATGTCCAGTGAGCCATCTGCGGTTTTTACCAGCCAGGTCCAGCTTGAGCCGAAGTTATTGACGGCTTTATCGTTGAACGCAGCCTGAAAATCAGCAAATGAGCCCCACTTGGCGTTAATGGCATCAGCCAATGCGCCAGTTGGCTCACCACCACCATTCGGGTTCAGGCTATGCCAGTAAAATGTGTGGTTCCAGATTTGTGCTGCGTTATTGAAAACACCGCCTTCAGAAGTCTTAACGATTTCTTCAAGGCTTTTATTTTCCATGTCAGTGCCTTCAACCAACCCATTCAATTTGGTTACGTAAGTGGCGTGATGTTTGCCGTAGTGGTATTCCAGGGTTTCTGCGGAAATATGTGGTTCCAGAGCATTTTTTTCATAGGGTAATGCTGGTAATTCAAAAGCCATACGATTCTCCATGTTGGTAAAGGGTTAACTGCTGACCAGGTAAACCAGAGGGTTACACTATATCAGGGCCAACAGTGGTCTCAACTTAATTAGCAGATGTGGGGGCAGATTTTATTAACCCAATGACAAATTGGTAATTTTTTTGAGCATTCTGAGCGGGACGATCAGTTTTATGGTATGTCAATTTGAAACAGCGCTGTGACCCGGAATGCTCGTACCGGGCTATGCCGGATCCCCGCATGCTGTGGTACACTAGGGCCTGTTGATCTTTGCTGTTCAATTTTGCTGCGAATTGTCGTGCATTTATGCAAGGCAGAGGGTGTGAAGTGTAGTCATCTACATGAACTGCCACTAACGCAGCAGAAAAACGCGACAAACGCTGCCCTTCGGGTTCACTCTGAGTGCTCCCAGGGCTGCGTTGTTCGCCATTTACTTAGCTGACTAAGCTTCATGACTCTCGCCTTGCCCTGAAACCACTCAGAGAGAACAAATTTCGAACAGCAAAGATCAACAGGCCCTAGGGCCTTGAAATAAATCCCGTTGATTCCCATCTCGGGCATATTAATCAGCCACCTTAAGAGGATAGGATGGAAAACACGCAATCTACCTTAGATAAAATCAAGCAACAGATAGAAGAAAACCCGATTCTGCTGTATATGAAGGGCTCTCCAAAACTCCCAAGCTGCGGTTTTTCCGCTCAGGCAGTGCAGGCTTTGATGTCTTGCGGGCAGCCTTTTGCCTATGTTGATATTCTGCAAAATCCGGACATTCGTGCAGAACTGCCTAAGTTCGCTAATTGGCCGACGTTTCCCCAGCTTTGGGTTGAAGGTGAGTTAGTCGGTGGCTGTGATATCATTCTCGAAATGTTTCAACAGAATGAGCTGCAACCATTGATTCAGGAAACGGCCAAAAAATATACGCAAGATGACGCTCAAAGTTAATAAAGTGTAAATATCATCTGGCCGGAAACTGGCCTTGCAAGTACCATAGCAAAATGCCGCCTTGTACCCATCAGGCGGCTTTTTTATTGGCATTCAGAATTTTTCTCATAACAAATCCCGCTTTAGTAGATTAATTTTCCGTTCTTGGGTGGTTGCTTTTTTATTGAGCTGCTCACATAAAACTTACAAAAACACTGGAAATCAGCCCGGATTTTGGTCTTAATGTTGATACGTTTTCAGGTCAGTTTTGCCTGCTTCTGAAGGCGTCTCTTTCAACTAAAAATTAATAAATTCCTCATAGGCAAGGGCGCTAACGCCGTTGCCCACAAAGAAGGAATGTAATTCTGGGAATTCTTTTATGAACTCTAAGTTATCCAAATTAACGCTGCAACTGAGGGCGTCTCTGGCCGCTAGCGCAGCTTTAAGTGTGTTTTGTCTGTCGCCGGTACAGGCTCAGGAAACTCAGGCGGAAACGCCCGAGGACATGGAACAAATCGCTGTTGTAGGTACTCGTGCGGCCCCCCGCTCGGTTGCCGATTCTGCGGTACCGATTGATATCATCTCTCAGGGTGAAATCAAAAATCAGGGGGCAACGGACATGGTCTCAATGATGCAGACTGTGGTGCCGTCCTTCAATGTCAACGACCAACCAATTAATGACGCCTCTACGCTGGTGCGCCCGGCAAACCTGCGCGGAATGGCGTCGGATCATACTCTGGTACTGGTGAACGGTAAGCGCCGTCATCGTTCTGCTGTTATCACCTTTTTAGGGGGGGGCTTGTCTGACGGTGCACAGGGGCCGGATATTTCCGTGATCCCTGCGGCAGCGCTCAAGCAGGTCGAAGTGTTGCGTGATGGTGCTGCTGCACAATATGGCTCTGACGCTATCGCCGGTGTGGTCAACTTTGTCCTTCAGGACGCATCGGAAGGTGGCTATGCCGAGGTTCACTATGGTTCTTACTACGAGGGCGACGGTGATACCGTGCAGATGTCCGGGAACATTGGTCTGCCCCTGACTGCCAATGGCTTTGTCAATCTGAGTGCAGAATACCGCACAGCTGATGATACCTCCCGAAGTGTTCAGCGTGATGACGCTGCCGAGCTCACTGCAGCCGGAAATACGTTTGTCGCCAACCCGTCACAAATTTGGGGTAGTCCGGAAGTTAAGGATGACATTAAGTTGTTCGCCAATGTTGGCCTTGAACTCAGCAATAGTTCAGAAGCCTATTTGTTTGGTAACTACGCGCAGCGCGAAGTGGATGGAGGCTTCTACTATCGTAACCCGCATACACGCGACGGGGTTTACAACGGTGGTGAAGATGCCGATGGCAACAAATTGCTGCTGGTGGGCGACTTGGATGGTCTAAATAACGGCATTGAATGCCCGGCAGTGCAAATTACCGATGGGAACGTGCTGGATGATGCCGATTACGCTGTAATTGCTGACAACAGCACCGCTGTTGGAGCCAACTGTTTTGGCTTCAACGAACTACTGCCTGGTGGTTTTACCCCAAGATTTGGCGGCAATATCACTGACATGTCCTTGGTTTTTGGTACCCGTGGTGAACTGGCCAATGAAATTGGCTACGATGTAAGCGTGAATCTTGGCCAAAATGAAGTCGATTTTTCCATTTACAATACCATTAACCCATCACTGGGCCCGGATACGCCGATGGCGTTCAAACCGGGTAAATATACCCAGGCTGAGCAGTCTCTGGACATCGACCTGAACAAGCCTGTTGATATCGGTTTGAGTGAGCCACTTTATCTTGCTGGTGGCTTCCAGTATCGCCACGAAACCTATGAAAGTGTGGCGGGTGATCCGGCTTCCTATGAAATAGGCGATTTGGCATCACAGGGGTTTGGTATTGGCTCCAACGGCTTCCCGGGACTGGCAGCCAACAGTCAGGGTGAAGTGTCCAGACACAACATCGCCTTCTACGTGGATGCGGAAGCGTATCTGACGGAATCGCTGATGCTGACCGGTGCACTACGTTATGAGGATTTCTCCGATTTTGGTAACACCACCAAAGGCAAGCTGGCGTTTCGCTGGCAGGCGCTGGACAGCATTGCATTCCGTGGAGCCTATTCAACCGGGTTTAAAGCACCCACCCTGGGGCAGAGTAATGTGCGCAATGTTACTACTGCTTTTGGAACCGATGGCAAGCTGATCGATCGTGCAACGTTACCTCCGACGGATCCGGTTTCCGTACTGAAAGGCGGTGAACAACTGACGCCGGAAGAATCTGAAAGCATGAGTTTGGGTCTGGTTGCTGATTTTGACAATGGCCTTTTCCTGACCATGGATTACTATCACATTGAAGTGACCGACCGCATCAGTACCGCATCCGGTATCAAGCTGACGGAAGAGGATATTGAGGCATTGCTTGCTCAGGGGATCCGCGATGCATCCAGCTTTTCTGAGATTAGCTTCTTCACCAACGATTTCGACACCACCACCGAAGGGGTTGATGTTGTGGGCAGCTACAGCATGCCAATGCTGGGCGGTGACACCCGATTCTCACTGGCTTATAACTGGACATCGACGGTTGTTGATAAAGCGTCGGATAATATCTCCGCCGACAGAATTCGCATGCTGGAGGATAACCTGCCGGCGGTTCGTTACAGTCTGACAACCCGACACACCAATGGAGACTGGCGGGTAATGGGAAGGCTGAACTATTTCGGTAGCATCTTCGAAGATCACCTGGACTCAGGCTTACCTATCGACAAAGTGGGATCAGAGTTTACTCTGGATCTGGAAGTGGGTTATCACTTCGGTGAGAATCTGCAATTAATCGCGGGCGCGAAAAATGCTCTGAACGAGTACCCGGATGAAAACGTGCTGTACGATACGGAAATTGCCGGCTCGAAATACCCAACCACAGCTCCGATTGGAATCAACGGTGGCTATTACTATCTGAAGGGAATTTATACTTTCTGAGGAAGGTAACAGGATGCTGGGGCTTCGGCCCCGGCAATACGTTGAATCAACACACTTCTTTAAACAAAGATTCGTCAATAATAGTTGAATCAATAATTTGCTGTGCCATCTGGATGCACTTTCCGCATTGACTACCTACATTCAAATGCTCGCGTAATTCTCGCAGATTACCCACGCCTTTCTCTTCCACCGCGTGGCGGATGGCTGAGTCGGTAATGCCAAAACACATGCAAATGTACATAAAAGATTAGCCCTCACTGTTTCTGCTAATGATAATAATTGTTATTTAACATTAAGGCAAGTGGCATTTCTTTAGCGAATTAAACCGTTGCATTATTCTTTAGTATGAAGCTGCCGGAATCGCTAAAGATAATTCTTCAAGCGGGTTGTTATTTGCAAAACAGAACCAATAATGGAGATAGCCATCGGGCTTGTAGACAAGACTGCTTTTGGAAAGCAGCCAATATAACGATTGTTCACAAATTAATGGAGTGAATCATGAGCGTACTAGTAGGGCGTCCTGCCCCTGATTTTACCGCCGCAGCAGTGTTGGGTAGTGGCGAGATTGTTGATACCTTCACGTTGAGTGAAGCCATCAAAGGAAAAAAAGCGGTGATTTTTTTCTATCCGCTGGATTTCACCTTTGTTTGTCCTTCTGAACTGATTGCGTTTGACAAGCGTTACGAAGAGTTCCAGAAGCGCGGTGTGGAAGTCATTGGCGTCTCAATCGATTCTCAGTTTTCTCACAATGCATGGCGTAACACGCCGGTTAACCAGGGCGGTATTGGCCCGGTTAAGTACACTCTGGTTGCTGATACCAAGCATGAAATTTGCCAGGCGTATGACGTAGAGCATCCGGAAGCAGGTGTTGCTTTCCGTGGATCATTCCTGATCGATGCTGAAGGTAACGTGCGTCACCAGGTTGTCAATGATTTGCCACTGGGCCGTAACATCGACGAAATGTTGCGTATGGTTGACGCTCTGAGCTTCCACGAAGAGCACGGTGAAGTTTGCCCTGCAGGCTGGACTGAAGGCAAAGCCGGAATGGATGCAAGCCCTGAAGGTGTTGCTAAATATCTGTCTGAAGAGGCTGACTCGCTGTAAGCGAAGCGCCCCTGAAGCCGAAGAGCCGCAGCCAAGTCGCTGCGGCTTTTTTGTCTTCGGGGCCAGCGGCTCAGTTGCTTTTGCTGTTTAGGTATCACAGGGCAGCGTAAGTCTTCTATGCTTGAGTGGTAACCACAGAACAGGAGCCCTTACATGCGATTCTTGATGCTGTTTTTTATTTTCGTGGCGCAGTATGGATTTGCAAGCGAGCCGTCGGTATCCAAAGGGCGGCTGGAAAGACTGGCGGATTTTTCTTCGAAGTTTGTTCCGGCCAGACACGTTGATGTGTGGCTGCCACCGGGATACCTGAAATCCAAACGATATCCTGTGCTTTACATGCATGACGGCCAGATGCTGTTTGATGCGACTAAAACCTGGAACCATCAGGAGTGGCAGGTTGATGAAGTCGCTTCAGCGTTGATTGAATCACAGGCTGTTGTGCCTTTTATTGTGGTCGGGGTATGGAATGGCGGTGAAAACCGTCACAGTGAATATTTTCCCCAAAAGCCATTTGAGGCATTAAGCGAAGCCCAGCAGGCGGCGGAGTACCAAAAGCGACGCAGCGCTGACCAGCGGCTTTTTGCAACCAGGGTGTACTCTGACGATTATCTGGCATTTCTGGTCAGGGAACTGAAACCTTACATCGACAGCCATTATGCCACTGATGCGGAAGAATCCTATTTGATGGGGTCGAGCATGGGCGGGTTGATATCCTGGTATGGAATGCTTGAATACCCTGACGTTTTCAAAGGGGCTGCGTGTCTGTCGACGCACTGGCCCGGCAGCTTCAGCGAACAAAACAATCCGGCTCCGGATGCATTTATTGCCTACATCAACCAGAATATAGCCCGGCTATCTGGGCATAAGCTTTATTTTGATCACGGTACCGTTACCCTGGATGCGATGTACCCACCGTTGCAGAGCCAGGTAGACAACCTGTTGAAGCGCAGGGGGTATCCTGAAAGTAGTTGGCTGTCTTTGCAATTTGAGGGGGCTGATCATAGCGAAAAGGCCTGGGCAGCCAGACTGGATGTGCCTTTGCGTTTTTTATTTGCCAAACCGCAGCCTGACTGAACAAATTCCCAATAATTCGCAGTGTACTGCTACTGTTCCGTTTCCTGTGCCGATAGCGGCCAGCCGCCCAGCGATTTGTAACGGTTAACAATAAAGCAGAACAGCTCGGCAGTTTTTTGGGCATCGTAGAGCGCGCTGTGAGCTTCTTTCTGATCAAATTCAATACCCGCCTCACGGCAGGCTTTCACCAGCACGGTTTGCCCTACTGCCAGGCCTGCAAGGCTGGTGGTGTCGAAAGAAACAAACGGGTGAAATGGCGTGCGCTTGATACTGCTGCGTTCAATGGCGGCGTTGACAAAACTCTGATCGAAATTGGCGTTGTGGGCGACGATCACCGATCGTTGACAAGCGGCATTTTTCTGGGCTTTTCGGATGTCTTTACACAAATCTTTCATGGCATCGGATTCCGCGACGGCCCCCCTTAAAGGGCAGTCGGGGTCTATCCCGTTAAAATCCAGCGCGGCCTGTTCCAGGTTGGCCCCTTCAAAAGGGGTAATGTGACGATGAAAAATCTGATCCGGGTGCAATATTCCTTGCTCGTCCATTCGCAGGGTGACGGCGGCGATCTCCAGCAAGGCATCGGTCTGAGCGTTAAACCCTGCAGTTTCAACGTCGATCACAACCGGGAAATATCCTCTGAAACGCGCGGCTAAACTGGCTTGGTTATCTGACATATCTCTCGTTTTCTAATTCTCTAATCGCCCAAGGTTTCCGCACGTCGGCAAGTGCTATGCCGATAGCAGTGCAAACCATATAAAGACGCAGATTATCTCAGCTCTATCCGGTAGTATCTACCCTGTTCGGGCAAATATAATCGAAGCAGGGTAATTGGCAGCGCCATTCCTTTTTTGGCGGAAATTGGCGCTAAACTTTTTGCCCGGGCGGGCGATAAGTGTGAGTAAGGCGTAATCCTGCTATCAATGTGAGAATCCAATGTATCGAGTGCTAGTGCTTATCAGTTTGCTGACGTGTTCGTTTTGTCATGGGGCAATGCGGCAGTATTCGGCAGCGGTGGAAAACTCAGACTGGCAGGTGGATGATGGTTCCAGGCTGGCCTGTACCCTGCGCCATCCGCTGCCCGGATATGGGGATGCCCTATTTACCAGTGTGGCCTCTAAGCAGTTGAATATGGAGTTTGAACTGGATATGCATCTGTTGCCAAAGAAATTTTCCATGGCAGCGGTGTATTCGGTTCCACCGAAGTGGATGCCAGGTAAAGCGCCTAAACCCATCGCCGATATGACTCTGCGCAAACAGTACAATGGTGATCTTCCTGAAGAGGCAGCCTGGACCATGCTGAGTGAGCTGGAAAAAGGTTACTGGCCAACTATTTACTATCAGGACTGGTACAACCCCTACGATAAGGTTGCCGTGGCCCTGAACGCGAGCAATTTTACCTACAGCTATCGCCAGTTCGTGCGCTGTGTGTCGAACCTGTTACCTTTTGGTTTTGAAGATATTGCCTATACCGTATTGGCGTATGAGAAGAACAGCACCGAACTAACCAAATATTCCCAGAAGCGCCTGAGCATGATTGGAGAGTACCTCAAAGAGGACAACAACATGGAGTTGGTGCTACTGGATGGCTATACTGACAGCTATGGCGGGCGCTGGAATAACGAGCAGCTGTCCGTCCGTCGTGCCACTCAGGTAAAGGATTATCTTACTGGGCTTGGAGTTGAAGCTGACCGGATTGAAGTGACCGGGCACGGAGAAAAGCACCATATCGCGCCCAACTCAAACAGCGCTTCCCGGGCGCTTAACCGACGTGTGATAGTCAGACTGTCGAAATCCTAGCGGCCCAGGTAGTCAAGAACCGGTGGCACCTGGTCAGTGAAAATGCCATCCACCTTGAGTTCTTTGACCAGTGCATCCAGCCATTCTTGCTTTGTCATGTCCGCGGCGAGGGCGTCAATCCGAAAGGTGTACGGATAGATTTGCAAGCCCCTTTCCCTGGCCCGGGCCAACCACTGTTGTTCAACCCGCTCACCATTGCGTAGCGGTTCCGGTTCAAACAGGTGGGCAATCCAGGGAGCAACGCCATCCGCTACTTTGGCGACGGCATCCAACCCTTCCGCTGTGCGAATCCATTGGAAATCCGTATCGGATTCCCGCCATTTTTTCTCGCCGATTAACTGCACCAGCTTGCCTTTAAACCCCAGTTCGTTGCGCAGCCTTTGCAGTTCCTTAAAATCGAAGCTCTGCAGGTAAAGGTTGGTGTCCGGTCCATCCAGACCGAATCGCTCCAGCACACCGAGAATGATTTTGCTTATGTCGAAACCTTGCTCGCGATGCCAGGCGGCATATTTAATTTCGGGAAAAAAGCCGACATGAGCGTTGGTAAGGCGGTTGAGGTTGTCGATGAGTTCAATTTGTTCTGCCAGAGTGGGGATTGTGAAGCCATTCTCTTCGCCAAAATAGCGATTTTTAAAAATGGGTTTGGCGTTTTCATTCTGGCGTTCGTTAACCGAAAGACGTTTGAGTTCCTCAAGGGTGAAGTCGATGGCGTAGTAGCGCCCATCTTCACGCACCCGATCCGGAAACTTGAGTTCAACGTCAGTAACTTCCTCGATGTGGATGTCGTGGAGGATCACTGCCTCACCGTCCTTACTTATCACCACATCCTGTTCAATGAAATCCGCCCCTTGTGCATGGGCAAGCGTAACAGCTTCAAGAGTATGCTCGGGAAGATAACCCGAGGCACCACGATGGGCGACAACATCAAAGGCCTGGGCCAGGGCAGGGATACAGCACAACAATACGCATGCGCAAAGCTGGCTGGTGGAGGGCATAATTATTCCTTGGATTCGATCAGTTCTATGGCGTAACCATCTGGGTCGCGGACAAATGCTATAACGGTTGAACCACCTTTTACCGGCCCGGGTTTGCGATAAACGTCAGCACCTTTATTTTCCAGATGCTCGCAAAAAGCGTAGATGTCATCCACGGCAAAGGCAACATGGCCATAGGCATTTCCTTTGTCGTAGCTGGTCTGCCCCCAGTTGTAGGTCAGCTCCAATACCGCCTGTTCAGATTCGTCAGCGTAGCCGACAAAGGCCAGCGTGTACTGGTATTCTGTATTTTCGGATTTCCTCAGCAGCTTCATGCCCATTGTTTGGGTATAAAATTCGAGGGATTTATCCAGGTCTGCAACCCGAATCATCGTGTGCAACATTCGCATTAAAATTCTCCAGAAAGAGTTAGTTTCAGGGCCAAATCTGTTTGGTCACTCATCGCTGGTTTTTTCCTTAAACTCGCACAGATCTTCAATAATGCAGGAGCCACAGCGCGGTTTGCGAGCCACACAAGTATAGCGCCCATGCAGAATAAGCCAGTGATGAACATCGAGTTTGAACTCTTTGGGTACCACTTTGAGCAATTTGTCCTCCACCTGGTCAACATTCTTACCCATAGCAAATTTGGTGCGATTGCTGACCCGGCATATGTGGGTGTCCACGGCGATGGTTGGCCAGCCGAAAGATAATTACGGTAGATTTAAGTCTTCAAACCCAATTACATCGCACAGTATTAGTTTCAGCGTGCTAAGCAAGCCATGATAAGTGATTTTTAACAAACTTATATCTGGACAAAAGCGTACGTTTATTAAAGACTGGCTGGTGGAAAAAGAGTGAAGACTAAATATGAGTTCCCGCAATTCATGCAGATAACCCTGACCAATATCTTTCAGCTTGTTATGGCTGCACAGTTCAGCGTTTACGTTATCTTTATGATGCGAACGATGCGTTTATTACCATTCTCGTTGTTACTTTTTACCATATCAGTACACATGATTACGAACTTTCTGATTGATACACAGACGGTAGCGAGTTCGTATGATATTACTTTTTCATTTCGTTTTGTTTATGGTCCGTTGCTGTATTTGTCCGTCCGAGAAATAATTAGACAGAAGCCTAAACTCGAATATAAAGATCTAGTTCATGCTATACCTTTTCTTATTGCGGTGCCATCAGCAAATTCCTACTTTATCTACGATGTACTTGGTATCTTTAGCCTAGCGATTTACTTTGCACTTGCTATCAAACTTGTTATAAGCGTTAAACAAAAAAGCGCAGATATCGTTAGTGTGCCGGGCGCTGGACGTATAGATTGGATTCAAAATGCGACTATCGGCCTAGTACTGATCAGCATATTTGATATTTGTCATGTAATGATCTTTAAATACGACCTTCTTCAAAGCACCATTGATTTCCACCAAATGACTCTAATCATGCTCATTGTGCTAATGAATTGGTCTGCTTATAAAGCAATACGTTACCCAGAGGAGTTTGAAGGGTTTACTAGTGTGGACCTGACTCAAATTCAAGGTACTGAGGACGACTCAAGCATTCTAAACGATGAAGAAAAAGCAGCTATAGAAGATGCTATTACCTACCTGAAAGAAAAAAAGCTATATCTAAAGCCGACTTTGCGAGCCAGCGACTTAGCGGATTCTAAAGGACTGAAACCACGCTTCTTATCTCGCGCACTCTACTTGCATACTGGAATGCGCTTTAACTCTTTAGTAAATACATTAAGAATAGATGAGGCGAAAAAACTCATCTCTAGTACCCCTAGTGATGAACTCAATATATTGGCAATAAGCTTTGAGGTCGGTTTTAATTCTAAGACAGTATTCAATTCCTCGTTTAAAACGATGACAGGAATGACTCCCTCCGAGTACAAAAAAACGCAAAAATGACGTTCGTATTCCAGAATATGTACGTTTTTGGTTTTTTTCTTCGATAAATTGAACCCTCAATATTTAAAACCGAGGAAAAAAATTATGTTTCGTAAGCTAGTTATTTATATGGTCTTAATGGCAAGTGTGCATTTAACATTTAGTGCGTTTGCAAAGCCACCTTTTGAGAAAACATTGGTTGATATTGAAAAGGCTATGCAAACCTATCATTACTCACCGCAGGAGCTTAACTCCCCAGAGTATAAAAAGATGCAGGCGAAGATGCGAGCATTGGCAGAATCTGCAACGAGTAAAAAGGAATTTATCGATGGTTTCAATCACATGTGGTGGGAAGGTCCTTTTTCTCACGTCAGAATTGATGAGGCCAATCAGTCGGCAGAAGCATTGGCTGAATTTTTAGATAAGATGAATGTAGGCGGAAACGGTGCAATTTTGACATGGGAAGGCAATGTTGCTGTGTTAACCGTTAATACAATGATGGGGCAAGATACAATAAAACAGATTGATGCTGCCTATGATGAAATTAATCAAATGAATGCCGCTGCGCTAATAATCGACTTACGGCAAAACAATGGTGGAGCATTTGCAGTTAAGCCACTAGTGAGCCATTTGATTGAATCTCCGATAGATAGTGGTGTATTTGTGTCACAGGCATGGAATGCCAATAATAGTAATCCACCCACAGCGAAAGATATGAAAGAGCTCGCTGCTTGGGAAGGTTGGTCGATTAAAGCATTTTGGGAAGACGCTCAAAACAACAATATAACAAGAATTCAGTTTCAGCCTGCAACACCCTATTTCGGTGGCAGGGTGTTCGTATTGATAAGTAAAACAACAGCCAGTGCTGGTGAGTTAGCGGCGGACGCTCTTCTTGCTCTGCCCAATGCTACCTTAATAGGTGAAACAACAGCTGGTGAGATGTTGTCACAAAAAATGTATGATGTGGCTGGTGGCTTTCAGATATTCTTGCCGATTGCAGATTATTACTCCGTCAACTCTGGTCGTATAGAAGGCAATGGTGTGAAACCTCATATTTCCGTTCCTTCGACGGATGCGATGGATGTTGCTTTGTCCACTATTACCGATTGCTGCCTAAATCAATAATTCTAATGAACAAGGCGGTACTCAGTCTTTAATTATTTAACTGATATGTCTAGCCTACATTAGCTTGTTTAATTTTAGAAATGTCCCACTTATGTTGTTAGAAAGTATAACATGATTATTTAAGGCCTGATTTTAAGTTAAATAGGCCTTTGTAATACCATGAAGTATGATTAACTGATAGCAGAGTTGATCTCAGTTGCTCACTAATAATTACTCAGTCTTATCCTTAAACTCGCACAGATCTTCAATAATGCAGGAGCCACAGCGCGGTTTGCGAGCCACACAAGTATAGCGCCCATGCAGAATAAGCCAGTGATGAACATCGAGTTTGAACTCTTTGGGTACCACTTTGAGCAATTTGTCCTCCACCTGGTCAACATTCTTACCCATAGCAAATTTGGTGCGATTGCTGACCCGGAATATGTGGGTGTCCACGGCGATGGTTGGCCAGCCGAACGCGGTGTTGAGGACCACATTGGCTGTCTTCCTGCCAACGCCAGGCAGTGCTTCCAGCGCTTCACGGTTCTCCGGAACTTCCCCATCGTGTTTGTCGAGAAGTATTCGGCACATCTTGTGTACATTTTCGGCTTTGGCGTTGAACAGGCCGATGGTTTTGATGTACTCCTTGAGGCCTTCCACACCTAGGTCATAAATTTTCTGCGGCGTATTGGCTACAGGGAACAGTCTGTCGGTGGCTTTGTTCACCCCCACATCGGTGGCCTGGGCAGACAAGGTCACTGCTACCAGCAATTCAAAGGGGGAGCTGAAATTCAGTTCTGTGGTCGGATGTGGGTTTGCGTCTCTGAGTCGGGTCAGTATTTCCAGTCGCTTTTCTTTATTCATAATTCCAAAGCTTGTCGTTCCGGCGAAAGGCTAGGACTCAGCAGTAACCCGCGCGCGGGTAACCTGTTGTTGTGCCGGCTGCCGGCGCTTTGCCAGATTTGCGTCAATCGTATTTTTGGCGGCTATCAGCAGCCCCATTCCGAGGAATGCTCCGGGGGGTAAAATGGCCAGCAAAAACGGCTGTTCCGTTGCAAACAGGGTAAACTTCCAGTCATGGGCAATGCTGCCAAACAAACGGTCTGCGCCCGACAACAACGTTCCGGCCCCAAGTATCTCGCGAATGCCCCCCAGTAGCATCAGTACCAGCGTAAAGCCAAGCCCCATTACCAGACCATCGTAGGCGGCAGGCAGCATGGCATTTTTTGATGCAAACGCTTCGGCCCGCCCGATAATGGCGCAATTGGTTACAATTAGCGGGATAAAAATCCCAAGGGCAAGATAGAGCTGGTAGGTGAAGGCGTTCATCAGCAACTGGATAACGGTGACAAATGCCGCAATGATCATTACGAACACCGGTATGCGAATTTCATTGCGTACCCAGTGACGCACAGCAGAAACTGTAATATTGGAACCGATCAGTACCAAAGTTGTGGCAAGTCCTAGGCCTAGCCCGTTAATCAGGGTTGCGGTAACGGCAAGAAGTGGGCATAAACCCAGTAATTGCACCAGAGCTGGGTTATTTTTCCACAACCCTTGCCAGGTCAGATCCTGATAATCGTTCATGGTTTCTATTGTCCCTTGGATGCAGTTTCAATGGGGGCACAGTCATTTTTCGCCTCGAACAGCACGGAGCTGTTTTCTTGAGCAAACAACAACGCACGACGGACGGCGCCGACTACGGCCCTGGGGGTAATGGTAGCTCCGGTGAACTGGTCGAATTGGCCACCGTCCTTTTTTACCTGCCAAAGAGTTTGTTTTGCGGCGTCAAAGCTTTTACCGCTGAAGGAATGTATCCAGTCACTGACAGCAAGTTCGATTTTATCACCCAGACCAGGGGTTTCCTTGTGTTCAACCACTCGGACGCCCAATACGTTGAGACCGGTATCGACCCCAATAACCATATGAATATTACCGCTGTAGCCGTCAGGGGCAGTTGCCTCAATTGCCAGAGCATTGTCCTGCCCGTTTAATCTGGCGCGGTATATTTTGCGCCCGGGTAGTGGGCCCAATTCGGGAGCGCTGATAACAGTGCAGTCTTCAAAAAGGACATTATCATGGTAGTTTTCTGGTACCACTTCATTTAAAACCCGCAGCAGATTTTTCTGTTGCTGGACCAAAATGCGTTGTTCGGTGCCACTGTGAGTAAGGCCAATCATAGCCGTCGTGACGATCGCAAATGCGCCCAGCATCAGGGCATTTTTGCTCATGGTCTGAATCATGGCCGTTTTCCTTTTCCACTTCGAACATGGCTGTGATGGCCGTAGGTACGCGGGCGGGTGTAATAGTCAATCAGAGGTACAGCCATGTTCATAATAATAACCGCAAAGGCGACCGCATCGGGGTACCCCCCAAAGGTTCGGACAATGACAACCCAAAACCCGATTAAGCCACCAAAAATCAGCCGCCCTTTGTTGGTGGTAGATGCGGACACCGGGTCGGTTGCAATGAAAAAGGCACCAAGCATTACGCTGCCATTAAACAGGTGGAACAGTGGAGAGGCGTAGTGATCCTGATTGATTAGGTGTATCAATAACGAGACCACAACAACTGAAGCCAACATACTTACAGGAATATGCCAGTTGATAACCCTCAGCCTGAGCAGGGCAAGCCCTCCGGCGGCGTATGCCAGACTCACCCAGGCCCAGCCTGCCCCCAGGCTGGCGGCGAATGCACCGGAAAATACTGGCATGTTAAGTGTTTCTGAATAGGTCAGCCCCTGGGTCAGACCGGTTTTAACCGCATCCAAAGGCGTAGCCATGGTCACGCCATCCCAATCAGTGCGCAGTTGTGTAACATCGTATCCGGCATTGCTGAAGCCAGTGAATATGACACTGAGCGTGTCGCCCAGATTGACAGTGCTGGCTGCAAGGGTCTGCGGCGGCATCCACATTGTCATTGCGGCCGGAAATGAAATCAGCAGCATGACATAAGCTACCATCGCGGGATTAAACATGTTGTAACCCAGCCCGCCATAAACCTGCTTAACAATAGCGATGGCGAATACCGCTCCAATTACGGTCATCCACCAGGGAAGCAGGGGAGGCAGGCTTACAGCCAGCAACAATGCAGTTAACACGGCACTGAAGTCACTGACTGCATGCCGGATATTTTTGCCTCTGAGGGTCAGAACAGCGGCTTCGGTAACAATGGCAGCTAGCACTGCAAGTATTGCCTGTACAATGACTCCCCAGCCAAAAAAGTACCACTGTAGCGCCAGTCCGGGCAGCATGGCGTAGATCACCAGTCGCATAACCTGGCCGGTATCTCTTGGGGTACGCTGGTGCGGAGAGCTGGATAGGGTCAGTTTCATATCAGTTTATTTTTCATCCCGTTGAGCTTCTTTGCGCGCTTTTGCCCTGGCCACGGCTGCGGCAATCCGGCGTTTCTTTTCATCTTCTGCGCTGCTCGCTTCGCCCAATGGCGGGTTCCTTGTCCCATGAGAGTCTTCAGCCAAAGGGCCGGCGGTTAGCTTCTGTGATTCCTTTTTGGCTTTTGCGCGGGCAACAGCTGCAGCGACCCGCTTTTTTCTCTCCGCATCGGCATCTGTACCTGTTGTATCATCGGAATGGGAGACCGGTTGCGGAGTATTGTTCGTTGGCGAGCCTTGTGACTGGGCCGCTTTTTTGGCCTTGGCTCGTGCTATTGCAGCGGCAACGCGTTGCTGCTTGTCATTGTCTGTTGCGGCTGTATTTTCCGTATCTCCGGTTTCCTGCGCAGAAGCCTGTTGTGCAGCTTTTTTTGCTTTGGCGCGGGCTATGGCTGCGGCAACCTGGGTTTTACGTTCAGGCACACTTTCTTCAGGCGGTGCG
Source organism: Alteromonas aestuariivivens (assembly GCF_003367475.1). Classification (GTDB taxonomy): domain Bacteria; phylum Pseudomonadota; class Gammaproteobacteria; order Enterobacterales; family Alteromonadaceae; genus Alteromonas; species Alteromonas aestuariivivens. The sequence continues at coordinate 193,862 of NZ_QRHA01000007.1, forward strand.
GAATTGTCTGGATTGTTGTCAGGCAGAGCGGCTCGTTTTGCTTTTGCTCTTGCCAGAGCCGCAGCAACCTTGTCACTGGTATCACTGCCAGCTTGTTGTGACGCGGCCAGACGGGCTTCCTTGGCTTTTCGGTGTTTTTCTTCGCGCTCCCGTTTCTCACGTTCAAGGCGGGCTTTACGGGCTTCAAATCGTTCTTTGGCCTTCTCGGCGCGGATTTTTTCGTCCCGTTGCAGACGAATTTCGGCTTTCGCCTTTCGGTAGTAATGCACCAGCGGAATTTCGCTGGGGCATACAAATGCGCAGGCACCGCATTCAATACAATCAAACAGATTGTATTCTTCGGTCTTGTCGTACTCCCGGGCCTTGGCGTGCCAGAACAACTGCTGAGGCAGCAAAGTGACCGGACAGGCATCAGCACAGGCACTACAGCGTATGCAGGCTCTCTCATTGTCACTGGAGCGCAGCTCGTTTCTTGCCGGGGCCAGCAGGCAGTTGGTAATTTTTACTACCGGAATATCAGCATGGCTTAGTGTAAAGCCCATCATCGGCCCACCCATAATGACTTGCGGAGCCGATTGCTTTTCCGCCAGGTAGCCAGCCAGATTCAGTAAGTGAGCGACCGGAGTGCCGATAGGAGCCCACACATTTCCCGGTTGGCTTAGCGCCCCTCCCGTTAATGTGACAACCCGCTCGATAAGGGGTTTGCCCTGAAAGATGGCGTCGGCGACGGCGTAACAGGTACCCACATTGAACATCAGGATGCCGATATCTGCAGGCAAGCCATCCCGGGGAACTTCCCGGCCCGTCAACATCTGTATCAGCTGTTTTTCACCGCCAGCCGGATATTTGGTTTCAACCTCCACCACTCGATAGTTCGCCTTGTCCTGACAGGCGATTTGCATGGCTTCTATGGCCTGAGGTTTGTTGTCTTCAATGGCGATCAGGACCATTTTGGGCTGCACCAGATGTTGCAATACATCGATGCCCTGGCGGATCTGCCAGGCGTACTCGCGCATCAAGCGGTCATCAGCGGTGATGTAAGGCTCACATTCCACACCGTTGATAACCAAAAATTCAATGGGTTTGCTACTACTGGTTTTGATATGAGTCGGGAATCCTGCCCCCCCCATGCCGGTAATCCCGGCCTCGCAGATGGCTGCGACAACCTTGGCAGGATTGAGTGTCTGATAATCTGTGAGGGGCGTCAGGCTGCACCACTCTTCGTATCCATCTGGACGGAGGGATACGCATTGCTCGGTCAGGCCACTGGGATGTGCAGTAACATGATGGCCAACGCCAACCACCTCTCCTGATGTCGGCGCGTGCACAGGAACCGCGAACGGCTGGTGACTGCTGGTCAGGGGTTGTCCTTTCAGAACACGCTGGCCGGGTTCAACAATCAATGTTGCCTCGGTACCGACATGCTGGCGCAAAGGAACGTTGAGAATCGATGCCAATTCAACCCGTCTGATGGGCAATTCACTGGTCTGGTCTTTGTTGCCCGCAGGATACACTCCTCCGGGGAAAGACTGAAGCCTTCCGCTATCGAGCTGAGCTACAACCTGATCAAAATTCGGATACATAAGGTTCAGGATACCGTCTTTATAGCGATATCGCCCTTGGGCGACTGGGTAAAATTCCACTTCCAGGTGCTGGTGGTAGGGGACACCGGGATCATATCAATACAATCTACCGGGCAGGGTTCCACACAAAGATCGCAGCCTGTGCATTCTTCCGCAATAACGGTATGCATGTGTTTGGCAGCCCCAAGAATGGCATCTACCGGGCAGGCCTGGATGCATTTTGTGCAACCGATGCACTCATCTTCGCGGATAAAGGCAACTTTTTTCACGTCTTCCTGGCCGTGTGCGGCGTCTAAAGGTTTTGGTTCAACGCCCATTAAATCGGCCAGCTTTTTTATCGTTGCTTCGCCACCTGGCGGGCACTTGTTGATGTCATCCCCGTTAGCAATGGCCTCAGCGTAAGGCCGACAGCCTGGGTAGCCGCACTGGCCACATTGAGTTTGTGGCAGTATTTCGTCCACCTGGTCCACCAGAGGGTCACTGTCAACATGGTACCTGATACTGGCCCAGCCCAAGATCAAACCAAATAGCAAAGCGAGTGAGCCGATGCTGATTAATGCGATGGTCACTGTCATCAGAATTTCACCAATCCACTGAACCCCATAAAGGCGAGTGACATCAGGCCTGCAGTGATCATGGCAATGGATGCCCCTCGGAATGGTGCAGGTACATCTGCGGCGGCAAGACGTTCACGCATGGCGGCAAATAAAATCAACACCAGGGAGAACCCTAAGGCAGCACCAAAACCGTATATCAGACTTTGCATAAAATTATGCTGCTCTGTCAGGTTTAGCAGGGCAACGCCGAGTACGGCACAATTGGTGGTAATTAAAGGCAGGAAGATACCCAGTAACCGATAAAGCGTAGGGCTGGTTTTGTGTACCACCATTTCAGTGAACTGAACCACCACGGCAATTACCAGAATAAAAGCCAGCGTACGCAGATACCCGATCCCCAAGGGCTGCAGCAGGTAGGTTTCGACCAGGTAGCTCGAAACAGAAGCCAGTGTCAGTACAAAAGTGGTCGCCATCGACATGCCGATGGCGGTTTCCAGTTTGCTTGAGACTCCCATAAACGGGCACAAGCCAAGGAATTTTACTAACACAAAGTTATTAACTAGCACTGTGCCAATTAACAGCAACAGGAAATCGGTCATGAAATTTCAAAGTTCCTTTACGGACGTGTTGAAGTTTTGTTTGTGCTGGCCACGGCAGTTAGAAAAAACCAGGCAAGCGAATTACCCACATATTATCGCTTTTTGGCGCAGGATTAACAACTTGATAAATTTAGGGATATTTGAAAAAAGCAATGAAGACAGATAAGTCAGCCCGCGCAATCGCAGAGCCAAGATATTGATAACAGGAGGTAAATACGAATATGTTCGGTGAGAAGATTGGCTCCCCCTCCCCGACTCGAACGGGGGACCTGCGGATTAACAGTCCGTCGCTCTAACCAACTGAGCTAAGGGGGAATCGACCTTGTTTGCGTTTGAAAAGTTGGCTCCCCCTCCCCGACTCGAACGGGGGACCTGCGGATTAACAGTCCGTCGCTCTAACCAACTGAGCTAAGGGGGACCTGCTTTTCAACGGAGGCGAATATTAATGAGGTCCTTGGTTGCTGTCAACAACCTTGAAGACTTTTTTATTTCGAATGAACAAAAATTGTCATTTCGCTGGTTTTATCGCCAAATTGGGCTTAATGAGCCAAAAATGACAGTTTAAAAATTAAGCAATGCCCGAAATTGGTGATTTTGCTGCATTCTTATGGAGCATGAAAAATGCGAAAAGCAGGGAGTAGCATCTTTATAATTAATCATGTGCAATTCATTACAAAAAGCTATTAAAATTGTGTTGAATACTGTACTTAAAAACAGTGTTTAATAAAACTGTAACCTGTTATTCCTGTCCGAAAGGTTAGTCGTTACTTACCAAAAATTGTGCTAGTAACGGAGAAAATCCCGCCATTGCTGGTGTTTAGGCAGTTATCCACTAAATCTGTGGATAACTATGTTGATAGCTGTCTGGATCTAAGTTTTCTGCGTCTGGTTGTTCTGCTTCAGGTCATGATCCAAACAGGGGGGATGCGTATAAAATCCTTATAAATCATGGTGGAAAGCCCAGATCCTGGATCATAATAAGGGATCTGCTTGTGATCTGATAGACACAAACGGTGTTGTGTGTTAATTCCGCAGTGATCAATCCTTAACCGCAGGGATTTACCGTTAGGTGATGTTTTGCAACATTGATTTAACAAAGCCCCATGGCTATCAATACAATAGCGTGTATTTACCCTTTGAAGCGCAACGCCGAATATCTCTTTGGCTCTCGTGGGCGGATTGTTTTTTTCTGATTTAGTGCTACCCAAAGCAAACTGATTCGTGAAAAAAAGCATTAAATGCCAGTTTCATCACCAATGACCAATATTGACCGGATTTTTGTACATCATACCGATTGCCTGTATTAGGAGGCTGTTTTCGGTCTGGAATCCGGCCAGCACAGATGAATTTTGGTAATTGTCATAGCGAAGGGGCAGGCTGTACCGTAAACTAGGGAGATCTTCAGGCCCCGGTGACACGCAGTATGAGCGGTGGTGCTCATACCTACCCGATGTGTCAGTCACAAAATCTGACCCGGTTGGCTCCCGGGCCTTTAATGGTGTATCAAATTCTAATGAGAAGAATGTGAGCAACAAGCAGCACAACGCACGCAATAACGACCTCACCCAAGGGGACATAGGCAACACATTAAAACGAATGACCATTCCCATGATTATGGGGATGGTGATGATGATGAGTTTTGGACTGGTAGACACCTTCTTTGTCAGTCTGCTCGGAACCCATGAACTGGCTGCAATCAGTTTCACTTTCCCGGTAACCTTTACGGTAATCAGTCTCAACATCGGATTGGGTATTGGCACCTCTGCGATTATAGGGCGCATGCAGGGTGCGCGGGATTTCAGTCGCTCCCGGTTTTATGCAACTGGATCATTGATGCTGTCGGTTTTGCTGGTTGGTGCGCTGGCTTTTATAGGTTATTTGAGTATAGAACCTGTGTTTTCTGCTTTGAACGCTGACCCGGCACTGATGCCTGCGATTCGGGATTACATGTCAGTCTGGTACTTGTCGAGCATTTTTCTCTCCTTGCCGATGGTGGGAAACAGCGTATTGAGAGCCTGTGGTGACACCCGTACTCCCAGCATTATCATGGCGTCGGGCGGGGCCTTGAACGCAGCCCTGGACCCGCTATTGATTTTTGGGTTTGGCCCTGTTCCTGCGATGGGTATTCAAGGGGCCGCTCTGGCTACCCTGATTGCCTGGCTCGTAGGGGCAAGTTGGATCATTTATCTTCTTGCAGTTAAACGCCAGTTAATTCTCCCTCGCATTCTTGGGCTGGCGGAACTCAAGGAGTGCGCGCGGGAAATATTGCGTATAGGTCTGCCGGCTGCGGGTGCCAACATGTTGACGCCCATAGCTGGTGGGGTTATGACGGCTGTGGTGGCGGGCTATGGTGCAGAGGCCGTGGCTGCCTGGGGGGTGGGTAATCGAATGGAATCCATTGCCAGCATTGTGATCCTGGCACTTTCCATGACTTTGCCACCGTTCATCAGCCAGAATGTTGGAGCTAATCTGCATGCGAGAGTGCGGCATGCTTACCACATTGCAATCCGGTTTGTTCTGATGTGGCAACTGGCAGTATTTGTTCTGCTATGGCTGTTGTCAGACTGGATTGCCGCCGCATTTGCCAATGAACCGGATGTTGGATTTCTGATTGCATTGTTCCTTACTATTGTGCCTTTGGGTTACGGGATGCAAGGTATCATTATTCTGACCAACTCCTCGTTGAATGCCATGCATCGGCCCATGTCAGCCCTCATCCTCAGTATTGTTCGTCTGTTTGTGTTTTACGTTCCGGTTTCCTACATTGCCAGTATTTATTTTGGTATTCAGGGCCTGTTTTGGGGGACGGTTGCAGCCAATGCTATGATGGCGCTACTGTCGTTCGCCAGTTTCAGGCGGGCGCTGAATCAGGAATGGCCCACAACGCAGCAAGGTGAGATTTTATGAGTCGTGGTTTTGAATTGGTTTCCCACTATCAGCCGGCTGGCGATCAACCCAAGGCGATAGCCAGTCTGGTGGATGGGTTGGAGAGTGGACTGGCTTGCCAAACCCTGTTAGGGGTAACCGGATCAGGAAAAACCTTCACCATGGCCAACGTAATCCAGCAGTTGCAGCGTCCGACCCTGATCCTGGCGCATAACAAAACCCTCGCTGCTCAGCTGTATGGCGAAATGAAGGAGTTCTTTCCCAACAATGCGGTGGAATATTTCGTCTCCTACTACGACTATTATCAGCCAGAGGCCTACGTACCCAGTACGGACACTTTTATAGAAAAAGACGCTTCTATTAATGACCATATCGAGCAGATGAGGCTGTCAGCAACCAAGGCCCTGATGGAACGCCGTGACGTGGTCATCGTTGCCAGTGTTTCCGCCATTTACGGGTTGGGCGACCCTGAATCCTATATGAAAATGCTGTTGCATTTGCGCCAGGGCGATACCATGGACCAGCGCGATATCCTGCGTCGTCTGGCGGAGTTACAGTACAAACGAAACGATCTGGCGTTTGAGCGTGGTACATTTCGGGTTCGGGGAGATGTGATTGACATTTTCCCCGCTGATTCTGAAAAACAGGCCATTCGCGTCGAATTGTTTGACGATGAAATTGACCGCATCAGCCTTTTTGACCCTCTGACCGGTGCTGTAGAAAAGGCCGTAGTTCGCGCTACTGTATTCCCTAAAACCCACTATGTTACGCCGAGGGAAAAGATCCTCAGCGCCATTGAGCAAATCAAAGTGGAATTGGGTGAACGCAAAGAGCAACTGAAACAGTCCAACAAGCTGATTGAAGAGCAGCGCATATCACAGCGCACTCAATTTGATCTGGAAATGATGCTCGAACTGGGTTACTGCTCCGGTATTGAAAATTATTCGCGCTACCTGTCCGGACGAGCGCCGGGCGAGCCGCCACCTACGTTGCTGGATTATTTTCCCGCCGATGGTCTGATGTTCATTGATGAGTCTCACGTCACAGTGTCACAGGTCGGAGCCATGTACAAAGGCGACCGTTCACGCAAGGAAACCCTGGTGGAGTTTGGATTTCGCCTTCCGTCTGCGCTGGACAATCGTCCATTAAAGTTTGAAGAGTTTGAGCATATATCACCTCAAACTATCTATGTTTCAGCCACACCGGGAGAATTCGAACTGCAGAAATCCCAGGGTGATATTGTGGAACAGGTGGTGCGTCCAACCGGATTGCTCGATCCCGTGATTGAAGTGCGCCCGGTTGCTACCCAGGTGGACGATGTGCTGTCCGAAATTCAGTTGCGGGTGGCGGCCGATGAACGTGTGCTGATCACCACGCTGACCAAACGTATGGCGGAAGACCTGAGTGAGTATCTGAACGAGCATGGCGTGAAAGTGCGTTATCTGCATTCTGATATTGATACGGTGGAGCGCATAGAAATTATTCGCGATTTGCGTTTGGGCAAGTTCGATGTGCTAGTCGGTATTAATTTGCTGCGTGAAGGATTGGATATGCCGGAAGTATCGCTGGTGGCAATACTGGACGCCGACAAGGAAGGATTCCTGCGGGCAGAACGCTCGCTGATTCAGACTATTGGCCGCGCAGCGCGGCACATTAACGGCAAGGCAATACTGTACGGCGACACCATTACCCGTTCCATGAAAAAGGCCATTGATGAAACTGAACGTCGCCGGGCCAAACAGCAGGCCCACAATGAGGCTAACAATCTGACGCCACAGCGTCTGGTAAAACCCATCACTGATATCATGGATGTGGGAGACAGCGCGCACCCGGCTTCGGGTAAAGTTAAGCTGCGCAAAGTGGCTGAGAAGAAAAAGCAGTTGGAAATGGCAAGTGCTACTGAGTTAATGGCGAAAATTGCAGAGCTGGAAAAGCAGATGTTCGATTACGCCAAAGAGCTTGAATTTGAAAAAGCCGCCGCACTGCGGGACGACATTGAGGCGTTACGCAGGCAGGTGGTGGCGGTGTCTTAAGGTATCGAAATTGGAATTCATCCTGCCATGTTGTATAGCAAAAAATACCTATCAGGTGGTGTCTGTTCAAAAAAAATGCGCATAAGCATAATAAACTTAAAGATTGCCGTTGTAATCCCTTGAACACTTGCCTATTATGCTGATTCAAGTATCCATAACTATACCTATAAATGGTGCCGTATGCTGAACCGTTTGCAAGAATCAGACATCAAGCTCCTCAGAGTATTTTACGCCGTTGCCAGCTGTAACGGATTTACTGCCGCAGAGCCGGTTTTGCGTATGCAACGACCGAATATCAGCGCGGCTATCAAAAAACTCGAAGAGCGGCTGGATTTGGTATTGTGTCATCGTGGCCGTGGTGGTTTTCAGATGACAAAAGAAGGTGAGGTGGTTTTTCAGGAAACCAAACGCATCTTTAATGCTTTCGATAACTTCGTATTCAACCTTAAATCGCTGCATGACGATTATTCCGGCCACATTACGCTGGTTTTGATGGCTGGGTTGCCACTGTCAGTGCATCTGGCAGTCAGTAAGGCGGTTAAAAGCACCATGAAGAAGTTTGATGATATTCATGTGAATATTCAGACCCGCCTTTACAACGAAGTAGAACACGTTGCCTTGTCCGGAGAATGCCACCTGGTGGTGTCTACCTACGATATGGTCAAACCCGAGTCTGTAACCTTCCATCCTATCGGTGTTGGGTGTAAAGGGCGCTTGTATTGTGCACCCACACACGCGCTGGCAAAATACCGTGACTCGGCTTTTCCGGATGATCTCAAGATAGAAGATTACCCAGCTATAGGCATTTCCGGTTTGTCTTCAGCAAATTATATAGAGGGCGATCGTCGCTTGGCCATTCAGACTTTCTCCGACTCTTACGATGCAGCAATGTCGGCCATTATGACCGGAGAATATGTTGGCCTGTTGCCGGATTACATGGCCAGGGAGCAGGGAGCAAGTTTGGGGTTGGTGCCTATTGCCCAGGGCAGTATGTTCAACTTTGAACACGAATTGTTTGTTATGAACGGTAAGAATACCCGTTTGAATCCGGTTCTGCGCCACTGTATCAAGGAACTGAGCTATTTTGTGGCAGAGAGTCAGCGCACCTGATCCTCTGAGATTACAATTTCTTCGCTCGCTACGAGCTGGACTTTGTCAACACTCTGAAGCGCCCGAGGGGCGCTTTTTTGTGCTTGTTATTCGTATTCCAGCGGGTCGGTTGCCTGATTATCCCGAAAGGCCTCCAGGCGCTCCTGACACGCGCCGCACTTTCCACAGGCTTTTTCCCTGCCGTTGTAGCAGGTCCATGTTTTGCCGTAATCCAGCCCCATTTTCAGGCCATCAGTGAGGATGGCGGTTTTGGAATCCTGTAAATACGGAGTAACAATTTCCACTGCTTCGTAATTGGCAATCGCACAAACCTGGTTCATCCGTTCGACAAATTCCGGACGGCAATCGGGATAGATGGCGTGGTCGCCCGAGTGGGCGCCATAAAACACTTTGTTCGCGCCCTGGCTGACAGCGTAACCGACCGCCAGCGACAACAGGATCATGTTGCGGTTCGGCACAACAGTCTGTTGCATGCTGGGCTCTTCATAATGACCTTCGGGTACGTCAATATCGTCGGTCAGTGCCGAGCCACCGACCAGGCTGTTGATAGCGCTGATGTCGACCACCTTGTGAGGTACGCCAAGTTCGTCACAAACGGCAGCAGCGTAAACGAGTTCTTTTTTGTGTCGCTGCCCGTAATCAAACGACAACGCCAGCGGTGATTTTCCTTCCCGAATGGCCTTATTCAGAACCGTGAAAGAGTCCATTCCCCCGGAATAGATAACAACGACTTTTTCAGACATAGTAAAACGGTTGAGTAAATTAATACCGGAATTTTATGTGATCCTTGCTAAAATCCCAACCGACATTTATCAAAGGGGCAGGCATTGAGCTCATCAGTACTAAAAATCAATGAAATGTTTGAAACCATTCAGGGAGAGGGCGTGTTTACCGGAGTGCCTTCAGTCTTTGTCCGGTTGCAGGGGTGCCCGGTAGGTTGCCCATGGTGCGATACCAAACACACCTGGGTGGTGAATGAGGCACTGGCGACTACCCCGACAGCAGTATTGAACAAGTCGCAGGAATCCGAGGCATTTTTTAACACCAGTGAAGCGAACTTGCTGGCAGAGTTTTCGCGTCAGGGATATCGTGCGAGGCATGTGGTTATCACCGGCGGTGAACCCTGCATGTATGATTTGACGCCACTGACTACCTTGCTGCATCAACAGGGCTTTACCAGCCAGATAGAAACCAGCGGTACCTTCGAGGTGTTGTGTCACCCTGATACCTGGGTAACGGTTTCACCTAAAGTAAATATGAAAGGTGGGTATGAAGTGCTTGTGTCTGCTCTCAAACGGGCGAATGAAATCAAGCACCCTGTTGCGATGCAAAAACACATTGATGAACTGGACACGTTGCTGGCGCAACTGGACACGTTGCCGGTGGTGTGTCTTCAACCCATTAGCCAACAGCAACGGGCCACCGACCTTGCGATCAAAACTTGTATCGAGCGCAACTGGCGATTATCGTTACAGACTCACAAATACATCGGGATTGAGTAAATTCATGGACGCCCAGTTTTGGCAATGCGTCAGGCGCAAACCAGTTGTGCCTGGTGATGCAACGGTTAACGTTTCTCATTCTAAGGTAATGGGTAAACTGGTGATGGGAATAGCGGTCATGTTGCTGGCCGGATTGTCGCTTGGAGCACAATCGGCGACCTGGTCGATCACATACCCCCGTTCGCTGGATGATACCGACCTACGTAATGAGTACCCGGTTGCGTTGCTTACACTGGCGTTGGAAAAGACCGGAGTGAAATACCGCCTGTTGCCTTCCGATCGTATTATGCTTCAGGGCAAGGCCTTGCGTCAGTTACGGGAAAACCGGGAAGTCAACGTGGTGTGGAGTATGACCGACAGTCAGCGTGAGCGGGATCTTCTGCCTATTCGCATCCCTATCGCCAAAGGTCTGATTGGCTGGCGGGTGTTTTTGGTGACGGAGCAAAAGTTGCCGCGATTCTCAATGATAACACGCAAGAGTGATTTGCTCACGTTGGCCCCGATACAGGGTGAAGAGTGGCCGGATACCAAAATTCTGCAGGCTAATGGCTTCAATGTATTCACGGTGCCTACCTATCAGGAGGCCTTTAGTGTGCTGGCATCAAACCGTGGAGATTTCTTTCCCCGTTCGGTTATTGAGGTGTTTCAGGAAATGAAAACCCAGAACCTTGCCCGGGAAATTATTCTGGAACAGGACCTGGCCTTGTATTACCCGACGGCAATGTACTTTTTCGTTAACAAGGGCAACCAGGTTATGGCCCGGTTGCTTGAAACCGGATTACGCAGGGCGATTGAAGATGGTTCATTTGATGCCCTGTTCTTCGCCTCCTACGAAGAAACCCTGAAGCAACTGGCGTTGGATAAACGCAAGGTATTCGTTCTCGAAAACCCGCTGCTGCCGGAACGCACTCCGTTGCAGGATACCCAACTGTGGTATCAGCCTAGTCAAAACCTGTTGCAGTAGAAAAAAAGCAGGAGAAAACCTGCTTTTTGAGTTTTTACACAGCGGCTGCACCAAGAGCTGGTTTGGCCGCAATCGCCGCTCAGTGGCTCTGACCGGCGTGAACGTCTTTCATTGACCGCCCGGATGGATCGGCGTTATTTTTGAAGCTTTCATCCCATTCCAGTGCCTCGACAGTACTACAGGCAATCGACTTGCCTCCAGGCACACACCGTGCGGCGCTTTCCTGTGGAAAATAGCTTTCAAAAATTGTGCGGTAATAATAGCCTTCTTTGGTGTCAGGGGTATTGACCGGAAAACGGAATTCAGCGGTGGCTAATTGCTGGTCACTGACTTCGTTTTCAACAAAGTCCTTGATTGAGTCAATCCAGGAGTATCCGACACCGTCTCCAAACTGTTCTTTCTGTCGCCATAACACTTCCGCCGGCAGGGTGGTGCCGTTGTCAAAGGCTTTACGTAAAATCCATTTTTCCATACGGCCTTCCAGACACATTTTGTCTCTGGGGTTCAGACGCATAGCTACATCCATAAAGTGTTTGTCCAGGAACGGAACCCGGGCTTCCACGCCCCATGCAGAGGTCGCTTTATTGGCACGGGCACAGTCGAACATGTGCAGGCGAGCCAGTTTTCGAACCGTCTCCTCGTGGAATTCCTTGGCGTTTGGCGCTTTGTGGAAATACAGGTAACCACCGAATATTTCATCCGAGCCTTCACCAGAAAGAACCATCTTGATACCCATGGCTTTGATTTTCCGGCTCATCAGGTACATAGGTGTGGCTGCACGAATGGTGGTTGTATCGTAAGTTTCCAGGTGATAGATAACATCACGGATGGCGTCCAGGCCTTCCTGTACTGTGAAGTGAATTTCGTGATGCACTGTACCAATCATCTCGGCCACTTTCTGCGCGGCTTTCAGATCCGGGGCTCCTTCCAGTCCCACTGCAAAACTGTGTAGGCGAGGCCACCAGGCATCGGATTTATCTTCATCCTCAACCCGCTTGGCGACATACTGGGCGGCCACCGCAGAAACCAGTGAGGAATCCAGTCCACCGGAAAGAAGCACCGCGTAGGGTACGTCGGACATCAAGTGAGATTTCACGGCTTTCTCGAACGCTTCACGGAGCTCATCCATGTTGGTTTCGTTGCCTTCTACAGCGCTGTAGTCCATCCAGTCGCGCTGATAATATTTGGTCAGTTTGCCGTGTTTGCTCCACAGGTAGTGGCCTGGAGGGAATTCACTGATGGTTTTACAAACCGGCGCCAGTGCTTTCATTTCAGAGGCAACATAAAAGTTGCCATGCTCATCGTAACCGGTGTAAAGCGGAATGATACCAATGTGATCACGGGCAATCAGATAGGCGTCTTCTTCCTGATCGTACAGTACGAATGCGAACATGCCCTGCAATTCGTCAATAAACTCTGCACCTTTTTCTTTAAACAAAGGCAGGATAACTTCACAGTCTGAGCGGGTCTTGAATTCGTACGGAGTAGCCAGTTGTTGGGCCAGCTGTTTATGGTTATAAATTTCACCGTTAACCGCCAGGATCTGTTGTTCATCCTGACTGGTAAGCGGCTGAGCACCAGTATCTACGTCGACAATCGCCAGCCGTTCGTGGCACAGGATGGTATTGTCATTATTCCAGATACCCGACCAGTCAGGGCCGCGATGGCGCAGCAGTTTGGTTAAATCTAGAGCTTGGGTTCTGAGTTCAGACACATCGGTTTTGATATCCAGGATACCGAAAATACCACACATATAACGGGTTCTCTCTTTTCACTTGTTGAATTTTAAAGGCTTGCTTTCTGTCGGGAAGCTTAATGATGCCTGCGAAAAGCGTTTTTTTATTGGTTTGGTTGCATTCCGCGTCTATCGAATGTGCCAGCATGAGCGAAAAAAGCAAGCGGAATCTGAGCATATTTTTATCTATCTAATACCCCTGTTCAGGAATTAGACAATTGGAGCCGGATAACGCCTTGGCTTCCTGGCTTCGAAAGCCCTGACAAGGAGAGGGGCAAAAAAAACGCCCCGTCAAAGTGGGGCGTTTAGATGGGTATGGTTAATTACTGGCGCTGGAACTCACTGGTGGGGTTCCACTTTGGCCATTGTTGTGCATTGGCAACCTGTACACCCACATCAAAAAACAACTGCGCGTCCTGGGCGATACCGCTCAAATCCCAGCTATCGCGGTATTGATCGCAGACCTGATGATAGCAGCCGGTAACAATCACGTTCATGCGTTTTCGGTACTGGGCTGTCTGCTCGTCGACAGGTTCAGATCCTCCTTCTGCGTAAAGGGCCGGAACGCCTTTCTTTGCGAAACTGAAATGATCCGAGCGGTAGTAATATCCTGCCTCCGGTTTGTCTTCCTGGGTCAGATAACGCCCCTGTTTTTCAGCAGCAATTTTCAGATACTCTTCCATCTCCGATTTGCCCATCCCCACAACGGCCACATCCTTGGTTTTGCCCAGTACGTTCATGGCATCCATGTTGATGTTGGCGACCGTTTTATCCAGTGGAATAACGGGGTGATCGGCATAATATTTGGAGCCAAGTAAGCCCTGCTCTTCAGCGGTGACAATCAGAAAGGTAATCGAACGCTCCGGACGGGGCGTCAACATGCTGAAAGCGTTGGCCATAACGATGCTCGCCGCCGTACCGGTTGCGTTATCGTGGGCACCATTGTAGATTTGATCTCCCTCAAGGCTTTCGTCTTTACCGAGATGATCCCAGTGCGCGCTGTAAATGACATGCTCGTCGGGTTTACTTGCGCCCGGCAAGGTGGCAATGAAATTGTAGCTGCGGGATTTTTCAAATTCGTTGTTGACGGTTACCGATGCAGCAATGTCCATCGCCTTGGAATAGGGGCCCTGCATGGCATTGGCTTTCTCCGCGTCGAAATCGAGCCCGGCATCCGCAAATACCTTCTTCGCCGCATCCAGGGTTAACCATCCCTCTACCGCTACCCGGCTGGCTCCGCCGTCCTGGGATACCAGGCCATACTGGGGGCCGCTCCAGCTGTTGGCAACCACTGACCAGCCGTAAGAGGCCGGTGCGGTTTCATGTACAATCAGGGCACCTGCGGCTCCCTGGCGACTGGCTTCTTCGTATTTGTAGCTCCAGCGGCCGTAATAGGTCATTGTCTTGCCCTGAAACAGGCCGTTGTCCGGGTTTTCAAAGCCGGGATCGTTTACCAGTATGACCACGGTTTTGCCCTTTACATCCAGGCCTTCATAATCGTTCCAGTTGTACTCCGGAGCGTTCACACCGTAACCCACAAATACCAGTTCTGAGTCGGTCAGACTGACGCTGGCCTGTTCACGTTTTGACGAAGCCACCATGTCTTCCTTATACAGGAATGTATTGTTGCCAATGGTCAGTTGCATCTCCGGGTTGGCGGTGATTTCCATTAACGCGACTTCCTGCAGATAGCTGTCGCCATTACCGGGAGCAAAACCCGCTTTTTTAAATTCCGAGGTAAGGAAATCCAGGGTCTTCTTTTCCCCTTCGGTAGTGGGTAATCGGCCTTCAAACTCGTCAGACGCAAGCGTTTTCAGTGGTTCACGGATCTTTTCGTCAGTGATGTAACGGTAGGAAGCTTCGAAATTGGACGCCGGCGTTGCGGTTTCGTCAGTCTGTATCGGGCTGCTTTGTGCCGGGGAATCGTCCGGAATGCAGGCGCTGAGCCCGAAAAATGCGGGTACAAAAAACGGCAACAGAATTTTTTTCATTGTTGGTCTCTATTTGCTCTACAATAGCCACCCAGTATAGAGAAAAGCCCTTTCTGAACCAACTCCGTAACATGAAAAAAGTTGTTCCCTCCTGGTTGTCCCAGGCTCTGCCAGACCCGGTGCTCAAACCCCTGGACGATATCCTTAGCAGATACCGAATTGATGAACTGGCCCGTTTTCCGAGAGCGAAAGTACTGAATGGTATGGCCCGGGTTACGTCTACAGCAGGCTGTACCGGGCCGGAATTTATTGATCAGGGCCAGATAGCTGCTGATGAAGAACGCTACTACGAGCAGATCATATACGAGTCGGGTGTTATCCCTACCCGCGAGGACAGTTGGCATGATCTGTTCAATGCGCTTATCTGGCATGAGTTTCCCCTTACAAAGCGTTATCTGAATACTTTGCATATGCAGGATATCAGGGAATATGGCGTTCACCCCCGAACATCTCGCCGACATCGTCTAACCCATTTTGACGAGTGTGGTGTTGTGCTTGCCGTCCCCCGGCAACACCTGGACAGGGCCAACCGATTATTACAGGCGCTGGCCGATCACCAATGGGAATGGGCCTTTCTGGAATGCCGAAAATGGTGGGGTGAAGTTGTGATACCCGTGATGTTCGGGCACGCTAATTTGGAAATGTTGCTTGAGCCCTTTATTGGGCTGACGGGTAAATGGCTGGCGGTCACAGTTGGTGAGGAATTCGTCTGCTTAGGCTCCATGCAGCAACAGCAGATGCTTGATGTTGCGCTGAAAGAGCGCATTCAGGCGCTGGAGGATTTTCAGCCCCCGCATATACTGAAACCCTTGCCGCTATTGGGGGTACCGCATTGGTATCCCCAACAGCAAAGAGAGTTTTATGCCAATTCTGATTACTTCCGGCCTTTGCGTCCCGGGCGGCCAGCAACCAGCCAACTACCCCTGGATTAGAGTGCAAGGACTATCAGCCACAGGCCCCAGATCAGCGCGTACGGGGTGATGGCGATTACTGCCGCTTTTTTTACCGAAAACGACGTCCACTGGCTGATGCCGACGATGGTCAGGTAAATACTCCAAAAGCTGTCCAGGCGGATTGCCTGGGCGAAATTGTGATAGGGCGAATCCATTTCAATGCCAAAGACGAATGCTGCCGACAAAGGCGTCAGGATGTTGGGCGAAGTTTGCGGATTGGAGGTAAACATCATCAGCACCAAAGCGAGCAGGCAATTCACTACAACCGGCATTGCTGTCCACCAGGAAAAACCGTACCAGTCCATATACCCGTGCACATTCTGCTCGTCGGAGCGGGTGACAATATTCAGATATGCCGCAACAATGGCATTGATGATAATGTAGCCCAACACAGTGGCGACGGTCGCAAATACCAGTACGGATTGCGGGGTGAGTTGAGCCCGAATCTGGTCTTGTTCTGCCGGGCTGATTTGGTCGTACTGAGCAGTTATTAGCAAATCCCGGTACCAGTCAAAATCTACCGTGTTGAGGTAGGCGTAGTTTGGCAGTACCGATACCACCGCTACGATGATAAACGGGAACCAGGACCAGTTGTCTTTGGCGGCGAGCGCCCTGAATACCCCATTGGGGCGCAGAAATATGTCTTTGCAGGCCTGAAGGGGGTTACTCACGGTATGCATCCGTTGTTCCTTGTTTTTAATTGCAGCAACAAGCATAAACAGAATTTTTGTCTGAGCACAAGGCGTTACTGAGGACACATTTTGAAGCAATTTACAGTTGGGCTTGATACTTTAAGTGATTAAGCTGAACGTCATCGCCGTGGGAACGCGGGGCGGTGTAAAGAAATATTCAGGTAAGGAAAGGGAATGATCAAGATTGCACACCTCGCCAAGCGTTTTGCGGTGGAAAACCCCAAAAAGCTTAGTGAACAGGAAAAAAAAGATCCGCGACTAAAGGGGCGCTATTTCCATTCGGTAAAAGACGTGTCTTTTAGTTGTAATCAAGGGCAGGTGCTGGGATTGCTTGGGCCAAACGGGGCGGGTAAAACCACGACATTGCGTATGTTATCCACGGCTCTTAAACCTGACCACGGGGAAATTGCTATCCAGGGCGTGAATGTAGTGGAAAAGCCTCTGGTCGCGCGTCAGAAAATTGGTTTTTTATCGGGATCTACCGGTCTTTACGGGCGACTGACCGGTCGCGAGAACATAACCTATTTTGGGCAGTTGCACGGAATGCAGGCTGATGCCATTGAACAACGCATTGCCTACCTGGCAGACCTGCTGGAACTGCATAGCTTTCTGGATCGTCGCTGCGAAAGTTTCTCGACCGGAATGAAGCAAAGAACTGCCATTGCCCGTGCGGTGGTGCATAGCCCTGAAGTGGTGATCCTGGATGAGCCCACTACCGGTTTGGATATCATGGCGGCACAAACAGTTCATACTTTTATACGCCAGCTAAAAGAGCAGGGTACGCCGGTTATTTTTTCCACCCATCATTTGGATGAAGTGTCCGAATTGTGTGATCAGGTAACCGTTATTGATGCCGGGGTTACCCGCTTTAATAACAGTCTTTCAGCCTTCAAGGCACTGAGCCCTGGTTCCATGCATCAGGCCTTTTTGAATACATTGCAACAGGGAGCTTGATCTATGTGGCTGGTTTTTAGAAAAGAACTTAAAGAACTGTTGCGTGACCGCAAGACTCTGTTTTTTATGATAGCTCTGCCTATTCTGGTATTTCCCCTGATTTTTGGTGTAGTGGCGTATTTTTCAGGTAAAGCCATCGAAGAGGCTCAGAACAAGGTTTTACGCTATTCCATCATTGGGCAGCAGCATGCACCGGAATTGGCCCAGCGTTTATCGGAATCCGGTGAGTTTGAATGGGTTGAAATGGCCTCGGATACGGAACCTGCACAGTGGGTTCGACAGGAGAAAGTGGATTTTGTACTCGTGATTCCGCCAAATTACAGTAACGATGTACTCACAGCCGGGCAAATCACCCTTTCGGTTCATCTTAACGACTCGAGTCTGAACATGGTGGAGAAACGCCTGAATGAAATCACCACCAAAATTGCCGAGCGGAACCAACAGGATGCGTTTGTGCGCCTGGGATTGGATGCCAGTCAGAGTAAGGCCATGCTCAAACCGATTGTTGTCGAGAAAATAGATGTGGCGGATCAGCGTGAAAACTGGGGGGAGAAAATCGGCGGGCTGGTGCCGTACCTCGTTTTCATTTTATGTTTGCAGGGAGCCATGATCCCCGCTACCGACCTGGGCGCAGGAGAGAAGGAACGGGGAACTCTGGAAACACTGCTTATTTCGCCGATTGAACGGTATAAGCTGGTGCTGGGCAAGTTTATTACCATTGCGTTTGCCGGGGTTACGTCTGCAATGATAACTGTCAGCAGCATGGCCATTTGGGGAATTGTACTCAGTCAGGGTATGGCGATTGAGTTGGTTGCCAAATTTATGAGTGCTATCAGTGCAGTGGATTTTATTCTGATGTTTCTTATGCTGATCCCGGTGGTTGCCATTTTCGCATCGGTGCTGCTGAGTCTTTCCATCTATGCCCGCAGCTTTAAAGAAGCCCAGGGGTATATGACGCCGCTTGTGCTCGTTGTTGTGGTTCCGGTTATACTGGCGATGCTTCCTGGAATGGAGCTCAAAGGGGGCTGGGCGTGGGTTCCTCTGACCAACGTCGCACTGGCAATAAAAGAGCTAATCAAAGGGACGATGGATTACGTTCAGCTACTGGCCATTTTTTCATCTACTGTCATGATAGCCGGTCTTTTTCTGGGCTTTTGCTTGTACTGGTTCAATCGCGAGAAGGTGTTGTTCAGATAACCGACCTGACGATACAAATGAAGAAGGCGCTTTTCAGCGCCTTCAGACTGATGACAAACTACTGCGCTCGAAATTGCGGCGTCAAAAGTCTTCTCAAAATCCTCATTTACCATTTGTAAACTGCGGTTTTTCGGCGGCTTTTTCCTTGCACTTTCTTCGCTCGCTACGTTTGTCTCTAATCTGCAGAGTGTTTAATGTCAATAGCCAGACTTCATCAACACTCTGAAGGCGCTTTTCAGCGCCTTTTATGGCTCAGGATTGCAGATAAACCATATTGAGTAACAGCAGCACAATTGTGCTGTAGCAAATGGATATTGGTAACCCGATCTGAATAAAGTGCTTAAAGCGATAGTTCGCGGCGTTGAATACCAGCAGGTTGGTCTGATAACCGTAGGGGGATATAAAGCTGGCACTGGCGGCAAATGCAACTGCAAGCGCAAATGGCATCAAAGGTGCTCCGATGATCTCAACCAGCCCATAGGCGAACGGGAACATCAAAGCGGCAGCCGCATTATTGGTTACAAACTCCGTCAGCAGAAGGGTCGTCAGATACACTACAGCCAAGGCCAAAAACCAATTGGTGTCTGAAAGGTAGGGCATGAGTTGTGATGTGCTCAGGCTGATTACTCCGGAATTTTCCAGTGCTGTCGCAAGGCTCAGCGCTCCCACTATTACAACAATCAGGTTTAGCGGCATATTGCGTTTTATTTCGCCGCTGGAGGTGACTTTGGCACCTACAAGCAGTGCGGCAAAAAACAGTAGCCCGATACCCAATGGTAAAATTTCACTCGCTGCCAGCCCAACGGTGAGCAGAAATCCACCCACAGTGACCCATTCCTGCCAGTAAGTTAACGGGCGGGAAATTTTTTGCTCGGATAGAATGAAGAAGTTCTTACCCAGGTTTTGTCGGGTTTGGAAATCCGGCCCTGTGGCCAGCAGCAAAAAGTCCCCTGCCTGAAGGGTAATCTCCCCAAGCTTGCCGGATAACTGCTCCCCGTCGCGACGAATGGCCACCACAGCCGCATCAAACAATGCACGAAAACCGAGAGCCTTTATGGTTTTACCAATGATCTGGGCGCGGTTGGCGACAATCACTTCGGTGAGGTTTTCTCTGAGAATGCCGTCCGCCTCTGCGAACGTGGTCAGCCCGCGAATGTGGCTCAGGCTGTCGAGCTTTTGCACATTGCCGGAAAAGATTAGTTTGTCTCCCTCCATAATGATGAGATCCGGCGAAACTGGCGTTATCAGTTGGCCTTCCCGTATTACCTCTACCAAAAAAAGCTCCGGCAAGTTTCTCAGGTGATTTTCCTCCACCGTTTTGCCAATCAACTCGGAGTCGGCTTCAACTTCTGCTTCTACAATGTATTCGCGATAATCGTTTTGCTTGTTGGCGATGGTTGGCAAAAGGGGGGTGGTGACAAACAGCAGCAACCCGCAACTCAGGCCGGCTACCAGCCCAAACAGGGTAAAGTCCCAGAAGTTGAACCCCGGGTGACCATGCTCCTGGAGAAAGCTGTCTACAATCAGGTTGGTTGAGGTACCAATAAGCGTTACCGTCCCGCCCAGAATGGCGGCGTAAGAGAGCGGTATCAGCAATCTGGAAGCCGGATGGTACTGATTCTGTTTTACCGGGCCAATCAGGCTGGCGACAATGGCGGTATTGTTGAGCAATGCAGAGGAGAAAAACGTCAGACCAAACAGGCGCCAGAATGATGCAGTAAAACTGGCGGTAACGAGTTTCCGGCCCAACCGCTTGATGAGGGCTGTTTTGTCAATTGCGCTGCTCACCAGCAACAGCAATATCAGCGTTATCAGACCCTTATTGGTCAGGTTTTCAAGAATGTCATCAAAGCTGAGTTGCTGTGAGACCATCAACCCCAAAACGGCAACCGCAAAAATGGTCGAAGGACGCTGATTGGAAAAGATCAGCGCAAAAATGGTGCTGAGGAAAACCATCAGCACCATAACTTGGTTTACGTCCATATAGTGTCCGTACTCGCCCTACAGTTTGCTGATATCGATCGCATTCCAGTGAGGGAAGTGCTTACGGACCAGAGCATTAAATTCGAGTTCGAATTCTGAAAACTCCGGCGCAGCGTGTTGCTGGTCCTTAGCCAGTGCATCGATGACCATTCCCGCTCCAACAGTACCATTGGTAAGGCGATCAATGATAATGAAAGCACCGGTATCGCGGTTTTTCACGTAAGGGTCGCAGGCAACAGGCTGGGTAAACTTCACGTCGACGACCGCGATTTCGTTCAGGTTCATGTGCACGGAATTTTTGTGCTCAAGCGTATTTACGTCAATCAGGTATTCGATGTGAGCCACCACGCCAGTGGTCATCTTGGTGGCGAACTTAAAGCTGTATTGCTTGTTCGGCATCATTGGCTCTTCTGACATCCACACCAGGTGAGTCTTAAACTGGGTAGACATCAATGGCAGATTGTCGGATTTGACAATCATGTCACCGCGGGAAATGTCAATTTCATCTTCGAGTGTCAGCGTTACCGCCTGGGGGGTGAATGCCCGTTCCTGCTCACCTTCAAAGGTTACAATGGACTTAACCGTGGAAGTTTTTCCTGACGGCAAAGCGGTAATGGCATCACCCGGTGCGATCTGACCGGAAACCACAGTCCCAGCGAAACCACGGAAATCAAGATTTGGACGATTCACATACTGTACCGGGAAGCGGAAATCGTCGTGGTTGCTGTCTTCGCCAATCTCAATGGTTTCCAGCAGCGACATTAGAGGCTCCCCCTCAAACCAGGGGGTGTGGACACTCTTGTTCACAACGTTGTCACCTTCCAGAGCCGAAATGGGCACGAAGCGAATGTCCGGAATATCGAGATTTTCAGAAAAGGTCAGGTAATCTTCCCGAATCTGGTTGTAGACTTCTTCGCTGTAGCCCATCAAATCCATTTTGTTGATGGCGACAACAACGTGTTTGATCCCCAGCAGACTGACCAGGAATGAGTGGCGCCTGGTCTGGGTTTTCACTCCGCCACGGGCGTCAACCAGGATGATGGCCAGATCGCAGGTAGACGCACCGGTCACCATATTGCGGGTGTACTGTTCGTGCCCAGGAGTATCGGCAATAATGAACTTGCGTTTATCCGTTGAAAAATAGCGGTATGCCACGTCGATGGTGATACCTTGCTCACGCTCAGACTGCAGACCGTCTACCAGCAGTGCCAGATCAACTTTCTCACCTGTGGTGCCGACTTTTTTACTGTCCTGGGTGATTGCCGCCAACTGATCTTCGTATATCATTTTTGAGTCGTGCAGCAAGCGTCCGATCAGGGTGCTTTTGCCGTCATCCACGCTGCCGCAGGTCAGAAAGCGCAGCAGATCTTTGTTTTCGTGTTGCTCAAGGTAAGCCAGGATATCCTGTTGTAATAAAGTATTTTCGCTATTCATGCTCATGCGCTCACAAGGAAAAAGGGGTTTAACACAGACTCTTTTTGATTGTAGGTCAGAGCCTCGGCAACCGGGTTCAGCGGGTTTTCTGGGTCCAGTACGGTTACGCTGGCTCCGGCTGCGTTTGCGACAGCGTGTGCCGCGCCGGTATCCCATTCTGAAGTTGGCCCCAGACGGGGGTAGAGATGTGCTTCGCCTTCTGCGACCAGGCACAGTTTCAAAGAACTGCCCATTGCAACCAGCTCGGATTCACCGCCCAGTTGCTCAAGCAGATTCTTGATCTCCGGACTTTGGTGAGAGCGGCTGCCTACCACCTTCCAGATTTCGCCTTCTTCATGCTGTCGGGCAGAGATTGAGGTGAAGCCCTGAGGGGTTTCTGTCCAGGCGCCCAAGCCGGCAATGCCGATGTAAGCTTTCTGCAATACCGGAGCATACACCACGCCCAATACCGGCACACCTTTGTCAATCAACGCAATGTTAACGGTAAATTCACCATTTTTCTTGATGAATTCCTTGGTACCGTCCAAGGGATCAACCAACCAGTATTGCTGCCAGGTCTGACGCTCATCCCAGGGGATGTTGGCAGACTCTTCCGACAGAATGGGCAGGTCAGAAATTGCCTTTAGCTCGCTGACAATGCAATTGTGTGCGGCCAGGTCGGCTTCGGTTAAAGGGCTGGTATCCTGCTTTTCAAAAATGGCGAAATCCTGATCATAAATCGACATGATCTTGTCGCCGGCTAATTTGGATATGCGCAGAATCTGTTCTGCGAGTGGATCAGGTAGTGCCATTACACAAGTCCTTTTTCTGATAGCAAGTTGTACAGGCGTTCGGCGGTTTGCTCCGCAGACTCTTCCTGATACTGCAAATGAACTTCCGGATTTTCCGGTGCCTCATACGCTGAATCAATGCCGGTAAAATGTTTGATTTCACCGCTGCGCGCCTTCTTGTAGAGCCCTTTTGGGTCACGCTGTTCGCACACCTCAAGAGGGGTGTCGATAAAGACCTCTATGAACTCACCGTCTTCCAGCAGATTGCGACAGAAATTGCGATCGGCCTGAAAGGGAGAAATGAAGGCAGTCAGTACAATGATTCCGGAATCAACAAACAGCTTGGCCACTTCGCTGATGCGGCGGATGTTTTCCACCCTGTCAGCGTCGCTGAACCCCAGATCGCCGCACAGACCATGACGAACATTGTCGCCATCGAGCAAATAGGTGTGTTTGCCCTGCGCCTGCAGCTTCTTCTCCAGCAGATTGGCTGTGGTTGACTTGCCTGAACCGCTCAGGCCGGTTAACCACAACACTCGGGGTGTCTGACCGAGACTATCGGCACGGGAAGCTTTATTGACTTCGTGTTTATGCCAGACAATGTTGGTTGACATCAGAAGTACCCTTCCATTTTCTTCTTCTCCATGGAACCGGCACTGTCGTGATCGATGACCCGGCCCTGACGTTCGGAAGTTTTGGTCAGTAGCATTTCCTGAATAACTTCCGGCAGTGTATCCGCTTTGGACTCCACTGCTCCGGTCAGTGGGTAGCAACCCAGGGTACGGAAACGTACGGAACGCATCTCTGGCACTTCACCGTCTTCCAGCGGCATGCGATCGTCGTCAACCATAATCAGAACGCCGTCCCGCTCCACAACCGGGCGGGGTTTGGCCAGATACAATGACGGGATTTCGATATTTTCCAGATAGATGTATTGCCAGATATCCAGCTCGGTCCAGTTAGACATCGGGAACACCCGGATGCTTTCACCTTTGTTGATTTGTGAGTTGTATATGTTCCACAGCTCCGGACGCTGGTTTTTCGGATCCCAGCGGTGATTGCTGTCGCGGAAGGAGTATACCCGCTCTTTGGCGCGAGATTTTTCTTCGTCACGGCGAGCACCACCAAAGGCTGCGTCAAACTTGTACTTGTTAAGTGCCTGTTTGAGAGACGCTGTCTTCATGATGTCGGTGTGTTTGGCACTACCATGGGTGAACGGACCAACGCCCTGTTCAACACCTTCCTGGTTAATATGCACCAGCAAATCGAAGCCATGTTTTTTTGCCTGCTGGTCACGAAACTCGATCATCTCGTGAAATTTCCACGTTGTATCCACATGCAGTAACGGGAAGGGAATTTTACCTGGCGCGAACGCTTTGCGGGCCAGGTGCAACAATACCGAGGAATCCTTTCCAACAGAATAGAGCATGACAGGGTTGTCAAACTCTGCGGCAACTTCACGGAAGATATGGATACTCTCGGCTTCGAGCTGTTTAAGGTGCGTAATAGACGGAATACTTGCAGTCATTGTCTTCGAGTCCGATGGTTGTGGTTATATGCTAAAGAATTATATGTATAGAACCCTAACATATTAAAACGGAAAACTGTAATGCGATTTCGCTATTTTAAATAGCAGTTTTATTACTATTCATTAGGCAGTTAGCGACTAATCGGGTGGTTTTTGGGTAATAGAGCCGGGAGGATAAAGAGCACCGGGCCTGAACAGGACCGGTGCTGATGCTGGAATACAGATTAAGGTTTCGTGCTTGCACCAAGCAGTGTCTGGCGGAAGCGATCGAAGGTTTCGGTTACGCCGTCACGGGGAGAGCCAGACTTACTCAGTATCACGATAGTGAGGCTGGACAGTACAAAACCCGGAACAATTTCATACATCCAGTTACTGAGGCTCTGGCCGCCAATCGTAACCGGAAGATAAATCCACAACAGTACGGTAACGGCGCCAACAATCATTCCACCCAGCGCCGCTCTGCGAGTCATGCCACGGCGGAACAGGCTGAATAATACCAGGGGACCGAATGCCGCTCCGAAACCTGCCCACGCATTGCTGACCAAATTCAGGATGGTGCTGTTGCGATCGTAGGCCAGGAATATGGCTGTCAGAGCAACAACCACAACCGAAATTCGTCCGGCAATAACCAATTCGCCCTGGGTTGCGTCTTTACGCAGAAAGGCCTGATAAAAGTCGCTGGTCAGTGAACTGGAGGTTACCAGCAACTGGGAAGAGATGGTGCTCATGATAGCCGCGAGAATGGCTGCCAGCAAAAAGCCTCCAATCAAAGGGTGAAACAGGATCTGAGACAGGTAAATAAACACGGTCTCCGGATCAATCGACACACCGGGCTGTGCAGTAACATACGCCATGCCAAACAGGCCTGTCGCCAGTGCGCCGATGATGGAAACGACCATCCAGCTCATACCGATACGCCTTGCAGAGGGCAGGTCGTTAACTGAGCGAATAGCCATAAAGCGCACGATAATGTGCGGCTGACCAAAATAGCCAAGGCCCCATGCCATCAGGGATACGATGCCGATGACAGACAACGACTGTCCGGAAGACGCATTCTTGAAAGGGTTAAACAATGCAGGGTCGATGGCTTGTATTGCGTCGATGGCCTGGCCGGGACCGCCCAGCTCGGCGATCACTACGAAAGGTACCATGACCAATGAAACAAACATGATACAGCCCTGAACAAAGTCCGTCATGCTTACTGCCATAAATCCACCCACCAGGGTGTAGGCAACCACCACACCGGCAGTTACATAAAGGCCCACTTCGTAACTCAGGTTAAACGACGTTTCGAACAGTTTACCGCCAGCAACAACGCCGGATGATGTATACAGGGTGAAAAAGATCACAATCACCACCGAAGCGATGACTCTCAGCAGGCGGGAATCGTCGGCAAATCGATTTTCGAAATAATCGGGCAGAGTTATGGAATTGTTGGCAACTTCAGTGTAAACCCGTAATCGGGGCGCGACCAGATAGTAGTTGGCAAGTGCGCCCATTATCAGGCCAACGGCAATCCAGCCAGCCGAGATGCCTGCGACATACATGGCCCCGGGCAACCCCATCAGCATCCACCCACTCATATCGGAGGCACCGGCAGAAAGAGCGGTAACTGCAGGGCCAAGTTGACGCCCACCCAGCATGTAGCCTTCTACACTGGTATCGGTTTGCCTGTAGGCAAAAAAACCGATGCCCAACATCGCCAAAAAATACAACCCCAGGGAAATGATTGTGCCTGTCGCCATGATTTTTCCTTGTTATTTTTTACTTAATGCTAACAGGATTCAAAGTGGGCTTCTATGGCGGCGGTAACCAGTTAACTGGCAGTTCACTGCAAAAACGTATCGGCATCAACTAAAAAAGCGGGGACCAAGCCCCGCCTGTCAGGTTGAAAATAACATATTGCGTGTGACCTTGTTTTTTAGTGGTGCGAGTTCGGCGCCGTTTTCACCCACCACGATGACGTTGGCTTTGTGCAGATCCACACTCTCTCCGTGGAATCTTTCACCGGCAAAGCTTTTTGGTAACGCTGTGTCGTCAGAGTGGGGCAGCACAAACACAGACATCAGACCCTGATCGGTGTCCAGTATGAGATGCAGAGAACGAACCGTACTCAGATGGCAATAATTGGCGGACTTTACATTGCCGATGTCAGCGGCCAGATGGGCGCCGAACCCTGCAAGTTTGGCGTTTATCTGTTGAAGGTCTACTGGCACTGCTGAATGGGATTTTTCCTGCTCCGCGTATTGCATGTGGGCCAGTGCCTGCATGCTAAGGTCAGCCTGGGGAGCGTTGTACCACTGGGTAAAACTGATGCCGGCTACAAAGGCAATTGAGGCTGCCATGGCGGTATACCAGCGATTGCGTTTTTTCTGTAACGCGAAATCCCTTACCGATTGTTGCCATATCAGTTTGTGTGCCAAATCTTCGGGTACAGGCACTTTGCTGGCAACGCTCAGGCGATTGTTGAATGCCTTAAGTTCGTTGCGGAACGCCTGTTTTTCTGGGTCCTGAGTTGCAGCATCGATAACATCCTGCTCATTATTGTCAGGGTTTGCGTAAACACGGCGTCTGAATTCCAACTCATCCATTTTTACGACCTCGCAGTGTATTCTGACTCTCCAGGGCTTCTTTTAACTGGTTTCTGGCCCGAAAAAGGCGAGTCATGACGGTATTTTTGTTCAGGTTCAGCTGTTCTGCAATCTCTTCACCGCTGAAGCCGAACAACAGTTGTAGCATCAGAGGTTCTCGGTATTCCTCCTTCAGGCCCAGCATCAGCTGATTCAGCTCGCGATGAGCCAGCGCCGATTCGGTAGAGGGCTGTTCATCGAATACACTGACATCATCAATGTCGACCAAATCCAGTTGCTTGCGTTCAAAGCGCCGTGCGTTTTCCCGTCGCAAAATGGTAATCAGCCAGGATTTTGCAGCTTTTTCATCCTGCAGGGAATCGAGGCTTCGCCATGCGCGCAGGAAGGTCTCCTGGACAATGTCCTCGGCCACTGGCTTGTCTTTCACCAGCCAGTAGGCATACCGATATATATCAGCATGAAATGCCCGGACCAGGGTTTCGTAACGTTTTTGTTTTTCCTTCATGCCGGATAAGACCTGAGCCTCTCCATTTTTATTTCGCATATACCTAACTTTTTCTGATTACAATCAAAAAAGGCCTGACGCAAAAGCGTCAGACCTTTTACCGGGGGCTTCGATTTTGGCTATTCCCCCGTCGCCTGTCTGATAATCCAGGCGTCAATTTTTTCTTCCAGAATGGACAGTGGAACCGGTCCATCTTTAAGGATTTCATCATGGAACCCGGCGAAATCAAATTTCGGCCCCAAGGTTTGTTGTGCCTTGTCACGTAATTGCATGATCTTCAATTTTCCAATCATGTAGGCAGTGGCCTGACCTGGCATGGCGATGTAACGCTCAATCGCTTTCACCGCATCGTATTCCGGGTTTGGCGTATTTTTGATCAGGTAGTCAATGGCGTATTCCCGGCTCCATTGTTTGGCGTGGATACCGGTGTCGACCACCAGACGGCAGGCCCGCCACAGTTCCATTGCAAGGCGACCGAAGTCTGAGTAGGGATCCTGATAAAATCCCATGTCCTTGGCAAGTTCTTCGCTGTACAGCCCCCATCCTTCGGTGTAAGCAGTTGCGCTCAGGAATTTCTGGAATTCGGGAATGCCTTCCAGTTCAAGGGCAATCGCCCGTTGCATATGGTGTCCCGGGATGCCCTCATGATAGGCAAGTGCTTCAAGCTGGTAGGTGGGCATGGCTTTCATATCGTAGAGGTTGGCGTAATAAATTCCCGGGCGGGAGCCATCCTGTGCCGGGTTCTGGTAAAACGCCTTACCGGCAGACTGTTCGCGAAAGGCTTCGACCCGTTTCACCACCATAGGAGCTTTGGGGATCAGACCAAAGTACTCGGGGAGAGCCTCGCGCATTTTGTCGATGGCGGCTTTTGCTTCGTCGAGATAACGCTGGCGACCCTCGTCGGTATTAGGGTAGTAAAATTGTTCGTCGGTACGCATGAATTCGAAGAATTCCTGCAGGCTGCCCTCGAAGCCAACGTGTTGCATGATGCCTTTCATTGATTCGTGTATACGCTCTACGTTATCCAGCCCTATCTGATGCACCTGTTCGGCAGTAAGATCGGTAGTGGTGAACCAGTTCAGACGGTTTTGGTACCATTGGTCTCCATCGGGCAGTCTCCAGACGCCATCGCCGTCGGGGGTAAGTGTTTTCTGATGTTCCAGTTCATGCATCAATTTCCGATAGGCCGGTTCCACCGAAGTAAGCAGGGCGGATTTCGCCTCATCCAGTAATCGCTGTTGACTTTGCGGGTCCAACTCAAGGTCATTGACCTTTTTCTGAAAGTCTTCCCATATGGTGGAAGACTGTTCACTGCTATCAAACGGTGCTCCGGCAATAACATTGCGGGAAGCCTGTATCATCTGGTCATACGCCCAGTCTGGCGGAAACACACCCAGCTGTTCCCGCACACGCATCTGATCAATAACTTGGTCAAAGAGCGCTGCTACCTTTTGCAGGCGGCTGATATAGGCTTGTGCGTCCGATTCATCGGCAACACGGTGAATGTTAATAAGAAAGCTGGGCACCATCGTGTGGGCAGCGCGAAACTGGTGAACAATATAGGTGTGATGACGAAATTCGTCATTAGCGAGCTCTCGTAGCAACTGCTGACGGAATAACCGAAGGCTCAGCATTTCGGATTCTGACAACTGGCTGGTGTCAAAGCCATCGAGTTCCTGGAGGCGGGATTTGGCGATGGCTATAGTTTCATCGATGTGTTGCTCGGATACGTCGTCCCATTCGCCGTAATTCCATTTGATTCCCAGGTAACTCTGAAATAGGGGCGAGCGTTGCAGATCTTCCTCGAAGGTTCGCGCGAAAAATGCCTGTAAGCGCTGTGATTCTGACTGAATCTGTTCAGATGGTCGCGCGCTGTCTGCAGACTGGCTATTACTGGCTGGCGGAGTCGAAGTACACCCGATGATTCCACAGAACAGGGCCGCCATTGAAGTCAGGCGCAAGCCGCAGCTGATTTTTTTGCTATGCATGAATTTTTTCCATCGTTGTTTTTGAATTGATTTCTCAGCTTGGGTAAAGCGCGGGCAGGCTGTCCGCGGACGTTTTTCGTTGCTGTAAATAAGTCTGTCTGACCTGCTTTAACGTGCTTACGAGCAATTCTGGTTGCCACTGCCCCGCATGATTTCCATACTGGTACTGCAGCATTTCATCTACCGGTACCTGCAGTGGCCTGGTAACCTCCCAGTCTGCCGGCCTGATTAGCTGACCTTTTGGGCAGTCCAGAGCAGTCAGCCAATGCTTCAAAGCAGCCTGGATGCTTCCGGTTTTGCCACTTTTCAGCGCATCTAACAAGGTATTAAACGCCTGCTTTTCCGCTTCGATGCCAGGTGCTACCCGGATACTTGTTTTCGCCGGACGTGCCCGCGCGTTGCGGTAATAATAGACAGTGCCGCCCCATCCTGCCAATGTGGCCAGCCACAGTGCCGCCAATGCCCACCAGGCGTAATCCCGGCTGGGTACAGAGATCTCTGCAGGTACGGAAGGCTGAGGTTGTGGAGCGGCTGTGTTTTGTTCCACTGAAGACTGGAAGGTGTTTTCCGGTAAAGGCTGAGCAGGGGCTCTAGTCGCCGACGTTGCTGCTTTGACTTCAATACTGCGTGCCGGCAAGCGGGCGTATTCGGTTTCTCCAGTCAGAACATTAAACCAGGGAACCTGCAGTTCGGGCAGAACGAACCGGCCAGCCTGGGTTGGGATCAGTGCCACGGATTCAACCCGCTGAGCGATGAGCGTACCATCCCGGTTGATCGTCGCTGTGTTGCTCTGGTCTGGATATAACTTGAAGTTTGGCGGGTAAGATTGGGGCAAATCTGGCAGTTGCTCTTCCACAACACCCATGGCGGTGAGTGTCAGCGTTCGGGTTACGGGCTCACCGACCACAAATTCCTTATCCTGTTGCCATTCTTCATCAAGTCGCACGAATTCACTGGGGAGCCAGTGATAGCCAATGTTTGCCGGAACCGGTTTTACTTCAATATCAATATCGGGCCCGACCCGGTTGACAGACTGGGTGCGGTTGAAAAAGCCAAATCTCTGATTGGTATTGGGGGCCAGCACTTCGCCGGCGAAAACCGGCCCCCGGACAGTAAACTCTCCGGAATGCTGGGGAATGATGGCAAAACTGCGTTCAATAATTTGATAGCGTTTGCCATTGATGATTTCAGAGTACTGTTTGTCATCTCCGATTTGTTTGACCTGAGCGTTGGTCAGCTCCGGTGCCTGAAGGCTGCCCCGTTCAATTCCCGTGGCGAGGTACAGCTTGGTGGTATAACGGATTTGCTGATGCAGATAGACGGAGTCTGTATCCACTTCCGTGGTCACGTAGTAGTCCCGCGCCGGTTTGTTGGCACCATCCTGCACCGGAATAACTTCAACCTGGATGGGGGCCGATTGCTGGTTTTCGATGCGAAACGCCGGAATGGTAAAACGCCCTGTTTTGCGCGGGAACAGGGTAGTGGTCCAGGTTGTGGTCTGGCGTTTGTCAAAATTGACGATGGAAGTCTGGGTGCTGACCGACGTTCTTCCAACCACAAAGTCTTTAAGCAGGGCCGAACTGTCAAATGCATCGCGGTTGGGATCACCTTCGGAGATGACGGTTAACTGAATGGCTTCGTCCAGCATTACCGGATTTTTGTCGATAGTGGCGTCAACCTGACTCACATCCGCCCAGGCCGATGAAACCAGGCTAAGGGTAAAAAACAGAAAAAAGGCATTTTTCATTACCATTCGCTCCTATTGGCCGGCATACGTTCACGGCGGCGTTTCTGGGCTTCCAATTTCATTTTTTGTTGCAGCAGGTAGGCCGGATCATCAGGGATACGACGCATCAGATTATCCAGCCGACGCTGGTTTTCTTTTTCTTCATCGCTCATCTGAGCATCCTGAACCGAAGCCTCTTCAGACTGTTCCGATTCGTCACGGGACCCATCAGGTTGTGAGTCTTGCTGATCCTCACCCGATTGGTCCTGAGGCTGCTGGTTTTCCTGCTGCTCCTCAGGCTGTGAAGATTGTGAACCGTCATTTTGTTGAGACTCAGACTCTGATTGCTCAGAGGATGGCTCCGAGGAGGACTCCTGGTTATCGGAATTCTGCTGGTTGTTTTCAGAATTGCTCTGCTGTGATTGAGAATCGTCAGACTGAGAATCCTGCGAAGACTGCTCGTCGTTTTGCTGCTGATTGTTGTCAGATTCGGATTCCTGCTGTTGCTTAAGTTGCTCCAGCAATTCCTTGTTTATGCGGGCATCTTCAAAATCCGGGTTTGCCTCAAGAACCTCAGAATATTTTTCAATGGCTGCGTCCAGCTCTCCAAGCTGCGCAAGTGCGTTTCCCTGGTTGTACAAACCTTCTGGCGTGTCCAGCTGGGAATAGGCATCGAGGGCGGCCTGGTAGTTACCTGCTTTGTATTCGGCTGCACCTTTCCAGGCCCATGAATCAAAGCGGTTAGCAGCTTCTGCATATTGCTGTTGGTCAAACGCCCGGATACCCTGTTGATCAGGGTTGAGAAACGGCTTTTGCCACCAGGGCGTTGTAGCTTGATTAAGAGAAGCCTCTGGCTGTTGTTGGGCCGTGGCTGTATTAGAGGCGAGCGGCAAAATCAGCAGACTGGCAACACACAGCACCAGGCCGCGACGAAAGCCATAGGCTGCGAAGGGAAGCAGCACCAGCAGCAGGTACGGACCCAGTTCGTCCCATTGGTCTCCGGTACGCTCCTGTGTTTGTTCGTCATCAGCCTGAGTACGGTCTAACAGGTCGGTGTGTACCAAATATTTTATGTCCCGTTCGTCGGCACTCAGAGAACTGTATCGTCCACCCGCATTGCGGCTCAGGCTTTTGAGTGGCCCCTCGTCCATCCTTGGGATCACAATGGCTCCGTTGGTTTGTTTGAGGAGTTCACCGTTCAGTTGTTTGATCGGTGCTCCCTCTGCAGTACCGACTCCGAGAATATTGACTGTAAACGGAAGATCACCAACAAAGTCCTGTAACTCATTAAGCTGGGACAGCTCAATGCCGTCGGTAATCCAGTAGATGGAACCTCGGGTGTAGCCAGCGTTGGTCAGTAATTCTGCCGCAAGTTCCAGCCCGTACAAGGGTTCACTTCCGGCTACCGGCATAATTTCCGGGCGCAGGCTGGGCAACAGGGCGGTAAGATTGGTTGCATCGGCGGTTAACGGGCTAATAGTAAAGGCGTCACCGGCGTAGGCCACTAATCCCATGTCGCCTTCGTCAATCTGATTGATTAAGTCTATGGCTTTGTATTTTGCCCGGGTCAGTCTGTCGGGTTTTACGTCCGTCGCGCGCATCGACATCGACATATCCATCACCACCACATGACCTGTTTTGAGCTGAAATACCGGCTGTGGCAGCCTTTCCCAGGTGGGGCCGGCTAATGCCGTTACCGCCAGCAGCCAGCCAGCAGCCAGCAACCAGTAAGGCGGCGAATGTCGCCGCGCAGTTTTGCCGGTCACCATATGTGAGTAGAGGTGGTTGGCAATCACACTCTGCCACCCGGAATGGCGCTTACGCCAGTGAACCATAATAAACAACGCCAATAAAAGCGGAATCAGTGCGTAAAACCACTCAGGGCGGAGAAAATGAAAATCTTGCCAATGCATTATGCGGTATCCATTTTCTGTTGAGATTGACTTAGTGACCAACGGCTTCGAAGGTTGCGAAGCAAATACATCAGTATGGGCAGGCAGGTCAGTATGAGTGCTGCCGCCAGCGGATAATAAAATAACGCACTTTGCGGGCGCATCTTGCGATCTTCACCTTTGATGGGTTGGAGCTCATCCAGCCGCTGGTAGATGGCTTCCAGTTCCGCGGCGTCGCGGGCCCGAAAATATTTTCCGCCGGTAGAAGTGGCCAGATCTGTCAGCATTTCCTCGTCGAGTTCCTGCGATGGATTTACCTGACGATTGCCGAAAAAGCTCTGTACCAGCATGCTGTCTGCGCCGACTCCGATGGTGTACACCGTTGCGCCACGATTGACCGCAAGTTCCTTAGCCTGTTGAGGGGTAATGTTTCCTGCCGTGTTTTGGCCATCGGTGAGCAGGATCACCACTTTGTTGCCGTTTTCCTTCGCTTCAAAGCGTTTGACTGCAAGGCCAAGTGCATCGCCGATGGCGGTTTGTTCACCTACCAGACCGATAACTGCTTCGTTCAGCAGGGTCGCAACCGTATCCCTGTCAAACGTCAGGGGGGCCTGTAAGTAGGCCGTATCGGCAAACAAAATGAGCCCTAATCTGTCACCTTCACGACGTTTGATGAAATCGTGCAAAACGGATTTGATCATTGTCAGGCGGTTAACCGGGCGCCCGTTAATTTGCATGTCATCGATTTTCATGCTGCCTGACAAGTCCACCGCCAGCATCATTTCGCGGCTTTCATCGGCCACACTGACAGGTTCACCCAGCCACTGAGGGCGGGCGGCGGCCGCCACCAGGCAAATCCACGCCAGGAACGCGATTACGGTTATGCCACGCTTTTTACTGACCGGCGGGCTCGATATTGCTGTATCGGGCTGCAGAGATGGCACCTTCAGGGCAACGTCCTGCTGTGTTTTTCGGGCTGGTAAAAAAAGCATAAAAAGCGGCAACGGCAGTGCAAACCATGCCCACCACCAGGCAAATTCAAACATGGCTAGCCTCTGCAATTTCAGAAGGGTGGTTTGATTTTGCGCCCAAGCGGGCACTTTTCAGCCAGCTTATACAGGCCTGCTGGCAAACACCAAACTGATTCGGGTTAACCCTGCCACTGCGGTAAAGTGCGTTCTGTAATGTTTCCAGGCCCTGCTGCACAGATGCCTTTCGGTGCCGGGCAGGCAGTTGTCTCAGCAGAAACTCCAGCCAGCGTTCGCCGTACAAACTGGCGGTTTGCTGGTTAGGGAAGTAGCGCTTTGATATTCGCTTTAAAATCCCGTTAAGTTGCCCGGCCCAGTCGGGCTGATTGCCATCGATTTGCTGGACATGTCCAATGGCTTCATTGAGGGCGCGCCGAAACTTACGCCGTTTTGTCCAGGTAACAATAGCGTACACGGTAACCAGCAGGACCACGACAGCCAGTAACCACCATCCCCAGGCCAAAGGCCACCAGTCTACCTGACCGGGCAGATGAACATCCCTGAGTTGATCCAGAGGGTTTGTTTGCATTGGTACTGTGCTGTTCATGATCCAAACCCCCGTTGTGCGTTCAATTGGGTATCCAGAGGTAAACCTGCGTTGATTTGATGCAGTTTTACCGATGCTTTGGCGAAACTTTTTTCAACCGAGGAAAAGTGGGTGCTTCGCCACTGCTGATAGCGTTGTTGTTGCGATTTGTCGCCTAATAACCAGGTCTGGCGTTGAACGCCATCGGTGACGTTGACCGGCAGGACATCTGCGGTTGCCGGTAATGTCATTTCAAGCGGGTCTACGACCATCAATGCCTGAATTTCACAGTGTCTGCTTAGCTGGCTGACATGCTGTTGGGCCAACTCGCCGAAATGGTTGAAATCGGAAATGAGGTAAACCAGACTGCCGGGTTTGGCAAGGCGCCGAAGCCTGGCACAGGCGTCCGCAAAAAGGCGCTCAGGATCGTTGCTCGACACTTCCGGATTCGTATTGTTGCCTTGAGTTTGTGCCTGTTGCTGGATGCCAATCAGTTCGTGGCAGATATTCAGTACCGCACGTTTACGTGACAGGGGCTTACACTCCCGGTGTTGCCAGTCGTTAAACAGCAGTGCGCCCACTTTGTCACCACGGGCGGCCGCAGCCCAGCTGATCAGGGAAGCCAGATGTGCCGCTTGCACAGCTTTGAGCAGTAATTGGGTGCCGAACTGCATACTGGAAGTCATATCACACAGAATATGTACCGGGCGCTCTCGTTCCTCCCGATAGATTTTGGTGTGGGTTTTTCCGGTTCGCGCAGTTACCCGCCAGTCGATGGCGCGGATATCGTCGCCGGGCTGGTAATGCCGGGCTTCGTCAAACTCCATCCCACGGCCTTTGTGTTTGGCCAGGTATGCCCCAGACAGGTGGGCAAGGGGCGTTCGTTTGGGGGTCAGATCCAACATCCGATTGAGTTGCTGATAACGCAACAGCTCACTGACGCCCAGGTGAATGCCGTCGGTGTGTAACTCGTCGAGCCAGTCCATTGTGTCTGCCATCACATTCAGGGTACAGCTACTGTGTTTACAATGGTATCCAGAACCTTATTGACGCTGATACCTTCCGCCTCTGCCTGATAAGACAGGATTATGCGGTGTCTCAGCACGTTATGGACCACAGCCTGGATGTCATCCGGCCCGACAAAATCCCTGCCTGACAGCCAGGCGTGGGCGCGGGCACAGCGGTCCAGAGAAATGGTGGCCCGGGGGCTGGCCCCAAACTCAATCCAGTTGGCCATGGCTGCATCGTACTTTTCCGGCTGCCGGGTGGCCATAATGAGCTGCACCATATATTGTTCAAGCTCCGGAGCCATATGCAGAGAGAGGGCTGACTGTCGGGCTGAAAAAATTTCCTGCTGAGTGAGTGATGGCGGGGTCACGGTGCCCTGCTTTAGTTCTTCGTTACGGGTCAGTCTGAGAATTTCCAGCTCAGTATCGGCCTGCGGATAGTCAATTTCTACATGCATCAGAAAGCGGTCAAGCTGGGCTTCTGGCAGAGGGTAGGTCCCTTCCTGCTCAAGCGGGTTTTGGGTCGCCATGACCAAAAAGAGATTGGGAAGCCGGTAGGTCTTATTGCCAACCGTAATTTGCCGTTCCGCCATTGCCTCGAGCAACGCCGACTGGACTTTGGCCGGAGCACGGTTGATCTCATCGGCAAGCACCAGATTGTGGAAAAGCGGGCCTTTCTGGAACACAAACTCGCCGGTCTCCGGCCGATAGATATCGGTGCCGGTCAAATCCGCCGGGAGCAGGTCTGGTGTAAACTGCACCCTATGAAAATCGCCGTCCATGCCATTGGCCAGCGCGTTGATGGCACGGGTTTTCGCCAGCCCTGGCGGGCCTTCCACCAGGAGATGGCCGTCAGCCAGTAACGCAATCAGCAAATTGCGGGTAAGCTGGTTCTGGCCAATAATTTGTGTATCAAGGTAGGCTTGTAACTGCCGAAACTGCTCTGCTGCCATAGCGGTGATTGTCCGTTTATTGAATTATTCTCAGTGTGTTTAGTGTGTTCAGCCGCCCGGTGTGGTTAACAACCCATCGGGTCTCTATCAGAGACTGTCCTTCTCATATATGGTTCCTTCGTTCATCTTCAAGAGATGTCGTTCTATCGAATTGAGGTGTTTTTATCAGAGCGTGAATTTCTGCACAAATGTGCAATGTAAAAAAATGTGTTCTAAGCGCTTGGTCTTGCTGTTTAAACGAAAGGACACGGCTGTTGGGCATAGGATATTTGCTATTTTGTTCATTGTTTGTAAAAATCTGCAGCATTTACAGGTCTGACCACTTGGCGTGGCGAAAATTAGGTGCAACATGGCAACAAAACAAACTGTTACTACCCGTTCTGGTGAACGCATTGCGATTGTCGCAGGACTGCGAACCCCATTTGCAAAGATGGCAACTTACTTTCACGGCGTACCCGCCGTGGATTTAGGTAAGATGGTTGTTAATGAAATGCTTGTGCGTAACGGCGTTGCACCTGAGTGGGTGGAGCAGGTTGTGTATGGGCAGGTTGTACAAATGCCGGAGGCACCCAACATTGCCAGAGAGATAGTGCTGGGAACCGGGATGAATGTGCATACCGACGCCTACAGCGTTTCCCGTGCCTGTGCGACCAGCTTTCAGTCCACGGTAAACATTGCCGAGAGCATGATGGCGGGGAACATTCAGGTTGGGGTCGCTGGCGGGGCAGATTCAACGTCCGTATCTCCTATTGGGGTGTCCAAAAAGCTGGCCAGGGCACTGGTGGATTTGCAAAAGACAAAAACCGTAGGTCAGAAGTGGCAGGTTTTGAAAAAGCTTAAATTCAAGGATCTGTTACCGGTACCTCCGGCTGTAGCCGAATATTCCACCGGGTTGTCAATGGGGCAGACCGCTGAGCAGATGGCCAAAACCCATCAGATCAGCCGTGCTGAGCAGGATAAACTGGCACATCGCTCACATACCCTTGCGGCCCAAAGCTGGGAAAGCGGCAAACTGGACGGTGAAGTCATGACCGCCTACGCCGAACCATTCAAGGGCGCTCTAGAGAAAGACAACAATGTGCGTTTTGATTCCAGCCTTGAGGGATACGCCAAATTACGCCCGGTGTTTGATAAAAAATACGGTTCAGTAACCGCGGCCAACGCCACACCACTTACTGACGGTGCATCGGCAGTTCTGATGATGACAGAGAGCCGGGCCAAGGAACTGGGATACACGCCATTGGGGTATATCCGCAGTTATGCCTTTGCAGCCATTGATGTATGGGAAGATATGCTGATGGGTCCGTCGTATGCAACTCCGATTGCGCTTGAACGTGCTGGCATGAGCCTGAATGATCTTACCCTGATTGAAATGCACGAAGCGTTCGCAGCTCAGACGCTGGCCAACGTGAAAATGTTCGCCAGCGACAAGTTTGCGCAGGAAAAACTGGGCCGCTCAAAAGCAACCGGTGAAATCGATATGGAAAAATTTAATGTAATGGGCAGTTCCATTGCGTATGGCCACCCGTTTGCGGCTACCGGTACCCGCATGATCACGCAGATGCTCAATGAATTGAACCGTCGTGGCGGAGGTACAGGGTTGCTGACCGCATGTGCCGCAGGTGGATTGGGCGCTGCCATGATCGTGGAGACAGAATAATGAGTCAGGAGAATACCCCAGTGAGTGAATCTCAAGCCCAATCGACGGTCAGTGCTTTTTCGCTTGTTAAGCAGGATAACGGTGTAGCCATTCTCACCATGGACGTTCCCGGTGAATCCATGAATACGCTCAAGCAGGCGTTTGGTGATGAAATCAATCAGGTTCTTGATCACATTGAACAGGACAGCGATATTAAAGGCGTAGTGCTGGTCAGCGGCAAGCCGAATTCCTTTGTTGCCGGAGCCGATATAGCCATGCTGGCCGCGTGTGAAACGGAGCAGGATGCTGAAGCCCTGGCTCAAGGCGGACAGGCGGTTTTTGATAGAATAGAACGCATGCGGGCCACCTTTGTTGCCGCCATTCACGGCCCTGCACTGGGCGGTGGGCTGGAACTGGCACTGGCCTGTCATTACCGGGTTTGCAGTGATGCTGCCATCACTCAGCTTGGACTGCCGGAAGTTCAGTTGGGATTGTTGCCCGGAAGCGGTGGTACGCAACGGCTGCCTCGGCTGATTGGCATACAGCAGGCTATGAAAATGATGCTGACCGGGGCTTCTGTGCGTGCCAAGCAAGCCAAAAAGTATGGCATTGTGGATGAAATGGTGCCGCTGAGCGTGCTTACCGATGTGGCAGCGCAATTCGCGCTTAAACCTCACCCTGAGCGGGGCACTCCGCAAAAAGACATCGCCAGCAAAGCACTGGAGCGGACGTCGTTTGGGCGTAATCTTCTGTTTAAGAAGGCCCGTCAGCAAACGCTGGCTAAAACCAAGGGCAACTATCCGGCACCGTTGAAAATTATTGATGTAATTGAAACCGGGATAAATAAAGGCTTTAGGGCAGGGCTGGAGGCGGAAGCCCTGGCGTTTGGCAAACTGGTGATGAGCCCCGAATCTTTCCAGTTGAGGCAGATTTTCTTCGCGACCACAGAAATGAAAAAAGAGCGGGGCGTTGTGGGGGTTGAGCCTTCAAAAGTTCGCAAGGTTGGCGTGCTCGGTGGTGGCCTGATGGGCGGCGGAATCGCCTATGTTACTGCGACCAAGGCTGGTTTGCCGGTGCGTATTAAAGATGTGCGGGCCGAAGGTATCGCCAATGCCATGAAATATTCATACGATTTGCTGAGCAAGAAAGTACAACGTCGCTTTATGCGCAAGAGCGAAATGCAACAACAACTTTCGCTGTTAACCGGTACTCTGGATTATAAAGGGATGCAGGACGCGGATATTGTGGTGGAAGCGGTATTTGAAGATCTTGGCCTCAAACAGAACATGGTCGCTGATGTGGAAAATCACTGTCAGGCGCATACTGTTTTCGCCTCTAACACGTCCTCCATACCAATCACACAAATTGCTGCCAAGGCAAGCCGTCCTCAGAACGTGATTGGTCTGCATTACTTCTCACCGGTTGATAAAATGCCGCTGGCAGAGGTTATTGCGCATGCCGAAACGTCGGATGAGACAATTTCCACAACAGTGGATTTTGCCCGCAAACAAGGTAAAACCCCCATTGTAGTGAAGGATGGGGCAGGCTTTTATGTGAACCGTATTCTGGCTCCCTATATGAATGAAGCCGCTTGCATGCTGCTTAACGGCGAGCCGGTAGAACATATTGACAAGTCACTGGTGAAATTTGGTTTCCCGGTTGGGCCGGTAAAATTGCTGGATGAGGTGGGGATTGACGTAGGAACCAAAATCATCCCTTTCCTGGTAAGCGAATTCGGTGAGCGTTTCACTGCCCCAGATGCGTTTGACAAGGTACTGGCAGACGATCGCAAGGGCAAGAAAAATAAAAAAGGCTTCTATCTTTATAGCGGTAAAAAAGCGGGTAAAGAGGTTGATGAAAGCATTTATACACTGCTTGGGATCAATGCGGCAAAATCATTAAGCGAACAGCAGGTAGCAGAGCGCTGTGTAATGATGATGCTAAACGAAGCGGCCCGATGTCTGGATGAGGGGGTTATTCGTAGTGCCCGTGACGGTGATATTGGGGCCATATTCGGTATTGGTTTCCCTCCATTCCTTGGTGGTCCGTTCCGCTATATGGACAGTCTGGGGCTGCAGCATGTGGTTGAACGACTGACGCACCTGGCAGAGACGGTTGACACTAAATTTGCTCCGGCTGACGTGTTAGTCAGCATGGCGGAAACGGGAACAACATTTTACTAAAATGTAATAAAACAGTTAAAAACCGGGCTTTGCCCGGTTTTTTTGTACCAAAGCGACAAAAACACTGGTTTATTAGACTTCGATCTGTACAATTTCTACTCTCTGGAGTTTTGTTCGTCAATTTATTGGCTAGTGTCTGAGCCATATTTACTTAATAAGGGGGCTTGTTTGTTGGTATTAGTGATGGTCGCTGTATTAAGTAGTGTGTTTTATTACATTGAGGCGGTTAAATCCGGTTTGAATGCGCGCAACTGGGCGCTCGCCGGCCTGCTGTTAGGGCCTCTGCTGTTTCCCATGTTTACGGTTAGCCGCCACGTGGCCTGGCGCCGCTCAACAGGTTTCAATAACCTTTATCTACGCGCATAAAAAAGAGAGGCATGCCTCTCTTTTTTAGTCATATCCCTGTTCAATTTAGAAAGCGATACCGCCTGTAGATCCGCCACGGCCAGGTTTAACAACCTGTGGCTGAGTAGAAGCCTGTTGTGGCTTCTCTGATGCATTTTTAACACCTTCCTGCTTGTCAGCAACCGGCGCGGTGGTAGAAAGTACTAGTGCTACTGCGTAAGCTTTCAACATAATTCAATCCTCTGATTTTTATTTTGAACAAAACAAACAAATCCGACTGACAAGTAATTTGCCGGTCAAAGAGGATATAGCGAATCTTGTGCCAAGATTTTTTATTGAGTTAAGGTGTTGTTTTTAAATGATTTTTTATTGGTGTGTCAAAAAGCTGTCACTGCGCGCTCTGGCCGATCAGGTCGTGAAGCTGTTGATTT
Organism: Alteromonas aestuariivivens; assembly: GCF_003367475.1. Lineage (GTDB taxonomy): Bacteria > Pseudomonadota > Gammaproteobacteria > Enterobacterales > Alteromonadaceae > Alteromonas > Alteromonas aestuariivivens. Next base: position 235,147 of record NZ_QRHA01000007.1, read on the forward strand.
TCCTTGAGTAATTTTTCAAAACGATCGGCACTTAGCGGGCGGCTGTACAGGTAACCCTGCAGCATCTCACAATCATAGCGACGCAGAATGGTCAGCTGACTTTCGTGCTCAACGCCTTCGGCCACGACTTTCAGCCCAAGGTTGTGGGCGATGTTGATGATGGCGGCACACATATGGCGGTCGACGCTGCTTTCAGCAATATCGTCAATGAACGCTTTGTCAATTTTGAGGGTATTGAGCGGGAAGCGTTTCAAATACGCCAGAGAGGAATAGCCGGTACCAAAGTCGTCCAGTGCCAGGTGAATGCCTCTTTCACGCAGGCGGTCCATCATGCTCAAACCCTGTTCAGGGTTGGCCATCAGGGTGCCTTCGGTAATTTCGCATTCCAGATGCAGTGGAGAAAGTCCTACTTCCTGCAGAACACGGTCAATGCGGTCGTCCAGATCAGGCAGCTCAAACTGTTTGGCAGACAGGTTCACGGCAACCCGGCCACTGAATATGCCCTGGCTGACCCAGCGTTTGGTGTCGGCACAGGCTTTACGGAGAACCTGCTCACCTATTTCAATAATCTGTCCGGTCTGCTCTGCAAGCGGTATGAACTGCCCTGGGCTGACGATCCCTTTTTGCGGATGCTCAAATCGCACCAGGGCTTCCATACTGACCAGTTTGCCGGTGGTAATATCTACTTTCGGCTGGTAATACACGCTGAACAGATCGTCCTTGATTCCCTGACGGATAAGGTTCTCGATTTGCAACTGACGAACAGCATTCTGGTTCATTTCACCGCTGAAAAACTGGTAACCATTACCGCCGTTGTTTTTGGCGAAGTACATGGCGGTGTCTGCGTTCTTGAGCATTTCCTGGGGCGAGTTGCCATCGTCCGGGTAGAAGGCAATACCCACACTGGCACCGAGCACGAACTCCTGCTTATTGATAATAAAGGGTCGTGAAAGGGTATCCAGAATGCTTTGAGCGTAGTGGGTAATAAAGTGAATGTCGGAGTTATCCTCGACCAGTATGCTGAACTCATCGCCGCCCAGACGGTAACAGGTTGCTTCTGTGCCGGTTATCCTCAGTAACCGCTTGGCTATTTGCTTGATCAGCACGTCGCCGGTCTGGTGGCCCAGTGAATCGTTAATTTTTTTGAAGTTATCCATGTCCAGGCACAGAAGTGCGTGTGGGACTGACTTACGAACCAGGTTCTGGTGACTGGCCTGGAAAAATGAACGGTTCGGTAGTTCCGTCAGAGGGTCGGTATTGGCCAGTTTCAGCAGTTCTTTTTCGGTGCTTTTACGCGACGTAATGTCAGAAAATACGCCTACAAAATGGCTGATTTTGCCATCTTCGTCATGGACAGCATCGATGTTCAGCTCAATTTCATAACGGTCGCCATTGACACGCACACTCTCGACTTCGCCGGACCAGTTACCCTTACCGCGCAGGGTCTTCTTGATTTCCTCGGTGAAAGCGTCAGGATACTGATGAAAATACATGTAGCTTGCCAGCGCCTGCTCACGGGTCTCACCGGTGTAGCGGCAATAAGCATTGTTCACCGAAATAAATTTAAAATTGGTGTCAGCAATAAACACCCCTTCGGAAATGTTTTCAATTGAGCGTTTAAACAGGTTGAGCTGTTCTTCTGCCTGCTTAAGGTGATGAATGTTCTTCAGTGTACCTGTCATCCGGATAGGCTGATTGTTGTGATCCCTTTGTACGACCTTGCCTCTGTCCAGGATCCAAATCCATTTGTTGGTAAAGGTCTTGGCGCGGTAGGCAAGTTCGAAGTAATCGCTTTTGTCTTCGAGGTGTTCCTGCAGGGCTTCCTGAACTCTGACGATGTCATTGGGGTGGATGTTGGCGTCGTAGGCGCTTTGGGTGCGAATGTTGTCCTGAGGGAAATCCAGTGTTCCCCAGGTATTCGAGCGGTAGACCCGGCCGCGATACACGTCCCAGTCCCACAACTCATCGCCACTGCTCCAAAGGGTCAGCTTGAGTCGCTCTTCCGATTCACGAATGGCAATTTGGGCCGCTTTGCGGGTTTGATACTGGCGCAGCACATAAATCAGTATGGATGCCAGGATAAGCGCATAGAAGGCCAGTGCAGAGGTGTACAACCAGGGTGGGCGGCCGACTCTGACTTCCAGTTTTTGAGGTTTAGACCAGGCTTTTCCGGGTTCTTTCGCTTGCAGTTCAAATTCGTAGCTGCCAAATTTCACATTGTTGAACTGGACCACACGGTCATTGCCCACCGGGATCCAGTTGTCTTCAAAGCCGGTAAGGCGGTAACGGTATTCAACGGTGTTGGCCATTCTGGGATTAACCAGCCCGTAGGATATGCTGAAGCGAGACTGGTCGTAATTGATGTCTACTCCTGATTTGGTTTGCAGGCGTATGGATTGGTTAGCCGTTTTGACATCGTTACTCTGGTAGTAGCCAAAAATTTCAAATTCGAACAATTGGGGCGCCCGGGTTTGCTCTGCGTTGTGTTCGCCAAGTGTCGAGCTTTCACGGGCCAGCACGTTGAAACCCTCATTTCCGGCAAAAATGATCCGGTCATCACGGGTTCTGAGCACTGCATCTTCGTTCAGGGAGTTGAATTGCATTTGTTCAAGGGAGATTTCTTCGGCAATTGTCAACTCAGACAAATCTACCCGGTGCAGACCCAGACTGTTGGCGTACCAAACCGAACCGTTCAGACCCACGGACGCTAAAATGAAACTACCGTCGACTGGACCCTGTTGTCTGGCGATCACTTTGAGATCGCGCTTGTCGATCTGCAGTACTCCGTCAGACAAGGTGGTAGCCCAGAAAAAATTTCGCCAGCTGTGCACCCTGATTGCCCTGGAGGTTAAGCCATCTTCCGTGCCAATTGTCTTGACGATTTTGCTCTGGCTTTCATCGTAAATACTTAGCTCACCCGATTCATCAGTCAACCACAAGCGGTTTTGTGCGTCTTTGAAAATGGGCACTGGAGCATTATTTTTGGGAAGTTCCGGGTGGTGCTGGAACAACTGGTTTGTAGTTCCGTCTTTGAGATAAGGCAAAATCTGATTGGTGCGAATGGAAATCACACCTTCAGACGGTGACCATGTCCAAATCTGCTGACCATCGAAAAATACCGATGCGACATATTGGCCTTCGAACAGGGTAGTAAGATGGCGAATTTCGTCGTCCTCCAATTCGTACACCTGCAAACCGTTTGAAGACGCAAGCCAGAAACGTCCATAGGCGTCTATCTCCAAATCCCAAAAGGACGTGCCAATGTTGGTCAGATAATAATCCAGGGTACCCAGTTCAATGTTGAATTTACCAATGCCTTCGTGCTGGGTGGCAAACCATACATTTCCCTGCTCATCTTCGGACAAACCCCAAACGCTGTTGCCGTCTTCCCGCTTCTGGAATTCCCGTTTATTGCTGAACAGGCGGCCGCTGCTGATATCCGGATGATATTTAAAGGCCCCGGCGAGTGCACCTATCCAAAGCCCACCGGTACTGTCCTGGTATATTTTGAGCAGGAACTTCTGTGTCAGGCCGGTGAGGGCACTGGTATCCACTCCGGCGGTAACAAAGTGTCGCGACTTTTTGTCGTAAATGGAAAGGCCGTTTATGGTAGTCAGCCATACAGAATCATCGCGGGGCAGTATTGAAGTTACCCGGTTAGAAGCCAGCGCTGAATGTGACTCCTGGTTGATCACTTCCAGCGTTTCACCGCTGTTGGCGACGCGGAAAACGCCCCTGTCAGTGGCCAGCCAGTATTCGCCATCTACCACTTTGACGTCGAAAATCGTTGTGGCATCAATATTAAAACTCCAGGGGTTGACCTTGCTCAGTGAATACAGCCGTTGTTCTTTCTTGCTGTAGATAAAGACACCGTGCTGATAGGTGCCTATCCAGATGCGTGATGCTTCGTCGCGGATGACTTTGATATCGTCAGGAAAGTCCACCTTGCTATCAAGAAGTGACAGAGTCTCGGTGTTCGGGTCCATCACATACAGGTTGGATTTGTCCGCCACGATAAGCTGATTGTCGCTGCTTTGGCTAATCGCCCAAATGTCATTGGACTTCAGGGCTGAGTGCTGCTTGGTAAAAACTTTAAAATTGTCGGTTTGCGGCTGGTATCTGGCAAGGCCGTCGAGTGTGCCAACCCACAGTGTTCCATTGTGATCTACAAACAGCGAGCGAATATAGCCTGAGGGAATGGAATTGGGGTCTACATCGGAAGGGTGGTACTGCCGGGTGCTGTAACCGGAATAGCGGTTGAGGCCGTTTACAGAGGCAAACCACATGTAACCGTTGGCGTCTTCAACGATGTCGACAATAGTGAGGTCGGAAAGCCCGTCTCGTTGATTCAGTTCGGTGAAGTAGATGTCAACCAGCGACACAGCGTGGCTTACCGCACTTAAACAGCAAGCAAAAATGGTCAACAAACACAGTACAGAATGTTTAAGGGTTGAACGCACCAACACACCTTCGGCCACCGGGCCTTATAATTTTTATGACAAACTAAGTGAGGTTATCGGCTGAATCCGTTCAAACCGTAGGCCCAATATGCCCAAATCGGATCCGCTCTACAAGGTTTTTTTCTGGATTAACAAGGTATTGGAACAAATGATAGGCAACTGTGAAGCCCACAATCGCTCAAGTGACACTCAATCAAAGTACTCTGTACCCATTTTAAACCCGGCGATGTCCGACAATGTGTGCTCTTCAGGAGTATCCATGGGGCCAAACTTGCCTGGCGCATACAACACCAATTCACCAAACAACTCCCGGTTTGCCAGCTGTTCTCCGAATGCCTGAATGTCCTCGAACGTCAGTTTGCCAATGCAGTCTGCAAGCTGTTCATTGCGGTTAAACGTGAGGTCCTGTGTGCCCAGGCTGACCCACAGGCGCTGGGACTTCATCGACAGCGACAAATCCCTCTCCTGCAACTGTTTAAGCAGGTTTTGCTGAATATTTGTCCAGTAAAAACGGTAAAAATCCAGTTCCTGAAGATGCTGACTGAGAAACGAAGTAATCTGCATTCAGCAGTTCTGTCGCTGAAGTAGTGGGGCTTTGCACGTAAAAGGTGACGCCCGGATGCTGGTTGTGGGGCACAAAACCGGTCCCGACTACGTAACCTAACTGCTTTTCGGTGCGCAGCACGTTAAAAAAGGGCGCGGCCAGAATCTGGTCAAGCACCATGCACAGTGCCGTGTCCTGTAGTGTACTGCCCGGGGCCTGCAGATAAAATACCACTGCGGCGTCGTCATGTTCACAAGTGACTTCGTGAAACAGCCGCACTCCTGCTGGCAGTCTGGTGACCGAGCGGGACAGTGGGGCGCCGGTCGCATTCCGGCAGGTTGTGTTGAGCGTTCGTGCGAACTGGATGGCTTCTTCGCTGGACCAGTTTCCGTGCATGAAGGCTTCCACAAAGTAGCGACCAAACGCCTGCTTTCTGAGGGTTTGGACGGTATCCAGACTGCAGTCCTGAACTGCTTTGAGTAATTCGACCGGTGCCTGGGTATTGCGTTGAATCAAAACACTTAAACGCGAAAACAGCCGGTTCGTAGGCTTATTCATCAGCGAATTGTGCAGGCCTTGGGCCTGAATGCCCTTCAGACGCTCAAAATTTTCCTCGCCGGGTTCAAAGGTCAGAATTGAGTGCAACAGTTGCATTGCCAGTGTGGTTTGTTGATTGGAGAAGCCCCGTGTGTGCAGTGTAAAGCCTGCCTGGTGGCCATAAATACGGTAATGCAGTCCGGCAATGTCCGCCCGATAGTACTTTTCCTGCAGATGGTCATTGAGTGCTGCCAGCCAGATCCGCTTAGCAGCGGTTGCCTGCAGGCCAACAGAGAATGCCTCTGTGTCGAAGGAAATGTAGATGTCGCCTTTAGGGCTGTGAAACTGATGATCCTGGGCAAACCAGGTACGCAGGCCCCGGCTGCTGTCAATCAGTTTGGGTTGGTCGAAGCCACGCTCAGGCAGGGTCAGATGATAGTCGTCACTCAGATACGGGTTCGGCGGAGGCAGTGACAGAGCAGTAATCGGTTCCGGAGTCGCCAGTGCCTCCAGCATTTCTGCGGGGAGGGGGGCTACCTGATAGTGCGCATCATAATATCTGCACTTTCTGTCTGTAGGCAGGTTCGGTGCGATGGTTTTGACCCGAATGTTCTGCGGAACAAAGTAACTCAGGGCTCTTTCTATGCTGTGCAGGTCATAATCTTCGACAGTGGCGTGCAGCAGCGGGATTTCCTCAAATGAATAGGAAAACAGATGCTGCGCGTATTCGCAGGCTGCAGAAAGTGGTTTGGGATTATCGTCAAATTCTGTGGCCAGCATCGCCAGACGGGCCTTCTCCTGGTAACGCCAGGGCTCCAGTACTCCAACCTTGATGATATCAATGTAAGCGAACAGAGCATTGAGGATCTCAAAACGACGGTTCAGACCAGTGGGAGTTAACTGAAAGCTGACATTGAAGTCTTTGAAATCATCTCCTTCGATACCACTTCCGGCGATCAGATTGGTTACCCAGTTGCAGGATTTCAGATAGGCCAGCAGGCTTCCTTCGCCCTCATCGCCGAGCAAATGGCTCAGATAATTGAGCGGCTTGGTGCGGTAGTCATTATGGAGGCCGGGAAGGGCGAAAGTGACAATCATCCTCCGGGCGGTTTGCAGTGGCACTATGTTGATTTGTATGCCCAGTTGCTCTGGCAAATACAGTGCAGGCCATTCGGCAGCCGCTTGTGCTCCGGCCCTGAGCATATTGAATGACTGGGCGACCAACTCTTTGATGCGCGAAGGGGCAAACGGAGTTGCAATGCATAGCGCCATGTTGCGCCCACAATAATACTGGCTGTGAAATGATTGAAGACGCTGGTGAAGCTCGTCCATTGTATGACTGTTGAATATCTCACCGCTGCCGACCGAAAACTTACTGAAGGGGTGCTCTGGGTTGCAGGTTTCCTTGTGGATCTGGTATAGGCGACGCAGATCGTCTTTGAGTTTAAACTGAAACTCGGCATCAATGGACTGGATTTCTTTTCGTATAGCTGCTTTGTCCATTAGCGGGGTACGCAACATATCGGCAAATGCCGGTAAAAGCTTTGTCAGGGCATCGCTTTGACAGTCGAAATGGTAGTTTGCATATTCGGTTCCGGTCCACGCATTGATGGTGCCGCCACATTGCTCTACCAGTGTGTTTATGCTGTTGGGTTTGGGCAGATGTCGACTGCCCAGAAACATAGCGTGCTCCAGCAGATGGGACAGCCCCTGGCAGTCTTCCGGGTCGTAGAAATGACCGGCCTTGACTGACATGGAAACGTAACAGGTCTGCCAGCTACGCTGTTGGCAAACCATCACTCTCAGCCCGTTTGGAAGGGTAAAAAACAGCGATTTGTCGAGATTCAGAGATGTTGTCAAAATGCTCTCATATTATTTTGTTTTTACTGCATTTTTAAATTTTTCGCCTGCCTTATAACCTCTTTTTCATTTCAGGCCGTAAACAGTTGTTCGGGGTGAAACAAACTGTATGTGAGCAAGACAGTACAGCAACATTTTGCTCGCCCCTGCTACCACTATAGTATGAGGTAGCATGAAAAAGGTACTTTACTACTAGGAGATGCGATTCCCGTCTGATAAGGTTAGCGGGTAGTAACTCATCTTATGCGTAATAATATGTCAGGTCAAAGTAGCAAAGACGGCATTTTACTTTTCATTATGCGCCACGGCGAAGCCGAACCCCTGTGCCAGGATGATAAAGGACGCCAGCTGACAGAAGTTGGAAGAGGTCAGGTAGCCCGTGCGGCTTACTGGCTGCAACGACAGTTTTTACCTGAAAAACAGATAGATCTGGTTCTGGTAAGTCCCTACCGCCGAACCCGGCAAACTTTCGATACGATCTCTGCAGTTATCTCAGCCAGGCATATGGAAATTTGTCAGGATATTACTCCGAACGGCCACGCCGATTGGGTGCACGATTATCTGGATGCCCGTTTACAGCAGCCTGAAAAAGATGGCATGCCGCTTACAAGCCTGATGGTTGTCAGTCATATGCCGCTGGTCAGTTATCTGGTTGACAGCCTTTGCCAGTCACACACCACCAGTTTGTTTTCTACCGCGTCAATTGCAGTGGTGAACTACTGGCCGGAACAGCATAAAGGGCAGTTGCTCTACCACTATCAAGGGGATTGAGTTTCCGGCCCACTAATTGGATTGTCAGATTTTTGACATCGTCCCTTCAGAACTTTGTGAATCGTCCGATATAGTTTTCAAGTGCAATTTTTTGAAATTCATAACGATTAATCATCGGGGCATACGGCAAACAATGACCACCAAGTCACTTCCGGAATTACTGCAGCGCTCGCTTCAAAGCCACATTGAAGAAGCGGATCTGCATGCTGACGAAGAAACCCGGCAAATTCTGGATAAACTCAGCGTATTGTCTGCTAAGGTTGCAGAAGCCAAAGCCAAAGCCCTGGCTCGCAGAGCCGCCGGTAAAAATCGCTGAGCGGATTATTCCTGGCTTATATCGTGAGCGGGCAGGTAGTATTCGGGAAGAATGCGAACCGTCTTTATCATATTTTCACTGATATCGACAATTTCAATCGGGTAGCCTGCTAACCTGACACTGACTTTGTGTTCAGGGATTTCCTCGAGATATTCCAGAATCAGGCCGTTGAGCGTTTTGGGCCCTTCTATGGGCAGTTTCCAGTCCATTTCCTTGTTTAAATCACGAATGTTGGCGCTGCCGTCAACCAGTACGCTGCCATCCTGCTGGATGTGCACCTCTTTACTGTGGTCGGGCACCATGCTGGTGGTGAAGTCGCCAATAATTTCTTCGAGAATGTCTTCGAGCGTTACCAGCCCCTGAATATCACCGTATTCGTCTACTACCAGGGCGATTCGCTCCTTTTCGATTTGAAAACGGTACATCAGAGTATGTAACGGGGTAGATTCCGGGGTGAAGTAAATTTCTCTTACCGCCCGCAACAAACTGGATTTGGTGAACTGGTCTTTCGCCAGCAACCTCAGGGCATCTCGTAAATGCACAAAACCAACCGCGTCGTCGATACTGTCACGATAGAGCAATACCCGCGTATGCTGGGCAAGAGTCAGTTGTTTCTGAATGACCTTCCATTCGTCGTTGATGTCAATGGCAACGATATCTGCCCTTGGGACCATAATGTCCTCGGCAGTTACATTTTCAAGGTCCAGTATGCTCACCAGCATGTCCTGGTGTTTTTTGGGGATCATCGAGCCGGCTTCATAAACCACGGTGCGAAGTTCTTCCCTGCTGAGTGCATCGTCTCCGCTGCCGATTGGGTTGATTCGTAGCAGTGCCAGTATGCCGTTGGTAATGCCGTTAACAAAATACACAAACGGATAAAGCACGGTTAACAGCGGCAGTAGAATAAATGAGCTTGGGAAAGCGATTTTTTCCGGGTACAGGGCTGCCAGGGTTTTTGGCGTAACTTCGGCAAACACCAGCACCACCATGGTCAGGCTGAATGTAGCAATTGCAATGCCCACGTCGCCGTACAGACGCATACCGATAATGGTGGCGATGGAAGAGGCTGCGATGTTGACCAGATTGTTCCCAATCAGAATAAGACCGATGAGACGGTCTGGCCGATCAAGCAATTTCTGAACCCGATTGGCTGCACGGTTTCCCTCATTTTGCAGATGCTTGAGGCGATATCGATTTATCGACATCATCCCGGTTTCGGAACTGGAAAAATATGCGGAAAGTAGAATAAGCACGAACAGTACAATAAACAGCGTGCCAGTAGATATGTCGTCCAACTATAGGGCCCTTAAACCATCAGACTCACCAATGTAGTAATTCGGGTAGCGGGTTTCAAGAGGAAAGTGCGGATAAATCACCGGAATAGTTATATTTATCCGCTCCGGAGTGTTTCGGTGGAGGTTATCAGCCTAAAATGTATTCACGCACAAAGCGGCTCCCGAAGTACGCCAGGGTGAGTAGCAGGACGCCGATTACGGTAAGTGCAATCACCTGCCTGCCCCGCCAGCCCCATATTTTCTGACCAGTCAGCAGGATGACATACACAACCATCGCCAGCAGTGAGAGTACTGTTTTGTGGGCGTATTGGCGGTTAAACATGTCGTCAAGAAAAACGAAACCACTGATCAGCGAGACTGCCAGCAATACGGTTCCTGCAAGCAGTAATTTAAACAGAATGCCCTCAACCAGAGTGAGTGGAGGTAACGAGGAGTGCAGCAAGGCTGCCCCCTTTTGTTTGAGCCGATAAGTAATAAAAGACATTTGCAGTGCGTATAAAAAGGCAATAACCAGCGTGCCGTAAGCAAACAGTGATAATGTAATGTGTACTACCAGGCCAGGATGCATTTCAATGTGCACAATGTGGGATGCCGGAATCAACAGCGAAGCGAGCAGCGCAAGCGCAGCAAACCCGAATACGACCGGCAACAGAATAATGTTGGGCAGTATGCTTGCACTCACTAACATTGATACCGTGATCAGCCATGAAACCAGAGACAGTACGTTGGTCAGGCTCATGTTTTGCCCGGGCGCAAGCATAATCACGTCTCCCAGGAACAGGATGTGTGCTGCGGCACCGAAAGCGGCGAGGGAAACCGCCAACACTTTATTTGGCCCCCGGGTGTGAAAAAACCGACCCATTAACAGGCAGGCCGCTAGGATGTACAGGGCCGCTCCGGCAACTGCAAAAATGGTACTCATTGACTGTCCTGTGATTGGTAAGGCGACGAAAAATCGCAGCGGGTATTGTTAGCTAAACTGACGCGTAAATTCAACCTTCTCAATCGGATTTGATGGTTTGGGTTTACGCAATTTTTGATAACCTGCCCTGGCATTGGCTACAGTGCCGGGTGTTCCGCTGAGGACGGCAGCGTAGTATGGGGCCAAACCCGTTATTCCAGTCATCCCGGGGAGGGCTGAAAATTTATCTTGCACAGATTTATAAAGGCGGTACGTTCCGTGCTGCTTTTTGGTTATAATGGCTGCATTTACGCCCATCGAAAAAGTGTTGATTCAATATGTTTGAGAATTTATCTGAACGCCTCGGCCAGACGTTACGCAACGTTAGTGGGCGCGGGCGACTGACCGAAGACAACATCAAAGAGACTTTGCGGGAAGTCCGCATGGCATTGCTGGAGGCGGATGTTGCCCTGCCTGTTGTCAAAGATTTTGTTGCCCAGGTCAAGGAACGCGCCGTTGGAACGGAAGTTTCGAAAAGCTTAAAACCGGGTCAGGTTTTCATCAAGATAGTGCAGTCTGAACTTGAGTCTGTGATGGGACAGGCCAACGAAAAACTGAATCTTGCCACCCAGCCCCCTGCGGTTGTGCTGATGGCGGGTTTGCAGGGGGCCGGTAAAACCACCAGTGTGGGTAAACTGGCCAAGTACCTGACAGAGCGTGAAAAGAAAAAAGTCATGGTGGTGAGTGCCGACGTTTATCGGCCGGCGGCCATCAAACAGCTGGAAACCCTGGCAGAGGAAGTAGGGGTTGAGTTTTATCCATCCACCATTCTGCAAAAACCGGTGGACATTGTTGAAGGTGCCATTGAACAGGCACGCAAGCAGTTTTTTGATGTGTTGCTGGTGGATACTGCGGGTCGCCTGCACGTCGACAGCGACATGATGGATGAAATCAAGGCGTTGCATCAGGCCGTCAAACCGATAGAAACCCTGTTTGTGGTTGATGCGATGACCGGTCAGGATGCAGCCAATACTGCCAAAGCCTTTAACGACGCACTGCCGCTCACCGGGGTCGTTCTGACCAAGGCAGACGGTGACGCCCGCGGCGGGGCCGCTTTGTCGGTACGCCACATCACCGGTAAACCCATCAAGTTCATCGGTATGGGTGAAAAAGTTGATGCACTTGAACCTTTCCATCCGGAGCGAATAGCGTCACGCATTCTGGGCATGGGGGATGTGCTCAGCCTGATCGAGGAAGTGGAACGCAAGGTTGATAAGGAAAAAGCCCAAAAGCTGGCCAAAAAAGTTCAGAAAGGCAAAGGCTTCGACCTGCAGGATTTCAAAGAGCAACTCGAGCAAATGCGCAACATGGGCGGCATGATGGGGATGCTCGACAAACTTCCCGGCATGGGCGGTATGAGTGACAAAATCAAAGAGCAGGCCAACGACAAGCAGTTCACGCAAATGGAAGCCATTATCAATTCCATGACACCAGGCGAGCGTGAACGCCCGGATATCATCAAGGGTTCGCGCAAACGTCGGATTGCCGCGGGTTCAGGTACCCAGATCCAGGACGTCAACCGTCTGCTCAAGCAATTTACCCAGATGCAGAAAATGATGAAGAAGATGTCCGGTGGCGGCATGAAAAAAATGATGCGCCAGATGAAGGGAATGATGCCACCGGGTGGCGGTATGGGAGGCATGTTCCCGCCCCGCTAGTTCGTGAGAGGGCTCCCAGTGAGCCCATACTCGCCCTGGGTTGCCTGATTCAATCTGCCCGACAGGGCGCGCAGGCTAATTAATGTCCATTCAACGGGAATGATACCCACCTCAGCTGCTCCCAGGCTGTGCAAAGCGTTGGTTTCGTACTAAACTGCCCGGTCTGCAAAGCCTTGGGTGGTGGGCGTCTTCGTGTATTTTAGGCTTTCGGGCCCATTCAGCCACCTTAAAGAAAAAGCGGGCAGGCAGCCCCTGCACAGAAGTAATTAGCATTACAGGATTAATATGGCCGGCTTAAAACGTATAATACTGATCGATACCCATTTACCCGGGGTAGTGGAACTGAAACTCGATGGCCACACCAACATCTGTGGCACTAACGCCTCGGGGAAAACCACCCTTCAGCGCTTGATCCCGGTTTTCTACGGTGAATATCCCAGTCGCGTTGTGCCGGCAACCCGTGACAGCTTTGAGCGCTGGTATCTGCCCCGCACTTCCAGTTTTATCATTTATGAATACACCCGCGCCGAAGGGGATCTGTGTCAGGCAGTTCTGAGTTCCAACGGCACCGGTGTGAATTACCGTTTTATTGGCAAGCCGTTTGATATTGACGACTATCTGTTTAGGCAGAAAAACGGTAAACACAGCAGTATAGGCAGTGCTGAATTGGCGCGCGCCATGAAGCGTAATAATGTGTTGGTAACCAGCCTGCTGAATACTAAAGATTTCCGCGCGATTCTGCAAAACGATCACGGTGTTCTGAACCAGAGCAGCAACGCCAGGGAACTGCTCGGTTACGCCAAAATATTCAGTTTGTGCCAACCCAATCTGCACGTTCGGCATATTGAAAAACTGGCCAAGGCCGTGCACTCCAAAGAAGGCAAGATGGAAACCATCAAGGCCATGATTGCTGCCATTCTGGAGGAAGATGGTGTGCAGCCACCGACGTCCAATCTTAGCCGGAACCGGGTAGATGACTGGTTAAAAGAGTGTCAGCTGATCAAGCAATTCGACAAAATACGCCCCGAGTTTGCCAAACTGGAGCAGGCCGATATGGCGTTGAATACTGCCGAGTCGCAGCTCAGTGGTGTGAAGCAATACTTTGAGCTGGATAAGACCCATCTGGCCGCCCGGGTTGAAAGTACCAAAAACGCGCTGGATGAAAATCAGTTTCAGCGCAAACACAACGACAGCCAGTGGTCGGAAAGCCGTGATGGGCTGAACCAGGTGGTGTCGTCGTGCCGTGCGGATGTGGAAAAGTACACCAGTGAACTGGATGCGGTGGAGGACGAGTTTCAGGCCTGGCAGGAGCAGAACATTGAGCAGCTCAAAGAAGACGTGGCCAACCTGCCACAATGGCAAAATGAACTTGAACTGGTGTCCAGTCGCTACGCGCTGTTAACCGAAAAGCACCAGGACATTGAATCAGCTTACAACCGCCGTGTGGCGGAATTGGGTGATAAACTCAGCCTGACTCTGGAGCAGCTCTCTGCCGCACGTCAGGAAGCCGCCGACAAACGCAGTGAGCAGCAGCAAAAAGAGCGCGACGCGCTGCAACGGATCCGCGACGATTATTCCTCTCAGATGCAGCAGTTAAATCAGCAGCATCAGGAGCAACTTAGTAGCCTTAAAGTCGCCGAAGCCGAATTCAAAGCGGCGCTAAACAACGCTGGCTACAATGAATTCGAACAGTCACAGCTTGAACTGCTGGATGCTGCCATCAAAGAGGCGAGCATCAACGAAGATGCCGCGCGCAGCGAATATCGCCAGGCACAGCAGGCGCACCAGAAGGTTCTGCACCAGCGCAACGACGCTTCACAAAATCTTGACAAGGCTCGTCTGGCGTTTCAGCGAGAAGAGAAAAACGTCGAAAAAATCCGCGCTTTGCTTTACCCCGGTGAAGGCTCTTTGCTCGAGTTTCTGCGAGGCAATCTTGATAACTGGGAACAGTCGCTGGGGAAGGTTATCCGCCCTGAACTGCTTGAGCGCTGCGATCTGGCGCCTAAACTGGCCGGTGATAAGGCCGGATTGCTGGGGGTGGAACTGGCGCTGGAGGCCTTGGACACCCCAGAGTATGCGCAGACCGAACAGGCCCTGAAACAACAGTTGGCAGACGCAGAAGGCCAGCAGCAGAAAGCGCTGGAATTGCAAAATGAATGTGAAGCAGCACTGGCCAAAGCGAATGAAGAAGTGCGCAACGCCGAACTGGCCATGACCCAGAAAGACAACAGCGTGCGTAGCGCAGAATCTACCCGCAAACGCGCTCAGCAGGACAGGGATGCAGTTCTGAGTGAATATCAGCAGGCTTTGTCGGCGCGTAAGCAAAAAGCCAAGAGCAAACTGGAAGCCAACGGGCAGGCACAAAAGCAGCGTCTGGCCCAGTATGAACTGGCCCGTGACGAACTCAGGGATCAGCAGCGCGAAGCGGAAACCGAACACCGTTTTCACTGGCAGCAACTGATCGCAGACACCGATGCCCGGATTGGCCAGCTTGACAGCGATATGAAGAAAGCCCGCGAGTCGGCTGCCAGAGATCGTAAGGAAACCGAGTTGTGGTTGCAGAACGAACTCAACCAGCGCGGTGTGGATGTGGACGAAATAGGCCAGTTAAAAAAGCGTGTTAAAGCGCTCAAAGAAGACATCTACCGTACCGAATCCCAGCGCCACAAGGTTGCAGACTATGAGCGCTGGTATCTGACCGTGTTCACCGGCCATAAAATGACCTGGCAGACCGGCCTGGCCAAAGCCCGCAAGGAATTGGCGGAAGCTGAGCGCAGCCTGGCGAGCAAACAAAGTGAATACCGTGATCTGCGGGAGCAGCTCAAGGAGCAGCAGGTAAGTCTGGAAGCCACGCTTAAAACAGCTGTCGAGCAGCTGGAACAGGTGGACGCATTACGCCGCTCCCTTGCCAAACTGAATTTACACAGTGCCGAAATTTCCGCAGACGTGAAGCACGACGACGTTAGCATTGCACAACGTCTGTCCCAGGCCCAAAGCCTGATGCAGGAGCGTGAAGAGTTGTTAAGCGACGTGCGTAATTACGTAGAGCGGTTTGACCAGCTGATTGCAGCCCAGGCCGGCACGGGGCTCAGCGACACCTGGGAGCGGGCCCGTGAAGAATGCGCGGTGATCAACGCTCATGGGGTGAAAGGCATCGACCATCGCCGAATGGTTAGCCACCTTGCGCAGTTGCTGAATGTGATTGTGCCGCAAAAACTGCAGGGGCTGAAAGAACAGGGCCGCATATTTGGTGCCGACCTCAGCCAGTACTACTTCGTTCTGGCTGACATCGACAAGCGTATTGTCAGCCAGAGCCGCCGCATCACCAAAGAGGTGGACGGCGAATTGTTCCTCGACGGGGTATCCGATTCGGCGGTAAAAATCCGTTCACGCATCAGCGAACTGGAATTCTGGCCGGAGCTGGAGCAGTTCCGTGACTACTATCAGCGCTGGATGGATGAGGGAGCCAATGAACTACCGGAAGAGGAATATGGCCAGAGTATGCGCCGGGTTCTCGACATTCTGGGCCGTGCCGCTCTGACTGGCGGCATAAGTAAGCTGCTCGACATCGAACTGCATCTGCGCGAGGGCAACAGCGATTTGGTGATCCGCACGGACCGCCAGCTCAATGAGTCGTCCAGCCATGGTATGGCCTACCTGATCCTGTGCAAGTTCCTGCTGGCCTTTACCCGCTTGCTGCGCGGTGAAGCGGATGCCACCATTCACTGGCCCATCGATGAATTGGGTACCCTGCACCAAAGCAACGTGAAAAAAATCTTCGACGCCTGTCAGAACAACAATATCAGTGTAGTTGGCGCATTCCCGAACCCGGAATCGGATGTCCTGACCCTGTTTGAAAACCGCTATCTGATCGACAAGGTCAGCCGCCAGTTACAGGTGGTTGAACCCAAAGTCAGCACCATTGCGCAACGTATCCAGGCCCGACGTGAACAACAGGAGGTATCAGCATGATGACCGAACAAGGCCGCATTCTCGGCAGTCTTTTGCAGGGCCAGTTTATTTGTCAGGTCAGCGATGAAGAAGGCTGGCGCCACCTGAAAAGCCGCGACAATGCCCAGAAACTGGAACCCCATCTGAACATGCTTAACCGCACACTGGCTGCTACTGCCGATGGCGAGGTATTTTTTGCAGCGTACCTGACCCTGGGTGACGAAGAAAGAAAGGTGCTTACCCAGCAATTCCAGGAAACCGCCAGTAGCCTGGTGCCGCTGGTCGAATGGCTGTTACTGGTGCAACAGGCCAGTGAGTCGGATTTGCCGGTTACCATGGGCAACGCCATTCGCCTTAATGAGCTGCAAAGCGTGATTGAAGACACGCCGGCGTATGCAGAACAACTGGAAAAAATTTCCCGTTATCGGCTGTTTGGCTCAACCAGTGTTAATCTGGATGGTCAGATCAAACAGGTGTTCAAGCGTTTGACCGATTTAGGCTATCTGCTTAAACCTAACCCGGAAAAGCAGATTTATCTGGTGACCGGCAAGGTTGAACATCTGTACGAGATGATCAAATTTATTGATGAAACGGAATCCCTTTCATTGTCTGAACAGGCCGAAGCCGCTATACAGCAAGGCAGCCTGCTATGAGTCAGGTGCTGATCCAGGCCGGTGCCCGGCTGCTCAACGCTCTGGGGCGGCACAGTGAACTGATCATGCACGCTTACGTGAACGGCTCAGTGGTTGAGCGCGATCACAGTCCCAAGGTACTCGAACAACTGGTGCAACTGGGTGTACTATGGCGCCCGGATCCGCAAAGTGCGCTGCGCCTGAAAAGTGCAGTTAGAACCCTGCTCGAAGGCAGTCTGCAGGATGAGCGCAATCGTACCATCAACGCGAATATTGGCGCCTCTCTGGCCAGTCTCAAAACTCTGGCCGAGCATTACAAGGAAGCATTGCATTACAACCGGTTTAACGAAGCTCATGCGTACATGACCGATTTGACCGAACATGTATATCAGCTGACCGAATCACTGGGCAACAGCGTCCGGGTGTTGTTCAGCCGTATTAACAACGAGTTTGGTTATGTGTCTTCGGTGGAAGCCAAAATTCGTGAAAATGAACTGGCCCAGGGGCAGGTATCCGATTTGCTCAACCAACTGGAATGTTTCCGCTTTGATGAGCTAAGCAGCATTGCGGGCAGCAACCGAGAACTGCGCCATCTGCTGGTGGTTTCGCTGCAGCAAAGCTTCTCCCGTGCGGCGCAGGAGCTTTCTGTGGTGCAGGCACGACTGCTCGATTTGCTCGGCCGGTTCCGGGAATTCCAGGGGCGCACCCGCTTGCTCAAAGGATATTTGCTGCATATGGAACAGCAACCGGACTTTACCCCAGGCAATTATCCCAGCCTGAGTCAGGTGCCGCTGCTGTTCAATCAGGCCAGTCGCCTGCTTGGTAACGCCAGTGCCGACCTGAACCAGGTAGGACATGAAGCGGATTACCAGACCATAGTAGCCGGTCTGACTAACGTTCATCGGCGTAAGGCGCAAACTGCTGAAAATCATGCCAGCAAAGAAATTGAGGTCACTGAGCAGACATCAGTGGCGTTGTCCAAAGACCCGTTGCAGCTTGCGGTTGATGACTACTTTTGTGAGGTTATTGATAACGGTCAGCCCATGTCGGCACTCGAGTATTACGCCCGCGAAGATCTGGATTTCGACCCGGAGGTATGGATATATCAGGTGATTGGTGGTTATCAGTCACTGGCAGATGCTGACAAGCAGTATTTTGCCCTCGATGCCAACGGCCAGCCAGATCCCATATACAGTGGCAATTTTTACATCAGTGATGTAACGCTGGGGCTGCGCTAGCCTATCCTCTTGAGGCAACAGGCCTGTGTGCAGCCAAATCGCTCAGCAGGCCTTGTTCATCCTGCACCGTAACAGGTATTTGGTTTCTGCCTACCCGTTATTCAATTTGGCTGAATTGTGGCCGACTGATCGCGTATCTTGCACCAATTGAACCGATTTAACTTGTCATTTCAACAATTGAACTTATAGTTAACATTCTCGCAACAACTTGAGGCGATAATAAACGTCTTAACTTTGTAATACGCGTGTCACGCGCAATGCGTATTCTCCCGTGACATTTTTCATTGGTCAGAGCAGGGCAGCAGACCAGGTGTTGATGTGCTGGGCGTACAGCACACTTAAGGAGGCAAGAAATGCAGTTATCAAGCGAACAGGCCTTTAACCAGGCACTCATCAAACTTTCCGTTCTTCTTTATCAGGTTGATGGCAAGGTCACTCTGTCGGAACAGGAGTATATTGACGACGTCATTGAACATCTAAACTGGCAAAGCCCGATTTGCCAGAGTGCATTCCTGAATGATGCGATTTACCGGACCCGTCAGGCACTCGATACCGGAGAAGCCAAGGACTTCATCCGATCATTGCAGCAGGATCTTCTGTTTGACGCTGGTAAGGCACTGGAAGTGGCCATGGCGATTACTGGTGTGGATGGCGAACGCAGTGAGTCGGAAACCGAGTTGCTATCCCTTTTAACGCACAAAATTCTGGCTAAAGGTCTGGTCCGGCCGGTTCAGACAGCGGATGTGCCGAGCGTGATGAATTGATCCACTTACTTCTATGCTCAATATGCTGCTGAAAGGCAGATGAAAAAATCCCCCTTTTCAGGGGGATTTTTTATCCGCTAACTTGGCCTAAAGTTGTTGCTGCTGTGCGTCAGCGAGCTCATTTTCCAGCCGCTGGCTTTCGTCAGCCCTGGGCTTGGTAAATCGGGCCAGCGCCAGGTACAACACCGGTGTCAGATAAAGGGTGAACAGCACGGCTATCCCTAACCCACCAAAGACAACCCAGCCTATTGCATTACGAGCTTCAGAGCCGGCTCCGGATGAAAGGATAAGTGGCAAACAGCCAAAGATGGTTGAAACCAGGGTCATCATGATTGGGCGCAAACGTACTTTTCCGGCTTCGACTATGGCGTCGTAGACGCTGTAACCCCGATCTCGAAGCTGGTCTGCAAACTCAATCAGCAGAATGGCGTTTTTCGCCAGCAGCCCAATCAGCATCACCAAACCTATTTGTGAGTATACGTTAATGGTAGTGTCAGTCAGATACAGTGCGTAGATGGCTGCCCCAATTCCAAAGGGCACGGTTAGCATGACCACGACGGCGCTGTTAATACTTTCAAACTGTGCAGCCAGAACAAGCAGCACTATCAAAAAGGCCAGCAGATAGGTCATGGCAACCTGTCTTGAGGTTTCTTCATAGGTTTGTGCCTCACCCAGGAATACCAGCCCGATACCGTCCGGTAGGGTTTGCTGGCCCAGCGTACGGATTTTTTCCACAACTTCTTCGATGGGCATGTCCTCCGGCAGCTCGAGGCTGACCTCGATGGCACGACGCTGTGCCTGGCGCTCAAGTTCAGCCGCTACGCCTTCTTCGGTGATGTACGCCACGCTCGACATCGGCACCAGGGTACCTTTATTGGATTTGACATACAGATTGGTGAGTTCGGCCGGGTTGATGCGATTGCGGCTGTCGGTCTGCAAAATAATCGGCACGGCCTGGTCGCCAACATTGAGATCGGCCAGATCGTTGCCATTGACGGCAGCCCGAAGGGTACTGGAAATGTCGTTCAATGGTACGCCCAGCTCTTCTGCCCGACGCCGGTCAATGTTGATCCGCATTTGTGGCTGGGTTGGCTCATAGCCGATTCGGGGGGAGCCAACCTCCGGCATGTCAGTTTCAAGGCGCGCAGCAAAGTCTACCGCAGCCTGATAGATTCGTTCGTAGGTATCACCGGTCAGGGCAACCTGAAGGCCGCCACCCTGGCCCCTGAGATTGAGGCTGTTGCCGCCAAAGGCATTCCCGGGGGCTCCGGGAATGGATTGCAGGCTGGGGCGTATCTCCCGGACTACATCCTGCAAAGATTTATCCCGTTCATCCCAGTGTTTAAGTGGGGCGGTGATAAACACAATGTTCGGATCCCATCGGCCAACCACGGTATAAATCGAATCGACGGTTCCGTTTTCCACATAGGGCAGCAGTAACTCTTCCATTTTCTCAGCCTGCCGGTCCATAAAGTTCAGCCCTGCACCGTCCGGGCCCCGGGCGAAAATGCGCACGGTTCCCCGATCTTCTGTCGGCATCAGCTCGTTGTTGATGGTCTTGGCGGTCATCCAGGCGCCCACACCCGATAACAGGCTGAACAGAACGATGAGCCAGGCGTACTTCAGGGACCAGGCCAGAGAACGCTGGTAAAACTGCAGGCTGACATGGCCTACGCAGCCTAATGTTTTGTCGAACCACGAGGGGGCGCCCTGGTTAATGCTTTTTACTGGCAGGCGGGCTGTCAGCGCGGGTACCAGCGACAAGGCTACAAACGAAGAAATGATAACCGCACCAGCAAGTACACCACCAAATTCTCGGAACAAACGGCCAGCGGTGGATGGCAAAAAGGCAATGGGAATAAACACAGAAGCCAGTACTGCAGTGGTCGCGATAACGGCAAAGAACACTTCCCGTGAACCTATTACGGCGGCTGCACGGGCACCCAGGCCCATACTTCTTCGGCGCTGGATGTTTTCCGACACCACAATTGCGTCGTCAACGATCATACCGGTGGCCAATACCAGGGCCAGCAATGTGAGTATGTTGATGGAAAAACCCAGGGCCCACATAATACCCAGTGCTCCGGCAAGCGATACCGGAATGGACAGGGCGGGAACAATTGTGGAACGCCAGGACCCGATGAATACCAGCAGTGTTACAACCACCAGTACGATGGTCAGGCTTAGCGAGGAAACCACTTCCTGCACTGAATCACGGATGAATTCGGCATCGTCAGAGGTAACAACAATGTCCAGATTCGGGAACCGATTGTTGAGGTCTTCCACCATTTTTAGAATTTCGTCAGAAATTTCAATGGTATTGGAACTGGCCTGGCGGATAATGCCAAGCCCAACTACCGGTGTGCCATCCAGCCTTACAATACTGCGGGCATCCGCGGGTCCAAAATAGACGCTCGCTACGTCGCCGACCCGAACGTCACCTTCGAGTACGATTTGCGCCACGTCTTCTGCCGATACCGAAGTGGCGTCGGCACGCACAATCAAGGATTGATCCTGGGACTGAATTGAGCCTGCTGGTACGTCAAAAGGAGCCTGACGAAGCGCTGCGGCCACATCGGTCATCGACAGGCCAAAACTGGTGAGCCGCAAAGGGTCCACTGATACTCTCAGTACCCGCTGCCGGCCACCGTCCAAACCCACATCTGCCACCCCGGGAATACTCAGAAACAGCGGCGCAAGATCGGTTTCGACCATTTCCGTCAGTGATTCCAGATCGAGAGATGAACTCGACACCGCCAGGCTGACTATGGCCTGGGCGTCGTTATCGGCTCGGATGATAGACAGACGTTCGACATCCTCGGGTAGTTGACGTTGCACCCGGCTCACGGATTCCCGGGTTTCGTTGGCAGCGTCTTCCAGGTTCACGCCTGGGCGAAATTGCACACGCACTCTGGCGCTGCCTTCTTCGCTCTGGGCTGAAATGGTTTTGACCCCGCTCACCCTGGCCACTGCGCCTTCAAGGCGGCTGGTGATTTCAGCATCGATGGTTTCGGGTGAGCCTCCCGGGTAACTTGCCGTAACCGTAATGGTGGGTGTGTCCACATCCGGTAATTCCCGAACTTCCAATCCAAACAAGGAAGCAATCCCGGCAATGGCAATGAGCAAGTTCAGTACGACAATTAGTACCGGGCGACGAATTGACAATGAAGGCAGATCATTGTGCTGGTGGGCGAGATTACTCATTGCCCACACCCCTTGCCAATTCAGTGGTGATCTGCTGACCGTTGCGCAGGCGCTGAATGCCCTCAGCGATAAGCATATCGGATTCTCCGAGGTCTCCGGTGACCAGTATGGTGCCGCGCAAACGCTGGTGCACTTTTACTTCCACCCGCTTGGCTTTGCCGTCGACCGCCTTCCAAAGGTAAGCGCCGGTAGCTCCCCACAATAATGAAGATTCGGGGATGGCGGCAAACCTGTCTCCGTCCATTGACAGATTGACTCTGAAGCTCATGCCCGGGCGGTAACGGTCGTGGCTGTTGTCCAGCACAGCCCGGGCCCGCAATGTGCGATCGGTTTCATTGATGCGGGAATCTACCTGAGCGATTTCGGCATTAATTGGGTTATTTCTGTCGGTCCAGGGCAGGAGTTCCACTTGCGGCGCTGAAAGAAGTACATTAAGTGATGCCTCCGGAGCGCGGAAGTTGATATACAGCTTACTGCGGTCGTCCAGGCTGGTAACCGCGGTTTGAGGCGTGATGCGGTCACCCACTTCAACGTCGGTGAGGCCAACCACGCCGCTGAACGGAGCAATTACACGGCGATCGTCCAGGTTGGCCTGCGCCTCGTCAACGGCCACTTTAGCCAAATCCCTGTCGGTTTGTGCAATATCAAGTTCACTTTGTGGAACAGCGCCCTGCGCCCGGCTTTCCCTCAGGCGTTTCAGGGTGCGTTCGGCATCTTCGAGTTGCAGCCTGGCGCGGTTTAATGCAATCCGCTGACGGCGATCATCAAGTCTTAAAAGCAATTTTCCTTTTTCGACAAACTGACCGGGAACGAAGTTCACTTCAAGAACTTCATCGGATACGGCCGGGTAAAGAATAATTGAACGCACTGCTTCGGCGGTGCCGACGGCTTCCACATTTTTACGCTCATACTGAAACTTGACCGGTTCGAGGACAACCAGCTTGGCCTGGGTATCACCGTAAAACTGGGCCTGGGAGAGGCCGCTGAAGATACTTAGAAACACGCAGGCGACGTAAGCCCTCATTCCCCGGGAGGTTGTAGTAATCATTTGACTTCCATAGTAAAAATGCATTCTCTGCCACCGCTTGTTGCGCCTGTGAATGTTCAGGTCTGATTGAGGCCGGTGGCAATGACAAGATTGATTATTGGTGTAATGTTTTTTGCATACGATATAGCATCATATGGGGCCTAGCTCAGCAACTGCAGCTCGGCGTATTCGCGGTACAGTGCGTCGCTTTTCATCAATTCTTCGTGGCGGCCTGTTGCCACGACGTTTCCATCCTTCATTACCACAATCCTGTTGGCATCTTTTACTGTCGCCAGACGGTGTGCGATCACTATGGTGGTGCGGCCCTGCATCAGGGTATTCAACGCATGTTGAACCATTTTTTCGCTAATGGCATCCAGTGCACTGGTGGCTTCATCCAGCAACAGCACCGGGCGGTCGGCCAGAATAGCTCTTGCAATGGCAATACGTTGTCGCTGACCGCCGGACAGTTTTACACCCCGTTCGCCTAACTGGGTGTAATAGCCTTCACTAAGCTGGTCAATGAATTCGTGGGCGAATGCACTTTTTGCCGCATGGAAAACATCAGCATCACTGGCGCCAGGCTTTCCATAGCGAATATTTTCCAGAACCGAATCGGCGAACACAACCGGCTCCTGAGTAACAATGGCTATTTGGCTTCTCAGCGCGCAAAGGGTTAAATCTCTTACTGCTGTGTCACCGATGCGGATAGTACCGTTCTGCACATCGTAGAAGCGCATGAGTAACTGAAATAAGGTGGATTTCCCAGCTCCACTGGCTCCCACCAGAGCGACTTTTTCACCACTTTGAATGGACAGGGAAAAATGCCGGAACAGCGGTGAGGAACCTGGATAGCCAAAGGTAATATTGTCAAACTGAATGGCTGGTGGGGCGGAGATGTCATTCAGATGGGCGAGTGTTCCTGGGACGATCCCTGGCTCGCTGGCAAGCAGTTCCAGTAACCGTTCACTGGCACCGACGCCTCGCTGAATGTCACCTATCACTTCACTGATGGTGGCCACCGAACCGCCAGCCATCACTGCATAGAACAGGAACGCAGACAGTTCACCGATGGTCATGGACTGATGGAACACATTGCGGGCGCCTATCCAGGCAATAACAGTAATCGCAGACAAGCTGAGTAACATAATGCAGCCTATTAGCAGCGCCCGGTAATGAATGCGTCGCCTGGCCGCCTGCATGGCGAGTTCCACCCGCTGGTTGAAGCGCTGATATTCATGAGGCTCTGCGCTAAAAGCCTGAACGGTGACAATTTCATGCAGGCTTTGGTCAATGTGTGCCCCCAGATCGGCAATTTTGTCCTGACTCAGTTTTGCATAGTGGCGCACCTGGGGAGCCAGAATGCGTATGGGAATCAATACCGCGGGTACCGCTAACAAAACGCTGGCGGTCAGCAACGGGCTGGTAATCAGCATCAGTATCATGGCTCCGGTGAATGTGAGGGCGGAACGAACGGCCATGGAAAGACTCATGCCGACCACGGTTTGAAGGACGGTGGTATCGCTGGTAAAGCGGGATATAACTTCTCCGGTGCGCAACTCGGCAAAGAAGGACGGCGGCAGGGTAAGTAAATGATGGAAAACCTGGTTACGAATGTCTGCGCTTACCCGCTCGCCCAGCCAGGTCATCAGATAAAAGCGACAGTAGGTTGCCAGGCTGGCTATGCAACAGATTACCAGAACCAACAATACGGCCTGGTTGAGTACTTCCATGTTGTCTGCCACGAAGCCTCTATCAATGGCAAAACGTATGCCTTGGCCCAGTGCCAGCCATGCACCGGATGCGACCAGTAAGGCTGCAATAGCAGCAGCTACCCGCTTGCGATAAGGTGAGAGCAGGTTGCCTAGCCAACTGAGCACCTGGCGGGTGCGGATTCTGGCTGTATTAGGGGTTGAGGGTATTGGCATATCAGCTTGTAATTGTTGGTCAGTTGCACGTACATCAGCGCTATAGAATGTGACCTGTGTCGGGTGAAAAATCAACCAGCAGGGATTAATGCTTTAAGTTGCCGGTGCTATAGTGGATTGTGCGGCGGTAGCACCGAGCGACTTTCACTGATCTTTGCTCGGGCCTGTTGATCTTTGTTGTTCAATTTTGCAGCAAATTGTCGTGCATTTATGCAAGGCAGAGGCTGTGAAGTGTAGTCATCTACATGAACAGTCACTAACGCAGCTGAAAAGCGCGACAAGTGCTGCCCTTAGGGTTCACTCTGAGTGCTTCCATGACTGCGTTGTTCGTCATTTACTTGGCTGACTACGCTTCATGGCTTTCGCCTTGCCCTGAAAGCACTCAGAGAGAACAAATTTCGAACAGCAAAGATCAACAGGCCCTACCGTAGCGCATACCCTCAAAGGTTTTATCAGCAAACGGCCAGCCACTGCTGGTTTTTCAGTCATTGTTCCTTGCAATTACATGCTAAATACGTATAATTCTGCGGCCTTCTTACTGGTGCTGAATGTTTAAGCATCATAGGGAAGGTAAGTTAACGGTAACGCTACAACGAGTTTGAGGCACTTATGGTTACTATTCGTTTACAGCGTGGTGGCGCGAAAAAGCGTCCATTTTATCAAGTAGTGGTGGCTGACAGCCGTCGCGCCCGGAACGGTCGTTTCATTGAAAACGTCGGTTTCTTCAACCCAACTGCACAAGGTCAGGCTGAACGTCTGCGTTTGGACCTGGAACGTGTTGAATACTGGGTTGGCGTTGGCGCGAGCTTGTCAGAGCGCGTAACTAGCTTGGTTAAAGAAGCAAAAAAAGCTGCAGCTTAATGTTGCGGACTGGTGGGTGTAGATGAGTCAAGCGTCTGACATGGTTGTAATTGGCAAAATTGGCGCGCCCTATGGCGTTCAAGGTTGGGTCAAAATCAACAGCTTCACCGACACACCAGAAGGTATTTTCGAGTACCGTCCCTGGATTCTCAGTGACGAAAAAGAGTACCTAATCGATCAATGGCGACCGCACGGTAAAGCTCTGGTTGCAAAAATTGATGGTATAGACAGTCGTGATGATGCCGAGCGCATCAAAAACCTGGATATTCAAATTTTTGCACACCAGTTACCCGAACTGGGTGACAATGAGTTTTACTGGCGTGAGCTCACCGGCATGCAGGTAGTAACTACGCAAGGTTACAACCTGGGTGTGGTGAAAGATGTGTTTAATACCGGGGCGAATGACGTGTTACAGGTCAGAGCCAATCCGAAGGACGCATTTGGTCAAAAAGAAAGATTGTTGCCCTTTGTGTTCGACTCTGTCGTTCAATCGGTCGACAAACAAGGCAAGATCATTACGGTTGACTGGGATCCGGGGTTTTAAGTGACCGCGGAGAAATGGTTCGGTATCGTCAGTCTGTTTCCCGATATGTTCGCTCCTTTCACCCAACAGGGTGTGGTCGGGCGAGCGGTGAAATCAGGTTTGCTGTCGGTAGACACTTTTAACCCAAGAGACTTTACCCATGATCGCCATCGCACAGTGGATGACCGCCCGTATGGAGGTGGCCCCGGTATGTTGATGATGGTTAAGCCTTTAACTGACGCCATATCCGCTGCCAAACAGGCAGGCGGAGAAAATACCAGGGTGATTTACTTATCACCACAGGGGAAACCCCTCGATCAGGCTGGTGTAAAACATCTCGCCAGCCACGACCGCACGATACTAATCTGCGGGCGTTATGAAGGAATTGATGAGCGCGTAATTGAATCTCAGGTAGACGAAGAATGGTCAATCGGAGATTACGTGCTCAGCGGTGGGGAACTGCCGGCAATGGTGCTGATGGACGCAGTCGCCAGGCTTGTGCCTGGTGTATTGGGCCACAGCGCTTCAGCAGAGGAAGATTCGTTTGCTGACGGGTTACTCGATTGTCCGCATTACACCCGCCCGGAAATTCTGGATGGTCGTGCAGTACCTCCTGTGTTGTTGAGTGGGGATCACGAAAAAATTAGGCAGTGGCGATTAATGCAGTCGCTGGGTAGAACCTGGCAACGTCGCCCTGAATTGTTTAATCACCTAGCTCTGACTGAGGAGCAGCAACGGCTACTGGAACAGTTCCAGACCGAACTGCAGCAAGATGACAGTTAACTAGGACGAGAGGATATGATGAGCAAAGTCAGTCAAGATATCATCAAAAAAATCGAGCAAGCACAGTTGAAATCTGATGTGCCAGCGTTTGGCCCAGGTGACACAGTGATCGTTAAAGTTCGCGTTACCGAAGGTGACAAAGAGCGTCTTCAGGCATATGAAGGTGTTGTTATCGCTAAGCGTAACCGTGGTCTTCACTCGTCTTTTACCGTACGTAAAATTTCCAGCGGCGAAGGCGTTGAGCGTGTGTTCCAGACACACAGCCCGGCAATCTCTTCTATCGAAGTGAAACGTCGCGGTGCGGTTCGTCGTGCTAAGCTTTACTATCTGCGTGAGCGTTCAGGTAAGTCTGCACGTATCAAAGAGAAGCTTAACTAAGATTACTAATCCTTGCGTTATTGTTAACTTTCAAAAAGCCCGCTTCCAGCGGGCTTTTTTGTGCCTGTTGTGGCATGCTGTCGCGACGATTTTTCAAGTCATTTACCCATCATGGCCCGCGCAACTCCCCAACATCCTCTGTGGCAAGCTATGCTCAGTGGCAGCTGGTATCAAACCCGCGCCAAGGGGCTGGCTCAGGCCCGCGCCTACGCCAAGGAGTTGTGCTGGCAATTTAATTGTTCCGACCTGAGTGAGACCGAGCGGGATGGCATTCTGGCAAGGTTGCTGCCCAACGCCCGGAACATTCAGCTCAGCCCACCTTTTTATTGTGATTACGGAGCCAACATCCATGCAGGGAGCAATGTATCTTTGGCTGGTGGAGTAACCATTCTGGATGCGGGGGAAGTGCATATTGGTGCGAACACCCGCGTGGGAGCAGGTGTGGTGGTATGCGCGCTGCACCATCCGCTTGATGCTAAGCGCCGTAATCTGGGCTGGCAACGCAGTGAACCTATATTTATTGGTTCCAACGTGGAGATTGGTAACAATGTAACAATTCTGCCGGGAGCCCGGATCCCCGACGGTTCCGTTATCACGGACAATTCAGTGGTTCGGGGCTGACCTTTTGGCACGGGCAGAGTGAAAAGTGAGCAGTCCGGATGTAAGGCATGAAAAAGACAAAATTAATCTTAAAGTTTACTTGCTTCCCTTATCTTAAATTGGTAGAAAGTCAACTCGCCATATGAATATTTGATTTCCAGCTGTAAAGATATGTGTGCATTTGTGCCTGAGTCCACGTTTTATCTGATTTACACGGAAATTCCGTTAATTGCCTGAAAGAGAAAGTTATGCTTAAGGACACCGTCAATAATGTGCATGTCAGCGCTGAAGATGTGCTGATCACTCCCGAAGACCTAGCGAAACAGCTGCCAGTTTCAGCTCAGGCGTTGAGCGCCATTTCGCAAGCCCGTAAAACCATTTCCGATATCATTCATGGCCGCGACCATCGTCTGCTGATTGTTTGTGGGCCCTGTTCCATTCACGATATTGACGCTGCCAAAGACTACGCTTTGCGCCTGAAAGAATTGCATGAGTCGTGCAAGGATACGTTGTTTATTGTTATGCGCGTGTATTTTGAAAAACCGCGTACCACCACAGGCTGGAAGGGCCTTATCAACGATCCGCACATTGACGGCAGTTTTGATATTGAAACTGGACTGAAAAAGGCCCGGGAATTACTGATTTGGCTGGCAGAGCTTGAATTGCCGGTGGCGACTGAAGCCCTCGACCCAATCAGCCCACAGTATCTGGCAGAGCTGTTCAGCTGGAGTGCTATTGGTGCCCGTACATCAGAATCTCAGACTCACCGCGAAATGGCCAGTGGCCTTTCTATGCCGGTGGGATTCAAAAACGGTACTGATGGCAGTTTGGGGATTGCCCTGAACGCGCTCAAATCTGCAGCATCCGGACACCGTTTCATGGGCATCAACAAGAAAGGGCAGGTGAGTGTTATTGCTACCGAGGGGAATCCAGACGGGCACATCATTCTGCGTGGGGGCAAACAACCCAACTACGATTCGGTTTGTGTTTCAGATTGTGAAACCGAGCTGGCCCAGGCTGGTTTGACTGCCGGACTGATGGTGGATTGCAGTCATGCCAATTCCAGTAAAGATTATCGCCGTCAGCCCCTGGTCGCTCTCAATGTGGTGAACCAGATCCTGGAAGGTAATCAGTCGATTATAGGCCTGATGCTGGAAAGCCACATTAACTCGGGAAATCAGTCGGCTGACGACAAAACGCCGGATGAACTGGAGTATGGGGTGTCGATCACCGACGGCTGTATAGACTGGCAAACCACCGAAACCCTGGTAGCACAAATTCGCGACAAGCTGATTACCGTGTTGCCTCTGCGGATGAACAAGCGTTCGGAAGTTGCCTGACACTGAACGTTCGGTGTTCACACATGCTGGCTAACAAACGGCCCGGATCGACCCGGGCCGTTTGTCTGTGTAACATAAGCGTTTGAAGTTGATTGATAACTGAGTTGCTAATATGACGGATTTATCCCGGCGTCTTGCTGATTTACGACAGGATATAGACACGCTGGACGATCAATTGATCGAATTACTGGCCAAGAGGGCCAAACTCACCGGCTCCATTGGCCAGATAAAAGCGCAGACCGGAATGCCGGTCTATGTGCCTGAGCGCGAAAAAGAGCTGATAGCCAGTCGCAGACAAAAGGCGGTATCAAAGGGGGTTTCGGCAGATATGGCGGAAGACCTGTTGCGACGTATCATGCGTGAGTCTTACCATACCCAGAACAACCGCTATCGCTGCATTAATCCAAAAGCCGGCAACGTGGTTGTTATCGGTGGGCGGGGTGCGCTGGGCCGCGTCATGGTCAGTCTGTTTGAGCGCAGCCATTATGAGGTCTCGGTGGTTGAAAAGGATGACTGGGACAAGCCGGAAACACGTGCCATGCTGGCATGCGCCCATCTGGTGATCGTCGCGGTCCCGATTAACCTTACCGAGTCGGTTGTTCAAAGCCTGGATATGTTGGCTGACGATTGTATTCTGGCCGACATTACCAGTATCAAGGCCAAGCCCCTGAATGCCATGCTCAAAACCCATACCGGGCCGGTAGTAGGCCTGCACCCCATGTTTGGTCCGGATGCGCCTGGCATGATCAAACAGGTGGTTGTAGTGTGTCACGGTCGTGGTGAAGCACAGTATGGTTGGTTGCTTGAGCAAATGCGCACCTGGGGCGCTACCCTGCATTTCAGTTCAGCAGAAGAACACGATCAGGCCATGGCCTATATTCAGGTTATGCGCCACTTCAACACCTTTGTTTACGGCGCACATTTGCAGGGGGAAGATATTGATTTGGAAACCCTGACGGTATTCAGTTCACCGATTTACCGGTTGGAGCTGGCCATGGTAGGGCGGTTGTTTGCGCAGGCACCCGAACTTTATGCCGACATCATCTTTAATAATCCGGCCAATTTTGCCTTGCTTCGGCGGTTTTATGAACGTTTCGGGCGTGCACTGGACGTGCTGGAAACTGGAGATAAGGCCGGGTTTATTGAACAGTTCAATCAAATTTCCAGGTGGTTCGGCGAATATGCCCAGAAATGTCTGGTTGACAGCAAGCAATTGCTGCTCAAAGCGGATGATGGCCAGACCATGCGAAAATAAGCATAAGGCAAAACTGGCTCCGGCACCGAAAATCCGTTTTCAGAGCCTGCTGATTTAAACCGGGATCAGGCTATGCCTGATCCAGCGCACTTGCTGCCGCCACCTTGGTGGGGCTGACTTCTTCACTGGGGTAACAACCCAAAACTTTTATGTATCGGGTGATTTTGCGCAGATTGTCCAGTGCGTTCTGCATGTGTCCGTCTTTAAGGTTACCGTCCACATCGATGTAAAACATCTCTTCCCACGGGTTCCCCGGAATCGGACGGGATTCCAGCTTGGTCATATTGATGTTGTTGTCTCTGAGTATCAATAATGCTTCTACCAGCGCCCCGGGCTTTTGCACTGTGGAAAGTACCAGAGTGGTTTTTGCCGGTACCTGCAGAGGCACTACCACAGGGTCACGGGCGACTACAATAAACCGGCTGTGGTTTTCCTTCTGGTTGGCAAGGTTGGATTTGATGGCGGTCAGGCCGTACAGGTTGCCACCTGCTTCGCTGCCCAGAGCCGCTACATCGTCCCGTTGTAATTCACTCACAGTCAGCATGGCAGACGAGGTACTGTCCATGGTCTTTACTTCCACGTTGCCCAGCTCCGCCAAAAAGTGGCTGCACTGAGTAAATACCTGTGGGTGGGCGTAAAGGGTTTTTATTTTGCTGATGCTGGTGGACTTTGCTACCAGCAGACAGTGCTTAATAGGATGTGTCAGTTCACCAATGATGCTCAGCTGGGTGTGCTGCAATTGGTCGTACACTTCATTAATGCTGCCGGAGGTGGTGTTCTCAATTGGCAGTACCGCATAGTCAGCTTCGGCGTGCTCTACCTTGTTGATAATTTCGCTGAAGCTCTGGCAGCCAATTTCCAGTAGTTCGCCCGGCCGGCGCGAGAAATATTTCTGGGTTGCCAGATAGCTGTAAGATCCTTTATCACCGAGGAAAGCCACGCGGTTGAGTGGCAGCGTACTGCCTGGGTTTGCCCTTTCTGCCAGCATCGCCTGCTGGTTCAGTACCGAGTCTTCAATAATGACGTGAAACAGCTGGGTTACGTAGTGGGGGTCAAGGCCCACTTTCTGGCCTTCCCGAATAAGGCGCACCAGTAACTGTTCTTCCCGTTTTACATCCCGTACGGGAATGTGATGCTTAATTTTAGTTTCTGCCACTTCATTAGTGAGCCGGCGACGTTCGGCAAGCAGAGTCAGCAGTTGACCGTCCAGCGTGGTAATACGCTCCCGTAATGGCCCCAAGGCGGAATCAGACATAGATATTTCTCACGATTTTGGCAAAAAAAAACCTCCCTGGGGGAGGTTTTAACACACTGCGCTTCCCCCTTACCTGAAGGTAATAAACGCAAAAAAGAACGCCCGTGTGTTTTTTATATTCATGGCCTGACTTTATTCATCGGGGCCTGTGGTGTCAACCGCTTTTTACAACTAATTTCCATAGATTAGCCTTCAAAACTGGTCTTAATGCTTTTCCTATGCTAACTGAAGCCTCGTACTGTCACTCGCTGAGCAGTGCTGCCAGCATAGCCCGCACTTCATTAGGTTCAAAAGGCTTGTCACACAGTGCGTTCACGCCCGTTTGCTGAATGTTGGCCATGTGTGCACTGTCGGAAGACTCTGAGGTCACCATGATGATGGGAATGTGAGTGGTTTCCGGGTTGAAACGAATAAATTCCGACAGTTCACGTCCGTCCATTTCTGGCATGTTGTAGTCGGTTACCACCAGGTCGTAGTCGTTTTCTTTTATCAGAGTGACCGCCATCGCACCGTTCTCTGCCTCGTCAATGCGTTGCAGGCCCATGTTCTCCAGAACCCGACGAATGTGATTGCGGGCCAGTTTACTGTCGTCCACCAGCAGGACCCTCACGCTCTGAATGTCAAACAGTTCCAGCTCCAGCTCATCGTGATTAATCAGGTCCAGGCTGGCATTAAGTGCACGTGAGAGGTGAATGGGCTTGAAGGGCTTGGGCAGTATGGCGGCAACACCGGCCTGCTTGAATTCTTCGAGTTTGCTGAGGCGGTTTTCGCTGGAAACCAGCATAAAAGGAATGTCGCAAAAATCCTTGTGCTCTTTGATGAATTTAATCAGTTCAATGGCCGTGCCGTCTTCGAAATACATGGCACTGACAATCAGATCGGCGCTATGAGATTTCAGTGCTGCTCTGGCTTCCGCAAGGGTTGAAACCGGATCGATTTCTTTTACTTTTTCTTTTAACAGCAATGTTGTGATGATTTTCCGTTGAGTATCGGAGGGCTCAACCAACACGATATGGAGATCAGAAATTGACAGCTTTTCCATGTTACTTCTCATTTGACTGCAGATTTTAAAATCGAATAAAGAGCTCGGTTGATTGGCGAATCATTACCCGCCCGCCAGCTTTACGGTAAATCCTTTGCTTTGCAACAGCGTTTTGAGTTTTTCCCTGTCGTCGGTCTGTACTTCTATGGTGCCGTCTTTGACCGCACCACCACAACCGCATTTTTTCTTCAGCTCGGAACCCAAATCCTTCAGAGCTTTGGGTTCAAGGTCTAACCCCTTCACAATCGATACGCCTTTGCCTTTTCGGCCTTTTGTTTCACGATGAATGCGCACCACACCATCGGTGCTTACCGAGCGTGCGGCGGCTTTGTCAGTTTCAACAATGCGCCCTACACCGGTACTGTAAACCAGTTTTGAATCTTGCATAATCTTTCCCGGAGAGTACAAACAATTCCGAATTCTCGATGCGGGTTAGTATACTGAATCCTGGACCAGGATCCTATTCGCGGTATAACATCCACTATTGTCTGTCTTTGGCGTCGGTTGTTATGCTATAGGTAGTGCAATTTGTAAAAATAATGAGTAAGTTATGTTAAAGGCGGTTTTGGAGCTGTTTCGTAAAAGTGCTGCCTCTGCCACACCGGGAACGTCGGTTGAACTGGCTACTGCGGTTCTGTTGAGCGAAATCATTCGGGCAGACCATCACGCCGATGAGCGGGAACTGGAAACCTATCGCACGATGCTGACATCGCATTTTGACCTGTCTGACGAAGCCCTGTGTGCGCTGATGGACGATGGATTACAATCTTCGGACGAGGCGGTGGATCTGGTTCAGTTTACGAAGGTCATTAATGCTCAGTGCGACTCCGGGGAAAAGCAGAAAATACTCAAAAGTTTGTGGCAAATAGCCTTTGCAGACAGTACCATCGCACCGATAGAAGAGCACGTTATTCGTCGGATTTCCGAATTGTTGTACCTGCCACACAGCCAGTTTATAAAGGCGAAACTGGAAGTGACGGGTGAATAGTACGGCCCGGTCGGTTCGTCAGGCTGTGGTGACACACCACAGAAAGTTTTTAATTAAAAGTAGATAGAGTGCGTTGTTAAAATCTATTAAATCTTCCCTGTCGATCACCATTGTGGGCGCAGTTTTATTCACATCCATCATCGTGCTCTGGCTTGCCATCAATGAACACGAAAAGCTGTATGTGGGCGCAGTCAGTAAAGACCTTTCAACATTAACCCGCCATTTTAGCAGTGAACTTACGCCCATCTTGTCTGCCGCGCCGGTGCGGGCTCATCGAATTGACCAGATTCTCAGTGAATTGCAGGGTTTAGACAATCTGGTGTATGCCAGGGTTTTTAATCAGTCCCGGCAGCCTCTGGCGACCCTGGTTGGGCGGGCAGGCAGAAAGCAGTTTCAGACAGACGGAATAACCGATGAAGAGCAGGGCCTCGGCTTTGTCACTGTACATAGCCGCCAGACCGGAACGTCGGTAGAGGGCGGCCGGGTAATAAGTTTTGAACGGATTGGGTCGCAAGCGGTGCCGCAAGGTTACCTGATGGTGGTGAATGATATTTCTGGTCCGGTGCAAAACAGCCGCCGCAATCTGCTTTGGCAAACCATGCCGCTGGTGTTGGTTGGACTGTTCAGTACCATTCTGGCCTGTCTTTACCTGTTAAAGCGGTTGTTAAGCCCCTTGTATTCACTGTCTCACTTTACCCGTCTGGTGCGAGAGAATAAGGACTATTCATTACGCTTCAGCGATCATTCCGACTCGGAAGTGCGGCGCCTGGGTGAAGACATCAACAGCCTTATGGAAGCCATGGAAGTTGAACTGACTATCAATCAGGAACAAAACCTGACCCTGGTTGAACAGCAGGAAACCATGACCCGCCTGGCCAATTTCGACAGTCTCACCGGCTTGCCAAACCGGCAGTTCGTGATGGATAACCTGCGCCTTGAGCTGGCGCGTTCCAGTCGTACCGAACAGGATTTGGTGCTGATGTTTTTTGATTTGGACGGATTTAAGGGCATCAATGATTCGCTCGGTCATGAGACCGGTGATTTGATCCTTATCGAAGTGGCGGACCGAGTCAGTTCATTGCTGACCGAGAGTGATCTTCTGGCACGACTGGGCGGCGACGAATTCATTATTATCCCGGACGGAGATTGCAGTGATACCAGTATTACCAATCTTTCCAATCGACTGATTACCGCCTTTTCCCAACCGTTTGAATTGCGAGGTCTGGAGCTCAGCGTGGGCATCAGTATTGGTATTGCCCGGGCGTCTGACGCCGATTATGAGCTCAGCCAGCTGATGAGTAACGCGGACTTGGCGATGTACCGTTCCAAAGCGAAAGGGCGTGGTACCTACACGGTGTTTACTCCCGACATGGTAGACGCATACAAGCGCAAGCTGTCACTGGCCAACAGTATGGATCAGGCTGTAAGTAACAGTGAATTCGTGGTTTACTATCAGCCCAAGGTGGCCGGGACAGGCCGCATCATCGGTTTTGAAGCCCTGATTCGCTGGCAACATCCCGAACTAGGTCTGGTGATGCCGGGGGAGTTTATCCCTATCGCGGAGCAGGGCGGCAAAATATCCGCCATTACCCGTTGGGTCATTGATCGGGTTTGTCAGGAACTTTCGGTATTGCAGCAGCAAATCGACAGCCGTTTTCGGGTATCGATTAACCTTTCTGGGCATGATTTGAGAGACGCCGGGTTGTTTGACACCATCCACAGCGTGTTCGAGCGCTATCAGGTAGAGCCGGAGTACATTGAATTTGAAGTGACAGAGTCGGCGTACCTGGAGAATTTTGCGTTGTCGAACAAGTTTTTCCGCCGGGTTTCCAATATGGGGTGTGCTATCTCCCTGGACGATTTTGGTACTGGCTATTCCTCACTGAGTTACCTGACCCAAATCAGTATCGATACCCTGAAAATTGATCGCCAGTTTATCTGTAAGCTCGAAACTTCCGAGCGCAGTCGTTTGGTAACCGGCACTATTATCGATTTGGCCAAGCGTCTGTCGCTTACCATATGTGCGGAGGGGATTGAGAATCACCGGCAGTGGGAGTATTTGCTGGAGCACGGTGTTGAGCATTTTCAGGGCTACCTGTTCAGCGAGCCTGTACCTCTGGCAGAGGCCACGGAATTGTCCCAGACCTTTGCCCGGGATACCTCCCAGCGGATGGCCCTTGGCTGAGCCTGGCCAGTCATAAACCCAGTGTCGCTTTAATCATTCACCATCCGCCTCTTGTGTCTCTTATTGGCGACGCGGCATGATCTTCCCATTAACAAAATTTGTTTAAATTGTTGAAATTTATATTTATTTTATTTTTGGCATAATACCTGATTAGTAGCGGTAAGCCGATGCCTGGTGCATCGGCTGTGGGGTGGCCAAGCAACCCTGTTAGCAGTATCGACAATGCGAACACGGAGGACGTGATGAAACGCATCGAGAAACTCTTTCTTCTTCTTTTTACCGCCGCAGTGATTCAGACGATAGTAGTAGCGAATGCCAATGCCGAGAACAAGGGACCTCTGGATATCATCAGTAAACTGGATGTGGACCAGGACGGTTTTATCTCCATCAAAGAAGCAATTAGCGATACGGAACTGCTCAGGCAGTTCGGAAAACTGGATGTCAATGAAGATGGTAAGCTCAGTGATCGGGAAATACTTGCCAGTCAGTTCAACGGCAGAGGGAAAATCCTCCAGTCTTAATTCCACTCATTATGCGGTTGGCCAGCTTTGGGCCATCCGCCCTTGCGGGCACTTTAGGGGTATGCCATTCTGATTGACCGGTCTTCTATCAGTGAGCGATTAGTGCAACTCGGTTCTTTACGCCAATTAACGTTGGGGAGCTTTGTACTGGCTTTGGTGCCGCTGATTGCATTGTTGTGGCAAAGCCAGAATGACCTTGCCAAAGTCGGCCGCATGACCAGTGTGGAAACCCGCTTTGTGGTCAGCGCAGTTGGACTGATGCAGCAACTTGACAGTGCAACCATCGACCTTGAACGCAGTCTGCGACAATATTCGGTGATTAAGAATGAAACCGTCGCCGAGCTTACGGATAATGCCATCCAGCAATTCAATGATGCGAAACTGGCTTTATGTGAGCGCCTCAACCAGTTTGGAGCGTGTCAAAAACTGGCGCAGCACATACAGCAACTGGAAAACTTTCGTACCATCAACGATCAACTTTTACTGAATGCGTATCTGGCGTCGTTGAATGCCAGCGTTGTGCAGTTGCGTTCGGACGTAGACCAGGCGATACAACAACGATTGGCGATTCAAAAAGACGATTTAACGGCGATGCAGGCCAAACAGGCCTGGCTGACTGCTATGCTGGTCAGCGTATCCTTGCTGCTTATCCTCCTTGGCACCCAACTGATAGTAAATCCGGTTAAAAAACTCAAACAAATCATTCGCATACTGGCACAGCAACAGGGGCAGCTTCCGCCCTTGTCCACTCAGGCACCCAGGGAACTGATAGGGGTAGAGAAGGATTTGCACTGGCTGGCGGATCGCCTCAAACAACTGGAACATATCCGTACGGCCCTGTTACGTCATGCCGCGCATGAATTGAAAACCCCTCTGGCCAGTATTAAAGAAGGCTGTAGCCTGTTGTCAGATCAGGTGGTTGGCGAAATGAATGCCTCGCAGATGGAAATCCTTTCATTGCTGATGTCCAGCACCCAGCGCCTCAACACGCTGGTGGAAAAACTGCTGGATTATAATTTATTGCTTCAGCAGGCCCAGCCGACTTTTATTTTTGCCAGCCCCAGACAACTGGTCAGTGAATGTCTGGAAGACTACGCACTGGCATTGCAGGACAGGGAAGTGACAGTTGACATCATGGTGGAAAAAATTCGTGTTGATGAGGAATTATATCGGCGTATTTTAGATAATCTGGTGTCTAACGCTGTGGCGCACGGTGCGCCCGGGCGGCCAATTAACATGCGAATTTACCTTGATCAGGAAATGGCCATTCTGGATGTCGCTAATCGGGGCAAACGTATTGCAAAGGACAAAGCTGCGAATCTGTTTGAGCCTTTTATTCGTGGCGATGAACCACGTAATGACAATGTCATTGGTACCGGGCTGGGGTTGTCTATTGTGTCTGATTGCGCGCGCCTGATGCACGGGGATGTGGAAGTGGTGGACGTGGATTATGCTGACGTTTGTTTCAGAGTAAGAATACCGCAAAAGGAAATGCTTTAAATGAGAACAATGACGGTAGTGCTGATGCTGGCAATATTGCAGGGGTGCAAAGCCACTCAGGAGCAAATGCCACCTGCACCGGCGCCGGTAATTCAGCATGTTTACAGTACTGAACAGAAGTCACCGCCACTGTGCATTGTGCCCAGGGACGTTGAGTCATTTGTTGGCCAGTGCGATATCGGTTATTGGGTGCGCATGTGGGTTGAAGCAGACGCAATGCGCTGGCCCCAGCGAAAAGCCCTGCTGGCTGAACTGGGCACATCGTTACCCGATACCCTCAAGAAAATAGTGTTGTCGCTACCAACCGATACCCCATATCAGGACAGGCTGCGGGCACAAAACTATCTCACTGAGATCCAGTCTGTACTGAACCCGCAGGTAATAGAAGCTGTGAACACGCTGGTGTCCCGGCCCAACACCCAGTTATTGGAATTTGAATCAGCCATAACGTTACTAAGCCGGGTGAACACTCAACAGGCACAGTCAATGGAGAACCTCAGGGAAGAACTGGAAGCACAGCGTAAGCAAATTGAAGAATTGTTGCAGATTGAAGCAACACTGATGGACAAAAACAGGAGTACTCAGCAATGAGCAATAAATCAGGCACACCACCCCAGTTACTGTTGGTAGATGATGACAAGAGCCTGCTGCGCTTACTGACGATCCGGCTGGAAGGAGAAGGGTATAAAGTTACGGCAGTGGAAGACGGTCAGGCGGCGCTGAAAAAAATTCGCAGCGATGACTTCGATGTGGTACTCAGCGATTTGCGTATGCCGGGTCTGGACGGGCTGAGTCTGTTTGAAGAAATCATGGGAATACGCAAAGATATTCCCGTTATTCTGATGACTGCCCACGGTACCATTTCGGATGCCGTGGCAGCGACCCAACGGGGAGTATTTGGATTTCTGACCAAGCCCGTTGATCATGACGAACTGCGCAGCCTGCTGAACAAGGCTCTCAGCCAGTCACTGGCAGCCCAGCCAGGCGAATGGTGTCAGGATATTATTACCCGCTCGCCGGAAATGCTGAATGTACTGGACCAAGCCTACCGCATTGCCCAGCGTGAAGTCAGCGTTTTGATCAGTGGTGCCAGTGGTACCGGAAAGGAGCTGCTGGCCAACGCCATTCACCGTGCAAGCAAGCGTAGCAATAAGCCCTTTGTGGCTATTAACTGTGGGGCTCTGCCGGAAAATCTGTTGGAATCAGAATTGTTCGGGCACGCTAAAGGGGCGTTTACCGGTGCAGTGCAGGCCAACGCCGGCCTGTTTCGGGAAGCCGATGGCGGTACCCTGTTTCTGGATGAAATTGGCGATATGCCGATGACACTTCAGGTCAAATTGCTGCGGGCTCTGCAGGAGAGACAAATCCGTCCGGTGGGTAGCAGCAAGCACATTGACATTGACGTACGTATCATTTCCGCTACTCACAAAGATCTGCACAAGGAGATGGAAGAGGGCAGTTTTCGTGAAGATCTCTATTACCGCCTCAACGTGGTGAATTTGAAGCTGCCCTCACTGAAGGAACGCAGTGAAGACATTCCGTTGCTCGCCCGCTCTCTGTTGCAACATAGTGCCCAGCGCCATGGGGTCAATGTTACGCAGTTTTCTGATGACGCGCTTCAGTTGATGGTGAAAACCAACTGGCCGGGCAACGTTCGTCAACTGGTGAATGTGGTGGAGCAATGTGTTGCTCTGACCCAGACTCCGGTTATTCCTTTGCATCTGGTGGAGCAGGCGCTGTCAGCAACCAAGCAGAGTTGGCCTACGCTGACGGAAGCCCGGGATGCGTTCGAGCAAAAGTATTTGCACAAGCTATTGAAAATGACCGATGGAAATGTAACCCGGGCAGCAGAATTGGCCGGGCGCAACCGTACCGATATGCACAAGCTGATGAAAAAGCATGATCTGGACGCCAGCGATTTTCGCTAATTGCTATCGCTCTGTGTGGGCTTACAGGCAGTCCTTGAACTGGCTGGCTGCTGTTTTAAAATTAAAACAGCTTTTCTTGCAGGGCACTGGGCGGAAAGATGATCTCAGGCAGGGGGGAGCCCGGGTGTTTCAGATTGTAGGAGCTGATAAATTGTTGTGCCAGCCAGGGCGAATCCCTGTTGTCCGGGCGGTGAAAGAACAGATAGGGTGACAGCCCCTGCAGACGCCACTGGTGGCATTTGCTTACCCAGGGCTGTAAACATTTGAGATTGACTTCAGCGTTATTCCCACCAACAAACCTAGCCACCGGTGCTTTAGCGGTGGCAATCACATTAACCGGTACCCTGGGTTTTTTGCCCCTTACCTCCGTGGTGAGTTCACTGTCAGACGGCCCGGTGAACAACGCCCGGGTGTCCATGATCACACGGTTAATTCCATGTTCCAGTAATAACTGGTTGAGGCTGCGCTCCTCATCCCCCTTGGCAAAGAAAGCGGGGTGACGCACCTCTACACCGTAATCAACGGTTGTTGGAAGTGCCGCCAGAAACCGGCCAAGAACATCCAGCCTTTGTGGTCCGAAAGACGCAGGCAACTGCAGCATGACAAGGCCAAGCCTTGGACCCAGCAATGAAAGTAATTCCAGTTGTTTGCTCACCAGCTCTTGTGTATTCACCAAATTGAGCTTATGAGAAATGTGCTGGTGAAACTTGAAGGTAAAACGGAACTCTTCGGGGGTTTGCTCCTTCCAGCGCAGCAGGGTCTGTGTATCGGGCAGCGAATAAAACGTGGTATTGCCCTCCACACTGTTCATTTGGCGGGCATAAAATGCCAGGCCGTTTTGTCGCGCGGTATTTTGCCCAAACCAATGCGTTGGCCAATGTGGGTGCTGCCATAAGGGCAGACCAATATAAACGGGGGGCAATTCAGACTCAGAAGGCACGGATTTGGATGGATTTGTCATTGGGCTTTGCGATGCATTTGTTTATACTATGCGGCCTTTATTTTGTCATTGAGTTGCTGAAGATAGATCAGCTTGGTTGTGCTGCTTTTTCCCGGGTTCACCGGTGAAATGAGCCAACATTGAAGCATTGCGCACCCGAATGCGCAACCACTCCTTCAACGAAGCAAAATTGAATGCAACGCTTAAGAAAAACTACCAGAGGTCAGGGACCATGCGCACAGATTACTGTGGGAATATTGATTCATCATACATCGGACAAGAAGTAACCCTTTGCGGTTGGGTAAACAAACGTCGGGATTTAGGCGGCGTTATTTTTATCGATTTGCGTGATCGTGAGGGAATGGTGCAGGTGGTGTTTGACCCTGATCTGCCTGATGTACTGGAAGTGGCCAATACCCTGCGTGGTGAGTTTTGTGTCAGATTAACCGGAAAGGTTCGCCCGCGCCCGCAAGGCCAGGTAAATGCACAGATGAAAACCGGTGAAATTGAAATACTGGGTACTGGCCTTGAAGTGATCAACAAATCGGCGGTACTGCCGCTGGACTGGAACCAGGAAAACTCGGAAGAGCAGCGTCTGCGTTACCGCTATCTCGATCTGCGCCGCCCAGTAATGAGCCAGCGCCTGCAATTCCGCGCCAAGGTTACCGGTGCCGTACGCCGCTTTTTGGAAGAGCAGGGGTTTCTGGATATTGAAACCCCAATCCTGACCAAAGCTACGCCGGAAGGTGCGCGGGATTATCTGGTTCCGAGCCGCACTCACAAAGGCGAATTTTTCGCATTGCCTCAGTCACCACAGTTGTTTAAACAATTGCTGATGATGTCGGGTATGGACCGCTACTATCAAATCGTAAAATGTTTCCGCGACGAAGATTTGCGTGCAGATCGCCAGCCTGAATTCACCCAGATTGATATTGAAACCACCTTTTTGGACGCCGAAGGGGTGATGTCTATCACTGAAGCCATGATCCGCGACCTGTTCAAAACCATGCTGGATGTGGATTTGGGTGAGTTCCCGCGTATGACTTACGCTGAAGCCATGCAGCGCTACGGCAGTGACAAGCCGGACTTGCGTAACCCACTGGAGCTGGTTGACGTGGCCGATTTGATGCAAAGTGTCGAATTTAAGGTATTCAGCGGCCCGGCAAACGATGCCAAGGGGCGTGTAACCGTTATTCGCGTCCCCGGTGGTGCCAGTCTGTCGCGCAAGCAAATTGATGACTACACCAGGTTTGTAGGCATCTATGGCGCCAAAGGTCTGGCTTGGGTTAAGGTTAATGAGAAAGCCAAGGGTCAGGATGGTTTGCAGTCGCCGGTACTGAAGTTCCTTAGTGCCGAAATAACGGATGCCATCATCGAACGCACGGGTGCTCAGGACGGCGATATCCTGCTGTTTGGCGCTGACAGCGCAACAGTAGTGACTGAAGCCATGGGCGCACTGCGTCTGAAGCTGGGTAACGATTTTGACTTGCTGGAAGGTGAGTGGCGCCCGCTGTGGGTTGTTGACTTCCCGATGTTTGAAGAAGTAGACGGCGCTCTGCATGCCTTGCATCACCCATTTACCTCACCACGGGGCCTTACAGCCGAAGAACTCAAAGCCAATCCGGTGGGCGCATTGTCGGATGCGTATGACATGGTGCTCAATGGTGTGGAACTGGGGGGCGGCTCGGTGCGTATCCATGATCAGCAAATGCAGTCAGCGGTATTCAGTATTCTGGGGATTGAGGAAGAGGAAGCGCGCAACAAGTTTGGCTTCCTGCTGGAAGCTCTGCAGTTTGGTGCGCCGCCACATGCCGGCCTGGCGTTCGGTCTGGATCGTCTGGTAATGCTAATGACCGGGGCGACATCCATTCGTGACGTAATGGCATTCCCGAAAACCACCACTGCGGCGTGCCCGTTGACCGACGCTCCAAGCCCGGCAAACCCTCAGCAACTGGACGATCTGGCCATAACTGTGGTGAAAAAGACTGCTGAATAAATGAAGTACAAGCGCCCGGAATCTGTCCTGGTGGTGTTGTATGATCAACATCACCGGGTACTGGTGTTGCAGCGTAAGGATGACCCCGAATTCTGGCAATCGGTTACCGGGGCGCTGGAGGAGGGCGAGCAGCCTGTCGATACCGCCTACCGTGAAGTGGCTGAGGAAACCGGGCTGACGCTCAGCCCAACCTCAGGGCAAATCAGAGATTGCCAAATCACCAATCAGTATCCCATCCGTTCTCGCTGGCGACACCGATATCCACCCGACACCAGATTCAACACCGAATATGTTTTTATCGCTCAAGTGGACAGCCGTCAGGCGATACAGTTAACGGAACATCTCGCCTTTGAGTGGCTGGCTAAATCCGATGCGTTGGCGAAATTGTGGTCCCCGTCCAACCGTGATGCGGTGGAACGGTTTGTACCCGGAGGGAATTAATGATAATACTGGGTATTGATCCAGGGTCCAGAGTAACCGGATATGGAGTTATCGCCCGCAGGCAGACCAAGCTGGTGTATGTAGCCAGTGGCTGTATTCGAATCAAGGGCGATACGCTCGCTGAGCGGTTGGCTCAGATTTACACCGGCGTGAGCGACATTGTTCGCCAGTTTCAGCCGGAGCAATTTGCCATTGAGCAAGTGTTTATGGCCAAGAATCCGGACTCTGCGCTTAAGCTTGGGCAGGCCAGGGGCGCAGCAATTGTTGCTGCTACTCAGGCCCAATTGCCGGTTGCTGAATATTCAGCGCGGCAAATCAAACAGGCGGTAGTGGGAAAAGGCGGGGCGGAAAAGGCCCAGGTACAGCACATGGTCAAACACTTGTTGCAATTGCCGGGAACGCCACAGGCCGATGCTGCAGACGCACTGGCTGTGGCCCTGTGCCACGCGCACACCGAACAGAGCTTGATCCGGCTAGCCGGTCAGGCCAGTAAGACAGTACGCAGAAGACTGCGATAAGAGGTAAACAAAGCATTATGATAGGCCGTATTCAAGGAACCTTGCTCGAAAAGCAACCCCCGGAAGTGTTGATCGATGTAGGTGGCGTCGGCTATGAAATTCAGATGCCCATGACCAGTTTCTACCAGCTGCCGTCAGTGGGCGAGCAGGTTGCCGTGTATACCCATTTCGTGGTGCGCGAAGACGCCCAGCTGCTGTTTGGTTTTGCAGAAAAACTTGAACGCAGTTTGTTTCGGGAGCTGATCAAAGCCAATGGTGTTGGTCCCAAACTTGGCCTGACAATTCTGTCAGGTATGTCTGCCAGCCAGTTTTTGACCAGCGTTCAGCAGGAAGATGTTTCCGCTTTGGTTAGCCTTCCCGGCATTGGTAAAAAGACCGCTGAGCGGCTGGTGGTTGAATTAAAAGATCGTCTGGCCAAATTCAGCCGTCAGCAGGAAACCAGCCTGCCCGTTTTGCCGGGTCAGGAAGCGCCGTCTGATGCCCGCGTGACGGTGAATGACGTGAAAGAGGAAGCCCTCAGTGCGTTGGTTGCGCTGGGGTATAAACCAGCTCAGGCGAGCAAAATGGTTAACAGCGTTTACAAAGAGGGTATGGAGAGCGAAAACGTTATCCGGGAAGCCCTGAAAGCCGCGATTTAGAGACAAATAACTCATGATTGAAGCCGACCGACTCATTGCGCCTGCAGCCAGCAG
Organism: Alteromonas aestuariivivens; assembly: GCF_003367475.1. Classification (GTDB taxonomy): domain Bacteria; phylum Pseudomonadota; class Gammaproteobacteria; order Enterobacterales; family Alteromonadaceae; genus Alteromonas; species Alteromonas aestuariivivens. The sequence goes on from NZ_QRHA01000007.1 coordinate 280,039, forward strand.
TGAAGACGAAATTATAGACCGCGCCATACGCCCCAAAATGCTGGCGGATTATACCGGGCAGCGGCACGTATGCGAGCAGATGGAAATTTTCATTCAGGCGGCCCGCAATCGCGAAGATGCTTTGGATCACCTTTTGATATTTGGCCCTCCGGGTTTGGGTAAAACCACGTTGGCAAACATCGTCGCCAATGAAATGGGCGTAAACATTAAAACCACATCCGGGCCTGTATTGGAAAAAGCCGGCGATTTGGCCGCACTGCTGACTAACCTTGAACAAAACGATGTGTTGTTTATTGATGAAATCCATCGCCTGAGCCCAGTGGTTGAAGAAATTCTTTACCCCGCCATGGAAGACTATCAGCTCGATATTATGATTGGTGAAGGGCCGGCGGCTCGCTCTATCAAACTGGACTTACCACCGTTCACGCTGGTCGGCGCCACTACCCGGGCCGGTTCATTAACGTCGCCATTGCGTGACAGATTCGGCATTGTTCAGCGTCTGGAGTTTTATTCCGTTACCGACCTGACAACTATCGTACAGCGCAGCGCCGGGTATTTGAACCTTGATATGGACGTTGACGGTGCGCGGGAAGTGGCGCGCCGCTCGCGAGGAACACCACGTATCGCAAACCGTTTGCTGCGCAGGGTGCGCGACTATGCCGAAATCAAAGCCGATGGGTCAGTTACTGTTGATGTTGCTGCACAGGCACTCGATATGCTTGATGTGGACAAGGAAGGCTTCGACTACATGGACCGAAAATTGCTGACCGCTATCATCGATAAGTTTGATGGAGGACCGGTGGGGCTTGATAACCTGGCGGCGGCAATCGGTGAGGAAAAAGAAACCATTGAAGATGTGATAGAGCCGTTTCTCATCCAGCAGGGTTTTTTGCAACGCACGCCAAGGGGGCGAATTGTGTCCCAGCGGGCTTACCTGCATTTTGGGTTTGACATAAAAGACTGATGCACCGTTAACTTGCCTGCTTTCACGCAGGCAAAAAAAAGCCCGCTCAAAAGAGCGGGCGAAACAACAAGTGTTGAAGGAAATAAATCCAGGGAACTCATGTCAAACAGGAGAAAAACTCTTTCGTGACCGTTTGCACCATCACATTCTGTACGACTGATGGCGCGCATTATAGGTGAATCCTTACTTTCGACAATTGAGTAAAATTAGTTTTTCTAATTAGAAAAACTAATGTGTGAGCAGACTGTTAACCTATTCGCTCTGTGCGGTTAAAATGCGAGCTCCGATTGGCTTCTGGCTCAATGAAAAGTAGCTGGGGAAATTTTTCAGGAGTGTCTAAATTCCTGGTTCTGATAAAATTTGCTGGGGTTAAATTTATAACTATGCATCAATTTTCTGTGCGCGTTTATTACGAGGATACTGACGCTGGTGGCATTGTTTATTACGCCAACTATTTGAAATTTATGGAGCGGGCGCGCACGGAGTGGTTACGGGAGCTGGGCTTTGAGCAGGACTCGCTGATGGAACAATCGGTGGCTTTCGTCGTCAAACGGGTTGAAATGCATAACTATGCGCCTGCCCGCTTCAATCAGCTGTTGAGTATTGAATCCGAGGTTGTAGAATTAAAGGGCGCTAGTTTGACGTTTCAACAAATCATAAAAAATTCGCAGGGTAACCAGCTGGTATCTGCGGAAATACAAGTTGCCTGTGTGGATCCGGAGAAAATGCGAGCCCGGAAATTACCACGCACTTTAGTAGGGGAATTAACGCGTGTCATCTGATCTGACCTTTATTGGCCTGTTCCTGCAGGCGAGCTTCGTTGTACAACTGATCATGTTGCTCCTGCTTGGAGTTTCTGTCGCTTCCTGGACGTTTATTTTCCAGCGTAGCCGCGCATTGGGCGGTGCCAGGGAAGAAATGCGCCAGTTTGAAGATAAATTCTGGTCAGGCGCCGATTTGAACAAGCTATACCAGGAAGTTTCCTCCCATGACAACGTATCCGGCATAGCCAGTATTTTTTGTGCCGGATTTAAAGAGTTTGTTCGGCTGAGAAAAAGCAACACCAGCACCAATGGCATTGTAGACGGTACCTATCGCGCAATGCGGGTGAGTATGTCGCGGGAGGTGGAAGAACTGGAAAGTCGCCTGCCGTTTTTGGCAACTGCCGGTTCTATCAGTCCTTACATTGGTTTGTTCGGTACCGTATGGGGCATCATGAACGCGTTTATCGCACTGGGTGAAGTCCAGCAGGCAACACTGGCCATGGTGGCACCTGGTATTGCCGAAGCGCTGATCGCTACAGCTATTGGATTGTTTGCGGCCATTCCGGCGGTCATCGCCTACAACCGTTTCAGTCATCAGGTTGAAAAACTGGAAAACAGCTATGGCAATTTTATGGAAGAGTTTTCCGCCATTCTGCATCGCCAGGCCATTGCTTCCCAGCAGGCATAATGCTTAAGCAGGCAATATTCCCGCCAGGAGGACAACTATGTACGTAAGAAAACGCCGTCGACCGGTTTCGGAAATCAATGTGGTGCCTTACATCGATGTGATGCTGGTACTGCTGATTATTTTTATGGTTACTGCGCCTTTGATATCTCAGGGCGTGAAGGTGGACCTGCCCAAGGCCAGTGCCAACCCGATCGAGCAGGAAGATACGCCCCCTCTGATAGCCTCCGTTGACGTGCAGGGCAACTATTACCTTAATGTCGGAGACGATCAGCAGGTTCTGGAAGCTGATGAACTGGCGGCATTGGTGCAGGCACAACTGCAGAAAGAGCCGAATACACCCGTGGTTGTAAAAGGCGACGGTGCTGTTGCCTATAACGAGGTCATCCAGTTGATGGTTGTGTTGCAAAAGGCTGGGGTGCCTTCCGTTGGGCTCATGACCGATCCTGTTGAACCGGATTAAGGGTCAGAGTGAATTTATGACTCCCATGCAGGTTGCGGTATATAAGTCGCTGGGTGTGCATCTGGCAATAGCCATTGTGTTGCTGATAAGCGTCACTTTTTCTCCGGACCCGCTTCCGGACCTACCATCTCCCAGCGCGCCAGTAATTCAGGCGACTTTTATTGATGCCCAGGCCATTGCCGATCAACAGCGTGCCCAGGCGCAGGCGGAAGCCCAGGCACGTGCGGAAGAAGCGGAGCGCCAGCGTAAGGCCCGGGAAGTTGCCGAGCGTAAGCGTCGCCAGGAGTTGGCGGCCCAGAAAGAACGTGCCCGAAAGGAAGCTGCGCAAAAAGAGCAACAGCGGCAAAAAGAGCTGGAGCGCATAGCCAGGCAGAAAGAACAGCAGCGCAAAGAGCGTGAAGCTCAACAGAAAGCTGAGGCGGAGCGCAAACGCAAAGAGGCCGAACAAAAGGCGCAAATGGAAAAGATAATGCAGGAGCAGCTCGCTGCGGAGCAGGCTGCCCAGCAACAACGCCGAAGACAGCAGGTGTTGTCAGAGGTGGAACGCTATCAGGCTTTGATCAAACAGACCATTATGCGTTTTCTTATCGAAGATGACAGTTTCAAAGGCAAACAGTGCCGTCTCAATATCAGGCTGGCTACAACCGGGCTGGTAACCAAGGTAACCATACTCGACGGCGATCCGGCTTTGTGCCGGGCAGCTCAGAGTGCGGTACTGAGACCGGACAGAATGCCCATGTCCGACGCGCCGGATGTGTATGAGCAATTAAAAGACATCAATGTAAGGGTGGAATTGTAGTGACAATCAGAAATCTGGGAATTTGGCTTGGCGTAGTGACGCTATGTGTGAGCTCTATGGCCCGTGCGACTCTGGAAATCGTAATTACAGAAGGTATCGACAGTGCCCGTCCAATCGGGGTGGTACCTTTCAAGTGGAAAGGGCAGGGCGCTTTGCCCGGCGATATTTCCGAGGTGGTAATGGCCGATTTGATGCGCAGCGGCAAGTTTAATCCGATTGCTGTAGAGCGCATGCCCCAATTGCCTTCATCCGACGCGGAAGTGAATTATTCTGCATGGGCCTCCAGTGGCGTAGACGTAGTGTTGGTTGGGGCAATCGAGCAAGAGTCAGTTGACCGTTACACAGTGTCGTACCAGTTGATAGATGTGCTTCGCGGGCAAATTACCGGTGGCAAGTCCCAGGTGCTGAGTAATGGCCAGCTGGTTGCCAGCAACGATCACATTATCGAAGCCCGCCAGGCGGTGATAGCCGGGCGTGACTTTCGACAGTACGCACATCGGGTGAGTGATGTAGTGTACGAGAAGCTCACTGGCGTACGCGGTGCGTTTCTTACCCGCATTGCTTATGTGATTGTACGTGATCGGGAAAAGTATGAACTTCCATACCAGTTGGTCATAGCGGATTACGATGGTGAAAACGAAACCCGTTTACTGTCATCTCCAGAACCGTTAATGTCCCCAGCTTGGTCACCGGATGGCGAAAAGCTCGCGTATGTGAGTTTTGAGAATAAGCGCCCGCAAATATTCATACAGGATATCTATACGATGGAGCGCACCAGGATGACGAATTTTCCTGGTATCAATGGTGCCCCGGTATTTTCTCCGGATGGCAAACAATTGGCCATGGTGTTGTCTAAAGATGGTAATCCGGAGATTTACGTGATGGACATTGCGACCAGGGAAGCGCGCCGCATTACCCGAAACCGGGCGATTGATACAGAACCGGCGTGGACGCCGGACGGTAAGAGCTTGATTTTTAGCTCTGAGCGGGGTGGTAAACCTCAGATTTATAGCGTAAATTTAGCAACTAGGAAAGTGAGACGCCTCACTTTTGATGGTGAGCAGAATCTCGGTGGCACGGTGACGCCTGATGGTAGCCAGATGGTTATGGTGAATCAGACCCGCGGAGATTACCATATCGCCAAGCAGGCGTTGGACGATGGAGCATTGCAGGTGCTGACCCGAACGTTTTTGGATGAGTCGCCCAGTATTGCCCCGAATGGAAGCATGATTATTTACAGCACCTTGCATGAAGGTACTCAGGTATTATCCTTAGTATCTCTTGATGGTCGCTTTAAAGCTAGGTTGCCAGCAGCCAATGGGCAAGTAAAATCGCCAAGTTGGTCACCCTTTTTGTTTTAACGAACCAGAACATTAAGCAATATAAGTAATAAGGATTAAAGAGCATGCAAATGAATAAAATAATGAAAAGTTTCATTATCGCCTTGCCAGTGGTGACTATGATGGCTTGTTCCTCCGGACCTTCTGAAGCAGAATTGGAAGCTGAGCGTAATCGTATTGCCCAGGAGCAGGCAGCCGCTGAGCGTCAGGCTCGTGAAGCTGAAGAAGCCCGTGTACAGGCTGAAGCTGCCCAGCGCCTTCAGGCTCAACAGGAAATGGTTGAGCAGCAACTGGACATGCTGCAAAAAGAGCAGACGGTTTATTTCGATTTTGACCGTTCTACCATCAAGCCTGAATTCCAGGCGTTGCTGAGCAAACACGCTGAATTCCTGATCAAAAACCCTTCTCAAAGTGTTGTGATTGAAGGCCATTGCGACCAGCGCGGCACGCCTGAGTACAACATTGCTCTGGGTGAACGTCGTGCACAGGCAGTAGAAACCTACCTGCTGAACGCTGGCGTTAGCAGCAGCCAGGTTTCAACCGTATCTTACGGTGAAGAGAAACCTGCAGTTATGGGCGCTACTGAGTACGCCATGGCGCAAAACCGTCGCGGTGTGGTTGTTTATCAGTAATGCCTAAACACACCTTGCCGTATCGATTCGTTCAGGCAGCGCTGTTGGGCGCTGCTGTGAGCGTGCCCTGTATTGTGAGTGCCCAGGCACCGGTTTACGACGTAAACGGTTCCAACGGAAACCTTGAGCAGCGTATTGAGGTGCTCGAGCGTATGGTTGACAGCCGAACTGAAATGCAACATCGCATTCAGCAGCAGCTTGACGCCATGCAGGGGGAAGTGGACGAATTACGCGGTGCCGTTGAGGAGCACACTTACCAATTGGAAAAAGTGCTCGAGCGCCAGCGGGAACTGTACCTGGAAATTGACAAACGGGTTGAAGCGTTAAAGCAAGGTGGTATGGCTACCGGGCAGCCGGCCGGCGGTACCGGCTCATCTGCGTCGGTACCTGCTGTAAACCAGCCAGTTTCAGTTGCATCCACTGCGGACGAAGACGCTGCGTATGATGAAGCAGTGAATCTGATACTGAAGTCCCGGGAGTATGATAAAGCGATCCCGGCATTTCAGTCTTTCATTGAGCGTTTTCCTAACAGTGAATATGCACCTAATGCGCATTATTGGCTAGGGCAGTTGCTGTTCAATAAACAGCAATGGGCCGACGCTCAGGCTGAGTTTTCGGTGGTTGTAAGCCGTTTTGGCAGTTCGAGCAAACGAGCCGATGCAATGTTGAAACTCGGTGATATTGCGCACCGAACCGGTAACGCGGGTCAGGCGCGCCAGTATTACCAGCGAGTTGTAAGTGAATATCCCAACTCTTCAGCCAGCAAACTGGCCGAGTCGAAAATTTCCGCATTGTAACAATGTGAAAGTTGTCATCTGAAAAACCTCTCAAGCGAGAGGTTTTTTTTGTTTTTATAGCTTTGCTTTCTTCATTTTCTGTTGCCTTTACTTAAAAAAACTGACGCATTTGCGGGCATGAACTTTAGGGCCGGGATATATTTCAGTGTGCTGTGCAGGTTAAAGAATCGGCTATTTGCTATGATTTTGAGCGTTCGGTGCGTTTTTGGCAGAAAAAGGAAAATAAATTAGGTTTTTGGCTTGCACCGGCTCAGGAAATGAGTAATATATGCCGCCGTTGCCAAGGCATGGCAACAAGCGGAAAGCGAAGGGTCGTTAGCTCAGTTGGTAGAGCAGTTGACTTTTAATCAATTGGTCGCTGGTTCGAATCCAGCACGACCCACCATCGCTCCCTGGTTCCCAGAAGCCGTTTTCCGAATCCAAGAGATGGGTCGTTAGCTCAGTTGGTAGAGCAGTTGACTTTTAATCAATTGGTCGCTGGTTCGAATCCAGCACGACCCACCATCTTCTCTCTTTTCAAGATATCTCAAGTACTGGCTCTAGGCTCTACCCCATAAACGGGGGATAGGCATTCATTTCGTTCCAAGTCAGTTCAATACCCAGTCCATGAGGTGTTGCAACCCTTGTAATCCCTGACTGTGCAGGCAATTTTAGCATGTGAAATTTTTATGACAGTCGGGTATAATTCCGCCGTTGTAGACAGCCGGGTCGATACAGAAATGACAGTAGCTTTTCGAGTAGAACAAATAGACTATCCTTTTCCTCCAAAGCCTGAGTCGCTCTCTGAAGAGCGCAAGCAAAGTTTAACGGCGGAGATAAAGCGATTGCTGAAAGCGCGCAATGCCGTGCTTGTGGCTCATTACTACACCGATCATGAAATCCAGGCGCTGGCTGAAGAAACTGGCGGTTGTGTCGCAGATTCGCTGGAAATGGCCCGTTTTGGGCGTGATGCCCAGGAACAGACTCTCATTGTAGCCGGTGTGCGCTTTATGGGAGAAACCGCCAAAATACTCAGCCCTGAAAAGCAGGTGCTGATGCCCACGCTGGAAGCAACCTGTTCGCTGGATCTGGGCTGTCCGGTCAAGGAGTTCAGTGAATTCTGTGATCAGCACCCTGATCATACGGTAGTGGTGTATGCCAATACGTCAGCAGCAGTGAAAGCCCGTGCTGACTGGGTGGTTACCTCCAGTATCGCGCTCGAAATTGTTGAGCATCTTGATAGTTTGGGTAAACCCATTATCTGGGGGCCTGACCGTCATCTGGGGGCGTACATTGCCAAGCAAACCGGTGCTGACATGCTGATGTGGCAGGGTGAATGTATCGTTCACGATGAGTTTTCGGCTCAGAAACTGCAAGACATGAAAGCCCTTTATCCGGATGCCGCCATTCTGGTTCACCCTGAATCACCGGCCAGTGTGGTAGAGATGGCAGATGCTGTCGGCTCAACCAGTCAACTGATTAAGGCTTCACAAACACTGCCTCACGAAAAGTTTATAGTAGCTACCGATAAAGGTATCTTCTACAAGATGCAACAACTGGCGCCGCACAAGACCTTTATTGAGGCTCCTACCGCCGGTAACGGCGCAACATGCCGAAGTTGTGCTCATTGCCCCTGGATGGCGATGAACGGCCTAGAGGCGATTTACAACGCACTTTCTGAAGGTTCTGAGGGGCACGAAATCTTTGTTGAGGAAGGATTGCGTCAAAAAGCCCTGGTCCCACTGAACCGGATGCTGGACTTTTCCGCCAAATTGCAACAAAAGGCTGCCCAGAACGCTTAATAAACCGGCAATTAAACAGTTTTTGGTGACATTTTCTTGATTCAGCGCGCGACTTTCCCTACTATACGCGCGCTCGACAAAAAACCTTCCGAATACAGGTTTGAGCAAGTTTTAAAATCGTGAGTATTGATTGCTTGTGGTTACAATTTGGAGAGATGGCTGAGTGGCTGAAGGCGCACGCCTGGAAAGTGTGTATACGTTAATAGCGTATCGAGGGTTCGAATCCCTCTCTCTCCGCCAGATACAAAAGAACCGCCCTTGAGGCGGTTTTTTGTTTCTCGGGAAAGAGGTATGAGAAGCCTCGCCGGGTTCGACCAAACGGCAGGAACGCCGTTTGGCACAGCCACAGGCTGCCCGCAGGGCGAGTACCATGGATGGTGCGAGTGAATCCCTCTCTCTCCGCCAAATACCGTTAAGGCCCTGCAGAGCGCGGGGCCTTGTCGTTTCTAGCGTCAGAGAAAAGTGATGTAACCACTAACTTGTACAAAGTGGTGGTACAAATGAGTAATATGGCTAGTCCCTACAGAGACCCAAAATCCGGTGTCTACTACTTCAGAATGGCAGTCCCAAAGGACGTATTTCCGGTCATTCAGAAACATGAATTCAAGCGTTCACTTCGCACCAAGTTTCTCACAGAAGCAAAGCGGGTATTTCCTGCTCATATTGAAAATGCTCACAACCAAATAGAGTTAGCCCGACTTAAGCTTTCTGGTGTCGCCAATGCACAGTTAAACCCAAAAGACTGCGTGATACTCGCGGAGCGCTGGTATGAGCGTTTACGTGATGAAATCGAGCAGACTGGCAAGCTGTTTTACTGCATCGGTTACGTTTTTCGCCATGAGGGTCTCCGTAGGTCGCCAGCCAAAGTTGAATCCGGTTAGCACAGTTTAGTGAGGCTTGGGCGGAAACCCTCTCACGGAATGGGATTACAGACGGTTTGCCGCCCCTGTGTGTGCTGGTTTGGAAATGCAATTCGAAATCGCAACCCGCGCTGGGTTCAGCACGGGTTTTCGTCTAGTACGAAATGTCAGGCCTTGGCTGCCAGGGCTGGCAGTGAAATTTTTCCGTCGTCGGCGTCCAGTGGGTGTAAATTCCTAACTTGGCATCCTGGAACCATTCCGGGGCAGTCAGGATCCTCGCGCCATCATCAACGGGCTTTGGACCCTGAACGGATTGCCGGCCGTTAACATGGATCTCCTCGCCCATCTGTTTGATCAACATTCGTCTGTGCATGTGCATCAAACGGCCATGATAATGAGTGATGTATTGCCGGATAAGGCTCACGGCACCATGGCGCAGTATCTGATGCAATTTGCCGATCCGGATTATGAGCATGCGGTGTATGCCGCCCTGGGGCCAAGCTTTCGCAGCAGCGAGTGGGTATTAGACCCAAAACAACGGCTGGCCAGGGTTCTTTTGCACGGGCTTAGCGGGCCCATATGGGGGAATGGAAGACGCTGGCAGACCAGTGCGGTGATGCCCGGCTTTTCGGCCCGTGTCGATTTAAATGATGAGGATCTGGCGGCTGTGGCCATTTACATCCGCAACACTTGGGGTGATAGTGCCGGTACTAAAGAGCCCATTACCCCGCTGGATATTGAGCAAATTCGGGAACAAACCCGCGATCGAACAACGCCCTACCGGGCAGAGGAGTTGATGTGAAAACAGCTTTGCAATTAATGATGGTTTTGATGATCGCTGTCTGGATGAGCGGATGCCAGTCTTCACCATCGGCAGCACTGTCCGATGTGCCACTGAAAGTACTGATTGTGGATGGTCAGAACAACCACGAGGTCTGGCCTTGGGCGACCGCTAAAATTAAACAGGAACTGGAAGCCACGGGGCGATTCAGCGTGGACGTCTATCGTTCCCGCTATACCTGGAAGGGCGAGAACTGGCTGGCGGATTATGGCTTGGATGATGGTAAAACCTACACCGCGGTAAAAGAGCCTCAAACCGACCCGGAATTTGCCCCGGTGTTTGCTGATTACCAGGTGGTTATTTCAAATTTTGGTTGGAAGGCGGCTCCCTGGCCACAAGCTACCCGCGAGGCGTTTGAAGCCTATATGAAAAACGGTGGTGGGCTGGTGGTGTTCCATGCGGCGGATAATTCCTTTCCTGACTGGCCGGCGTTTAACCAGATGATTGGTCTAGGTGGCTGGGGTGGTCGCAATGAAAACAGCGGCCCTTATGTGTATTTCAGCGATGCCGGGGAACAGGTGGTGGATACCAGCCCAGGGCAGGGGGGAGGCCATGGTCAGCAGCATCCGTTTGAAATTCAGTTGCAAAATTATGAACATCCGGTTGTGGCAGGATTGCCAGAGAGTTTTATGCATGCACAGGACGAACTCTACAACCGGCTTCGTGGCCCGGCACAAAATTTAACCGTGCTGGCAACCGCCTATGATGATCCTGCCTTTAAGGGCTTCGGGCGTCATGAACCCGTGTTAATGACCATCGACTATTTCGATGGACGGGTTTTTCACAGCACTCTTGGGCATGGTAAACCAGCAATTGAAAGCGACAGCTTTTTGCAATCGCTGATCCGGGGAACCGAGTGGGCTGCCACCGGAACCGTAACACTTACTTCCACTCAGCCCTGATAGAAATCTACCTGCGATGACCCGGGCAAGACTGCGGCGGGTCATTTCCGGCTTACCTTCATTTTCTTGGACGCCGCTCCCAAGTTTACGCCGGAAGAAAGGAAGGCCCGTTACGAGACACCCGAAAAAGGCCAGTATATCCTGGCCGACGCGGCTAAAAAGCTAAATGGCTGGGTTAAAGAGCTGGATACCACCCGCCCGACCACCGCGAATATGGTCCTGCCCCAGGTCAGTCATGTCAGTGGCTATGCCGATGCGGTGGATATTCTCGGTTACAGTTATCGCAACAGCGTGATTCCGTGGGGGTCAACCCATTTCCCGAATGAGCCGATTACCATTAACGAAAACCCAGGTACCTGGGATGACTGGAAACAGGTGCTGCACAACGGAGTGCTGGTGCAGGATCACTTTGATATACAGGGCACCACAGTTCATTAGGGGAAGCCGGAGTATTTTCAGCCCCACGGTTGTGAGCCGCTGATTTTACAGGATCATGGCAGCGACATCAGCTTTAGAAATATCTGGATTAGAAAGATTTAGATCTGGGTTGTCAGTGCGGCCTGGTAAAGTCTGCAAGCCCATTACCTAACTGACTTGTGATGTTATTCAATTAAAGAAATTCGTTGCGCATTTTTTGAGCGGCGTTTAGTCTAATTCAAAGAAATGGAGCTGACTTTGTCGCTTCAAAGTCCTCTATGGGCCCTATCCAAGGTTGAAGGTAATGATCGAGCTTGAAAAGAAGATAGTCACTGTTAGGCCTGAAATCCCTGTCGAGACATTACAAAAGCTACCAAATTATGTGGGGATTTCTGAAAATACTGCAGGTTCGGTCGCGATCTCTATGAATGTTGTGATTATCCCGGCTGGAGCACGTGCAAAACCGCATTATCACGAAGGTTTTGAAACGGCAATCTACCTTCTCAAAGGCGATGTTCAAACGTTCTATGGGGAAAATCTCAAAGAGTCATGCTTTAACAAGCAAGGCGACTTTATATATATCCCCGCGGGCGTTCCACACATGCCAGTAAATATGAGCGACGTTGATGATGCCATTGCTATTGTTTCCCGAAATGATTCCAACGAGCAGGAAAGCGTCAGAGCGTATGTTGTAAACCAGGAACAAGGGCAGTGAGTCAATAGCACACGGCGGTGTTTGTTGTAACGCTGGGCTGTCACACAGAGAATCGACACAGGCAACGAAAACTCGGGTAACTGTACGCGCAGGTCTGAGCGAATAATACAGATATTTACCTTGCTGGAAATCACACCTAAAATAGCCCGCTTTCCAGCCCTGCCCATAGTTTCATGCCACAACCTCGTGTTTTACTCACTGCAACTCTGTGTGTGTTGCTTGCCATGGTCACAATTCAGTCTGGTGCATCTTTGGCTAAACAGCTTTTCCCGCTTGTCGGGCCTGATGGCACTACCAGCTTACGCCTTGGTTTTTCAGCGCTGATTCTGTGTCTGGTGTTTCGCCCCTGGCGTGCTCTGCCTGATAAAGCAACCTGGCCCAGTATCTTCATTTACGGTGCTTGTTTAGGTGGTATGAACCTGACTTTTTACTGTGCTATTGAACGAATTCCCCTCGGCATAGGTGTTGCACTGGAGTTCACTGGGCCATTGGCCGTTGCTCTTTTAAGTTCACGCCGTAAACGTGATTTGTTCTGGGTGGCCTGTGCCATTGCAGGTATTTTGATTTTGCTGCCCGACATGACCAGCACACAGGGGCTTGACCCGGTAGGCGTTGCACTTGCGTTAGGTGCCGGTGTGTGTTGGGCTGGCTACATTTTATTTGGCAAAAAAACAGGTAATCAGGGCTCCGGGGGGAGCACGGTCGCTCTTGGCATGGCAGCCGGGGCCATTCTGATGGTGCCGCCCGGCATTATCAACCATGGTGCGTCGCTTTTAAGTATGGCGGTGTTACCACTTGGGATCATGGTAGCCATTCTATCAAGCGCCTTACCCTACACCCTTGAAATGGTGGCACTGCGCAATTTACCAGCCAAAAACTTTAGCGTAATGATGAGCCTGGAACCGGCTATTGCAGCCCTGGCCGGGTTTCTTATTCTGGCCGAACAGTTAACGGTCTGGCAGTGGTTGGCCATTGTATTGGTAATTATTGCCTCGCTCGGCAGTACCTTGTCGGAATCAGAGCGACAAGATTTACCGGCAGGTGAACAGTTATAAGCGAGTTGATAGCATTATCAGGTGACTCGTGCCGCCATATTGTAAAAACGTTCATCTTCGCTTTGAATTACAAAGCCATGCCTTTTATACAGTGCTATTGCCGGGCTGATTTAGAATACCCGTAATTGGACAGTATTCATTTTGGCATCCAATGCCTGGCGTTTCGCTTCATGTATTGCTGCATTGCCAATACCTTTGTTTTGCAGGGTTGGTGTTACCTGAAGATCCCTCAGGTAGCAACAGTCTGCCTCGAACTGAAGCCTCATTATGCCCGCCACTTCACCCTGGAATAAAAGGTCGTAATTTTTCAAATTTTTGGTGACTTCAAAGACTTTTGCTACATCCCATGCCGGAGCGAACTGCTGATAGTACTGATGCATGTTTTTAAATGTTAATTGGGCTGCCCTGTGGAGGTCATCACCGCGCCTAAAGCAAATATCCACTGAGGCTCCTTGTTAGCAATCTTGTTTTGTCTGATTAGCTTACTGCCATTTCATATCGTTAATGTTTTTGGCTCTATGGGTACTATTAAAACTTTTTGGTAAATTTGAAGCTATTCCCGTTCATCTAGATCAGCTTAATACGCGGGAGGGTTATCTGGCAGACACCGCAATCGTGTCTGCGGAGAAAGTGGCTTTTTCTATCACCACCGCAATCGATTTTGAGGTAGGCGTAAACGATTGATCGCCAATACTGTCGATGGGTACCAGGGGGTTGGTTTCCGGATAATACGCCGCCAGGTTACCCTTCGGGATGTCGTAATAAACCAGTTTGAATCCTGTGACCTGCCGGGTGACGTTGTCCTGCCAGATTGAGGTGATGTTCACTTTGTCACCGTCATTAAGCTTGTGTCGCTGTGCGTCTTTCGGGTTGATAAACAGTATCTTGCGATCACCTGAAACACCCCGGTAGCGATCCTCCATGCCATAGATGGTGGTGTTGTACTGATCGTGTGAACGCAGAGTTTGCAGCGTAAAAACGCTGTGCTTGTGTTGTTCTATTTTTTCGCTGACTGCCATTGGGAAAATGCTCTCAGGCAGCGGTGCGGCGCTGAATTCGGCCCGCCCGGACCGGGTCTTCCATTCAAGGCTTGCAGCGGCGTTGCCGAGATAAAATCCGCCGGGTTGTTTGAGGTTGCGGTTGAAGCCTGTAAACCCTTCGATAGACTGCTCGATAAGGGCGCGAATTCTGCTGTTATCATCCGCCAGTTCCAGCCAGTTTACCGGATGATTGCCCAGCGTCGCATGGGCAATGTTGGCGATGATGTTGACCTCGGAACGCAGGTGTTCGCTGGCCGGCGGGGTACGGCCCTGGGAGGCATGCACCATGCTGAAGGTATCTTCGACGGTAATTTGCTGCTCACCCAAAGAGGTCGAGTCCAGCTCGGTCCGGCCAAGGCAGGGTAAAATCAGCGCCTCTTCTGAAACCTGCAGATGGCTGCGATTGAGCTTGGTACTAATTTGTACGTTGAGCTCTGCATTGCGCACCGCCTGGTGGGTAAAGACGGAATCGGCTGCTGCCGCGGCAATGTTTCCGCCCAGGCAAATGAGTACTTTGCTGCGCTTCTCATGCAGGGCTTTCAGTGCATGGTAAACGTTGTGCCCGCTTTGTGTCGGAAAGGTGCGGTCAAAGGTCTGCTCCAGGCGCGTGATAAACCCGGCGTTTGGCTTTTCGTTGATCCCCATGGTGCGATTACCCTGCACATTGCTGTGGCCTCTGACCGGGCAAAGCCCTGCACCAGGCCGGCCAATTTGCCCGAACAGCAAATGCAGATTGGTGATTTCACGAATGGTATCAACGGAATGTTTGTGCTGAGTGATGCCCATCGCCCAAGTGCTGATCACGTTGTTGCAGGAAGCAAACAACTCGGCAGCTTCGGCTAACTGGGCCTGGGTCAGGCCGGATTGTTGCTCAATGTGCTGCCAGCTGGTGGCATGCAGCTGCGCAAGGTATTGTTCGACATTGCCGGTGTGCCGGGTGATGAATGCCTGATTGAAAGGGGCTCCGGTATTCAGCAGGTGCTTTGCCATGCCGCGAACTGCCGCCATGTCACCGCCCAGTTTTGGGGTGTAATATTTGTGGCTGATGGCAGTGGCTGCGGATGTCAGCAGTTCGCTGGCCACCTGTGGGCTGGCAAAGCGTTGCAAACCCACTTCCTTGAGGTTATTGAAGCTGACAATCTTACATCCGCGTTTGGCGGCTTTGCGCAGGGTATTGAGCATTCTGGGGTGATTGGTGCCTGGGTTTTGCCCGAATACGAAAATGCCGTCGGCGTGCTCAAAATCGCTCAGTGTGACTGTGCCTTTGCCCACACCGATTGCCGCATTTAGCGCAACACCACTGGCTTCGTGGCACATGTTGGAGCAGTCCGGAAAGTTGTTGGTGCCGAAGGTTCTGCCCATTAACTGGTACAAAAACGAGACTTCATTGCTGGCACGCCCAGAGGTGTAAAACTCCGCTTCATCCGGCGACGCCAATGCGTTTAACTTATCGGCAATGAGTGTGAAGGCGGCCTGCCAGCTGATTGGCTCATAACGGTCAGTGTTTTTGTTGTATCTGAGCGGCTCGGTCAGCCTGCCCTGGTACTCGAGCCAGTAGTCGCTTTGTCTGTTGAGATAGCTGACGCTGTGGCGGGCAAAAAAAGCCTCGCCAATGGTTCTGCTGGTGGACTCCCAGGCGATGGCTTTGGCGCCGTTTTCGCAGAACTGAATCGAGCCTTCCGGGGCATCTCCCCAGGCACAACCCGGGCAGTCAAAACCCTTGTCCTTGTTCATTCTGAGCAGGTTTTTTACATTTTCGCGGACTTTCTTGCTTTCCAGCAGGCGCAACATGGTGGACTTCACCGAGGCAAAACCACCGGCTTTGCGGGCTTGCTGCTGTTTGTCTTTTGCGCCTGTCATTCGAACGTTCCTGCGGTATACAGTGAGGGAGCGTCCTTTTTGGGAATGTGAACCAGATTCAGATGGTGCTGCCGGGCGTATTCTACCGCCAGCCGGGTCGGCGACGCCAAACTGATCAGGGTGGCCACGCCGCACAGTATGGCTTTTTGCACAATTTCCACACTGCAGCGGCTGGTAACCAGAATACTGGCGTTGTGACGGTCGAAACCTTTACGAAGCCCGTGGCCAATCAGCTTGTCAACGGCATTATGGCGGCCGATGTCTTCGCGGCAACTCAGAATGTCCCCGTTACCGTTTACCCAAAACGCCGCGTGCATGGCACCGCTGGATTTTGCACGCAATTGCCAGCTGGAAAGTTGGGATTTCAGTTGTTGAATGCGCGGTTTGGGCAGACAGGGGCGCAGTGGCAGTTTGTCCAGCACCGGGAACGCCAGCGCCATTGCCTGCTTTCCGCACAGGCCACAGCCTGACGTGCCTTTAAGTTGACGCTGTTGATGTTTGAACTGCTGCAACTGACGGTTAGACAGGGTGACATTCAATTGAATGCCCTGCTCAAGAGGGGAGGATTCCACATCACGAATTTGTATCCGGTCGTGGATTATCCGTTCAGACAAAAGATACCCAAAAGCAAAATCTTCCAAATCATAGGGGCTTGCCAGCATGACCGAAAAATGAATGCCATTCAGGGTGATGGCAATGGGCGCTTCTTCGACCAATTGCCTTTCTGCCTGCTCCGGCAGCCTGCTGTTAAGCTCTGTTGCAGGCGCCGTTGTTTGAGCACTGGTTGTCATAAAATCACGTTACTGCCTGAGTAAGTTGGCGGGTTTGCACTCCACCTCCGGTTTGGCCAGTTTATCCTTGTCAATGCATTGCCCGCTTTTGATAAGTTTAGTACCTAAAACGTAGGCTTTGGTGTTATTGACTGCATCGACAGCCAGTAACTGTTCGCTTTTAAAATACCAGACCGAAAACTTGTTTGCATCGTCCTGCTCATGGCGCACGACAATATTGTCGTAGCCCTGGGACAGGCCGACCATCTGCAGTTTGTGGCTGTATGAGAGTTACCAGCAGAACCCCATGAGTGACAAAAGACTGCTCATGCTCAAGTTGTTGGTACTGTGGATTGTAGAATACGCCAAGCCGGCAAAGGAGGAACAGCTCAAACAGGTTTTCCGTTGTAACTTCTCTGAATACGTTTTGCGTCACAAGCTTTACAGCGCGGCCAGAATGCTGAGCCAGACCAATCAGTCGACCACGCAAATCAGTTACGAACTGAATTTTTCCAGCCCGTCCCATTTGATAGCCCAGTTCAAGAAGCAGTTTTCAACCACTCCAAGGCAATATCGAGACGAACTGAGTCAGCGCAATACCACCGCCAAGCCCTGAAGCTTCTTCAAAGTGTGAGAAATGGCAAAGGAGGGTTACTTGGAGTTACACCCCCAAACCCGGACAATACAATTTCGGCCACCATATTCTCTGCAATAACTTAGTGCTATGGTTTTTGCTTCATTGCTGGTAGATGCTTTTCCCCATCCATACGCGGTACTGCCTTGTGCCTGATCTGCTGCATAGGCGGCACAGCCAGTTTCAAAAACTTGTACTATGTAACAACCCGATCCGCATTCACGCAATGCCCTGTTTTTTGCATCAGCAACGTTATCATAATCGTAGGAAAAGCCATATTGGCCTCCCTGGTTACCGTCAATTGCGAGAGCACCAACGGCCAGCGCTGAAGCAGGTGTGAACGTAATAATAGTCAGTAACAGTATTCTAAATTGAGCGTTCATTTCAAAACACCAGTCAAGTAACACTTTAGACAAAGTGTAGCTCAATAATTTGGGAGCAGCTTTGGACGACCCGATGCCAACTGGTTGAGGCGAATTGCCAGGTGCCAGAATACGAACGGGTTAAATTCAATCTACTTCCAGATCAAAGACGACATGAACTGATGCAGAAAATATGATGTTTTCCTGAAGGTATTTTCCAGGCTGAAACGTTTCTGATTCGATTCTGGAGCCGGAAACCTGGATTGTTTCTATATCGTCATGCGAGCCATATCTGTCGCGCTGACTTTGGTGCCCCTAATCGTTTCACCGTTGAAGTGTAAGACGGCGAGATCTGGTATTGCAGAGACTTGTGCTCGCCCGTCAACGACGATGTGCCGACCATTTGGGATGCTGGCAAATGACGAAAAGGAGCAAAGCAACATTAGGGCTGCGGTGACATTATTCATTCAACCTCCGTGTGAATAAAATCATATTGTATTGGGGATTCGTTGGCAAAGGTCAAACCCCGTACCCACAATTCCGCATCATTTTTTCCTTAAAAGAGTTTACAGCGTTCCGCTGTGCAAAATCCAACAAACAAATTCCGATTACCCTATCTGGCCAATTAACTGCCTGAACTCACGCCCTCAGTTGAGTTACGTAAAATCGCAATAATTTGTGTGAAATCATTTTGCTCTGCGATTTCAATTGGGGTGAGCCGGGGAGGCGTGTAGCTCTCAGTTTTAAAATTTGCTTCGTAACGCCAGCTGAGTTGTGAATCTTCACTCACTGAATTGGGGTTTGCACCCAGTTTCATTAAGGCCGCTACAAGGCTTGCCTGATTTGCATTCACTGCGGCATGCAGCAACTGATCGCCATTGCGATCAAACGCGGTTAACAGAGCATTGACAGCTTCGGGGCGCATCAGCGAATCCATCTCTCCCGCAAACCAGGTTAAAAATTCAAAGTTCGCGGTATACACCGCGAGTTGCGTTGCGGTTGTTCCATCCTGGGCCGCAGCGAACAAATCGGCGCCGACAGATATCGCCGCTTGAATGGTATTTAGGTTATGACTCTTTATGGCGAAAAACAGCGGGCTGTACCCTTCATTGGTTTGGCGGTTAATGCTGGCGCCTGCATCGACAAGGTATAGCAGGTTGTCGGTGTTACCAGAATTAGCCGCAAACATTACTGCGGTTTGGCCATACTCATTTGCGGCGGAGACTTTGCCGCCAAGGCTGACCATCCGCGCCAGGTCTGTAACCAGTGCTGAACCAGCGCACAACTGGAAAGCACTGGTGCCATCCTCAATAACGCTGTTTGGCTCGGCTCCGTGGTCCAATAAAGCATTGATGATTTCAGAGTTGCCATACCTGCAGGCCTGAACAATGGGGCTAAAGCGGTTGCCGTTGCCCGTTTTGGCAATCGCGCCTTTCTCAAGTAACAGGTTAACCAGACTGGGATCCTGCGCTTCGACAGCCCACGCCAGAAGAGATGAATGGTCTGGAAGGGCACGATTTACATCTATCTTGGTGCTGATCGCATCAACCAGAACCCGGTCCAGTTCCAAAATGGCCCGCTTTGCTTTCAGCATCAGTATGTCGTGTTCCTGGCTGGTTAAATGGGGAGCAGGAGTGACTGGTTCCGACTGATTATTGCACCCAATCGCACTCGTAATAATCAGAGCATAAAGCAATGTCTTTGCTGCTTTGTTTAACATTATGTTCAAAGTCACAAATACTCCTTCAGGCTATCAAACCGGCTAGCGGCTCTGAACTGTCACCAAAACTTTGCGCAGGTACGCCCATCTGCAGCAGAACGGAAAGCAGTAAATTACACATTGGTGTATGTTTTTTTGCCGCGATATGCCGGTTACCTTCAAGCCCGCCGCCAGCCAGAATAATGGGCAGATCCATGTGGTCATGGTCGTTGGATTCACCGATACAGGCACCACGGACAACAAAAGTGTTGTCGAGTAAATTGGATTCGCCATCGGGAATGCTGGCCATCTTTTCCAGATAATCAGCAAACAGTTGCATGTGGTAAGCATTAATTTTTACCAGCTTATCAATTTTGTCCGGGTTATTGGCGTGGTGGCTCAGTGCATGGTGGCCATCGGGAATGCCAAGGTTGGTGTAGGCGTGGTTGCTTAGCTCACGCCCGAGCATAAAGGTGCTTACCCGCGTCATATCCGTTTGCAAGGCCAGCATTTGCAGATCGAGCATAATTCTGACGTGTTCTTCATAGTCTGACGGAATGTTGGCGGGCACAGACAAGCCGTCCAAGTTCATTTGAATCGATGTGTCGCGGGCTTTTGCGATTCGTCGCTCTACATCGCGAATTGATTCCAGGAACTGATCCATTTTGTGGCGATCGCTGGTGCCCAGATTACGGTTAACCCGTTTTGCTTCTGCATGGATAAAATCGAGTATGCTGCTTCTTTGTTTCAGTCGAAGCTGTCGGGTGTTCTCGTCAATTTTATTGCCGTCGCCAAACAGGTGTTCAAACACAATACTTGGCGCAACCATGGCCGGTAAGGCCTGAGTCGGACTCTTCCAGGAAATGGTGTTGGTATAGGTGCAGCTGTAGTTAATGTCGCAACTTCCTAACAGACTGGGGGGCTCGATACCCAGTTCCAGCGAAGCCAGTTGTGTTTCTTGGGCGAAATGCCGGGCCGCCACCTGGTCGGCGGAAATACCACAATAGATGTCTGCTCCTTCCGTGGCTTTGGCGTGGGCACCGGTTAAAAATGCCGGACAGCTTCTGCCATGTCCGGCAGGCGGGGCACCAAATGCACTGGCCTGATAATGGGCTAACCCGGAAATCACGGAGAATTTATCCCGCATTTTTTCCAACGGTTTTAAAATCGGGGTCATCGCATAGTTTTTACCTGCTTCAGCGGGCGTGTAACGTTGCATTCTGACACCATTCGGTGAGTAAAATACCGTCATTCGTTTGGGGCGTTGTTCCAGCGATTTAGCTTCGGCAACTGGCAGCAACGATTCCATCATGGGCAGTGTAACCGTCACACCCAGACCTTTCAGAAAAGTGCGGCGTGACAAGCTGGCATTAATGTATTTTCGCGATTTGCTGCTGTTCATTTTTCGCCTCAGGTGCGGTTTTAAAGTTAAAGGGGGTGCTGGTTACAACCGCCTCAATAATGCTGTGCATTCGGTAATTGTCTGCTTTGGCCAGGCTGGCAATATCCCGGATAGTCGGCTGGTCGTAGGCTTCTAATCCTCGGCCAAGGGCATAGGTCAGCAATCTGTCGATAAATGCCTGAGCGAAGCGTTCCCGTCTGTCCCACAGAACGGAATGCAGGCCGTTTAATCCTTCGAATTGTGTACCGTCGGGCATTTGCGCTGTCACATCAAGCTGCTGCCCCGCGTATTCTGTTCTGTACGCTCCTACGGCGTCGTATTGTTCCAGTGCCAATCCGAGTGGGTCCATACGCACATGGCATGCTGCACAAACGGGATCTGTGCGGTGCCTCTCTAATTGTTCTCTTGCCGACAGGGCAATGCCATCGTGTTCTGCGACCAACGCTGGCACATCCGGAGGCGGTGGGGGAGGGCTCGCTGCCAGCAGGTTATCCAATATCCACTTGCCTCGCTTAACCGGAGAGGTGTGATTGGGGTTGGATGTCAGGGTTAAAATACTTGCCTGGCCCAATAGGCCACCACGATGACTCTGTTGGTTTAGACCGACCTTGCGAAAGGCGTTACCTTTCACCCCTTTGATACCGTAGTGCAGGGCCAGCTGTTCATTGAGGTAGCTGTAGTCAGCATTGAGAAAATCAAAGATGGACCGATTGTCTTTTAATATGCGGGTGAAGAATAATTCCGTCTCGCGCTGTATTGAATACTTCAGTGGGATATTGAATTGCGGAAATTCAAACACATCCGGGAAATGGTGGGGCAGATTGCGCAGATACAGCCATTGGCCGGCAAAGTTATCCGTTAACGCTTGTGCTTTTTCAGAACCCAGCATGCGTTGAATCTGCTGGCGAAGAGCGGCAGGCTCTCTCAGCTTTCCGCTCTCTGCCGCATCTGCAAGTTCCTTGTCGGGTAAGCTACTCCATAAAAATAGCGCTAACCGTGCAGCGAACTCGAAGTCATTGATTTTGTATATACTTCCTGGCGGAGCCGATTCAGGTGCTGGCTCCTGAAGGTATAAAAAGCCAGGTGACACCAGCAGAGCCTGGATTGTGGTGGCTATACTGGCTCTGAAAGTCAGGTCTTGTCTTGCTTGCTTAAATACGCCGAGCAGAGGTTGAATATCGGTGTCATTGGTTGGGCGGCGGTACGCTTCGGCAGACAATTGGGAAACAATTTGTCTGGCACACTTCAGTTCGGCTTCTGCGTTGTTTCTGAAGGAAACCGACTCCGATGCGGTCTCTGTGGTATCCGGGAAGCAAACAAATATCTTTCGGGTACTGGCGGTCTCCACTTGGCTGACACCCGGGGTGGCTGCCGTTATTTCATGGCCATTACTCAGCGGGCCGGTCACCTCAATCTCGAGCACGTCACGTAAGAATGCCGCCTGGGAAAAGCGCGGTGACATATGGTAGGAAGGCACTTTTGTTGTGTGAATACGGGCGCCATCGA
The DNA here is from genome assembly GCF_003367475.1 of Alteromonas aestuariivivens. Taxonomy (GTDB): domain Bacteria; phylum Pseudomonadota; class Gammaproteobacteria; order Enterobacterales; family Alteromonadaceae; genus Alteromonas; species Alteromonas aestuariivivens. The sequence continues at coordinate 302,327 of NZ_QRHA01000007.1, forward strand.
GAATAAAATCCAGTTCCAGCTCTTCAGGCTCGCGGTCTGGCAATACTACATAGGATGTGCCTTTTCGTACGGTGGGTACATGCTCACGCAGTGCCAACCGTTTACGAAACGCCATTCCGATAGTGTGATTGCCTGCAGCGAGAGTCTGTCTGTAGCTGTGGCGGTGGATGTCCAGGCGATCCACCTCGTTATTGGTGTTGGCATTGATGAACCCGGCAATTTCATAAATTCCAGTTGTTGGGGCGTAAAAATCGAAACTGCCCCCACCTCTTGAATCCAAGGGCAAGTCGTCACTCATTCTGAGATCGAATGAGGGGACACCACTATTTTTAACCGAGCCGTCTTTTGGCACCACATAGCTGGTTTTACTGGCTGCTTCACCTGCTACGCCCGTGGCGAGCCGGCTGACTTTTCCGGCAACGGTAAGGTAGCGCTCCAGCAGTGTGGTTGAAATACCCAATACATCGGCATTATTGTCGAAACCATACCCGGAATCGTCGCCGGGCAGTAAACCGGTAATGTCTACGTCAAGCGCGAGCAAGTCACTTACTGAGTTGGCGTACTCGCTGCGATTTAATCGCCGAATGGTTGACCTGCCAGGGTTGGGGTTAAGTTCACTGTAGCGGTTTAATGCGTTCTCAAGCCATTGCAATAATGAGGCTTTTTGTTGTGGTGTCAGCGGCTTTTTTTCTGCCGGAGGCATATCGCCCATGGCGACAGATTTCAGGATTGATTCCCATCGTTTCAGGTTCTTTCCATGGGAAATATCGCTGATCTGGATGTCTTCCACCGACCAGTTGCCGTCATAGATGTAATCATTATGACAGCTTTCGCATCGGTCATAGATCACTTCAGCAACCTGATCACGCACAAACGCCGGGTTGTCAGCTTGTGCCAATGAAGAAGGGGGGAGTCCGAGTAGAGTTAGCCATAATAAGGAGAAAAGGCGGAACCGTATGGGTAGGAAGACAGATTTTGGGGCGAAATAAGCGGCCATTTGCACTCTCTTTGAGCAACTGCAGGTGTAATAACACCTCTCACGAGTAAATCGGTTAATTAAGCAGGTTATATGCCAATAACTGACTGTTAAGACTTGCAAAAAGGAGTAGAAGCACGGGATTATGCTGTTCGACCGCGGCCGCAGTGAAAGACTTTCCTAGGCTATTGCGTTGATAGGGTATTTGATTTTGCATGCCCCAGTCTATTAAACCGGGCTATCAGCGAAAAAACCTGGTGATGAAAGTGTCAGCAATAGCCTGTCTTCAAAAGGTTAGCGGAGGAAACCTGATTTCGACCAGCGCTTTTAACTTTATACAGGGCTTTGTCTGCTGTATTAATCATCGACTCCAGATCATTTTCGCCTACCAGGCTGTCATCTAACTTGCCTGCCTGCGTACCGCAGACCCCAAGACTGGCAGTCACCCTGATTGTCCCTGCTGCGCACTGTACCTCGGCGCTTTCTATCAGTGAGCGAAGCCGCTCAGCATACTGCAGCGCTTCGCTTTCCGCAGTGTCTGTTAACAGGAGCAAAAATTCTTCTCCTCCCCATCGGGCTAAAATATCGCTTTTACGCACACCTTCTTTTAACACCGTTGCAACCGTTTTTAGAACCGCGTCACCTTCGGCATGGCCATAGTCATCATTAATTTTTTTAAAGTGATCAATATCAATAAGCACTAACGAGATATCCCGGCCGGTTCTGATTTTCTGATGCCAGATCGGTTGCGCAATATGAGCAAATCCTCTGCGGTTATTCAGGCCGGTTAGGGAATCAATACGGGCACTTTTTTCGGCAGCAAGTTTATCTGCTTCGGCGGAACGAAATCGTTGGGCTAGCAGAAATGCCAGACAAATCGCTTCAAACGCCATGCCTATTTCAATGAGTTTAAATGTCACGCCGTTGTAGGGCAGCATGCCGGCTACCGCTGACGTCGAGATACAGATGCAGGTGGCTGCGGTTACCGAGCAAACAAGAAAGAGCCAGGCGGCAGCAATGTTGTTTTTAAGTGCCTGTATGCCCATTACTATAAATAGCATCGCAAAACTGGTGTTCAGCAAAAACGCTAATAGCAGAGCTAGTGTGAGGTTATTCGAAAGCGCACCGAACAGCATTCCTAACGGAATGACTACTGTGATCCCGATGGTTATCTTATTCAGTAAAGGCGCATATTCCCTTGTGTGCAGCAGCAGCCGTGCGAAATGCAGCCCGGCAATCGAATACGTTATCATCAAAAATATGTCTAACCAATCCTGAAAATATGGCCCGAAATCAGGAGTTATCCAGGCGTGCAACTGACCTGTATAAGATAAGCTGTTGACTACGAATCCGATTAGGTACAGCGCATACAAACCATACTCAGGAAGTCTTACGCTGAAATAGAGGATCAGGTTATACAAGGCTAACGCGAGCATAATCCCATACAGAAAACCGTATTGGTAAGCACTTGATATGTCCCTTTTTACAGCCAGCTCGGTTGTAGATATGCGCAGCGGAATGGCCATGGGGCCAACAGTTTCAATCCGCAGGTATAGTACCGATTCACCTTCTGGTAGGTTGGTTTCAAATGCAAAGTAGCGATAGGGCATTGGGCGTTGTTCAAACGCAACCCCATCACCACCTTGAACGTGCTCTATCACCTCACCATCATGGACAATCCAAGCATCGATATAATCCAGCCAAGGCGTTTCTGTACTTATCCGAAACGAATCAGTTCCCTGTGAAGCATTCAGTAAACGGGTTTTAAGCCAAACCGGGGCAACACTTATACCCAGAGATATCGACTCGCTGTAACCGGTAGCTGGCGATGTTGAGGCAAATTGCTCCATCGCTTCAGCAAGCGACAGTTTGCTTTGCTCAGACTCCTGAAAATACAGGGAATACTTGCCTGCTGTTACTGCAGGGGTTTTATCCAGCTCAATGATTGGCTGAGAGCGTATAGAAAATGAAACGCAAAAAGAACAGATAAGCAGCACCAGTGCATAGTATTTATAATAGTTTTTCATTGTTTATCTCTGGTACTTAAGTCAAGCGAGGGTAATCTGCGGGAGTAATCATCATCGCCCGTCAGACTATTTGATTCTCGTCTGAGAGGCAACTTTCAAATTGGAATAGCAAGCATACCTAGTGTGTTTGCCCGTTAATTGGTACTGGGGAGCTGTTACGATGTGTAGTGGCATAGTGAATTTGGCCACCTAATTAGAGCTGCTATGATAGCAGCATAACAAAATTAGGTGACAAGATGGCAAAGAAGAAAGGCTCGAATTTTAGTCCTGAATTCCGACTCGAAACAGCACAACTGGTTGTTGACCAGGGGTACACGAATAAAGAAGCGGCTGAAGCGATGGGAGTTGGCTATTCAACTCTGGGCAAATGGGTTAAGCAATTACGGGAAGAGCGAGCAGGTAAACCCCCTCAGGCCGCGCCGATGACGCCGGAACAGCGGGAAATCCGCGAGTTGAAAAAGCAAGTTGAACGCCTTGAATTAGAGAAGGAAATATTAAAAAAGGCTTCTGCTCTGTTGATGTCGGACTCCATGAAACACTCTCGTTAATCGAGAAGCTGAGTCAGAGCAATAAGCGCCGTTATTC
>NZ_QRHA01000008.1 GCF_003367475.1 Alteromonas aestuariivivens
TAAAGAACAGGGCCGTTTCCGGCTTGCTTCGTTGTTACCCCGAAGCGGGATGCGCATTCTACGCTTTCCGTTCTCAGTGTCAACACTTTTTTGAAAATTTATTTTTCAAGGCGTTTCGCTGAAAACCACTCCTGACGCGGCTTGTAGCCTTGTCTGACTGGCTTGCCGTTGGGCTCCCCTGTCGAAGTGGGGCGCATTCTACAGACCTGAGAAAAACCGTCAACAGATATTTTAAAAAAAACTGAAAAACACGTTCGTTCGAACATTTCTTGTTCGATTTAGCCATTTTTCGGTATTATCACCCCGTTTTTTCGCTATAGGAGCTCCATTCAACATGTCGATCCGACCTTATAAAAACACTATGCCTACACTGGGGATGCGCTGCTATATCGATCCGTCTGCGGTAATCGTAGGTGATATTATGTGTGGAGACGATGTGAGTATCTGGCCATTAGTTGCAGCACGAGGTGATGTTAACCGTATTCAAATTGGCAACCGGACCAATATTCAGGACGGCACCGTTCTGCATGTCACCCGCCGGACAGCAAACAATCCTGCAGGCTATCCGCTTGTCATCGGGGAAGACGTCACCATTGGCCACAAATGTATGCTGCACGGATGCACGCTGGGAAATCGTATTCTGGTGGGTATGGGGGCCATTATAATGGACGGAGTCTCCGTCGAGGACGATGTGTTTATTGGAGCAGGAACTCTGGTCCCTCCCAATAAACACCTTGAAAGTGGGTACCTTTACGTGGGTAACCCTATGGTAAAGAAGCGCCCGCTTAACGATGCGGAACGCCAGTTTCTGGCACAGTCAGCTGAGAACTATGTTTTATTAAAAAATGACTATCTGGGAGATTAATCACTCAGCATCCGTAAATTAGGTGTATTCAGCTCGTACTTTGTTAACCACTTCACGGGTCGCAGGAGTTTTACCTGTCCATATGGTAAAAGCCGCTGCGGCCTGCTCTACCAGCATACCCAGACCATCCAGCGCCAAATCACACCCATTATCCAGTGCGTAGCGCATAAAAACAGTAGGTTCTTTGGCATAAGCCATGTCATAAGCAACTTCACAACGAACCAGTGCTGCAGAGTCTATTCCGGGCAACGCATTGCTAAGGCTGGCGGCCGTTGAATTAATTATGATTTCCGCCTGCCAGTCAGATGCCGCTTCCAGAGCGACACATTCCAGTCTCTCACACGCAATTTCATCCACTATAGCCTGAGCCTTGGACTGGGTCCGATTGCAAATACCAAGCTTTGCTATTCCTGCATTTAACAAAGGCAACACAACGCCTCTTGCGGCGCCCCCAGCTCCAAGCAACAACACCCGTCTACCTTCCAATACAATGTTGTTTGCTTTCAAATCCGCTACCAGCCCTACCCCATCCGTGTTGAACCCCTGAAAGCCACCTTCATGCATTCGCGCCAGTGTGTTTACGGCTTTTGCCACCTGAGCTTCCGGCGACGACTGCCCGGCCATTTCATACGCACGGGTTTTGAATGGCATAGTCACATTGCAGCCAACGGCGTTGGGCTGAGCGAAAAAATCCATTACCGCTTGCTCAAAACCCTCCAAAGGAGCCTGGATTTTTTCGTACAGGATTTCTTCACCAGTACTTTTCGCAAACATCTGATGGATAACGGGTGATAAACTGTGGGTAATAGGATTACCAAACACCGCAAACTTTTTCATGAATGTATTCGATTTCCTTGCAGAAAAACTGAAACAAAATAAACGGGCGACGACACCCTATGAAGCAATAGGCGGGGAAAAAACAGTTCGCCGTATCGCTGATCGTTTTTACACTATCATGGAACAGGATCCGTTGGCATCTCAACTTTATGCTATACATCCAAAACCGCTGGATAGGATCCGCCACGTTTTCTTTCTTTATCTTTCGATGTGGCTCGGCGGCCCGAATGATTACGAAGTGTCGCGAGGGCATCCCCGATTACGTGCCAGGCACCTTCCTTATAAGGTAACCCCCTTGCTAAAGAATCAGTGGATGTATTGTATGCGTAAAGCGCTGTTGGAAAATGTTTCGGATTTAGCCCTGGCCGAGCAGTTATTACGATCACTGGACCAATTGGCCGAGCACATGGTCAACAGTCAATAAAAAAGGCCGCTCCAAACGAAGCGGCCGAAGTAGCGCGATGGGTGGGTATTGTTAGGTTAGAACCGGTAGCCCAGTGACAGGGTGTACACCCAAGGATCAATCTGAATGCTGCTTACCTTACCTGGGGTACCATTCAGATTGAACGAAGCTTCAGTATCAATATCAATCCAACGTACTGAACCATTAATGTGCCACTTATTGTTCAGGACCCAGTCAGCACCTACCTGTGCCGACAGCCCAAGCGAATTGTCCAGTTCCAGATCAGCCAGACCGGCATCGGTGTTCGCAGCAGTGAACTCTTCATCAAAGAATATGGTGTAGTTTACCCCTGCTCCCAAATAAGGTTGAAATGCGGAGGCAGGATCACTGAAGTAATAATTTACACTCAGTGTTGGGGGCAAGTGGGTAACCTCACCAAGTTTGTCACCGGTACCGAGTGGATCACTGACACCAAAATCGACTTTGTGGGTAAAAGGGGTGGCAGCCAGCAACTCCACATTGAGTCTGTCGCTAATAAAGTAGGCGACGTTGATACCTAACTGAGTGTCTGCACCCACTGTCAGACCAATGCCCAAATCGGCATCATCAAGAAGGATATTGGATGTCTCATCATCCGGGGCGACGTTGGTCAGACCACCACGAACAAGCCAGTCCCCTTTTTCATAAGCAAAGCCTGCTGGGGCAACGAAAAGTGTAGCGGCGATAAGTGCACTGAGAGTTGAATGTTTCATGAATTTTCTCTTATGTTTCGGAATCTGGCTTCAATGTACAAAGCCACCAAGAGAAAAACTTTGATCTGGGACAAGGTTGAACTGTGCTAAATCCGCACGTGACGTGCGATTGATCCAGGTCAACCTGCCCTATTATTACAGATACTAATTACCAGTCTGTGGGCTGCAACCATTCCGCCAGTTTGGCCTCTGCAGAACCCTCCCTGGGTTGATAGTTGTATTCCCATCGTGCAAGTGGAGGCATCGACATAAGAATGGATTCCGTGCGTCCACCGGTTTGAAGCCCAAACAGAGTGCCGCGATCATACACCAGATTGAACTCTACATAGCGACCACGACGATACAACTGGAACTCTCTTTCCTGCTCACCATAATTCTGTCCTTTACGCCGTTCAACGATTGGAACATAGGCGTCAAGATACCCGTTGCCCACTGCCTGCATAAACGCAAAACTTTTTTCGAACCCCCACTGATTGAGGTCATCAAAAAACAACCCGCCAACACCCCGTGTTTCATTGCGGTGTTTGAGATAGAAATAGTCATCACACCACTTTTTATATTCGGAATACACCTGCTCCCCAAACGGTGCGCAAAGTTTTCTTGCAACATCATGCCAATGCTGAACATCTTCTTTGTAGGGGTAAAAGGGAGTAAGGTCAAAACCTCCGCCAAACCACCATATCGGTGTTTCACCTTCCTTTTCAGCAATAAAAAAACGCACGTTGGCATGGGATGTTGGCACGTAGGGGTTCCTGGGGTGAATGACCAGAGACACGCCCATAGCCTGAAAACTGCGGCCGGCCAATTCGGGACGGGAGGCTGTGGCGGAAGCTGGCATCGCCTCTCCGAACACATGTGAAAAGTTCACACCTCCCTGTTCAAAAACGGCGCCGTCTTTCAGTACTCTCGAACGACCACCTCCGCCCTGCTCCCGTTGCCAGCAGTCTTCCATAAAGTGCCCCTTGCCATCCGCCATCTCAAGGGTGTGGCAGATGTTGTCCTGCAGGGCAAGCAGGAAACGCTTTACCTGATCTATGGCTGAATGTGTGTTTTCAAGCACCAAATCACTTTTAAGGTTCATCATAACTACGCTCTGATAATCTGCCCTGTTTGCCCATCCCGGATAGTACTTGGGCGGCTTCGCTCACCCACTTCACCCGCTACATAGCAGACACTGTCGCCAAAATACTCCCTGGCCTGCTGTAAATTTATCGCCGGCTCTTTGCCGGATGGGTTAGCACTGGTAGATACCAGCGGCATGCCTACTTTCTCGCACAATGCTCTTACCACCGGATGGGCTGTAACCCGAACGGCTATACTGGGGTTTCCACCGGTGATCCAGTCCGGCGCCCCAGCACTCTTTGGCAACAACCAGGTAACCGGGCCGGGCCAGCTGGAAAAAATCTCGGTTCGCCTGTCCTGGCGAATAGCCTTGTCATCAACATAGGGCAGCAACCGAGAATAGGTATCAGCTATGAGGATCACGCCTTTTTCTTTAGCTCGCCCTTTTAGGTTCAATAAGGCCTGAACCGCAACTTCGTTGTCTGGATCACAGCCAATTCCCATAACGGCTTCTGTAGGATAAACCAGCAGTTTTCCAGCACGAAAAGCCTCGACCTCAGGGGCGAGCTGCAACGTATTTTGTGTGTCTTGCATGAGATACCGTAAAAATGAATATGTTCAGGATTGTGTGTAATCGCAATCTGTCTGCGGGCAGCACAGCTTACCTTTTTTATCGATGAGAACTGACCAACCACACTGTGGACAGGCCTGTGCCACTGGAGGGAAATTTAGCACATAACGGCACTGGGGATAATGATTGCAGGCAAAAAACCGCTTGCCGTATTTGTTGGTTCGCTCGAGTAAATGCCCTTTCTGACATTTCGGGCAGGTTAACTGAGTATCATTTTGCGCTTTAATAGGTTCTATGTGATGGCACGCGGGGAAATTTGTACAGCCAATAAACATCCCATAACGCCCCTTTTTGATTGCCATCTCGTTTCCGCATTCCGGGCAATGGGTATCTTCAATAACTTTCAGAGTGGTGGTTTGAGCATCATGAAGCGGTTTACTGAATTGACACTGCGGGTAACCGGAACAACCGATAAACGGCCCCGATTTACTGTTTCGCACCCGCAGAGCTTTACCGCATTCGGGGCAGTCACCAAAGGTATGAGAGCGCGCGTGCTCATCCGCATTAAACAGGGAATGATCAATTTTTGACATGCTGCTAGCCTGAATCAGGCAGAAAATCGAAGTTTAATGAAGAATACCGTCCGATTCATCAAAAAGCAGATCTTCCATCTGTGCGTACGCATTTTCCTTGCCCGGCACATTAAACAACACCATCAGCACAACCCATTTCAGATCTTCAAGACAAAATTCTGCCGAATCGATTTCCATTACCCGGTCAATGACCATTTCACGGGTTGATGCATCCAGAACAGCAACCTGCTCCAGAAATAACAGAAATCCTCGACACTCCACGTCCAGCCGCATCTGCTCTTCCTGAGTGTAAATGCGGCTCAAACTTGTGGTTATGCCTTTGCAGAAGTACGGTTTTATATCCGTTTCCTGCAACGCTGCCAGCTTTTCAAGCCAGGCTAGCGCTTTGTATATTTCATCATGGTGAAAACCGGCACGCACCAACTCCTCAGTCAGCTCGTCCTGATCGACACGGATTTCCGTTTCACTGTGAATGAAATTCTCAAACAGATACATGAGGATGTCGAACATGTTATTTCCCCCTCAATTTGACATAACCCCCTGGGACGGCGGTTATCAGACCACGCAACTCGTATTCTAGCAGTGCCGCCAGTACCTCAGAAACAGGCAGCTGGTTGCGTTCGGCAATGATGTCTACAGCCGTGACATCCAAGTCCACACTATCTAATAATTTATCGGTTGCCAAGCTTTCGGATTGACTTTTTTTTGCCGATGAATCAGAGCGGAGCTCGGAGCTGACAGTCAGACAGGGTAACTCCTCAAGGATGTGTTCAACATGGGTAACCAGTTTGGCCCCTTGCTGGATTAAATAATGACAACCTTGAGTTTGTGGATTGTGTATATTGCCGGGTACTGCGAATACTTCCTTGCCCATATCTATGGCCATATTGGCGGTTATCAAGGTGCCACTTCGAATTGATGCCTCTACCACCAGCGTTCCCAAAGACAAACCAGCGATAATTCGGTTTCGGCGAGGAAAATGTTGAGCGCGGGCTGGCGTACCCGGCCAGAACTCACTGACCACGGCACCGCCTGATTGAACTATTTGGCGGTAAAGCTGCGAATGCCTGTTAGGGTATACCACATCAACACCACTGCCCAACACGGCAAGCGTTCCCTCTGGCACTATCAGCGCCCCTCTGTGCGCAGCACCATCAATTCCCATCGCAAGGCCACTGACGACTTTGATTCCCAGAGTAACCAGTTGGCCGGCAAACTCGAAGGCGCAATCAAGCCCGCTCCGGCTTGCCCGGCGTGAACCAACAATCGCAACTTGTGGAGCGCTCAGTAAGGCAGTATTGCCTTTTACAAAGAGTACCAATGGTGGAGAAGACAACTGCCGCAGTAAAGGTGGGTAATTGTCGCACCCAAAGCTTATGAGATGGTGATCATCACTGGCCTTTTGCCACTGATTACAACGTTCAATGATGTCCGGTTGATAAGTTGAAAGTGCTTCTTTTAGGCGCGGGCTAACCGAAACATCATCAGGAAAGGGAATTTGGCGATGGATAATATCGGTTGCCTGATATCCCCTCGCCGCCAGGTCGGCCCAGACCCGATGTCGTACTCCGGCGATGGTCGCCAGAGCCAGCCAGGCATATTTTTCTTGTAAGAGTAAACCAGCAACCCGTTTTGTCACGCCGTTTCTCCCTGTAAGAAACGGCGCTCAACAGTATTAAGGTTTCGCTACTATGGCACCGGTTTTTACCAGATCCCGAGAGCGGCTTATGATGCCGTAACTTGCTTTATCAAAGGTTTTAAAAATAATCAGCTCACCAATTTTCAGCGCAGGCTGTGATACTTTGGAGCCGTCGTTGAACACGCTACGAACCGCACTGGCTTCGCTGGCATACTGCGGGCGTTCGCCGTCAATAATGTCTGGCCCCTGGGCGTAAATCCCCATCACTGTACCGGGTTCCAGCGCATCGGAACCCAGGTCAACAATAACCACGTCGCCTTTGCCCAGCAGTTCATGCTGATGCAGGTTTCCAATCACATGCCCTTTCTGGTCCGTGGCTGGCTGTAAGGTCATGTCCTGCGCTCCGGTAAATTCTCCGGAATAAAGCCGATCACCGCGCTGCGCTTCCAAATTGGAGTCAGACACTTTAACCAGCCACTGCGAGGCCGCTTCATCTTCTACTATCTCAGCGTCGGCTATATGGTTGATCTGGATCCCCACAACCTCACCATCGAGGTTTTTAATGGTAAATTGCTTCCTCACCACACGATACTGATCATCAGGACGGCCAAAGCTTCGGCTCAACACCAGGTCATCACTGACAAAGCGGATCCCACCACTCTGGTTGCCCAGCAGGTAGGGAAGCAAATCGTAATCCTGTTGTTCGACGATTTCGTTTTGGCTGATGTAGGTGGCCAGCGTTGACCAAGGCAGAACACCGATAGGAGAAGGCTTGACCGTTCTGACCATATCCGGGCTGATGGTGAGAAAGGTTTTGTCGCGCTGAACTTCCAGCACAGGTTCACCGTCAACAAACCGAATGGTGAGTACATCCCCTGGATAAATCAGATGAGGGTTTTCAATCTGGGTATTGTTGCGCCACAATTCAGGCCACAACCAAGGTTGATCAAGGAACAAACTGGCAATATCCCACAGGGTATCGTTTTTCTTAACCGTGTAGGTGACCGGTGCATTATCTTTCAGTTCCACGGCCTCAATCAGGGCAGCGGGTAATATCATTGCCGCGCCTACTGCCACCTGCAGGCTTCGTTTAATGAACGATTTCAACCCGATTGTCATAACTGTTTGTGCCCCTTACAACTGTAATTAATTCAAGCAATGTTTGTGTATCGGCCGTTGCGCCATGAAATTCAGTGCAACGACAAAAAGCTGCACGCAGCGCTGGTTATACGTTAGAATAGTAACTGAAATTGCCCTGTAAATAGTGCTGGTAATTGGATCGTATATTAATTCATACAGACTAAAATAAGTGTGAACGACAGATGGCTATACTAGAAGTATTGAGTTTTCCTGACGAACGGCTGCGCACAGTTGCCAAGCCGGTTAAAGAGGTTAACAACGAAATCAAACAGCTGATTGCAGACATGTTTGAAACCATGCGCGACGAAAACGGCATCGGCCTGGCAGCAACCCAGGTTGACCGCCACGTCAGAGTAGTCGTTATGGATGTGTCGGAAAATCAGGACGATCCCAGAGTGTTTGTAAACCCTGAGATTATTAAACGCGAAGGCAGCACCATCAGTGAAGAAGGATGCCTGTCAGTACCAGGCAACTACGCCAAGGTTGAGCGAGCCGAGAAGGTCACCGTGACCGCGCTGGATGGTGAAGGTCAGCCCTTTGAACTCGAAGCCGAGGGTTTACTGGCTATTTGCATCCAGCATGAACTTGACCACCTGGCGGGCAAGTTGTTCATCGATTATCTCTCGCCACTCAAGCGCCAGCGCATTCGCAAAAAGCTTGAAAAAGATGTCCGCCTAGCGGCCCGTGCGTAGTAACCTAAAGGTCCATTGTGTCGTCCAGTCTTAGAATCATTTTTGCCGGAACTCCGGATTTTGCAGCTGACCATCTCTCAGCCCTGCTTGACTCTGATCATAAGATCATCGCTGTTTACACCCAACCGGATCGCCCTGCAGGGCGAGGTAAAAAGCTGACTCCCAGCCCAGTTAAGGAACTGGCGCAGAAGCACCAGGTAGCCGTATTTCAACCTGAATCGCTGAAAGACCCTGAGGCCCAGTTGGAATTGGCCAGCCTTGAAGCGGATTTAATGGTCGTCGTTGCTTACGGGCTGATTTTGCCAAAAGCCGTATTGGATGCCCCCCGACTGGGTTGCATAAACGTCCACGGTTCAATTTTGCCAAAATGGCGCGGTGCAGCCCCCATTCAGCGCTCGATCTGGGCTGGCGATGCCGAATCCGGCGTCACCATCATGCAAATGGACGAAGGTCTCGATACAGGTGACATGCTGCATGTTGCCAGCCTGCCAGTCAGTGCAGACGAAACCAGCGCCAGCCTTTATGCCAAACTGGCTGAGCTTGGCCCCAAGGCGTTGCTTCACACGCTGAATAACCTTGATGTGCTGAAGGGTGAGCAACAAGACGACAGCCAGGCTACGTACGCCAAAAAGCTGTCCAAAGAAGAGGCCCTAATCGACTGGAACAACAGTGCAGAGCAGCTCGAACGCAATATCCGGGCCTTCAACCCCTGGCCGGTCGCGTGGATGCAGATACAGGGTAACAATATTAAGGTGTGGTCAGCCAAAGTTCTGGCGGAGGAATCATCCGACGCACCTCCCGGCACCATTATTCAGGCAGACAAATTTGGCATCGTAGTGGCTACTGGCACTCATCCCTTGCGGCTGGAAAGCCTGCAGATTCCCGGCAAAAAGGCATTACCCGCCGCCGATGTGCTGAACGCACGCCAGGCCTGGTTTCAGGTTGGACAATCGTTGCTCGGCGAAAAATAGATGTCAGACACTCCATTACCCCGCCAGAAAAACCTGCGTGCTGACAGCGCGTGGATATTGTATCAGATTCTTGAATGCGGCCGCTCATCACGGGACTGCCTCGCTCAGGTGCAGCGCCGCCACGGCCCTAGGGATAACGCCTGGATTCAGGAAATGACTATGGGTGTTTTACGGCGCCTGCCCGTATTGCAATATTGGTTACGACAGCTGCTGGACAAACCGCTTAAAGGCAAGAAGAAGATCCTTGAACACCTTATCCTGCTGGGTTTTTACCAGATAGCTTTTTCCCGCGTATCCCCTCACGCTGCAGTAGGCGAAACGGTCAATGCCGCACCCTATTTGGGTGGCGTTTCACTCAAGGGGCTGGTCAATGCGGTGCTGCGTAATTTTCAGCGTTCTGAAATTCATTTACAGCCGCTGAACGACGAACTGCTCAACAGCGGCCTACCCAAATGGCTCTACAAGCAAATTCTCGCATGCTATAACGAACAGACTGCTGAAATCGTTGAGCAAACCAATTCTGTGGCCCCCATCTGGCTTAGAGTAAACCGCCGCCAGCTGAGCCGTGAAGAATTTACTGCGGCTCTCGAACAACAAGGCTTAACCTACCAGATTCCAGAACATCATCCAGACGCAGTTCTGCTCACTTCGCGCGGGGATGTTCAGGCACTTCCGGGCTTTGCAAAGGGCTGGTTTGCAGTGCAGGACGGCGCTGCCCAACTGGCCGCTCATTATCTGGCACCAGGAGCCGGAGAGCGCATTCTGGATTGCTGTGCGGCCCCCGGAGGCAAAACCGGGCATATCATGGAACTGCAACCCGCACTTGGCGCCTGTATAGCTCTGGACAGCGATGAACATCGCCTGAAGCGCGTTACAGAAAACATGCAGCGTCTTGGTCATCAACCGACGGTATTACACGGAGATGCCGGTCAGCCAACAGCGTGGTGGGATGGAAAGCCGTTTGACCGAATTCTGCTTGACGCCCCCTGCTCAGCTACAGGCGTAATACGTCGCCACGCCGACATTCGCTGGCTACGCAACGCGAAAGACATAGAACAACTGGTAGCAATTCAGCAAACTCTGCTGGAAACGCTGTGGCCGCTGCTCAAATCCGGCGGAACCTTGCTGTACGCAACCTGCTCGATTCTTCCCCAGGAAAACCGCCAGCAAATTTCGCAATTTCTGGCCAGGCACAACGACGCACAGCTTGACCCAATTTTGCCTGAAGAAACCCCGGAAAAGCCCGGCCGTCAGATTCTGCCCGGTGAACAACAAATGGATGGTTTCTATTATGCGAGGCTGGTAAAGTCTTAAAATCTTAAGGAAAGGGCTAGTCGAACAGTATGAAAATCATCATCCTAGGCGCGGGGCAAGTCGGTGGTACTCTGGCTGAAAACCTGGTGGGTGAACGAAATGAAATTACGGTAATCGACTCCGACTCCGATACGCTGAGGGCGTTACAGGATCGCCTGGACCTGCAGGTTGTTACTGGCGTTGGATCCCACCCGGACGTTCTAAAAAAGGCCGGTGCCGAAGACGCCGACATGCTTATAGCGGTAACCAATTCCGACGAAAGCAACATGCTGGCATGCCAAGTTGCCTACAGCCTGTTCAAAACTCCGACCAAAATCGCCCGGGTGCGCAGTGAGCAGTACATCATCTATCAGGAACAGCTATACAAACAGCAAAACATTCCTGTCGACCACATAATTGCTCCCGAACAGCTGGTTACTCAGGCCATCAAACGTCTGATTGATTACCCCGGCGCATTACAGGTGGTTGAATTTGCCGACGGAAAAGCCAGTCTGGTGGCGGTAAAGGCCTATTATGGGGGGCTTCTGGTGGGCCATGCCCTGTCGGCACTCAAAGAACACATGCCCAATGTCGACACACGGGTTGCCGCGATTTATCGGAGAGGCCGTCCGATTCGCCCACTGGGCACCACGGTTATCGAAGCAGATGATGAGGTGTTCTTCATTGCTGCTACCAAGCACATCCGGGCAGTAATGAGTGAACTGCAGAAACTTGAATCCAGCTACAAGCGAATTATGATTGCCGGAGGAGGCCTGATAGGCGCCGGGCTGGCGAAACGTCTTGAACACAAACACAACGTTAAACTGATTGAATTCAATCCTCAGAGAGCTCAGTACCTGTCCGCACATCTAGATAAAACCATTGTATTTTGCGGCGATGCCTCTGATCCGGAACTGCTCAGCGAAGAAAGCATTGAGCAGGTGGATGCGTTTATAGCGGTGACCAACGACGACGAAGCCAACATCATGTCAGCCATGCTCGCCAAACGTATGGGAGCTCAAAAGGCCATGGTTCTGATCCAGCGCAGCGCTTACGTGGATTTGGTTCAGGGTGGCGAGATTGATATTGCTTTTTCTCCGCAACAGGCAACCATTTCCGCACTGCTGACCCACATACGCCGAGGCGACATAGTTAACGTGTACTCACTTCGCCGGGGAGCGGCAGAAGCTATAGAGGCCATCGCGCATGGCGATGCAAATACCTCCAAGGTTGTGGGCCGCCAAATTGGCGATATCCGGCTCCCACCCGGCACCACGATTGGTGCCATTGTGCGGGACGATCAGGTGATCATTGCTCACAGCGATACTGTAATTGAAGCCAATGACCATGTGATCTTGTTTCTGGTGGATAAAAAATACATCAACGACGTTGAAAAACTCTTTCAGCCAAGTGCCTTTTTCTTTGGTTAACCCACGGTGTTCGGTTAACACCTCCTACCTGTTTATTTTTTAATCAAAATTATTGCAGCGCCAAAAACCTGCTGATAGCTTAAATAGCATTCCACCCTTGTCCACTTGGTCAGTTCGCCCGTCGGCCAGCACTCCACAAAAAATATAAACTTAAAAGGTTCGACTGTGAGCGATTACATCGACGACATTCTTGAGGTATGTAACCGTACCCGGGTGTTGAAATTGCTTGTCTCAGTAGCTGTTGCCATGGCATTACTCGGGTAGTTCAATGACACCAAGGAACTGCTGACCTCTGCTTACGAAGAGGTAATGGCGAAGTTTACACACAAGCAACAGTATGAAGACCTAACCTTACTCAGCATAGGCAGAACCACCGATTTTGTTGAGGGCATATTTGGTCCGCCTCAGGTTATTAAGCCTTCCACCAGTAACCCTGAGGTGGTTTTTCAGTATTACCATACCGGTAAGGCACTTCTGACTATATTCAACCACAATCAGCGGGTGGCCGGTTTTGTGGTGATCCCTCTGGTGAGAGATTTTTATCCCTCGATTCACTACATCAACCGGACGCTTGGCCAGCAAACTGTTGCCGAGCTCATTCCAGCCCAGCAGGATTTTTATTCCGACACAAACAATCTGCTTTACTACGCGGAAGCCAACACTCTTGGCAAGGAATACCTGTTTATTCAGTTAGCTGTAGGATTTGTTGAATACGGAATGAACGAGTTGGTGTGGCAGGGAGCGCGGGTTCCTGCCACAGATGTGATTAAGTCGTTGCAACGCATCAACCAACATTACCTCAGTGAAAATACGGATGCCCTGATGCTTGAACTGGAAAAGTTTCGCTCTTCCACTCCGCCAAACTTTTTCGCCCTTACAGAACTGGACGGAAGGCTAGTGGCAGATTCCCTGCTCACCCGGGTGGAATTTCAATCGTATTTTGGAAACGTCCATGATTAGGTTTTCTTTACCCACCGCAATACTGCTGATGAGCCTGGCCACTTGTGCTTGGGCGGTACTTCCCGACTGGATCACAGCCCCACCTCATAACGAGCATGAATTATTTGGTATTGGCGAGGGCCATAATCTGGAACAAGCGCAGAATGCCGCCCTCAAGAATATAATGGGCCAACTCCGAACACACATTTCCGGCTCCTACTCCCAGGAGCAGCAATTGGTCAATGACCAGTTTTCCGAACGCATCAATCAGTCTGTTAGCAGTTCGATAGAACAACTGCCCATTAGCCAGTATAAAAAACTCAATAACCACCAGCAGGGCAGTTCCTTTTATGCGCTGGTTTCCGTTGAGAAGGCACTGCTTGCCGACACCCTTGCCAAACAGGTTGAGACCAATCTGAAAAAAAGTTCGGACACAATTGATGAAAAGCAGCTGTCGGGTTCCGGTCTTGAGTGGTGGATGAAGAACCGGCAAAGTTTGCTCAGCCAGTACGCTTCAAACAACCGTTATCTGGAAATTCTCGCGCTGATGGGGGCAGAGCAGAAATCGCTGACAACCCGGCAGGCGAAACTTGGCGAAACGATCAAAGCCACCCGCGAACAGGCCTGCCTGTATGTCGCCGGACACCCTAATTCCGACCTGAGACTGGCGTTCAGAAACCAGATTGTGGAAAGTGGCATTGCTGCGGATAACCCAAACTGCCCTTACAACCTCAAGCTTGAGGACACGACTCAGGCCCGAATGCTGTTCAACCAACACACCGTCACCCTCTCGCTCAACGTTCTGCTGACCCAGAATAACCGGCCGATATCCAACCAGAATATCGTTCAAACCGGTAAATCGGTAACCAGCCAGGACATGGCAGAAAAAGCCGCATACAGCATTATTGTGGGGAGAGTCCGGCAGGAAGGCGGTGAAATTATAACTAAATTGCTGTTGCATTGATTCAGAGGAATAAACCATGAACCTGCGATTACTAAACACCACCCTGGCTGTAACACTCTCAACCGTGCTTGTGGCCTGTATGAGCACCAGTACAAAAGTAGAAAATGTGGGTGAAATTTTATCAAACCCGGACTTCGAGGTGGAAATGGCCAAAGCAGAAATTATGCCCGCCGCCTCGGAAATGTCTGGTAAGAGAACCAAAGTTGTCGTATTGCCGGTTCGGGTGTCGGATGCCTCTGAATACGAAATAGGAGCCAAACGCGAAATTACTGCCATGCTGGAAAACGGCTTATTGGGAGCGGGGGCGGACATTGTTGACCGCTCGCTGACGGGCAAACTGGCAGAAGAAATCATTGCCTACGAGGCGACCGGACAATTTTCCGATGCCGGGCTGGACGTTGCGGACATCGTTATTCTGCCATCAATATCCAATGTTCAGGTTGACTCGGACTACTCTCCACCAAGCACCTACACGGATGATGGCAAGACAAAGACCATTCCTGCACGCTGCCGTTTCGAGGGCAAGGTTTCCGGCAATATCCGGGTTTATTCCCTGCCTGAACTGAAACTGGTCGAGGGGGTGCCGCTGAATGGAAGCACTAGTGACTACGAGGAAACGAGGCGCAGTAACTGCCCGATAAGCCAGTCACAGGCATCCATGCTAGCAGCCAAAGCTACGAAAGATGGTGTTTCCGACATGCTGCATAAAGTCAAAAAGCACCTGAGTCAAACCGGTTACGTCAGGGAGTACCGCAATCGTGGCGATGACCACCTGGTCTTCATCAGTATGGGTTCAGCGCAGGGCCTTAAACCCGGGCAAAAAATCCAGTTTGCCCATAAGTTCAGGTTTCATGACGAGTACACCAATACCACCACCATTACACTGGCCCCCTACGACTTTTCCGGCATAGTTTCAGACTACATTCAGGCTGGCAGCGCATGGGTCATCGTCGAACCGGAAGCACTCAATCAACTCAAACAAGGTGATATTGCCAAAACTCATTTCGAAGCAAATTCATCAATCACCCTAACAGATACTATTGAAGACTCCGCGAACTTAATTATGGGTCTTCTCTCAGACAACTAAATTGGAGCCATTACATGCGATTTTTAATTTGCTTGGTAGCTGCCTTTGCACTTTTCGGCTGCGAATCCACCGGTTCAGGTGTTTCAACCAAACAAGCCACCCTACTGGTACCGGATTGCGTATTTCCGGATGCGCCTGATACTGCGGCCCCCCTTTGGGTGTGTGATGTTCCGGTAGAGGGCTATGCCCTTACCTCTGTGGGCTATTCCGAAAAGCGCCCTACGCTTTCCATGACCACCGAATCGGCAGCCACCGATGCCAGAAATAAAATGTCAGCTTATTTTGCTGCAGAAGTAGCCCAGCTGTTCCAAGAGGTGCAAAAGTCGATTGAAAGCGAGTCCACCTCCGAGTTTTCGGTTGATACCGATATGGTCAGACAATCAGTGAACAGCATGACCCTGTTTGGCACCAAGGTTGTGCGCAGCCTCGCTTCACCGAACGGCGGACACTACGTCGTTGTGGCCATGGACGATCAAACCTACAAAAGTAACACCGAGAAGGTATTTGCAGCGCTCTCTGACGAAAACGCAATGATGAAACAAATGTTTGAGAATGAGACAGCCCGTGAGCGGTTGATGGGTAAAATCGGGGCTCCGTAGAATGAAGCAGCCTATTCTGGTCAGATTTTACGCGAGGCTTCCACTGCGCTTGTCGTTGTGGAAGCTCGTTTCCGCACTCGCTTTAAGCCTGTGGGCAATACCTTTCGCAGTGTCACAGCAATCTGTCACCCTCACCGAGCAAGAACAAGCGTTTAAGGCACGCTATCAAGCCCAGTTCGAGGCCTTCAAAGCTCAGCGCGTGAGGGAGTTCACTGAGTTTAAACTGGCCTACAACCAGCGACTTTCGGCTTATCGCCAGAAGCTACTGATGCAGTGGGGTGAAGTGGAAGTGTCTGACACTGAGAAGGTGGTTCTGTACACGGAGCCTGAGGTAAAAACCGTTGTCGACTTTGAAAGTCAGACTGTCGTTGTAAGCATATTGCATCAGAGTGATACCCCTCCCTCTGCTGAACAGGTGGTCCATGCGCTGAAGTCAACAAATACTCTGGCCAACGCTGAAACCAACACGGGTATTCTTGATTCATTTTCCGCTCAACCTGCAGCTAACCTCGCCTTTAAGGATTTGGTCAACCGGGCTGAAATCAGCAGAGTCAAACCTGAAATCAATGACCAGGACCTCGAAGAGGAACTGCAATATATGGAAGCTTTGTCGGCTCAGGATAACCAGCAAATTGATATTCTGACGCAGGACCTTCCTGTGAATGAACCCATAATTGAAAACGCCAAAGCGGTACTGGGAACATCCAAAGAAACCATGAAAAAGAGCATAACGGCTCAGGTTGAGTCCAATCAGGAAGCCCCTGAACAACTTACCAACAAAAGTATCACACGTTTCAAAATTCCAATTCAGTCAAAAAGTAGTGATCAACGGCTGAATAGTGTGCGCCGCTATGTCTACCAAAACGCCGAAAAGTGGAAGCTGCCCCCCGAACTTATCGTGGCCGTGATCCATACCGAAAGCAGCTTCAACCCTTTAGCAGAATCTCATATTCCAGCCTACGGGCTGATGCAGATTGTGCCTACGTCAGCCGGCATTGATATTAACGATTATCTGAACAAAAAGCGCATGCCTATGGACAAAGACCTGCTGTTCAAACCCGACGAAAATGTACTGGCAGGCAGTACTTACCTCTATTTACTGAATAATCGTTACCTTAAAAACCTGTCTGACAGCCAATCCCGGCTTTATTGTGTGATAGCGGCGTACAACACCGGCGTGGGCAATGTCGCGCGAGCGCTGAGCGAGGGTGAGAACAAAAAATTGACTGCCGAACTGGTAGAAAAAATCAACGCCATGCCGAGTGAAGACGTCTATCAGGCACTCATAGAGCACCTGCCCTACGAAGAAACCCGGCGTTATCTGGAAAAAGTCACCACCAGAATGACAGAATACAAACCTTTAATTTAAGTAACTTAGCTGCGCCAGAACGTGGGTGAAAACAATACCAGCAAGGAAAAGACTTCCAGACGACCAAACAGCATGGCCAGTACCAGCAACCACTTTCCGGTATCCGATACTTCGGCATAAGTACCCGCAACACTTCCCAGCCCCGGCCCCAGGTTGTTCAGGGTCGCAGCGGTTGCGGTAAAAGCTGAAATGTTGTCCAGACCTGTGGCGATCATTCCAATCATTATTACAACAAAAACAATGGCATAAGCTGAAAAGAAGCCCCAGACCGCCTCGACAACCCGGTCAGGCATCGCCCGCTCGCCCAGTTTTACGGAATACACCGCTTTGGGGTGAATAAGCCTGTCTATCTCGCGCTTGCCCTGCAAGAAAAGCAGGAATACCCGGATAACCTTTAAGCCTCCACCGGTGGAGCCTGCACACCCTCCAATGAAAGATGCAAATATCAACATGATCGGCAGAAAAGACGGCCAGGATGAAAAATCGGTGGTCGCAAATCCTGCAGTTGTACTGATGGAAACCGCCTGAATCATAGCTTGGTCCAATGCTTCTTCGGCAGAAGTGTAGTAACCGGTTAGTACCAGCACTAAAAAGCAGATCAGGATCAGAAAAAACTGAATAAACAAAAAGGCTTTGAATTCCGGATCCTGCCAGTATCCCCGCGCTGTTCTTGACGTGGCTGCAGCATAGTGAAGGGAAAAGTTAAGCGCTGCTATCAACAAAAACACCGAGCAAACGGCATTCACCATGGGGCTGTTAAAATGCCCCAGGCTGGCGTCATAGGTGGAAAAACCACCAATTGCGATAGTGGAAAAAGAATGGCAGATTGCGTCAAACCAATTCATTCCCGCAACCCAGTAGGCCAGCGTACAGGCTGTGGTCAGCGACAGATAAATGTACCAGAGGTGTTTGGCCGTATCAGCAATACGCGGAGTCATCTTCGAATCTTTCACCGGGCCAGGCGTTTCCGCGCGGTACAACTGCATTCCCCCTACCCCAAGGATAGGCAAAATGGCCACCGCCAGCACGATTATTCCCATGCCACCCAGCCACTGGAGTTGCTGGCGGTAGAATTGAATTGAATGGGGCAGAAATTCGATACCTTCAATGACGGTGGCACCGGTTGTAGTAAGCCCGGAGAAAGCTTCAAAAAACGCGTCAGTAATAGTCATGCTGGGCTGCTCAAGCAGCACGAAGGGAATAGCACCGAAGCTGGCAAGAACAGTCCAGAACAGAACAACGATCAGAAACCCCTCTTTCGCGCGCAAATCCTTTCTCTGACCGCGATTGGGATACCAGCATCCGATACCGGTTAACACACACAAAATGAATGCCAGTATAAATGGTAAACCACTGCCATCCTGGTAAATCAGGGAGACCACCGCAGGTGGGATCATGGTTACACTGAATAGCGCAATCAGTAATCCCAGGATTCGTACAATCGCACGGTAGTGCATGTTCCAATTTACCTTATTCTTGTTTTTACCCCCGGTTGTAATGGCCGCCTGTGATCGAGCGTTGCCATAACCGGGATCCCTGAATTGGCTATTATGCGGCGGCTTTACGCAAAGAAAAAGACCCTAGCACGCTTTCACCAGTATCATCAGGCTATTAACATACACTATTTCAGGCTGAGCACCGTCTCAACCATCTTAGTCAGCCCTTTGTATGCCTGCAGAATATCCTCTGCCAGCATGTACGCAGGGGTCGTTACCAGTCTGGCTTCTCTGTCGATTACCACTTCATCGACAGGGCAATCAATGTGACATGCCCCCAGCGCATTAATGCCAGCAGCGGTCCCGGCATCAGTTCCGATTGTAAGTTTCACACTGTCAGCATAAACTGCAGCAGCAAGTGCTGGGGCTATACAGGCATAACCTGCCGGTTTGTATGCATCAGCAAAGGCTTTACAAACTCTCATTACATCCGCGTCGAAATGGCTTTCAGGCCCGTCCACGGCAAATGTACAGAGGTTTTTAGCCGCACCAAATCCACCGGGAACGACAAGCGCATCAAACTCTTCAGCATTGCACTGTGCTAATGGTTTGATATCTCCACGTGCAATTCGGGCAGATTCTACCAGTACATTACGGACCTCTCCCTCCACCGGCTCACCGCTTAAATGATTGATCACATGCATCTGCGGTATATCAGGAGCAAAGCACTGATAAGCAGCCCCATTCTGGCGTATTGCCAGCAGTGTAATAACGGCTTCGTGAATTTCAGTACCGTCATAAACACCACATCCACTAAGAATTACTGCGACTTTTTTCATAAATTCTCCTTACACCATGATTTATATGGCTTATGCAATTCTGGCTACAAAACAACCAGCTATCCAACAAAATATTATGGATACATACTTTAGGATTTGTTAACCATTATGCTACATTATCCGACTAGCTTGGTTAAAGGCCATTTCTTCACTCACCAAGTTATCCACACAATAAAGGATTGATTTAAAGCAAGGTTGCTTTTCTGACAGTTTTAACGAAGTCCTTGAGGTTATTGTTCTGCAGCGTAGTAGTAAGCTGAGGCTTGATCGCGCCGATCTACTTTTGATTCACATTAGATCACAAAGTTATCCACAATTGACCCTAGTTTAATTTCCCCCTTATATAGCGATCCCAAAGTCCCTGTGGCATCCTTTCGCCTAATTCTCCTGAGACTATTAAAAAACGCTATGCCGAACTCCAAAACTCCTCCCTTTATTCTCGTGGATGGCTCATCCTATCTGTTCAGAGCATTCCACGGGCTGCCACCGCTGACCAATTCAAAAGGTCAGGATACTGGTGCGATCTACGGTGTGATCAACATGCTGAAAAGTCTGATCAATCAGTACCACCCCACGCATATGGCAGTTGTTTTTGACGCCAAAGGCAAAACGTTTCGTGATGACATTTACAAAGAGTACAAAGCCAACCGTCCACCTATGCCTGAGGAGTTGCGCGGCCAGATCGCTCCACTGCACGAAATCATTCGTGCCATGGGCCTACCGATCATTATTGAAGAAGGCGTTGAAGCGGATGACGTAATCGGCACCCTGGCAAAACAGGCGACGGAAAAGGGTATCAATACCCTGATAAGCACCGGCGACAAAGACATGGCCCAACTTGTCAACCAACATGTTACGCTCATCAATACCATGACAAACCAGTTAATGGACGTGGAAGGTGTGAAGCAGAAATTCGGCATTCCACCGGAACTCATCATCGACTTTCTGGCGTTAAAGGGCGATAAGGTCGACAACATTCCTGGCGTTCCTGGTGTGGGTGATAAAAGTGCCCAGGCGTTGTTGAATGGTATTGGCGGTATTAACGAAATCTACCAGAACCTGGATAAAATCGCCGACCTCAGTTTTCGCGGCAGTAAAACAATGGCCGCCAAGATGCAGGAACATGAGGAACAGGCCCGTCTGTCCTATCAACTGGCAACCATACATGTGGATTTGGAACTCAACTGCAGCCCGGAATCTCTGTGCCCGACTTCGCCGGATAATGCGCAATTGCAAGCGTTGTTTGCCGAATATGAATTTAAACGCTGGCTGAATGAGGTCAGTAATGAAGCAGCATCTGAAGCGTCTTCGAAAAGTACTGATGTGGAGACAACTCCTGATAGCTCCATCGATCGCAGTCAATACGAAACCGTGTTCGACCGGGAGCACTTTTCCCAATGGCTGAAAAAGCTGCGAGCAGCCCCGCTGATAGCGTTTGATACCGAAACCACCAGCCTGGATTACATGGAGGCCGAACTGGTTGGCCTTTCGTTTTGCGTAGCACCTGGCGAAGCAGCCTATGTTCCGGTTGCCCACGACTATCCGGATGCCCCCGAGCAACTGCCCAGAGACTGGGTGCTGAGCCAGCTAAAACCTTTGCTTGAAGACGATAGCTGCAAGAAAGTCGGCCAACACCTGAAGTACGATAAAAATGTGCTGGCGAATTACGACATTGCGCTAAACGGTATTGCGTTTGACACTATGCTGGAGTCCTACGTTTATAACAGCACTGCCACTCGCCATGACATGGACTCGCTCGCCCTCGCGTACCTGAACCACCAAACCATCCATTACGAAGACATCGCAGGAAAAGGCGCCAAACAACTGACCTTTAACCAGATACCGTTGGAACAGGCTGCCCCCTATGCCGCTGAAGACGCCGATGTTACCTTTCGGCTTCACCAGGTTTTATGGCAAAAGCTCGAGCAGGAACCCAGGCTGAAATCTATTCTGCAGGATATTGAAGTCCCGTTAGCAAGCGTCCTTTCGCGTATGGAACAACTTGGTGTACGAATTGACAGTCAGCAACTTGCCCAACAAAGCCAGGATCTGGCCAAACGTATCGATGAACTGGAAAAGGAAGTACACGAAAAGGCCGGTGAGGTTTTCAATCTGAGCTCAACCAAACAGTTACAGCACATTCTGTTCGATAAACTGGAACTGCCGGTGATCAAGAAAACCCCCAAAGGCGCTCCGTCCACTTCCGAGGAAGTGTTGCAGGAACTGGCTCTGGACTACCCCATTCCCAATATGATCATGGAATACCGGGGGCTGACGAAGCTCAAAAATACTTACACCGATAAACTGCCCAAGATGATCAATCACCGTACTGGCCGTGTGCATACGTCCTATCATCAGGCGGTGGCCGCCACAGGCCGCCTGAGTTCCACCGATCCGAACCTGCAGAATATCCCTATCCGCAATGAGGCAGGCCGAAGGGTACGCCAGGCATTCGTTCCCAGAGCCGGTTACAAAATTGTCGCTGCAGATTACTCGCAAATAGAGTTACGGATAATGGCGCACCTGTCTCAGGACAAAGGCCTGCTTGATGCCTTCTCAGCAGGTAAAGACATTCACCGGGCCACCGCAGCGGAAGTATTTGGTGTAGAACTGGAACAGGTCACCACCGAACAAAGACGCAGTGCCAAAGCCATCAACTTCGGATTGATTTACGGTATGTCAGCGTTTGGACTGTCACGCCAACTGAACATTCCCCGCTCTGATGCACAGAAATACATGGACCTGTACTTTGAACGCTACCCTGGCGTGTTGCGCTATATGGATGAAACCCGTGAACATGCACGGGAAAAGGGCTATGTAGAGACCGTCTTTGGCCGCAGGCTGTATTTACCAGACATCAAGGCCAGTAACGGGGCGCGCCGCAAAGGTGCAGAACGGGCGGCGATCAACGCGCCAATGCAAGGCACGGCGGCGGACATCATTAAAATGGCCATGCTAAAAGTGGATGACTGGATCAGGAAATCTGCAAGCGATGATGTGTTTATGATGATGCAGGTACACGATGAACTGGTGTTTGAAATTGCCGAACATCAGCTCGAAGCGCATTGCGCCACCATTGTATCACTGATGGAGCAAGCTGCTGCCCTTTCTGTGCCTCTGGAAGTTGAGGCCGGAGTAGGCATCAATTGGGATGAAGCACACTAAAAAAGAAATTTGATTACAACATTTTCAATTTTCGCAACTCAAAAGCGGTCAATTTGGTAATTTAATTACAAAATCTGCTTGATTTTTTCTCCTCCTCATATACCCTTGAGCGTGTAGGGTACAGAGGTGAGAAAGCTGTTTTCAAACCTTTGCTTTAACCCCGGTTAATTGACCGGGGTTTTTTTATGCCTGAAAGAAAATTTCACTTGTGACCAAGGTGCTGATTTTTAAGGATATCTGAAAAAAAGAGCGCTACAGGCAAAAAACGTTAATTTTTATTGAACTAAAGCGAATGGGGGAACTCATAATATTCGGTTTTTATGTGTTTTCTCTCAGTCCTTTTTGCCCCATTCTTGCGATGGGGCTTTTTATTTTTAGACTGGCATTAATCTTCACTTTCACCAAGTTTGAACCACTGGTTCAATACGGATTCCAGATCACCAAGCCCCTGCCTTGATAATGATGAGAATGTTTTGACCGTTACATCACCGCAAAACGCAAGTGCGGCTTCTTCGACCATCATAAGCTGTTCTTTTCGCTTACCCGACTTGAGTTTGTCAGACTTGGTCAGCAGGGCCAGAACCGGCAGTCCCGCATCAACCGCCCAGTGTACCAGGTCCTGATCGAGGTCTTTAAACGGGTGGCGAATATCCATTAACACAACCAGGCCCTTAAGACTTTTGCGCTTCTGGAGGTACTCGCCTAACGAACGCTGCCATTTCTGTTTCATTGCTACGGGTACCTGGGCATACCCGTATCCGGGCAAGTCGACCAATCGACGCTGCTCATCCAGTTCAAAAATGTTAATCAGCTGAGTACGACCCGGTGTTTTACTGGTTCGCGCAAGGTTTTTTTGCCGCGTTAAAGTATTCAGGGCACTTGATTTCCCGGCATTCGACCGCCCTGCGAAGGCAACCTCAATACCCTCGTCCATCTTCAGGTGGCGTATATCCGGTGCACTGGTAAGAAATTTTGCTTTGGTATAGTACGTCATGTGTTATCCGTTCAATCCGCGCTGGCACATTAACCTTCTACGATCTGACTGTAAGAAAAAGACGTAAAACCATAGTTTTATCATGGAATAGGTTTTTCTGGCGCGGTAAATGTGTAAAATACGCATGATATCACGTATATCACGCGAGCCGTTGGATCCTTTATAGAGATTAATTATGAAAAAACTGTGTTTGTTGGTATGTATGTCTTTAGGGTTATCCGCTACCGCTGTAGCAAATGGTGATCCTGATGCAGGTAAAGCCAAATCAGCCGTTTGTGCCGCCTGTCACAACGTAGACGGAAATAGCGCTATCGACATGAACCCAAAGTTGGCCGGCCAGCATGCAAACTACATTGTTAAACAGCTTAAGGAATTCAAGCTCGCCTCTCAAACCGGTGGCGAGGAAGGCCGCAACAATGCTGTAATGAATGGTATGGCAGCCCCACTTTCCGAGCAGGATATGGAGGACCTGGCGGCTTATTTCTCCAGCCAGGAAGCAACCCCGGGCGCCACTCCTGAAGAGTACGTTGAACAAGGGCAGAAGCTTTATATGGGTGGAGACGCCGAGCGCGGAGTTACTGCCTGCACAGCATGTCACGGACCTGACGGTAACGGTATGCAATTGGCAGGATTCCCGGACATCAGTGGCCAGCATGCTACGTATCTTGCGAGCCAGTTAAAAGCGTTCCGTGACGGAACCCGTCACAACGACATGAATGGCATGATGAGGGATATCGCCAGCAAGCTGACGGACGAAGATATTGAAACCCTGTCTAACTATATTGCAGGTTTGCATTAAGCGGGTTGCTTGCCACACCATTGTTAACATTTTGTAATTGATTTGCTTGTATTTCATTATTAATGGTGTAGTCTAGCTATCGGGTTTTGGTAAAACGTTTACCGGAACTGCCCATTTAGAATAACAATAAAAACATCCGTAGGGACAGCAACGATAAAGTGTCCGGAAGACCCAGAATAATAAATCGACTCCGCTAACAAAAACAATAAGGGGAGTTCGAGCATGGAAGTCAGCCGCACAATGAGGTGCTGTACGGGAGAGGTGTCATTTGGCACTAAATAGCAAGGGTGATGGTTCAGGCCGTCACCCTTTTTCTTTATCATTTTTCATCAGCTCCTATCGATTATGCCACTTCCTTTATCCTGCCCCCTGGGATGCGCAAACTCTGAATGCACGCCCTACGCTCAAGACAAGCGGCGCCACTACGCCCAGTGCCCAGCGTGTAAACTGGTATTTGTATACCCGGATTATCTCCCCTCGGCAGAACAGGAAAGGCTTGAATACGAACTTCACGAAAACCACTCTGATGACCCCGGCTACCGCAAGTTTCTGATGCGACTGGCCATGCCCCTTCTCAACAATCTGAGGCCAGCCTCACGGGGCCTGGATTTTGGCTGCGGGCCGACTCCGTTACTGGCGAGGATATTCGAAGAAGATGGCCACTCGATGGCAATTTACGACCCTTTCTTTTTTCCGGATGATGCGGTGTTAAACGGGCCCTACGACTTTATTACCTGCACTGAAGCTATTGAACATTTTCATCATCCAGCTAGAGAACTCGCGCGATTGGACAGGTTGCTGAGCAACGGAGGTTGGTTAGCCATAATGACCAAACGAGTCATCAGTCAGGACCGTTTTCAGCAATGGCATTACAAAAACGACCCGACGCATGTCTGCTTTTTCAGTGACGAGACCTTCCTGAACATTGGTCAGCAATTTGGATATGAAGTGCATTTTGTCGAAAATGACGTTGTGCTTATGCAGAAGATCCCCTGATTAGCCTGTATAATAGGGGTTCATATGATTATTTGGTAACAAGCTAAACTATGGCCAGAAGTAAAAAAACCCGCAAAGTCGGTCTGATTGGCGTAAGAAAGGACCCCGACTACCGGCCAGCGCCCAAGGTGTCCTCAGGCCGGGTGAAAAAAAAGAAAGGCAAGCCAGCAGGCAGCCGTCACAATGTCGAGCAGCCCGACGTCCAGCCTAAGGCCTCAAAGACTAAGCAGGATCCTCGTGTGGGCAGTAAAAAACCCATTGAGCTCGTTGTCACGGCAAAGCGCCCGCCCCAGCCCGCCATGCGAAAATACGCTTCTCCTGCTGATGAACTGGCTGCGCTGGAAGCCGATGAACGCCTTGCTGAGTTGTTGGACAAACTTGATGCCAATAAGACCTTAAGTGCAGCCGAACAAGCGTATGTCGACGAAAAGATGAACCGTCACCGCATCGTTTGTGATCTGCTAGGTATCACCGATGATGAAGAGGAAGAATCTGATCCATTTGATACACTCGATGCGCTCAATATCGAAGACTTCAAGCATTAATCAAACATAAGGACTGAAGTAAGTGTACTGGACATTAGCCCTTATTGTCGGGGCTCTAATCATCCTCGGGCTCGGATTTTACGCCGGTCGGCTGCTATATTTGCTTAAACAACAGAATCAACGTCAGCAAAAGGCGCGCAACGCCCGAATTGAAAATATTACCGATAGTATTCAGCTGATAAGTAAAGCGATGGAACAACAGCAGTGTGAGCTTTCCGAAGGTGCTATCCGTATCTGCAATTTGCTCAATGCCCTACCTTTGAGTTCACCGCCGGATTATCGTACTCAGTTCCCCCATATTCATGCGCTCTACATTGAAATCAGTGGGTTTGCCATTCTTGAGGCGCGCCAAAAGCTCACAAAAGCAGAGCGTCGCAAGCAGGATAACGCTCGTGAACAGATTGAATCCGAGCACGAGTCCAAGGTATTGAAAGAGCTTCCCCTAATTCAGGCCTATTGCGAGGAATTGCGTTAACGTCTGGCAAGGGTACAGATTTCATCGTAGCAATGGCAGTCTGTGGTGTGGTCATTGACCATTCCCACGGCCTGCATAAACGCATAACAAATTGTCTCGCCGACAAATTTAAAGCCATCTTTTTTCAGTGTCTTCGCCATCCGGGTGGACTCTGGGGTGCTAACGGGTACCAGCGAAAGGTCATTCCAACGGTTGATTATTGTTTTCCCATCGGTGAACTGCCACAGGTAGTCTGAAAATGACTGCTTTTCCTCGATTGCCATGTAAGCCCTCGCATTCGCCACAATTGCTCTGATTTTTAGGCGATTGCGAATAATTCCGGGATTGTGCATCAGCGCTTCGAGTCCCTGTTCATCCATGGTGACGATTTTCTGTGGCACAAAATTGTGAAAGGCTGCTTCGTAGTTGGCCTGCTTCCTTAAAATTGTGATCCAGGAAAGGCCCGCTTGCTGTCCATCGAGACACAGTTTAGCAAACAGCGCCTGGCTGGCGGTCTCAGGCCGCCCCCATTCGTGATCATGATAGTGCTGATATTGGGCGT
Source organism: Alteromonas aestuariivivens (assembly GCF_003367475.1). Lineage (GTDB taxonomy): Bacteria > Pseudomonadota > Gammaproteobacteria > Enterobacterales > Alteromonadaceae > Alteromonas > Alteromonas aestuariivivens. Next base: position 26,997 of record NZ_QRHA01000008.1, read on the forward strand.
CGTCGCTTACCCAGGCGCACCGATTCAGTTGTAATGTGGATTGCATATTTCCTCCGCAGGAATTTTACTGCGTTAATTCGCAGCGAATTAAGCCCAACTAATTGGTTTTTTGGACGGTTTGGGCCTACATACCACGCCATACAAATTGTATACTATGCCACCTTTGGATAGTCAGTAACAAAGCAGCGAATGTATGCAGCAATACAATATTAAAACCTTTCAAGGCCTGATCCTTGCTCTCCAGGACTACTGGGCTCGTCAGGGCTGTGTGATCATACAGCCTCTCGACATGGAAGTGGGTGCCGGCACTTTCCACCCGATGACCTTTTTGCGTTCATTGGGCCCTGAGCCTATCAGCAGTGCCTATGTGCAACCCTGTCGCCGTCCAACCGACGGACGCTATGGCGAAAACCCCAACCGCCTGCAGCATTACTACCAGTTTCAGGTAATGCTGAAACCGTCTCCGGACAACATTCAGGAGCTTTATCTTGGCTCATTGAAAGAACTCGGCTTTGACCCTCTGGTGCATGACATTCGTTTTGTTGAAGACAACTGGGAATCTCCTACCCTCGGTGCCTGGGGTCTGGGCTGGGAAGTATGGCTAAACGGTATGGAAGTTACGCAGTTTACCTATTTCCAGCAAGTTGGTGGCCTTGAATGTAAGCCAGTTACCGGTGAAATCACCTATGGACTCGAGCGCCTTGCCATGTACATTCAGGGTGTTAACAGCATTTACGATTTGGTCTGGACCGATGGCCCTATGGGCGTCGTCACCTACGGTGACGTTTTCCACCAGAACGAGGTGGAACAGTCAGCCTATAATTTCGAACACGCCAACGTAGAAGCTCTATTCCGAACTTTTGATGAATGTGAAGCTGCCAGCCAGTCACTGATTGACAAAAATCTGCCACTGCCTGCCTACGAGCAGGTTATGAAGGCGTCTCACGCCTTTAACTTACTGGATGCCCGGCACGCCATTTCAGTTACGGAGCGGCAACGCTATATTCTGCGGGTCCGAACACTGGCAAAAGCGTGTGCAGAAAGTTACTACCAGACTCGCGAAGAACTAGGGTTCCCACTTTGTAATAAGGAGCAGTAAGCGTGCGTACCGAGAATTTACTTATTGAACTGGGCACTGAGGAACTTCCTCCAAAGGCACTTAAAGATCTTGGTTCAAGTTTCGCCATCCATATGCAGGCCGCATTAGAGGGTGCCGAACTGGCTTTCGAGAACATCACCTGGTACGCAGCCCCCCGTCGCCTGGCCGTTTATGTGTCAGGACTGGTTGAATCTCAGCAGGACAAACTTGTTGAGAAGCGCGGGCCAGCGGTAAATGCTGCATTCGATGAACAGGGTAACCCTACCCGGGCCGCGCTCGGCTGGGCCCAAGGCAATGGCATTAGCATTGAACAGGCTGAAAGGCTGGTTACCGAAAAGGGTGAATGGTTATTGCACAAAGCCCATGTGCCAGGCCAGTCTGTTAATGACTTACTCGAATCCCTGCTGCATCAGGCTGTCAGTAAGCTACCCATTCCCAAGCCTATGCGCTGGGGCAGCCACGCTACCCAGTTCATCCGACCGGTTCACACTCTGTGTGTACTTTACGGCAATGAAGTGATCCCGGTTAATGCCCTTGGGCAGGCAAGTGGACGTCGCATTTTAGGTCACCGTTTCCACGGCGAATCATGGTTCGACCTCGATCATGCCGACAATTACCTGCCTGCACTCAAGCAACATTATGTAGTGGCCGATTTCCACGAGCGAGCAGAGGTGATCCGCGAACGCCTCGAATCTACTGCAGATTCGCTTACCCTAAAGGCCGATTACAATACCGCTCTGCTGGAAGAAATTGCTTCTTTGGTTGAGTGGCCAGTGGTGATGACTGCATCTTTTGACGAGGCGTTTCTGCAGGTGCCCAAAGAAGCTCTGATATACACCATGAAAGATGACCAGAAATACGTACCTCTGCTCAAGAGCAACGGGAGTCTGGCAAATACCTTTTTGTTTGTCAGCAATATTGAGAGCCTGGACCCAAGCCAGGTGATCAGCGGGAACGAGCGCGTTATCCGCCCTCGCCTTGCCGACGCTGAGTTCTTTTTTAATACCGACAAAAAGGTCACTCTGGAAAGCCGTCTTGAATCACTCGGCACCGTTTTATTCCAGAAGCAACTGGGTACCCTGAAGGATAAATCTGAACGAATTTCCGCGTTAGCGGCATTTATCGCCGACCAAATCGGTACCGATTCCGACCAATCCGCCCGTGCAGGTTTGCTGGCTAAAACGGATCTGATGTCCAATATGGTTATGGAATTTCCTGACGTTCAGGGCGTAATGGGTAAGTACTATGCGCTGCACGATGGTGAGTCCGAACAGGTTGCGCAGGCCCTGTACGAGCAGTATCTTCCGCGTTTCGCAGGCGACGAACTCCCGTCCCACCCGGTAAGTGCTGCAGTGGCCCTGGCAGACAAGCTGGACACTCTGGTGGGTATCTTCGGTATAGGCCAGTTGCCCAAAGGTGATAAGGATCCTTTTGCACTGCGACGTGCAGCAATAGGTGTATTGCGCATCATAGTAGAGTTGTCCTTGCCACTCGATCTCGATACCCTCGTTTCCAAGGCAATCGAAGTCTATGGTGACAAACTGACCAACGGTGAATGTCAGACTCAGGTGGTCGATTTTGTGCTGGGCCGTTTTGTTGCCATGTTGCAAGACCAGGGCATCAATATTGATGTTATCCAGGCTGTTGCAGCACGCAGGCCTACGCGACCGGCTGATTATGCCGCGCGTATCAGTGCCGTTGCCATGTTCAAAACACACGAAACAGCCGAGGCATTGGCCGCAGCTAATAAACGGGTTGCCAACATTCTCGCAAAAAATAATGTAGAGAGTGACGCCGTTGTCTCCGAGTTGCTACTGGGTGAAGCTGCGGAAGTTGCACTCTATAAAGCTCTGACAGAAGCCAAGGATATCGTTAATGCAGCCGCAGCCAGTCAGGATTACGCTGCCGTACTGACCAAGCTGGCCACGCTGCGCGACCCCATAGACAACTTCTTCGATCACGTCATGGTCATGGCTGACGATGAACAGGTTCGCAGTAATCGCCTGGCCCTGCTTGCGTTATTGCGACAACTTTTCCTTACCACTGCAGACATTTCTTTGCTAGCGAAAGCATAAATGCTTTAATGGGGTAATACCTAAAGTGTAATTGAGATTATGCCCGACGTATGTTGGGCATTTTTTTGAGGTTCAACGTGTTCAACAAAAGCATCCCTGTCATTGCCACCTTAGTTATGCTGAGCGCCTGTAGCAGCCAGCCATTATCCTCAATTCCAGGGTTAGGCTCCGGCCCTGATATCAACTTTGATAATCAGTATCTGCGTGGTGTGTTTAATTGGTGGGAAGCATCTCCTGCATACCGTCTAAGTGCTGGTAGCAATGGTTGGTATGTGGATGTAGAACTCATCGCAGACGGTCAACCCTACGATTTCAAGCTTTCAGATTCTCTCTGGACCCCAAATAATACCTGTGGTGCCCGCTATAATGGTCAGTCACCGTTACTTCAAACGCCACTGTATTTGATATGTGGAAGCGACGCACAGAATCTTCAGTTTACCCCCTCAACAACCGGCGTTTATCGGTTTGTTTTTAATCCTGCAAGTGGTGGTGAAGTACAACTGGTTATCAGTAAGATAGGTTCCTAAGTGACCTTGACCTTGCTGGCGAGCATTTATATCAATTAACTTTAAGTTGTCTGTAAAACCAGGCTCCCTGGTTATTACATACAACTTTATCGATTAAAAAATTCACTTTTAATCTTAAAAACAGCCCCCGTTATTACCCCCTGTAAAATCACCAAAAAAAAGCCGCGCATGTTAGTGCGCGGCTTTTCATTCATAGCAGTTCGTCAGATAGAGTTGAATCCTTGTCTATACATCCAGGTTTTCAACTTTCAATGCGTTGGCTTCAATAAATGCTCTTCTGGGTTCAACCTGATCGCCCATCAATGTAGTGAACAACTGATCGCATGCAATAGCATCTTCAATGGTAACCTGGAGCATACGACGACTTTCCGGGTCCATGGTTGTTTCCCACAGCTGGTTTGGATTCATTTCACCCAGCCCTTTATATCGCTGGATATATTGTCCTCGCTTTGCTTCCGACATCAACCATTCCAGAGCAGACTTAAACGAGCTGACTGGCTGTTTGCGCTCATTTCTCATTGCAAATGAGCCTTCACCCATCATGCCATTGATAGCATCGTTCAGGCCCCTGATACGCTCATATTCAGTCGATTCAATGAAATCATGATCCAATCTGTATTCATAGTCGATACCATGCATACGCATAATGATAGCAATGTAAAACTCGCTAAGTTCTTCATCCCGGCGTACTTCCTGGCGATAGGTAGCACCATCATTTTCCTGGTCATTCAGTTCTTTGACGAATTTGTCCGCAATGCGCTCTAGAATTTCCTGGTCTTTAAGGTCTTCCAGCTTAATAACTGCTGAGTAGATGAGTTTATACAGAATTACCTGCGGCATAACGCGGTGCATTCTGCCGATCATTTTTTCTACTATCTGATATTGTTTAACCAGATTCTCAAGCGCAACCCCTGATATACCCGGTGCATCTTCAGAGGTGTAAAGCACCGCTCCGTCAAGAGCAATTGAAGTCAGGTAATTAGTCAGCGCTTCATCGTCCTTCAGATACTGTTCCTGTTTGCCCTTCTTCACTTTATAAAGCGGAGGCTGTGCAATATACACATATCCGCGCTCAATGATTTCCGGCATTTGGCGATAGAAGAATGTCAGCAGCAAGGTACGAATGTGAGAACCGTCCACGTCCGCATCAGTCATTATAATGATGCTGTGGTAACGCAGCTTTTCAGGGTTATATTCGTCACGACCAATTCCACAACCCAGTGCAGTGATAAGCGTAGCGACTTCCTGGGAAGACAGCATTTTATCAAACCGCGCCTTCTCGACGTTCAGAATTTTACCTTTCAACGGTAAGATAGCCTGATTTTTACGGTTACGCCCCTGTTTGGCAGAACCGCCTGCGGAGTCACCCTCCACAATATAGAGTTCGCTGAGAGCGGGGTCTTTTTCCTGGCAGTCTGCCAACTTGCCCGGCAAACCAGCAAGATCCAGGGCACCTTTACGCCGGGTCATTTCCCGCGCTTTTCTTGCTGCTTCTCTGGCACGGGCAGCGTCAATAATTTTCCCTGCAATGATCTTACTCTCAGCCGGGTTTTCCAACAGGAACTCCGCCAGCTTTTCGTTCATTGCCGATTCAACAGCAGGTTTCACTTCGGAGGAAACCAGTTTATCTTTGGTCTGAGAAGAAAATTTGGGGTCAGGCACTTTAACAGAGATAACCGCAGTCAAACCTTCCCGAGCATCATCACCACTGGCGTTGGTCTTGGCCTTTTTGTTTAGGCCTTCCTTTTCCATGTAGTTATTTAATGTTCTGGTCAATGCACCGCGGAAGCCCGCGAGGTGTGTACCACCGTCCCTCTGCGGAATGTTATTGGTAAAGCAGTAGATGTTTTCCTGGAATCCGTCGTTCCATTGCATGGAAACTTCAACTGAGATGCCGTCCTCACGTTCAGACGAAAAGTGAAATACCTTTTGATGAACGGGTGTTTTGTTCTGATTCAGATATTGAACAAAGGCCTGAATGCCGCCTTCGTACATGAAAAGGTCTTCCTTCCCGTCACGCTCATCTTTCAATCTGATAGACACACCAGAATTCAAAAATGATAGTTCACGCAGACGTTTGGCCAGAATATCGTAATGAAACTCAATATTAGAAAAGGTATCGCTACTGGGCCAGAATCGAACCGTTGTTCCGGATTTTTCTGTTTCACCAATGACCTTCAGTGGCTCCTGTGGGACACCATGCTGATATTCCTGTTCATGAGTTTTTCCGCTACGGCGAATACGTAACTTTAACTTTCTGGACAGTGCATTTACTACAGACACACCAACGCCATGCAGGCCACCGGACACTTTATATGAGTTGTCGTCAAACTTACCGCCAGCGTGCAATACAGTCATAATTACTTCAGCTGCAGACACCCCTTCTTCGGGGTGGATTTCGGTAGGAATACCCCGACCGTTATCAGAGACGGACACTGAACCATCTGAGTGGATTTGAACGACAATTTCGGAACAATAACCTGCCAACGCCTCATCAATGGAGTTGTCAACTACTTCAAACACCATGTGGTGCAACCCGGTTCCGTCATCCGTATCACCAATGTACATGCCTGGACGCTTTCTTACCGCATCCAGTCCCTTCAACACCTTGATGCTGGACGAGTCGTAGTTATTCTGCTCTGACATATTGGCTTTTACTCCTCTGTCACGTGACCATGTTCCACGTGAAACATTCTTCTGTCATTGTACTTGTTTATGAACGAGAGTTGCTGCTTTTCAATTGCGGTTACAAAAACCTGAGTGTCCATTAATAGCAACCCATCAATAAATCGTTCGCGCTTCTCTAAATCCAACTCGGCACCTACATCATCTAATAGGAAAATACCCTTACGTGAAGTCTGTAGTGTAAACAGTTCAGTTTGCGCCAGTTGCAACGCAGCCACTGCCATACGCAGTTGGCCTCGAGAAAGGATTTCCTGTGCGTTGACACCGTCGATTCTAAACTTCAGGTCAGCTTTGTGCGGCCCCACTGAAGTATGACCAACCTTAGCATCGTACTCGTATTTTTTTTCGAGTACTTCTCCTAGTGTTAACCCCTTTTCCCACCCTCTATAATACGAAATTTCGACGGAAAACTCAGGTAGAAATTCACTCGAAATGCGATTAAATATCGGCGTCAGAGCTTCTGTATATGCATTTCTATACTCACACAGGCGATTGCCCGCCAAAATGTATTGCTGTTCCCAGAAATGATTGTGGGCGGCTCTAAGAGATGCCCCCTGCTTTAGTAGCGCATTACGTTGTTTAAGCAATTTATTAAACTGAACGAACAAGGTCTGAAAAGAATGTTCCACGTGGAACACCCCCCAATCTATGAAACGACGACGTTCAGATGGAGAGCCGATTACAAGGTCAGTGCTTTGAGGTGTAAACAGTTGAACCGGGATCAGACTAACCAAGTCAGCCAAACGGTTCGAATGTGTACCGTTTATGGAACACAAAAATTGATCGCTACGACTGCGTTCAATTCCAACCGACACTTGTCCGCCATCCTCCTTTGTACCCTTCGCAAACACAGAGAATGCGTCGGAATTGTGATTGATTGCAGACTGGTACTTTTGAGTGCGAAAAGACCGTCCAAAGCCAAGATAATAAATTGACTCCAAAATCGAAGACTTCCCGCTACCATTGACACCAGTAATTACGGATAAGGATTTACTGGGATTTAATCGAGCTTGACTGACGTTACGAAAGTTCGTCAGCTGGACCTGGTCCAGTTTCATAAATCACACCGAGGGAAGGTATACAAAACTGAGAGTGACATTGAATCTAACCTGGGGTTCGAAAAACCTATATTCTCCGAACCCCGGAGTTTCACTCCGTCTAGAGCCGCATGGGCATGATTACATAGAGTGCGGCGTCATCTTCAGCATCTTCTATCAAAGCAGAAGAATTCGAATCGGATAAGGTAATTTTTACTCTATCTGTTACCAGTGCGTTCAATACATCAATCAGATAAGCCACGTTGAAACCAATTTCAAGACTGTCACCCTGGTAATCAACATCAACGATTTCTTCGGCCTCTTCCTGCTCAGGATTGTTGGCAGTAATCTTGAGTTCCCCGGAAGACAAATTTAAACGAACACCACGAAATTTTTCATTAGACAAAATGGCAGCACGTGAAAATGCCTCTTTCAACACTGCCTTGCTTGCAAGAACAGTTTTATCACCGTCTTTAGGCAATACCCTGCGATAATCAGGAAACCTGCCGTCTACCAACTTACTGGTAAAAATAAATTCATTTGAAAACAGACGCAGATGATTAGCGCCGATCTGAATTTTTAGCAGCCTGTCTTCCTCACCGATAAGACGGGAAATCTCCAGTACCCCTTTACGCGGGATAATAACCTGTCTAGCAGGCAACGTACTATTATTGTATTCAAGACGACACAAAGCCAATCGATGCCCATCAGTCGCAACTGTGCGAACCAGGTGGTCCTCGGTTTCCAGAGACATTCCGTTCAAATAATACCGAACGTCCTGCTGTGCCATTGAAAAATGTGAACTGTCTATAAGACGCTTTAAATCGCTGCAGGAAACTTCGAACTCAACCTCACCTTCCCAATCTTCAAGGTTTGGATAATCACTGGCGGAAAGCGTAGAAAGCGTGTAGCGGCCTCTTCCAGCCCGAATTAATGCTTTGTTACCGTCAACAGAGAAATCAATACTCGCGCCATCAGACAAACCACGACAAATATCAAAAAGTTTCTTTGCCGGAACGGTAATCTCGCCTTCCGCAAAATCACCTTCCAACTGAACACTGGCAATCAGTTCAACTTCCAGATCTGTACCAGTCAGCCAAAGTGCACCTTCGCTCACCTTAATCAGAACATTAGACAGAATCGGTAACGTGTGGCGACGCTCAACGGCACCGGAAACCAGTTGCAAGGGTTGTAAAAATTTCTCGCGGCTGATGGTAAATTTCATCGATTTCTTTTCTCGCCTCGTAGTACAAATTTAAGAAGACAAAGTCCGTATGAGATTCTTATAGTCTTCTTTTATATCATGACTTTCCTCTCTAAGCTGCTCTATTTTACGACAGGCATGCAACACAGTAGTGTGGTCCCTGCCACCAAAGGCATTTCCCAGTTCAGGTAAGCTATGATTGGTCAGTTCCTTTGCGAGTGCCATGGCAACTTGCCGTGGTCGCGCAACACTCCGATTACGGCGCTTTGAAAGGATATCTGCAACCTTGATTTTATAATAGTCGGCGACAGTTTTTTGAATATTATCAACGGTAACCAGTTTTTCCTGTAACGCGAGCAAATCCCGAAGCGCTTCACGGACGAAATCAATGGTTATTGGGCGGCCGGTAAAATTCGCATTTGCAATTACACGGTTCAACGCGCCTTCAAGTTCCCGTACATTAGAGCGCAGCCGTTTGGCAATAAAGAAAGCGACTTCATTAGGCAAGTGGATTCGATTCTCGGCAGCCTTACGCATCAAAATCGCCACACGGGTTTCCAGTTCAGGGGGTTCGATCGCAATCGTCAACCCCCAACCAAAACGAGACTTAAGTCTGTCTTCAACGCCGTCAATCTCTTTAGGGTAACGGTCAGAAGTAAGAATAATCTGCTGGTTGCCTTCCAACAAAGCGTTAAACGTATGAAAAAATTCTTCCTGCGACCGTTCCTTATTCGCAAAAAACTGAATGTCATCAATCAGTAATGCGTCAACTGAACGATAAAAGCGCTTAAAATCTTCAATGGCATTATTTTGCAGTGCCTTAACCATGTCCTGAACAAAACGCTCTGAATGCATATAAACAATTTTGGCATCGGGACGATTGGCGATAATACCATTGCCTACCGCATGCAATAAGTGCGTTTTACCCAGGCCCGTACCACCGTAAATAAACAATGGGTTGTACGACCCCCCTGGATTATTCGCAACCTGTGTTGCAGCCGCTCGGGCAAGCTGGTTGGACTTACCTTCTACAAAGTTATCAAACTGATAATTGGGATTAATATTGCTTTTGTGCTTCATACCCTCAGGGATCGGCACTACATTAGGTGTGAAGGATGCGTTCGATCCGGGTCTGGAAGACACCTCTGCTGCAGGGCTGACTGCTGCAACCGGTACGTTAACCTGATGCGATGATAACGACGATGTACCACCCACAGAATTTACCGAGGGCGAGCGGGTAGAATTACCTGTTAAAACAGACTGTTGTCTGCTCAGAACCTCCAACCGCAATTGAGGAATCTCGTCCGGACGACTGAACTCGGAAAACAACTCGGTAATTTTATCCCGGTATTTATCCCGAACCCAATCGAGAATGAACCGATTCGGAGCCAGCAAAGTGATCACACCGTCATCCTCTTGAGAGGTCAATGGTCTTATCCACATACTAAACTGCTGCGTGGGCAATTCTTGACGCAATCGGTCAAGACACTGATTCCATAAAGACATGGTACTATTGGCTCCAACTTTCGCTTTGAATGCCAATATTACTTTGGACAATAGCCATACAATGCCAAACAGACTGACGCGTCGTTTAGCACTAATATTGGGTAACAGCGATAAGAATTGTTTTAATAATTTTATTGCTGTGGATTATCCACCTAAGCAGGCCAAATGTAAATCTTGATCTTTTATGATCTTTACGATCTTGCTGATATATTTTTGTATTTATTGAGTTTTATTGTTTTTTCACGCTATAACGATCGCAGTTCCCCAATCTACTGTATCCATGATCAGTGCGCCAGATCAGGGCGATTTTTCGGTTCAATTCGCGAAAATTCAAGCACCTCTGTGGATAAATCAACTTTAGTTAATGGTTTATTCACATTTCATTCATTTGACTTATCCATCCTGGCACGAAATTATCCGGTTATTGGAGCTACCTGGATATTATTCAGTCATTTTGACGCTTTAATCTGCGCATAATTTACCTTTTATCATTGACACAATGCCTCGAGATCTCTAGAATTCAGCGTCCTTTTTGGATGGACATCAAAAAACGTCCGCTTTTGCTGAGGATCTACACATCCAAAGTATAAAGACCCGTTTTAGCTAACTGTCCACGTTTAACTCGAACTTAAGTGAGACTTTGGTCATGAAAAGAACATTTCAACCGAGCAACTTGAAGCGCAAGCGTTCTCACGGTTTCCGTGCTCGTATGGCGACTAAAAATGGTCGTAAAGTACTAGCGGCTCGCCGTGCTAAAGGTCGCGCTCGCCTTTCTGCTTAATGGTATTATCCCAAAGTGGGCGAAAATCAGTTTTCCAGGGAGTTGCGTCTGTTAACTCCCTCCCACTTTACTTATGTGTTTAACGACGCAATTCCTGCAGTTTCTTCCTCTTTTACTCTTCTTGCCAGACACAACCAGTCCAAAGCTCCCCGCTTAGGTATCACACTTGCCAAAAAGCGCATTCGCAAAGCACACGAACGAAACCGACTGAAACGACTGATTCGCGAAAGCTTTCGTCATCAGGCAAAACATTTGCCGAATATCGACATCATCGTTATTGGTAAGTCCGGTGCGGATCAGCTCACTAATGAGGAAGTTTTTACAACACTGGACAAATTATGGAAAAAACTCGCCAGGCGCTGCGAAAAATAGCCATCGCCCTACCATTATTCCTTATCAAGTGTTATCAATGGATAGTTTCTCCCATGCTGGGACAGCGATGCCGCTTCCATCCATCCTGCTCACACTATGCGATAGAGGCATTAAATACCCGGGGATTGATAATTGGCGGTTGGTTATCCATTAAACGCATATTAAAATGCCACCCTTTGCACGCGGGTGGATACGACCCGGTACCGCAAGAACACAAAAACAAACACACTAAATAAAGAGACCCGTATGGAATCCCAACGCAGTTTTCTGATTATCGGCTTAGCCCTGGTCAGTTTTTTATTGTGGCAACAATGGCATGTAGACTATGGTCCGAAGCCGGTTGCACAAGAACAAACCCCATCACAAGCGCAGGCAACCAACTCCCAAAATGCCGGAGTTCCCTCTACCGTACCAGCGCAAGCCGATACTCTGAACCCCGAAAATACCAGTTCTGACGTTCCGGTATCAGACCAGGCTCAACCAGTGACTGACCAGATTTCATCACAATCTCGTTGGATACGGGTCGTTACCGACACCCTCGATGTTCAGATTGATTTGGTTGGCGGTGATGTGGTTTCAGCGGATCTCATGGACTTTCCGGTTACCCAAGGATCAGATGTGCCTTACAGCCTGTTGCGCCCTCAGGATGGCCTGTATGTGGCACAAAGCGGCCTTGTTGGCGCCAACGGACCGGACGGCAACCCTGCAGGCCGGCCTCGCTATAACACAGACGCCACCGAGTATGAACTTAGTGGCGACAGTCTTGAAATACCACTGAGCTGGCAAAGTGCTAATGGTATTCAAATAACCAAGACTTTTACCTTTTTTCGTGGCCGTCACGACGTGGATGTTTCCTATCATATCCTCAACCAATCCGGCCAGCTGGCAAGCTTCCAGCAGTACGCTCAACTGAAGCAGGTAACGGATCAGGAAGATGGCAATATGTTTATGCCCACCTACCGGGGTGCGGCTTACTCCACACAGGATGAGCGCTACGAGAAGTACACATTCGACGATATTGAAGACAACAATCTGCGTGAAACCACAACAGGTGGATGGGTTGGTATGCTGGAGCACTATTTTGTCTCAGCCTGGATCCCACCCCAGGAGCAGACCAACACCCTCTATTCGCTTCTGATTCAAAACCAGTACGCCATCATTGGTTACAAAGGCAGCCCGGTAACCGTAGCTGACAATGAGACACAAACCATTACCAGCCAGCTTTACATGGGCCCGAAAGATCAGGAAACCCTGGCAGGGCTGGCCCGTGGATTGGATCTTACTGTGGACTACGGCGTATTGTGGTGGATTTCACAACCGCTCTTTAGCTTACTCAAGTTCCTGCACAGCCTCGTAGGTAACTGGGGTGTGGCCATTATCCTGATCACCATTGTGGTGAAAGGTGCCATGTACTGGCTCACCAAGAAACAATACGAATCCATGGCCCGTTTACGCAGCCTGGCACCTAAGATGCAGCAGCTGAAAGACCGCTTTGGCGAAGATCGCCAAAAGATGTCCCAGGCCATGATGGAGCTTTACCGCAAGGAAAAAGTGAACCCAATGGGTGGCTGTCTTCCCTTGTTGCTGCAAATGCCTATTTTCCTGGCACTCTACTGGGTGCTGCTGGAAAGTGTGGAACTGCGCCATGCAGAATTCTTCCTGTGGATCACGGATTTATCCGTCAAAGACCCCTTCTTTGTACTTCCTGTACTGACCGGTGGAAGCATGTACCTTCTGCAGAAGTTGCAACCCACCACCGTTACCGACCCAATGCAGCAAAAAATCATGCAGTGGATGCCGGTCATGATGAGTGTGTTTTTCCTCTGGTTCCCTGCCGGTCTGGTACTGTACTGGCTGGTCAGCAACGTTATCACCCTGGTCCAGGCCAAGATGATTTACGCATCGATGGAAAAACGGGGTATTAAAACCCACTAGTTCAACATCATCAGCCCGCACCCGCGGGCTGATTTGTCAGATAAAAGGAGTAATCCTGTGCCATCATTTGATATTGTTTCAGAAATCAACATGGAAGAAGTACGTAACGCTACCGAAAATGCTTCCAGAGAGCTCTCTACCCGTTTCGACTTCCGCGGTGTGGAGGCCAGTTTTGAATTCAAGGACAAAACGGTCCTAATGACCGCAGAAGCGGAGTTTCAGTTGCAGCAAATGGACTCAATGTTTCGCACTGCCTGCTCAAAACGCAATCTGGACACTTCCGCCATGGACGTAAAGCCTTATGATCACCGCGGAAAAACATTCCGTCAGACCATTGCCTTCAAAGAAGGCATTGAACAGGCGATGGCAAAAAAGATTGTTAAACTGATCAAAGACGCCAAACTGAAGGTACAGACACAAATTCAGGGTGAGCAGCTACGAGTCACCGGCAAGAAGCGGGATGACTTGCAGGAAGCCATTGCGTTGGTGAAATCTTCTGATTTGGGCCAGCCTTTTCAGTTCACCAACTTCCGCGACTGATTTATGACCGTTTCAGACACATCCCTCAGCTCAGAAACCATTGTCGCCCAAGCCACCGCACCTGGTCGCGGCGGAGTGGGCATCGTGCGCGTATCAGGGCCACTGGCCACCAAGGTCGCCAGCAAACTGTTGGGCGTGTCTCTATCCCCAAGAACAGCAACCTATACGAGCTTTTATGATGCCAGCGGCGAAGAGATAGACCGCGGCATCGCCCTACTGTTTGTTGCGCCCCATTCCTTCACAGGTGAAGACGTACTTGAACTGCAGGGGCACGGCGGCCAGGTTGTTATGGACATGCTGATAGACGCTGTTCTGAATACTCCTGGTGTAAGGCTTGCACGCCCGGGAGAGTTCAGTGAACAGGCGTTTCTCAACGACAAACTCGATCTGACCCAAGCAGAGGCCATTGCGGATCTTATCGACGCCAGTTCCAAACAGGCAGCCAGAAGCGCCCTGCGCTCATTACAGGGGGCGTTTTCACAACAGGTTCATCAGTTGTCGGAGGCCATTATCCATTTGCGCATGTACGTGGAAGCCGCCATCGATTTTCCGGACGAAGAAATCGACTTTCTGTCTGACGGAAAGGTCGCTGGAGATTTATCAAGTATCCTGGAACAGATGAGCACCCTGATGGGAAAAGCCCAGCAGGGTGCACTGCTGCGTGAAGGAATGCAGGTAGTCATAGCTGGCAAGCCTAATGCAGGTAAGTCCAGCCTGCTTAATGCCCTGGCTGGAAAAGACAGCGCTATTGTGACTGACATCGCCGGCACTACCCGTGATGTATTAAAAGAACACATTCACATTAACGGCATGCCAATCCACATCATCGATACGGCCGGTCTGCGGGACAGCCCGGACAAAGTTGAACAAATTGGTATAGAAAGGGCCTGGCAGGCAATCCAGCAGGCAGACCGGGTTCTGTTTGTGGTCGACAGTACCCAAACTTCCGTCATAGACCCTTACGCCATCTGGCCAGAATTCATGCAAAAACTGCCTCCGGGCATCCCCACCACGGTAGTACGCAATAAAGCGGATCTGTCCGGAGAAACCGTCTCTGAGCAAATACTCGATACCGCGCACGGCAAGGTCAGTGTAATTGGCTTGTCAGCCAACACCGGCGATGGAATAGAATTGCTGAAAACCCATCTTGCCAATGCAATGGGTCTCGACAGTACTACGGAAGGCCAGTTTATTGCCCGGCGCCGGCACTTGGATGCCCTGACTCAGGCCAATGAGCATCTGGAAAACGGCAATCACCAGTTGCAGGCACACGTTGCTGGCGAGTTACTGGCGGAAGAGTTACGCCTGGCACATCAGGCATTATCAGAGATCACCGGCGAATTTACTTCAGATGACCTGTTGGGAAGAATCTTCTCGTCATTCTGTATTGGTAAGTAATCCAATTATCCTTCTTTGTCTGCCCCTGTTTCCGTGTTATTTTTGAACGACCATAACGACACAACGCATTACCGGGGCATTTGCCTCATCCAAGAAGTATTCCTATGTCAAAACACTACACTCTGATAGTTGGGTCGATGCTGGGAGCATCTGAGTACGTTGCCGATGCCCTGGCCGAGCAATTGCGTGAAGCAGGTCACCAAGTGAGTATTGAACTTGAACCAGACCTCACCACCATTAACCCGGGTTCGATTTGGGTGGTTATCACCTCAACCCATGGTGCCGGCGATCTCCCTGACAACATTCAATCGTTTGCGGCCCAACTTAAAAGTTCCAAACTTTCACAGGTAAATGCCTTTGTGATTGGCCTTGGCGACAGCAGTTACGATACTTTCTGCTATGGAGCAAAAACCATTGAAACTCTCTTGCAACAAAGTGGCGCGACCTTGTTAGATGCCCCGCTTCACATCGATGTACTTGACCACCCCATTCCTGAAGAAAAAGCTGTGGAATGGTTTGAAAGCCGTTTGGCGTGAAGTAACCCGTGTATACCCAGGCCGAAATTGACGCACTCAACACACCGCTGTGCAACGAATCCCGCGTACTCTATTGTCTGGGTTTGCGGCCCTGGGTCAATCCAGCCACTGCGACCACAGAGCCGCTAAACTACAAGATTCTGCTTTCACTGCTTAACGGTGAACATAGTCAGTCTGCCGAGCGCCCTTTTACATTAGGGCGCCAAATTAACCGGTTGCTTAAAAAACTCGAAAATGCGGGCCTGATAGCCCTCCCCACAGAGCTAACGTTTGAGCAGAATCTCAATGGTAAAGTCATCATACTGCCACTAACCCTGGTTGAAACTCAGCAATACGCGCAACTTCACCAGACAAGCTTTGCCATCTCGGTTCAATGGAAACCTGAACAGGAGCTGTACCAGGAACTGGCGGCATTACTGGGGATCATTGAGCACGAATACAACCAGGAAGACGTGGGCGAATTTATTGCCTACTGGTTGGGTCGTCCGCAGGCAGTGTTTAGCCAGTTCCAGTGGACACAAAAATTTGCCTACGCCATAAAACGCAAACGCACCGCCATGGGAATGGTTCCGGTCAAGAAAGTTGGAACCCAACAGGTGTCAGTTGCACCAACCCTCGAAGCCGACGATAATGCCCGTAAGTTAGTTGAAAAATATTCGTCTTCCAAAAAGGCGCCGTAACCATTATGCAGAACCTGAAAGACAAGATAGACCGTCTGGCCCGGGCGTTAGGAAAAGCACCGGAAAAAAACGACGAATACATCGACTACAAAACCCTGCGAAAACAATACGAACAGCAAGCCAATGCAGAGGTTTCACAACTTCAGCAACGGACTAAAAAAGAACGCATCAGCGCTCTTCACGGGCGTTCGGATCTGAATCCCAAATGGACTTTTGCCAACCTGGTTGAAGACAGTGACGACGTCATTGAAGCGGTCAGCATCGCACGTTCATTTATCGCCGCTCATGATGATGCAGCATGGCGTCAGGCAGGCTCCCATATGATGCTGTTTTACGGCGATTACGGTCGGGGCAAGTCACACATTGCCGGCGCCATCGCTCATCAGCTAATCGATCAGTTTGAAATTACCGTACTCTACCGGCAGCTTTCAACCTTACTGGAAATGCGCTATTTTTCTTATGATTTCAGTGCCCAGGACAACATAAGCCAAAAATTCCGTGAAGCTAACCAGGAACTTCTCGACGTCGATCTGCTGATCCTTGACGAAGTTTGTGTCAACGAAACCGTTTTAAAAAAGAACACTCAAAGCTGGCTCGGCAATCTGTTGCGCCAACGGCTGGTTAACAAGAAAAACTGCATTTTAATCACTAACCACAACCTCGCAGAACTGGAACACGCTTTAGGCCGTTATTGCTTTGAATCGATAAAGGAATACGATACCTACAAGGTACGCTTTTCAGGCCCAAGCCGCCGTGAAGGGCTGATTCCGGAACCTGCTGAAAGTCAGGATGTCACCCCAAGGTATCAGCCCAATCAGGTGCGCTGAACATTTAATTTAAACCTTTCAGGCTATTGTAGCGACAAAGTGAAAAACTACCTCGAGGAAATTCACTATGTCTGCTGTTTATCGACCCCTGTTATTGCTTATTGCCTTCGCCAGTTACGCTGCCACCGCCAAAAACATTGAACAAAGCTTTCCCGTGTCATCCGGCCAGCTTTTAACCCTGAAAACCGATCAGGGCCGCATTGAAGTACGAACCCACAGTCTCGAACAAATTGATGTTAATGTCTTTGTTGAAGGTGAACAGGAAGACGAATTTGATGTCAGTTTTACCCCTACAGGACAAGGCCTGCAAATTAATGGCGAAAAGACGTCTGAAAGCCACCACCGGCGACTTAAAGTAAGTTATGAGATAACCGTTCCTGAAAACTTCAATCTCGACCTGGACACATCTGGAGGCTCCATCTCCATAGATGACCTGAAAGGTAACGCAGAGGCACGCACTTCTGGTGGCTCCATTGCTGTTGGAGACATAAACGGTGATGTGGAATTACACACCTCGGGCGGATCTATTCAAACTGAAAACATCTATGGTGGGATAGACGCTCACACATCAGGTGGCAGTATCCGTGTGACCTTCGCGCACCAACCCACACAAAACGCTAGTCTAAGTACATCAGGAGGCTCAATCATTGCAAAATTACCCATGGATGCCACCTTTGATCTGAATGCAAGTACCAGTGGTGGCAAAGTGCGATCCGAATTTGAAGTTCAAGGTCAGATCAGGAAGCAATCGATCCGGGGTTCCGTAAATGGTGGCGGCCCAGAGCTGGCGCTACATACATCCGGTGGAAGTGTGCGTGTGGAAAAGATCTAATCCACAGTGAGATCCTGATCAAGCCCGCCAAAAACGGGCTTTTTTTGATCACGCCCTGGATCATACTGACAACTTATCCCCATCTGGATCACAACTTGATCAGGCCTGTGGACAAGATCCCCCAGACCACTGTGCATAAGCTTTGATCACGATCGGGGTAATTTTTTTCAAAACTGCCATTGTGGATAAAACAGCAGGTTACTCACAGGATCCGATCGGGGTTATGGATCGCTGCATCCCAAGCTTGTTAATCTTGTATTTAGCTGTTTTTATTAAAGAAAAACACATTATCAACAGATCCTTCGGATCCTAATAGAAATAAAAATAAAGAGATCTAAAAAGATCTTAAAGATATTAGCCACGATCCTGTTTGCTTCGCACAAATGGAATTGAAGAAAATTTAACCGTTTTCTTTGTCTGATAACTTAGCTAAAATACGCGCCCCTTTTTAGCACCTCGCTATTTTCCAGCAGTTAGCTAATAAATTTGACCAGGTTCGTTTTTGTTTGAGGTTAACCATGTTCTATCAACAAGAGTTTGATGTCATCGTTGTCGGTGGCGGTCACGCTGGTACTGAAGCGGCTTTAGCTGCAGCGCGCATGGGTTCGTCAACATTACTGTTAACCCACAATCTGGAAACCATTGGTCAGATGTCCTGTAATCCAGCGATCGGTGGTATTGGCAAAGGCCACCTAGTCAAAGAAATTGACGCTCTTGGCGGGGCAATGGGACTGGCCACCGATCACGGTGGGATCCAGTTTCGCACACTCAATTCCAGTAAAGGGCCGGCAGTCCGCGCTACCCGTGCCCAGGCCGACAGATCCCTGTATCGTCTGGCAATCCGTCATGCGGTTGAAAACCAGCCCAATCTGACGCTGTTTCAGCAGAGCTGTGACGATTTGATCGTGGAGAACGATCGGGTGTGCGGTGTTGTTACTCAGATGGGCCTGAAATTCAGGGCAAAATCTGTTGTGCTCACAGCCGGAACCTTTCTGGGTGGAACCATCCACATAGGTCTTGAAAACTACCGTGGTGGCCGGGCTGGTGATCCACCATCACTGGCACTGGCTGCACGTTTGAGAGAGCTGCCATTTCGTGTTGATCGGCTGAAAACGGGTACGCCTGCCCGCCTCGATGCCCGTACACTGGATTTCAGTGTGATGCAGGCGCAACCGGGTGATGAGCCCGTGCCAGTATTCAGTTTCATGGGAAGTCGGGAAATGCATCCCCGTCAGATCTCGTGTTACATCACACACACCAACGAAAGAACCCACGAGATCATTCGCGGCGGTCTGGATCGTTCACCCATGTTTACCGGTGTTATCGAAGGTATCGGGCCGCGTTATTGCCCCAGTATTGAAGATAAAATTACCCGTTTCGCCGATAAATCTTCACATCAGATTTTCGTTGAGCCGGAAGGGCTTAACAGCATTGAAGTCTACCCCAACGGCATTTCAACCAGTCTGCCGTTTGATGTGCAGGTCAACCTAGTGCGCTCGATTAAGGGGTTTGAAAATGCCCACATCATTCGCCCCGGCTACGCCATTGAGTATGATTACTTTGATCCAAGGGATCTGAAACAGACTCTGGAGACCAAATTCATTCAGGGGTTGTTTTTTGCCGGTCAAATCAATGGTACAACCGGTTATGAGGAAGCGGGAGCCCAAGGCTTGATAGCGGGCGCAAATGCGGCATTGCAGGCTGCAGGCAAGGAGCCTTTGACCTTGCGTCGAGATCAGGCGTATATGGGCGTACTCATTGACGATCTGGCGACCATGGGCACCAAAGAGCCATATCGTATGTTTACCAGCCGCGCGGAATACCGTTTGCTGCTGCGCGAAGACAATGCCGATATTCGACTGACCGCAGTAGGCCGTGAAGTTGGGCTGGTAGACGACCAACGCTGGGCTGCTTTCAATGCTAAAATTGAAATGGTTGAGCAGGAACAGCAACGACTGCGCGGGCAGTGGGTCCATCCTGAACACGCCGCCGTGTCTCAACTTAATGAGCATCTGAAAAATCCAATCAGTCGTGAGCATTCGCTGGAAGAACTGATTCGCCGCCCTGAAATGACTTATGAGCAGCTGATGTCGATTGAGGGAATTGGCCCGGGGTTAGCCGATCCGGTTGCGGCTGAGCAGGTGGAGATCCAGATTAAGTATGCAGGTTACATTACCCGGCAACTTGATGAAATTGCTAAAACCCAGCGGCATGAAAATACACTGTTACCAGTGGACTTTGATTTCTCAAAGATTTCCGGCCTGTCAAACGAGGTAGTGGCGAAACTCAGTGATGCGCGCCCGGAAACTATTGGTAAGGCTGCGCGTATTTCTGGTATAACCCCGGCGGCAATTTCGTTATTGCTGGTTTATCTGAAAAAGCACGGAATGTTGCGCAAGCAGGAGCAAAAATCAGCGTGAGTGAAGCGGTAAATCCTCAGCAGCTACAGAGCATTTTACAATCCGGTCTTGAAACCCTTGATTGTGCACTTTCTGAAAGTCAGCAGCATCAGCTGATCAGCTATGTGGCGCTTATGCACAAGTGGAACAAGGCGTACAATCTTACTTCGGTTCGCAGCCCTGATCAGATGATGGTTAAGCATGTTCTGGATTCACTTGCCGTGATCCCGTATGTAAGCGCAAAGTGTGTGATTGATGTAGGCACTGGGCCTGGGTTACCGGGTATTCCACTGGCAATCGCCTTGCCTGAGGTTCAGTTTGTATTACTCGACAGTCTGGGTAAGCGCGTACGGTTTATGAAGCAGGTGGCTTTTGAACTGGGGCTTAAAAATGTGGAACCTGTGCATGCCCGGGTTGAAGAGCATCAACCTGATTTCCATTACGATTTAGTCCTCAGCCGCGCTTTCGCTTCGCTAAAAGATATGTTGCACTGGTGTCAGCATCTGGTAGATTCTCAGGGAGCGTTTTTGGCGCTTAAAGGGCAGTATCCGCATGACGAACTTAAGGAAGTAAGTGAACACTTTCATGTTCAAGCCGTGAACGAACTGACGGTACCTGGGTTAATTGGGGAACGCCATCTCGTCACGATCAAAAAAGCGTAACAGGATTCACAGTGGCAAAGGTTATCGCAATAGCAAACCAGAAAGGTGGCGTGGGTAAAACCACGACAGCCGTTAATGTGGCAGCATCTATGGCAGCGACCAAGCGCAAGGTGTTGCTCATTGATCTCGACCCTCAGGGCAATGCCACCATGGGTAGCGGTGTAGACAAATACGACGTTGATGCCACCAGTTATGAGTTGTTGATCGAAGATAAACCGGTGAATGAGGTGATTGTGCCGGAAACCACCGGAAAGTACGATTTGATCGCTGCAAACGGCGACGTAACAGCGGCTGAAATCAAACTGATGGAGCTGTTTGCCCGTGAAGTACGTCTTCGAAATGCGCTGAAGCCAGTCCTCGAACACTACGATTTTATTTTTATCGACTGTCCTCCTTCTTTGAATCAATTGACCGTTAATGCGCTGGCTGCGGCCGATTCCGTGCTGGTTCCAATGCAATGTGAGTATTATGCGCTTGAGGGCCTGACTGCCCTGATGGATACTATCCAGAAGCTGGCGTCGGTGGTTAACCCCAATCTGAAAATAGAAGGGGTGCTCAGAACCATGTATGATCCCCGTAATCGCCTGGCCAACGATGTGTCTGAGCAGCTTAAACGTCATTTTGGTGAGCAGGTATACCGTACCGTGATTCCCCGTAATGTTCGGTTAGCGGAAGCGCCAAGTTTTGGTGCTCCGGCAATGTATTACGACAAATCCTCCACTGGTGCCAAAGCCTATCTTGCGTTGGCCGGAGAGATTTTAAGACGAAGGGACAAAACATTACAGACTCCGGCCAAGGCCAGTTGAAGTCTGCCGCGTGACCATTCCCTGCTGGGAAACACGCCTGCGCTATAGTCATTGAGGAAACTATGTCTGCAAAAAAAAGAGGACTCGGACGAGGTCTGGACGCGTTATTGGCGACCAGCCAGTCCTCAGCCCGAAAAGAAACTGACGACACGAGCAGCCCGGTTAACAGTGAATTAAGCAAGCTGCCGATTGAATTTCTTACTCCCGGCAAATATCAGCCCCGAAAAGACATGTCGCCTGAAGCGCTGGAAGAACTGGCTTCATCCATCCGTTCGCAGGGTATCATTCAACCTATCGTAGTTCGCCAGCTTGGCCATGAGCGCTATGAAATAATTGCCGGAGAACGCCGTTGGCGGGCCTCTCAGTTAGCTCAGCTTGATGTGGTTCCGTGCCTGATCAAAGACGTTCCGGATGAAGCGGCCGTAGCCATTGCTCTGATTGAGAATATTCAGCGCGAAGATTTAAACGCTATGGAAGAAGCCCAGGCATTGGACAGGCTGATGAACGAATTTGAGCTGACCCATGCTGAAGTGGCGGAAGCGGTGGGTAAGTCCCGTACTACTGTGACTAACCTGTTGCGTCTGAATAACCTCAATGAAGACGTTAAACTTCTGGTGGAACATGGTGACATTGAAATGGGTCACGCACGTGCTTTACTGGGGCTACAGGGAGAAAGCCAGTCCGAGGCAGCACAGATCGTCTCAGGTAAAGGCCTCACAGTGAGGGATACAGAGAAGCTGGTACGTAAATTTTTGGAACCCGCAAAACCCAAACCGGAGAAAAAAATCGATCCGGATGTGCAAAGTCTGGTAACTGGACTGTCTGAACGCTTGGGTGCCCAGGTCAGCATTGACCATAACGCCAGAGGCAAGGGTAAACTTGTGATCAATTTCAATGACCTTGATCAACTCGACGGGATCCTCTCCCGAATTGAATAATTTACATTTGTTTAAAAAATAAACAATGGTAGTCTAATCTTCGCTCCTCGGTCCCGCAGAGCGAAGAAGTCTTCGTCAACTATCTGTTTGCGCGTTAGTCGTTTAGCGAAATCCATTACATTATCCGACGAATGGTTGAAAAATATCGCTAAAACAGTATACTTCTGACGCTTTTTGTTGGGCGTTAAAAAAGAGAATAAATGTGGCCAGAGATTTGGCACGCCAAGGCAAATTTTTAGCAAAAAAGGGCACTGTATTTCAGCTTGTCACGGCAGCTGGCCTTACCGCATCTGCATGGGCTTTCGGTACGGCACAGCTTTCTCTGTCCGTCGCAGTAGGCGCTGTCATCAGTATTTTACCCAATTTTGTTTTTGCGTTGTTTGCATTCAGATACGCCGGTGCCAGTAAAAATTCGCTGGTAGCACGGAGTTTCAGCCAGGGTTCGAGAGTGAAACTGGCACTGACAATACTTTTATTTGTAGTGGCATTTGTGGTGTTGGACACCCGGCCTTTGGCACTTTTTGGTGCTTTTGCCATTACAACGGTCAGCTACTGGCTGGCCCTGGTTCGTCATTTCCCGACTGGCAGTGACGAGCGATAAAGGATTTTCATACTTTACAATTTGGGTTTAATAATGGCATCTGAATACACTACCTCAGAATACATCAAGCACCACTTGACCAATGCCACCATGTGCTCAACCGACAGCGGAGTTGCGTTTAACAAAGCGTGTGCCGATGCCGGTTTTTGGGCAATACATGTGGACACTCTCGCCTGGTCCGTCGGCCTGGGCATTCTTTTTCTCTGGCTGTTCCGTCGCGTCGCCAAAAACGCCACTACCGGTGTACCCGGAAAAATGCAGGCGTTTGTCGAGCTTATCGTTGAGTTTGTTGATGACAACGTAAAAAGTACCTATCACGGCAGAAGCGGACTAATTGCCCCTCTAGCACTGACTATTTTTATGTGGGTGCTGCTGATGAACCTGATGGATCTGGTTCCCGTTGACCTTTTACCCTGGATTGCCGGGCTGATTGGCCAGTACGGATTTGGCATGGATCCTCACGATGTTTATATGAAAGCAGTTCCCACCACTGACCTGAACCTGACGTTCGCACTGGCGGCTGGCGTATTTATCCTGATTCTGTTCTATTCCATCAAAATGAAAGGGATTGGCGGGTTCACCAAGGAATTGACGATGCAGCCATTTGGCCATCCGGTCTTTATTCCGGTGAACTTCATTCTGGAGTCCGTTACCTTGCTGGCACGCCCGCTTTCACTGGCTCTGCGTTTGTTCGGTAACCTCTATGCCAGTGAGCTAATCTTTATTCTGATTGCCACCATCGGATTGGCGCAGCTGCCACTGCACTTTATGTGGGCGGTTTTCCATATCCTGGTTCTTCCTTTACAGGCCTTTATTTTCATGATGCTGACCATCGTGTATCTGAGCCTGGCTAGCGAAGACCACTAGAAAGTTTTGTGCGCACAGTCCGGCCCTGGAACCGATGCTGTGCGTTTTTACGGGTTATACCTTAATTTTTAACTTTAATATTTAACTTAAATCGGAGACGTAAATGTTATACATCGCTGTTGCACTGCTAATCGGCCTGGGTGCCCTGGGTACCGCTATTGGTTTTGGTCTGCTGGGTGGTAAATTCCTGGAATCTGCTGCTCGTCAACCTGAACTGGCTCCTCAACTGCAAGTAAAAATGTTCATCGTAGCGGGTCTGATCGACGCCATCGCGATGATCGGTGTTGGTATCGCCCTGTACCTCCTGTTCGCTGTTGGTGCGTAAGACCTTAC
This sequence comes from Alteromonas aestuariivivens, assembly GCF_003367475.1. Classification (GTDB taxonomy): domain Bacteria; phylum Pseudomonadota; class Gammaproteobacteria; order Enterobacterales; family Alteromonadaceae; genus Alteromonas; species Alteromonas aestuariivivens. The sequence goes on from NZ_QRHA01000008.1 coordinate 51,637, forward strand.
TGACATTTTTTGCGAACTTTTTTGAGGAGGGGCGATTGTGAACTTTAACTTCACATTCATAGGTCAATTGATCGCCTTCGTTGTGTTCGTGGTGTTCTGCATGAAGTACGTGTGGCCACCGCTGATGGCAGCGATTGAAGAGCGTCAGAAGAAGATAGCCGATGGCCTGGAAGCTTCTGAACGCGCCGAGAAAGACCTGGAACTTGCTCAGTCGAAAGCTACTGAGCAATTGAAAGAAGCGAAAGCGCAAGCAGCTGAAATTATCGAGCAGGCCAAGAAGCGCGCCAACCAACTGGTTGACGAAGAAACGCAGAAAGGCCATGCCGAGCGGGAGAAAATCATCGCTTCCGGTTATGCCGAAGTTGAAGCTGAACGCAATCGTGCCAAAGAGGAACTGCGCAAGCAGGTTGCTGCCCTGGCAGTAGCTGGCGCCCAGCAGATCCTGCAACGTGAAATCGACGCTGAAGCACAAAACGACATTGTTGAAAAACTTGTCGCTGAGCTTTAAGAGAGGAGATGAGCCATGTCTGAACTGACAACTGTTGCTCGTCCCTATGCTAAAGCAGCTTTCGATTTTGCTGTCGAGCATAAAGCCGTTGCCCAATGGCAAGACATGCTGATGTTCGCTGGCGAGGTAGCCCGTAACGACGATATGCACCAGTTAATGACTGGTGCCGTTGCAGCGGAAACCCTGGCTGACATTTTCATCAAAGTCTGTGGTGAACAGCTCGACGAACACGGCCAGAATCTGATTAAGGTTCTGGCTGAAAATAAACGTTTGGTGGCGCTGCCACAAATTTCCGCTCTGTTTGACGAGCTGAAGGCTGAGTACGACAAAGAGATCGAAGTGAACGTTACTTCGGCAGTCGAACTGACGGCTTCTCAGCAAACTGAGTTGAGTGCGTCATTAGAAAAACGTTTGGCACGTAAAGTGAAGCTTAATTGTAACGTGGACCCTGCCCTTGTTGCCGGTTTTGTAATCAAAGCCGGTGATACAGTCATTGATGGTTCCGTAAAATCGAAATTGAACCGTCTCGCAGACGCGTTGCAAGCATAACGGGGATAAGAGTAATGCAACTTAATTCCACTGAAATTGCAGAACTGATCAAGAAACGTATTGAACAGTTTAATGTAACCAGTGAAGCACGCAATGAAGGCACCATCGTCGCAGTAACCGACGGTATTATTCGCATTCACGGCCTGGCCGATGTAATGCAAGGTGAAATGATTGAGCTTCCTGGAAGTCGTTACGCCATCGCACTGAACCTGGAACGCGATTCCGTAGGTGCGGTGGTTATGGGTCCTTATGCGGACCTGCAAGAAGGCGTTAAAGTACAATCTACTGGTCGTATCCTGGAAGTTCCGGTGGGTCGTAACCTGCTGGGCCGTGTTGTAAACACCCTGGGTGAGCCAATCGATGGTAAAGGTTCCATCGAAGCAGACGGTTATGAGCCGGTAGAAAAAATTGCACCGGGCGTAATCGAACGTCAATCGGTCGACCAGCCAATTCAGACCGGTTATAAGTCTGTTGACGCCATGATCCCGGTTGGTCGTGGTCAGCGTGAGTTGATCATCGGTGACCGTCAGACCGGTAAAACAGCGATGGCGGTTGATGCCATCATCAACCAGAAAGGTACTGGTGTTAAGTGTGTGTACGTAGCGGTAGGCCAAAAGGCTTCTACCATCGCTAACGTAGTACGCAAACTGGAAGAGCACGGCGCGATGGATCACACCATTGTGGTTGCGGCTTCTGCATCTGAATCCGCTGCGTTGCAATACCTGGCACCGTACTCTGGTTGTACTATGGGTGAATTCTTCCGTGACCGCGGTGAAGACGCTCTGATCGTATACGATGATTTGTCCAAGCAGGCTGTTGCCTACCGTCAAATTTCACTGCTGCTTAAGCGTCCTCCGGGCCGTGAAGCATACCCTGGTGACGTGTTCTATCTGCACTCCCGCTTGCTTGAGCGTGCGGCGCGCGTAAACACTCAATACGTTGAGCGTTTCACCAACGGTGAAGTGAAAGGTCAGACTGGTTCTTTGACGGCTCTGCCGATCATTGAAACCCAAGCGGGTGACGTATCTGCGTTCGTACCGACCAACGTAATTTCGATTACTGACGGTCAGATCTTCCTCGAAACTGATCTGTTCAATGCCGGTATCCGCCCTGCGGTTAACGCTGGTATCTCAGTATCCCGGGTAGGTGGTGCTGCGCAAACCAAGATCATCAAGAAACTGGGTGGCGGTATCCGTCTGGCGCTGGCTCAGTATCGTGAACTGGCCGCGTTCTCTCAGTTTGCTTCGGATCTTGACGAAGCCACTCGTGCCCAGCTGGAGCACGGTGAGCGCGTTACCGAACTGATGAAGCAGAAGCAGTACACGCCGTTGTCAATTGCTGACATGGGTGTGTCCCTGTTCGCGGTAGAAAAAGGCTATCTGAAAGACGTGGAACTGAACAAGATCCTGGATTTCGAGGCGGCCTTGCACTCTTACATGAACAGCGAGCATGCTGATCTGGTCAAGACTATCAACGAAACAGGTAACTACAACGACGACATTGAGTCACAGTTGAATGACGCTTTAACCAAATTTAAAGCGACACAAACTTGGTAACCAATGGTGCTGGCAGGAAGTTAAACACAGACTGCCAGCGCAACGTTGAGTAATCGGAGAGATAGTCATGGCCAGCGGTAAAGAAATTAAAGGTAAGATTGGGAGTATCAAGAATACTCAGAAGATTACCAGTGCGATGGAAATGGTGGCTGCGTCAAAAATGAAAAAGGCGCAAGACCGCATGGCCTCTGGCCGTCCGTACGCACAAAACATGCTTAAAGTGATTGGTCACATTGCCAACGGCAACCTGGAATACCGCCATCCTTATCTGGAAGAGCGGGAAATTAAACGGGTTGGCTACATTGTGATTTCCACTGACCGCGGCTTATGTGGTGGCTTGAACACCAACGAATTTAAGCTGGTCACCCAGCACGTCAAAAAATGGCGTGACGAGGGTGTGGAAGTGGACTTTGCAGCGTTAGGCTCCAAGGCATGTGCATTCTTCAACCGGTTTGGCGGAACCTTATTGGCCGCTGAATCCGGATTGGGCGATGCACCCAGTGTCAGTGATGTGGTAGGTGTGGTTCGGGTAATGCTGAAAGCCTACGACGAAGGTAAGTTGGATCGGGTGTTCCTGGTTTACAACAACTTTGTTAACACCATGACGCAAAAGCCAGTGATGAATCAATTATTGCCTTTGCCTAAGTCCGAAGACGACGAATATAAGCATCGCTGGGACTACATTTACGAGCCGGATCCAAAACACATACTGGAAACGTTGATGGTTCGTTATATCGAGTCCCAGGTGTACCAGGGCGTTGTAGAAAACGCCGCGTCTGAGCAGGCTGCCCGGATGGTTGCGATGAAAGCCGCAACCGACAATGCCGGCAACCTGATTGACGACTTACAGTTGGTATACAACAAGGCCCGTCAGGCTGCAATCACACAAGAAATCAGTGAGATTGTGGGCGGCGCCTCCGCGGTGTAGACAAAGGTTTAAAAGAGATAACGAGGACAAATTATGAGTCAAGGTAAGGTCGTCCAAATCATTGGCGCCGTTGTGGACATTGAGTTTCCACAAGATTCGGTGCCAAGAGTATATGACGCGCTGAGAGTGACCGGAGGTGACTTATCCGGTCTGACACTGGAAGTGCAGCAACAATTAGGTGGCGGTGTCGTTCGTACCATCGCTCTGGGTACCACCGACGGTCTGCGTCGTGGTGTGGCAGTTGATAACACCGGTGCGCCGATTTCGGTTCCTGTGGGCACAGCCACACTGGGCCGCATCATGGACGTTCTGGGTAATCCTATCGACGAAGCAGGCCCGATTGGTGAAGAAGAGCGTATGTCTATTCACCGTGAGGCGCCAAGCTACGAAGAGCAGTCCAGCTCTGTTGAGCTGCTGGAAACCGGCATCAAGGTAATCGACCTGGTTTGCCCGTTTGCCAAGGGTGGTAAAGTTGGTCTGTTCGGTGGTGCCGGTGTAGGTAAAACCGTAAACATGATGGAGCTTATCCGTAACATCGCTATCGAGCACAGTGGTTTCTCGGTATTCGCTGGTGTGGGTGAGCGTACCCGTGAAGGTAACGACTTCTACCATGAGATGAACGAGTCCAACGTACTGGACAAGGTATCTCTGGTATACGGTCAGATGAATGAACCACCGGGCAACCGTCTGCGTGTGGCTCTGACCGGTCTGACCATGGCAGAGAAATTCCGTGACGAAGGTCGTGACGTACTGTTCTTCGTAGATAACATCTACCGTTATACCCTGGCAGGAACCGAAGTATCGGCACTGTTGGGCCGTATGCCTTCTGCGGTAGGTTACCAGCCTACCTTGGCAGAAGAGATGGGTGTACTGCAGGAGCGTATTACGTCCACTAAGACCGGTTCAATCACCTCTATCCAGGCGGTATACGTACCGGCGGATGACTTGACTGACCCGTCTCCGGCAACCACCTTCGCTCACTTGGATGCGACGGTAGTATTGTCACGTGATATCGCGTCTCTGGGTATCTACCCTGCGGTTGACCCGCTGGATTCCACATCTCGTCAGTTGGATCCGCTGGTTATCGGTCAGGAGCACTACGAGACTGCCCGTGGAGTGCAAAGTGTTCTGCAGCGCTACAAAGAGCTGAAAGACATCATTGCCATCCTGGGTATGGACGAGCTGTCTGAAGAAGACAAGCAGGTTGTATCTCGTGCACGTAAAATTCAGCGCTTCTTGTCACAGCCTTTCTTCGTAGCAGAAGTATTCACCGGTTCTCCGGGTAAATACGTTTCTCTGAAAGACACCATCAGCGGCTTTAAAGGCATTCTGAACGGTGACTACGATGATCTGCCAGAGCAGGCTTTCTACATGGTCGGCTCAATTGAAGAAGCCATCGAGAAAGCCAAGAAGGCGTAATTGACTGAGGCTGGTTAACCACCAGCCCACTCACTACGCTTGCGTACCTAATCGGGAGGTTTAAATGGCAGCTATGACAGTGCATCTGGATGTAGTAAGTGCGGAAGAGGCAATTTTCTCTGGCCGCGTAGAAACCATACAGGTGACAGGTAGCGAAGGTGAACTGGGTATTTACCCGGGCCACGCGCCACTGATCACTGCAATCAAACCGGGTATGGTGCGTTTGGTCAAACAGCACGGTGAAGAAGAAGTTATCTATGTTGCTGGAGGCGTACTCGAAGTACAACCCAGTAACGTTACCGTACTGGCTGACACTGCGGTCCGGGCAGAAGACCTGGACGAGCAGGCTGCTGAAGAAGCCAAACGTCGTGCAGAAGAGCACATCGCCAACCCTGGCGCTGATTTTAATTACGCAGAAGCCGCTCACGAGCTGGCCGAAGCCATTGCGCAATTGCGTTTGATTCAAAAACTGCGCAAGTAATTGAATATTCAGTTTGAATAAAAAGGCCCAGCGATATGCTGGGTTTTTTGTATCCGCATATTGGGATTACTGTTTGTAAAAAGTATGTTGACGTGCAGATCGGTTTTCCCAAACCACCACGTTAATATTCTGTAGTTATTTTTGAGTAATTTTGTAACCAACTGAAATTTAATACTTAATCACCTAATTTTCTTACATTTACTGACACTTTCGGGCTTGGATTGGATACCGAAGCTGATTAGACTTAACCTCAAGAAAGCAGGCATTCTGTTTTTGAAGCTCACAGGCTGGTCTTAAGGCAGGGTGCCGGGCAAAGTGGGCTGCAACACGTCAGGGAACGGCATTAAATCTTATTTAGTTTGAGTGATGCAAAGCCGCCCCTATCTGAATGAAATTTTCCCGCTATGGTTGTCCCCCGCTCTCTACGCTATTGGGGGATTGCTGGTTAATTTTCTCGCCGGTGCGCTGTCTGCCCATATCAACTCAGAGCTGCCCGATACATATTCCCATAATCTCTACCTGGCTGTAACGCTTCCGTTGCTGACGAGCTATTTTTGGTATTGTTTGCGCCTGATGCGCCACAATGCCGACAGCATTGTCATGAGCAACCTGCTCGATCGTCGGGCATTGTGCGAATTCAGGCAATTTCGAATTCGCTCTACACGACAACTGTTTCGGCACTGGCTATTTGCGGCGGGATTCGCTTTAGCACAAAGCCTTTTATATGGCTGGCGCGAAGCTACCGTACATTCCGGATTACCCCTGCACTCGTTTCTTATCATTGTTATGGGTTTTTGCTTCTGGCTCTCATTTTGTCTGTTCGGGTTGCGGGTGTCAGCTGTAACAAACAATCTTATTCACCAGTTTGGGCAGCCCTCAGACCTGGATGATCTGTCATTGAAAGCCTTTAAGCGCGTATTGTATTTAGGCATGCAGAACTGGACTTATGCTGGTATCGGTTTGTTGCTGCTACCGACATTCTGGCTAAATCAGGCTGTTACTGTGTTTGATTGTATGCTGATAGCCCTTTTTGTCGCCGTTCTGTTGCGCTACTTAATTCTCCCTTTGTGTAATATGGTGGCCACTATGCGAGAATGGCCGGTGGGTTGTGGTATCCAGGTTGATACCGAAACACGGATCATGCGCCCGTGCTGTGAAAACCTGTCAGCGCAAAGCGGATCTGCTATGGTTTGTGTGCCTTTAAGTTATGCTAAATTAACAGACTGGTTGTTGCAGGACGGACAGCAGCGACACAACCGGTTTTTGGGAATTGCGATACTGGGAATATGGGGGCTGGCCTGTTGGGTCAGGTGATTTCATACCCCTCTTTCTCAGGTTTATGAATATCCAGTGGATGGTAGGGTTACATGCAAATATACGGTGATAAGCGTTCTGGTAATTGCTATAAAATTCAGCTTTTACTGGCGTTGTTGGGAAAATCCTGTGAATGGATTGATATCGATTTACTGGCCGGAGATTCACGCACTCCTGCTTTTCTGAATAAAAACCCTAACGGAAAAATTCCCCTGCTGGAACTGGACGACGGCAGGACTCTGGCTGAATCGAATGCCATTCTGAATTACATTGGCAGCGGTTCTTCATTAATACCATCCTCTGCGTTTGATCAAGCGCAAATGCTGCAGTGGCAATTTTTTGAGCAATACAGCCATGAGCCCTATATCGCGGTTGCAAGGTATATAAACCTGTATCTGGGTCTGCCGGATGAACGCAAATCAGAATATGAGTCCAAGCAGGATGGTGGTCACAAGGCATTATCAGTGATGGAGCAGCGTTTGGCGTCGTCACTATATCTGGTCGGAAATCAATTGAGTCTTGCGGATATTTCGCTGTTTGCCTATACCCATGTCGCGCACCAGGGCGGGTTTGATTTGATTGGTTACCCTGCCATTCGGAACTGGATAAGTCTGATTAAAGACCACAAAGGTTTTGTGCCAATGGCGGTTTAACGCTGGTGGCTTTTTGGGCCTTTCCAGTGACTTTGCAATGCATTCAGGGCCCCCAGCAAGGGGCCTGAATTTATCTGGTATCCTTCTGCCAATGTGTAAGCTACTGCTTCAATCGTAGAGAGGCTGTGCTTTAAACGGGTATGGCGGATCCGATACTGACTTTGTGGGGGCCGCGCGAAGTGCCATTGGGGCAAGGTATGCAGCCATGGATTGGCCATCCACAACGCCCGGCTTTTACGCCAACTTGCATCCAGAAAAATTAACGCTCCTGCCCTTTTAGGCGGAAGCGATTCTTTATGTTCCTCCAGTGGAAGGCTATGAGCTGAAGGGTAAATCAGGCCAGCTTCTGTTTTTTCTGTGATTTGGCGGCACTGTGCAAAATCATCGGAATTTCGGCCAACAAAAATCTGGACCTGAGGGCAACACAACGCCACCAGGCGAGCGGTATTTTTAGCCTGTCCCACTTCATCAGGATGCTGCAGAATAATCAGCTTTACCGGGCTGGTTAACTTGCTTATGTGGTCACACACGCAGGTTGACCGCGGGTAGCGGCAGCGCAGACAATATTCTCTCAATTTTATTACTCGCCATAATCAAGAGTACAAGTATGCCTAAAGCGGAAGCCATCCGGCAAATTCAACACGCAGTGATGCAGATACCATCAGGGCGGGTAGCAAGCTATGGCCAGATAGCTGATTTGGCGGGTTTACCCGGCCGTGCGCGAATGGTTGGCAGAGCTTTGAGACTCGCCGCCGAGGAGCAGCCATTACCCTGGCACCGTGTGGTTCGTGCAGATGGCAAGCTGGCGTTCCCTGCGGGCTCTGATTCGGCAAACGAACAGCGTGAGCGGCTTGTGAGTGAAGGCATTCCGGTCGTTAACAATCGTGTTGCCATGTCACAGTGGCGTTGGGAACCCGACATATATGAACTGTTGCATAAGCTGAAATACTGAACCTGTTCAGTGACCCCCGTATCAATAGTCATGCTTTTGTTCCACAGGCCACTGAGGTATAAAATGCACAGATTTGTGCCCCGGATGTTTGTTTAGGTTGTATTCAGCTTTCACCCGGTATGGTGGCATTGTGGTCGGCGGGATTCTGAGTTGTTACCTATTCAACCGCTGCTGAAACGGAATATTTTTTAGAGGTATTTATGAAAAAAACACTCACTCTGGGCCTTCTAACCCTGGCCCTGACAACGGCAGGTTGTGCCAGCACAGCCACCAATACCCAAAAGGGTGCGGCTATAGGTGCGGTAGTTGGCGCGTTGTTGGGCAAAGCGACCGGTGATAACGACAAGAGCCGTTATGCCTGGGGCGCAGCGGTGGGCGCGATTGCAGGCGGAGCAATTGGTAACTACATGGACAAGCAGGAAGCCGCGCTGCGTGAAGAGTTGGCCGATACCGGTGTGCAGGTAGAAAGAGAGGGAGATAACCTGCGTCTTATCATGCCGGGCGATATTACATTCGCGACCGACAGTTCATCCATCAGCCCCAATTTCAATCCGGTACTGCATGATGTGGCTGCCGTGGTAAACAACTACGAAAAAACCGTGTTGTTGATTGAAGGGCACACCGACGACACCGGTGCAGAAGCCTACAACCAGTCGCTGTCAGAGCGCCGGGCGCAATCGGTGAAAAATCTTCTGATAAGTTTCAATGTGCACCCTACCCGCATTACCACCGTGGGCATGGGCGAATATCGGCCAAAGGTAGCCAATACCTCTGCTGCCAACCGTCAATTGAACCGCCGGGTAGAGCTCAAAATTCAGCCCATCACACAGAACGACGTATAATCCTTGAAGGCCTGTTTTAACAGGCCTTTTTTATGGTTTGCTTGCGGAGAAGGCTTTGATATCAGCAGCGATGTCGGTTGCGAGAGTGTTAGGGATTGGGATGGTCAGGTGATATTGACGAATCTTCCATGCTCCCTCTTCGAGGGTTAATACGCCAGTTCCCCGGGTTACACCATAAGATGCGTTGCTGAGCATTTCATCAAACCAGGCCACCTTGCCATCGGGGCTGAAATAAATGTGGCGATTCTGGGGCTCGTACGTCCATCCTTTCCCGTTGTTGAACACTGGTTTGGCATAAGACTTAAATTCTCCAATAGTCCAGGTTTCGCTGGCGTCAGTGCCAATGAAGGTTGCATCAGGATGATACAAATCAAAATACCTGTGCCAGTCTGCCTGAGCTGCATACTGGTGTAACTTATCCAGCGTTTCCCCAACTCTTTCACGTTCACTGGCATGCGCGAAACCACCCAGAATCAACAATAATATCGTTATAATGCGCACAACATTTTCTCCATAGTACAGGTAGAAAAAAGCCCCGCAGCTTTGCGAGGCCTTTGTATGGTCAGACGTTCGCAGCTAAGGGTTATTCAATATTCTGGATCTGCTCGCGCATCTGTTCAATCAGCACTTTCATTTCTACCGCCGACTGGGTAATTTCGCTGTTGATGGATTTGGAGCCCAGCGTGTTGGACTCACGGTTGAACTCCTGCATCATAAAATCCAGTCGGCGCCCGACGGCACCGCCTTTTTTCAGAATATTGCGGGTTTCACTGATGTGCGAGCCCAGTCGGTCGAGTTCCTCAGCCACGTCCACTTTTTGAGCGAGCATGATCATCTCTTGCTCAAAACGCGACGGGTCTAACTCTACTTTGGCTTCCTCAAACCGGTTTTGAATGCGTTCCCGCTGCCACTGCATAATTTCCGGCATCTTTGCGCTGACTTTGGCCACTTCCGCCTCAATACCATCGAGTCTTTGCTCAATCAGGTTTCTTAGGGTTTTACCTTCAGTGGCTCTTGCTTCGATAAAGTCATCCAGTGTTCTATCGAAAGCCGTCAACAATGCGGATTGCAGTGTGTCCATATCGGTTTCTTCCACAGCAATCACTCCTGGCCAACGCAGTACGTCCAATGGGTTTACCCCGGTGGACTGACCGTGTGACTGCACCCAGTCGGCTGCGGTAAGAACCTGCTTGGCCAGGGACTCATTCAGACTGAGTTTGGCGGAAGACTGCTCACCGGCAGAGAAGCGCAATGCGCATTCCACCTTGCCGCGCTGAAGGCGCTTTCGAAATCGTTCTCTGAGAATGGGTTCAAGGGCCCGGAATTGTTCCGGCAGCCGGAAATAGGTTTCCAGAAAGCGCTGATTGACCGAGCGGATTTCCCAAACGGCGGTTCCCCACTGCTGCTTGTCTTCACAGCGGGCGAAGGCGGTCATACTATAAATCACGTGTCACCTTTGATGCTTATCAATCTCTGCACAACCAAACTACGCTGGGCGTATTTTGCGTTAACCAATGCACACTACAGAGACTTTCCTGTTTCTATAATAGCTTACTTTTCCTTCCTAAAGCGACAAGCGGTGATTTGAGGTAATTCAGGGAACTTCGTTTTCCACTCTTCCCATCAGTAAGTTATACTCTACGGTTCAGTTTAGCCAACGGCCCAATCGCCGGTTGGTCATGCAGGCAGGTGAGCCTCATCAATAACTTTCTTGAATCAATCTCTGTGGAGTCCAAAATATGCGTCCTAGTGGCAGAACCGCCAGTCAGATCCGCCCTGTAACCCTTACCCGCAATTACACCTGCCATGCAGAAGGGTCAGTGTTGGTTGAATTCGGCAATACCAAGGTATTGTGTAACGCCACGGTTGAAGAAGGCGTGCCACGCTTTATGAAAGGCCAGGGTAAGGGCTGGATCACCGCAGAGTACAGCATGTTACCCCGTGCCACCCATACACGAAGCGACCGGGAAGCAAGTCGGGGTAAGCAAGGTGGGCGTACACTGGAAATTCAGCGTCTCATCGCCCGTTCACTGCGTGCCGCGGTTGACCTCAAGCTGTTGGGTGAAAACACCATTATGGTAGATTGCGATGTGATTCAGGCCGATGGTGGAACACGCACTGCGTCCATCACCGGCGCGTGTGTGGCTTTAGTGGATGCTTTGACGTACATGCGCAGCAAAGGCATTCTTAAAGCCAACCCGCTAAAACACATGATTGCAGCCTTATCTGTGGGTATTTACCAGGGGGTTCCTGTGGCGGATCTGGAATACCTTGAAGATTCCGAAGCAGAAACTGATATGAACGTGGTAATGACGGAAACCGGAAAGCTGATTGAAGTACAGGGAACGGCAGAGGGTGAGCCCTTCAGTTTCGAAGAACTTCAGGAGCTGATGGACATTGCCAAGCACGGATTGCGAGAACTGTTTGACATTCAAAAAGCCGCGCTAGCCTGAGGAGACCCCAAACAGTGAAAGCATTTCAACGGGATTTTATTGAATTTGCCATTGCACGTGGCGTACTCAAATTTGGTGAATTTACGCTTAAATCCGGGCGTAAGAGCCCCTACTTCTTTAATGCCGGATTGTTCAACCACGGTGGTGATTTGGCCAAGCTGGGGCGGTTCTATGCAGCAGCATTAATGGACGCAAAAATTGATTTTGATGTTCTGTTCGGCCCCGCCTATAAGGGGATCCCGATCGCTACGACGACAGCAGTCGCGCTGGCAGACAAATACGATTTGGATGTGCCCTACTGTTTTAACCGTAAAGAAGCCAAAGACCATGGAGAGGGTGGAAATCTGGTCGGCAGCCCGCTCAGCGGCAGGGTTATGCTGGTGGACGATGTGATTACAGCAGGCACCGCCATTCGTGAGTCCATGACGCTAATTGAACAGAATCAAGCCACACTGGCAGGGGTGTTGATTGCCCTGGACCGGCAGGAACGTGGGCAGGGTGACTTGTCTGCTATCCAGGAAGTGGAGCGGGATTTTAACACCCATGTGGTTTCCATTGTGACTCTGGCCGACGTGGTTGAATACCTCAAAGCTGAAGGGGAACATCAAACCAGTATTGTTGCTATCAATGCTTACCGTGAGACCTATGGCATCTGAGCAACCAGCCTCTATGCAGGTGTTTGAGGAAGCAGGGCATCATTTGGATGCCCTGGGTCTTCGCTGCCCTGAGCCCGTGATGATGGTGCGGTTACAAATACGTAAAATGAACGACGGTGACACCCTTTGTGTGACCGCCGACGACCCAGCGGCCATAAGGGACATTCCCGGTTTCTGCCGATTTATGCAGCACACCCTGGTGGCAGCCTATACTGATTCGCTACCCTACCGCTTCCTGATAAAAAAAGGGCTATAGTGCATCCTGGTTTTGCGAGCGTGTAATCTCCCTACAGCCCGTAACCTGCTGATACCGCCCCGATTTAGAGGCCTGGCAGGCCCACCGCGCAAACACAATAATCCCGCCAGGTTATTTGCTGCCTCGCAGAATGACACAAACCCGGCTCAAGTTACGGGGCAGTTATGCCGTTAACAAGCCAGAGTATTGCTCCGGAAGGCGTTTTTCTTTCGCTAATTTTTCCATTAGACTCCTGCACCTGTGTTCCTTCCACAGGTATGAATTAAGAGGTATTTATGAGACGAGGGCAGCATATCGTCGATCAGGAACGGGATTTTCCGGCTAGTGTCGAGTTGGTTTCCACCACCGACAATCGTGGCGTGATCACGTACGCCAATGACGCCTTTTGTGATGTTGCAGGGTACCAGGAGGCGGAGTTGGTGGGTAAAAACCACAACCTAGTTCGCCACCCGGATATGCCCAAGGCGGCATTCAAGGACATGTGGTCTCATCTGGAGAAAGGGCAATCCTGGAGAGGTGTGGTTAAAAACCTGTGTAAGGATGGCAAGTACTATTGGGTAGACGCGTGTGTAACCCCTATTATTGAAAATGGCCAGAGGGTGGGTTACCAGTCAGTGCGGGTTAAGCCTTCGCGGCAATTGGTGGAACGGGCCAGTGCACTCTATAGCGACATCAACCAGGGTAGAACGTCGAAGCTTCGGGAATGGTCAGCGGCGTCAATGCTGGGATTGTTCAGTGCGGTCATTTTTGCTGTACTGGTGGCCAGTTGGGTTGGGCTTGGCTGGCCAACTGCTTTGGTCGTAGGCGGTTTGGCTTTGGCTACACTGGTGATCTTTCACGAGGAACTGGTTCATTTCCCCCGCATTGCAAACCGGCTAAAAGCCGACTTCGACAGTGTCAGTCGCTACGTATATTGTGGCAAAGGGGCTGCCAGTGTGTTTGAATTTCATCTGGAGTTGCAGCGTGCGCTGCAGCGCACCGTACTTGGGCGAACCCAGGATTCGGCCCGGCATCTGCAAGACATCGCACAAACTACATTGGGTTACGTAAACCAAACCACAAAAGGTATCGAACAGCAAAAGCAAGGTGTTGGGCAAATTTCCACGGCAATCGAAAAGATGGCGGCAACCAGTCACTCCGTGCTGAAAAATACCGAGGATACAACGCTCAGTATTGAGAAAACCAATGCACAGTGTGGTCAAGCGAAGGAATTGATACTCCTGGGGCGGGACACAGTTAAAGGGTTGTCTGGTATTGTTGAAAAAGCCTCAATTACCGCAGACAGCCTCATGGACGCGTCTGACAAGGTTGCTCATACCATGGGCGAAATTGAAGCCATTGCAGAGCAAACCAACCTGCTCGCCCTTAATGCGGCCATTGAGGCTGCCCGGGCAGGCGAAAGTGGCAGGGGGTTTGCCGTGGTGGCAGATGAGGTTCGGGCGCTTTCTACTCGTACGCAGGAATCGGCAGGTAATATTGTACAGAGCATGCAGTTGATGCGCACTACCCTTACAGAGTGGGTGGAAACCATGCATTTGACCCGAGAAAATGCCCTTACCAGTGTCGATCAAGCCAATACCTCAGCCCAGGCCATTGAAGAAATCTACACAATGATTGCCGACATTCACACCCATTCCCGGCAAATTATGCAGGCGGTTGTTTCGCAGGAACAGATGTGCGGCGAGATAGAGCATAACGTTCACGGCATTAATCAGGTTGCGGAAAATAATGCCAGTGTTGCAGCCTCCATGGCCCAGACAGCCGGTACTCTCAACCAGAATATTAGCCGTCTGGCCGGATTGAGTGACACATTTTTACGCTGAGTCCGCGGGAAGGCAGCCAATGCTGAATTGGTATTGCCCACTGTGCAGCTGCAACGAGATTTCGTGTTTGGAGATGGCTACGGGGGTGGCCTTTTCCAGCAGCTGATAGTAAACGTTCTGGTGCAGTCGGCCCCAAAGGTTGCGGCGTACCCTAACGTAGGGAATTGCGACGCTGTCTGGAGCCTTAAGTGAATCGGGAGGTGGCCGAAGTTCGACCGGATGTTCGGCGTCTACAGTGAATTCATCTTCGGTTTGGGTAGTGAGTTGAAGAAGCTCGTTGTGACAGTGCCATTGGGTTATCACAAAGGGCACGTCCTCCACTTCAATGCCAACCTTCTCAACGGGCGTTACCAGAAAGTACTGGTTCTGCTCTCTCTTTAACACTGAAGCAAACAGCTTTACCAACGCAATGCGTCCGATTGGGCTGCCGTCGTAATACCAGCGCCCATCGGCTTTGATCACCAGGTTGATATTCCCGCAAAAAGGCGGGTCCCACTGCTCTACCGGAGGTAAGGCTCTGGAGCCCTTATCTCCGGTACCCGCAAGCTGGTGCTCGAACCTAGTCAGATCCACGTTCTTGGAGCAAAGCTTTGACTTCCCGCAGCTTTGCCTTTATGCGCCGCATGTTGTCCGGCCCGGTACGCAACAACTGTTTCTGGGGTGCACTGAGCTTCTCCAGACGAGGATCAGCGTACTTGTACGCTACCGAATCGGTATAGACTTCTACCGGAAACGGCACTTCAGGTGTATCCAGCAGCTGATCAATGGCTTCTACAACCACTTCACTGAAGGCTTTGTCCGGGTCGCCAATTTCTGCGTAGTTGCTCTGCATGTCATTTTCGTATTTTTCAAACAACGACATCAGCGCCTGATTATCAAATGACTCAAACAGATCAACGTATGGCGAGTAACGTTTGTAACTGGCAGCATCAATCCATTCCTTGTCGGCCTGGCTGTAAACCCGGAAAGACTGCTCAGGTGCCTTGAACAGCCGGTGGCCCGGTGCCATTTCGTCATTCGCCAGGTTGGTTACAGAGACAACAAAGCGTTCCAGCAGTGCATCTGTGGCGAGCAAACGGTCCATTTGCGGAGATTCAGACAAGTTTTGTAATGAATCGTGAATGGCCTGGTCGCTGATATCAACAGGCTCGGGTTCGGGCTCCGGAGTTGTCGGTAACGGCTCAACTTCGGCGTAGGGATCAATCTCAACGGGTTCCGGGGTCGGTGCGGGTTCAAATCTCTCGGGCTCTTCCGCTACAGCAGGTTCTGCTTCTATTGCCGGTTCGGGGGTTGCTATAACGGGTTCAGGCTCTTTCGACGGCCACAAAAGTACCGCCAGTATCACAATGGCAATGACGCCGATAATCACCAGATGGGGGGTGAGTGTACGCTTTTCCGAGGTATCGCTCATAATTTCTCCACCAAAAAATTAATCCCTTGTTACTCATACTATCAGAGATGATGATGATTGTTTGAAAATCAATCGTGATATTTGTTCCCTATTGAGTTCAAATTCCTCATTTTTAACACTTTTCAGCATAAGCAAGTCATAAACCCTGAGCAGCCAGGGGCAAATAGGGGTGGCTACAACCAGGGTTCTGCCAGCTGGCGCATGTTCAGGCGGGCCCCCAGCTTTTTGGCTAACAGGAACAGTCCGCCAAGTTTGCGGTGGATAAACAGCGCATCCGGCGGTGGTGCGTGCCAGAAATTGTGCTGAAAGGTCAGGGCGTGCCCCAGTTCGTGCAGGCGCAGCATTAAATCGCTGGTACCAAAATCATAGCCTTGGGAGGCGTGAATGGATTCGCAGGCCATCATTCCCATATCCACCACCAGTGTTTGCTGGAGTTCCGAATGCTGGTTGCTAAATAGCCCAAGGCCAATGGCTGCCTGCCGCATCTGTTCACGGTTTCGGTTTGCGGCTGCCTGGAGTAACTGGCGGTAACAGACGGCAACGCTGGCGGGCACTTCGCGGGTGGCACCAAAGTCCAGCAAGGCAATTTGCTGCTTATCACTTTGATAGCGGTAGTTGGCGAGATTGGGGTCGCTCTGAATCAGCTGGAAGTCGAAGACCTCACGGAAAAACAGTTGCATCAGTGCACCCATGAGCCGATCTTTTTGCTCCTGTGGTGCATCAGAGAGTGATTCAATAGGGTCGCCATTGAGATAATCCATGGCCAGAACGGTTTCACAACTGAGCGGAGCGTAAACTTCCGGGCACACAAAGTGTTTATTCTGCCCCAGTAGCTCACGGTAGCGGGTCAACATTTGTGCTTCGCGCACGTAATCGGCTTCCTGGTGCAACTGTTGTTTGGCTTCGGATAAAATCGGAAATAAATCCAGCTCTTTGGGGACCAGCCCACTGAGGCGAATCAGACTGGCAACGTTATCTACGTCGCTGTCGATGCTCTTTTTCACGCCAGGATACTGCACTTTGACTGCCAGGGTCTGGCCTTCCATGGTGATCACTTTGTGCACCTGCCCTATTGAAGCGGCGGCGACAGGTGCAAATGAAAAATACAGCAGAGGTTGTTGCCAGTTAACTCCCCAGGCTGAGTCAAGCACTGAGGTGAGCTGGGATTTTGGCATGGGTTCAGCATCCTGCCGCAACCGGGCCAGAATGGCAGCCAGCTCCGGGGGAAGGAAGTCACCGCTGTCCATCGACAACAGCTGGCCTACTTTCATCGCGGCACCACGCATGGTGGCGAGTTGGTCGGCGATGCGGGAGATGTTCGCGGGGGTGAGAAGCAAATCGCTGAATTTGGGCCGTTGTCCTTTCAGCCATTGGCTGGCACCCTGGCTCACCATATTGCCGGCTATGCGGCCGGCCAAGCCGCCAAGACGGCCAACGCGGGACAAGCGCCCGGTGGGGACGGCACGACCCGGTTTGTCGTCTGACATACGGGCTCCTAAGCAAATTGCGAAGTAATTTGGATCACCATACCAGCCAGACTCCCCATCGCAAAGCCAATCCATCCATTTTTACCACAGTAATGGCTCAGATTGGCGCCAAACAGTCCGCACCACAACATGATGGCGTATACTGAGAGCCATCCGCTGCCAGTACCTGAGCCTGGGACGAACAACATGACGGCAAAAGCCAGTGCCATGGCCCCACTGAGCAACACCCAGATAATGCTTTTTGTGGTCGCCCCAGTGTTGGCGGGTGAAGTATTTTGCATACAAAAACGCCTGTGGTTGTTGTTTCAATAATGAAACACCACAGGCGTTTTGGTCAATCAGTGCCCACTAAGACTTTAGTGGTGCTGTCCGTCGAACTCGACCTCAAGCAAAGTAACGTTGTCTGTGAAGGTCAGGGTTTTCAGAGGCCCGTTGCCTTCGACATTCAGCGTATTAATTTGTGAAGGCCACAATTCCCTCAAGGCGTCATGGCGAATTTTCAGCCCATCCAGCGCCGGAGGTTGAGCGGTTTCCTGGTAAACCCAGAAAAACTTTCCTTCCGTTTCAAAACCCACCAGCGTCAGCGGCAGAGATTGATCCTCTGCATCCAGAAGCGCGAAGCTTTGCGTAACATATTCAGCAAAGTCCTTCTGCGTTTTCGGATCTTTCAGAATATCGGCGGACTTTTCAAACAGCGTTTTTACCGCATGTTCCGCATCGTGAAGATTGAAGCGATGCATCACTTCAATGTTTTCGGTGCGCGGATTAAACAGCACGGTAGTAATGGCTGCTTTTATCTGGTGAGCGCTGGCCAGGCCAGCGAAACCCAGCAGCAGGGCCATGAGGCCCCATTGCCATTGACGACCTAAAGCACGGCTGTGTTTAGTTGTCATCACCTTCCTCTTTGTCGGCTTTCAGCTCAGTGGTGCTGTCGTGCATGATATCGCGGTAAACTTTACCACTGCGAGGCTTGGACTTGTAAGCTTCAACCCGAGACGGAATGATGCGGCGCGGATAGTGGTTGTTTTCCACGTCTACGTCGGCAGTTTCCCAACGCGGGTCAACAGTAACACTGACCAGTTCTTTGTCTTTGTCGGTGATCACCAGTTTGCTCACAGCCTTGGGCGTGCGGCGCCAGATTTCAGCTGGAATGCGCATCATTTCCTTGCTGCCGTCGGCAAATTCCATTTCCACAATGATGGGCATCACCAGGCCACCCACATTGGAGAAATCCATGACATAATAGTTTTTGTCTTCTTTAACCGCACGTTCAAACGCAGTGCGCTCCCAGGGCTCCAGTTTATCGAGGAAGCTCTTATAGGCGTTGCGTTCTTTGTTGGTAACCGTGAACTGGTCATTTTCATCGTAGAAGTCACGAATGTCTTCGAATCGGTCAACCCACAATTTGCGGCCTTCCTGTTCGTTGCGTTCAACCGTTAGCGACAGCGGTTTGTCCTGTTCAATCTGACGCTCACGAGCAAAATCGATGTCCGGATCTTCGGTGTTCAGACGCAGTTTATAAACGCGGTCAATGGAAATGTCGACATGGTCGGTGGTGTAGAACCAACCGCGCCAGAACCAGTCCAGGTCAACCCCGGAGGCTTCTTCCATGGTGCGGAAGAAATCTGAAGGCGTCGGACGCCTGAACATCCAGCGCTGAGCGTACTCTTTAAATGCAAAATCAAACAGTTCGCGGCCCAGAATGGTTTCGCGCAGAATGTTCAGGGCTACAGCCGGTTTGGTGTAGGCATTGGGGCCCAGATGCAGTACCGAATCAGACTGGGTCATGATTGGCACCTGTGAAGAGGATTTCATGTAACCTACTACGTCACGGGGTTCCACACCCCACGGAATGTCCGGATCCCACTCACGTCCTGCAACGCCATCCAGGAAGCTGTTAAGACCTTCGTCCATCCAGGTCCATTGACGCTCGTCAGAGTTCACCGTCATCGGGAAGTAGATGTGGCCAACTTCGTGGATAACCACGCCTATCAGGAAGCGTTTTTCTGCCAGTGAATAAGTACGTGACCCGTCGTCCTGCAACTCGGTCCGGGGGCCGTTGAAGGTGATCATTGGGTACTCCATGCCGCCAACCGGGCCGTTAACCGATTGAGCCACCGGATAAGGGTAGTCAAAGGAGAAACGTGAATAAACGTCCAGCGTGTGGATCACGGCTTCGGTGGAATACTTCTGCCAGAGTTCGCCGCCCTCTTTGGGGTAGAATGACATGGCCATTACGTGCGGCTGAGCGTCACCACCCTGTTCGTAGCCGCGGGCATCCCACATAAATTTACGCGATGAAGCCCAGGCAAAATCCCGAACTTTATCGGCTTTAAACTGCCAGGTTTTGGTTTTGCTGGTGCCTTCTTTTTCGTTTTCCAGTGCTTCTTCCGGCGTTACGATAAATACCGTGCGCTCAGCTGTTTTGGCTTTCTCAAGACGCTGGCGCTGTGTTTTGGTCAGCACGTCTTTGGGGTTTTGCAGCACACCGGTTGAAGACACAATGTGGTCGGCCGGCACAGTAATGTTAACTTCGTAGTTACCGAATTCCAGCGTGAATTCACCACGGCCCAGGAATTCCTTGTTGGTCCAGGCTTCATAATCCGTGTATGCCGCCAGGCGCGGGAACCATTGGGCTAACAGGAAAATGTCGTTACCGCCTTCACGGGCATCGTCAGGGAAGTGCTCGTAACCTGCACGGGCGGAAACGGCGTCTTCTTCAACAATGTTGAAGGCAAAATCAATGTCGAATTCAACTTCATCGCCTGGCTTCAGGGATTTGGCCAAATCCACCCGCATCAGCGTGCCCACAATAACGTGATGCAACTTATTGCCGGAACGATCTTCAACTCGGGTAATCTGATAACCCAACTCATGATCGTCAACAAACTGCTGACGGCGCAGGGCACCCATGCTCAGCTTTGCAGGCTCACTGCCGCTGGCCGATTGGGTTGCCGGCCCCCGGTTACCAATTCCTCCAAAGTCAGAGGTCAGTGTGGCCATAGAATCGTCGCGGAATATGTTCTGATCGAGCTGGATCCACAGATACTTCAGTGTATCCGGTGAGTTGTTGTGATAAGTGATGCTTTCACTGGCTTCAATGCGACGCTTGTTTTCGTCAAGTTTAACGTCGATAACGTAGTCGACCTGCTGCTGCCAGTACTGGTGACCGGGTTCGCCGGCTGCATTTCGGTATACGTTTGGAGTGGGCAGGCTTTCGTCCAACTGACGAAATTTGTCTTCAAAATCGCCTTTGGTCTGTTTTATTGCGGCGTTTGCGGCCGGCATCTGTGCCATGACAGACAGCACCGGCACCAACCACGCCAGGCGGAGTGTACGTTTACTCATTTTGGTTCCTTCATACAACTTACAACCGGCATCAAAAGGAATGACACCAAACCCAACATTCTATAAGTGTTGCCCGGCACCTGACCAGTCTTTGGGCGTGTTTTGACCCGACTTCACCGCAAACCGGGTTGTACACTTCTGTTTCTGAGAGAGAATTTCCCGGCTATTGCCGCGATTAACTGTTTGTTAATTCGTCATCTTGTCGTATTCTTTGGCTTACAGAGCAGTCAGTTTCCAACCCCATGAGTTTATCCCAAGCCCTTGAATTTTCGTGGCAACGCGCGGTGATCAAAGTCGGCAGTGCGTTGATAGCGCCGGACGGTGTGAATGTCAGCGCACGTTTTTTATTGCCTATTGCCGAGTTTATTACTGCCAGCCGTGAAGCAGGCAAGGAAGTGATTGTGGTCTCTTCCGGAAGCGTGGCGGCAGGTAGGGCCAAAATTCCTATCCATCATCGGGCTTCCATAGCCGAAAAACAGGCCATGGCGGCAATCGGGCAAACCCAAATGATGGCAAACTGGCAACGCTTTTTCGACTTTCCCTGCGCGCAGGTTTTGCTGACCGCCGACGACCTTCATGACAGAACCCGTTACGTCAACATCAAGAATACCCTGCGCGAGCTACTGCTGCATAAGGCACTGCCCATCGTAAATGAAAACGATACGGTGGCGGTTAACGAACTTAAAGTCGGTGACAACGACAACCTTGGCGCCTACACCGCACTGGTGGCACAGGCCGATACCTTAATCATCTGTTCGGATATTGATGGCTTATACACCGCCGACCCGCGCAAACACAGCGATGCCACTTTGATCCCCAGAGTGGACAGGATTGATGAGAGTATTTATGCCCTGGCAGGGGGGGCTGGCACCGCAATGGGCACCGGGGGGATGCGTACAAAAATTGAAGCCGCTGACAAGTGCACCGGCAGTGGCATTCAGACATTGATTGTGAACGGGCGCAATGGTCAGGTTTTCGATGCGCTAGCCCAGGGGCGGGTGCAGGGTACTCTGTTTGCGGCTGGTCAGTCGAACAATACCGCAAGAAGACTGTGGCTGGCACACACTTTGAAAACACGGGGTTTTATTGACGTTGATGAGGGCGCCAGAAATGCGATTTTGCAGCGTGGAGCCTCCCTTTTACCATCAGGTATAGAGTCAGTGAGTGGTTACTTCACTTGTGGGGATGCAGTGGAGATCCGCTGCCAGGGCAAAGCTATTGCCAAAGGGCTTGCCCAGTACGATCACAAGGATTTGCATCAGATCAAGGGGCTTAAGAGCCAGCAGATCCGCTCTGTCCTGGGATACGATTTTGGTGAAGTGGTTGTACACCGGGATGATCTGGTGCTGATGGGGGGGCTGGGCACTCCGAAACCGTGAGGTAGGCGTGGACCCCAATAAACGAACAGCGTATGCTGAAATTTTGTAGCAACACTCAAGGTTAACGGATGACAGATATTACCCCTTCCTTGGCGGACTACCCTTACCAGGTAGAAATTGCCAGCCGCTGGCAGGACAACGACATGTATGGTCACATTAACAATGTTGTTTACTACGGTTTTTTCGATACGGCGGTTAACCGTTTTTTGGTCGAACGCGGGCAACTGAACATTCACCATGGCAATGCGATTGCACTGGTGGTCAGTTCTCAGTGCCAGTACATCACACCCGCATCGTACCCGGAAACCATCTATGTCGGCCTGAGAGTGATAAAAATCGGCCGAAGCTCAGTTACCTACGGACTTTCTGTGTATGCAGGCGAGTCACGTCGCCGGGTCGCGCACGGGCAGTTTGTGCACGTGTTTGTTGAACGCAGCACCGACAAGGCCATCCCCATTCCTGCTCGGGTGCGTGAGGCATTAGATGAGATCATGGAATCCTTCTAGATGAAGGCTGTGTTACTCGATGCAGATACGCTTAAGCCTGATGATCTTGATCTTACAGCACTCACCGACTTGCCAATCGACCTGACTGTCTATCCGGTTACCCGGCCTGGTGAAACGCTTGCTCGCATCTCAGACGCGAAGATAGTGCTGACCAATAAAGTAGTGCTGAACAGTGAGTTGTTGTCCCAGGCTTCGGAATGCCGCTACATCGGTGTGCTGGCCACCGGTACCAACAACGTGGACATGAATTATTGCCGCGAAAATCAGATAGCTGTGCGCAATGTGGAAGGGTACGGCACCGATTCGGTTGCCCAGCACGCCCTTATGCTGATGTTGAATCTGGCAACCCGGTTCGTGAATTACCATACTGATGTTCAGGCTGGTGCATGGGCCCAATCACCGTTTTTTTGTTTGTTGGAGCACCCGGTTATCGAGTTGGCCGGAAAACATCTTGTAATCGTAGGGCACGGTACACTTGGCGCCCGCTTTGCCGAGTTGGCGCGTGCGCTGGGCATGCAGGTGACTGTTAGCGCCCGCCCGGGTGCCATCGGAGACACCAGGCCAAGCCTGGACAGCCTGTTACCTGAGGCCGATGTGGTTAGCTTGCACTGCCCGCTTACCGAACATACGCGGCATTTGATCAACGCCCCACGGCTGGCAATGATGAAACCTTCGGCATTGCTGATAAATACAGCTCGCGGTGGTTTGGTTGATGAAATGGCTCTGCGCCGGGCGCTTGAAAACGGGTCAATAGGTGGTGCGGGGCTGGACGTATTGAGTGAAGAGCCGCCAGCAGCGGATCACCCTCTGTTGGTCAAACCGCTGCCGAATCTGATCATCACTCCCCACTGTGCCTGGGCTGCTCGAGAGTCCCGGCAGCGCATGGTAAGCATTGCTGCCAGACATATACGCGACTTTCTTAATTGCACCTGAGGCCAGTTTGATCTGCCAGGATTTGGACAGGGTTCAGTTTTCGTTCTCGGGCGTGTCATCCGGTTCTTCATTGGCATCGTCTTCGCCAAGGAAAAACTCGTAGTACAGGTCCAGCGCGAACTCGGTCTGTTCTTCAATCGTTGTTTGTGCCGCTTCCAGAAACAGCCTTGTGTAGAGATCGTATCGCAGGGCCATATCCGGCGGTTGCTGTCGACGTCGGATGACCGAATCCGTGCTGTCGGTACCGCCGATCCCGGTGTCAAAGTTGTATTCCATCGACAATCTGTCGTTGATGCGCCCGGTCACTGACACAAAAGCCTCTCCTCCTGCTCCGGAGGTTGTACCTACACTGAGATCCTGAATGCCTAGCGCGTTGCCAACCTGCGAAGTCAGTGAGTCGGTGCGGGATAAACCGAAGCCCAGCAATAATGCGCTGTAATTGGTGTCACCGGTGTTGCCACTGGGGCCCCGGCCGTTTAACAGGTATGACAGGCAGGCGCTTTGATCCATACTGGGTTCGCAAAACAGGTTTACACCAGCGCTGTCTGCCGGCCCGTCAATTCGTACGCCCGCAACCACATCGTCATCGGTTTTCTTGGGGTCCCGCACCGCTTCAACCAGCAAAAAGGGTTGATCCATTGGCCCGTTGAACTGCACTTCGCCGGTTTGTATAAGCAGGTCCTGACCGTAAGCCTGGTAGCGTCCATCCAGGATCTGCAGCGAGCCATAACCGACCAGTGCGGGGTGCGTACTGAGCTTGAGAGCACCATGGAGGTTGGACTTAAGCCCAAAAGCGTCCAGTTTCACTTCACCGGTTCTTTTCTTGTCGATGTCCAGAGTAATGTTGGCTTTTACTATGCTAAACGGGTCCTCAACAGGCGGTTCGCCACGAAGATGAACATCCTTTGAGGGAGATACCGCATTTTGCGGTAGCCGGATGATGTCTGCTCTGGCCCAGGGAATGGCAACGCTGCCATTGACGTTAATTTCACCGGGATTAATACTGGCAGTCAGGTCAGGTGATATTTGCATGCGCAACTGAGGCTGGTGAATTTCAAATTGTTTGCCTTTCAGTGCCAGGGAAGCAATGACACCGGAATGCCAGCTGAATTCTCCGCCCAAGGTACCTTTGCCGCCGCCCAACAGGAAATTGCCGTTGAAGCTGGCTTGTTGCCCTGAAAAGGTAACTTCCTGATGCCAGTCGTTAAGAACCACCGGCATGTTCTGAATGTCGATGGCGCCGTTGTCCAGCGCGAGAGTGCCGTTCAGAAGAGGGGTGCTGACAGTGCCGCTAATGTTAAGATCGCCGTTAAATGCACCGGTAAGATTGCGAATGGCTTTTGATACTGGCTGCAGAGGTTTGAGATTCAGGTTGTCGAACAACAAATTGCCATTGAGACCAATCTCGGGCTGCCCGGTATCTGCAGTAATGCGGGCGCGTATCCCTCCCAGTTCAGGGCTGAGCAGTTCAGCCGAGGCTGACACTTTGCCTTGCTGAAACACGCCCTCGCTCCGAATGGGAGCGGTGCTTATAACAACGTTCTGCTCTTTTCCCAGTTTCCACGTGGTGGCGGAAGCCTGCATCGAAAATTGCCCTTGTGGCGGCTTTTTGGGGCCAACCTGCCCTGTGCTGTTAAAGCTGAGGGTGGTATCAGGCGCTTCCGGCAGCAAGGCTGGCTGAAGTTCATGCAGCCACAGCCCAAGCGGCAGAGCGCTGGCCTGAAGCTGCCAGTTTGTTTGACCGCCAGCAACGGAAATGCCCTCAATGCACAATTCACCATCCCGTCGAGATGCCCAGCAGTGTTGAGCTATGTTGGCTTCAATGGGTTGAGGCTTTATGGTCAGGTCAAACGGGGATTCGAGCGCCCATTGTGTGTTGAGTAACTTAACGTTGCTGCTTTGGACTTTTCCCTGCCAGCGGTTTTGTTGCCAGTTACCACTGACGGTCAGGTCGGCCTGATGCTGCGGTACAGAAATGCTCAGCGCAAGCTGGTGAGAACTGAAAGAGCCTTCCAGCGCCACTTCCCCGTTGATTGGGCCCTGAGACGCCATAAACTCGTTGAACTGAGGCGTCGCTTGCAGATCAAAAATCTGCAAGTCGGCAGTGGATTGGGGATCCTGCCAGGGACCCTGGGCATTAATGGAACCCTTAATACGGCCGCTGAATTCTGGATGCAAGGTGCTCAGTTGGGGCATATCAATGTTCAGTCTCGCATTCAGATAGCGCTGGTTTAGTAGCTGCCCAACCAGGTTTAGTGTGTTGTCCTGCTGGTGGATGCCGAGATTGGCGACCATCAGATCATTGGCGGAAGAATACACCGCAGCCCCCGCAACACTCAGAGGAGCCCCGGACTGCATTGCGGTTAGGGACAGTTCTGAGAGGCTCATTTCCGGACCGCTGTCAGTCATTCGCATCAGACTTGTAAACTGACCGTTGATATTTGTAGGGCCGTTTTTCAGCCTGGCCGTACTGTTGATGCCGCTTACCTGGGTTTTACCGGTCCAACTCGCTGTTTCGTTGAGGTAAAGTGTACCCGTATTGGTGATTGAGCCACCGAGCACGTCGATTTTGGCTTCGTTAACGGTTATGTCAGTTGGATTCAGGGTTATATCCACAATAGCGGGTACGGGGCCAATCTCAGCCAATGTTGCCCCGCCTTGCCCGTGCAGGTGGTAACCTCCCATTTTGCCGGACAATTCCAGAGAGCCTGCGTGAAGGCTGCTGCCTTCCTGTGTGGGAAGCGGTTGTTCTGGCCAGTCTGCTTTTATCTGTAACGGTAAGGTGTCAGAGAGAACGTTGGCCTGAGCTTCAAGCGTTGCTGTGTAATGACCGGTCGCGGTCACATTCAGTTGCAGGGCCTCAAGTGAGCCAGAGGCGTCTATGCGGGCGGACTGCTGGTTGCTGTCAGGCAACAAAACTGTGCCCCGAGCCTTCACCATAAGGGGGTATGGAGGGAAAAACTCCACCGCTATGTCCGTATCGATATTGCCCTTTTCATGGTTCACAAATAAACCTTCGGCAACCAACTGACTTTTCTCAAATCCGAGCTGAGCCAGACCAATGCGTTTGATTTTCTGTAACTCTGAGCCCTTGTAGATGATGAGTGGCTGAACACTGAGGCCGGATAATTCCACCCCCATCGGCATCTGAACAACCGGAAGCTGAGGTGCGGTGTACGAAAGTGCATAACTTACCGGCACGGCATCGGCCTGAGCTTCCGAAGCGGCCGGCAGCCGAATGACGGCATTGTGCAACTGGGAATCAACCAATCGAATTTTTTGATGCGCAAAGATTTGGGTCGAAAATTCTGCCAGCTCAACGGAGGCAGCAGGCATGGTGAGACGGAAATTTTCTAACCGTAAGCCTTGTACGCGAATTGGGATGGGCAGCGTTAATGGAGTGGGAGTGGCGGGTTCCTCGTTCGTCTGAGCGGCACCAAGCTGGGTTACCGCAAGGCCGGATATCGAAAAGGTCTGGAAGCAAATTGCAGTGTCCAGAACGCATCGCCAACCGAGATTTACGGTTCCTTGCGACACATCAACCTGCCATTGCGCGTTCTGCCAGCTTAGCCCGGTTACGTTAATATCCGACAGGATTGTGCCGGTAAGTTGCTCTATGTTAAGGCCAGGGACCACTTTATTTGCGGCGTACTTAAACAGCGGCGCACTCAGAGGCGTAAGAATAAACACAATGAGCCCAAACAACACAATAAAAGGTGTACCCAGGGCAATCAAAATGGACCTTTTTCTCATAGCTCAGGCCCCAGAATGATGTGTAGCCGCCAGCTATTCTCCAGCTCGGAAAAGCCTCTTGCTACGTAAACCCGCACTGGGCCGATGGGAGATGACCAGTTAAAGCCGCTGCCGAGGCCAACCGCGACATCTTCCTCAAAATGGTTGGTTGCCGTCCCGGCATCGGCAAACAAGGCCACCTGCCATTTTTCAGCTACCCGGTAACCGTATTCAATGCTGGACGTGATCAGGTAGCGGGCCCCAATGGATTCTTCTACATATTCACCAGTGATGGGGTTGAATACGCTGTCTGTGGGTGATATGTCGCGGTACTGAAAACCGCGGATACTTTGGTCGCCCCCGGCGAAGAAGCGCAAAGAGGAAGGGACTCTGGAAAAATCATTGGTATCAATAGCGCCCAGTTCTGCCCGCAGGATAAAACGGTGAGGTGCTGATGTTCGTACCATCCGGGTTTCTACAGTCGCTTTTGCAAAGTCAATGTCAGATCCGAAACCTTCCTGACCGGCCTGAACGAATGCCTGGAAGTAGGTACCGCGGTCAATAAACAGCGGGTGATTTTTATCCAGGTAGGTGAGTGCATAGCCGGGCATCACCAATTGGGTAGTTTGTTCGGGATCCAGGCCCTGTTTGTAATTTTCTCTTAAGTAGGTGAGCGATCCATCCTGCTGCCAGGGGGATCCTTCCTTTTGCCAGAATCGGTGGGCGGAAAGCGATAAGGTTTCGCTTTCAGTACTGGTGTTTGAGTATTCAATAAACTGATAGCCGGCCTGAAAACTCAGGTAATCACTGGTGACATTCTGCATTGGAATTCGGTAATCAAAAACCAGCGATTGTTCCGGTTTGGACAGAAACAGCTCGGAGGAAACGGAGTGACCACGGGAGTTCACCCACGGCCGGTCCCAGCGTAACCGTATACGGGGGCCGGTATCGGTTGCAGCGCCCAGACCTACATTGAAGGTATCTCTTGGTTTGTGCTGGATACTGACTTCAATGGGAACTTTCAGGTTGTCGGCTTCGCTAACCACCGGGCGGGCAATAATGCGGGAAAAGTAGCCTGACTGGAGGAGCCTGCGGTTAAATTCGGTTAGTTGTTCTGAACTGTATAACTCGCCCTCGGAAAATGGGCGCAGGCGGTTGATGATTGCCCGCGCTTTGTCGTCGCCAACGAATTTGAGTGCGCCAAACTGATAGCGAGGGCCACTTTGGGCAATCAGCAAAATATTGGCTTCGCGGGTTTCTCTTACCAGATCGAGCCGGGTGGCTTGCCAAAAAAAATCAAAATAGCCATTTGATAATGCGTGGTTGAACATGGATGTTTTAAACGCTTCATACCTGGGTTGCAACATTATGTCCCCAGGTTTGAGCGGAAAGGCGTTGAATTTATCCCTGAAAACAGGGTCTTCCCTGCCGTTACCAATAATTTCCCGGGTTACATTGGCAACCTTTAATGGCGTACCCAGATACACGGTAAGGGCTAACCGGGTTTCGGATTGTTGAGAGACGTTGGTGTAACTGTTGTAGTAACCAAAGGGTTCGGCGGCTTTGGCTACGGTCATGCGAATTTCGTTCTGCCAGAACGGGTTGTTCAGCAGATCGTTATCCACATTCAGGTTTTTAAGGTGCAACTCAATGTTTTCACGAATGTTGTCCGCTTCAACGCCGTCAACAGTGAATTCAATGGCCCATGTATTTCGCGCGCACAGCAGTATTAGCGTTACCAGGGCAAGCAGGTAGCTGATGTTTGCAAACCTTGTCACTGCGTGAGCTGAGCTCTGAAACAATCCCTGAATTCCTTCTGTGTTAGGTAGCGCAGTATAGCCGAAGCGTAAAGTATTGGGGAAACTGATAAATTACCCACTGCTGTGCGGATAACAACTGTACCATTACAGGATTGGCATTTCCCTGGCGTCATTATATTATCGAATCGAAAGGTGGAACACCGAGATGCGATGCGAGGCAGTATTTCATCGTTACAGGATGTAAATTCAGGGAAGCAGTATGAAAGGATTTTTATTTAGGAACCCGTTAATTTGGGCAGGTTTGGTTGTGCTGGTGATAACCTCAGTACAGGCTGAGGACAATGCTCAAATTCCATCAGAAGCGTTTAGCGCCTTACCAAAATATCAATCTCCAAAATTATCTCCCTCTGGTGAGCGGGTTGCGTTCATTCAAAACTATTCTGGCGATGACGCAGTTTCAGTTTTGACAACCTATGACTTTTCCCAGGACAAATTTTTTGGATTGCTGAAATCCGATAATGAGAAAGTAAAAATTAACTGGTTTCGCTGGGTTAATGATGAACGGCTGGTGGTGTCTGCCCGTTATGAATCACGAGTGAGGCATGTGCGTTTCTATGAAACCAGGCTCTACAGTCTGAACTGGAATGACAAAGGCAGCGATGCTATCAATTTGGTCGACCCGCGCAGATTGAGCGCCACTAAGCGCAGCGCAGCACACACTCCCCAATTTCAGGATACCGTCGTTCACTGGTTACCCGATGACCCCGAACACATCCTCATGGCAATTGATGTCGATACACCTCTGCAGCCGTCTGTGTATAAGGTGAACGTGTACAAAGGCAATATGAAGCGCCTGCTGTGGGGAAAACGCAAAGTGCGGGACTGGCTGGCCGATCGGCAGGGCAATGTGCGAATTGGTATTTCACAGGATAACGAAACCGGTGAAACCCGTGTGCTGCTAAATGATGAAAACGATTGGCATACATTGTTTGAATACAATGCCATGCACGACAAACCAATATTTCCGCTTGGCTTCGATTTAGACCCCAATGTTTTGTACTACAAGGCTTACAAGGGCGATTATAAAACTCTGTACACCCTGAATCTGGCGACGGGTATTCATACCGAGGTGTACCATGACCCAGAGGCAGATATTGACGGCGGGTTGATTTACTCCACCAAAACCGGTGAGGCAATAGGTATTTACCATTCTGGGGCTGAAGATGGCAAGCACTTCTGGATAGACCATCATGGGCCTTTGCTTCGGGGGCTTAACGAAGCGTTACCGGATTTTCATAATGCTCTGGTTAGCTTCAGTGACGACGAGCAGAAATACATTTTGGGCATTGAATCAGACAGTAACCCAGGAGGTTATTTGTATGGTGACAGGTCTAAAGGTTCTCTGGAGCCGTTGTTTAACCAATATCCAGATGTGGACCCTGCAGACTTGGCAGAGCACAAATTGGTGCGATATTCCTCGCGGGATGGGTTAGAAATTGAAGGCTATTTAACGCTGCCGAAAACCGGTCAGGCACCTTTTCCTACCATTATTCATCCCCATGGAGGCCCGGGAGCAAGGGATTACAGCGGGTTTGACTACTGGACGGCCTTTTTTTCCAGCAGGGGCTATGCCGTGCTGAGGCCAAATTTTCGTGGTTCCTCAGGCTATGGATATGAATTTTCTCAGGCACAGATGCGCGGTTGGGGGCTACAAATGCAGGATGACATTACCGATGCTGCTCAGTGGATGATAGGTCAAGGGTACGCCAATCCAGAGAAAATGTGCATCGTCGGTGCCAGTTATGGCGGCTACGCAGCAATGATGGCAACGGTGAAAACTCCGGAGTTATTTAGCTGCGCAGTAAGCTTTGCCGGAGTGAGTGATTTGGAGCGGGTAGTTTATCGCAGTCGCTCGTTTACCAATGAAGAGTTTGTGAAAAATCAAATCGGTGACGATGACGATGACCTGGAAAAGCGCTCACCCATCAGTCATGTTGCAGGTATCAAAACACCAATTTTGTTGTTGCACGGTGAGGAAGATCGCGTAGTTCACGTGGAACAAAGCCGTGAGATGGCTGAAGAACTGGAAGATCTTAAGAAACCTTTTAAGTATGTGGAGCTTGAATCCGGCGATCACTATCTTTCGATTCAGCGAAATCGGCATAAAGTGTTTGCTGAGATGGATGCGTTTCTCGGGCTGTATCTGGGTCACTCGCATGTTGATGTGGCTGAGAATAAAAACGCAAGGGTTGAGTAGACTAAAGGAATTGGGTGAGCAGGTAAGCTTTACTTAGCAACTTTATAAAAGGGATGAAGTATGGGAAGTTTTTGGACTAAAGCAATAAAATCTTTGCTGATATTACTGATGATGAGTAGTCCGTGCATGGCTGAAGAAGTGGCCAACACGCCAGTTGAGGTTTTCAGTAATTTACCTGAATTTCAGCAGCCAAAGTTGTCTCCTTCAGGAACACGTCTGGCTTTTTTACAGAATTTTTACGGTAAAGACGAAGTCACCTTGCTGAAAACATTCGATATGAGCGAAGGCAAACTGTATGGTTTGCTGGCGTCAGACAATCAAAAAGTTAAAATCAACTGGTTTCGGTGGGCTAATGATGAGCGTCTGGTTGTTTCCGTCCGCTATGAGTCCAAACAAGATCATCTGCGCTACTACGAGACTAGGCTGTATAGTCTGAACTTCGATGAGCAAGCGACAAAACCACTCAATCTGATTGACTGGCGCCGGTTGCAGGACCCAACCCGTGACGCATTCCATACACCACAATTTCAGGATAATGTGATCAGCTGGCTACCGGATGACCCTGACCATATTCTGCTGGCTGTGGATATCGATGCCCCACTGCTGCCCACTGTGTATAAAGTTAACATCAACAACGCCAAAATGAGCCGATTGATCCGCGGTAAACTGAATATCCGGGATTGGATTGCCGATCAGCAGGGGAATGTTCGCATTGGTGTCAGCCTGGACTATGAATCAGGTGAAAGCCGCGTATTGTTGAGGGAGGAGGACGAGTGGCGAACCTTGTTTGCATTCAATGCTATGAAAGACAAACCGATAACACCTCTGGGCTTTGCAGCAGACTCAAACATTCTTTACTACAAGGCCTACAAAGGGAATTATCGAACACTTTACAAACTCAATCTTGCCGACAACACCCATACTGAAGTGCTTCATGATGAAGGTGCTGACGTGGACGGCGGGCTTATCTACTCATCCAAAACCCGTGATGCCATAGGCATTTACCATTCCAGGGCCGAAAATGGTGAGTATCACTGGCAGGATACGCGTCAGAAGTTTCAGAAGGCGCTGAGCAAAGCGTTGCCAGATGTGAGTACCACATTGATCAGCTTCAGCGAAGATGAACAGACCTACATTCTTTTCGCGGAGTCAGACACGAATCCGGGTCAGTATTTTCTGGGTGACCGCAAAACTGGAGCTCTGAAAGGGCTGTTTACCTTGTATTCCGAATTGGATATGGCTTCATTGCCAAAGCATAAGCGTTTGCGTTACCAGGCGCGGGATGGTGTAGAGATTGAAGGGTACCTGACGCTTCCCACAACGGGAGAAGCGCCTTTCCCCACCATTATTCACCCTCATGGCGGCCCCGGAGCGCGGGACTACGGTGGTTTTGATTATTGGACCGCTTATTTTTCAAATCGGGGTTATGCCGTTTTCCGGCCAAACTTTCGAGGGTCTTCTGGTTACGGATACGAATTTTCGCAGGCCCAGATGAAAGGTTGGGGGTTGGAAATGCAGGATGACATCACGGATGCCGCTAATTGGATGATTGACGAGGGTTACGCCAATCCTGAGAAAATGTGTATCGTCGGTGCCAGCTACGGTGGCTATGCTGCAATGATGGCAACGGTGAAAACGCCGGATTTGTTTACCTGTGCTGTGAGCTTTGCTGGCGTCAGTGAACTCGATATGTTGCTTTATCGCTCCCGGGGCTTTGCTAACGAGGAGTTTGTTGAAAATCAGATTGGCGATGACGACGACGATCTTGACGCTCGTTCGCCGATTACTTTCGTTGAAAAAATTAAGACACCAATTTTACT
This sequence comes from Alteromonas aestuariivivens, assembly GCF_003367475.1. GTDB lineage: Bacteria > Pseudomonadota > Gammaproteobacteria > Enterobacterales > Alteromonadaceae > Alteromonas > Alteromonas aestuariivivens. Next base: position 84,660 of record NZ_QRHA01000008.1, read on the forward strand.
TATACATGGTGACGAAGACCGATCTGTGCATGTGGAGCAAAGCCGAAGAATGGCCAATGAGCTCGAAGACTACAACAAAACTTTCAAGTATGTGGAGCTGGAATCCGGCGATCACTATCTTTCGATTCAGAAAAACCGCCACAAGGCATTTGCTGAGATGGATGCATTTCTAAGCCAGTATCTCACCCTCTGAGTAGCAGAGCACCGTGATTGGCGACCTGTCAGACAGGTCGCCCTGATTTTGCCTACAGGCTATCGCACAACACACAAATTTAATTCATCGAGTATACGGGCTTTTGCAACTTTCAGTTACAATACCGCCTTTCCAATTTTTGACTCTGCGCCAGTTTCCGTTTGTTTGCAGAATTCAAATTAGCAGCGGTAACCGCTTTAATGTCAAAATCATCTCAAACCACCCACGCCACACCGACTCTTGGGCAGAAGGAATTTGTCGCCCTGATGGCACTGATGACTTCACTGGTGGCGTTAAGTATTGATGCCATGCTGCCAGCACTGGACCAGATAGGTGAAGCCATGCATGCAGCGTCTGCCAACGACGCGCATTTAATAGTGTCGATTTTTTTCGCGGGAATGGCACTGGGGCAGCTGTGTTTCGGCCCTTATTGTGACAGCCGGGGAAGGCGTGAAGCAATACTGTTGGGCTTGTGTATATTTGCCATCGGCACCTTGGTGTGTATGGTTGCCGATGATATGAATACCATGCTAGCCGGGCGTTTGATACAGGCTTTTGGAGTGTCTGGTCCGCGAATTGCGGCGCTTGCGATCATCAGGGACTTATACGTTGGCGATGCCATGGCCAGAGTAATGTCTTTCATTATGATGGTGTTTATTCTGGTACCCATGCTGGCTCCAATGATTGGCCAGGCAGTGCTGATAATGTTTTCCTGGCAGCACATATTCACGCTGTTTTTGTTGGTTTCTTTGCTTACGGGGATCTGGTTTTTCTCCCGGCAACCGGAAACACTGCCGGTGTCACGGCGTCAGCCTTTTTCTCCAGGGCAGTTTCTTCGTTCTTCGGGATACATACTTACCCACGGCTCTGTTATGGGCTACACCCTGGGTATGGGGTTCAATTTCGGTGCGTTTCTGGCGTATCTTAGTGCGTCACAAACCATATTTCAGGGTTTCTATGGTGCAGGTGAGTGGTTTCCTTATATCTTCGCAACCCTGGCGTTCTCAATAGGTCTGGCCTCGTACTTCAACGGCAAAATGGTCATGCGTTTTGGAATGAGTAAATTGTGCGATGTAGCGTCAATTGGTTGCATCGGGTTTGCAGTGGTATTTAACCTACTTTTGTTGGCCTATGACGGATTGCCTCCCCTGTTAGTCACGGTACCTGTGATGTTTGTGGGCTTTTTCTTTATTGGTATTCTGTTTGGAAATCTTAATGCCATGGCCATGCAACCTCTGGGCAGCATGGCTGGGCTGGGCGCCGCCATCATCGGTTCCCTGTCAAGTTTGTTTGCAGTGCCAATATCCTTGCTCATAGACCATTTTCTGGATGATAACCTTTACCCAATAGGCCTTGGATTTCTGGTTTTCTTTGCACTGACATGGATTTCGGTACGTTACGCCGAGCACGCCAAACAGCGTGAAGCTCAGTAAGCTCGCAAAAGTTTCATTGCTTTCCGGATGAATTCTACTTAACCAGCTGAATGCGTGGTCTGGGAGACTGGTTTTCCTCAACGTCCACAACTCTGGGCCAGCGCATTCCCTGTTTTACCCGATCGTAGTGAATCTGTTTCATTTCGAGCTGACGACAGAACTCGTAGAACGCCATACAATCTTCACGGCTGAGTTCCTCGTTGTTTCGGGTGAGTTGGGTGTCGATGTAAACATTGTCTCCGTTGATTGAGATAGTAGCGACACCGGAATAGGGTTGGCCGTATTCTGAAACTCTTAACGCCCGGACCATTTTTACTTCAAATATCCATTCGCCAATTTGGGTAAAGCGAGAGATGCCTGCTCGCATGAACAATCCTTTTCATTAAAGAGTAAATTTGGGGCTGGAGTTGCAGTAAAGCAAATTTCACGCCGTTGTATATTTTATAAACAAAATTGTGCCAGTATTTTTACACAAAGAATTTCACAGTTGCTCACGCAATCAGTATTTTTAAAGGTGTACGGGCCCGTTGAGCTAGATATGGTCAATTGGTGTTATTTATGGTCTCCGAGCTTTCGCATTTCAAAAACGGCTGTAATTGCCCGATTAAGTGTTTCAATTTGGCTACACAAGCTGTTTTTTTCTTACCTAATTTTCAAAAAAGCTGCGCCTACCAATGTAAATAACTTTCAAAGCTTAGCTTATTTACTGAAAAACATAATATTTTTTATGTGTATTTAATTAGCGCCAGGGGCAGTTTTTTTATATCTGTATAGGTGTAGTATTGATATTAATGGCATAAAAAAGCCCGACCAAATTGGTCGGGCAAGAGGGCTTGGTTAAGCACCTAACGACAGAAATCGTTGTTAGCCAATAATGGCTTTCATATCGGTCATGTAACCACGCAGAACTTTACCAATTTGTTCTACGCCGTGAGTACGAATGGCTTCGTTTACATCCACCAGTTGTTTGTTTTCGACCTGGTTGGAAGTGGAGGCCAATCCGCGTCCGATCACGCTGGTATCAATGCCAGGCATGAATTTTTCACGCAACAGGGGAACGGCCGCGTTGGCAAACAAATAGTTACCGTACTCTGCAGTGTCGGAAATCACCACGTTCATTTCATACAAACGCTTACGGGCGATGGTATTGGAAATTAACGGTGTTTCATGCAGAGATTCGTAATAAGCCGACTCTGGCAGGATGCCCGCTTCAACCATCACGTCAAATGCCAGTTCCACACCCGCTTTGATCATGGCGACTAACAGAATGCCGTGGTCGAAGAATTCCTGTTCACTGATCTCGCCTTCGTAAACCGGCGCGTTCTCAAAGCCACTTTCACCGGTTTCAGCGCGCCATTTCAGCAGGTTCGCATCGCCATTGGCCCAGTCTTCCATCATGGTACGGCTGAATTCACCGCTGATGATGTCGTCCTGGTGTTTTTCAAACAATGGGCGCAGCAGAGATTTCAGCTCTTCTGACAATGCATGCGCTTTTAGTTTTGCCGGATTGGACAGGCGATCCATCATGTTGGTCACGCCACCAATTTTCAGCGCTTCAGTGATGGTCTCCAGACCATACTGGATCAGCGCACCGGCGTAAGCAGGCTCGATATCGTTTGCGGTCATTTTTTCAAAAGCCAGAATCGCGGCCGCTTGCTGCATTCCACACAGGATGGTTTGCTCGCCCATCAGGTCAGATTTCACTTCGGCAACGAAGGAAGATTCCAATACCCCTGCGCGATCACCACCGGTTGCACTGGCCAGCGCCTTGGCGATGTCCCAGCCTTCACCGTTCGGATCATTTTCGGGGTGCACGGCAATCAGAGTTGGTACACCGAACCCGCGCTTGTATTCTTCACGCACTTCGGTGCCGGGGCACTTGGGAGCGCACATAACCACGGTGATGTCGGCGCGGATCTGCTGACCCTCTTCAACAATATTAAAACCGTGGGAATAGCCCAGTGCAGCGCCCTGCTTCATCAGCGGCATGACCGCTTCTACCACGCTGGCGTGTTGCTTGTCCGGAGTCAGGTTATAGACCAAATCGGCGCTCGGGATGAGTTCCTGATAAGTGCCTACAGTAAAGCCATTGCTGGTAGCACGTACGTAAGAATCACGCTTTTCATCAATAGCAGCCTGGCGAAGTGCATAAGACACATCCAAGCCGGAATCGCGCATATTCAAACCCTGGTTCAGACCTTGGGCACCGCAACCAACAATAACAATTTTCTTGCCTTTCAAGTGCTGACAGCCATCAGCAAATTCACTGCGCTGCATGAAACGACAGCGACCCAATTGGTCAAGCTGTTGGCGCAAAGATAGGGTATTAAAATAATTAGCCATAAAAAATTCCGAACATCATTTAGCTAGTCGTGTTTAACACCAGCCGTGGCGTTAAAGACCTCGTCATGACGACTTGCGGGCAGATTATCGGATCTCTTTTGTTTTGAAAAATGATATATTTGCAAAATAATATTGCAAAAAGTGAAATGATTATGGATATACGCAGCCTGCAATTGTTTAACCACCTGGCTACCAGCCTGCATTTTGGTGATACCGCTGATGCCATGTATGTGTCGCCGTCTACGCTCAGCAGAGTGATCCAGCGTCTCGAAGACGAATGTGGTTGTGTGCTGTTTAAACGCGACAACCGCAAAGTGGCGCTAACCCACGGCGGGCACAAGCTGCTGGATTTTTCGACTCAGGTGCTGAGTGACTGGCAGGCATTGCAGCAGGAACTTAAGAATGACAGTCAGGCTTTGCAGGGCGAAATTCGTCTTTACTGCTCGGTCACGGCCAGTCAAAGCCATTTGCCAGCGGTACTGCAGCGGTTCCGGCAACGCTATCCGGGAGTAGACATTCATCTGGTAACCGGCGATCCGGGGCTGGCCATCGACAAAGTCAAGCAACAGCAGTGCGACGTGGCCATTGCCATACTGGCACCGGATTTTCCCACCGACATGTTTTTCTCCAGCCTGGACAAAATACCGTTACGCCTGATTGCTCCGAAAGAATGGCGTTTATCTCATATCGATCAGCTGGACTGGCGCAAACACCGGGTGATCCTGCCCGAGTCCGGCCCCTCCCGCCGGGTAGTCCACCACTGGTTTGCGGAACATGGCATACGGCCAAATGTGTATGCTACGGTTGCCGGTAACGAAGCCATTGTCAGCATGGTTGCGCTGGGCTGCGGTGTCGGTTTTGTGCCCCAGGTGGTTTTGGACCATTCAAGCTTGGCGGCGAACGTCAGCACCATTCCGGTCAATGACATTGAGCCCTATGATATTGGTTTGTGTTGCCTGCAAAAGCGTCGCCAGGAGCCATTGATCAATGCATTGCTTCAGTTGGAACTGAGCTGACGTACCAGTGTGTCCAGTGCGCGATAACTCAACGCTTCGCTCAGGTGTACCCTGCCTACTGCAATGGATTGCTCCAAATCGGCAATGGTTCTGGCCACTTTCAGTGTACGATGGAAGGCGCGCATCGAGAGCTTCAGGCGTTCCGCCGCCTGTTGCAGAAAACGCAAATCCGCATCAGAAAGCCGGCATACGTCAGCCAGTTCCTGAGGGCACAGTAAGTGGTTGAGCTTAGCCTGGCGGTTCAGCTGAATGGTGCGTGCCAATTCAATGGCTTGTCTGGCCCTAAGAGCGGAATCCTTTTCCCCTTCAGGTTTTGCAGTAGCTATGGGATATTCGCCAAGACGGAGGACTTCCACTTGCAAATCCATGCGGTCCAGCAATGGGCCAGATAATCGGCTGAGGTAACGCTGCACCTGTTGCGGCGTGCTGCGCCCGTCTTCCACTTCACCGGTGGGGCTGGGGTTGAGCGCCGCGATGAGTTGAAATTGCGCGGGAAACTGGGCCTGCGCGTTGACCCGGGCAATATGAATGCTACCGGTTTCCAGCGGTTCCCGAAGTACATCCAGCGTTTTACGGCCGAATTCCGGAAGTTCATCAAGAAATAGCACACCTTTGTGCGCCAGGGATATTTCGCCGGGTGTGGGAATGGTGCCACCACCGGTGAGTGCAACAGCGGAACTGGTGTGGTGTGGGCTGCGAAATGGTCTGCGATACATGTGTTGCAGGTCAGGGGCTTGCCCTTTTAAAGAGTACAGGGCTGCTACTTCCAATGCTTCTTCGGTGGAAAGTGGTGGCAACAAATCAATCAGCCGACTGGCAAGCAAACTTTTTCCTGTGCCGGGAGGGCCAACAAACAGCAAATGGTGAGACCCCGCCGCTGCGATGGTCAATGCCCGCTTGGGCATTGACTGACCAATAATGTCGTCCCATTTGGGCAATACCTCTGAGGGGGGAGAACTAATGTCACTGCACTCAGAAGTAAGCGGGCTGACCCCGTTAAGGTGATTGACGATATCTACCAGAGAACCGGCGGCATAGTGAGTGGCCCTGTCGACCAAATCCAGTTCGGCCCGATTTCCTTGTGGAAAATACAGCGCACGTTTTTGAGCGCGGGCCGCCAGGGCCACCGGAATAAGCCCGCGGACGGCGCGCATATCGCCGGTCAGACCCAGCTCGCCTACAAATTCAGCCTGTTGCAATGAGGCGGGATTGATAACCTGGGTTGCAGCCAGGATCCCCAGTGCAATGGGCAGGTCGTAACGGCCACCGTATTTCGGGATGGTTGCAGGGGCAAGATTTACCGTAATACGTCGGGCCGGGAATTCAAACCCACTGTTGATCAGGGCACTGCGTACCCGCTCCCTCGCTTCCTTAACACTGGTTTCCGCCATGCCCACCAGATGAAAAGCCGGCAGGCCATTTGCGAGGTGCACTTCTACCCTAACCTGAGGGGCTGTTATACCTTCACCTGCCCGGGTCAGTATTTTGGCCACCGCCATGACTTGCTCTCCCTGAATTCTCCTTGCACAGCATAACCTCAGCGTTTTATGTGGATAACTGGCTTCAGTGTCAGGAAATCGGTGCCCTCAGGTTAGCGTTCGATTAGAAACCGGTACAGGCAAATAACTTGATCAGCCGCACGCATTCGTGATATTAGTTTACCCTCAAGCGCATTGAACGGTCAGCCAGCCGATAAATGCCGGGCAAGGGCTGCCCGAACTTGAACCACTTCCGAACAATCATTTACAGGTGTTTACCTGTCATAAGCTGCGTGTTGCGGCCTCCTTTATGCCGGTTTGAAATCCTGGAGATTTCGTATGCCCGGATCTACCAAAACTGTTTTTGGATTTGAACGCCAGTGTCAATTTTGCTGTGCAATCGATTCGATACGCTGTTGGGCGTTGCCCTCGGGTCATGTATGATTCGTCCAGATAATTAACCTGCCATTAACAGGCAGCCTTGGGAGTAAATGACTCCTGCTTTTTTAAGGATTAAACATGGCTAAGCAACTTGCTGAATATATTTGGTTTAACGGCAAAATCGTCCCTTGGAAAGAAGCCACTGTGCATGTGATGACCCATGCCATTCATTACGGCTCTTCCGTGTTTGAAGGGATCCGTGCTTACAATACACCGGACAAAGGAACCTGTGTGTTTCGATTGAACGAGCACAACCGCCGTCTGTTCGATTCAGCGAAAATTTACCGGATGACCATCCCTTACAGTCTGGAAGAAATCAATCAGGCGACCGTAGACATCATCCGTGAAAACAACCTTAAGTCCGCCTACATTCGTCCAATTGCATTTTATGGCGACATAGGTATGGGCCTGCAGGTGCCGTTCGGAACTGAAACTGAAGTGACCATCGCGGCCTTTGAGTGGGGCGCTTATCTGGGTGAAGAAGCTCTGAAAAACGGTGTGGATGCCGGCATTTCTTCCTGGAACCGCCTGGCTGCCAACACCATGCCTACCGGCGCGAAGGCGGGTGGTAACTACCTGTCATCCCAGCTGATTTCGATGGAAGCCCGCCGTCATGGTTACGGCGAAGGTATTGCTCTGGATCGCAACGGCTTTATCAGTGAAGGTGCTGGCGAAAACATTTTCATTATCCGCAATGGGGTGGTCAGTACCACACCGAAAACAGCGGCCATTCTGCCGGGGATTACCCGCGACACCGTAATCACCTTGCTCAAGGAAATGGGCTACGAGATCCGCGAAGAGAACATTGCCCGTGAAGCCATGTATCTGGCCGATGAAGTCTTTATGTGTGGCACTGCTGCGGAAGTTACCCCGGTACGCAGTGTGGACGGTATCCAGGTTGGCAGCGGTTCCCGCGGTCCCATTACCAAGCAGGTGCAAGACATGTTCTTCGGCCTGTTCAACGGCAGCACGCCAGACAAGTGGAACTGGTTGACCCCGGTTTATAAGTAATCTGAATTTTTGGAAAGTATTATGCCCAAGTTACGATCTGCAACCACCACCCAAGGAAGAAACATGGCCGGTGCCCGCGCGTTGTGGCGCGCCACCGGAATGAAGGACTCGGATTTTGGTAAGCCCATTATTGCCGTAGCCAACTCATTCACTCAGTTCGTACCTGGGCATGTGCACCTTAAGGACATGGGGCAACTGGTGGCCCGCAGTGTGGAAGCCGCTGGTGGTGTTGCCAAGGAGTTCAATACCATTGCGGTAGATGACGGCATTGCCATGGGGCACAGCGGTATGCTGTACAGCCTACCCTCGCGGGAAATTATCGCCGACTCGGTGGAATACATGGTTAATGCCCACTGTGCTGATGCACTGGTGTGCATTTCCAACTGCGACAAAATCACCCCTGGGATGCTGATGGCGGCCATGCGCCTGAACATACCGGTAGTGTTTGTCTCTGGCGGCCCGATGGAAGCGGGTAAAACCAAGCTGTCTGATCAGCTGATCAAGCTGGATCTGGTTGATGCCATGGTGGCCGCAGCCGATGACAGAGTCAGCGACGCCGACACCAATGAAATTGAACGTTCTGCCTGCCCGACCTGCGGTTCCTGCTCCGGTATGTTTACGGCCAACTCCATGAACTGTCTGACCGAAGCACTGGGCCTGTCTCTGCCGGGCAATGGCTCATTGCTGGCAACCCATGCGGACCGCGAAGGCCTGTTCAAGCAGGCCGGTGAGCTGGTGGTGGAGCTGTGTCAGCGCTGGTACGGTAACGAAGATGAGACTGCCCTGCCCCGCAATATTGCCAATTTCAGGGCGTTTGAAAACGCCATGAGTCTGGACATTGCCATGGGAGGCTCCACCAACACCATTCTGCATTTGCTCGCCGCAGCCATGGAAGGTGAAGTGCCATTTACCATGTCAGATATCGATCGTCTGTCCCGTCAGGTACCACACCTGTGCAAGGTGGCACCATCTACGCCGCTGTATCATATGGAAGACGTACACCGGGCTGGCGGTGTTATGGGGATCCTTAACGAACTGAACAAAGCCGGATTGTTGCATGACGATGTGCCCCATGTACTGGGCAGCACATTGGGTGCAGTGATTTCCGAGTGGGATATCACCCGCGATAACCCTAAGGCGGACATCTTTTTCCGTGCCGGCCCCGCCGGAATTCGCACTACGAAAGCGTTCAGCCAGGATTGTCGCTGGCCGGATGCGGACAGCGATCGCCAAACCGGCTGTATACGCGATAAAGAACACGCTTACAGCCAGGACGGCGGACTGGCGGTGCTGTATGGCAACCTGGCTGAGGACGGATGCATTGTTAAAACCGCTGGTGTGGATGAATCGATTCTGCGTTTCACTGGCCGTGCGCGAATTTTCGAGAGCCAGGATGACGCGGTTGCCGGTATTCTGGCAGACCAAATTCAGGCCGGTGATGTGGTGATCATTCGTTACGAGGGGCCGAAGGGTGGCCCGGGTATGCAGGAAATGCTTTACCCCACGTCTTACCTCAAATCCAAGGGCCTGGGCAAATCCTGTGCTCTGATTACAGACGGGCGTTTTTCCGGCGGTACCAGCGGCCTGTCTATCGGTCACTGTTCACCGGAAGCGGCCAGTGGCGGTGGCATCGGGCTGGTGGAAGAAGGCGATACCATTGTGATCGATATACCTAACCGTACTATTAACGTAGACATCAGCGATGATGAAATGGCCCGTCGCCGTGCTGCGATGGAAGCCAGTGCGCGCCCATGGCGTCCGAAAGATCGTCAGCGTGAAGTATCGTTGTCACTGAAAACCTTTGCCATGCTGGCTACCAGCGCAGACAAAGGCGCGGTGCGTGACCCGTCGAAACTGGAAGATTTATGAGCGTAAGCGATCACGACTACTTAAAGAAAGTTCTGCTGGCACCGGTTTACGACGTTGCGGTTAGCAGCGAACTGGTGCTGATGTCCCGTTTTTCACAGGAACTGGAAACAGAAGTTTACCTTAAGCGGGAAGATCAACAGCCGGTCAAATCTTTCAAATTGCGCGGAGCCTACAACCGCCTGTGCACCCTGACGCCAGAGCAGGCCGCCGCCGGAGTGATTGCTGCTTCTGCAGGCAACCATGCTCAGGGCGTGGCCTATGGGGCGCGGATGAAAGGAATTCAGGCCACCATTGTAATGCCGGAAACCACTCCGGACATCAAGATTGAAGCGGTGCGACGCTTTGGCGGCAAGCACGTCAATGTGGTTTTGCATGGCACCAGTTTTGACCAGGCCGCCGGCCATGCCCGCCAGCTCAGTGAAGCCCACGGTTACACTTTTGTACCGCCGTTTGATGACCCGGATGTGATTGCCGGGCAAGGCACTGTGGCCCGTGAGCTGCTGGAGCAAAACCCCAAACTTGATGTGGTGTTTGTGGCCGTTGGCGGTGGTGGTCTGGCTGCCGGTATTGCGGTGTATCTCAAACAGCTCAGGCCAGAGATCAAAATTGTTGCGGTGGAATCGGAAGAGTCGGCTTGCTTCGCTGCTGCCAGGCAAGCCGGTGAGCCGGTAGCGTTGCCGACAGTCGGCATTTTCGCCGATGGCGTGGCAGTGAAAATTATGGGGCAGGAGACCTTCCGACTGTGCAATCGCTTTGTGGATGAGGTGATGACGGTTTCTAATGATGAAATCTGTGCTGCCATCAAGGACATTTTCGATGACACCCGGGTGATTGCCGAACCTGCCGGAGCACTGTCGGTCGCTGCCATTCGCAAATATTCCAAGCACAATGATCTTAAAGGCCAGAAAGTGGCCGGCATTTTATGCGGTGCCAATATCAACTTTCATACCTTGCGTTACGTTTCAGAGCGTTGTGAATTGGGTGAGCAGAAAGAAGCGGTGTTTGCGGTGAAGATTCCCGAACGACCGGGCGCGTTCAAGCAGTTTTGCGATTGTTTGGGTGGCAAAGCCATTACCGAATTCAACTACCGGTATGCCAATGAGAACGAGGCTCACATTTTTGTCGGCGTAAAACTCAAAGGTGGCAAACCGGAGTTTACCGAATTGCGCGAGAGTCTGACTGGCCAGGGTTACGAAAGTTTTGATCTTTCAGACAATGAGCTGGCCAAGCTGCACGTGCGGCATATGGTGGGCGGGCGCCCTCCAACGCTGTTGAATGAAACCGTTTTTGCGTTTGAATTTCCGGAATACCCAGGGGCATTGCTGAATTTCCTCAACACATTGGGTGAACGCTGGAACATTACCCTGTTCCATTATCGCAATCATGGTGCTGCCGAAGGTTTGGTACTGGCAGGGTTTGATATTCCGCCGCAAAGCCGGGAGGCGTTCAACCAGCACCTTGAAGCACTGAACTATCAGTGCACTGATGTGACAGAGAACCCAGCGTATCGGTTCTTTTTGTCGTAAGGGTTTTGATTGCTGGCGGAATCAACAAAAAGTAAAACGGGGCCACAGGGCCCCGTTTCACTTTTACAAACTGCAAATTACGCGCTGCGTTTAATGCAGTTCCACATTTTTAAGGTGCTGTACAATTTCCGGCCACACCAGCGCCATCACATCCTGGCGCAGAGCGTCGCTTTCCTCAGAGTACTTCAGGCTGCCGTCTGGTGTTGAATCCAGCCAGTGATTCTCACGCAATGCGTTGATGAAACTGCCCAGTACATTCTTATCGTAGAACTCAGGTGAACTCATGCCATAAAGCGCGGACAATCGCTCTGCTACTGTGCGGCTGGTTTTTTCCAGCTGGCTGCGGCTGATCACCCTTTCCTGCTCAATAATGGTTAGCACCACAGCATAACGCTGAAAAGTTTCCTGCATACAGCGGCTCAGCAGCCAGGCACTGTGGAAGGTTTTGTCCTGGGTATCCGGCGGAGCTACCAAAGTATCGCGCTGTTTGAGCAGGCCCATTTCGGTTAGGGCATCAATTAACTGTGCGGTGTAGGCCAGGGCTTCATCTTGGCTCTTATACATGAAAAGTTCGCGCTGTAGCAGCGGGTACAAGGCTGCAACCAGCTGTAAAATGGCGGTTTTTTCCATCCCCTTGTGAGCAAATACAGCCGCCATGATTACACCAGGTAACGCAAACAGATGCAGAATATTGTTGCGGTAATAGGTCAGATACACATCGGAATCAGGCTGAGGGCGAATAAGGCTGCCAAACCCGTCTTCGTTTACATCAAAACGATTCAGTTTTAGGGTTGATTCAAGCAGCGACTCTGCGCTTTCATCCGGAATGGTCATGTCCTTGCTGTATGGACACTGGCGTAGCAATGAGGTGTAGTCCGCGATGGCCTGGGTCAGTTCAGACCGGCTCATGGTGTGGGTTTTGGACGACAACATACACAACGATGTCAGTGCCATACCATTAATGGCTGCCGAACGGTTGATACGCAGCATAACCTGATTGGCCAGCTCGTTAACTGTTGGGGTTAGCCAACCGGGTTTTTTGTCATGATCATCGGGCAGGCTTTCGCGCCAGTTGGGGACAGACTTTTCGAGGAATTGATTGACCTGGATGGGTTCTCCGAAGTTCACATACCCATGGCCGTAGTTTTTCAGTTTGCGAATGGCAGAAAACACCTGCAGGTTGGACTCTTTCTTTTTGCCCGTGCCTTTCAATTCGCTCAGGTAGCTTTTTACTTCCATCACGTTTTCGTAGCCGATGTAAACCGGCACTATGCTGACCGGCCGGTTCACACCTTTCAAAATGGCTTGCAGGGTCATGGCCAGCATGCCGGTTTTGGGCGGGATAAGCCGGCCAGTGCGGCTGCGCCCCCCTTCCGGGTAATATTTAACGGAATAACCTTTGTTGAACAGCAGCTCCAGATACTCCCTGAATACCGCAGTGTAAAGTTTGTTACCGGCAAAACTGCGGCGCAGAAAGAACGCCCCGCCACAGCGGAATATTTTCCCGACCGGCCAGAAATTCAAATTGATGCCTGCCGCAATATGTGGGGTGACCATGCCTTCGTGGTAAATAACGTACGTTAGCAGCAGATAATCCATGTGGCTGCGATGGCATGGCACATAAACGATTTCATGCCCATTGTTGGCCAGTTCCCGAATACGCTCGGCGTGACCGACACTGATGCCGTTGTATATTTTGTTCCAGATGCGGGTCAGCAACCGATCGCCGAAGCGAATCAGGCCCTCCCGGTAGTCTGCGGCGATTTCGTCGATGTATTTTTTGGCCTTGGCTCTGGTTTCTTCGGTTGATGCGTTCTTATGGCTGGCTTCTTCGCCTATGGCTCTTCTTACACTTTTGGAACCCAGTACCGAGTTATACAGTTCCTGCCTTTCCAGCAGAGTTGGGCCGGTCATACTCTGGCGCTTTCTGTGAAAGTGAGTACTTGCCACACGAACCAGTTTCTGGGCAATTTGGCGATCTGAGCCGTGTTGGTTCGACATCGAACTGGCGGAAACGGCTTTACTGAAGCTGATGAAATTGTCGCGGCCCAAGAACAACACTATAAAAAGCTTGCGCAGCCAGCTGGGCGCAGCTTTATCTGCGATTAAGTCGGCGATCCCGGGTTTGCCGCCGCCGGGAGCCCGGCCCCAGGACACAAACACGGGCACTACCTGAACGTCCAGATCTGGGTGATCCCGGTGCAGATGAAACAATTCCGAAAACACTTCTTCAATGTGGGTACCGGACGCCTTGGAGGCAAATATGGGCTGGGTTTTGCGCAAAAAAAGACTGGTAGGATATTGCTTGCCGCCAAGTTCCAGTTCTTCGGTCGGGCTGGGTAAACTCAGCTTCTCAGTGGCCATACGCAGAGCCAACTGGTCGGTGACCGAGTTACTGGGTAACAAATAGATAATTGGACGTTTCTTATCGATTCCCAGTTCGCTTTCAACATCAGCAGGAATGCTGTGGGGTTTTACCAGCCATCTAACGGGATAATGAAACACGGACAACAGTGTTTTGCGCATCCACGACATGTAATGAAAATCCTGTGTAATTTAATCCGGCGAAGTTTACCACACATGCAGTGCGATTCCCTCTTCAGTTAAGCACATAAAACGCGCTGTAACCGGTGACTTGTGGTAACAAGCGCTATTTTTTGACAAATCGCATAGCGACGTTACATCGCTCGTAGGCACAACCGTAATGTTGCATTATTTGAGCGTCGTGAACGAAGCCGAGCTTTTCATAAATATGAATGGCCGCCTCGCATTTGGTGTTGGTGAGTAAAAACAGGGTGTCATAAGCAATCGTTTCTGCACGCTCCAGCACGTGTGCAAGCAAATGTTTGCCCACATTTAACCCGCGGGCATGTTCGCTTACACCCATTTTCGTGAGTTCAAATACACCCTCGGCCTTTTTCATCAGGGCACAGGTGCCAACGATACCTGCCGGCGGTAATTCTGCGAACCAGATGTACCCTCCCCGGTTGATAATGTATTCCTGCGGGTGGCATATGACCTGCTCATCAATAGGTTCCAGTTCAAACATGCTTTCAATCCACTGGCGATTGATGCGTTCGAAATGGTCACTGAGTTCTGGGCTAAAATCTCTAAAAATCATCGGGTAACATGGTTTGGTAACAGCCGGGTCAGCAAAGTTTATCGGCAGCACGCCGGGCTATCCAGAGATTTTGCCTGTCTCTCAGCAAATCCTTGCGATTTGGCTTCAACTGTATATACTGCCAGGAACTGTATAGAAAAACAGGCTGGTTATGCGTCCACTAACTCCCCGACAAACAGAAGTGCTCGAACTGATAAAGTCCACCATGCAGGATACCGGCATGCCGCCCACCCGCGCGGAAATCGCCCGTCAGTTGGGGTTTAAATCCGCCAATGCAGCCGAAGAGCACCTCAAGGCACTGGCTCGTAAAGGTGTGATTGAAATTTTGCCCGGAACGTCCAGGGGGATCAAACTGAATGTCGAGCTGGATGCCCAGAATGACGAAGATCAGGGGTTGCCTCTGATTGGACGGGTTGCCGCCGGTGAGCCTATTCTTGCGCAGGAACACGTTGAAGCGCACTACAAAGTTGATCCTGATTTGTTTCGCCCGCATGCTGATTTTTTGCTGCGGGTAAACGGTATGAGTATGCGGGATATTGGCATTCTGGACGGGGACCTGCTAGCCGTTCACCGTACAACCGATGTGCATAATGGGCAGGTTGTAGTAGCCCGGGTTGACGAAGATGTAACCGTAAAGCGTCTCGAAAAACGGGGCCGTGAAGTATTACTGCATGCGGAAAACGAGGAATTTTCTACCATCAAAGTGGATTTGGCGTCGCAGCCGTTCTCCATTGAAGGCATCGCAGTCGGCGTTATTCGTAACGCCGACTGGATGTAACTTTGGGGGATCCCTGCTCAAATTTTATAAAACGGCCGTAAGGCCGTTTTTTTTGCCGTGACACCCAGTAATCCTGAACGTTCTTTTCAATCAAACCTCGCAAAATCACCGCTAAATTGTCGTCTTCTCGTGCATTTGTTGGCACAAAATGCACTTTTCTTGCAATTACTTTGATCGCAAATAGTGATGCTGGGCTGTTTAAAAAACATACAAAATCACTGATTTTTCTAACAAAAGACTAGACTCCTGAAATAAAGTGCGCAATTCTTGTACTGCAATTAACACGGCAATAACAAAAATCTATACTAACATTTACAAAAAGCTATATCTCAGACAACGACAATCGGTTTTGAGCCGTCACTGACTTACCACGGGCAGCAGATGGCTCACCCTTTACGGAGGTGTTGGGTGAAACGACTCACGAGCAGCGTAACTGTGGTTCTGGCAATGTTGGCGACTTCGATATTTTCGAGCGCCTTCGCGGTGCAAACGACGGAGGATGGGGGTGCCCTGAACCTGAGACGGGGCGTAACGGATATCAGCGGTCAGGTATATGACCTGCACATGCTGATGTTTTCTATCTGCGTGGTGATTGCAGTGGTGGTTTTTGGTGCCATGTTTATCTCCATGTATTTGCATCGTAAATCCCGCGGTGCAAAGCCCGCAAACTTCCACGAAAACGTCAAAGTGGAAATTGCCTGGACGGTTGTACCTTTTTTAATTCTGATTTTTATGGCCGTTCCGGCAGCAAAAACCCTGATAGCCATGGAAGACACCACTCAGCCTGATCTGACAGTCCAGGTTACCGGCTCCCAATGGAAGTGGCATTACAAATATATGGATAGCGATGTTGAATACTATTCATTGCTGGCCACGCAACAGGAACAAATTGCCAATAAGTTTTCCAAGGGTGAGAACTATCTGCTGGAAGTAGACCGGCCTTTGGTGATCCCGACCGGGAAAAAAGTGCGTTTTCTCATTACCTCCGACGACGTAATTCATTCTTGGTGGGTACCGGATTTTGCGGTGAAAAAAGATGCCAATCCGGGCTTCATCAACGAGGCCTGGACCAAGGTAAATGAACCCGGTGTGTACCGCGGGCAGTGCGCAGAACTGTGCGGCAAGGATCACGGGTTTATGCCGATTGTGGTGATTGCGAAAGAGCCTGCGGAATATGACGCCTGGATGGCGGAGCAGGAGGACATTCAGCGCCGCGCTAAAGAAGAAGAGCAGCGGTTGCTGGCGATGAATATGTCGATGGAAGAGATGATGCGTGAGGGAGAGCGTGTATACAACGCTACCTGCGCAGCTTGTCATATGCCCAGTGGCGAGGGGTTACCCGGAGTCTTCCCGGCACTTAAGGGCAGCCCTATGGTACTTCAGGACATAAATGCGCACATCGATATCGTATACAACGGCAAGGCAGGTACGGCCATGCAGGCATTTGGCAAAATGTTGAGTCTAAAAGACATTGCTGCCGTGGTGACTTATGAGCGAAACGCTTGGGGTAACAATACCGGCGATCTTGTGCAACCCAAAGACGTCAACGCAGTAGCGACGGGAAACTAGGAGACGATCATGACTAAAGCAACGGACATTGTGGGCGCTGCCGATCACGGTCACGACGAGCATCACGAACACCATATTCCCAAAGGTATTACCCGCTGGCTGTTTACAACCAACCACAAGGACATTGGTACTCTCTATCTGTGGTTTGCATTCATCATGTTTTTGGTTGGTGGCGCCATGGCGATGGTGATTCGGGCGGAATTGTTTCAGCCCGGGTTGCAGATTGTTGATCCAAACTTCTTTAATCAGATGACCACCGTACATGGCCTTATCATGGTATTTGGCGCGGTTATGCCGGCCTTTACCGGGTTGGCGAACTGGCTGGTGCCCATGATGATAGGGGCGCCGGATATGGCGTTACCCCGCATGAACAACTGGAGCTTTTGGATCCTGCCATTTGCGTTCCTGATTTTGTTATCCAGCCTGTTTATGGAAGGGGGCGGCCCGGCCTTCGGGTGGACTTTCTACGCTCCGCTGTCCACCACTTACAGCAGTGACAGCACCGGATTATTTGTGTTCTCCGTACATATTATGGGGATTTCCTCAATCATGGGGGCCATTAACGTCATTGTGACCATATTCAACATGCGTGCACCCGGTATGACCTGGATGAAAATGCCGCTGTTTGTCTGGACCTGGCTGATTACCGCATTTTTGCTGATTGCCGTAATGCCGGTTTTGGCGGGAGCGGTGACCATGGTACTGACCGACAAGTTTTTTGGTACCAGCTTTTTTGATGCCGCAGGCGGTGGCGACCCTGTAATGTTCCAGCATATTTTCTGGTTCTTCGGTCACCCTGAAGTGTACATCATGATCCTGCCCGCATTTGGCATCATCTCACAAATCATTCCTACTTTTTCCCGCAAAAAACTTTTTGGCTATGCCTCAATGGTGTATGCCACAGCATCCATCGCACTGTTGTCATTTATTGTGTGGGCTCACCATATGTTTACCACTGGCATGCCGGTGTTTGCAGAAATGTTTTTCATGTTTGCGACCATGCTGATATCTGTGCCTACCGGAGTGAAGGTCTTCAACTGGGTTGCCACCATGTGGCGGGGGTCAATGAGCTTCGAAGTGCCCATGCTGTTCGCGATTGCCTTTATTGTGCTGTTTACCATTGGGGGGTTGTCGGGATTGATGCTGGCTATCACACCAGTAGATTTCCAGTACCACGATACATATTTTGTGGTAGCCCACTTCCATTATGTGCTGGTAACCGGTGCGGTGTTCTCGATTATGGCGGCAGTCTATTACTGGTTGCCCAAGTGGACCGGCCGTATGTTTGATACCGGTCTGGCCAAATGGCATTTCTGGTGCTCGCTGGTTTCGGTCAATGTGCTGTTCTTCCCTATGCATTTTGTTGGGTTGGCGGGTATGCCGCGACGTATTCCGGACTATTCCCTGCAATTTGCCGATTTCAATAAATGGATAAGTATCGGGGGCTTCGCATTTGGACTTTCACAGCTGATCTTCCTGGTGGTTGTGATAAAGGCTTGCCGCAAGCAAGGGGAAAAAGTCAGTGATCAGGTGTGGGAAGGGGCCGATGGCCTGGAATGGGAAATCCCCTCCCCTGCGCCTTACCACACATTTGAAACACCTCCGGTTGTGAAGTAGGAATTGGATATGACGGCGACTCATCGGCAAAACCGTGCTCTGGTTATTCGCCTGCTGTTGGTGGTAGTGGCCATGTTTGGTTTCGGTTTTGCGCTGGTGCCCTTGTACGACGTGTTTTGTGACATTACCGGCATCAATGGCAAAACTGATAGCCGGGCCGCCGTTTATGATTCAATTCCGATAGATCAGAGCCGGGAAGTGACGGTGGAATTTATCGCCCGCACCAATGCCGGTATGCCATGGGAATTCCAGGCTCAGACAACCCGGGTAAAAGTGCACCCTGGCGAATTGAATACTGTCTCATTTTTTGTGCGCAATCCTTCGGGAAGAAGCATTGTAGCCCAGGCAATCCCTTCTGTGTCGCCCGGCCAGGCAGCGTTATATCTGAACAAAACCGAATGTTTTTGTTTTAACCAGCAACCATTGGCAGCGGGGGAAGAAGCTCACTTGCCAATGCAGTTCTATGTGGATCCGCAACTTCCGCAGGACATTACCTATTTTACCGTGCAGTACACATTGTATGACGTAACAGCCAGAGCTGACGAGCTGGCAACCCAGAAAAATCCTTTTTTAACTGAAGCACCTGCCAGCGGCAGCTGAACTGGTGTTCGGGGATATGGAGAACCGTATGCAGCAACAGTATGAGAAGTATTACGTACCCGCACAAAGCCCCTGGCCCATTGTCGGCGCAGTAGCTCTGTTCCTGATAGCAGTTGGAGCAGGCAATTTTGTGATTGAGTTAACCCGTGATCAGACCGGTTATGGCAAGCATCTGTTGATCGCCGGGATTGTTACCCTGTTGGTAATGCTGGTGGGCTGGTTTAAAAATCAGATAGATGAGTCCATGTCAGGCATGCACAGTGCACAGCTTGGTCGTTCTTACCGCCAGGGCATGAGCTGGTTCATCTTTTCTGAGGTCATGTTTTTTGCCGCATTTTTCGGCGCCTTGTTTTACGCCCGAATGATTTCCGTGCCCTGGCTGGGCGGTGCTTCGAACAATGAAATGACCAATGCAGTATTGTGGCCGGGTTTTGAGGCCATGTGGCCGCTGATTTCGACCCCGGGGGGAACGACAACTCAGCAAATGGGGGCTGCGGGCTTACCCACCATCAATACCATTATCCTACTGGTGTCTTCGGTTACACTGCATTTTGCCCATGTAGGCCTGGAACAAAATAAACGTAGGCAACTTACATGGATGCTGGGCGCTACTATCCTCCTGGGCTGCTCATTTTTGGTTTTACAGGTCGAGGAATACATTCACGCTTATCACGAACTGGGTCTGACACTGCAGTCGGGTGTGTATGGCAATACCTTCTTCATGCTGACCGGGTTTCACGGTATGCACGTTACTCTGGGGACCATCATCCTAATCGTAATGTTTTTCCGCGTGCTCAAGGGCCATTTCACGCCTCACAATCACTTCGCGTTTCAGGCCGGAAGCTGGTACTGGCATTTTGTGGATGTGGTCTGGGTGATGCTGTACCTGTTTGTCTATGTGTTGTGATCAGGAATAAAGGGCTAGTAAGGCCGTGGGTTGGGTGTGATGAGCCCGGTTGCCACAGCAATCAGAATCAGAGTCACTATGATTGCAGAGGTCAGCACCCTGCGGCCAATGTATTTGCTCATTGGTGTGCCGTCCTTACTGCCGACCATCATGACTTTAAGGGCCGCAAACAGGTTAAAGATCATATAGATGAGCAAGAGCACTAAAATGATTTTTATCCACATACAGAAAGCCTTTGTCGGAGTTTTAATGTGTTACTGACCCGAACTTACCTTAAATCGGCGGTGGCGGCTAGCGGAGTGTTGGCCGCGATTATTACTATGGTGGGGTTAGGTCTTTGGCAGTTGCAGCGCATGCAACAAAAGGAACTGCGTCTGAACAGCATAGCAGAGTTGTCCGGGCAGCAGGGGGTAGCCCTGAGTGCACTCAATCTTAAATCCGATTTGCTCCAGGATGTACCGGTGCAGTTTGTGGGGCAACCCGATCTAAACCGGTTGGTCTTTCTCGATAATCGCATCGAGGGCGGAGTGGTGGGTTATGAGGTACTGGTACCGGTGGTTTTTGAACACGGGCAGGTGCTGGTGAACTATGGCTGGGTGGCGGCAACTCAGAGCCGTCAGCAGCTTCCCGTGGTCTCCATTGACCCGGGGGAGCAAATGTATCATGGCGTGGTTAGCGTGCCACAGCGCAATCCGCTGGTTTCCGAAACTGCACAATCCACCGATCCTTTTCCGTTGCTGATACAACAGCTTGACCTTCCAAAACTGGAGGTGCTGCTGGAGACGGAACTGGTTCCTGTTGTGATACAGCTTTCAGCGCAAAAAGACAGTGCTTTCGTGCGCAACTGGCAGCCGGTTGTAATGCCGCCGGAAAAACATTTTGCCTATGCCGTTCAATGGTTTGTGTTGGCCATGGCGGCGGCCATTGTGGCTTTGTTAGTATTTTTCTCAAAGGGACGACAGTATGACTCAAGCGAATACAAATCCTAAATCCAGGCTCACTATGCTGATGGTCTTTGGTGTCTTTATTTTGCCGGTGGCGTTGGCCAAGCTGGCTTTGGATTACGAATGGTTTGAGCGTGCATCGACCAACAAAGGCGAGCTTATCCAGCCGCAACTCGATGTCTCTGAAGTACTGCGGGATTTACCGCCAAAATGGCGCATTCTGTATACCCTGCCTGAACAATGCGGGCCGTCCTGTGAGAATGCTCTGTACAGCATTCATCAGGTTTGGCTGGCACTTGGGCGGGAAGCGGATCGTGCACAGCCCTTAGTCATTGTGACGCCTTCCAGTGATGTGGCTGCGCTGGCAAAGCTAACGGAGTTGGGGGGAGTTGAAACCGTCACAGTCATATCAGGGGTTGTCGACCGGGTATTCGAGCCGGAGACCGTCGATGGCATTTATCTGGTCGATACGCTCAACCAGGCTATGCTCCATTACCCTGTGCAGCCCAGTCCACAGGACTCATTAATGGCCAGCCGGGATATTCTGGCAGATGTGAGAAAGCTGCTTAAGCTTTCACGTATAGGGTAAAGATATGAAAAAGCTTGTCTTGGTAAGCATTTTTCTGGCTCTAACGGTAATTATTCTGGGTGCCTATACCCGCCTGACTGACGCTGGGCTCGGGTGTCCGGATTGGCCGGGTTGCTACGGTCATCTTACTGTGCCTCAAAGCGATGCTCAGCTGGCAAGTGCTGAAGCAGCCTTTCCGACACGTCCGGTAGACGCTCACAAAGCCTGGAATGAAATGATTCACCGTTACTTTGCCGGTACGCTGGGTTTATTCATTCTTGCCATTAGCATACTCGCGCTGCGACACCGCAATACAGGCCAACCACTGAAACTGCCGGTGTTTTTGTTGCTGCTGGTTTGCTTCCAGGCTGCACTGGGCATGTGGACGGTAACACTCAACTTGTTACCTGTGGTGGTGATGGGCCACTTGTTGGGTGGGTTTGCGGTGTTGTCCTGTCTGTTTTTGCTGTACCTGAGAATCACACCGGGCGTTTTAACGACTGAAGTCAATCCGGTTCCAATTTCATTGGCACTGCTGGGGTTGGGGATTCTGGTAGTGCAAATCGCGCTGGGAGGCTGGACATCAGCCAATTACGCTTCCATGGCCTGCACCGAGTTGCCTGTGTGTGAGGGGCAATGGTGGTCGCAACTCGACTTTTCCGGAGCCTTCAGTGTGCCTGATGCGCACAATTATGAATTTGGCGCACACGATTATCAGGAGCGTATGACCATGCATATCGTTCATCGTGTTGGTGCACTCGTAACCTTTGCTTATTTGCTATGGCTGGCGGTGAGGTTGATTTCCAGCCGCTCAGCTCCGGCCTTTCAGGCGGCAGGTAAAATGCTTTTGGTGGTTTTGTGTGTCCAGGTGGCGCTTGGGATCTCCAATGTGATGTTTAGTTTGCCGTTGCCTGTTGCCGTTGCACACAATGCTGTTGCAGCCTGCTTGTTGCTGGTGATGGTGTGGGTCGCCTTTACCCTCAAACGAAATCAGGGAGTATCTCATGTCTAAAACCGCCACTTCCTTGGTTGAACATCGTGGTGTTCTGAAAGCCCCTGCGTCCTGGCGGGATTATTATGAACTGACCAAACCCAAAGTGGTTTTACTGTTGCTGTTAACCGCTCTGGTGGGCATGTGTCTGGCGACACCGGGCTGGGTACAGTGGCATGTGTTGATTGCGGGAATGACTGGCATTGGAATGCTGTCCTCCGCGGCAGCGGTAATAAACCATGTGGTGGATCATCGCATCGACAGCCAAATGGCCCGAACCGTCAACCGCCCGGTGGTCAAGGGTAAGGTTTCGGTTACCCAGGCTTTGGTGTTTGCCATTATTCTGGCTTTGGCGGGATACGCGGTGCTGGATATCTGGGTAAATCGGCTTACGGCCTTTTTAACCCTGGCCAGTCTGGTGGGTTATGCGGTGGTTTACACCATGTTTCTCAAGCGTGCCACACCTCAAAATATTGTGATTGGCGGGTTGGCCGGTGCCGCACCACCACTGCTCGGCTGGACGGCCGTCACCGGCGAAGTGCATGCTCATGCGCTGTTACTGGTATTGATAATTTTTACCTGGACGCCCCCTCACTTCTGGGCGTTGGCTATCCACCGCGAACGGGACTATGCCCGGGCCCAGGTGCCCATGTTACCTGTGACTCACGGGGTGGAATTCACAAAAACGTCGGTCCTGCTTTATACCGTATTGTTGTGTCTGGTATGCCTGCTGCCCTATCTGGTTGGCATGACCGGAATGATTTATTTGGCTGGTTCAAGTGTGTTGAACTTCGGATTCCTGCGTCACGCCTGGAAACTGAAGTTTGCTGCCAATGACAAAACGGCAATGCAAACCTTTAAGTTCTCAATACTTCACCTCATGCTACTATTCGTAGTTCTGTTGGTTGACCATTACTTACCTGTGAGCCTATGACGCAAAGAAGCATTACCGGAATTGTTGCCGCACTGGCCCTGATTGTTGGCATTGTCGGGGCGGTGTACATTGCCCCGCCGGATTCATCTTCGTCGAAGTTTGCCTACCTGCAATCCTATCCCGAGCCCCGGTCATTGCCCGATTTTGAATTGCAGGACCACAATGGTCTGGCGTTCACCCGTGAAGATCTTACGGGGCACTGGACGCTGGTTTTTCTTGGCTACACTTATTGTCCGGATATTTGTCCGACTACCCTGGCAGCGCTGAATGCAGTCTACCCGCAAATTGAGGCCATAGACTCGGATAATCCGGTAAAGGTGTTGTTTATCTCCGTTGATCCCAACCGCGATACCACCGAGCGCCTGGCTGAATACATCGGCTTTTTTAATTCTGCATTCACTGCGGTAACGGGGGAGCACACGCAGCTTTTTGCACTGGTGCGCAGTATGGGCATGATGTATGCCATCGCCGGCAGTACCCAGGACCCGGACTATCTGGTTGATCACAGTGCGTCCGTAGCCCTTATCAATCCCAATGCTCAGGTGATCGGGCGGTTTAAGCCCACGCTCGAACCCGGTAAGCTAGCGGTCGCTGACACCCAGCATATTCTGCATGATATACCCTTGGTACTCGCTGAATAAGGCATTGTCTTACGATGCAGCTAACCGTTCGCCCGGCCCAGTCTGAAGATGCCAATGGGGCCACTTCACTGATATTGCAGTCCGCCTTTCGTATGCTGAACGAAATTTTCGGTAACGGTGACGCTACGGTTACAGGTCAATATTTAATGGCGGCCTGGCAACTCGGTATGGGGCAATACGGTTATCGCAATCATTGGGTAGCCTGTGTCAATCATAACGACGTAGTGGGCGTGGTGACCAGCTGGCATGATGGCCTTGCGGCCAGTTTTGGCCGGCATACTCTGAACTCGATAAAACAATTTTTCGGCGTTAATGAAACCCTCAATGTTCTTGCCCGCAGCCGGCGTCTAACGGGCATGCTCTCTCCCCCCTGTGGGCACCAACTTGCCATTGGCCATGTCGCTGTGGCTGAGGCGTATCGCCAACGGGGTATTGGTCGCTCACTTATCACGGCCATGCAGCACAGAGCGCTCCGCTTGGGGAAATCTGAGTTGGTGCTCGATGTTGAAGCCGATAACCCAGACGCACTGGCTTTTTATCTTTCTCTTGGTTTCGAGTGCGCTCCTTCGCTAACCCCGTTTTTGCATTGCACCAAACCCGTGGCAGATATTCGCTGATTCAAGTGCCCTTTTCTTGGATCAGTCCGGGTATTTGCCATCTTTATCCGCCACAAAAAACGGCTGTGAATACCAGTAATAACGCCCGCCCTGCGATTTGGACGGGGCAGTACAATTTACCCGGGAGCGACCTGCACGAAGGCGTGATTCCACGCTGAAGCTCAGTGTGTTGGCGGTTGACTGCGGCGTAATTTGCCGGCCTGCAAAATAACAGTTGGCCCGTGTTAGGTCGGGGTCTGTGCCTGAAAGAGTGAGAGTAATATTTCCGGGAACCGGGTTGCCGGCTGGCAGTTGCGGGTCGGGAAAATTACTGCTGATCACCGGCATAGGCAAGCTGGCAATTTTGGTTTTCAGGGTTTCGAGTTTTGCATAGGGGCCTGCTGCAGCAAAGCGGGGCAGAGCGGAAAAATCGCTGTGCGGACCAATTGCGCCAGAATGCTGGGCAAAGCCAATGTAACCTTTCTCACGCAGTCTCCCGGCCAGCGCGAGGTTGTATTCGCCAAAGGGAAAAGCCAGAAACTTGAGTGAGTGGCCGGTATGCTGCAGCAGTTGTGCTTCTGCCTGCTCGACATTTTCCCACACTCGATTAAGCCAATCTTCCTCCTGCTCATCTTCCCCTCGCTCAAGCATGTGCAGATGGTCCAGCGTGTGATTGGCAAAACTGACTCCCTGCTGTTGCATGAGATTAACCTGCTCCCAACTGAGTTGGTTATGGCGCTGACCAATTTCATTTGGGTTGATGAATACGGTGTAAGGGAATCCGTACTGGCGCAATATGGGGTGGGCATTATCCAGAATGTTGCGATAGCCGTCATCGAAGGTGATCACCACTGTATCTGGGTTGAGCTTTTCACCGTTCTGAAGAGCAAGTATCACATCATTAAGTGGTTTTACATTGTAGTGAGTATTTACATACTTCATGTGTTCTGCGAACTGGAGCGGGCTAACGCTGGTGCTCGAAGGTGTAGAGTCAGAAACGTGGTGGTAGAGCAGGATAACGGCTCCGTTGGGTGGTGTCTGAGAAGCGTGCGATACAAAACTCAGGCACAGCAGCAATAAGGAAATGACAAAAACCGGGCTGCCGGGCAGATGGGATCTGATATAGTGCACACAACCTCCTAACTTGAATTTAAGCAACTGATTTTTATGGCTGTAGAATGGAATGCGCACCAAAAACTGCTCGCCATTGCGTTTCCGATGATCCTGGCCAATGTTACCACTCCCCTGCTTGGGCTGGTGGATACGGCGGTATTGGGGCACATGGATACCCCAGCGATGCTGGCCGGTGCCTCCATCGGAGCACTGATTCTAACTCAAATTTACTGGGTTTGCGGCTTCTTGCGTATGTCAGCCACTGGGTTGAGCGGCCAGGCCAAAGGCGATCCTGAAGATCCCACGCTGGCTTCTGCACGGGTACTGATGCAAACCGGTAGCCTGGCCCTGATACTCGGTCTGGTTCTGCTGGTGGTGCAATCGCTGATATTGCAGGCGGGGCTGGCGCTGGCAGACAGTTCAGCCGAGGTATCCGGGCATATTGTGAGCTACTTTCAGGTTCGGGTGTGGGGAGCGCCCGCCGCCATGCTTAACCTTGTGCTGGTGGGTTGGCTGGTAGGGCAACAGATGACTCGCCATGTGCTGGCTATTCAGGTATTGGGGAATCTGTTAAACGCAGTGCTGGATGTCTATCTGGTTATGGGCCTGAACTGGTCGGTAAAAGGTGTAGCTCTCGCCAGTGTTGCCGCCGAGTACTGCATGGCAGTTCTGGCACTGTGGCTGGCGTTACGGCGGTGCAAATCTGTTCGCCCGCAACGGGGCTGGTTCAATCAGGTGGCGCGTAAAATGCTGTTGAAACTGAACGGTAATATGTTGCTCAGAAATTTGATTTTGCAGGCCTGCATTGCCTTTATCACCCTTCAGGGAGCCCGCTTGGGAGAAACTTCGGCAGCCGTTAATGCCATTCTGATGCAGTTTTTTGTACTCATTGCCCTTGGGCTTGATGGTGTGGCCTATGCCGTCGAAGCTTTGGTGGCAGAAGCCTGTGGGGGCAGAAAAACACACGGTATCCGAGCTCACACTCACCAGGGATTAGTGTGGTCTTCACTGTTTGCGATTTTGTATGCCGTGCTTTTCTTCACAATGGGTGAGCGCATAGTGAACTGGCTGACGGATATGCAGGAATTGCAAAGAGCGACATACGCCTATCTGCCGTTGATGGTTGCACTGCCACTGCTGGCACACTGGTGCTTTTTATTTGACGGTGTGTTTGTTGGCCTGACTCGCTCCAAAGCCATGCGCGACACCATGTTCATCAGTGCTGCAGTGGTGTTCTTTCCGGTGTGGTGGAGTACCAGGGAGTTGGGTAATGTTGCTTTGTGGTACGCCTTGCTGGCTTTCCTGCTGGCCCGGGGGCTGAGCCTAGGGGCTACATTCTGCTGGCTCAGTCGTCGAAATTTACTGACTTGTCCCTGAGTTGCCGTAACCCGCTGAACCTCTGGACAAAAATGCCAGCATAGCCGGTCATGGCAATCGCAAATCCACCCAGTAATACCACAAGCGCCAGCCCGTTGGCGACAGCATGGCGTTCGCTGAGTAGAACAAGCCCCGACAGTCCGGCCATAAACACCGCCAACCCGGTCAGGAAGCGCTGCCAGCTTTGATGGGGTGAAAGGCCAACACCCAACCATCTGGGTAACCGGTTGGGTTTAGATGAGGCTTCAGGGCTCTGTTGCATGGGCTCAGTAATAGGAGTGTTCGCCCGCCTGGTGCTCGGTGGCATCGCGCACACCGTTTAGCTCGCCTGCAAACTGCTCAAGCATTTGTTTTTCAATGCCTTCTTTTAATGTAACGTCAACCATGGAACAGCCATTACAGCCACCACCAAACTGCAGAACAGCATAGCCGTCTTCAGTGATCTCAGTGAGCATAACTTTCCCGCCATGGCTGGCCAGTTGCGGATTGATTTCAGAATCGATCATGTAGTTAACCCGTTCTACCAGTGGTGCATCATCAGACACTTTACGAGCTTTGGCATTTGGGGCCTTGAGGGTGAGTTGTGAACCCATCTGGTCGGTTACAAAGTCGATTTCCGCTTCTTCAAGATACGGCGCGCTTTCTTCGTCAACTACGGCATCAAAACCGTTGAACGGCAGGCGAACATCGTTGGGTTCAACGGCGTCCGGCGGGCAGTACGATACACCACATTCAGCGGTAGAGGTTCCGGGGTTAACCACAAAAACCCGAATGTTGGTGCCAGTCTCTTGTTTTTCCAGTAATTTTACAAAGTGGGCCTGTGCTTCTTCTGATATAGTGATCATTAACAAGTCCTGCTATTAGTCGTTAATGGGCTAATGATAACAAATTTACCTGAGTAAAACAGTCAAGTATTGATTGAATTATCATTCAACGGGATGAAGCTCGGCATTACCAAGCGGATGGAAAAGTTATGAGGGGTATGTGGTTGTTATTCGGAGCCTTAAGTAAGGTTTTTGCGTGGAATTCTGTGGGGTGTACGCGGCCAATACTGCTAATGATGGCACTGAGCGCGGGGCACGCGCACGCTGCTTCGCCGTTGCCGCAGGAGAGAGGTGGTAAGCCTATCGCAGAATACCTGCCTGAAAACATTCAGTTTGACCCATCTGTACCAACGCCGGAAGCCTTTCTTGGGGCCAACGTGGGCGCCTGGCACATTCGCCACGATCAGTTAGTCGGGTACATGCAGAGCCTGGCTGAATCGTCCCCCCGGGTGCGCATTGAAGAAACCGGGCGCAGCCATGAAAACCGGCCTCTTTTGCTGCTGACCATTACCGCACAGAGCAACCAGGGTAAGCTGGTTTCAATGCGTGAAAAACATCTTGAAAATATCCAGACCGGCGACTCCCCTGCCGCCACCGACCCCCTGGTTTTCTACCTGGGCTACAGCATCCACGGCAACGAACCGTCAGGCAGCAACGCTGCCATGGTGGTGGCGTATTACCTTGCGGCAGCGCAGGGGCCGGAGATTGAACAGCTGTTGAGGGACAATATTGTATTGCTGGACCCATCGTTTAACCCGGACGGGCTGGCGCGGTTTGCTCAGTGGGCAAATATGCATAAAGGTAAAACCCTGGTGGCCGACCCTGAGCATCGCGAGCACAAGGAAGGCTGGCCTTCCGGGCGAACCAATCATTACTGGTTTGATTTGAACCGCGACTGGTTGCTGCTGACCCATCCGGAATCACAGGCCCGTATTCGACAGTTTCATCACTGGCGCCCGCACATTCTGACCGACCATCATGAGATGGGCTCCAACAGCAGCTATTTCTTCCAACCGGGCGTGCGCTCGCGAAAAAATCCGCTGACTCCCGACGGCAACGTTACCCTCACTGAAGCGATAGCGAAGTTTCATGCCAGCGCCTTTGATGCGGCCGGGCAACTGTATTTTACCGAAGAAGCCTTCGACGATTTTTATCTTGGCAAGGGGTCAACCTACCCGGATGCTCACGGTAGCATTGGCATCCTCTTCGAACAGGCGAGCAGTCGGGGGCACCTGCAGGATACAGTTAACGGGCCGCTGGCGTTTGAGCAGACCATTCAGAATCATGTGACGACATCACTAAGTACCCTCAGAGGAGGGTTAGCAAATAAAGCGGCAATTCTCGAATATCAACGGCAGTTTGTGAAAGAAACCCGGGCGCTGGCTGCCAAAGATGAATACGCCGGCTATCTGGTTAGCCTCGATGAGGATCCGGGCCGTTTCAATGCCCTGTTGACGTTGCTCAAACAGCATCAGATTCAGGCCCAGCTACTCAACCGGAATTTTGCGCAGGACGGCCGAAGTTTTGAGGCTAATAAAAGTATTTATGTGCCCCTTGAGCAGCCCCAGTACCGCTTGATTCGTTCGCTGTTTTCTACCCAAAAAACCTTTGAAGACAATACGTTTTACGATGTGTCGAACTGGAATTTAGCGTTGGCGTTCAATGCCGCCTATATGCCGGTGAGTAAACGGCAGGGACGTAGTCTGGCGACGGTGGCGATTCCGGAGGACTGGCTGCAGCCGCATTCTCAGCCTGTAAATCCCGGCGCTTACGCTTATGCTTTTGACTGGCAGCATTACTACGCTCCTGCATTATTGCAAGGTTTATTACAAGCCGGCGTCAAAGTGCGTTCGGCCGGAACGGGTTTTACTGCGTTGCTGGCCAGCGGAGAGGAGCATCAGTTTTCATCGGGTGCCATAGTCATACCTGGTAATCTTTCTCAGCCAGGCGATTTGGTTACGTTACTGAATCAGTTTTCTCAGGCTCTGCACATTCCGGTATTTGAAATCAAAACCGGCCTTACCTCTGCAGGTATTGATCTGGGCAGCCGCCAGATGGTGCCGGTGGAACAGCCAAAAATATTGTTGATTGGTGGCCCGGGTACCAGTCAGTATGAGGTGGGTGAGATCTGGCATTATCTAGACACCCGAGTCGGACTGCCGGTGACTATTGTTGATAAGGATCGCCTGGCTCTGATAGCTCTGTCAGATTACACCCACATGATTTTCGCCAGTGGCAGCTACGATGGCCTGTCGGAAGGCGCGCTTATCGACATTGGTACCTGGGTGACCAAAGGCGGGGTACTGATTGGTCATAAGTCCGCCTTGCGCTTGTTTGCTAAACAGGACTGGTTGGATATCAGGGTGCTCAAGGGCAGCAAGATTGATGAAGCCTTTGAAACGGAAAACCTGAAATTCGCAGATAAAGATGCGTACGAAGCAAACAAGATCATTGCCGGGGCGGTTTATGAAGCCCACATCGATGTCACCCATCCATTGTTTTATGGTTTTTCCGGGGACAAACTGCCGCTGTTTAAAACCAGTAACATGGTGTTAAAAACGGATGCTTCACCTTATATCCCTGCAGCTTACTACACCGACGAGCCGCTGCTGGCGGGTTTCAGTGCACCGGAACTGGTCAGTCTGATCGCTGGAAGTACCGCCGCAGTGGCCCAGATCAAAGGGCTTGGCGTGGTTGTTGGCCTGGTGGATAACCCTATGTTCCGGGGATACTGGTACGGCACCGACAAGCTGCTCAGTAATGCTATTTTTCAGTCCGGACATATTCGTTGATTAGCGGGCCAGGCCTGCCTTGGCAGGCGTGACAGCCATCGCCCAGACCGAAATGTGAAGTTTGGGGTTGGCCTGCTTTAATTGTCGAGCCAGCTCGTTAACTGTGCTGCCGGTGGTGATCACGTCGTCGACAATCGCAACATGTTGATAGTCAAACACAGGCGTTGCCCTGAAGGCCTGGCGCAGGTTCAAAAGCCGCTGTTGCCGCCCCAGGCTGTGCTGATCCCGGCCTCGGATTCTTCTCGCCCACTGGGTGTTTACGGCAATTCCCAGCAACCGGCTTAGCCACAGTGCAATCTCGGTGGACTGATTGAAGTGTCGGCTCATATAACGCCGGTAGTGTATGGGGACAGGTAATAGGCACTGTGGCAGTGGTGTGTCAGTCTGAAGGGCGAACTGACAAAACCAGTCAGCCAGAACTGTCGCACAGAGACTGCGACGATTAAACTTGAGGCTGCAAATGAGTTCATCAAACGGCCATGTGTACCAGCCGCATGACTGCAGGCTATCATAGGCT
This sequence comes from Alteromonas aestuariivivens, assembly GCF_003367475.1. Lineage (GTDB taxonomy): Bacteria > Pseudomonadota > Gammaproteobacteria > Enterobacterales > Alteromonadaceae > Alteromonas > Alteromonas aestuariivivens. The sequence continues at coordinate 115,859 of NZ_QRHA01000008.1, forward strand.
GAATGTTCCACATGACGGGCTATTTCGGGCCGCAACAGCAAATTGCAGGGCCATGAGGAATCTGCATAGAACAGGGTGTCGTCCTGGCAAAACCGGCAGACCCACGAGCCGCTGCTTTGGTGGCACAAACAGCAGCTTAAATTGGCTTTGTTGCGCAGCAATGTGAACAATTTTTGTGCTTTTGCCATATACGTATCCTTCCAACAGCTGTGCTAAACTCTCGCGAGCGACATTGGGGGTATTCTGAGTGCTTAATTCTAACGTTCTACATGGCTTAATCACCCGTTCTCAAGGTACAGGAAAGGATCTGGTTTTCCTGCACGGCTGGGGGATGAATTCAGGGGTATTTACGGAGTTCGCTCCCTACCTGACCAATGACCACCGGCTGACCACCATTGATTTACCCGGGTTTGGAGAAAACAACGGCATTATCCCCGAACCCTATTCGGTGGAGTCTCTGGCCGGGGTTATCGCCCCATGCCTGCCACATAATTGTGTTGTGGTTGGGTGGTCTCTGGGAGGGCTGGTGGCGCAGAAACTGGCGCTGATCAGTGAGAAGGTTGCGGGGTTAATTACCATCGCCAGTACCCCGAGGTTTGTTGCCGGCCCGGGCTGGCCGGGCATTTCGGCCGAACTGCTGACTGAGTTTGAGAATCAGCTGGAAAAAAATTACCGTAAGACACTGGAGAGATTTCTGGCCATTCAGGCTATGGGCAGTGACACCGCCCGCCAGGACATCAAGGCCATCCGCAGCCAGATAACCCGCTTTCCAGACCCCTCCGCGGTTGCTCTTAAAGAGGGGCTGGCTCTGCTATCCAGCGAGGACATCCGTCAGGACATAGGGCGTATCCGGCAGCCTACGCTGCGGCTTTACGGGCGGCTGGACAGCCTGGTTCCCACCACCGGTATCGACGCTATTTGTCAGTTACATCCGTCATCAGACGCAGTGGTACTTCCGCATGCAGCGCACGCGCCCTTCATATCCCATCCCCAGCAGTCGGCGGATATCATTCGTCAGTTTATGCACTCCCGCGTCCGCTAGCTGTTGCCAGGCAGCAGAACACACCGAGGCAAACAGAAATGCTAAAGGCTCATGGTTCGCTTGATTTTCGCTGGGTTGGCTCGGTACTTGTGATTGAATCTGCGGGCGTGATTAACTTTGAAGCCACCCGCGAGCGGCGCGAAAGTTTCTACACCCTGTTAGCCCGGCGCCCCAGTCCGAACTGGTGCAGGCTGGACCATTTTACCGACCACAATGTACTGGCCACCCCTGAGGCGATGGACGCCATGCGGCGAAGCCTTATGTGGAGTAAGCAGCTCGGCTGTGTTCAGGTTGGCAGCGTTGGGGGGAATGCCCTGGTTCAGCAGGCCTTTCAGCGCAGTGTTGAAGAGGTGCCTCTGGCGTATCAGGAGTTTACTGATTTGGCCACAGGGGTAACCTCGTTGCAGGGTTATCTGATTGCCAGAAAGCCCTCATCGTGAGCGAATTTTTCCTGTTTATCTGTTGAACATGTGATATGTGCTTTGCTTTCAAGCTGAATTGGTTAATAATTGTTCGCGAGAGGAAAGGGGTAGTAGTATGTCGGGAGTCGTTGATAACCATATCAATTCGGCCATAATATCCAGCCAGTTCGGGTTGAATAAAGCCTATCAGGGCGTGACCCAGGCTTCGATGAGTATTGCCCAGCGTACAGCGCAGCAAAGTGTCGAGGAAAATGGGCCAGGGCAAGTGCTGGCCAAAGCATCCTTGTCGGGCCTTCAAAACATACGTCAGATGTTGCCTGCGTCGGAATCTTCTCCAATGGCTGATTTGGTGTCCCTCAAATTACACAGTGTTAACGCCCAGGCGTCCGCCAAAGTGATGGATAAGGCCTACGATACTGTTGGCACCATCATTGATATCCTGACCTGATCCCATGTCGCTCGTTACGCCACTACCCACAACCCTGGCCTACCCGACCGCTAACGTAAATACAGAGGCGGCGAGAAGGGATAATGCGCTGCGAGAGACCATTCCCCAGTCATCCAACCCGGAACAGGGGGCATCTGGTAAAGGCCTTGGCTCTGAGTCAGACAAAGCCCGAAATCCTGGCCAGCCACCCCACCCGGTGACCTATGAGCGTCCTCATCAGGCAGGCGAAGTCCAGCCTGATGCGTCTTCAGGTGACGGCCTGAACAGGGACAATGGGCAGCAACAGAGCGCGGGGCGTGATGATGCGGAGCAGCGTCAGCAAGATCAGCAGGAGCAGCGCAAAATAGAGCAGCTCAAGGCCAGGGATGCCGAAGTAAGGCAACATGAGCAGGCGCACGCCAATACTGGTGGTCAGTATGCGGGCACCCCCAGATACGATTATGAAATGGGGCCTGACGGCAAGCGTTATGCAGTAGGCGGTGAGGTTAGCATAGACGTATCAGAAGCCCCTACTCCAGAGCAAACCATTCGTAAAATGCAGCAGGTACGTGATGCTGCACTTGCGCCAGCTGAGCCTTCCGTACAGGATCTGAAAGTTGCCTCTGAAGCGATGCAGAAAGCCAATCAGGCCCGGGCAGAGCTGGCCAGTGATCAGAGTGCCCAGAGCAATGCAGCAGGCGTTAAAGGGAATGTGGAGCAAGCGCCCCCTTCATTGGAACAGATTGTTCAGGAAGGTGGTGTCAGTGCACCGCGAAGGACGTTTCAGGGGCTGCGCGATGCGGTTTCCGAGGGCATGAGTACCCGCACGCTTGCGATGGAGAGTCACCCCCTTCAGCAGCGTATCAACCGTATACAGCAATTCTATCAGTCCGTCTCTGACGCTCAGGACACCGGCTTTTCAGCCAGCGCCTGAGGCCCTGCCATTATTTCTGTTTTGCTTTGGCGAATGCATCTGCAAAGGCATTGCCCATTGCACTGTTGGCTGAAGAGGCTGCAGGTTTGGCTTTGCCAGCGCTGCGGGCCTTGTTGCCAGGTTTAGCGTTTCGTGGTGTTCCGGGTTTCGCCGGTGCAGGAGTGTCGTCCAGACGCATAGTGAATGATATGCGCTTGCGTGCCACGTCCACTTCCAGCACTTTGACTTTAACGATGTCTCCCGCCTTCACCACTTCCCGGGGATCACTGATGAATTTATTAGTCATCGCCGAAATGTGTACCAACCCGTCCTGGTGAACACCCACATCCACAAAAGCACCAAAATTGGCGACATTGCTGACCACACCTTCGAGGATCATACCAACTTTAAGGTCAGCCAGTGTTTCAACACCTTCCTTGAAGGTTGCGGTTTTAAATTCCGGGCGGGGGTCGCGGCCGGGCTTGTCCAGTTCCTTGAGGATGTCTTTAATGGTGAACACGCCAAACTCGTCACTGGTAAAGTCCTCTGGTGCGAGTTTGCGTAACAAATCTGAATTGCCGATCAAATCGTTTACCGCCACCTGGGTGCGATCGACGATGGTATCCACTACCGGATAGGCCTCCGGGTGAACGGCAGAGGCATCCAAAGGGTTAGTGCCATTGACAATACGCAGGAATCCGGCCGCCTGCTCAAAGGCTTTGGGGCCCAGTCGTTCAACTTTTAGCAGACCTTTGCGGTCCGAGAAGGCACCGTTGGCGTCACGAAACTGAACGATGTTGTGAGCCAAGGTTTTGTTCAAACCCGATACATAACTCAGCAATGCTGGCGATGCAGTGTTCAGGTCTACACCTACTGCATTTACACAGTCTTCTATTACTGTGTCCAGCGACTTGCCCAGTTGGGACTGGCTGACGTCGTGCTGGTACTGGCCTACGCCTATGGCTTTGGGTTCAATTTTTACCAGTTCCGCCAATGGGTCCTGCAGGCGTCGGGCAATTGATACCGCGCCACGCAACGAAACGTCCATTCCTGGCAACTCCTTGGAAGCCAGCTCAGATGCGGAGTAAACCGAAGCGCCCGCTTCGCTGACCATAATCTTCTGAACCTTCAGCTCCGGGTGGGCCTTCATCATGTCTGCCACCAGTTTGTCGGTTTCTCGCGACCCGGTGCCGTTGCCAATACTTATCAGGTCTACTTTGTGCAACTGACACAGGTTGGCGAGGGTGCGCATGGCTTTGTCCCACTGGTTTTGCGGCGCATGCGGGAAAATGGTATTGGTGGTCAGTACCTTGCCGGTCGCGTCGACAACCGCAACCTTAACCCCGGTCCGCAGGCCAGGGTCCAGCCCCATTGTTGTCTTCGCTCCAGCGGGCGCAGCCATCAGCAGGTCATTGAGGTTTTTGGCAAATACGCTAATGGCTTCTTCTTCGGCCTGTTCACGCAGTGTGGCAAACAGCTCGGTTTCCATATGCAGGGCTATTTTGATTTTCCATGCCCACTGCACTACCTGCTTGAGGAAGTTGTCTGCCGGGCGGTTCCGGTGCGAGATCTGGTAGTGTTCGGCGATGATGTGCTCACAGTATGAAGGCTGCATCGGATCCTCATTGTTGGGATCGGCCAACAGCTGGATGTGAAGCATTCCCTCGTTGCGCCCGCGGAACATAGCCAGTGCACGGTGTGACGGCACGGTTTTAAGCTTTTCCTGATGATCGAAATAGTCTTTGTACTTGATGGCTTCCTGGTCTTTACCGGGGGCAACTTTACTGCTGACAAAAGCATTTTCGTTCAAATACCGGCGGATTTTTGCCAACAGTGCGGCATCTTCGGCAAATCGTTCCATCAGGATGTAGCGCGCGCCTTCCAGAGCTGCTTTGGTGTCAGCCACACCTTTTTCGGCGCTGATGTAGTCCGATGCACAAGCTTCCGGGTCCAGCTCCGGATCATTAAACAGGGCATTCGCCAAAGGCTCCAGACCAGCCTCAATGGCAATTTGGCCTTTGGTGCGTCGGCGGGGTTTATAAGGAAGGTACAAATCTTCCAGTGTGGTTTTGCTGTCTGCAGACAGGATCTGGGTTTTGAGCTCGTCACTCAGTTTGCCCTGCTCTTCGATGGATTTGAGGATCACACCGCGGCGGTCTTCCAGTTCCCGCAAATAGGTTAAACGCTGTTCCAGATTCCGTAACTGGGTATCATCCAGGCCTTGGGTGGCTTCTTTTCTGTATCGCGCGATAAAGGGTACGGTAGCCCCTTCGTCCAGCAGGGCAACAGCGGCTTCTACCTGACTGGGATTAACGGAAAGTTCTTCGGCAAGGGTCTTTATGATCATAATGGGCTCTGAGACTTGAATCCTTGGGCAATGCCCGCCTGGCGCATAAGGCTAAATTTTCGCGGCGGTTTTACAATGCAGAGTTCTTAAAAAAATGTGGCGCAAGTATACCATCCCTTGAATCAGGGAGAAGCCCGATTTGTCGGGCAATTCATATTGCCGAAGGGCAAAAATAACCTGCTCGAAAGATAAAGGTTTGACTTGCCGGTGAGTAAAGCTTTAGCCTCTTTTATTTGGCTACTGCGGTTAACCTATGCCCTCTTTGCAGCGACAACTGGTGAATCTGGACATTCTGTGTGATGACCTGGGCTTGCTTGATGCCCACGACTACGCATCGGCTGCACATCGTAAACTGCTGGCGCAGTACCAGAGTATCCTCAAACAACTTCAAATCGCAGCATTGGATGTTACCGAGGCCCAGTATGAGGCCACACTTCGTAATACTGAGTTCTCCCGCTTACTGGGCAGTAAGCGAATGATAGGTGTACACATTCGCCTAATTGAACATGTACTTGAGCATTGGGCTGCAAGCGAAAAAGTTGAACAGATTCTGGCCAGCGAATTTGACGAAAAGGCTGACAGGCGATTGAATTTGTTACAGACCAAAGCTGTGCGGGCGCGTTCGTTAATCAAGGCCGTGGCCTCCGCGATGGGCCAAGAGGATTACCAGCGCTTCGCAGCGGTATTGGGGCTGGCGCACCCGCAGTGGCAATGGCGCGCTCTGGTGGGAAGTAATTGATTATGGCCGGTTCTCTTGTGAATGCCCTATTTGACCATATTCAGCTGGGCAAAATGTTTGGCATAGGTTGATCACATTTGAAAACAAAACTTGTCACTCCGGAAGGTTATAAAAAACTCAAAGACGAGCACGATCATCTTTGGTTTGAGAAGCGCCCGGAAATTACCAAGATAGTCAGTTGGGCTGCCAGTCTCGGCGACCGCTCGGAGAATGCCGACTACACCTACAACAAACGTTTACTGCGGCAAATCGATCGCCGTGTGCGTTATTTGCGCAAGCTTCTGCCTGAATTGAAGGTGGTGCATTACGCCCCCGAGCAGGAAGGTAAGGTATTCTTCGGTGCCTGGGTTGAAATTGAAAATGAAGCTGGAGATACCAAGCGGTTTCGCATTGTCGGACCGGAAGAAATTTACGGCGATCAGAAAGACTGCATTTCCATTGACTCCCCCATGGCCCGGGCGCTGCTAAAAAAAGAGGTGGATGATGTGTGTACCGTGACCACCCCGGCCGGAACCCGTGATTGGTACATCAACCACATTGAATACCGCCAGGCGTTCAAACAGGCCTAATCCTTCTATGTTCCCAGTGCTCCGAAGCCTGGGATCCCGCTTTGCCAGCTAACACAAGCCAACAAAGTCAACACATCGGACTGTTCATCGGGGGTTCTTTGTAGTATAAAAAATGAACAGGTGAGGCATGAGGTGGTCATAGTTAACATCCCACAAATTTTAACCGTTCATTCGCTTAGCGAGTTCTCTCACATGCGCAAGGTTCAACCCCACACAGATGTGCATTCTCCAACTGCGGGAGCTACCGCAGCAACACTCATTGGTTTTATGCTGTTCCTGACCGGAATCATGCTTGTGGTGGTCGGTTTGCTGGATGTCCTGATACGCATCGACAGTCTGCGGACTGCTTGCTATCTTGTCGGCGGGCTGATTCTCTATAAAGTCGGGCACGTTATTCTGCGGCAATGCGCCACATTGCGAACCCGGCCCGCACGTCGCAAACAACTGTTCAGTTAGCCTCGGCTATCTGTGGCGTCAGGGTATAAAGCGAAACGCTATATCAGTTGGGCTTTTAGTCCAAATTGATCCGAAGTAGCGCCTTCTGTGCGCTATAATAGGAAGTGACAATTCGGAGTTACCAAAGCATAAACGAATGGCCCGAATAACGATTTGGGCACGCGCTTGCACCATAACAGGCGACATGCACGTAGGGATAAGGTAGGCAAGGATCACGCTGACTCACAAATACGAAAGCCGACGTTAATTCGTCGGCTTTCTCTTTTGTTAGTTCAGAAAGTTATTCCTGAGGTGCGGCTTCTTCTTCCTGCGGCACTACTTCAATGAGCTTCACGTCAAAAATCAGCGTGGAATTTGGCGTGATCTTACCGGTGGAACGCGGGCCGTAAGCCAGTTCGGACGGAATGTAGAAACGGAACTTGGCACCTTCGTTCATCAGCTGAACACCTTCAGTCCATCCCGGAATAACCCGGTTCAATGGAAATACAGCCGGTTCGCCGCGCGCGTATGAAGAGTCAAACTCGGTACCGTCCAGTAAAGTGCCACGATAGTGCACTTTAACCGTGTCAGTGGCTTGGGGAGAAAGGCCGTCACCGGTTTCCAGCACTTCGTACTGCAGGCCGGATTCGGTGGTTTTCACGCCTTCGCGCTGACCATTTTCCTCCAGATAGGCCTTACCCTCTGCGATATTCTTTTCAGCAGCAGCATCAGCCATTTCCTGCTGTTTTGCCCGCAAAGCCTGTTCACCCTGCTGTGCAAACTGCTGGATTTCCTGCTGGCTGAACTTCAGAGTATCGGCCAGACCATCTTCAAAGCCCTGTTTCAATGCTTCGCGATCCAGTGCCTCGCCCAGTTCGGCCTGTTGTTCGGCGCGGCTGTTTACGAACAGCCCCATACTGGCACCCATGGCGTAAGCTTGCTTTTGCGCGTCAGTCATCTTGTCGGCGGCTACTCCCTCGCCAGAGGTTTCTGCGACGGGTTGTTCAGACGTTGATTCCGTAGTTTTGGGCTGGCAGGCAAACAACCCCAGTGCTGCGATCGTCGACAAAGCGATGAGCGACTTTTGCATATGACATCTCCATTATTTGATGATTGTGTATTGTGATCAGCCGCTAACAGATAAACCCTAAGAGGCAGCGCTGACACCATACTCAGAATTCAGGTTCCATGCTATGGTAAACCCAGCAGTGGTAAAGCGAAACCCATTTGACATGATTCATAACATTTTGTTCAAAAGAATCTTACCTTTCAGTGTGTTATTGGCAAGTGTTGCCGGTTGCTCCGTTCCTGACACAACCCCCGTTGCGCGCTGGCAACACGCAGAAGAAGGGGCATTCGCGGCGGATGTTTCGGCCGACGGACAGTACTCAGTGGTATCCGGAGTGAACAATGGCATTAATGTGTGGCATACCAATCACACTAAGCCTTTATACCAGTGGAGCCACCAGGGAGACGGCAGCAATCTGGTGGTACAGGTCCACATATCATCCGACAGTCGCTATGTGGTTACTTCTGATCGTGAAGCGTTTGCGTTATGGAGCCTGGAAAGTGGTGAGCCGATAGGTTTCTGGCGTATCGACGAGTCGACGATACGTGACGTTGCGGTTTCTAACAGAGGCGAAGGAATATTGGTTGGGCGCTCGAACGGAAAAATCATGTATTTTGAGCCCTCCTCCGGCCGACGGCTTGAATTTCTGGGCCATCAGGAGAAGATCAACAGCATTGATATTTCGCCCAATGGGAAGTACGCCCTCAGCGGCGGTAATGATTATATGGCCTATTTGTGGAGCACCGACACGGGCCAAATCATCCATACTTTCGCCCATGGAAGCCGGGTAACCCTGGTTGCCATAGACGACAAAGGGCGGTATGCCTTTACCACAGACAGTACGCGCAAATCTCAAATATGGAATGTACAAACCGGTGCGCCGGTAAGTAATTTAAAGTATATTGCGCGGCAGAAAATATTTACCGACGCCGTGTTTTCCGAAGATGGCCGTTATCTGCTAACGGGCTCGCCTGCCCGCCGAATGAACCTGTGGGACGTGGAATCCGGCGAACTGGTTGGAGAATGGCGGGTTGCCGCCAGAAAGAATAAATCGCCGCCCACGGCTGTAGTTTACGGGGTAGGATTTGTAGGAAGCGACAAAATCCTGTCCGAAAGCAGCAGCGGGTTGGCCGAATTGTGGACATTACCCGATGACTGATCCCGCCCAAGCCGTTCAATACTGTGAACAGGCAATTGAAGATTTGCAAACCAAGGTTGCATTCCAGGAGCACACCATTGAACTGCTCAACGACGCGCTGACCAGCCAGCAGCATCAGATCGAAAAATTGGAGCGCCAGCTGCGCCACGTTATGGATAAAGTCAAAGCCATGCAGCCTTCTGGTATTGCCAAGCAATCAGAAGAGACCCCGCCGCCTCACTATTAAGAGTTGCCAGCAAAGCCCCCGCATTTCATGGCGGATGCGGGATTTGCAAATTACTCAGGTTTAAACACCCCAATAACGTTTTCATTCTGGCGGGTTGCAGAGGCAACAGGCTGTTCTGTTTGCGATTCGGCATAACCGCATTTTACGCATTCCAGCTTTTCCACGTTATTTTCAAAAAATAACATGATGGTGTCAGTGGCTTTGCATTTTGGGCAGGTAGCCCCGGCGATAAAGCGGCGTTTGGTTCGTTTTTGCATAATTCACGAAGGTGGTAATGTTAACGCTCGAAGTATACCTCATTTGCACGGTTGATTGGATACTGGTTGCTTCTGCAATAGGCTGGGCGAGTCAGGTCTGAGTTTGCTATCATGCGCCGTTGTCATTTCAAAGTATTGCAGGACATGATCAAGCTAACTGATGTCACATTGATGCGGGGAACAAAAGTGCTGCTGGAGCAGGCTTCAGCGCAGGTAAATCCTGGTCAGAAAGCTGCGCTTATCGGCAGTAACGGGTGTGGGAAGTCCTCTCTGTTTGCTCTTTTGCGGGGTGAGTTGTCGCTGGATGCCGGGGATTCACAAGTACCGGGCCACTGGCGTATTGTTAGCGTTGCACAGGAAACACCCGCCGTTGATCGGGGGGCAATCGATTATGTGATAGACGGTGACCGCCATTTGCGTCAGTTGCAAAATGCGCTTCAGCAGGCAGAGCAGGCTCATGACGGTGAGAAGATGGGGCAGTTGCATGACCAGTTGCATCAGGCCAGGGCCTACGATGTGGAGGCTCGGGCGGCAACCATTCTAGCCGGTTTGGGCTTTTCTACTGCGCAATTGTCGGCGCCGGTTACCGATTTCTCCGGTGGTTGGAGAATGCGTCTGAACCTGGCCCAGGCACTTTTGTGCCCGTCGGATTTATTGTTGCTCGATGAACCCACCAACCATCTGGATTTAGACGCCGTGATATGGCTGGAAAAGTGGCTGCAGCGCTATACCGGTACCCTGCTGCTGATCTCACACGACAAGGCCTTTATCGACAACACGGTCAGCCATATTATCAGTGTCGAGTCACAAAAGCTGATCACCTACAGCGGAAACTATTCGGCGTATGAAACACAGCGTGCCGAGCGCATACGCCAACAGAACATAGAATATCAGAAGCAACAGGACAAAATTGCCCACCTTGAATCGTTTATTACCCGGTTCAAAGCCAAGGCCAGCAAAGCCAAACAGGCACAAAGCCGCATCAAACAGCTGGAGAAAATGGAAGCCCTGTTGCCCGCCCACATCGCCAGTGAATTCAGTTTCGATTTCGCACCACCAACCGGATTGCCTAACCCATTGATCCAAATGGACGATATTCAACTGGGATACGGCAGTAACGTGATCCTCAAACAGGTCAAACTGAATCTGGTGCCAGGCAGCCGTATCGGTTTGCTGGGGCGAAATGGCCAGGGCAAGTCGACCCTGATTAAATTACTCGCCGGTGTGCATGCGCCCATGCAGGGCCACTTTTCAGCGGCGAAAGGGTTGAATGTCGGGTATTTTGCCCAGCATCAGCTGGAAACACTGGACCCAAAGGCGTCAGCTTTACTGCATCTGCAGCGGCTCGATAGCAAAGCCACCGAACAGCAATTGAGAGATTATCTGGGCGGTTTTGGATTCCATGGCGATCAGGCTGTGGCGGAAGTGGCCCCCATGTCAGGCGGTGAAAAGGCCCGTCTGGTCCTCGCGCTGATTGTGTATCAAAAGCCCAACCTGTTGTTACTCGACGAACCAACCAACCACCTAGATTTGGAAATGCGACATGCGCTGAACCTGGCTTTGCAGGGGTTTGAAGGGGCCATGGTGCTGGTTTCGCACGACCGCTATTTGCTGTCCTCTGCGTGTGAAGATTTCTATCTGGTCGACAGTGGCAAGGTTGAGCCATTTGCCGGAGACCTGGACGATTATCGCGACTGGATCCTGAAACAGCAAAGCGCGCCGTCTGAGGTTTTGGATTCGAGGCCAAAACCGGATCGCAAGGCGGAAAAGCGGCGTGAAGCGGAGTTTCGTCAGTCGGTAGCACCACTTAAAAAGGCCATCGATAAACATGAAAAAGCCATGGATCAGCTAAACAGCAAACTGACCGTGCTGGAAAATGAACTGGCCCGCCCGGAATTGTATGAAGACATAAACAAAGCCGAGCTGATGCAGTATCTGAAGGAGCAGAGCGAATGGAAAGCACTGCTGGAAGAACACGAAATGGAGTGGCTTGCCGCCCAGGAGTCGCTGGAACACGCCAAGGCCCAATATGAATCCGAAATTGACGGCTGAAACCTTCTGGCAATTCAGCCTTGACTGGTATGCCCAACCGGGATTTGAAGCCCTTGCATTGAGCCTGCAGGACGAATACGGCGTAAACATCAACATGTTGTTGCTGCTGTGCTGGTGTATGAAGCGCCGGGTGATGTTAACCCTGCCACAGTGGCAGACGCTGGCCCAGGCTATCAGCAAGCACGAGGCTGAGTTGAAGGAACATCGCCAGGTTCGGCGAGAGGCCAAAGGCAGCAGCCGTTACCAGTCACTTAAAGATGAGGAGTTGCAGCTTGAGTCGGCGCAGCAACAATGCCTGGTGGAGGTATTCAATGCGCTGCCAGTTGCCACCGCCAGCCAAACGGCGTTTAACCCGTCTGCAGCGGGGTTTATTCACCTGTTTGCGTTACGCGATCATAAAACGGCGCTGGACAGATTAAAACAGGCAATCAACATTCGGTAGTTCCGGCGGGCTCAGTAAAACTCCCGGCGCCATTTAAAAAATTATGCATTTAACACATGGAAAAATAATAAAAAGTGCCTTTGAGGCCCCGAGATGGGCGCGCAACCGGCATGTTCAGACGATGTGGCCGCGATTTGTTCAGCGACGTTTACCGCTGACCTATCAAATGGAGCGTTTGGCGTTACCGGACGGCGACTTTGTTGATCTTGCCTGGGGGCCAGCGCCTGAAAAAATGACGGGGTTGGTTGTTATGTTTCACGGCCTGGAAGGCAGCATACGCTCGCATTATGCCAATGACATGATGGGCAGACTGAGCGGTGCCGGCTGGCAGGTGGTGCTGATGCATTTTCGTGGTTGCAGTGGAGAGTTGAATCGTTTGCCAAGAGCGTATCATTCCGGGGAAACCGGCGACCCGGCGTTTGTGCTTGAAACACTGCATCAGAGATACCCTGACGTTCCCAAAGTAGCGGTAGGATTTTCCCTTGGTGGCAATATGCTGCTCAAACTACTGGGTGAAAACCCTGCCCAGCACTGGCTGCAGGCAGCGGTATCAGTGTCAGCACCATTGAAACTGGCTGAGTGTGCCATCAGCATTGACCAAGGCTTTTCAAGAATCTATCAGGCCTATTTACTCAAAAGCATGAAGTGCACCCTTCAGCAGAAAATGGCGATAATCGATTATCGCCCACTGTTGCAGCTCTCTGCTAATGAGGTGGATGGTATTGTGAATTTTCGCCAGTTTGACGACTGCGTTACGGCACCACTACACGGATTTGTTGACGCCGATGATTACTATGAAAAGTGCAGTGCGTTTCATTTCCTCAGCGCCATACGGTGCCCGACGCTGGTGTTGCACAGCATTGATGACCCCTTTATGAATCATTTAATCATTCCGGAAGAGTCTGCGCTGGCGCCCGATGTGACCATTGAACTGAGCGATACAGGCGGGCATGTCGGGTTTATGCAGGGCAGTATTTTTAGCCCTGAAACCTGGCTGCATGCGCGGGTGAAATCGTTTTTTTGTAATTACCTGCCAACGGATCAGTAGGAGGTTGATGTGATCATTCCGCCACACGCATTGGAAAAACAAACGCTCAGAGCGATTGCCGAGTCTTTTGTGTTGAGGGAAGGTACGGACTACGGAGAGTGGGAAGCGACTTTTGAACAGAAAGTGCAGCAGGTACTGGACCACCTGGAAAGTGGGGAGGCAGTACTGATGTATTCGGAATTGCATGACAGTGTGGATATCAGGCCCGCAAGGGAGCCAGGTGGAGCTGAATAGTTAACGTATTCAAAAGGGGTGCGCGATGAGCGGTTATGCCGCCCATCGCATGCCCGTCAAAACACGTAGCGGGCTGTTGCCTGCATCACATCCCGATCATCGATCATCTCAAAGCTGGCACCTACGGCCCACCGGTGATTGATGTAGTATTTGCCTGACAGTTTAATACCCATGTCGCTGTCGTCCAGGTTGTAGTAACTCACTTCACCACCCAGTTCGATGTTAGGCATTACCATGGACCGGATCCCGGCATTGAGGCTGATGCCGTTATCGTCCCCACCATCGGTATCAAAGCGTTCGAAGTTGGCTCCGGCGTAACCATCGGTGGTGGTATTCAGGGGAAGTCGATATCTGGCAGCCAGGGTCAGGGTATTAATGTCCATAGTACCTTGTTCAAAAAATGCGAACTCCCCGTTGAGGTATACCTGAGAGTTGAGCAGATATTTGCTGCCGATTACCAGGCCATCCGGCTCAAAACTGTTACCGTCGTCCCACCCCCTGGGCAGTAGCCATTATTGCGCCATACTGCCCACAAATTCGTTCATTTAGGCCCACTAAACCTCACTCATTTGCCATTCTGTGAATATGAAATTTCCAAATGAATGTAAATAATTGAATTTATTGAAAAATGAAATTTTTATTGGCGGCGTGCTGAGTGGAAATTGCGCGAATTTCCCTTTTTGGGGGGCGCTGCATTATGAGTAGGAAGTTAAAAGTGTCGCTTAAAACCAACAGTTTTCCCTTTCTGACAGGGCGCTGGCGAGCGCCTGAAATAACCAGATTGCGCAGTTGGCATAAATTTTTAATCGTATAACTATTTGTGTTGTATGAATAAAAAAATATTCGCGGGGCGTTTTTAATCAGTTGGATCGGCTTTTGCACTAGCGTTTGCAACAATTTTCGAGGAGCTTAATTGATGCTGACAAGCGCGATGCAACCGGGCGATAAACTTCCTACTGCGGGCAGACCCGTAGCGAAGCCTTTTTCCCGTATGCGCCGAATTTCGTCGTTTCTGACGGCTATAGTGGGCACGCTGTTGTATGTGGCCCATGCAGGCGCTGTGCAGGTAGACGACGCAAATTTGCCGGCTGAATCCAAGCCTATCTTACGCTCGGTTATTGCCGATGCCCGCGCTTCAGCGGAAGCCGATTACATTACTGACGATCATGATCTGAATCCGAAGCTGAAGTCCATGGATTATCAGGCCTACCGGGCAATTCGTTTCGACGCGCAGCGCAGTCTCTGGCACGACGAGAACGACTACGAGATCCAGTTTTTCCATCCCGGTTTTTTGTACACCCTGCCGGTGACTGTGGTTACCGTTGGCAGTGACAACGCGGAAACGGTGCTGCCGTTTGATTCCGGCATGTTTCGTTATGACACCAATGCGGAACATCTGGCGGGGCTGACCGACGAACACTCCGGGTTTGCGGGTTTCCGTATTCATTACCCGATAAAAAACCAGCAGTACAAAGACGAATTTGCGGTGTTTCTCGGGGCTTCGTATTTTCGCCTTGTAGGCATGAATCATGTTTATGGTTTATCTGCCCGGGGGTTGGCCATTGATACCGGGCTACCGGAAGGTGAGGAATTTCCTCATTTCACCAAATTCTGGTTGATTGAACCTGAAGAAGGCGGGCCGATCACAGTGTACGCGCGTCTGGAAAGCCCGTCAGTTGCGGGTGCGTACAAGTTTGTCATTCAGCCAGGTTCAGATACCCAAATGCAGGTGAAAAGCTGGTTGTTTGCGCGTGAAGATGTGCGCAAACTCGGTGTGGCGCCTTTCACCAGTATGTTTCTGTACGGTGAAAATTCTGCATTACGTCCGGATGACTACCGCCCGGAAGTTCACGACAGCGATGGTGTACTGATGGTTACCAGGAGCGGTGAACAAGTCTGGCGCCCACTGACTAACCCTCAGCGGCTGCAAATCACCTCATTGAGCGACGATAGCCCGCAGGGTTTTGGCATGCTGCAGCGTGATGTTGATTTTGCCAGCTATCTGGACGCAGAGGCCAATTATCATTTGCGCCCGGGGCTTTGGGTTAGCCCGAAAGCCGGATTTGAGCAAGGGCGCCTGGAAGTGGTGGAAATCCCTACCAACTCCGAAACTAACGACAACATCGTGGCCTATTGGGTGCCATCAGAGCCGTTTTCTGCCGGGCAAAGTCGCTACTTTGAGTACACCCTGACTACGGTGGAAAGGAACCCGTTGCCGGTTGCACTGGCTACGGTAGTGCGTACCACTCAGGGCAGCACCCAACTGCCGGGTGAAAAGGCCAAAGGCGAGGCCGGGGCGCGGCGTTTTGTTGTCGATTACATTAAACCCCAAGGCATGGATATCTCCGCGGACGCCCTGAATCTGACTCTTAACGCCAGTAACGCCATCGTGCAACAGGCCCGCCTGTACCCGGTGGACGGTGACCGTCAGCTCCGGGCCACATTTGTGGTCGTGCCCAAGGGCAAAGAAACCGTCGATATGCGGTTGTATATCAATCACCAAGAGCATCAAATCAGCGAGGTTTGGAATTATGTCTATCAACCGAAATAGTGCACCGATCATTCCGGTCGCCCGTCATTCGGTACCAGCCCCTGCGAGCAAAATGACAGCGGTGGGTGAGCGTGCACGTTTGTTTTTTATGGCCTTGCTGGCTGTTCCCACAGCAGGGTTGGCAGGCTGGAGCCTGTATGAGATTTTTCGGCCCAACGGCCTGACCGAACTGGAAATTGCGCAGTTGGGGCTGTGTCTTATGCTGTTCAGCTGGTTGTCTATGGCCTTTTGGACCGCTGTCGTCGGATTTGTGTTTCAGCTCCTGAATATTGATCCCCTGAGTTTGCGTCGCACGCTGGCTAAATCTGATGTCGAGGCGCCGGTGCAACAGCGTCACGCCATTGTTATGCCAGTGTACAACGAAGATACCCAGCGGATTATGGTTGGGTTTGAAGCTTGTGTGCGTGAAATCATGGCCAGTGCATACCGTGGTCAATTCGATTTCTTTATGCTTAGTGATACCCGTGATGCTGAATTGGCAGAGGCGGAATTAAAGGCATGGCAACGCCTGACGAATCGTTTGGGTGACTACGCCAGCCAGGTGTTCTATCGCCGCCGGGAGCAGAATACCGGCCGTAAGGTAGGGAACCTGACCGATTTTTGTCAGCGCTGGGGCGCACACTACGAATCCATGATAGTGCTGGACGCCGACAGCGTAATGTCTGGTGAGCGTATGCTGGATCTGGCAAAGCGCATTGAAGCCAATCCGGATACGGCCCTCATCCAGACTATTCCTATGCCGGTGCGTCAGGATACTTTCTTTGGGCGCTTTGTACAGTTTGCTGCGCATCTGTATAGCCCCATGCTGGCGACCGGACTGTCATTCTGGCAAACCGACAGTGCCAACTATTGGGGCCACAATGCCATTGTTCGCATTCAGCCCTTTATGCAGCATTGTGGCTTGCCCACGCTGGATGGTCGCGCACCGTTCGGCGGTGAAATCCTCAGCCATGATTTCGTTGAAGCGGCTCTGTTGCGCCGGGCGGGGTGGCAATGCTTTCTGTTGACTGACACCGATGGCAGCTACGAGGAAGTACCGAGTAATCTGGTGGATTATGCTGTGAGGGACCGTCGATGGGTGCAGGGAAACATTCAGCATTTGGGTCTGCTGGGGGTAAAAGGTCTGAAAACCACCAGTCGCATGCATTTCCTGTTCGGCGCATTTGCCTACATTTCATCGCTGATCCTGTTCGTGATGCTGGCGCTGGGAACCGTGGATGCCCTTATCCGTGCCAGTACGGTGCCGCAGTTCTTTACCTCCGAGTACCAGTTGTTTCCCACCTGGCAAATTGCCCGTCAGGATATGATGGTGGTGACCATGTGGGGGACGGCGGCCTTGCTGTTTATGCCTAAACTGCTTGGCATCGTGCTGGCGCTGATTCAGCGCAGGCAGGAATTTGGTGGCACTTTTGCGCTGCTAAAAGGGGCGCTGGTGGAAGTGCTTATGGCCGTGCTGATTGCTCCTCTGATGATGTTTTATCACAGCTTTTTTGTGATCAGCGTATTTATCGGTCATCAGGTGAAGTGGGAAGCACAGGCCCGTGAAGGGCGCATGGTCCCTTGGACAGTGGCGCTGAAGCGAACCCGGATCATGAGTTGCCTTGCGGTTGCGTGGGGTGTAACCACCTGGTATTACACACCGTCCCTGTTTATGTGGTTGTTGCCAGTCCTGCTGGGGATGACCCTGGCTGCTCCTCTGATTTGCCTGAGCAGCAGTAAAATGCTCGGGGTGTGGAGTAAACGCGCTGGCATATTTGTGATTGGGCAGGAGATCCGGGAAGACATGGCACTCAAGCGTGTGCGGGTAGGGATGAAGAATTTTGCTCTTGGCCATCAGCAGGCCATTGTGCCAGCACTGCCGCAGGAAAACTGGCACCCTATGCAGATACAGGAGCTAAACCAGCAACCCCTGCCTATGCGGCCTCTGGCGGTTCCGGCTGCCTGAATTCGGTTTTAATGCAAAAGGCCCCGGTAAACCCGGGGCTTTTTGATCTGGATGATTGAGCATTCAGCGGGTGAAGGTTACCGAGAAGGTCACCGGAACTGCAAGAGTAATGCTATCGAGGCCCGCGATCTTTTGCAGTGCTGCAACGCCTTCTTCCAATGCGAAATCTTTGGCCTGTACCAGCGTTGGAGAAACCGTCGTTACGCTCAGCGTATCATCATCAACCCGGTTTACGATAACTTCGAAACTGGCCGGTGCTGCAGTGCCATGCAGGGTAAGCTTGCCCTCAACCGTGCCTTGCAAGGTCTGGCCGGCTTGAGTGCGGAGCAGGCTCTCCGGTACTTGCGCAGTGAAGGTCGCAACCGGAAAGTTCGCAACGTCAAACAGCAGTTCTTTCATGCGTGTGTCACGAATTTCGATCGACGTATTTACCGAAGCCAACGGCACTTCCACGCTTAACTGGCCGGAATCAGACACCGATCCATTCAGGGCGGTAAATTGATGAATTTCCGTTACCTGGGCGTTTTTAGTGGTCAGGAAATGCAGGCTGGATGCACTTTTATCCAACTGCCAGGCAGCCAGGGCTGGCATTGCACATAATCCGGATACGGCCAAAACGGTTCTTAAAAACATGGGGTTATTCCTTGTGATATTGAATGATGTCGCGCCAGGGCACCCGTTGGTCCCCCATCACCACGAAATCCGGGTTTTCCAGCGAGTTCCGTTGATT
Source organism: Alteromonas aestuariivivens (assembly GCF_003367475.1). Taxonomy (GTDB): domain Bacteria; phylum Pseudomonadota; class Gammaproteobacteria; order Enterobacterales; family Alteromonadaceae; genus Alteromonas; species Alteromonas aestuariivivens. The sequence continues at coordinate 134,466 of NZ_QRHA01000008.1, forward strand.
GTAGGTCAGAGGTTCAAAGTCAGCCGCCAGGATTTGCCCCCCCGCTTCGCTGACTATGCACTGGCATGCGCCGGTATCCCACTCGCCGGTGATACCAAGGCGCATAAACACATCCGCCTTGCCCTCGGCAATGAAACAGGCTTTTAGCGAGCAGCTGCCAAGCGGCAGGGTCTGATAAACCCGTTTTGCACACAGGCGGTTCATAACTTTACTGCGTGCCTGTCGCCGGCTAATGGCAATCATCACCGTACTTTGCCGGGGGTCCTGCAGTTTGCGAACGTGGATCCGCCTGTTTTCCCCCGGGCTTTCCTTGTAAGCTCCCTGCCCTTTGCTGGCGTAATACAGGCTTTGCCCGGGTGGCCAGAATATCACCCCAATCACAGGTTCATTGTGCTCGATTAAGGCTATATTCACTGCAAAGTCGCCGCTGCGGGCGATAAATTCCTGAGTGCCGTCGATAGGGTCAATCAGCCAGTAGCGGTCCCAGGTTTGGCGTTCTGCCAGACTGGCGTGCTGGTTTTCTTCCGACAGGATGGGTATGTCAGGAGTGGCTTCCCTAAGCCTTTGATTGATGATGTCATTGGCGAGATAATCCGCGCTGGTAACCGGGGAGTCGTCGTCTTTCTGGTAACTTTCGAAGTCGCCCTTGTCATATATAGCCAGAACGGCCTGACCGGCTTCTACAGCAACACGTTTGGCGAGTTGCAGTAATTCGTCTACTTCTGCGTCGGGCATGGGGTTATTGCTCCTTCAACCACTTTTGTGCGAGAAACAGTGCAGCAATGCAACGGGCTTCAATAAAATCTTCCCGTGCCAGCAGGGCGTCTGCTTGCTCTAGGGGCCAGGTGACAACCTCCAGCGGTTCAGGCTCATCACCGGGCAAATGACTGGAATAGAGGTCCCGGGCCATCACAATCGACATGTGCGAGTTGAAAAAGGTCGGGGCCATACTTACGGAGTGAATTTCTTGCAGTTCGCGGGCCGCGTAGCCGGCTTCTTCCTGCAATTCGCGGTTGGCGGCCTGCAACGGCGATTCGCCAGGGTCAATCAGGCCTTTGGGAAACCCGAGTTGGTAGGAATGGGTGCCAGCGGCGTATTCGCGCACCAGTACCAGAGTGTGAGCATCGAGCATCGGCACTATCATGACCGCCCCGCGACTGTGGCCAGCCATGCGTTCAAACTGACGGGTAGCACCATTGGAGAATTCCAGATCCAGCCTTTCCACTTTGAACAGACGGCTTTGCGCCACTATTTCTCTTCGATGGATCAGGGGTAACGGCTTGGCCGGATCTATTTTACTCATGTTTATTCGCTACAACTTTCGCTATCATCACTTCCAATCCTAAAGCTTAATGTATTATAAGGAAAATCGCTTGCCATTTCTGCCCTGGAATGAAATCGATACCGTCCTGCTGGATATGGACGGAACCCTGCTTGACCTGCATTTTGATAACCATTTCTGGCTCGACCATTTGCCTGCCAAATTAGCCCGCAAGCACGGCAGGGATATTGAAACCTGTCGCGCTGAAATGCTGGCGCAGTACGACCGGGTGGCGGGGCAAATTGAATGGTACTGTCTGGACTACTGGGCCAGAGAACTGGATATGGATATTGTGGCGGCCAAGCGGGAAATTGAGCATTTGATTGCCTTGCGTGATGATACCCTGCCATTCCTGGATGCCCTGCATGAAAGTGGCCGCGAGGTGGTGCTGGTGACCAATGCTCATCCGGACAGCCTGTCGCTGAAAGTTGAGCACACCCGTCTCGATAAACACATCGACACGCTCATCTCTACGCATGAATTCGGCGTTACCAAAGAGTCCCAGTCATTGTGGCGGCAGTTGCAGCAACACTTGAGGTTTAACCCTGCCCGAACCCTGTTTGTGGATGACAGCCTGACCATTTTGCAGGCGGCAAAGACGTTTGGCATCGCACATCTGCTTGCCGTGACCAACCCCGACAGCAAGCAGCCTGAACGCAGCATTACTGAGTTTCCGGCCGTCAGCGATTACCGGGATTTGACAGACGTGATTCGGGCTAATCCTGCAGGCAGTGGAGTAGTGTGATGAGGTGCATTGTCGGTTCAAAAAATCCGGTCAAGATTGGTGCAGCACGCGAAGCGATAAGCCGATGCATGGAGCAGCCCTTCGACAGTGTAGTGGGTATTGATGTGCCCAGCGGCGTTGCCGCCCAGCCCATGAGTGAGGCAGAAACCCGCAGCGGAGCGGTGAACCGGGTGAAGGCCTGCATTGAACAGAGCGCTGCAGGTAGCGCTTCGGATACATGGTATGTGGCTTTAGAAGGGGGCGTGGACGAATTTGAAGACGGCCCGGCCACTTTTGCCTACGTCGCGATATGTCATCAAGGGCAATGGTCTGTCGGGCGCAGTGCCAATTTACCTCTGCCGGAACCATTTTACCGGGCGCTCAAAAATGGCCAGGAGTTGGGGGATGTAATGGACGAAGCCTTTAAGACTCACAACATCAAGCAAAAAGGTGGGGCCATCGGGCTGCTCACCAATCACCTGGCTACCCGCCAGAGCGTCTACGAACTGGCGCTCACGCTGGCGATGGCGAAATTTATGCATCCCGATTTGTATCCTCAGGAAAAACATCCGTGCTGAGTGGTGGCAACTTCCGGGTTCGAACCCGCGGGAATCAGCCGGCCTGCTGGCCGGACTAGAGTTTGAACCGGGTGTAGCCGTCAGCTTCGGGGCGACTGAACAGCATTGCTGCGTCATGCACTTCCCGTGGCAGGCTGGGATCCAGCTTGAACTGGCCTTGTGCGCTAATGTCTGCCAAATCGGCGCTGACTGTGGCGTTGAGGGTCAGGCCCAGCTTGTTGGGCTCTTTAACCTGCAAAGCAATCTTGCCTTCGCTGCAAGTTAGCTGCGCATTGTAACTACCAAAATCAATCGGCCCCTGGGTGCCTGCTACCGTGGCATTGAGCCAGTCACCGCTGCCAATTAACTGTTCGCATTCCGGGCCAAACTCCAGGGCATCCAGTTTGAGGCGAATTCTCCCTCCGGCATTAACCGGCAACGGTAAACGGACTTTGGCCAAAACACGGTCTACCGGCAAAAACAGCAGGAAATCCTCAGCTTTTACAGATTGAAGGTCAAACAGGCTGATACTCAGAGGCCCCTGAAAGGCCACCTGCCCGGATTCGCGTAAATTTCCACCTCTGATGTCTGCACTCACCCGGCCAACCAGCAGCGCCAAAGGGTGAATTTCCCAGTTCAGGGGGGTTACCGACAGGCCAGACACTGAAACCAGTTCGGCCTGACCGTTCCAAATGGTGCCGGATACGCCGGAAATGGCCATATTGCGGGGCAAGTCAACGCGACCGAGCACCTGGCTGGCGGGTAAATATTTCAACAGGAAGAAGATCAGCGCAGCAACTGTGCCCGCAGCCCAACCTAAGCGTAACTTCATGATTTTCCTAACTGTAAACGTCTGATTTTTATGTGCCCTGATACATTGGCTTCAGCAAAATCGGCCTGCAGAATGGTAATGCCCATGGCTTCCAGCGCCTGCAGCCAGGACAACACATCATTAAACGGTGCATCTTCTACCATAACCTGCAGTTCGTCGCCCTGGGGCTGCATGCGGGCTATGACAATGTTGAAGCGGTTCGTGGTGCTGTTGACTGCCTGGGGCAGCGACCCGTTAAAGCCCGGTCTGGATGAGCCAGAACGCCGCAACTGCTGGGCGCGGTTGACCCGTTCCTGTACCCACACCAGCAGGGATTGTTGATTGGAGAGCAGTTCACGTTGCTGGTCCAGACTTTGGTTCAAAGGTGTCCACACTCCCCAGTAGAACAGTGCGATCACCACGAAGACTGCCGAGACCAACACCAGATGCTGTTCACGCTCGGTCAGTGCGCGATATTTTTCCATAACTGCGTTCATGATTGGCTCCTTATCGCAACACTGCCAACCACGCCATTGTCACGGTTGTTAATGGCGCCTTGCTCGACCACAAAGCCGGCACTCTCTGCCTGGCGTCGAAATTGTTCCAGAGCTTCAAAATTACGGCCAAGGGCCTGAATTCGAATTTCAGTCCGATCGGAGTCGAAACGCAACGTTTGCGGCTTAACGTCTGAAGCTGCAAAGGCTGGAGTAAGCTGTTCAAGCATCACCAACATTGATGCATTGCCTCCCCCCTGCTCGAGTTTTGCCATTTCCGATTGCAGTTTACGGCGTACGTCGCGATAAACACCAATGCGAGGAAATCCGGCCTGCACGGTTTCATCTATCCGGTTGCTGAGCTCGGCATTGTTGGATTTGAGCTGATACAAGCTGACGCCTTTGTCGACCAGGCTGGTGGTAAGCGCGAGCGCCGCGAGCACGGCGGCCATCCGCCATTGCTGCCAGTGCCCGGTTTTTTTGTGCTTTACCTTGTATTCACCCTGAAACAGGTTGAAGCCAGCCTGGCTGGCTTCTTTTGCCAGCACCAGCATGGGCAGTTCCAGCGGAGCCTGTTCGATTTGCAGATTAGGAACCTCGCTAAGCGGAGTTTCCGAATAATTAACCACCGCCAAAGGAGTTTCCTGCTGCCGGGCGAGGTGAGTCAGTGCGGGAATCACCCACAAAGGTTCGCCCTGCAGGCCTTTCCACTCATCTTCCCTAAGCAGCCATTGTTCACCCAGTTTGAGAGCCGACCAGCCTGCCGGATTTTGAGGAACCGCGAGGACATCGGGGAGCAGCGTCTGGCAATTGAGGTTGGCATCAGAGAGCCAGTCGCGCCATTGCGTAAGCTGCGCATGGGCAACTACGGCAACCGCCTGACGGTCGCCCACTCGGGGCCCCATGGCAAAGAATTGCTGGGAGATGTCCAGTGCCAGCTCGTCTTCCAGCATAAACGGGACTGCAGACAATACTTTTCGCCCGGCACGGGGAGGCAGCTGGACCCATTTGAGCAGGATGTCTGAAGTGGGGGCTAGGGCGATGACCGGTCGCTGACCCGCGCGCTCCGAAAGTGTGGATAACTGGCCAGCATCGGTGAGTTCACCGGAAGCAATGATTTCCTGTTCTGTACTGGACCATACCAGCCAGTGAATGGGGTCAGCGTGGCGGGAGCCCAGCCTGACCAGCAGTTGTTCCATTAATCTACTCCTCCGAACTCACGTCTGAGAATGTTCACTTCCTGCCCCTTTGGCGCATGAAACACAGTGCTAAGGGTGAAGGTGGCATCATTGTATCGGGTCTTGGTGTGCAGGATAAAATATTCTGAGTTAATACTAAACCAGTCACGTTGGGATTGCTGCAGTTGCAGGGCATCAATTGCTGGCTCAGACAGAAAATCGTTTACGTCGCTCCAGCCGTCCTGTGGGCGGCTGGAAATCACACTCTGCGCCTGCTGAAGCGTGAGCCCTGTGACCCCGGCGAGCAATGCCGCACGTTCCGAGGTGATGGTGTTGACGTTTATGCTCATGGCATCTATTCCGGGGATGACGCAGATCAGTGGCAACAACTCATTCATCCAGGAAGGTTCCACACCATTAACGAGGCGAAATTCAGATTGTGACGACATCAAACCGTTGGCTGCAAGGTATGGATGCTGCCGTGATTCATATTCGCTGTCTTCGGCACCATAAGGTCGCATACTGTCGTCGTCATCTATCCAGTCTGCGAGGCTGTCGCGCACTGTATCGGCGGTGTAACTGTCAATTTCAAGGCCTGATTCGAGCAACATGCGGTGGAATGCATCCATTGCGAATGTAGCCTGCTGGTTTTGTTGGCTGGCATCGCCCTGCAAAATGGCATTCAGGTTGAAGCAGCTCTGCATGTCTTCGAGTTGCGCCTGAATGCCGCCCCCATCCAGAGGGTAGGTCACTTCTTCATTCCAGGGCTGGTCCAGGGAAATCTTATCGTCGTTATTGTCCAATAGAGTGCGGATGGACTTTCTGGCAAATGCCTCGGCTCCCATTGCATACCAGTAGGCCTGATTGTTGTCCTTGATATTGAGCGTACGCTTAACCTGCAATTGCAGACGGGCACCCATCTCGGTAGCGAGGATCGATACCAGCGCAACAATCATCAGCACAATCAGAAGAGCGACGCCCTGCTGGCGTTTTACCTGGCTCACAGCTGGGCTCCGGAAAGCGCGAATACCCTTCGAATGCGGCCAAAGTCCTGGCTGACAAATTCAAATGCCACGGCTTTGGGCAGAACGCTGCCGGTGTAACTGTCGGTCCAGTCTGGTTCGTTGTCCCGGTCGTTGGAGTCCGTACTGGCCGGGGCCATGAATTCCACCTTGAACTCGCTGACGCCGTCCAGCAATACCCGAACCTTGGGCTCGTAACCAACAACGTTGTCTACATAATTGCTGTAAACCCGCTCAAGTTTTTCGTCCTGCAGGCGGTAAGCGACAAACTGTAACGTACTTCGCGGCAGCATCATTTGCGGGTTATTCCAGCCACTGCGCACAAAGGCTATGCCGTCGTCTTCACTGTCGTCCAGTTGCCCACCGCGCATAACCACGTCGGTTTTTTCGGCGTTCAGGCGCACGGGGCGTGGCACGGCCTGTTGAATGTCGCGTTCAATGGTCATCATGGCCCGCTGCAGGTGTTGCAGCTTTTCGAAGCGCTCTTCTGATAATTCGTTGCTGTCAATTACAGACGTGAGTACGCCGGTTGCGGCTAACCCAATGAGGGTGAAAATGGCCATGGCGACCAGGATTTCAATCAGTGTAAATCCCCGAACTCGCTTGTTCGCTGGCATCACCCTTTGCCCTCCGATGGCTTTGCCACGTAGGTAGTAACGGTTGTCAGGGTGGACTCATAGCGTTCGTCCAAACCTACGATGATGTCGATGGCTCTTAAGTCGTCGTCATTGGTTTTTTTTACCGTTTGTTGCCAGTACCAGGTGCGGTCAGCCATTTGCATGCTGCCCTTGAGATTATTTTTGGGCGGCCACTGATTTGTGAGTTTCAGTTCATTAAGACGATTATTGGCTACCCAGGTGGCAAAAGTGATTTGCTCTACCTGACCGACACTGTTGAGGTGATTCGACGCGGCTTTCAGAACCGCGGTTCCGGTAAGCGCGAAAATCAGCAGAGCTACCATGACTTCCAGTAACGTCATGCCACGACTGAGTCTTATTCCTGAGGTTATCACTCTGGTTGCTCCAGCGGACCTTCCAGAGCCAGTGGGGGCATGTCCTGGTTGCTAAGAACAAAGTACGCCGGATCGTCATCCCCAAACCCAGGCTCGTAATTGAATATCAGCTGGAAGGGAGTGATCTCCCCACTGGACATGATCAGTACCTGCGGAGGCGGAATTGGCTTGTCTTCTTCATTGCCTATCTCCACGGCATCCTCGGACACACTGAGGTTTTCGTCAAACAGTTCCCGATCGAACAGTTGCTCTTCCTCTTCCCAGGGCAAGTCGTCAAGGTTGAGGGTAAACGTGAATGGCTCGGGCAGTGTCTGGGCCTGATACAGTTCGTCTTCCACCCGTTGCCACTTGTCGTCTTCGTCCAGATAGACGAAAAAATAGCTGTTGTCCTTTTCTTCAAAACGAAGGCCAAGTTCCCGCTGGTTCAGAACCGCGTAATCGCTGGCCATATCGACGATGACCTGTAGCCTGCGGGCCTGCTGCTCTAACTGATCAACCTGGCTGACACCAAATGCATTGAACACCACATAGCCGGCTGCAAGGCCCATCAACAACAGGACCAGCATCACCTCAAGCAGCGTAAAGCCGGCTTCGGGCCTGTGTGTTGCGCGGCGTTGTTCAGACAAAGATGGCCTCCTGGCTCACAACCTCCGAATTACAGGTATTCGTTGACGTTCCAGTTGCCAATGTCGTCATCAGTACCGGGCTGGCCATCGGGGCCACTGGAGAAAATATCCACTTTACCCAGTTCTCCGGGGCTGATCAGGGTGTAGGGGTTGCCCCACGGATCTTCGGGCAGGCGCTTGATAAATCCGTCAGAGGGGTAATTGCGTGGAATGGGGTCGATGGTTGGAGCGCTCACAAGAGCATCCAGACCCTGTTCGGTTGTTGGGAAGGTGTTGTTGCGTAACTTGTACATTTCCAGCGCACTTTCAAGCTGTTGAATGTCAACGGCGGCCTTCTTCAGTTGCGCTTCTTCCTGATTACCCAAAATCTGTGGTGCAACCATCGACGCCATAATGCCGATGATCAGCAGCACAACCATTACTTCGATTAAGCTGAAGCCGGAGGCACGGTTGAGAGTTTTCATTACATATTCACCATATCGTTTAAAGCTAAAATTGGCTGAAGGATCGCCATAACAATGAACAGCACAATGCCAGCCATTGAAACGATCAACATTGGTTCAAACACCTTAAGTGAGACACCAATCAGCGCCTCAAATTCCCTATCCTGGTTATCGGCGGCGCGTGCCAGCATCTGTTGCAGTTCGCCGGATTTTTCACCCGAGGCGATCATGTGCATCATCATGGGCGGAAACATTTGGGTCTTATCCAGCGCCGCCCGCAGGCTACTGCCTTCTTTGACATTCACTGCTGCGTCAGAAACCTGGTTCTTGATATGCTGGTTTTCCAACACGTCGCTGGAAATGCGCATGGCTTCCAGTAACGGTACCGCGCTGGCCGTCAGAATACTTAAAGTGCGGGCGAAGCGGGCGGTATTCAAGCCTCGTGTCACCCGGCCAACAAGAGGCATTTTGAGCAGTGCCTGGTGGTACTTCAGTTTCATGGCTGGCTGCTGAACGAGTTGATGGAAAATGATTGCCAGTATCACAATAACCATGAATAAAAACAGCCCGTAATCTTGTAGCCAAGTGCTGACGCTGATCAGCAACTGAGTGATAGCAGGCAGATCCTGGCCCATATGATCAAACTGGCCGACGATTTTGGGGACCACGACCGTGAGTAGCAGCAATACAATGCCCAGGGCAAAAAACATCATCAGGGAGGGGTAAATCATCGCCTGAATGATCTGGCTGCGGGTTTGCTGGCGGCGCTCAGTGTAATCCGCCAGGCGGTTGAGTACCGTGTCCAGGTGGCCGGACTTTTCTCCGGCCGCCACCATGGCGCGGTAGAGTTCATCAAACACACTGGGGAACTCGGACAGTGCATCGGCTAAACCGTGCCCTTCAACCACTTTTGAGCGCACCGCCATCATCATGTTTTTCTGGCGTGGCTTTTCGCATTGTTCAGCAACCGCAAGCAGTGCCTCTTCAATAGGAAGGGCAGATTCTACCAGAGTGGCAAGCTGGCGCGTCAGCAGTGCCAGATCCGACGCCGAAATTCTTGGTTTGAACAGGCTGAAACCGGAGCGGTTGGCACTGGTGCGCTCGGATACCTGCTCCACTTCAAGAGGAATAAGGCCCTGCTCGCGCAACTGCTGACGCACCTGGCGAGGGTTGTCCCCTTCCAGTACGCCGCTGGTATTGCGCCCACGGGCGTTTACCGCCTTATAAGCAAATGCCGCCATTCGCTAGTCCTCCCGGGTAACGCGAAGCACTTCTTCCAGCGAAGTGATTCCGGCCAGAACCTTGTGGCAGCCATCTTCGCGGATGCTGGGGGTGGTGGTGCGAATGTATTTTTCTATCGCCTGTTCTCCGTGCCCTTCGTGCATCATTTCCCGTACAGGCTGGTCTACCATCAGCAATTCGTGAATACCGGTACGGCCGCGGTAACCGGTCTGATTACAGGCTGCACAGCCGTGGGCGGCATAAATCACAGGCGGTGACATTGCTTCAGTGATGCCAAGGACTTGCAGCTCCTGCTGCGTTGGGGAATGCACTTTTTTGCAGTCCGGGCAAAGGGTTCGTACCAGTCTTTGGGACAACACCGCCAACAAACTGGAGGACAGCAAAAACGGCTCTATGCCCATATCTTCCAGTCGGGTGATGGCACCGGCTGCGGTGTTGGTGTGCAGGGTAGACAGCACCAGGTGACCGGTCAAACTGGCCTGTACCGCAATCTGGGCGGTTTCCACGTCGCGGATTTCGCCCACCATTACTACATCAGGATCCTGCCGCAGAATCGCCCGAAGCCCGCGGGCAAAAGTCATGTCCACACGGGGGTTGACCTGAGTCTGGCCAATGCCCTGTAAGTCAAATTCGATGGGGTCTTCCACCGTAAGAATGTTACGGTCTTTGGAGTTGATTTCCGTTAAGCCCGCATACAGGGTAGTACTTTTGCCGGAGCCGGTTGGCCCGGTGACCAGAATGATGCCGTGGGGCTTGCGGATCAATGCTGAAAAGTGGTCCCGGTTCACCTTGGTCATACCGAGATCTTCGAGGTTCAGGCGTGCATTGTTCTTATCGAGCAAACGCAGCACCACCCGTTCACCGTGGCTGGATGGCATGGTGGAAACCCGTACATCCACAGCACGTCCGGCGATCCGAAGAGTGATGCGGCCGTCCTGGGGCACTCGTTTTTCGGCGATGTCGAGTTTCGCCATTACCTTAATGCGTGACACCAGCATGGATGAAAGCTTGCGATTCGGACGCAGGATCTCGCGTAATACGCCGTCAACCCGAAAGCGCACCACCAGCTGGTTTTCGAAGGTTTCAATGTGAATGTCCGAAGCGCCTTCTTTGATGGCTTCACCGAGCATGGCGTTGATCAGCTTGATGATGGGGGCATCGTCTTCGCTGTCGAGCAAATCTTCGGTGTCGGGCAATTCGTCGGCAAGAGCAAACAGGTCGCTTTCGTTGCCCAAATCTTCCATCAACTGCTTGGCGGCTGAAGAGTCCCGCTGAAATGCCTGGGTCAGCAGGTGTTCAAAACGGTCGACCGGGATTTCTTTAACCGAAAAGGGCTCGGCAAAAAAACGGCGAACTTCGGCGAATACCGAAAACGGTGTTTCGCTGGTGTAATACAAAACGGCCGGTGTTTCGTTGGTTTCCAGCAAAATGTGATTGCGCTTGGCAAAACTGAAACCCAGCTGGCGCGGACCACCGTGCTGTTCTTCGTCATCACCGACGATGGCTTCCAGCGCTTCCTCCTGGGCTTCCAGTGCGGCAGACTGCAGGTGTTCGGTTTGCTCGGCCATAACTAGTCGTTACCCTGTTCCAGCTTCTCTTTTTCCGTCAGGTACTCCTCGAATGAAGGAGGCAGCGTCAGGGCATCATCCCACTCCGGCATGGAGGGGCTTTCGGTAAATGGCATTAGCGGTATGCCTTCCTGCTGGCGCTTGAGCTGTTGGGCGCGAATGTAGTTGTATTTGCGATGGCTGATTTCGTTCATGGTCACGCCGTCGCGAACTATGCTGGGTTTCAGGAACACCATCAGGTTGCGTTTACGCTTGCTGGTGGAGGTGGTTTTAAACAAATGGCCGAGAATCGGGATATCGCCAAGTAACGGCACTTTGGACACACTTTCCTGAATGTCTTCGTCAATCAGGCCGCCCAGAACGATGGTGCCGCCGTCATCCACAATCACTGTGGTTTTGATTTCACGCTTGTTGATGGAGATATCCACCGAGGTGGCACCGCTGACGCTGGAGACTTCCTGCTCTATGGTTAACTGAACCGCGTCGCCTTCGTTGATCTGTGGCGTCACTTTCAGCTTGATGCCCACTTCCTGGCGGTCGACGGTCTGGAACGGGTTGGAATTATTGGAGCCCGTGGTGGTGCCGGTAATGATTGGCACTTCCTGGCCAACGATGAAAAAGGCTTCCTCGTTGTCCATGGTAGTCAAATGCGGTGTGGCCAATACATTGGAGTTGGTATCCGTGCTCACCGCCTGTACCACCGCACCCCAGCCATCTTCTATAATGCCGGCAATCAGGCCGTTGGCACCACCCAGCAGGGTGGCTAGCGGTGTCAGGTCGCCCTCTATAGTTTCCTGAGTCTCCACTGGTACGCCATTCGCTGAGGTGGTGGAGCGGGTAACTACGCGATCTTCTGCCTGGCGCAACGCCACGCCCAATGCGCCAACCGGGATCACCCCGTTGTTGAACTGGGTACCGCCCCCATCCTCAGAAATCCACTGCACACCCAGCGTGGCACCGTCACCTTCGAACACTTCCACAATCAGGGCTTCTACCTGCACCTGGGCGCGACGTACATCCAGCTGGCGAATCACCTCTTCCAGAGAACGCATCATGTCGGGTTCGGCGGTAATGACTACCGAGTTTGAGGCCTCGTGGGCGTCAATGCTGACCTCGCGGTTGCCGCCACGGCGTGCTCCATTTGTATTGGCACCCTGCTCTTCGGCCTGAATGCTGGCCGAAACCCCTTGGAGTACTTTAACCAGGTCTTCCGCTTTGGCGTAATTCAGGAATACCACCCGTGTATTGCCGCTGGTCTGCAGTTCCTGATCCATACGCTGGATAAGGTTGATGATACGCTGACGGGCTTTTTCATCGCCGCTGACAATCACCGAATTGGTGCGGTCATCGGCCACCACCCGAGGGTCGGATTTGGCCCCGGTGTTGGCTTTGCCCTGGGATTTGTTAATGCTCTCGACGATGCGTACCATTTCAGAAGCAGAGGCGTAACGCAGCTTCACGATGTCGACTTCTTCGTCACCGGCGCGGTCAACCCGCTCGATAATTTCCACCAGGCGGTTTACCACCGCAGCGCGGCCGGTCAGCATCATTACGTTGGAAGGGTCATGGCTGACCACGTTGCCGCCACCGGCCTGATCGTTCAGCTGGCGTAAAATCGGTGCCAGTTCACGCACGGGTACGTTGTATACCGGCACTACGCGGGTGATCATTTCGTCGCCGTCCAGCAGCGAGCCTTCTACCACAGGGATGTTGGAGGTTTTGGCGTCTTTTGAGCGCACCACCTTCAAAATACCATTGGGCATTTCCACAACGGCAAAGTCGTATACTGCCAGTACGTTAAGGAAAAACTGGTAATACTGGTCTTCGTTCAGCATGTCATAGCTGCGAACGCTGATTTTGCCCCGCACATTCGGGTCTACAATAATGGTTTTTTCAAGATTCTTGCCGACAATGGTAATGAACTCATTGATGTCGGTGTCTTTGAAGTTAGGCATGTATTCGGCTGCAGCCACAGATGCACTGAGCAGCGCGGCACAGGCCGCGGTGGCTATCTGAGAAAACAATTTTTGGGCAGCTTGCCTCATATCTCTTTCATCCTGTCAGTTCTTATTCTGTATCGGGGACCGGAATGTCCAGATAAATGGTGAGGTATTCACCTTCACGGGTAATGGTCAGTTCTATGGTCTGCGAATTGCGCAATTCGTTCATGGCGTCCACTGACTGTTGGGTATCGGTTAAATCATATCCGTTAATTTGAACCACTACGTCTCCCGCCACCAGGCCCGCCGACTCAAACAGCGCCGGATCCTTGCCCGGTTTGATTTGGTAGCCTTGCAGCTGACCGTCCTGGGTTTTGGGGGAAATGGAAAAATAGTCGGTAAAATTGGCCGGCTGACGGCGAATAGCCTCAGTGGCTTCCACCGCATCCTCACTTAAACGCCTGGCCGGGCGCAATGGCTCTGGCTCTGGGCGGCTTCGGGAGGCGGTTTGTGTCTGGCGCCGCTTGGGGTCATTGTAGTCCACACCTTCCAGCATCAAGGTTTCGTGACGGGTGCCATTTTTAATAATCACCCTGTCGCTTAGCACCTGATCCAGTGTTGCGTTGGTACCTTCAATCTTTTCGCCCAATCCGTAAGTGGCCTGCGACCCCCGATTTTCAATGATCGCGGCCCCGGCATTCTGGATGGTACTGGCAACAACGCCGGCCAGGGTTAAATTTAACTTTGTTTCCGGCGCGTCTGTTACCGGAGGTGCTTCAACAATAATTTGTGCGTTGACTTCACCAAACAGATTCAGCTGTTGCAAACGGGTCAGGTTGACCCCACTTTGCGAGGGAGCTGTTTGTGCCGGAGGCCTTGATGAGGTAGTTGGTGTCGCAGACAGCGATGGTTCAGGTATAATTCTCCAGATAAGCTGAGCGACGAACGCGATCAAATACAGGCTCAACAAAACGACAACAAGCAGGTTGAGTTGTTTTTGGTGCCGGTTGAAGATTTGCACCAGCGAGTGGGAGTTGAGTTTGTCGAGTGTCATGCTGCCAGGTCTGGAACCGCTATTTATAGTTGAATAGTTAAGTGCGTCCGCACGTTAGCTGCTCCATGATAGCCTAGTCAAGGCGGCGGTCACAACACTAAAACCAAAGAGTTACAAAATTATTACATGGCCAGTCAGAACCCCAGTAAAACTCAGGAATTACCCCGTCTCGACAAATGGTTGTGGGCGGCGCGATTTTTTAAAACCCGCGCGCTGGCACGGGAAATGGTGCAGGCGGGAAAGGTGCATTACAACGGAGTGCGATCTAAGCCGGGACGAAATGTTGAGGTCGGTGCAATGATCCGAATACCTTCCGGCTGGGATATCAAGGAAGTTGAGGTACTGGCTTTGGCAGACAAACGCCTGAGCGCGCCGCTGGCGCAACAGCTCTATCGGGAAACCGAAGCCAGTGAACAAAAGCGGGAAGAGAATCGCCAGGCCAGGCAGCTTAGTGCGTTTCACAGCCCTAAGCCTGAGCACAAGCCGGATAAAAAGCAGCGTCGCCAGATTATCCGCTTTAAGCAACAATAACCCCGTCAGCAACAGGATATTTAATCATGAATGGGTTCGATCAGTTAAATCGTTATGTTTTTAATCAGGCCAATGTGCGCGGCGAATTGGTGCGCCTGGAAGACAGCCTTCAGCACATCGTGCACAGTTATGAATACCCTCCGCAGATTCAGGGGTTGCTGAGTGAAATGGCCGCTGCCACCTGTCTGTTGACGGCCATTCTTAAATTCAAAGGTGAGATAGGCCTGCAGATTCAGAGCGAAGGGCCAGTGAAATACGCGGTCATTCACGCTACGCACGAGCAAACCCTGCGCGGCGTGGCGCGTTGGGATGAGTCACTGCCGGTATTGCCACAAAATTTCACCGACTTGGTTGCTAAAGCGGTGCTGGTGATCACCATCACTCCCCAGGACGGCGAGCGTTACCAGGGCGTGGTGGCTCTCGACAAGCCAACCCTGGCCGAATGCCTGGAAGGGTATTTTGAGCAGTCGGAGCAGTTGTCGACCAAGGTTATGCTAATGACCGACCTCAGCGATC
Source organism: Alteromonas aestuariivivens (assembly GCF_003367475.1). Lineage (GTDB taxonomy): Bacteria > Pseudomonadota > Gammaproteobacteria > Enterobacterales > Alteromonadaceae > Alteromonas > Alteromonas aestuariivivens. Next base: position 149,505 of record NZ_QRHA01000008.1, read on the forward strand.
CGGAAAGGGCCCGGGCAGCAGGCATGCTACTGCAGGTGTTGCCAACTTCGGCCGAATCCACTAAGGCAAACGGTAATCCGGAGTTTGATCATTTGTGCAAACTTACCGAAACCCTGACTGAGGAAGAAATGTTCAGCTTACCGGTGAACGATATTCTCTATCGGCTCTATCATCAGGAAAACGTTGAACTGTACGATCCTCAGACCATTCGCTTTGCCTGCAGTTGCTCTCGTGAACGCAGTGCAGAAGCGCTGCGCAACGTTGATAAAGCCGAGCTGCTGCATATCATCGAAGAAGAAGGCGCGATTAAGATGAGTTGCCAGTATTGCCACACCGAATACCGTTTTGATGCGATTGACGTGGAAGCCATTCATGGTGGCCATTTCGGCAGCACTCCGGCCAATCAGTAGATGCTCCAGTCTGCACAGTGTAAAGCCTGAAAGCGTGACTTTATCAACATTCTGAAGGGCTGCCTGTGCAGCCTTCAGAATAAAATACCCCATCCAGATCAATAAAAATGTCGATTATCATCATCGATGATAACGCTCTCTTTTCACAACTCTATACTTAAGGGAGCGGGAAAGACACACAGCCTCTTTCCCATCCGGCCACAACAGCTGACTGGCTGAGGCTAATTGAAAGGGGGGCTCAGATGATGGCATCCACCGCAGTGTATAACGCAGTAGTGCCTGAGATTCACACGGATTTGTGCGCAGCGCAGCTTATCGAACTGGCGTTGCTCAATCAGGAAGGGAGGCTGGCCGACAATGGCGCCCTGGTGGTTGAGACCGGTCACCGAACCGGTCGCTCTCCGGCGGACAGGTTTATTGTTCTCGAACCTGAAACCCAGGGCGACATTGACTGGGGCAAGGTAAATCAGCCTTTTGATTCGAAGCGATTTGATGCTCTGTGGCAGAGGGTTGAAGCGTATCTTCAGGGTAAACCCCAATATCTATCCCACCTTCAGGTGGGAGCAGACCCGCGATTTGCCCTGCCGGTGCGGGTGCGCACCCAAACCGCCTGGCAGCAATTGTTTGCCCGCAATATGTTTATTGTCCCAGAGGTCTACAATCCAGGCGGGCGGGCTGAATGGGATATTCTCAACGTTGCGGGATTTAGCTGTGATCCGGATCGGGATGGGACTCACAGCGACGGTGCTGTGATCATCAGTTTCGCCAAACGCCGGGTGTTGCTGGCTGGTATGCGTTACGCAGGCGAAATGAAAAAGGCCATGTTCTCGGTGCAGAATTTTCTGTTGCCCGAACATGGCGTTCTGCCCATGCATTGTTCCGCGAATGTGGGTGAAAGCGGCGATGTTACACTGTTTTTTGGCTTGTCAGGCACTGGCAAAACCACCTTGTCGGCAGATCCTAACCGTTACCTGATTGGCGATGACGAGCACGGTTGGGCCAGTGGCAGCGTGTTTAACCTTGAAGGTGGCTGCTATGCCAAGTGCATCGACTTGTCCCGCACCAATGAACCTGTGATTTGGGATGCCATCCGGTTTGGCGCCATTCTGGAGAATGTGGTGCTGGATTGCCAGCGTCAGCCGGATTATGCCGATACCCGTCTGACGGAAAATGCCCGTGCGGCTTACCCCCTCAAACATATTGAAAAACGGGTGGAGGAGAATCTTGCTGGGGAGCCAGGGGCGGTGATCTTTCTAACCTGTGACGTGCGTGGAGTGCTTCCGCCGGTTTCCTTATTGAGTGAGCAGGCTGCGGCTTACCATTTTTTAAGTGGCTACACCGCCAAAGTCGGATCGACAGAAATAGGCAGCAGTGCCGCCATTGAGTCCACCTTTTCTACCTGCTTTGGTGCGCCGTTTTTTCCGCGAGCGGCCAGCGTGTATGCTGAATTGCTGATGCAACGGGTGCGGGAATTCGGTTCACGGGTGTACCTGGTCAACACCGGCTGGACGGGAGGCCCATATGGAGTTGGGAAGCGTTTTGATATTCCGCTTACCCGTGCCGTTATCGACGCGATTGTTTCAGGCAAACTGGAAGGTGTTAAAACCCGCCATATTGACGGGTTGAATCTTGATGTTCCGGTTGCGGTTCCCGGAGTTGAAAGTCGATTACTGGTGCCCAGGGATACCTGGCAATCCGGTAAGGACTATGACTGTGCCCTACAGCAAATGACGGAAGAGTTTCAGCGCAATTTTGCCCGCTATAACGTAAACGAAGTTATTGAGGCGGCTGGCCCGCAGCGCCTGAACGACAACTGAGTTCTTCCGTATTGCGGCCAGTGTGAGCTCAACAGGCGGGAAAAACTTGTGAGTCTGAACATTTTTGTGCTTAATTGCTCTGGTTGACTGCAGCCAGGGCTTTCATTTGTGCTTGTCAGTTCAGACGAGCGCTGTTTCCCGTCTGAAAAAAGAAAGCGTCGGCTGCAGAATTTAGCTTTCGCAATGAATGTTTTCTGTGAGCAACCTATGAACCGCCGCCCAATCACCATAGTTATTTTTGCCGGATTTTTTCTGTTCGGCATGCTGTTTTTACTTTGGGGCATTTTGTTGTCAGACATCGCTGCCGATTTGGGCATGAATAAAGTCGTCAGCGGTGCGCTCTTTACCTTATTCTCATTGGGAACCGTGCTTGGTGCTGTTGTCGGCGGCAAGTACGTCAGCCGTTTCGATTTTTTGGCCTTACTGGCGGTTCTGACCAGCATAGACGCAGTATTGCTGCTTATATTCTCCGCCATGCAACACTGGGTTTCGCTGTTGGCGGTGATTTTTCTGGTTGGCGTGGTGAGTTCCTGCATCATCACTATTGGTCACACGCTGATTGCAAGGCTCTATGTTGAAAAGCGTTTTGCCATGATGGGGATCATGGACTTTATGTTCAGCCTCGGAACCCTGGCGGCCTCTTTTTACGTGACTCTGGTGTATTTTTATCTGCCTGGTTGGCGCTGGCCTATCCGGCTGCTGACCATTTTTATGGCATTGTTGGCGGTTTATACTTTTTTTGCTGCTATGCGCAGCCGGGCAATGGTTGCCACACAGCCACGTGAGGTAAAGCGAAGCCTTTCCTACAAGGAGGTGCTGCGCCGTCCGGTGTTTGTTTTGCTGGCTTTGGTAAGTTTCGGGTATGGCGCGGTTGAATTTGGCAACGCAAACTGGTTTGTTACCTATGCTCAGCTCGGCAGGGGCGTTGATGGTGAAACCGCACGCAATCTACTCGCCTGTTTTACCGCAGGGATGGTTGTGAGCCGGCTGGTATTTGCCTATTTCCTGCGCATTTTCAGTTTGCATCGATTAACGGTAATCATGGCCGTCATGTCCGGTATCGGAACCTGGGGAATTGCAACCAGTGAAACCATGTTGATGCTTGGTGTGAGCAATCTGCTTTTTGGCCTTGGTTTGGGTGGCTTATACCCTCTGGTGCTGTCGGCCGCGATGAACATCGATTCTGAAAAGGGGCCGGTGTTGTCGGGCGTGTCGATAATCGGCAACTCGCTTGGAGTGCAGACCGCCTCTTTCAGTATTGGGCTTTGGGCCAACTACGCGCCTATTACCCAGGCCTATTGGGTAATACCCATTGGTGGCGGTATTCTGATGCTGACAGCGTGGCTTTACAGCCGGGAGCTTAAAGCCCTTTAGCCGGCTTTACTTCAATGGCAATCATGGGTTTTGCGGCGCAAGCGGCAACCAGAATTCCGCTACCAAGCCCCCTTTTGGGTGGTTGCGAAGTTCAATTTTACCGTTGTGCGTTTCGATAATTTTTTTGCAAATCGCCAGCCCCAGACCTGAGCCGGACGAGCCTCTCGCCTTGTCGCCCTGGGTGAAAGGCATGAACGCCTGTTCGAGCTGTTCCGCTGGTATACCCTGTCCATGGTCCTGCACCCGGCAATAAATTCGCCTTTTTGCGTGGTCGTAAAAGCTGGTGATCAGTATGTGATCACTGCCATAGCGAAACGCGTTTTCAATCAGATTATCCAGAACCCGTTTGATGGCCACCCTTCCCAAGAGCACTTCGGGTAAGTCTTTAAGATGAAGATCAATATGATGGCTTTCTTCAACATGGCGGGCCTGAGCAAGGTCACAAATAATCTGGTTGAGGTCAGTTTTCTGCCAGTGCTCCGTACCGTGCTGACGGGCGTAATCGATAAACTGGTCAATGATGGCATTCATGTCCTCAATGTCATTCACGATCCCTTCCTTAATCCAGTCGTGGCCGTCTGGCAGCATTTCGGTGGCCAGGCGGATGCGGGTCAGCGGGGTGCGCAGATCATGGGATATGCCGGCCGTCATCAGGGTGCGGTCATGCTCCAGTTGCTGAATACCCTGATTCATGCGGTTAAAGGCCCGGGTTACCTCGATGATTTCACTGGTGCCCTGTTCGGGAAGCGGTGGCGGTATCCTGCCCCGGCCAACCTGCAATGCGGCCTTTTGCAGTGCCTGCAGTGGCCGGTTAAGCCGGCGTACAAACAGCCAGCCTCCGGCAACGCTCAGAATACCGATGACCATCAGATACATGGTCAGCGGAGAGATGTTGGCTTCACTCAGGCCATTGATTGGGATTGAAATCCAGGCACCCGGATAATCGGCCAGCTCTATCCAGACCTGATAAGGGCGGCTTTCAACACCGGGAGCAGGAGTGCTTATGCGGACATCAGCCTGTTGCCCAAGCTGCTGCGAAACCTGCGAAGAAATGAATCCGTAGTAAGTGGCGTTTTGCAGCCCGCTGTGCAAGGCATCCTCTTCCGTCAGCACCTGCACCTGTGTCCGTTTGGTGAACGCAGGCAGTCTGGGGTCATCTGGAGCCAGCATGCCGTTAGCCAGCAGGCTTTGGGCCTGGGTGGCCAGTAAACTGTTGATTTGCTGATAGCTGGGGCGAATAAAATAGTAGGTGACGGAAAGGTAGGATACAACCTGGTTGATCAGCAGCAGTACCCCAATCAACAATACTGTCTGCCCAAAGGCGCTTTTTGGAAAAATTCGCATGAATACGCGGCCTGAACGGATCAGGCCGTTTCCTCTCCGTCAGGCACAAATACATAACCCAAGCCCCAAACGGTCTGGATATAACGGGGGTTGGTTGGGTCTTTTTCCAGCATTCGTCGCAAGCGGGAAACCTGCACATCAATACTGCGTTCCAGTGCACTGTAATCCCGCCCGCGGGCCAGGTTCATCAGTTTGTCGCGGGATAGTGGCTCACGAGGGTGACTTACCAGTGACTTGAGAACGGCAAATTCACCACTGGTCAGGGTCATGGGTTCACCGTTGGCAAACATCTCCCGGGTTGCCAGATTCAGCCGGTAACTGCCAAATTCCACAATCTGTTCGTCTTTTGACGGTGCACCCGGGGCTTCAGAAGTTTGTCTTCGCAATACCGCTTTGGCACGGGCCAGAAGCTCCCTGGGGTTAAATGGTTTGGGCAGGTAGTCATCAGCCCCCATTTCCAAACCAATAATGCGATCGACTTCGTCACCCTTGGCCGTCAGCATGATGATGGGCATCTCGTTTCCGGAACGACGCAATCGGCGACAAATCGACAATCCATCTTCTCCGGGTAACATCAGATCGAGCACCATCAGATGAAAATTTTCCCTTTCCAGCAAGCGGTCCATCTGTTCCGAGTTGGCCGCAGCCCGAACCTGAAAGCCCTGCTCTACCAGATAGCGTTCCAGCAAACTGCGTAACCGCATATCATCATCGACTACCAGAATTTTTGAGGTTTCCTGACCCATACCCTTTACTCATGCTTTTTTTAAGCACTATAACCAGTTCAATTCAGATTCAAAAGAACCGATGCGTTTCGCAGGCCTTTGGAATGTTACAAATGATTTCAGCCAAACGGCTCCCGGGACAGGCCAATCACCATGGCGTATCCACAGGTGTAGGCAATTAGCAGAAGCAAAGAGTACTTGCCGTAACGGGCAAATGTCAGGCCTTTGACCTTGCTCATGGCGACTATGCCCGCCGCTGAGCCGATAACCAGCAGGGAGCCGCCCACGCCTACGGCATAAGTGAACGACATCCACTGAACCGTGGTCATCTCTATGTCGGCTTTCAGCAATGCTGCGGTGAGCGGCACATTGTCGATGCCAGCTGAGATTACCCCCATCAGGAAATTGGCGGTGGCAGGTGAAAACAGTTCGTACACCACCAGTATTGAGTGCAGTACGTCAATGTGGTCCAGCATTCCTACCAGTAGCAGCACCACCAGGAAAAACAGCAGGGTATCAAACTCGATATAGCGGATGTAGTCGAGTATGGGGTCCTGGTCCTGTTCTTCGCCCATCAGGGTAGCAACCAGAAACATTATTGCCATGCCAGCCAGAAAGCTGAGCATGGGGGGAATGGCGTACAGCACATTTCCGATCAGGGTGGCCACGATGGTGAACAGAAAAATGGCGGCAATGACTGTATCAACCGACTGGACGGGGTGCTTCTGGTTGCGGATCCGCACAACGCCTTTCATGCCCACGCTCAGCATGGTTGCCAGAATCATTACTGCGGTAAATGACGGCAGCAACAACCACAGCAGTTGGGTGATTGTGACTTTGTCGTTCATGAAAATCATCAGCGTGGTAACGTCACCGGTAATGAGAGAAACGCCGCCGGAGTTGACTGCAAAGACCACCAGTACCGCAAAACGCATGGTGTGATTGAACGGCAGGCCGAGGGACAGAGCCAGGGCAATACATACCAGGGTGGCGGTAATGTTGTCGGCCAATGAGGAAAAACAAAAGCAGAAAACTGCACACAAAAACAGCAGTGGCTTGAGGCCGATACGTTTGGGTATCAGTACGTTAAGCATGTTCTGGATAAAGCCTTTGCGATTGAGGTACGCCACAAACGTCATAGCGGCGACCAGGAACAGCCATAGGGTGGAGATTTCCGTTATGCTGTGCATCAATGTTGCTGGACCACATCGGTTTCTGGCCCGCGATGAGCCTGAATGAACAGAATTATCCAGGCCTGGTTCGCCGCAGTCAGCGCCCGGGTTGCGTTTAAGGAAAGTCATGCAGTATGGGCGTTTATTGCCCCGGATATCCTGAAAATGTGGCATAATCCGCAATCGGATGATCCGGGTTGGGTCGCGAGCGCCTGTGAGCGATTTATACGGGGCGGATAATCTGTGCCATCTCAATTTCTATTGCGGTCTGCATTCAATCGAATCCGGGGGCGCAATTTGCTGAAACCTGTTATGTAGTCTGGTTTGTTGTATGAACACGCGTTATTTCTTTGGGAAAGTGAAGCTTCTTCTGTTTGCTCTGGCATTGTGGCCGGCAATGGCACATTGTTCCGACACGACACTGCGAATCGGCTATTATCCCCACTATCAGATTGAAAAGTATCGAAGCCTTATTGAGCGAAGTTACCAGCGGCTGGGTTTCGATATTCAGTTTGTCGCGATTGTGTCTTCGCAGCGATCATTGCTGGAGCTGGAGAAAGGTAATATTGACGCAGAATTAATGCGCTCAGCGGCCACAGCGTCTGAGTGTGGCGATGCAGTGATACTCGAGCCGCCCTTACTGACGGCACAGGTGATGCTGCTGTGCAAACAGCCAGCTCCCTGTACACCAGAGGTTCTGAGTAACCCGGAAAACACGGTTATTGCCACCAATGCCCAGCTTAAGTACTGGCCGGCTGATAAACAGGATGAACTTCAGGCGAATCTGGTGACCATTGAAAATGTGCAAAGTGTGTATGGCATGTTTTCCCAGGGAAGATACGATTACGCACTGGTTTCCATTGAAGGTAATACTCCGCCTGAAATGCAGGTGTCATTCAGTCACGTCAACTTGCACCAGGTCAACGGCTATCACATTTTAAATCGTAAATATGAACACCTGAGTGCGCTCCTGACGGACGCCATAAAAGCCGAGATGCAGCAGCCCCAGGGTTGAATCTTACTTCTCTATTACCCAGTCCATCTGGTGCCCGGCGCGGCGTTTTTTGTCCAGCAGCTCTTCAATAAGCGGTGTAAGGATCAGCTCCATAGCCAGCCCCATTTTGCCTCCCGGTACCACCAGAGTATTGATGCGAGACATAAAAGCGCCGTCGATCATCTGCAACAGGTAAGGGTAATCTACGTTTTTCATTTCACGGCGAAACCGCACCACGACAAAGCTTTCATCCTGGGAAGGTATCTCCCGGGCACTGAACGGATTTGAGGTGTCTACGGTGGGTACGCGCTGAAAATTCACGTGAGTGCGGGAAAACTGGGGGGTGATGTAATGAAAGTAATCGTCCAGCCCGCGTACAATGCTGCTCATGACCGCTTCACGGGAATGGCCGCGGTCAGTCGTGTCGCGCACGATTTTCTGGATCCATTCCAGATTGACAATGGGCACCATGCCAACCAGCAAATCAACGTGTTTGGCGACATCGTTTTCTTCCGTTTTTACTCCGCCGTGCAGGCCTTCATAAAACAGTAAGTCGGTATTTTGCGGCAAATCCTGCCAGGGCGTAAATGTACCAGGCATCTGGTTAAATGGGACAGCGTCGTCAAAGGTATGCAGGTACTGGCGAAATTTCCCCTGACCGGACTGACCGTATTCCTGAAACAGATTTTCAAGCAGATCAAAGTCGTTGGCCCTGGGGCCAAAATAACTGATGTGGCGGCCTTGCTCCTGCGCTTTTCGAATTTCAACTTCCATTTCAGGGCGGGTGAAACGATGAAAGCTGTCTCCCCCAACTACCGCTGCGTCCACGCTAAGGTTGCGAAAGATATGCCGGATGGCATTGGTGGTCGTTGTGGTGCCCGCACCAGACGAACCCGTTATGGCAATAATGGGATGTTTAACCGACATGGATGCTCTTTAGGGGGATGAATAGGACCCCTAGTTATAAGCTGCCGTGAAGGAATAATCAAGCGATGTAATAGTGCCGACCAGTGGAATGGTGGGGCTCAGGTGTCTGTGTCCCCCGTCTCGCCTTGGCTGTGGCGATGTTGAAGCAACCTTATGATTAATTTGGCTTCTTCCTGGTCCATGTCGAGTAAACCGCGAATTTTTTCCAGGTGTTCAAAGTCCCGTTCAGACAAGTCGCCGTCTGCAATGGCGGAGCTTGCGGCCTCACGAAATCGCTCCTGGCGAAGATGGACCCGGGCGGTGAAGCTGGATGACAGAATGCCGGCGGGCAGAGCGTAAAGGCCAATTCCGAGCAGGGTTATCAAACCACCAAATATTCGCCCCATCAGGGTGACGGGTACAACATCACCGTAGCCCACAGTGGTCAGTGTGATCATGGCCCACCACATAGCCGCAGGAATGCTGCTGAACTCTTGAGGCTGAACGTCTTTTTCCAGGTAATAGATGCCGGTGGCGGCAAATATCATGGTGATCATCAGTACGCTCAATGCCGCTAGCAGCGTACGCGCTTCTGCGCGGATCACCTGGGTGAGTGTCTGCATGGAGGTTGAATAGCGGCCGAGCTTAATCAGCCGGGTAAGTCGCAGCAATCGCAGTATGCGTAAATCCACCGCAACAAACATACTCAGATAAAACGGCAGTATGGCGAGCAAATCCACGATAGCAATCGGGGTGACCATATAACGTAGTCTTCGCTTCCAGTTAGGCCAGGTACGCTCGCGGCTTGATTTGGGCGCCACCTCAACGCAGGTCCACACTCTGGCAAAATATTCGATGGTAAATATGATCACGGAGAAGACTTCGAACTGATGCAGTTGAGTGCGGTACTGCCGGTGGATGGGCTCAACAGTCATCAGCAGCATCGCCAGAGCATTGGTGATAATGAGAGTGATCAGCATGATGTCAAACAGGCGGCTGATATATTCGCCCTGGGTGTACTGCCGATAGGGGCGAAGAATCCGATATACCCGCGATCTGAGCGTGTTGTGGTGCATAGTATTGCCCTGTTCCCTGACCTGATATTTCATCATAGGGGGATTCGGGCAAGGAAGAAAGCCAGTACAAAAAAAGCGCAGCGGTGAAACACGGCTGCGCTTTTTGGCTAACGGGATTAAATCAGCTTGCCTGGCTTTCCCGCTTGATTGCCCGATAGGCTATGTCAGTACGGAAGTATACGTCCTGCCAGTTGATGGCGCCCACCAGTTCGTAGGCTTTTTGCTGGGCTTCGGTGACATTGTTGCCCAAAGCGGTAGCGCAGAGCACGCGGCCGCCACTGGTGACAACGCGACCATCTTTTTCCGCAGTGCCAGCGTGAAACACCTTACCATCCAATTGCGCTGCTTTATCCAGCCCTTCAATGGCATCGCCTTTGTTGTAATTGCCCGGATAACCACCGGCAGCCAGCACTACGCCGACGGCTGCGCGTGGGTCGAAATCGATGGCTTTGCCAGCCAGTTCGCCCTTGCAGGCAGCCTGACACAACGCAACCAAGTCGGATTGCAAACGCAACATGATGGGCTGGGTCTCCGGATCACCAAAGCGGCAGTTGTATTCAATCACCTTGGGTGTGCCGTCAGCCATGATCATCAGGCCTGCGTACAAAAAGCCCTTGTAAGGGTTGCCCTCTGCGGCCATGCCTTCCACAGTTGGCAGGATAACTTCATCCATGACCCGCTGATGAATTTCTGGCGTTACAACCGGGGCAGGTGAATACGCGCCCATGCCGCCGGTATTGGGCCCGGAATCGCCATTACCAGCACGTTTGTGATCCTGGCTGGTTGCAAAAGGCAGTACATTTTTGCCATCCACCATTACGATGAATGATGCTTCTTCACCGTCCAGAAACTCTTCAATCACAACCCGGCTGCCAGCGTCGCCAAAGGCGTTGCCAGCCAGCATGTCGCGAATGGCGTCTTCAGCTTCCTGAAGTGTCATCGCAACAATTACGCCCTTACCTGCTGCAAGGCCATCAGCCTTGACCACAATAGGAGCGCCTTTTTCTCGCACGTACGCCAGCGCAGGCTCAATTTCGGTGAAATTCTGATATTCCGCCGTCGGGATTTTGTGGCGTGCCAGAAAATCCTTGGTAAAAGCCTTGGAACCTTCGAGTTGTGCGGCGGCCTGGGTGGGGCCGAAAATGATTTCACCAGCCTCTTCAAACGCATCGACAACGCCTTCAACCAGCGGTGCTTCTGGCCCGACAATGGTCAGTGCCACATGATTGGTCTGGGCGAAAGCCAGCAGGCCCTTGATGTCGGTGACACCAATGTCGACGTTTTCCAACTTGGGTTCTGTGGCCGTTCCGGCATTGCCAGGGGCAACAAATACGGTGTTAACACCGTTACACTGTGCCGCTTTCCAGGCTAAGGCGTGTTCGCGGCCACCGCCGCCAATTACCAGTATGTTCATTCAAACGTTCCGTTCTGTTACTCGGGTTTTACAAACTTCAGGGTCATACGATTACTCTCGCCAATGGCCAGATATTGGTCGCGATCCTGCTCGCCCAAATCCAGTGAAGGCGGCAATGTCCACACGCCTTTCGGATGTTGCGCATTATCCAATGGGTTAGCATTAACCTGGCTTTCGGCAACCAGTTTAAATCCGGCCTGCTCTGCGGCAGCCACAATAAGCGACTTTTTCATGTAACCGCTGGACTTCATGGCTTCGTCAGACAGAGTCTCTGGCATTTCATGGTCAACCACACCCAGCACTCCGCCTGGTTTCAACGCGTTATAAAATGCCCTGAATGCGTTATCAAGCGCTTTGGTTTCGGCATTCATATACCAGTTGTGCACGTTGCGGAAAGTCAGTACAGCGTCAGCCGAACCGGCGGGAGCGATTTCCAGTGCCTTGACCGGATCAAATGCAGTAAGCTTAATGTTTTTGTAAGGGGCGTACTCGGAGAGCTTTTGTTCGAACTTCTGATAGGCATTGCGACGATAATTGCTTGCTGACTCGTCAATAAAGAAGTGAGCGGCAATTAACTGACCTTCCTCTCGCAACAATTCAGCCAGAATGTCGGTGTACCAGCCACCGCCGGGCCAAATTTCCACCACTGTCATGTCTGGTTCAATACCAAAAAAGCGCAGGGTTTGTTGTGGGTGCCGGTATTCGTCCCGCAATTTGGCTTCTGCACTCCGGTTGCCGGAGGCGGCTGCCTCACTGATGGCATCGCTGGCCAGTGTCTGGGTGGAGAGAGTCATCATTGCTGCGCCCAGCAAGGTTACGACTTTTTGCATCAAAGAGTTCATTACATGCTTCCTTTTGGTTGGAATGAAAGTTGGAGCTTATACCAGTCTAACGGGTAATCAGGCTGATATAAGCGTAATCCAGCGCCTTTATTGCGCCAGTAACCTCAACTTTCTTTCCTGCCACTCAACCTTTAGTGGCGGAAATGACGCATTCCCGTGAACACCATCGCAATGTTGTGTTCATTGGCAGCGGCAATCACTTCGTCATCGCGCATGGAACCGCCGGGCTGGATAACCGCAGTGATACCTGCCGCTGCCGCAGCGTCTATGCCATCGCGGAATGGGAAAAAGGCGTCGGAAGCCATCACTGAGCCTGCCACTTCGAGGTTCTCGTCGGCGGCTTTGATACCAGCGATTTTCGCCGAATATACCCGGCTCATCTGCCCGGCGCCCACACCAATGGTCATACCGTCTTTGCAGTATACAATGGCGTTGGACTTCACATACTTGGCCACTTTCCAGCAGAACATCAGGTCTTGCAGTTCCTGTTGCGTAGGTTGGCGCTCACTGACAACCTGAAGGTCGTCCATATCCACCATGCCGAAGTCTCGCTCCTGCACCAGCAAACCACCGTTAACCCGCTTGAAGTCGTAGCCGTCGGTCAACTGACCCTGCCAGTCACCGCATACCAGCAAACGCACGTTTTTCTTGGCTGCGACGACTTCAATGGCACCGTTACTGACAGCAGGGGCAATGATCACTTCAACAAACTGACGGTCAATGATTGCCTGCGCCGTGGTGGCATCCAGTTCACGGTTGAAGGCGATGATACCGCCGAAAGCTGAAGTCGGGTCCGTTTTGTAGGCGCGATCGTAAGCTTCCAGAATATTCTCACCAATAGCCACACCACAGGGGTTGGCGTGCTTGACGATAACACAGGCCGGAACATCGAACTCTTTCACACATTCCAGTGCTGCATCGGTGTCGGCAATGTTGTTGAATGACAACTCTTTACCCTGCAACTGTGTGGCAGTGGCAACAGACGCTTCCTGAATGTTGTTCTCAACGTAGAAAGCAGCACTTTGATGGCTGTTTTCTCCGTAACGCAGATCCTGCTTCTTAGTAACCTGAAGGTTAAAGGTGCGCGGAAACTCGCTGTGGTGGTGTTCGCAGTCTTCTTCACACTCTACTGAGTCGATGCGGGCACCAAAATAGTTGGCAATCATGCCGTCGTATTCGGCGGTATGTTCAAAGGCTTTTATCGCCAGGTCGAAGCGCGTCTGGTAACTCAGAGAATTGCCATTGGCCTGCATTTCATTCAGCACCCGGCTGTAATCACTGGCATTGACCACAATGGTGACGTCTTTGTGGTTTTTGGCTGCTGCACGTACCATGGTAGGGCCGCCAATATCGATGTTTTCGATGGCGTCTTCCAGTGTGCAGCCGTCTTTCGCTACGGTTGCTGCAAAGGGGTACAGGTTGACGGCAACCAGATCAATAGGGGCAATGTTGTTTTCAGCCATCACCGCTTCGTCCAGCCCACGCCGGCCCAGAATGCCGCCGTGAATTTTGGGGTGCAGGGTTTTTACCCGGCCATCCATAATTTCGGGGTGGCCTGTGTGCTCAGACACTTCCTTCACCGGCAAGCCGGCTTCGGCGAGCAATTTGGCGGTACCGCCTGTCGACAGAAGTTCAACACCGGCCTGGTGCAGAGCCTGGGCAAATTCCAGAATGCCGGTTTTATCGGAAACACTTAACAGCGCGCGTTTGATGGGTTTCGGTGTTTGCATAGTGGTTTTTTTTCACGAAAGGTTGAAACAAAAAGAGCACCCAGAGGTGCTCTTATCGAAGGGCAACGCCCTTTAAGTTTTAGTTCATGCCGTACTGCTTCAGCTTTTTGCGCAGAGTACCACGGTTGATACCCATCATAATTGCAGCGCGGGTTTGGTTGCCGCGGGTGTAAGTCATGACTTCTTCCAGCAACGGCGCTTCAACTTCTGCCAGTACCAACTCGTACAGGTTGTCGATGTTTGCGTTGTCAAGCTGCTTCAGATATTTGTTCACAGCTTGCTTAACGGAATCACGCAGAGGCTTTTGAGCCTGAGTTTGTGAAGGAGTGGTAACAGTAGTGGTAAAAGGTGAAGTCACATTTTGATCGAACATAATACTTACTTGCTCTTTAGTTAGTAGTCATCACTATGCTGCTGGAGAAATCTGTCGGGTTTCCCGCGATTGCAGCGCTTGAAAATAATCGTCCAGGGCGCGGAGCTGATCGGAAGCCTCCTCGATGCCATTGAACGTTTTTCGAAACTGACGATCCTTATCGTGCTCCGAGAGATACCAGCCTACGTGTTTCCGGGCAATTCTTACGCCGGAAGGTACACCGTAAAAGGCGTGCACGTTTGCCACATGCTCATGCAATACCTCATGTTGCTCAGCCAGAGGCGGTTCACCCAAATGTTCACCCGTATCCAGATAGTGCTGGATTTGTTTGAATATCCAGGGATTACCCTGGGCGCCGCGGCCAATCATGATGCCGTCGGCGCCCGTATAGCTAAGCACCTGAAGTGCTTTTTGCGGGGAAGTGATATCACCATTGGCAACCACCGGAATGGTTACTGCGGCCTTAATGGCCCGAATGGTGTCGTATTCCGCTTCCCCGTTGTACATACAGGCCCGGGTTCGGCCATGAACCGCCAGAGACTGTATGCCGTTTTCCTGTGCAATGCGGGCAATGTCGACCCCATTGCGATTATCCTGGTCCCATCCGGTGCGAATTTTTAGCGTAACCGGAACGTCAACGGCGGCGACTACCGCTTTGACAATGGACTCAACCAGTTCTGGATATTGCAGCAATGCAGAACCCGCCAGCTTTTTATTCACTTTCTTGGCCGGGCAACCCATGTTGATGTCAATAATCTGAGCGCCGTTTGCCACGTTAAACTGGGCGGCCTGAGCCATCAGTTCCGGATCGGCACCGGCAATCTGTACAGAGCGAATGCCTTCTTCGCCACTGTGATCCATGCGCTGCATGGATTTGGCGGTATTCCAGACCTTTGGGTTGCTTGATAGCATTTCAGATACGACCAACCCTGCACCCATCCGGCGACATAATTGTCTGAATGGGCGATCGGTCACACCTGCCATGGGCGCAAGCATCAAATTGTTTTCCAGGATGTAAGGTCCAATTCGCATACTTTACAGCCAACAGTTGCGCAGATTTTGTACACTTTCCCGAAATGGGGCGCTAAGTGTACGTGTTTTCTGCATGCTTGAAAAGGCTAAAAATCACACAAAATTTAACCGTCAGGGCTTGACAGCGTGGTAAGGGTCTGGCTAACAAATCGCCTTCCGGCCGGAGCGGCCAGAAGCTTTTGCCGAGGTATCAAGGGCCTAAGTGTTATCGGGCCCGGGTGCCGGATACCCTTGCCCACTCTCCATCGATGGCGCTGGGATCGAGTTCAAATTCCTGGGCGTAGGCTTCTTCAATACGCGGGGTGAGTTCTGCGAGGATACCGGACATCACCAGTTTGCCTCCAACCCGGCAATAATCCCGGATCACAGGGCGAAGTTCCAGCAACGGGCCGGAAAGAATATTGGCCATTACCACATCCGCTTCCAGGCTGGGTTGATCTTCGGGTAAGTAAACACTCAACCGATCTTCCACCTGGTTGCGACGGGCATTTTCCATTGAAGCCTGCAGCGCCTGAGGATCTATATCAATACCAATCACCTTGGCTGCGCCGAGTTTAAGCGCAGCCAGCGCCAGGATCCCGGAACCACAGCCAAAGTCGACCACGGTTTTGCCACTCAAATCTTCGCCGTCCAGCCACCGTAAACACAGTGCTGTAGTCGGGTGGGTACCGGTTCCGAATGCCAGCCCGGGGTCAAGCATTACATTGACTGCGTCCGGGTCCGGCACCTCGCGCCAGCTGGGGCATATCCACAACCGCTCACCGAACTGCATGGGGTGGAAATTGTCCATCCATTCCCGTTCCCAGTCTTTGTCTTCCAGAGGGTCGAGTTTGTAACGGAAATCTTTACCCAGCAGTTTGGCCTTGCTGAGACGACTGAGAATGGCATTCATATCGTCGCTGGCGTCAAACAGGCCGACAACCTGGGTGTCCGGCCAAAGTATGACTTCACCCGGCTTGGGTTCGTATATTGGGGTATCCTTAGCATCCAGAAAGGTTACTGCCTGAGCGCCATTGGCGCTGAGCATTTCGCCAATGGATTCCGCATTCTCTGCGCTGCTGTCAATTTTGAGTTGTAACCAGGCCATAGTCGTTGTCCGCAATAAAAATCGCGCATAGCTTAACGTAATTTATAGGTAAGTGTGATGGGAAAGCGAGTTTGATTTGGCTTTATTCACAAGACAGCGCCGTGCCAGTTGATACCCGACTTTTCGCTTCTATATGAAACTGCCGCAATCAAAACACAACAGGCCCTGATGGGGGCACGGGCCTGTTTTAAGATCATGGAAAATGGCCTGCTAGCCTGGCTTTTTCACCCAGGCACTACACCAGCCATTGGTATTGACCAGTTTGCCAGGGAAAATGGCACAGGGGCGATGAGCTTCGCCGTCCTCTCCCTGAATGTACATGCAGTTGCCGCAGGTGGAACCTTCAACAGTGGAAGCAGGGGTATACTGCAACGCTTTTGCCGTTGGATCGTCAGCCTGTAATTGTTCTTGTGCCAGCGCACGCAAGCTGGTGCCACCCAGTGTGACACCAATCAGTGTGGTGCCGGAAAGTTTGAGAAAGTCCCGGCGATTTACTGCTTTCATAATTCACTCCCGTTGTTTAGTGAATGATAACAATTCTTTTTTAACGTACCCTTAATACGCAAAAACCTGCCAAAAGGCAGGTTTATAAGGTCAGTACGAATTCCCTTAACAGTTTTTTGCGTGCACCAGGGCTTACCTAAACCACTAACGGAATTCGTACCGCCTACTTATACCGCTAAATCCATAATTTACCAACATTTAAACTGCAGGTATTGATCTGGGTCGAGGATTGAACACTTCGTTACCGCGAATTCTACCTTTTCAGTCATCTTCCCTGCTGGCCACGATCGTGATGCGATCTTCCTGGGCAACTACGCTCAGTTCAATAGGCTGGCAGCATACCTGGCAATCCACAATCTGAGCCTGGCCAAGGTCGTTCATCTCATCAACTTCCACCTCGTTATGGGCCATGCAATAAGGGCAATCAAACAGCATAGGGCGAGTCAGACTCATCACGCACCTCTTTAACTCACGCTTGTGTACTAACTGTAGTACTTTCTATTCTGGTTGACAGGTTGCTGTGCTGATTAAATGGTCAAAATGACCTGCGTGGGGCGCAATCAATTCAGGCTTGAATAATTTAGCTGTATAAATATACACTGTCATTGATTGAGTTAAATGGGCCTTACGATGAAAAAAATTCTTCCTGAGCGTTACTATCTGGCCCATTTTCATGAGTTTTTAGCTTTCTTTGAGGGCCCCAGCAAGGCTCTGCTGGGTGAGCGGGAATTGCAGTTTATTCAGCAATTTCAAAAACTGAATGACGATTCCCAATGCATTATTGCCCGCGCAGCCAACCGTAAATACGCCATCATCAATCGCGAGCAGTTTAATTACGCGGAAATAAACCAACCTCAACAGCATATTGATGAACTGCGCGAAGCAGGCTGGCTTTCACCATTGCAACAGGCGCACATCAGAGATGTAGCGGGCGTGCTTACCAAAGCCGACTTGCTGGAATTGCTGACATACTATGAACCGTCCAAAGGCCTGTCGAGCTTAACAAAACCTGACTTGGCAGCCCGCCTGGAAAGCTGGGTGGTTCAGCAAGGATGGCCGGAGGAATTTCAGTCTGAACGTTTTTTCGTGCGGGCTTTTGATGATGTACTCAGGTTCTTGCTGTTTTTGTACTTTGGCCATACACGTGGCCGGCTAAACCAGTTTTCCATGCGGGATTTGGGCGTCATGCGCACCCGGGCTGATGCCAGCACGCCCCAGGCTCGATTCGAGTCGCACGAGCAGGCAATAGTGGCGTTTTACTACGCTTCCCGGATTGACGATTTACCCTGTCTCAACCTTTCTGAACTTGAAGCTTTGGCCCGTGCGGGCTTTCCTGAAGCAGATGGGCAAGCGGCTTTTATGCTCAGGAGCAGTTTTTTGTACAAACTGGCGCTGAAATTGTTGTCTGAGCAACGGGAGCTGGCCTTGGGGTTGTTGCTGCGGTCAGGCAGTGACGCTGCGCGGGAACGCTGGATCCGCGAGCGCTATAAAGACGGTCACCGGGATGAGGTGAAGGTTGCATTGGAGGCCATTCTGGATTCACCGGATTCAGAGAATCTGAGCGTGTTTGCAGAAGATTTTTATCAGCGCAAGTTCCACCAAAAGCGCACCAGCTTGCTGACAGACATGCTGCGAAGTGCCAGCCGTTCAGTGCAGCTGGATATCAGCCAGAACGACAACGTGGAACAAGCCGTGATTGGATGGTACAGGCGCCGTAATGTGGCAGCGTGGCGCACTGAAAATCGCCTGTGGCGCAGTTTGTTCGGGCTGACATTCTGGCCATTACTTTATGAAAAAAGTGCTCTGGTCAACGAATTTGACCGGCGTCCCGTGTGCCTGAAGGAAAATCGATTTTACGCGTCATACCGCAAAGAGATTGATGCACTGTTACAGCAATTCAGTAGCGCAGAGGCTCTGTTTGGGCATGTGAGTGCTGTGGCGGCCAGGCATTTTGGTAAGGTCAACAGCCTGTTCATGTGGAATTCTGATCTTTTGGAGTTGCTCGGGGTATTGCTCAAATACGCGCCCTACCCCGCTGTGAGCACTATTCTAAAGGCCATGAGTGAAGATTTTGACGGTTTGAGTGATGGCTTTCCGGATATTATGGTACTGGAAAACGAGCAGCTCAGGTTCGAAGAAATCAAAGCGCCCGGTGATCAAATTCGACGCAATCAGTGGGTTAGCATTCAAAAGCTTCAGCAGGCCGGGTTCTGCGTTCAGGTGACTCAGGTGGAGTGGGTGCGCGATCCTCTGCAACCTTACGTGGTGGTGGATATTGAGACCACCGGAGGGCAGAGCCGGTACCATCGCATTACCGAAATCGGCATGGTCAAACTGGTAGCCGGGCAGGAGGTAGCGCGCTGGCAGTCCCTGATCAACCCTCAGCGGCACATTCCAGCAGCGATAACCCGCCTTACGGGCATTGATAACAGCCTGGTGGAAGACGCTCCCGTATTTGCAGAAGTAGCCGATGAAATAGAAGAATTCACCCGTGATAGTGTGTTTGTGGCGCACAATGTGAACTTTGATTATGGTTTTATTAAACAGGAGTTTGCCCGGCTGGAGCGGGATTTTCGGCGCCCAAAATTATGTACCGTAAGAGAAATGCGTCGTGTGGAGCCCGGGTTGGCTTCCTACTCACTGGCAAACCTGACAGCGCATTTTAATATTCGCATGGAACGCCACCATCGTGCCCTTTCAGACGCACTGGCAGCGGCAGAATTGCTCAGGTATGCCCAGCAGCAGGAAACCTCGGGTTAGAGTGTTACCTTTTGGCCGCTGCTGGCTGACTGGAATATGGCATTGACGAGTTGAATGTCTTTCATGCCCTCCTCTCCCGGCACCCGGATTGGGCCTTGCCCTAGCAGGGCCAGAGCGTCATTGTCCATTTGCAGGGTTTGCTGCATACCGGATATGGCGCCAAAACGCTGCCCATTGCTGTTGGTGGCCGTTACTCCGGAATAGGATTGCATGGGAGACAACTCGTACCAGCCATCCTCGCAATCCACCCTCAGGCGATTGAAGCTTTTTACCACGCTGGTGCCGCAATCTGCGACCAGGCCGTTGGCAAATTCGAGGGTGAAATACGTGGTTTCGTCCACTTCGGTGAAAATATCTGCATGGGTTTTTTCGTGTCTGCCTGTAACCGCGACGGGTTCAAGGCCGGTAATAAACCGTGCTCCATTGATGGGATACACTCCCATATCGTAGAGGGCCCCACCGCCCATATTCTTTTTCATTCTCCAGTTGTTTGCCGGTAATCCATTGCCGCCGTAGCCTGCGAAACTGCTGACTGCCTTAATGGGGCCGAACGGTTGGTTTTTCGTGTACCCAGCCATCAATTGGGTATTAGGCTCGTGCTGCATACGGTAACCGACAGAGAGTTTAACCCCATTCTTCTTACATGCCTCTATGATGGCCTGACACTCACTGGTATTCATGGCCATCGGTTTTTCGCACCACACATGTTTGCCAGCGTTAGCCGCTTTTACAGCGTAATGCATATGTAAGCCTGTTGGCACCACCACATAGACAACGTCAATGTCGGGGTTGTCAGCAATTCGGTGCATATCGTCATAGCTGTAAACATTGGTGTCGGGGATGGCGTAACGGGCCTGCCAGCGTGGAATTTTTTCCTGGCTGCCGGTAACAATGCCGCGCAGTTCGCAGTAACGGGTATGCTCCAAAGCCGGGGCCAACAGGTTGCTGCTGTAGCCACCCAACCCCAGCAGCGCTACACCAATTTTTCGTGCAGGAAGTGGCGGTGTGGTTGCCCAGCCGGGCAACGCACTGGCAGCGAAGCCTGCGCTGAGTAAAGACAGAAACTGGCGTCGGCTGTTATCTGGCATGGCAGTCTCCTTGATAATAACAGGGGCCGGGGATACACCAAAAATGCAATAGAGAGTCTATACAGCGTAGGCGAGAATATTGGGTTACCACAACGCAGGGTTTAATTTAGCCGTGTTGAAGCCAGTCGAAGGGCAGGAAACGTTGAAAAAAAGAAAATGCATTTTTTTTAAACCTCGTGGCGCAATTGAGCGTAATCAATCATGCACCAATAAGTGTGTACGCGTTCTTGCTGTTTAGCCCGTCATGGAGATGGGCTTTTTTTTTGCGTGCAATAAAAAACCCGGAAAAATCCGGGTTCTGTTACAGCGAGTCTGGGATTGTCAGGACATGCCCAGTTTTTTCTCCAGATAGTGGATGTTGGTTCCACCAGCAGAGAAGTTTTCATCCGCCATTATTCTGCGCTGTAGCGGGATGTTGGTTTTAATACCATCAATAACCAACTCATCCAGCGCGTGGCGCATTCTGGCAATGGCTTCATCGCGGCTATCACCGTAAGTAATCAGCTTGCCAATCATCGAATCGTAATACGGTGGAACCGCATAACCCGCATAGATGTGGGATTCCCAACGTACTCCCAGTCCTCCCGGGGAATGAAACATGTCAATCAGACCGGGGCTTGGAATGAAGGTGTCCGGATCTTCAGCGTTGATTCGGCATTCGATGGCATGACCGCGAATCTGCACTTGTGACTGGTCAATTGATAGTGGTTGGCCCGCAGCAATACGCAATTGCTCCTTGATCAAATCGACACCGGTGATCATTTCCGACACCGGGTGCTCCACCTGAATACGGGTGTTCATTTCAATGAAATAGAATTCGCCGTTTTCGTACAGGAACTCAAACGTTCCGGCACCGCGATAACCAATTTCAATACAGGCTTTACGGCAGCGGTCGCCAATTTTATTGCGCATCTGTTCGGATACGCCCGGAGCCGGAGCCTCCTCGACCACCTTCTGGTGGCGACGCTGCATTGAGCAGTCACGTTCACCTAGGTGGATGGCATTGCCCTGGCCGTCAGCCAATACCTGAATTTCCACGTGGCGTGGATTTTCGAGGAATTTTTCCATATAAACAGTCGCGTTACCGAATGCCGCGCCGGCTTCGGCCTGCGTGGTTTCGATGGCCGTGATCAGCTCTTCCTCGCTGCGCACTACTCGCATACCGCGGCCACCGCCACCACCCGCTGCTTTAACGATAATCGGGTAGCCGATGCGCTTGGCAATGCTCTTGTTGCGCTCCGCATCGTCGGTCAGTGGCCCGTCAGAACCCGGAACACAGGGTACGCCAGCTTTCTTCATGGCATTAATTGCCGAAACTTTATCACCCATGAGGTTGATGGTTTCTGCCTTTGGACCGATGAAGATAAAGCCGCTCTTCTCTACTGCGTCAGCAAAGGCGGCATTTTCAGACAAAAATCCGTAACCTGGGTGAATGGCAACTGAGTTGGTTACCTCGGCTGCGGCAATGATGCGTGGAATATTCAGATAACTCTCAGTAGCCGAAGCGCCGCCAATACAGATGGATTCATCGGCGAGCAAAACGTGCTTGAGGTTTCTGTCGGCGGTGGAATGAACCGCGACGGTTTTGATGCCTAACTCTTTGCAGGCACGCAAAATTCGCAGTGCGATTTCACCCCGGTTAGCAATAAGAACCTTATCTAACATAACCCTCTGCTCGCTTATTCAATGATGAAAAGAGGCTGATCAAACTCTACCGGATCCTGATTTTCGACCAGAATTTCCTTGATGACCCCGTCTTTGTCAGACTCGATCTGGTTCATCATTTTCATGGCTTCAACAATACACAGGGTGTCACCCACTTTAACGCGCTGGCCGACATCAACGAACGGTTTGGATGTGGGTGAAGATGAACGGTAGAAAGTCCCTACCATTGGCGACTTCACGGTATGCCCGGCTGGCACTGTTGGTGCGGCCGGTTCAGCAGGCGCAGCCGGAGCCGGAGCCGCTACCGGGGCAGGAGCTGCGGGTGCCGCAAAGCTGTAGTTGAGAGGTGCTGATGCAGCAGAAGGACCACGGTGAATTCGAACTGACTCCTCACCCTCTGTGATCTCCAGTTCGGCAATGCCGGACTCTTCTACCAGTTCGATGAGTTTTTTAATTTTTCTGATATCCATGATAGGTCTCTGTTAGCTGTTCGGTTTGTGTAATTGGATTGCTGCGGTCAGCGCCAGTTGGTAGCCCAAGGCACCTACACCAACAATGATGCCAGCCGCAACGTCAGATAAATATGAATGATGTCGGAACGGCTCACGGGCGTGAACGTTCGACAAATGCACTTCAAAAAAAGGAATCGAAACGCTTAACAACGCGTCACGCAGTGCTACACTGGTGTGCGTGAAAGCACCGGGGTTAATGATGATGGCATCGATACTGCCCATGGATTCATGGATGCGATCGATCAGAGCGTGCTCAGCATTAGACTGAAAATGCGTTAACGTGACACCCTGTTGCTGAGCACACTGGCTCAGTTGGTCAACGATGTCGTTGAGCGTTTGGTGACCGTAGGTCGCCGGTTCGCGCTTGCCTAACATATTCAGGTTAGGGCCATTCAGTAACAAAATATTCATTAAAATGCTGCTATCTTCCGGTAACTGTAGGGTTAAATGTCATTTCAACAAAAAATGCATGCAGTTGCACGAAAAAAAGCCAGTTCGCACCGTGACTTTTCGATTTATTGCCCGATTATAGCGATTGAAATCTATTTAGCAGCAAAATACTGGTCTAATCAGGGGATTTCGCCGCAAAGTTCTTAAGGCCTATTTGGTGAAATCGAACGCTACTGATTCGTAGCTGCCATTGGGTTTGGCCCGATAAACGCCAAAATGCAAATGCGGCAGCGAAGAAAAACCGGTGTTGCCGGAATAGCCGATTAACTGGCCGATGGTAACTTGGTCGCCCCGTTCCACTTCTGCACCCTGGTTTTTGAGGTGAAAATATTCCCCGGTGGTACCGTCGTCGTGCAGAATAATGATGTAATTTGCATAGGGGGCATAGCGGCGACTTGGGCCGCCCTGGCGGTGTGACTCAACAACATCAATGACGGTTCCTGCCCGAGCCGCATAAACGGGAGTACCGACTGGGGCCGCAATATCGACGGAAAAGCGCGAACGGCCCTGATGGCTGTAGCCACCGTTGAAACCTTGCACAATGCGATACTGCTCTTTGGGCTGAAGCGGGTAGCGGTACTTTACTGCGTTGTTGTGAGTGGCGTTCAAAACACCTCCAGTCCATCTTACCCGCATGGTTTGCCAGAACGCCCTGGGGCTGACAGTGTGGCCAAGTACGTAAGCCTTATCTGTATTCAAAGCTGCGGTAAAGATGTGAGTGGGTTCGAGTGCCGATGAAAGCACGGTCACCACTACCGGGAAAGGCGCAACACGCCGAAGCTCAACCTGATGACCTTCTTTGTGTGGGTGTATCTCGATACAAAACCAGTCATCAAAACACCCGCTGGCGTGGGCTTTACAACCAATACACAGGCCGGCCAGCAGCATTGCCGCGGCCAGCCAGCACTTTCTGTTACTGCGGGTTGCCCAGCACCTGGTTAACATGTCGGCTGAAAGGTTCGGCGCGCATGAAGCCGGTTACTCTGGAGCCCTGAATTTCATTGCCCTGGGTATTGAAGAACAAAATGGTGGGCAGGCCAAGTACATCAAACTCTTCCTGAAATGCCAGATTGATGGGCGTGTTGTCAGTGAGGTCGATTTGCATCCATTCGGTATTTGCCAGTGCCTGGATCACGGCAGGTTCGGGAAAGGTGTATTTTTCAAATTCCTTACAGGCCACGCACCAGTCTGCATAAAGGTCTACCATCACTGATTTACCTTCTGCATTGGCGGCAGCCAGCTTTTGTTTAAAATCTTCAAGGCTTTTAACTACCGTAAATGTTGGGTGCGCCGCAGCATTCATTTGAGAGGTGCCAGTGGTGGTTGAGTGGGGCGCTGGCATCAGAGTGTGGTAGCCCAACATGGCGCTGGCGAACAGCCCAATGAAAATCGCCAGTGAGCGTACGCCTTTGGCCAGTGAGGTTTGGGTATCCTGGTTGATAACGCCGTAATAGGTGAATGTAGCCAGGCCCAGTGAAGCCCACAGAAGATAACTGTATTCGCTGTTCCAAAGCCGCTCGATAAAGAGAATCGCCACAGCCAGCATCATAAAGCCAAAGGTAACCTTAACCACATTCATCCAACTACCCGCTTTGGGTAACAGCTTGCCGCCGGTGATGCCGAATAAAATAAGCGGAATACCCATTCCCAAGCTCAGAACATACAGTGAAACGAAGCCCAGTACCATGTCGCCGGTTTGGGCGATAAACAGCAAAATGCCTGTTAACGGAGCCGTGGTGCACGGAGAAGCGACCAAGCCCGAAAGTACACCCATTACAAATACGCCCAACACATTGCCGCGTTTCTGATCGTTGCTTAACTGGTTAAGGCGCTCCTGCCATTTGGAAGGCAGCTGCAGTTCCCAGGCTCCAAACATGGCCATCGCCAGAACAACAAACAAGGCGATGAAAACACCCAGAATGTACGGATGCTGCAGTGCCGCCTGAAATTGCACCCCGGCCGAGGCAACCACAAGGCCCAACACCGAATAGGTTATGGCCATGCCCTGAACGTAGATGAATGAAAGCCAGAAAGCTTTGGATAGCTTGATTTCTTTACCCTGGCCAATCACGATGCCGGAAAGGATCGGATACATGGGGAACACACAAGGAGTAAAAGCCAGCCCAACACCCAATGCCAGAAACAGCAACAAGGTAATGAACAAGTTTTCTTTGTCGGCCAGGCGCGTGGCCAAATCGTATTGCTGAGACTGGCTTTGTGGCTCGCTTGCTGCTGTAACAACAGTTGCAGTCTCAATGCTGCTCCCGCCTTTGGAAACTGCAGACAGATAAACGACTTTGGTGGTTGGCGGATAGCACAGGCCGGCCTCGGCACAGCCCTGGTAGCGCACTTTTACAACGCCATCCTGAACGGATTCCTCAATAGGTACACTGAAGGTTACGGTGTGGTAGTACACTTCGGTGAGGCCGAAAAACTCATCTTCCTTCTGCTTGGCTTCAGGAAAGACGGGCTCGCCCAAGGTGGCATTTTTGGTTGCCAGTTTGAACTGGTGCTTGTACAGGTAGTAACTGTCTGCAATGTCGAAGGTGATTTCCAGCTTATTGCCCCGCTGTCTGAAGTCGAACATAAAGGCTTCGTCAACGTGCAGAAATTCCGGTTGATCGCTGAACAGGCTACCCAGGCTACTGTTGTCCAGTTGCGCCTGGCTTATTTGTGGCACCGTGAGTAGAAAGGCGGTAAGTAAAGCAAAACACGATTTCAGCATCATTCAACAGTTTCTCGACTACTTTGTTGGCTTCATTGTTTGGTTGGTTATCCATTCCAGGTAACCTTTGCTGCCGGAAGCGTTGTCCAGCACCAACCATTCAGGTTCTTCGTATGGGTGCATTTGTACCATTAACTGGTACGCCATTGCGACTTTGCCAGCAGTGGTTTTAATCAGTAACTGGCATTCCTGGTCAACCTCAACCTTGCCTTGCCAGCGATATACCGAAGTGACCCCGGGTACTATTTTCACGCAGGCCGCGGCCCGTTGCTCAACCAGTTGGTTTGCAATTAGCCGACCAACTTCCTGGTTGGGTACAGTGCAAAATATCAGACTGACTGCCATTACTGTTTCCTAAGACCGGAGGCATAAGAGTATTCTTTCAAATTCTGAGTGTACCAGATTAACCGGCTATCTTATTTGTTTGGGTATTTGTCCGATTTAATATCATGGAGCCTGTTTATCCTTGTGATCAGGCGTAATCTCCCCCATGTACACAAGTTATACAATAAAGAATTGAGGTGCCTGTGCGCGTATTGTTTCTTTTATTTGCTTTGTTGCCCATCCTTGAAATTGCCGTGCTGGTACATGTGGGCGGCATAATTGGTGGCTGGAATACCATCGCACTGGTATTGTTCACCGCCTTTATTGGCGCTTTTTTTGTACGTCAGGAGGGCCTGAGCACACTGCAAAGCGCCCAGCGAAAAATGCAGCGCAACGAAATTCCCGGCGGTGAAATGCTCGAAGGGCTAATGCTGGTTATAGCAGGGGTGCTACTGGTAACCCCCGGTTTTATCACTGACATCCTGGGCCTCTGCCTGGTATTGCCCCCCAGTCGCAAATGGATTGCCCGACATGCCGCCCGCCACATGAGTATGCGTGTGGTCACGGCCGCCCAATACCATCAACAACCTTCGTCGCAAGGATTCAAACGTTCTTCAGACAGCAATGTGATCGAGGGCGAATACACCGACAGGTCCGGCAACGACAACTCTCGGTTACGCTGAGTATTCTTTTTAAATGAGTCAGTTTTTCATGGGGTTAATACCCCACGGAAAAAAACACCAATTTTTTTGTGTTTTTTTCGTGCCAAACCCTTGAGATCACCAAGGGCGTGCCCCATTTAACCACGCAGAAAGATTTTACGGGCCGGCAACGGCTCTCATTAGGTACACGGCGAGCAATGAATGGCTCACCGGCAAATAACTAACTTTAAATATAGTTGGAATTTTCAGGAGACTTGAAAATGGCAATTCGTCCTTTACACGACCGCGTAATCATTAAGCGCGCAGAGCAAGAATCAAAATCTGCTGGCGGTATCGTACTGACCGGTTCTGCAGCAGAGAAATCTACGCGCGGTGAGGTCATCGCTGTGGGTAATGGTCGCATCCTTGAGAACGGCGACGTGAAAGCTCTGGATGTTAAGGTCGGCGACACCGTTATTTTCAACGACGGTTATGGCGTGAAAACAGAAAAGCTGGATGGTGAGGAAGTTCTGATCCTGAGCGAAAGCGACATCCTGGCAATCGTTGAGTAATCCAACCGTTTAACCGTATTAAGAGGAATTGAACAATGGCAGCTAAAGAAGTTCGTTTTGGTGATGACGCCCGCACAAAAATGCTTAAGGGCGTAAACATTCTGGCCAACGCAGTTAAAGTAACTTTGGGCCCTAAAGGCCGTAACGTAGTGCTGGATAAGTCTTTCGGCGCACCTACCATCACTAAAGATGGTGTTTCTGTAGCCAAAGAAATCGAGCTGGAAGACAAGTTCGAAAACATGGGCGCGCAGATGGTAAAAGAAGTGGCGTCCAAAGCTAACGACGAAGCAGGTGACGGAACTACCACTGCAACCGTACTGGCCCAGGCTATCGTAGTTGAAGGCCTGAAGTCTGTTGCTGCAGGCATGAACCCAATGGATCTGAAGCGCGGTATCGATAAAGCCGTAGCCGTTGCAGTTGAAGAACTGAAAGCTCTTTCTACCGAGTGTGCAGACAGCAAAGCGATTGCCCAGGTAGGTACTATTTCTGCAAACTCTGACTATGAAGTGGGCGAAATCATCGCCAACGCCATGGACAAAGTGGGCAAAGAGGGTGTTATCACTGTTGAAGAAGGCCAGGCTCTGCAAAACGAGCTGGAAGTGGTTGAAGGTATGCAGTTCGACCGCGGTTACCTGTCTCCATACTTCATCAACAACCAGGAAAATGGCACCGTTGAACTGGACAGCCCGTTCATCCTGTTGGCTGATAAGAAAATCTCCAACATCCGCGAATTGCTGCCTACTCTGGAAGGCGTAGCAAAAGCCGGTAAGCCTCTTCTGATCATCGCAGAAGACGTGGAAGGCGAAGCGCTGGCCACTCTGGTTGTTAACAACATGCGTGGTATTGTGAAAGTAGCAGCGGTTAAAGCACCTGGTTTCGGTGACCGCCGTAAAGCCATGTTGCAGGACATCGCTATTCTGACTGGTGGTACTGTAATCTCTGAAGAGATCGGTCTGGAGCTGGAAAAAGTTCAGTTGGAAGATTTGGGTACAGCCAAGCGCGTAGTAATCAACAAAGACAACACCACTGTAGTAGACGGAGCTGGTGACGAAGCGGCTATCGAAGCCCGCTGTGGCCAAATCCGTGGTCAAATCGAAGATTCAACTTCTGATTACGACAAAGAAAAACTGCAGGAGCGTCTGGCCAAGCTGTCTGGCGGTGTTGCAGTAATCAAGGTTGGTGCTGCTACTGAAGTTGAAATGAAAGAGAAGAAAGCTCGCGTTGAAGACGCGCTGCACGCAACTCGTGCTGCGGTTGAAGAAGGCGTGGTACCTGGTGGTGGTGTGGCTCTGGTTCGTGCGGCGGCGAAAATCGAAGCGCTGACTGGTGACAACGAAGATCAGACTCACGGTATCAAACTGGCACTGCGTGCGATGGAAGCACCTCTGCGTCAAATCGCCAGCAACGCTGGTGCAGAAGCTTCTGTAGTAGTTAACGCGGTTAAAGGCGGTACTGGTAACTACGGTTACAATGCCGGTAACGATACCTACGGCGACATGCTGGAAATGGGTATTCTTGACCCAACTAAAGTTACCCGCTCTGCTCTGCAGTTCGCGTCTTCAGTAGCCAGCCTGATGATCACTACCGAAGCCATGGTAGCTGAAGTGCCTAAAGATGAAGCTCCGGCCCCTGACATGGGCGGCATGGGCGGCATGGGCGGCATGATGTAATTTTGCCCCCATCTGCGAGCCCCTTGTAAATCAATGGGTTAGCCTTTTCCCTGAGACTTGTTGTGGTACGTTTTGTATCACGACAAGTCTCACAAATGTAGCACACATTTCCCTCTAAGATACTCCCAAATTCCATACGTTCCTCAGGCTTCCTGTACGCCTTTCTAACGACACTTTGAATTACTAAGACCTCAGTCCTCAATCATTGGATTGGTAATCGCTGTGCGCGTTGTAGTGCTCACAAAGATCAACTAGTTATCATTATCAAGTTAGCCTGTTTTATTAGTATAAAATTCTTATAAATCATAAAGTTATAACTGGTGCGATGACATGTTGGCATTATTTTTGCTGAGGGGGTGTGACTGAGGTATATTCAGGTTGGAATATAGCCGACATCAAGAGCGGATTTAATTGTGGGAGTAAAAATGAAAGTGTATTTGCATGATCTCAATACGCTTACAATTTAAATCGTAGTAAATGAGGCTAACATGACTGGTCCTGAGAAATGGCAATTCAATATAGATGCAATTAACTTGATACTTTCTGGCATCTTAGTATGCATAGCAATCGCAACCTTGATTTGCACTTTAAGAACCTTCTATGAAAATCGAAATTTCCAAAGCGGGCAGAAAAAGAGGCAGGCGCTATCAGATTTTAAGAAACTAAACATGGCTGGAAACATTGAATTTGAAGAAGGTATTATACATCTTCGTCAATTAATGGTTTCTAAGGTATTTCTTAGAAACTCTAAAGAACCGACAAGCCTAGTCGACTTGTACAGTCGCTACGAGGTTTATGAACTAGGTAATCAATTTGGTATTAAAAACTTAATTCATAACAGCAGGGAAGTAGCATCAAGTACTAACGTTGACGAATTAGAGTTACGCTTGCATCGCGATATTGAAAGGTCTCTGTAGTGGTCAAGTAATTTTGGCCACATCGTTGTAGCTATTCCAGTAACGTTTCTCCGATTCATTCGGTGTTAAACCACCGTTGTATGAATGCGGTCTCAGTCGGCTGTAATAGCCATGAATATAAT
>NZ_QRHA01000009.1 GCF_003367475.1 Alteromonas aestuariivivens
GGACTATGCAACGAAGTGGCTGTGGTTTTACAATCACGAACGACCACACAAAGCCAACGGTGGAAAACCACCTTTGATGGCAGCATAACTTCTACTTTTAGCGTCAGTTAAAAATGGGAGGATTACCATATTACCTTTGGAAAAGCTTGAAAAACGTCGCCAGATTGCAGTAGCACAGCCGTCAACTTTTACCGAAACTGCTGGAAAAATAGCAGCAACACCAGCAACTATAGTTATAGACTCAGTAGTTACGGTACCAGCGGTCTTTTTGGGGGCTATAGTTATGGCGGCAGGTGGCAGCTAACAATCCCATAAACACGCTTCGCTGGTGTAAACCTCCCCTTTAATGAGACAGCTCTAAATTAGAGTTTTCCAGTTTTGCTCGGTAAGCGGCTGTTAGTTGTCTACAGGAAATTTTTGCATTTGGTGTAAAACTCGAAGAATGTGAATTATTTCGTCTTTTATGAAATATGAAACTATCATTGAGACCTCAGGGATTATTAACAACCTTCCCGGTATACCTTCTCTCTCAACTCCCATTAGAGGTTGTTGATTCAAGTTTTCGACTTTTCCCTCAATTACTGCATCAGTTTTTTCTGCTGCTAATGGGTTAAATTCGTACAAAAATTCGAAAATAGCCTCACGATCGTTCAGCGAACTTATTTCCCAAACGATCATTTTTTGGCTTTATTCCTGATTTTCATTTTTCGAGCTTCCATGTCCAACTTGGCCTCTTCATGGTTGACAAACTCACTCTGGCCACCTTCTAGTTTATCAAACGCTGCATTGACCTGTTCTGTAAGCCACTGATCATGCATAATTACTTTGCGTTGCTGTTCAGCAAGTTCTTCAGTAAGCTCTCTGCATGCGTCGCTTAAGGTACGCCCTTGGCTTTCAGCCATTGCCTGAGCCAAGTGTTTAGTTTCTTCATCAACTCTAAATTGTATGCGAGTATCCATGGTAAACTCCTTATGCGTGTACACACAAACGTTAGCACACGCATTGAGTTTACGGCAACTAACAAACGCATTAACACTCGCGGTGCTCGCTGGAACAAAAACGCACATGGCCGCTTCGAGATGGGCGTTATATGCCAAGGAGTTTTGTTGATGTCCAATATAGCTAGTACTCCAAAGCCTCCATATTATGCCGTTATTTTCACTTCCGTTCGAACAGCCTGCGATAATGGATATAGCAAAACTGCAAACAGAATGATTGAGCTCGCTGAGCAACAGCCTGGATATTTGGGTGCAGAATCGGCCAGAGAGAACATTGGCATTACCGTTTCATATTGGGCTGATCTGGAATCTATTAAAAACTGGAAAGCCAATACAGAACATTTACAGGCTCAAAGAAATGGCCATAAGTTATGGTACGAATCGTTTAAGGTGCGTATTGTAAAAGTAGAACGAGACTATGGCATGTAACGAACATTTAAAGACAAGTGCTGTACACTGGGGCACCAACAACAAACAGATGGCTGCTTCGCATTGTAGCTAGTTTCTGGGCAATAAGTTTTAAGAAAATACATGTTTCACATCGCTCTGCATTTTATCGCCCCCTTGATATTGGTGGCGGCCTTCTATCGAAATAATTGGAAACAGGCATACCTGATTCTCATATCAACAATGCTGGTAGATTTAGACCATTTAATGGCAAACCCTATTTATGATCCTAACCGTTGCAGCATAGGCTTTCATCCCCTTCATCAATTCTGGTTTATCCTACTGTATCTTCTACTAATTTTTTTCCCAAAAAGCAGATTAGTGGGTTTGGGCCTGTCTTTACATATGGCATTAGATTCAATAGATTGCCAAACTACGAATGGTGCTTGGTCTAACTAAAATTGCAACCTAAGGCCTGACGTTTACATACAACCTACTGCAAAACCCGTGTGTCATCAGGTGTCAACACATCGGCTTCTGACCTGGCTCTTGGTACAGGGCCGTTATCACCAACGAGGTATATTTTGTGCCACTGGTTACCGGGTAGTTTTTCCGCGACAATAAGGCGGGCTTCAGGGTGGGCATTGTCAATCAGGGCGGTCAGAGCCCACTCGGCATTTTTGCTTGTTAGCAAACTTTTGGTTCGATTGAACGTAGTGCCGCCATCTTTACTTTGAAGGTAGCCAATTATGCTACTCCCCTGCTCTTCATACCCTAAGGCAAACGTCACTTCGTTAGAAGAAGTCACTGCAAAATCCCCCCGGGTATCCGTATTGTTGCGCAATGATTCTGAATGTACCGGCTTTCCTCCCAGCCACTGCGTGCCATCCCAACGGTAATACAAGGTTTGTTTCGGGCCACCGGTATTAACGCCTGTGTCTCTACCTGAATTGAGCGCAATATGAGGGTAACCTTGCCCATCCAAGTGAGCCGAACCCATGAAAGTCCAGTGGTCTTCCGGCGTTTCCACCACACGGGTCTGTTTATCGGCCAGTTCACGGGTAAGAGGTATGGCTAACGACTGGTTGTGAATGTTACGCCAGGAATTGGACTGGGTGTTGAATACCATGTAATACAGATCATGGCGTTCGGTAACATGGCCACGCCCACGCGGCCCTTCGCCCTGTAACCAGCAAAGGTGATAATCGTAGGCAAAAATGATGTCATCATTTTTGCCCCGGGTTGCCCAAACATACCAACTGTCTGTTGCAGGTAAATCGGTTCGCTGCTGATGTTTCAAAAAAGATACCGGTTCTGCAAAGGTACGCCCGTGGTCAACAGACTTTTGATATACCCAATCACTTCGGTGGGCTCCGTGGCGGTAGATGAGATAAATATCACCATTGTCCATTTTAACCGCTTGATTGTAGGTACCAAACACCGATATGTTGTCCAGTTCCTGCCATTCGGAAATATCGTGTGGCTTTACTGAAACCACATGTTTATTGCGCCCTACACCACCCCGGCCCAAAGGGTTATTGCCGTATTTACTGCCAGCACCATGGCCACCAAAAAAGACATGTATGTAACCCAAATCATCGATCAACAGGGTGGGTTTGCCATGATTGTCCGTTTTGGGCTTAATATGAAGATTCTTGCCAAGATCACTGGTACCCGCTTTTACAGGCCCCTGCCATTGCTGTGTTTTGTGGTTGTACGCAACTATATAAGGGTCTTCCAGCGGCCCCTGATACGCGATATACGTAACGCCATTACTGTGAATTCCGGCCGGGTGCTGCACCAGCGCCAACGGGTTTCCCAAAGCATTGTCGGCGAAATAATCCACCTGCTCACTCTCGCCTGCTCTGCAAATACTTACAACCAGGCAAAATACAGCAACGATCCCAATCCTTTGTAATTCATCCAATCTCAGCACGACAACCCAACTCCCCAATATTCTGCGTCGTTACTGCCTGTAAGAGCTAAGGTCGCAGCAAGCAGAAGCAAAACACGTTTTTGACTCATTTAGATTGATTTTGATCCAAAAAGACAATTAACACAATCCTTCAAAACGTTTAAGCTGGACCACCGTTAAGCCGCTGAGCGAGAGTCCCCAATAAAAGTGCTGATTAAACAGGACGATTTAAGCGACGATTGTGTCATTGGTCTGCTACGAGAGCATCTCAGTGACATGTACGCCACTTCTCCGCCGGAAAGTGTCCACGCTCTGGATATTCCTGCTTTGAAAGCCCCGAACATCACCTTTTTCAGTGCCTGGCAGGGCCATATGCTGGCGGGTTGTGTCGCACTTAAAAAACTGAATAGCACTCAGGCCGAGCTCAAGTCCATGCGCACCGCCCACGGTTTCAGAAACCAGGGTGTGGCATCCCGACTGCTCAGTTTCATCGTGAATCAGGCAAAAGAACAAGGGTATGAATCCCTGTGGCTGGAGACCGGCACCCAGGATTATTTTGCTGCAGCCCGGCAGTTATACACAAAATTTGGTTTTGAGCTGTGTGGGCCGTTCAGCGATTACCAGCCGGACCCAAATAGCTGTTTCATGCGCCGGAAAGTATGATACAAGCCATACAGACTTCAATTTCACCGTCCCCACAACTTCGAACAGGAAAGCAGTGAAAGCAAAACAACATTGGGAACAGGTGTACACCACCAAAAACGCGGATAAGGTGAGCTGGTTTCAGGAAAGCGCCCTACTCTCCGTTCATCTTATTCAGCAAGCCGGTCTTTCGTTCGACGCAAAGATTATTGACGTAGGTGGTGGCGCTTCACCGTTGGTGGGCAACCTGCTGGAGCTTGGTTACAGCAACATTACTGTGTTGGATCTGTCCGAACAGTCCCTGGTTGAATCCCAGGCACGATTGCCCGACAGCCCAGTCAGCGTGCAATGGATTGCGGCGGATATCCTGCACGCCAATTTGCCTGATGAGATATATGACGTATGGCACGACAGAGCCGCTTTTCATTTTCTGACCACACCAGCCGAACGCTCTGCTTATGTTGGACGGGTACTGAAAGCGGTTAAACCGGGAGGTTGGGTGGTGATGGCCACGTTTGCCCATGATGGGCCAACCACATGCAGTGGTTTGCCTGTTGTGCGATACCACGCCGCACAGTTACAGGCGGAATTTGGTTCAAAATTTGAACTCGTCACCCAAGAGAGTGAAACGCACATCACACCCGGTGGTAATGAACAGAAATTTCTGTATTGCATGCTGAAAAAATGCTGAGCCTGGCGGGCAAAAGCACTTGTAACCTCCGCCGTTGCGTGATGAAAATAGTACTGAAAGAGATTGATCGGGTTATGGAAGCATTCAAGCGCCCATACCTGAACCAACTGCTACACTGCAAATTAGGGCCGGTTGATCTTTGCTGTTCAAATTTGTTCTCTGAGTAGTTTCAGGGCAAGGCGAGAGTCATGAAGCTTAGTCAGCTAAGTAAATGGCGAACGACACAGCCCTAGAACATTGTGCCAATTACTGAACCGGCATTAAATTACCGCATCAGACCAACCGACAGGAGACTTCCATGCCCCCGATAATCATTGTGCTGTTTATCACCGCCTTGTTGCCCTACGTTCTCGCCCCAATTGGCGCTTATTTTCGGGTTAAGGAATTCGGCAAATTCGACAACCATCATCCACGCATGCAACAGGCAATGCTAACCGGCGCCGGTGCCCGGGCAATAGCCGCGCACAAAAACGCCTGGGAGGCACTGGCGATGTTGACTGCAGTTCTGGTGATTGCGATAGCAGGCAACGTGGATTTGAACACACTGACCATGGCGGGATACGTGTTTCTGACAGCCAGAATACTTCACGCAGCGCTCTACCTTGCCAATCTGGCTACCTTGCGAACACTGGCATTTGTAGCCGGTTGGGTAACCTGTATTTATATTTTCTATCTCGCTGTGACAACAGGCCACTGGATGGGATAAACAGTGCAACTGTCCCGGCAAAAGTGCATCCTCAGCGCCGGTCGTAATTCACCGGTTTTTGCGGGTGCTGGTAAAACCCCTCTTTCAACAAACGCTTGAAGCGGCTCATTTTACCCTGCAAGGTCAGTTCCCGAAGCCCGTGGTTGAACAATGAAAGAGTCAACTGACTTTGTCTGCTTCCTTTGGGCACCAGTAGATGCGTGGTTACGGTCGAAATAATAGGCGCCAGCAACACTATCTGTTCACGCTCGCTGTCGGTAAAGTCACGTTGCAGTAAGTACCAACCCGTTAGCTCGTCCACCGGAAATACATCAATACTGCCTGCAACCAGCGCCTGCAGATTCTTCAGGTCGGACTTTGCGGATATCACTTTTTGCCCGATGGCTATGTAGTCTGCCAGTTCGTCAGTATACAAATACCCACCTGTCACTCCCATTCTGTAGCGCTCAAGGTCGTCAAACTGGCCCCATTTGCGTAATCCTGTTTGAGCGGAGGCATAGAACACCAGATTTTCGGTTGTCACCGGGTCACTGTGCCAAAACGCATCTTCTCTGGCACGAACATAGTATCCGTAAGACAACGCATCGTATTTTCCGGCCAAGGTTTCAGCAACAGCCTGCTCCCAGGGCAGAACAACAAACTCCACCTCAACGCCGGTCTCGAGCAAGGCTTGGGCAATAATATGGTTAATATAACCGTTATGCTGCATATCGGCGGAAGCGTACGGCGGGTATTCGGTAGTGGCGATTTTCAGTGTTAACCACGCATGAGCCTGGATCGCTCCCGGTATCAGCAGCACAATCAATAGCAGTAATTGGCACAGTCGTATGATCATGAGTTTAAAAATACACCCCCAAACTGATATTCAGACGGTGAGTACGGTGCTGCCGCCCCCCGAGATCCAAACCCACTCCGGGCCCGCCGGAAAACCACATGTTGCGGCCCTGAATACTGTCTATATAAGTGTAAAGCTTACCCCAGCCAAAGCTGCAACCATTTACCCACTGGGAGGACACCCGCGCAGAAGCCAGATCCGAATCGACTTTACTGTATTCGGTATAACACTTGAAATCCGTAAGCGAGCTGAATTCAAAAGGCAGAGAATACACCAGATTAGCCAGATATGTCTGGCCTTCGCTAACCAGCAAATACGGATACTCGAACCCGGAAATTGCCACGCGATCGATGGCCTGGCCTTCAGGAGCAGCAAGGTCGTAGTCGAAATCCACGTATTCAAGTTCCAGTTTCACATTCCCCTGAATGTGGCGTAAATGCAGCGCATACGCATTCAGGCTACCGTCATCTCGGGTATCCAGATTGAGAATTTCACCGTACTGATACGAAGCCCCAAGGGTTGTAGTTGCTCTGCGTATCAGGTTACCGGTGTAGCTGACCCGAATGTTGTACTGGCCGTCTTCCTTGTTGCGAAACTCACCATCGTCGGCTACGTCAAACGAATAACGGCCAAACTTGCCCGCATCATTGTATTCATCATTGATAAAATAGCCCGCCTGCCACTCCCAGTTGCCGGTGCGGTAATCGAGCACCAGACCGGCG
Source organism: Alteromonas aestuariivivens (assembly GCF_003367475.1). Taxonomy (GTDB): domain Bacteria; phylum Pseudomonadota; class Gammaproteobacteria; order Enterobacterales; family Alteromonadaceae; genus Alteromonas; species Alteromonas aestuariivivens. Next base: position 6,897 of record NZ_QRHA01000009.1, read on the forward strand.
TCATAGTCGTCCTCAAAACCAAGGTAATAGTTCACCGAGAACCAAAAGCTGTTGGATGCGAACGGGAGTTGCCCAAAGGGCACTTTTGTTATCCCTGCGGTGAGGGTGAGTTGAGGATCAATTGAATAGGAAAGGTCAGCATAACGTACCGTGTTGAAATCACCGCTTTCATACCAGCGATACTCGGCTTTATAACTGAACTGCTGCAGTTCTCCGGACAAATTCAAGCGCAGCGACTCGAAGCCCAAACCGTCACGAAACTCCGGTTCCTGCCAGTCCTGATGGCTGTAGTTAAGCCGAATGTGGCCTCCAAGGTCAACCGGCAATTCGTCCGCCTGCAAGCCAAAATGCAGGCTTACGCAGCAAAGAGCCAGTAAGATTTGAGTTCTGATACCCCTCATTACTGAAAGACACACCGGCAACAAAACAATAATTCAATGCTTAAATCCCGAAGCATAACGCCACAACCCATACAATTAGTTTGAACTCAATGCACTTAGTATAGAAAACTTTCAGCACATCGGGCGGCCCCAGTAAACAAAAGCGAATTCATCAGAAAAAGCCTGCCAACCGCTTTTCAAACACAACAAAGCCCCTTACCATGCCGCTACAAAAGTATTTTCATATTTAACTAGGGCCTTCTGAAGTTGCACGGTTTACCGATTCAATTCCTGTTGTACCTGACCTTATCGGCTCCGCTCGTGGCGCTGGCACAGCTACCGTCAGACATCGAACGCATTACTACCACCGCCAGCCGCGGTACTTCACCAGAAGCCGCTCTTCCTCTGGCGATCAGCACACTCTCAGATGACACCTTGAGCCTGCTTGGCACAACCCACATTGAAGAGGCGCTGAAACTGGTTGCCGGCGCCGGATTGCAAAAGGGCAACGGACAGGAATATCTACCGGCACTGCGCTCCCCGGTTTTTACCGGTGCCGGTGCCTGTGGGGGGCTGCTTACCGCTGAAGATGGCATTCCTCTGCGGGCAGCGGGCTTTTGCAACGTCAACGAACTGTTTGAGGCCCACAGCGAAATGGCGGCGCGACTGGAAGTCCTCAAAGGCCCAGGCTCTGTACTCTACGGTTCCAATGCCGTGCACGGCGTGATCAATGTGATCACGCCGGACACCACCACAGGCACAGGCCTTGCGGGTGTGGACACCGGCTCCTTCGGCTATCAGCGCGCCCGCTTCAGGGCCGGCAAAGACTGGGGTGAGCAAGGCATCGGGCTCAACGCCAGTGTGACACGAGATAACGGCTACCGGCAGGGCGAAAGTGTTGACCTGCAAAAAATCAATCTGCGCCACCGCTACGATGGCCATCTCGTCTCGGTGACCACCGGCTTCACCTACTCACACCTCAACCAGCATACAGCAGGTTACATCGAAGGGTTTGAAAGTTATAAAGACGAGCAACTGGCCCGTTCCAACAGCGACCCGGATGCCTATCGGCACGCCCGGGCAGCACGGCTGTGGAGCCGTTTTGATGCAGCGGTGGCCAATGGCAATCTGACAATCACCCCTTACCTGCGCGACCAGAATATGGATTTTCGCATGCACTTTCTGCCGGGCTTGCCTTATGAATACAACCGTCAGCAAGGGCTTGGGGTGCAATCTTTGTGGAAACGCCCGTTAACTGGCGATATGCATGTCAGCCTGGGAGTGGACGCTGAATACACCCAGGGTGCCTTGCTGCAATTTCAGAATGAACCAACCGAAGGCTCGGCGTATTTGGCTGAAACCGTGCCACAAGGCAAGCATTATGATTTTACTGTCAATGCCAGCCTTTACGCACCGTTTGCTGAACTGCAATGGCAGCGGAACAACTGGCTCGCCACACTGGGCCTGCGCTATGAGCGTATGCACTACGACTACACCAACCGCATGCTGGATGGGCGCACCCGCGACGACGGCACGGAGTGCGGGTTTGATGGATGTCGATACGCCCGCCCGCCCAGTGCGGAACACCGATTCAGTAATGCCTCACCGAAGCTTGGCATCAGCTACCGGTTTGCCCCGCAACTTTCTGCCTACCTGAACCTTTCCAAAGGCTACCGGGCACCTCAGGCTACCGAACTGTACCGCCTGCAACGGGAGCAACAGGTAGCCGATCTAGAGTCTGAACAGGCGCAGAATGTGGAGCTTGGTCTGCAAGGCCAGTACCGGCAGTTGCGTATTGCCGTTGCCCTGTACCGGATGGAAAAAAAGCATGTTATTTACCGCGATGCAGATTTTTTCAATGTGGACAACGGCAGAACCCGACACATCGGTGCAGAGCTTGAGCTGCAAACGCCCCTTACCAAGCAGCTTGATCTGGCTATGGCCGCTACGCTGGCGCAGCACACCTACCAGCATGAACCTATGCGAGCAGACACGGTTATTACCGGCAATGACATTGATACCGCGCCCCGTTCACTGGCGAATGTCCGGCTCGGTTGGAAACTCACCCACAACACCAGACTCGAGCTGGAATGGCAGCACGTTGGCCGCTATTATACCGAACCACAAAATCTGCATGAATACGAAGGCCATGATTTGCTGGCACTCAGAGCAGCATGGCGGCTCAGCGACGGGCTGAGCCTAATTGCGCGAATCAACAATCTAACCGATGAGGCGTACGCGGAACGGGCAGATTACACCGCCTTCGGCGGCGACCGGTATTTTCCGGGCCGCCCCCGTAATCTGCTGGTAAGCGCAAATTACCAATGGTGATCCCGAATTGCATTAACCGCATCACCAGCGCCATCGGTAAACACTGGAACCAATTTCACAACTTAGATTTAAGGATAAACCATGAAGAAAATAGTCGTCGTCGGCGGAGGAGCCGGTGGATTGGAATTGGTGACCCGCCTGAGTAAAACACTGGGGCGTAAAAAACAGGCAGAGGTGATCCTGGTAGATCGCAGCAAAACCCACCTGTGGAAGCCCTTACTCCACGAGGTGGCTGCCGGGGTTATCGACAAAAACTCCGACGGTGTGGACTATCGCATGCATGCGGTCAGCCACCGTTATCAGTTCCAGTTGGGCAACATGCGCCACATTGATGCCCAGCGCCGATGCATCGTGCTCGACCCGCTGCTGGACGACGAAGGGCAGCAAATCCTGCCAGAGCGGGAAATTGACTACGATTTCCTGGTACTGGCCATCGGCAGTGCAAGTAACGATTTCGGCACACCCGGTGTAAAAGAGCATTGTTATCTGCTCGATTCGCTGGCCCAGGCCGAGCGCTTTCACAAGGCCCTGTTGAACCAGTTGTTGCGCATTAACCAGTCTGGCAATGCCCAATCCCACCTTCATGTTGCCATTGTCGGCGGCGGTGCTACCGGTACCGAACTGGCAGCCCAGTTACACCACATTGCCAACCTGGCCAGAGCCTACGGGATGCCGGATATGTCGCCGCAACGGCTGAAAGTCTCCATCATCGAAGCCGGAGAGCGCATTTTACCTGCACTGCCGGAGCGTATCGCCGATGCCGCCCGTTACGCTCTCAATAAGCTGGGCATTAAGGTAATGGAAAACACCATGGTTGCCCGGGCTGAAAAGCAGGGGTTTGTAACCAAACAGGATACCTTGATAGAAGCCGACCTGATGGTGTGGGCCGCCGGCGTAAAAGCACCGGATTTCCTCACTGAGCTGGGCATGTTTGAAACCAACCGTATTAATCAGATCCTGGTTACGCCACAGTTGCAGAGTACGCATGATTCAACCATTTACGTGATTGGTGACTGCTGTGGCATTCAGCAGCCTAACGGTAACTGGGTGCCGCCGAGGGCTCAATCTGCACACCAGATGGCTTCAACGGCTGCCACCAACATTATAAACACCTTCAACGGCAAGCCACTGAAAACGTTCAAGTATCAGGATTACGGTTCACTGGTACACCTGAGCAAGTACAGTACTGTGGGCAGCCTGATGGGATCACTGTCAAACAGCAGCATGTTCATTGAGGGCCGTCTGGCCAGGCTGGTATACCTGTCGCTGTACAACATGCACCAGTTTGCCATACACGGTTGGCTGAAAGGCACGCTGACGTTACTCACACGTAAGGTCAGCAATCTGGTCGGCCCCAAACTGAAACTGCATTGAGCTTGCCGGTGAAGTAATAACGTGGTGCCCGCTCTGCGGGCACACAACGCCTGCCAACTGCATCGCCGCTTTTGCGTGAGTGCCCCCCACTGTGCTAGTTTCCCTGCAATCCCATATAGAGATCGCCAATGAATAATCCCAATCCCTGCACCATCAGCAGTGTCACCTTACTGGTTGAAGACTATGATGCTGCCATCGCTTTTTTTACCCAAGTACTGCGTTTTGAACTGCTGGAAGACCAGGACCTGGGTAACGGCGCGCGCTGGGTACGGTTAATACCATCGGGAACTGAGGGCACGGCACTGGTGTTAACAAAAGCCACTTCCGCGGCTCAGCGAACGGCGCTCGGCAAACAGGCTGGCGACGGCGTTTTTGCCATCCTTCACAGCCGCAACTTTACCGCAGACTACGAGTACATGCGCACCCGGGGCGTAGAGTTTGACGAGCCTCCCCGCCAGGAACCTTACGGCACCGTCGCCATATTTCGTGACTTATGCGGGAACAAATGGGATCTGATTGAACCCGCCACCCTGCCTTGACCGGCACGATAAAACAATTATTACCACTATCAACAACAATACCAAGGTTGAATACATGTTGAAAAATCTGCTGTTTTGTTTGCTTTTGTTTAGCCCGTTAGCCGCTGCACAAGGTATGAAAAGTGTGTCGGTGCCGCCTTCGGCTGAGCCTAAACTGCCCATCATGATCCAGGGCCCAATGCCTATTGAGGCAGAATATTTTGCCAGCCTGCTGACTGACGTGCGGGTGGAAAAATCCGGTAATGCCACCTTTTACCTGGGCGAGCTTGATGGCTACCCGATTGTTGTTGCCCAAACCGGTAAGGGGCTGGAAAATACCGCCGCCGCTACGGCCATTGGCATAGAGCGCTACAAACCGCTGGCCATCATCAACCAGGGCACATCTGGCGGGCACGATCCTAAACTGCAGGTCGGTGACATTGTGCTGGGCAAACGTGCGGTAAACGCCAGCAACTTCAAAACCCCAAAAAAAGCCCGTGGCGAAGGCAGTGATCCTTTCAGCTGGATCCCGATGGATTTAATGGCGTCATCCGGCAGCGCGGGAGAAGGCAAAAGTGCCATTGATGCCGAAAAAATTCGCTATTATCTCGGCAACGAAGCCTTGATGCAGGCCGCCAAAGCCATTGCACCGACCTATCAGCGCGGCAAGGTAGTGGAAGGTACCATCGCCAGCGGCAACTTCTGGAACAATGAGCTGGACCGAATTGAATGGCTGCACACTCACCTGGGCACCAGTGTGGAAGAAATGGAAACCGCATCCGCGGCCATGATTGCCCACGCGTATCAAACGCCGTTTCTTGGCGTGCGGGTGCTGTCTAACAATGCCACCAATCAGGGCCACTACGACCCATCTACCGCCAAAGATTGCCAGGCCTTCGTGAAGGATATGGTCACCCGGTACATCGATTCACTGTCGAAGCAACCTGATAAATCAGAGTAAAGATAAACCTTTGCAATGAATCGAGGGGGCGAAATGCCCCCCTGGAAATATTTACGAACCTCCGTGCCAGATGGGTGAACTCCAAACCCGCTCCTTGATGGTCGCTGGCAAATCAGCCGGATGCTCCACTACGGCTCTTTTCGCATCGTACATGCTCCAGCGGCACACCGGATTTTCCAGCACTCTGACATAATAAAACGCGCTTTCATTGGCAGAAAAATCCGTATCTTCCCAGGTGGTCGCCAGGGTAGCCGCCCCTCTGTCTTTGCTGAACTCACAGGTTTGCAAATCCACCGTCGCACCGATGCCCGGTGAGAACACCAATTCCCCCACAACTTCGCTGTAACTCCGCCCAGAGCACGCCAACCTGCGGTTTGAGGTTTGTATCTGCGGCTCTCCAGTGGTAGAATTCGCCGCCCTTGATTTTCGGGGCAGGTCTGAAACGCCTTTTTCTGGCCGATTCATCGTGGGTTTTGGTCGCAAAAACCCACATTTATTAATTATTTATACCGGAGACATCCAATGTCTGAAGCAATTTTTAATCTGGATGCAGAAGTCCGTACTGACCTGGGGAAAGGTGCGAGCCGCCGCCTTCGTCACGCTGACAAAGTACCTGCTATCCTGTACGGTGGCGAAGAAGCGCCAGTAGCACTGACTCTTGAGCACAACAAAGTGATCAACGCAGCCGACTTCGAAGCTTTCTACTCTCACGTTCTGACTCTGAACATCGGTGGTAAGCAGGTTGAAGCGCTGGTTAAAGACATGCAGCGTCACCCATACAAGCCAAAAATCACTCACATCGATTTCCAGCGCGTTATCGCCGGTCAGGAAATCCACACTAACGTTCCTCTGCACTTCGTTAACGAAGACAAGTGTAAAGCACTGAAGAACGACGGTGGTGTAGCTGAGCATCACGTGACTGATGTTGAAATCACCTGTTTGCCAAAAGATCTGCCTGAATTCATCGAAGTAGACATGAGCGGCGTTGAAATGGGTAACACTGTTCACCTGTCTGACCTGACTCTGCCTGCTGGTGTTTCTTCAGTAGAGCTGGCCAAGGGCGATGAAGATCACAACCTGGCGGTTGTAACTATCAAGCCTGCGCCTAAAGCACCTGAAGCTGATGCAGCAGAAAGTGAAGACAGCGCAGCGGAATAATCTGCTTGGCTGATATTCGCCTGATTGTGGGCCTGGGTAATCCAGGCCCCGAATACGAACACACCAGACACAACGCCGGCGCTTGGTATCTCGAGCAACTCGCCGACGCCTACCACACCCAGCTACAGCCGGAATCCAAGTTTTTTGGCAAGACCGCTCGGGTGACCATTGCAAGCCGAGATGTACGCTTGCTCTACCCCACTACTTTCATGAATCGCAGCGGCCAGGCCGTAGCAGCCATCGCCAATTTTTACCGCATTGAACCGGAACAGATCCTGGTGGCTTTCGATGAACTGGATTTACCACCTGGGGTAGCCAAATTTAAGGTTGGCGGCAGTTCCAGCCAGAATGGCGTTCGTGACACGGTAGCCCGACTGGGCAACAATAAAGATTTTCTGCGCTTGCGCATTGGCATCGGGCATCCGGGCCACAAGAGCCGGGTAACCGGTCACGTGCTGGGCAAACCCTCAGCGGCCGAAAAACAGGCCATTGACAGTGCAATCGACGAAGCGGTCCGCTGCACTGAAATTCTGCTCAGCAGCGACATAACACAAGCGCAACACCGGCTGCATTCATTCAAAGCCGAAGCGTAACCGAACAACCAAACTGAAAGGATCCCGTCATCATGGGTTTTAAATGTGGCATTGTGGGGCTGCCCAATGTAGGCAAGTCCACCCTATTTAACGCACTGACCAAAGCCGGTATTGAAGCGGCCAACTTCCCGTTCTGTACTATCGAGCCGAACACCGGTGTGGTTCCGGTGCCGGATCCCCGTTTGGACAAGCTGGCTCAGATTGTTAACCCTCAGCGGGTTGTGCCTACTACAATGGAATTTGTGGATATTGCCGGTTTGGTGGAAGGGGCTTCCAAAGGTGAAGGCCTGGGCAACAAGTTCCTGGCCAACATCCGTGAAACCGATGCCATCGGCCACGTCGTGCGCTGTTTTGAAAACGACAACATTGTTCACGTAGCCGGTAAAGTCAGCCCGCAGGACGACATTGACGTCATTAACACCGAGCTGGCGCTGGCTGATTTGGAAACCACCGAGAAAGCTCTGTTACGCGTGGCCAAGCGCGCCAAAGGCGGTGACGCCGATGCCAAATTCGAACTCAAGGTACTGGAAAAAATCAAACCCCACCTGGACGAAGGCAATCTGCTGCGCTCGTTGGAACTGAGCAAAGAAGAACTGGCGGCCATCAGCTACATGAACATGCTTACCCTTAAGCCCACCATGTACATTGCCAACGTGAACGAAGACGGCTTTGAAAACAACCCGTACCTCGACCAGGTAAAAGCCATTGCTGCGGGTGAAAACGCGGTTGTTGTAGCCGTATGTGCTGCCATCGAATCAGAAATTGCGGAACTGGACGACGAGGAAAAAGAAGAGTTCATGCAGGACATGGGGCTGGAAGAGCCCGGCCTGAACCGGGTGATCCGTGCCGGTTACAACCTGCTGACCCTGCAAACCTATTTCACCGCGGGCGTTAAAGAAGTGCGCGCCTGGACTTATCCGGAAGGCTCTACTGCACCACAGGCGGCCGGTAAAATTCACACTGATTTCGAAAAAGGCTTTATCCGCGCCGAAGTCATCGGCTTCGACCACTTTGTTGAGTTTAATGGCGAACAGGGTGCCAAGGATGCCGGTAAGTGGCGCCTGGAAGGGAAAGACTACATTGTCAAAGACGGCGATGTGATCCACTTCCGCTTTAACGTCTAAACCAGACTTGTTACGGATCCAAGCCCTGGCTACATGCCGGGGCTTTTTTTGGCTGTTAAAAATTGAAAGCATAAAAAATCTAAATATTTTCCATGCGACGCTGTTTGCTGCCCCAATTGTTACCCACCCAAAACCCAACTATTACTGTGCTGAATTGCTAACAAACGGCCATTAAAACACCATCATGATGGTTTTTTCAGCCACAAAGCTCACAATCTAGGCAGTTGAACAAAGTTGTCAAAAAAGGGGTTGACGACCCAAGGTCATATCCGCATAATACGCGCCACTCCTCAGGGAGTACCAATCGGAGGCTACGTAGCTCAGCTGGTTAGAGCACATCACTCATAATGATGGGGTCGCAGGTTCGAGTCCCGCCGTAGCCACCAATTCACACAACCCAGAGATGGGTTTTTTAATGTGTGAACATGCGGAAGTGGTGGAATTGGTAGACACGCTGGATTTAGGTTCCAGTGCTTCACGGCGTGAGAGTTCAAGTCTCTCCTTCCGCACCATGATTGGGGTATAGCCAAGTTGGTAAGGCAGCGGGTTTTGATCCCGCCATTCGTTGGTTCGAGTCCAGCTACCCCAGCCATTTTTTTGAATAATCACGCAACGCTGCGGGGTTATCGCTTGGGGTATAGCCAAGTTGGTAAGGCAGCGGGTTTTGATCCCGCCATTCGTTGGTTCGAGTCCAGCTACCCCAGCCATCCTTCACAAGAAGCCGCTCACCGAGCGGCTTTTTTGTTTTCTGCCCTGCCTGTCGCCTTCCCCTGAGCCGTTGGTGTTTTCCCTTTACACAGTGTGTAAACCTCGGCAGACTTACTTAAATCCAATAACAACAATGAATAAAAGGAAGAACTCGTGTTGAACGACATCGTTGCGGCGGTCAATAATGTTTTATGGGGTGACGGACAAGTCCTCATTTTTATGCTGCTGGGTTGTGGCTTCTGGTTTACCTACCGTCTGGGCGGATTGCAGATCCGCCACTTCACTCACATGTTTGGCCTGCTCAAAGGCAGCACCGGAGCTACTAAAGACGGCATCAGCTCCTTTCAGGCATTGTGTACCAGTTTATCGGCCCGGGTCGGCACCGGAAACCTGGCCGGAGTAGCGGTTGCGATTTCCCTGGGCGGTGCCGGTTCCATCTTCTGGATGTGGGTCATCGCCATGCTAGGCATGGCAACCGGGTTTGCCGAAAGTGTGCTCGGCCAGGTCTACAAAGTAAGGGACGATAACGGTGAATTTCGTGGTGGCCCGGCCTACTACATCAAACAGGGTTTAAACAAAACCTGGCTGGCGGTGGCCTTTTCCCTGTGCCTGTTCTTCGGTTACGGATTTGTGTTCAGCGCAGTGCAGGCCAATACCATTACCGATGCCCTCAACAACTCCTACGGCTTTCCCCATGAGTACACCGGCATTGTAATCATTGTGCTGGCCGCGCTGATTGTGGTTGGCGGCCTGCGCGGCATTGCCCGCTTTGCCGAGTGGGTCATGCCGTTTATGGGCATTGGTTACGTAGCCGTTGCACTGGTGATCACCCTGATGAACATTACCGACCTGCCCGGCGTATTGTACGACATCATCACCTCCGCCTTCGGCTTGCAGGAAGCCGGAGCCGGAGCGCTGGGCGCAGCCATCAAAAACGGCATTCAGCGCGGTCTGTATTCCAACGAAGCCGGTTCAGGCAGTGTGCCGCACGCGGCTGCCAGTGCCGCACCGGATCCGAATCACCCGGTCACCCAGGGCTACCTGCAAATGCTCGGAGTATTTATGGATACCATGGTACTTTGCACCTCAACAGCCTTTATTATCCTGCTGGCCGGCGGCTCCTCCTCTGACCAAATGGAAGGTATTCGCTTAACCCAAAGCGCCATGACCGCCCACCTGGGCGAAGGGGGAACCGACTTTGTCGCGGCGGTGATTTGCCTGTTTGCGTTTACCTCAGTAGTGGCCAATTACGCCTACGGTGAGAGTAACCTGCATATGTTCAAACTGGACAATCGCCCCGGGCGGGCAGCCTACACCATTGGGTATCTGGCCATGATCTTCTGGGGGTCCATGGCAGCTTTGCCTACTGTGTGGGCCATGGCCGATATGGCATTGGGATTAATGACGGTCATCAACATCATTGCGATTGTGTGGCTCACGCCAACCATTGTCGCCATCAGCAAAGACTATTTTGCCAAGCGGGATCGCGGTGAACGGCCTGAGTATCAGAGCGGCGATTGTGAGATTCAGGGTTCGACCGAAAAGGGCATCTGGTAAACAGCACTCTGCAGACTGAAGGGCGTCACCATGGACGCCCTTTTTCATTGCTTCTTGTGCCAGACGAATTTCTGAAACGGCGCATCCACTTCAGTTTCAGCCAGATGATTAACATAATTGCTCATCACTTTTTGCGCCAGTATCAACACAATTTCCAGTAACTGTTGCCGCCCATAGCCTGCCTCGAAAAATTGCTGCACGGTGGCCTTGTCAACGTTACCCCGTTCCCGCACCATCGCCAGGGTAGTGGCTTTCAGCACTGACAGCTTTTCATCGCCTAAATCGTCCATATCGTTGCGCAATGCTTCGATCAGTGTGTCAGACACCTTCATCGACTTCGCAATTGCTGTATGGGCGGGAACACAGTAGTGGCAGGCATGCTCAACGTTAATGGTTTGCCATACCACTGTCAGTTCATCGGCATTAAATGAGGTTTGCTGCGCCAGTTGGTGTAATTGCCGATAACCATTTAACAGGGTCGGTGCCTCAGCCATAACGGCGTGCAGATTCGGGATCATCCCAATTGAATCCAGTGACTTTTGCAATAAGGGTTTGGCGTCTTCAGGGGCGGATTCCTTGGTGTGGTAGGTAAAATCGATCATGAGGCTTTCCAAATCGGTTGATATCCGGTTTTAAAGATAGGTTTACCTGAGCCAGATTCAAATCCAATTGATGCCCTTGGCATGATGGCGGCACCCAGGACAAGTAGGTGTCACCAAGTCCCACATGGACAAGCCCTACCCCCGCATAATCATCATAATTAATTGGATAATCAGAGCAATCATCACCAGCGGCCATATCCATCGTGCCCATTTGGCTGCGTCCTGATTGCTGATCCTGAGCTTCGACCGCTCTATCAGAGGCACTATCACAAACAATGCGCCGAACAGTACGGCGAGTAAAATCAGAACTTCCATTTATCCATCCCCATTGCGTATTTCAAAACCTTACGTTTGGCCGGTCCACCGTGTTGTGCCATTTTGAGCAGCCCCTTCCTCAACCACGTAAGCGGCCGGTGCTCATTACCAAACAGCCAGTAAAAACCGTCCATCGCACTCATCATCAACAGATTGTCGCGTCTGCGCGGTTTCTCATATTTTTCTTTCAGCAGGTCAAAAAAATCGTCGCTAAGCAAATCCGGGGCACTGGCCGTGGCCGAAAGCAAGGCTTCCACATCCCGGAACCCGAGATTCACGCCCTGACCTGCTAATGGGTTGATGGTGTGGGCTGCATCACCGATCAGAATGGTACCGGGTACCACATAACGGCTGGCATGAGAGCGAGTGAGCGCAAACGCGGCTTTGCCCAGCACCTCAAAGTCCCCTTCCAGCGGCGGGAACTCTCTGACAATTTCACTTTTCAGTTTATCGCTTGAAAGCATACTCAGGGCCTTAATTCGGGCCGCGGCGTCGTACCATATCAGTGAAGCGAAATTGTCGTGCATGGGCAACAGCGCGCGAGGGCCGGAAGGCAAAAACTGCTGCCAGGTCCAGTCCGCCACCGGAGAGTCGAATCCCACCGTGATGCCCATTGCCTGCTGGCCGTATTGCCAGCCCGAAGTGCCTATGTTCGAAAGTTGGCGAACCTTTGAGCGTGCGCCGTCGGCCCCGATCACCCACCGGGCCTCGATTTCGCCATCGCTCAACCCAACCCGGTTACCCTGGTTAACCTGTGGATTCAAGTACTGTATCTGACTCTGCCGGAACCAGGTAAGATTTTTATAACCGGCAAGCGCCTGGTGACAACCCAGTTGCAACAGGCGGTTCTCCACAAAATAGCCCAACCTGGCCATTCCCACTTCATCGGCACAGAAATCGGCGCGGCTGTTTTGCCCTTCCCACACAGATAAGCGGGAATAGGCACGGGTTCGCATTGCCATAATATGCGGCCAGGCGCCCAGCGCACTGAGCAAATCCACTGACGCCATACTGATAGCAGAAACCCGCAAATCCGGCGGTTGTTGAGGTTCGAAAGGTACGGGAGGTTCAGCCTCAATCAACGCAACCTGGTACCCCTGCTGCACCAATCCCAACGCCAGACTCGAACCGACCATACCGGCGCCGACTATACAAAAATCAAACATGCTGTCTCCCTGGACATGCCGTCGGTCTCCTGGCGTGCCAGGTGGTGCCGTCGGAGCCCGATACCAATAGCAGCATTATGACCCAATTTTGCCAGCCTTGTCATGATCCAGACCAAGTTTGCGCAAGGCGACATTTACGTTTTCAGGCCGGCTTTCGGCCATGAATCGCTGGGCAAAGCCCACCAGAAAAGGTAAAATACGCGGCTATTTTGAACATCTGCCAGTGAGGGACGTCGGCGAGACCCGCCTATCGGTCTGCCCCGACATACGCAGCGGCTTGCAGCGCATCCATTCGATGCACGATGGCAAGCCGTTTCGCGCAATTAACAGGAATCAGCTGGTACCAACTTGAGTTAGTTTGTTATTACTATGACAAAGAAGCTGTACATCAAAACCTGGGGTTGCCAAATGAACGAGTACGACTCGGAAAAAATGGCCGACCTGCTGGATTCGACCCATGGGTTCACCCTGGCTGAGGAAGCCGAAGACGCCGATGTGATCCTGCTGAATACCTGTTCCATTCGTGAGAAGGCACAGGAAAAAGTATTTCACCAGTTGGGCCGCTGGAAAACCCTCAAGCAGCACAAACCTGATCTGGTCATTGGCGTGGGTGGCTGCGTGGCCTCACAGGAAGGCGATCACATTCGCCAGCGTGCGCCTTTTGTCGATTTGGTGTTCGGCCCGCAAACCCTGCACCGCTTGCCGGAAATGCTCGATCAGCTTAAAAGCGGCAGCAAATCGGTGGTGGACGTCAGCTTTCCGGAAATTGAAAAATTTGATCGTTTGCCCGAGCCCCGTGCCGAAGGCCCTACCGCCTTTGTTTCCATCATGGAAGGCTGCTCCAAATATTGCAGTTTCTGTGTTGTGCCTTATACCCGCGGTGAAGAAGTCAGCCGCCCGGTAGACGACGTGCTGCTGGAAGTTGCCCAGCTGGCCGAACAGGGTGTACGTGAAGTTAACCTGCTGGGCCAGAACGTGAATGCGTTTCGCGGTGAGCATCACGACGGCACAATATGCCGCTTTGCCGAGCTGCTGGAACTGGTTGCGGCAATCGATGGCATTGACCGCATTCGCTATACCACCTCGCACCCAGTGGAATTTACCGACGACATTATTGAGGCCTACGCCAATATACCGGAGTTGGTTGACCATTTGCACCTGCCGGTACAGAGCGGTTCCGATCGCATTTTGAATTTGATGAAACGTGGCCATACCGCGCTGGAATACAAATCCAAAATTCGCAAACTACGTAAAGTGCGCCCCAATATCAGCATGTCCTCGGACTTCATTGTTGGCTTCCCCGGTGAAACCGATGAAGATTTTGAGGCAACCATGGATTTGATCCAGGCCGTAGACTACGACCTCAGCTTCAGCTTTATTTACAGTGCCCGCCCCGGCACGCCGGCGGCCGATGCCGTTGACGATGTCAGTGAAGAAGCCAAGAAGCAGCGCCTGTATGTATTGCAACAACGCATCAATCAACAGGCACTGCGTATTGCCCGCAACATGCTGGGCACGAGGCAACGTATTCTGGTGGAAGGCCCATCGAAGAAGAATGTGATGGAATTGTCAGGCCGCACCGAAAATAACCGGGTTGTGAACTTTGAAGGCACGCCAGATATGATTGGTGAGTTTGTTGATGTCGAAATTACCGACGTGTTTGCCAACTCTCTGCGCGGAACCGTGGTACAACGTGAAAAAGACATGGGCTTGCGTGTGGCAGTTTCGCCCCAATCCATTATGGCCAAACGCAGTAGCAATCAGCCGGATGAACTTGGTGTCGGCCAGTTTGTTCCAGCGCCGTAATCAACCCAAACACAAGAGGTATACAGTAACTTGAGTACAATGGTCAGTAACGAATTCGCTCTGGAACCCGAAGACAATCGCCGTTTATCCGCGCTTTGCGGGCCGTTTGATGACAATATCAAACACATTGAGCGCCGTCTCGGGGTAGAAATCTCTTACCGCAACAATCACTTTAAAGTGATGGGTGAGCCACAACAGGCCAACGGTGCCAGCGAATTACTCAAGCTGCTGTATATTGAAACCCAGCCGGTGAAAGGAGTGATCCCGGAACTGGCGGCGGAACAGGTACACCTCGCCATTCAGGAAGCTAAATGCCTGGAACGCAGCGAGTCTCCCGATTACGGCAAAGAAGTTAACATTCGCACCAAGCGCGGTGTAATCAAACCCCGCAATCCCAGTCAGGCTCAGTACGTCGCGAACATTGTCAACCACGACATCAGTTTTGGTATCGGCCCTGCCGGCACCGGTAAAACCTATCTGGCGGTAGCCTGCGCGGTGGATGCGTTGGAACGTCAGGAAATACGCCGGATTCTGCTTACCCGTCCGGCCGTGGAAGCGGGTGAAAAACTGGGCTTTTTGCCTGGCGATCTGGCTCAAAAGGTCGACCCGTATCTGCGCCCCCTTTACGACGCGCTGTTTGAAATGCTCGGTTTTGAAAAGGTAGAAAAGCTGATTGAGCGCAACGTCATCGAAGTAGCTCCGCTGGCTTATATGCGCGGCAGAACCCTCAATGATGCCTTTATCATTCTGGATGAAAGCCAGAACACTACCGTGGAACAAATGAAAATGTTCCTGACCCGAATTGGTTTCAATTCAAAAGCGGTGATCACCGGCGACATTACCCAGGTGGATTTACCCCGTGGGGTGCGCTCAGGTCTTCGCCACACTATTGAAGTACTCAAAGACGTACCGGACATTTCGTTCAATTTCTTCAATGCCAACGACGTAGTTCGCCATCCTGTGGTAGCACGGATTGTCCAGGCGTATGAGGCCTTTGACGCGGAACAGGAAAAAATCCGCGCGGCCAAAAAAGCCGAAGCGCAGCAACAGCAAGGTAACGCTGGCAACAACCAGGAAACCGATCCCTCGTGACAGCCCTGGTGGATGTGCAGTTGGCCTATGAAGCCAGCAATGAAACTGAGCAGGCTATCGCAGATGCCATTCCCTCTGCGGAACAACTGCAAATCTGGGCAGATTGCGTTCTGAGCACACAGCATATTGACGAGGGCGAACTCACTGTCCGCTTTGTCGGCGAAGCCGAGTCCCAGGAACTCAACCATCAGTACCGTGACAGGAACAAGCCCACCAATGTGCTTTCGTTCCCGTTCGAGTGCCCCCCGGGCATCGAACTGAACCTGTTGGGGGATCTTGTGATCTGTGCTCCGGTTATCGCTCGTGAAGCCCTCGAACAGAGCAAACCCACACCCCACCACTATGCCCATATGGTGGTGCACGGAATGCTGCATTTACTGGGTTTCGACCACATCGAACAGGACGAAGCCGAGGAGATGGAAGCGCTTGAAATACAGATTTTATCTCAATTAGACATTGACGACCCTTATCAAGAGCATTAAGTTTGCAATTGAAGTTAAATACAAATGGACATTATGAGCGACGATAACCCCCACTCTACCAACGGTTCTTCGGGCAAAAGTTGGTTGGACAAACTGAAACTGACATTCTCCGGAGAACCGAAAAGTAAGGAAGAACTCGTTGAAGTGATCACCGAGGCGGAATTACGCGAAGTGATCGATCCCCAGACCCGTGAAATGATTGAAGGGGTAATTGGGGTAAACGAAATGCGGGTAAGAGACATCATGATCCCCCGCGCCCAGATGACCACCATCGACATCAACCAGAACGTGGAAGAGTTTTTGCCGGTCATGCTTGAATCGGCGCATTCCCGCTTCCCGGTGATCAGTGAAGACAAAGATCACATCGAAGGGATCTTGCTGGCAAAAGATCTGCTTCGCTACATGTTTAATACCCAGGAAGAATTCCAGCTGCGCGAAGTGCTTCGCCCTGCCGTCATTGTACCTGAAAGCAAACGGGTAGACGTTCTGCTCAAAGAGTTTCGTCAGCAACGTTACCACATGGCAATTGTTGTGGACGAATACGGTGGCGTATCAGGCCTGGTTACTATCGAAGACATCCTCGAACTGATTGTGGGTGAAATCGAGGACGAATACGACCTTGAAGAGGACGGCACCGACGACATTCGTCCTCTCAATAAATCTACCTATTCGGTCAAAGCCCTGACGCCGGTGGACGAGTTCAATGAATTCTTCGAAACCCGTTTCAGTGAAGAAGAAGCCGACACCATTGGCGGCATTGTGCTTAAGGCATTCGGGCATATGCCTGCCACCAACGATGAGATAACCATCGGTGACATTCACTTTAAGATCACCAACTCTGACAAACGTCGGTTGGTGCAACTCAAGGTCACCATCCCCTCGCTGGAGTAACCAACGCTGAGCCCATTAAAACCTTACCTGCTGGCTCTGCTCAGCGGGGTCAGCCTGACATTCGCTTACGCCCCGTTTAATGCCTGGCCGGTCACTTTTCTGGCCACGGCAGTGGCACTGCGACAGTTGGCGGGCATTCCGCATCAGGGCTTTCGGCTGGGATGGCTGTTTGGTTTAGGCTGGTTTGGCGCGGGCATCAGTTGGGTACATGTCAGTATTGCAGACTTTGGTGGTTTACCGCTGATAGCGTCAGTTGGGCTCATGCTGTTGCTGTGTGGTTATCTGGCCTTGTACCCGGCAATTGCGTTTTATTGTCTTAAGCGGGCATTCCCTCCCCGCCTGTGGCCTCTCGCACTGCCATTTTTATGGTTTGTAACGGAATGGCTAAGAAGCTGGATGCTCAGCGGATTCCCCTGGCTTTCGCTGGGTTACAGCCAAATTGATAGCCCGCTGGGCGGCTGGGCACCACTAATCGGAGAAAGCGGCATAACCGCGCTGATTATAGCGTTGTCGGCCGCGTTGGCCTGCTGGCCATTGAGACAAAAGCCGGTAGCTGTCGCAGCCCTGTTCACAATCTGCTTCAGCAGCGGCTGGGTGGCAAACCAGCGCAACTGGACGCAGGCTGCCGATACGCATGAAGTCGCCATGGTACAAGGCAACATTGCACAGTCACTGCGCTGGGTCCCGGAGCAGGATGGCCCGACGATGGAGAAATACCGCAGGCTGACCCAACCACTGTGGTCTTCCGATTTGATCGTGTGGCCTGAAGCAGCTATCCCCAGGGTTGAACCACTGGCGCAGGAATTTCTGCGATCACTGGACCAGGAAGCCGTTGAACACAACAGCGCCCTCATCAGCGGAATTGTCAATTACAACATGGAAAGCCGTGAAGTATGGAACAATCTGCTGGTGCTCGGCAAACAAAGCCCCGATAACCCCCACCCTGGTTACCATTACTTTCACAACAACCGATACGCCAAACATCATTTGCTGCCCATTGGCGAATTTGTGCCATTTGAGGACTGGCTGAGGCCGCTGGCGCCGCTCTTTGATCTGCCAATGTCATCCTTTTCCCGCGGCGACTTCCAGCAAACAAACCTGCTGGCGAACGGCATTCGGCTGGCTCCGGCCATTTGCTTTGAAATTGCTTTTCCGGGCCAGCTGGCGGCCAACGTGCATGACGATACTGACATGATCATAACCGTCAGCAACGATGCCTGGTTTGGTCACTCCCACGGACCGGCGCAACATCTGCAGATTGCCCGCATGCGGGCCAAGGAATTGGGTAAACCTGTCATTCGGGCAACCAACAACGGTATCAGTGCCTTTATTGACGCGCGGGGAGATATTATTGCCCGCCTGCCCCAGTTTGAGGCTGCAACACTGAGTGCTCCGCTCACATCCACCCTGGGCCATACTCCTTTCAGAAACTGGGGCATGCTTGCCACACTCCTACTGACACTCAGCCTGTTTCTGTGTGCTATGCTGCTTGAGCACAACCCGCTCAGCAAAAGTGGAAAAGCCACCCAAGCTGAATAGCGAGACACTACAACCACAACACTCAATCTTACCCATCGGCCCGTTTGCCGCAATATGTCTGTACAGGTACAAATGCAGATTGATACATTACCGCCCTGTGTCTTTCCGTAAAACAAACATAAAAAGCTGAGGAATCATGATGAAAAAACTCGTTGCCCTGCTCCTATGTGGGGCCTTAACCCAGGCCATGGCCAGTACAACGGTATTAACCGCCGACAGAATGGTTGATGTAGACAAGGGAAAAATCATCGAAAAAGCAGCCATTATCGTTGAAAACAACGTTATTAAAGCTGTTGGTACTGAGCGTTCCATCAGTATTCCCGAAGGTGCCACCGTGATCGCCCTGGGCGATTACACCCTGATGCCTGGCCTGATGGACATGCACGTTCACCTGACCAGTGACGCCAGTGATCACGGATACAAAGCCCTGGCTGTTTCCCTGCCACGCGCAGCCATCACCGGTGTAGCCCAGGCGGAAAAAACCGTCATGGCCGGTTTCACAACAGTACGCAATGTCGGTGCTCCCGGATTTGCCGATGTAGCGTTGCGGGACGCCATCAATGACGGCGATATCGTGGGGCCCCGTATGTTTGTGGCAGGGCCCGCTCTTGGCGTAAGCGGCGGCCATTGTGACAATAACCTGCTGCCGTATGAATACGATGCTTACAGCGAAGGTGTTGCTGACGGCCCCTGGGAAGTGCGCAAGGCAGTGCGCCGAAATATCAAGTACGGTGCCACTGTGATCAAGTTCTGTGCTACCGGTGGTGTGTTGTCAAAAGGTACCAAGGTGGGCGCCCAGCAATATTCTTTCGAAGAAATGCAGGCACTGATTGAGGAAGCTCACTTGCGGGGCCTGACCGTAGCCACTCACGCGCACGGAACATCTGGTATCAAAGATGCCATACGTGCCGGTGTTGATTCAGTCGAGCATGTAAGCCTGCTGGATGACGAGGCCATTGAACTGGCGGTCAAACACGGCACCTATTTTTCAATGGACATTTACGTCACAGAATTCATTCTGAACGAAGGTGCTAAAGCAGGGATTCTGGAAGAGAGCCTGGCCAAGGAACGCATTGTTGGTCAGCGCCAGCGTGAAAACTTTAAAAAGGCGGTTGAAGCTGGCGTGAACATGGTGTTCGGGTCCGATGCCGGTGTATACCCTCACGGTGACAACCCCAAGCAATTTGCCCGTATGGTGAAATTTGGTATGACGCCAATGCAGGCCATTCAGGCCGCTACCATCAACCCGGCCACCCTGCTCAAGCAACAGGAATCGCTGGGTAGCATTGCACCGGGCAAACTGGCCGACATTATAGCAGTACCAGGTAACCCAATGGATGATATGTCATTGATGGAAAACGTAGGCCTGGTAATGAAAGACGGTCAAATTGTAAAATCGCTGGCAATGTAACATTTTTTTCAAACCGGGCTTGAAAAGATTTTTCCGGCCCCTACTTAATGGTTACCGGCGCTTTAGTAAAAGGCCGGTAACCACCGCCGCCGAATATCGGGGCAACACAAATTAACATATTGCTTTAGTGAGGATATGACCATGCGTTCTATTGACCTTTCTCCCCTTTACCGTTCCTTTATTGGTTCTGATCACCTGGCTTCTTTGATCGATGCCGCCACCCGTGCCGAAAAACAAAGTGGATACCCGCCCTACAACATTGAGTTGCTGGCAGATGACAAGTATCGCATTACCATGGCAATTGCCGGGTTTGGCAAAGACGATGTATCCATCGAAGTGGCGGATAACACGCTGACCATCAGTGGCAATAAACAAACGGATAACGACAACGCTGATCGAAAATTCCTGCATAAAGGGATTTCCGAACGTAACTTCGAACGTAAATTTCAGCTTGGCGACCACGTAAAAGTTCTTGCAGCTGACCTGGAAAACGGCCTATTACACATTGATTTGGAGCGGGTAATTCCAGAAGCGAAGAAGCCGCGTAAAATCGAAATTGGCAGCAAACTGTTCGAAAACCAGTAACTCCCGGACTCCCCCTTTCCCTGGACAGATTCGGCGCCTGAAAGGGCGCCGATTTGCGATAAAACTTAATCCAGATCGAAACGATCCAGGTTCATTACCTTGTGCCAGGCAGACACGAAGTCCTCAACAAATTTTTTCTCTGCCGAATCACTGGCATACACTTCTGCAAGCGACCGTAAAATGGAATTGGAACCAAACAAAAGGTCCACCCTGGTACCAGTCCACTTAACGCTGGCTGTGCCTCGCTCGAAACCCTCAAAGATTATTTCTTTGTCTGAAGTTGGCTGCCACTCCACGCCCATATCGAGCTGATTGACAAAGAAGTCATTGCTCAACACCCCGGGCCGGCTGGTATAAACCCCATGGTCCGAACCATCAAAATTGGTTTGCAGTACCCGCATTCCGCCGAGCAATACCGTCAACTCTGGTGCAGTCAAAGTCAACAACTGAGCCCGGTCAACCAACATGGCTTCGGGTGGCAACTCCACTCCGTCTGCAATGTAATTACGGAAGCCATCGGCCATTGGCTCCAGTGGCGCAAACGAGTCCACATCGGTCTGTTCGGCACTGGCATCCATCCGGCCCGGTGAAAAGGGTACATCTCCCTTATACCCTGCCGCTTTGGCCGCCTTTTCAACCGCCGCGCAGCCACCAAGAACAATCAAATCTGCCATCGAAACCTGTTTATCGCCACTTTGACGGGCATCAAAGTCCGCTTTTATTCCTTCCATAATTGTGAGGACTTTCTGCAACTGCGGCGGGTTGTTTACCGGCCAGCTTCTTTGCGGTTCCAGCCGAACTCTTGCGCCGTTGGCCCCCCCTCGTTTGTCTGAACCACGGAATGTGGAAGCGGAAGCCCAGGCTACCGACACCAGTTCCCCGACGGTCAGGCCTGTATCAAGGATCTGGCTTTTTAGCTGGATAATGTCTGCATCGCTGATCAATTCATGATTCACCTGTGGTATGGGATCCTGCCAAATCAGCTCCTCTTTAGGGACTTCAGGCCCTAAATAGCGGGCTACCGGGCCCATGTCGCGATGGGTCAGTTTGAACCAGGCCCGGGCGAAGGCACTGGAAAACTCGTCCGGATTATTCAAAAACCGACGGGAGATTTTTTCATATTCAGGATCAAAACGCAGTGACAGGTCAGTCGTAAGCATGGTGGGTACACGCCGCTTGCTGTCGTCATGGGCATCGGGGATTTCGCCTTGCCCGGCGCCATTTTTTGGTTGCCACTGGTAAGCTCCGGCCGGACTTTGGCTCAACTCCCACTCATAACCAAACAAATTCTGAAAAAAGTAATGACTCCACTGGGTTGGAGTTTGTGTCCAGGTTACTTCCAGACCGCTGGTGATGGCATCGCCCGCTTTGCCTGTACCGAAACGATTGAGCCACCCCAGCCCCTGCTGAGCCAGGCCGGCGGCTTCCGGGTCTGGCCCTAAGTGCTCATCCTTTGCAGCACCGTGGGTTTTACCAAAAGTATGGCCGCCCGCAATTAAAGCCACAGTTTCCTCATCGTTCATTGCCATTCGGGCAAAGGTTTCGCGAATGTCCTCTGCTGCCGCAACCGGGTCCGGCTTTCCATCCGGCCCTTCGGGATTAACATAAATCAGACCCATTTGAACCGCCGCCAGAGGATTTTCCAATGAACGTTTACCACTGTAACGTTTATCACCGGCCAGCCATTCAGTTTCCGCGCCCCAATAGACATCGTCTTCTGGCTCCCACACATCTTCGCGGCCACCTGCAAACCCAAAGGTTTCGAACCCCATGGATTCCAGCGCCACATTGCCGGCCAAAATCATTAAGTCTGCCCAGGAAATTTTCTCACCGTATTTCTGTTTTACTGGCCATAGCAGGCGCCGGGCCTTATCCAGGTTAACGTTATCTGGCCAGCTGTTGAGAGGAGCGAAACGCTGCTGACCGGAGCCAGCACCACCCCGGCCATCACCTACCCGATAGGTGCCTGCGCTGTGCCAGGCCATACGAATAAACAGTGGCCCGTAATGACCAAAATCGGCTGGCCACCATGCTTTCGAGTCTGTCATCAGGGTGTGCAGGTCAAGTTTTACCGCTGCCAGGTCCAGGCTATTGAACGCATCTTTGTAATTGAAGTTCTTACCCATCGGATTGGACTTTTCCGAAAACTGATTAAGTAAGTCCAGACGCAACCGGTTAGGCCACCAGTCTTTATTCTGAGTGCCACCCCCAGGGGTGGCGTGAAACGGGCACTTGCTTTCCGACATGGTATGCCTCCGTTAACGTACAAAACCTGAAATAACTATAGTTCAGATATTGCAGGGCTGAAGAAGCGAAGGCCCGGGTTTGACGATCGGTAATCTGAGGGAAGTATTAGCCAGACTGCTTCGCGCTGGCTTTCACGGTCTGTGGCATTCGGTGTGAGGGCTGTCAGATAAGCTTTTTCAGCCGCGCCAGACCAAAGGCATTGCAGGTTGTGGCGTCCTTGATGTCACCACTTAAGATCAGGTTCTCAAAATCTGCAAGCGGCATGGATTTGGTGACCAGGCCTTCCTCCTCCGGTTCAAGGCTGGTTTGGGTCATGGTCAGGCCCTTGGCGACGTAGATATGGTAGCCCTGCTTGCAAAAGCCATAGGCCAGATACTGGAACCCGACATAGTGCCATTCACTGGCCAGAAATCCGGTTTCTTCCTGCAATTCACCTTTGGCCAGTTCCAGCGGGTCGGCATCAGGATTGTCTTCCCAGGCACCCTGGGGAAACTCCATCTGCCGCTCCCCCACCGGGTAACGAAACTGTTCCACCAGATACACCGTTTCTCCATCCAGCGGGATCACCACAACAAAATCCGGTTTGTCCACCACGGTATAAATACCGGTTGCACCGCTGTCACGCTCAATTCCGTCTTCGCGCAGCGTCAGCCATCGGTTCTGGTAGACAACTTTTGAATGAGTGGTTTTAATTTCTGATGATGACACGGTTGACTCTCCCTGTTTACAATCGGTCTTGAGAAACGCTTCAGAATTTCGAGTTTGCCCCGGGGTTCACGAACGGCAGTTACCGCGAGCCTAAAACGCAAAACGGGTGCATGAGACGCACCCGTACGGCAATCAGAGGTATTCCACCTCAATGATTTCAAATTCGACGGTTCCGGAAGGGGTCTGAATGTTTACAACGTCGTCCAGTTCCTTACCAATCAACCCGCGGGCTATGGGGGAATTAACCGAAATCAGATTGCTTTTGATGTCGGCTTCGTCGTCGCCCACGATGCGATACGTGATTTCTTTCTCAGTGTCGAGGTTCAGAATGGTTACTGTGGCACCAAAAATCACTTTGCCATTGTTTTCCATTTTGGTTACATCAATGATCTGGGCATTAGACAACTTGCCTTCAATATCCTGGATCCGGCCTTCACAAAAGCTTTGCTGCTCCCGGGCAGCGTGATATTCGGCATTTTCTTTCAAATCACCGTGTTCGCGTGCTTCAGCGATGGCTTCAATGATCCTGGGGCGGGTCACCGACTTCAGCTCATTCAACTCTTTGCGCAATAGCTCCGCGCCACGAGCGGTCATTGGGTACTGACTCATGGAATTATTCTCACTTACTTAGGGTCTGTTGATCCTGGTTTCAACAATTGAAAATAAGCTAAAAAAAGTGCGCCTGAACGGCGCACTACACTTAACTGTCAAAACAGGATACCGCTTTAGCGGTGCCTTGTCATCCCTGATTGATACGGGCGTGCAACTCCTGAACCGAGGCAACTTTATTGCGGTCGTCCGCAGATTTTGCGCGCACGGTTGCAAACGCAGCGTTCATGGTGGTGGTATAGGTAACCTTATTCAACAACGCTTCGCGACGGATGTAGACTGAATCGGTAATCGCCTGACGCCCTTCGGTAGTATTGATGATGTAGTCATACTCACCGTTTTTGATGGCATCCACAATGTTAGGACGGCCTTCAGACAGTTTATTGACCACGGAACTCATAATACCGGCGTCGTACAAGGTCGTCGCCGTGCCGCGGGTTGACTCAATGGTAAAACCATTTTCAACCAGCAGCTTGGCCAGCTCAATGATTTTAGCCTTGTCATTCTGACGCACCGACAGCAACGCTTTACCCGACTTGGGCAGCGGCGCACCAGCACCCAGGTTGGCTTTGGCATAGGCTTCTTCAAAGGTATCACCCACACCCATAACCTCACCGGTTGAGCGCATTTCCGGCCCCAGCAGCGGATCAACGCCCTGGAACTTGGCAAACGGCAGAACCACTTCCTTCACCGAGTAGAACGGCGGGATCACCTCTTCGGTCACACCCTGTTCTTTCAGACTGACACCCGCCATAACACGGGCAGCAATTTTCGCCAAAGGCACGCCGGTCGCCTTGGACACAAACGGCACGGTACGGGCAGCGCGAGGGTTCACCTCAATCAGGTACACCTCACCGTCCTTAATCGCAAACTGGGTATTCATCAGGCCGATAACCCCCAGTTCCAGTGCCATGGCACGAACCTGCTCACGCATGGTGTCCTGGATTTCCTTGGACAGTGAATGAGGTGGCAGTGAACAGGCAGAATCACCAGAGTGCACACCGGCTTGCTCAATGTGTTCCATAATACCGCCAATCACCACATCGGTACCGTCACAGATGGTATCAATGTCCACTTCAATGGCATCATCCAGGAAGCGGTCCAGCAGTACCGGCGCTTCGTTGGAAACCTTAACCGCTTCGTTCAGGTAGCGCTTGAGATCGTTGAGGTCGTAGACGATTTCCATCGCCCGGCCGCCCAGTACGTAAGACGGGCGAACCACCAGCGGAAAACCGATTTCCGCGGCTTTGGCCAGAGCCTGTTCCAGGTTGGTAACGGTGGCGTTGGCCGGTTGCTTAAGGCCCAGCTTGTTGACCATCTGCTGAAAGCGCTCACGGTCTTCGGCACGGTCAATGGCATCCGGTGAAGTACCAATAATCGGTACCCCATTGGCTTCCAGCGCACGGGCCAGTTTCAGCGGAGTCTGGCCGCCGTACTGCACTATTACACCCTTAGGCTTTTCTTTAGCGACGATTTCCAGTACGTCTTCCAGTGTAACCGGTTCGAAGTAAAGGCGGTCGGAAGTATCATAATCGGTGGAAACGGTTTCCGGGTTACAGTTAACCATAATGGTTTCGTAACCGTCTTCTCGCATTGACAATGCCGCGTGAACACAGCAGTAATCAAACTCAATGCCCTGACCGATACGGTTCGGGCCACCGCCCAGTACCATGATCTTGTCTTTATCGGACGGGTTGGCTTCACACTCCTCGTCGTACGTGGAGTACATATACGCCGTGCTGGTGGAGAATTCCGCCGCACAGGTATCTACCCGCTTATACACCGGATGGATATCGAAACCTCGGCGCACATCGCGGATGTCGCTTTCAGCCACGTTGGTCAGTTCAGCCAGGCGCTCGTCAGAGAAGCCTTTGCGCTTCAGCTTGCGCAAAAAGTCCGCGTCGATGCCGTTGAGACCTTTTTCGGCAACTTCGCTTTCCAGATTAACCAGTTCCTGCAGTTGCACCAGATACCAACGGTCAACGTTGGTCAGGTTGAACACCTCATCAACACTCATTCCGAAACGGAACGCATCAGCAATGTACCAGATACGTTCGGCACCCGGTTCACGCAGTTCGCGCACAATTTTCTTGCGGGCATCCGGATCATCAGCGCTCACAATCGGGTTCAGGCCATTGGCCCCAACTTCCAGCCCACGCAGGGCTTTTTGTAAGGATTCCTGCTGGTTACGGCCAATCGCCATTACCTCACCCACCGACTTCATCTGAGTGGTCAGGCGGTCGTTGGCTCCGGCAAATTTCTCGAAGTTAAAACGCGGAATTTTGGTCACCACATAATCGATGGACGGCTCAAACGATGCCGGGGTCAGGCCACCGGTAATGTCGTTCGCCAGTTCATCCAGGGTGTAACCCACCGCCAGTTTGGCCGCCACTTTGGCAATCGGGAAACCGGTTGCCTTTGAGGCCAGCGCTGAAGAACGGGATACCCGTGGGTTCATTTCAATGATGACCATACGGCCGGTATTTGGGTCGACACCAAACTGAACGTTGGAGCCGCCGGTCTCCACGCCGATTTCACGCAGCACAGCCATAGCCGCATTACGCATTATCTGGAATTCCTTGTCGGTCAGAGTCTGGGCTGGCGCGACAGTGATGGAGTCCCCGGTATGCACACCCATGGGGTCGAAGTTTTCAATGGTACACACGATAATGCAGTTGTCCGCCTTATCGCGCACCACTTCCATTTCGTACTCTTTCCAACCAATCAGGGATTCGTCGATGAGCAGTTCATTGGTGGGCGACAAGTCCAGACCGCGATGGCAGATTTCATTAAATTCATCAATGTTGTAAGCAATTCCGCCGCCGGAGCCGCCCATGGTAAAGGACGGACGGATAATGCAGGGGAAGCCGATGCGGCTGAGCACATCATGGGCCTGTTCCATGCTGTGAGCGATTTCAGCACGGGGGCATTCCAGACCAATGGATTTCATCGCCTTGTCGAAACGCTCACGGTCTTCCGCCTTGTCGATGGCGTCAGCAGTGGCGCCGATAAGCTCAACATTGAATTCTTCCAGCACCCCTTCACGGTTCAGATCCAGCGCACAGTTCAGAGCTGTCTGGCCACCCATGGTAGGCAGAATGGCGTCCGGGCGTTCCTTTTCAATGATTTTGCGCACCACTTCCCAGTGAATGGGTTCGATGTAGGTGGCATCGGCCATTTCCGGGTCGGTCATGATGGTAGCGGGGTTGGAGTTCACCAGAATAACCCGGTAACCCTCTTCACGCAGCGCTTTACACGCCTGTGCCCCGGAATAGTCAAATTCACAGGCCTGGCCGATGACGATGGGGCCAGCACCCAGGATAAGAATACTTTTTAGGTCGGTACGTTTTGGCATAGCGGGCGAATTCCTACTGCTTTGACTGTTCGATAAGTTCGATAAAATGATCAAAAAGTGCGGCCGCCTCGTGCGGTCCCGGACTTGCCTCAGGGTGACCCTGGAAACTGAATGCAGGTTTGTCCGTGCGATGAATGCCCTGCAGGGATTTGTCGAACAGGGAAATGTGCGTCACTTCCAGATTGTCCGGCAAGCTGGTTTCGTCCACGGCAAAACCGTGGTTCTGGCTGGTGATCATCACCACGCCTTTTTTCAGGTCTTTTACCGGGTGGTTGGCCCCGTGATGACCAAATTTCATTTTTACTGTTTTCGCACCACTGGCCAGGGCCAGCAACTGGTGACCCAGACAAATTCCGAACACCGGAATGTTGGTTTCAACGATGGTTTTGATCGCTTCAATGGCATAGTCACAAGGCTCCGGGTCGCCCGGGCCGTTGGACAGGAACACCCCGTCAGGGTTCATTGCCAGAACTTCCTCAGCAGGCGTTTGTGCCGGTACCAGGGTAATCTTGCAGCCACGCTCCACCAGCATACGCAGAATGTTGTGCTTAACACCAAAATCGTAAGCCACCACATGGTATTTGCTTTCACCGGCAGCCTGATAGCCTTCGCCCAGCGCCCACACGCTGGCATCCCAACTCTGCACTTCCTTGGTACACACTACTTTAGCCAGATCCATGCCTTTCAGGCCAGGAAACTCGCGGGCTTTTTCCAGCGCCAGGGTTTCATTCAGATCATCGGTACAGATAATGCAGCCGTTCTGAGCGCCTTTGTCACGCAAAATGCGGGTCAGACGACGGGTATCAATGTCAGCAATGCCGACTACGTTCTTGGCTTTCAGGTAATCAGACAGTGATTGCTGATTTCGGAAGTTACTTGCCACCAGGGGCAAATCTCTGATGACGAGACCTTTGGACCAGATTGTATCCGATTCAACGTCTTCTTCATTCGTACCGGTATTACCGATATGGGGATAAGTTAAAGTGATGATTTGTTCAGCGTAAGATGGGTCAGTGAGGATTTCCTGGTAGCCAGTCATAGAAGTATTAAAAACAACTTCCCCAACCGAAATACCTTGAGCACCAATCGCAGTGCCTTTAAAAACAGAACCGTCCTCTAACACCAAAAGGGCAGAATTAGCCAAGTCAACCTCCAGACTAAGGGTAACCGAGTGCTTCAACAGAATGCCTGTTAAAACCCCACAAAAAACGGGAGGTAATGTGCAATTTACTTCCCGTTTACAAATCTTTGCAGCTAATAAAATAGCGCCGTGTAGCTTAATGGCGCGGAATTTTGGCAAATTCCGATGAGTATATATTAAATCCCTTTAAAGGTCTAACCGGATTTTAGAAAAATTAATAAAATACCTACTTCAGACTAATTTGTATGTGAAGCCGAAGAAAACAGCAATTATCTGAATTACTGCATATTCTCCAGGCCAATTACATCACTCATGGAATACAGGCCCGGTGCTTTGTCTTTCAACCAGTTAGCGGCTCTTACGGCACCCCGGGCAAAGGTTAAACGGCTGGAGGCCTTATGAGTTACTTCCAGTCTTTCTCCGATATCAGCAAACAGAGCAGTGTGTTCACCAACAATATCGCCCCCTCTGACGGTGGCAAAACCGATGGTTTTGTGGTCTCTGGGCGGTTCTTTGCCTTCACGGCCAAAAACTGCGCATTCTTTTAGATCGCGGCCAAGTTCATCGGCAATCGACTGACCAATGGCCAGTGCAGTTCCGGATGGCGCATCCTGCTTGAACCGGTGATGGGCCTCGGTAATTTCAATGTCGGCAGTCTGCCCCAGTGCCCGGGCGGCCTGGCGCACCAAGGCCAGCATGACGTTCACACCGACACTGTAGTTGGCAGCAAACACGATGGGGATTTGAGTAGCAGCTTCATTCAGCGCGCTGAGTTGAGCGTCGGAAAGTCCCGTTGTACCTATGACCATCGGCTTTTGATTGGCCACACACCAGGCCAGGTTGTCTTCAAATGCCGCTGGTAAAGTGAAATCAATCATTACTTCCACTGACGCCGCATCCGCTGCATCCACACCAACACATGAGACCGGCAGTTTGCCTATCCCAGCCAGTTCGCCCACATTCATGCCCACCCAGGCAGAATCGGAACGTACGGTCGCAAGGGTCAACTCGCTGCTGTCATTTTCCTGCAAGGCTTCAATCAGCACTCTTCCCATGCGCCCGTTGGCGCCAAAAATCCCAACATTCATGTTACTAACAACCTGTATTAAATTTGCCCGCATTGTGCCTGATGCCTGCGGGCTTGAAAACCCTTGATCCGGGAATTCGGCCTGTAATCTCACGCTGTCAGCTCTGTGGCCTGTCAACCGTCTTGTTTCCCTGGTTAGACTGTTGCACACTTTAAACATTCGACTCCGCTGAAGTTATGGATGCTGCATATGAAGAAGCAATTAATCTGGGATTTACCTATCCGCCTGTTTCACTGGCTATTGGTGGTCAGTTTGCTGGGACAATACGTGACTGCTGAAATTCTGAAAGACGCCATGCAATGGCATTTCTACCTTGGTTATTTCACGCTGGGATTAATGTTGTTTCGCTTATTGTGGGGGTTCATCGGCCCACAGCACGCCAGATTCAGTAACTTCTTAAAGGGCCCTGGTGCCGTACTTCATTACACGAAAACCCTGTTTAGCGCCGAGTCTACTCCCTACACCGGGCACAATCCGGTGGGCGGCTGGGTGGTAGTGCTGATGCTGTCCATCGTCACCACACAGGCCATTAGCGGGCTGTTTTTGAGTGACGATGTATTTATGGATGGCCCATACTTCCACGCGGTCAGCGAAACCACCCAAAAACTGATGAACAGCATTCACCATCAACTGTTTAACCTGCTTTTACTGGTGATTGCCCTGCATGTTGCTGCAATCATTTTTTACACTCTGGTAAAAAAGCAACCCTTGGCATCATCGATGGTACATGGAAAAAAGGCCACTCCGGAACCCGGCATCCCTTCTTCAAAACTTCTGCTGGCGCTCATACTCGCCGCCTTGAGCGCTGCAGCAATTTTTTACCTTGTTGTGGTCGCCCCCCCGCTCCCTGCTGACGATGGGTTCTATTGAAATATGCCAGGCAAGTGGTTGAATGCTAATCCTGAAGGCAGCGTATTTTTATTGATCCACTGCCTCTACCCAACCAAGCCCTTCGCCTGCATGATGGCTTCGATTTCCGCCACGCTGGCTGGATCATCGATGGTGGAAGGCACGGATACCGATTGATTGTCAGCGATCTGCCTGAGCAATTTACGTAAAATTTTACCTGATCGGGTCTTTGGCAGTCTGCTGACTACAATGGCCCTCTGAAAGCACGCAATGGGCCCAATGGATTGCCGCACTAAACTCACTAACTGTGTTTGCAGACGGTCTTCATCTATCTCAATTCCATCTTTGAGCAACACCAGCCCAACCGGAACCTGACCCTTTACGCTGTCCTTTACCGCAATCACGCTGCACTCGGCCACCGCCGGGTGTGATGCCAGCACTTCCTCCATTTCACCGGTTGAAAGCCGGTGCCCGGCAACATTAATCACATCATCGGTGCGCCCCATTATGAATACGTAACCGTCTTCATCAATGTAGCCACCGTCTCCCGAGCAATAATAACCCGGAAACTGGGCAAGGTACCCAGCCCTGAAACGCTCAAAGTCCCCCCATATGCTGGGCAGACAACCAGGCGGCAACGGCAGTTTGAGGGCAATCACACCCTGCATTCCCGCCCTGACAGGCTCTCCGGTTTCATTCAACACCTGCACATTGAAACCGGGTACCGGCACCGTTGAAGACCCGGGTTTGGCGGGTTTGGGTTCAATGCCCATCAGGTTGGCACAAATGGCCCAGCCGGTTTCCGTCTGCCACCAGTGATCCACCACAGGAACACCTGCCTTTTCCCTGGCCCACTGATAGGTGGGCGGGTCGAGTCGTTCACCGGCCATAAACAGTGTCTGCAGTGAAGAGAGATCGTAATTGAGGATTTTCTCACCTTCCGGATCTTCTTTGCGAATTGCCCGAAATGCCGTTGGGGCCGCGAACAGAGCCCGGATTTGATATTCTTCCACCATTCGCCAGAATGCACCGGCATCAGGTGTACGCACTGGCTTGCCTTCGTATACCACCGTAGTGCATCCATGCAGCAATGGGCCGTATACGATATATGAATGGCCCACGACCCACCCAACATCCGAAGCAGCCCAGAACACGTCGCCAGGCTGCATGTTGTAAACAGCCTGCATGGAATATTTTAACGCTACAGCATGCCCGCCATTTTCCCTGACTACCCCCTTCGGCTTGCCGGTGGTGCCGGAGGTATACAGAATATAAAGAGGATCTGAACCTTTCACCGCAACACAGGCCGCCGGAGTTGCCTTTTCCATCAACTCATCCCAGTCACTGTCGCGCTCCGATTCAAGGGCAACACGAAGCTGTTCGCGCTGATAAACAATACAACTACCGGGTTTGTGGCTCGATAATGAGAGAGCTCTGTCCACCAGCGGTTTGTATTCGATGATTCTGGACACTTCAATGCCGCAGGACGCAAACACCACCACTTTGGGTTTTGCATCATCAATACGCACTGCCAGTTCATTTGGCGCAAAGCCGCCAAACACCACCGAATGCACAGCCCCTAAACGCGCAACGGCCAGCATGGCAATGACCGCCTGGGGTATCATCGGCATATAAATAACAACCCGATCGCCTTTCTCAACCCCCTTGCTTTTTAACACTCCGGCAAAGGTCGCGACCAGTGCGCGAAGTTCGAGGTAGGTGTATTTCTGTCTGGTGTTACTGACCGGAGAGTCGTAGATGAGTGCAAGCTGCTCACCACGCCCCTGCTCAATGTGATGATCCAGAGCCATATATGCCGTATTCATCTCACCATCAGAAAACCATAGGAAAATTCCGTTTTCATCCTGCCTGAGTGGCGTTTCAGGAAAGCGATACCAGGGCAGAGCCCGGGCTTTGTCGGTCCAGAAATTTTCCGGTGCTTCGATTGATTGACGATATTCTTGCTCATAGGTCATAACCAGGCTCACTATATTCTGTCTCACGTTCAGACAGGTAGCTTCAACAGGGATCTGCGAACTACAATAAATCAAATCGGGAGCACACTGAGATAAGACTTCAGGCTTATATGCCATGCAAAATTAGTCAGCATACAGGTCTTCGCTTTATCGGCCGTTTCCAGGCTGAAGCAGGAACTGCAGCCCATGCTGCCGCCAGACTACTGCCAGTACAATGGCATGAAGGTTAAGTAGCCCCACCAGCCACCATTCCACGGCATTTTCCCAGTACTCGTAATCAGGCCCCAGCCAGGCATCAGCCAGTAATGAAATCATGGCCAGTGCAAGAATCACAATGCTGAATCTAAGCAGAAAGAGCGAAATTTTACTAACCCTGGGATTTGGGTGATTGCAGAGGGTGGCGGCAACAGTTGCTTCGATAATAAAGGTAAGCCCCAGGTACAAAATGACTCCACTGCGGCGAACCAGATAGAACCAGTCGCCGCTGTGACCAAGACTCAGGGTGTAGGCTACCATTGCAAGCGCCGCAATCGCGCCCAAATACCCCAGATGCCCGCGATGCGGCAGTTGCAATGTTTTCAGCCAGTGTTCGTTGAGCCACCAGAATACCGTCAGCAGTACCATCGCGGAAACCATGCCCCCCTTAAAGATAAAATAGGCCACCCCGTCCCGGCCTGTGGCGCTGATACTGAAACAGCCGGGGCCATAAGGATTACACCATTCCAGAATTCCCTGCCAACCAGCAAGCCACGCACACAAATGAATGGTTAGCATGGGCAGAAACGTCGTCAACAGCGCAAACGGTGCCAGCTGCAAAGAGGGATTGTGGTCGGGCATGGTAGCAAACCGTTGCCGGCCTGACTCAGGGAGGGTAAATCAACTATAGTCAATCATTCAGGCTCTGCTCAAACTTAGGCAAAGGTAAGACCATAGTATTTGTATCGTTCGACGTAAAAGCGTTACTATCGGGTTGTATAACCTGGGACATTGGGGGCATTTTGCCATTTATTATTGTTTTAGTCGTGGTAACTGGGCTGATGGGTTCGGCCGTTTATGCACAGGAGGCGCCCCTGGATCAACCTGAATACCGTTTTGCGGTTAATGCCCCAGGGTCTTTTCCCTACCTGTTTTACGACAGCGAACAAAAGCAATACCGGGGTCTGGTACCCGAATTGTTCAAATCACTGGAAATATCCGATGGCGTAAAAGTACGGTTTGTCGATTCCAACCAGGTACGCAGCGAAGTGTGGCTCGAAAACGGGCAGGCAGACATGCTGCTTGCGCACCCCAAATGGCTCAGGACAGAACAATCCTTTATTTACAGCCTTCCTTTGCTGGCACACCAAACGTACCTTTACAGCCTGACTCCTTTCAGCGACGATTTTTCGCTGTCAGATCTCAACAACGCATTAATCTGCACGCATGATAAATTTATTTATACCGGCCTGACCGAATTGTTTGCCCAAAAACGGTTACAACGGGTCGACTCCAGTAACCAGCAGCGAATTGCCAGCATGCTGCTGCACCAACGCTGCGATTATGCGGTGATGAATGATTACAGTGCGATTCAGATTTTTTCATCAAAACAGTCGGTTTGCGACAAGCCTGTTTATCAGTCTCCTTCCCCCACCAGTTCCGTGCTGCTCTACGTGGTATTACGCCCTGATTTGGCGGCGTTAAAAAACAGGTTTGACCGATTACTAAAAGAAACCCGTCTGACGGATGAGAAAAATAAATGGCTGGAAAAATTTTCGCCACTGCCCGGGTTTCCGCTTACCCCACAGTGCAGTTTTGAATCCACCATGGCCCCGGCACTAACGGAGCCACTGGCGTCAGAAGAATCGAATCAGTCTTCTTTATAATCGTCATGGCAACCTTTACAGGCTGCTCCGACATTGCTGATCGCACCTCGATAAAGGCTCTCATCTCCGCTGGAAGCTGCGACCTGTAAAGCCGAAGCCGCTTTTTTCAGTTCCCCTATTTTGCTTTCAAACCTGGAGAAGTCCTCCCAAATGGAGTCCTTTGCTTCCGTGTGAACATCGAATTTACGGGTATCGATGCTCAGATAGTCAGACATCATATCGGCCAACTGCTCAATGCGCATGCCGTTGGTCTTCATCACCTGCGCATCGTACGCCAGTCTGCCTTTTGCCATGGCTCCCAGAGGGCCCATGTTGCTTTTGAGCAAATGGAACAGGGACTCACGGTATTCAACGGCGGCTTCGGCCTGCTTTTGCGAACTGGCTTCAACTGCCACAGTGGCGGTACTGGCCACAACCGTGGTAGCGGCAATCACCGAAAGCATCGTTTTAACCCGTTTTTGCATTTTTGATTCTCCTTGTAAATGGGCTTGTACGCATGATGGGCGCATCCAGTTTACCCATACTTTCGAACTCATCGCATCTTTTTCAGGCTCCTGATACGACAAGCCCTCCAAAAGGAGGGCTCAGTTACCGTAATTCAGCCGTATTGTTAGGCGCATTAATTGGTCAGATCATCAAAGAACTTCTTCACGCCATCAAAGAAGCCCTGTTCTTTGGGGCGATGTTTGGCTTTATCACTGCCGCCCATTGAATCCTCAAATTCTTTGAGCAATTCCTTTTGACGGGCAGAAAGATTAACCGGAGTCTCAACCACCACTTTACACAACAGGTCGCCCACGGCACCGCTACGCACCGACTTCACACCCTTGCCACGTAAACGGAACATGCGGCCGGTTTGAGTTTCCGGGCTGATTTTCAGCTTCACCTTGCCATCGAGAGTGGGTACCTGCAATTCCCCTCCCAGGGCTGCGGTGCTGAAACTCAGCGGCACTTCGCAATAAAGGTTATTGCTGTCACGAGTGAAAATCTTGTGTTCCCGCACGTGAACCTGAACGTACAGATCACCCGCTGGTGCACCGTTTTCACCCGCTTCACCTTCTCCGCTCAAACGAATGCGATCACCGGTATCCACACCGGCCGGTATTTTAACCGACAGGGTTTTGGTCTTCTCAACCCGCCCCTGGCCACGACAGCTGGTGCAGGGATCGCTGATAATCTTTCCTTTACCCGAACAGGTCGGGCACGTTTGCTGAACCGCAAAAAAGCCCTGGCGCATCTGCACCTGGCCGTTGCCGTGACAAGTTGGGCAAGTAGTAGGCGAAGAACCTTTCTTGGCACCGGAACCGTGACAGGGTTCACACTCCACCAGTGTTGGTACACGAATTTCCACTTCTTTGCCGCGGACCGCCTCTTCCAGGCTCAGTTCCAGGTTGTACCTCAGGTCCGAGCCTTGTCTCGCCCGGGACTGACGCCCACGACCACCACCAAATATGTCACCGAATACGTCACCGAAAATATCGCCGAAATCTGCGCCACCACCGAATCCGGCTCCACCACGGTTAGGATCAACCCCCGCATGACCGTACTGGTCATAAGCGGCACGTTTCTGCTGATCCGTCAGCACTTCGTAGGCTTCCTGGATTTCTTTAAATTTTTCTTCCAGCGCTTTATCGCCCTGGGTGCGATCCGGGTGATACTTCATGGCCAGCTTTTTGTACGCCTTTTTAATTTCGCGTTCGCCGGCACTTTTCTCTACCCCCAGCACTTCGTAGTAGTCACGTTTCGACATATCGTTTGATTTTCCTACCCGTTACTTCCTGTGCCCGGCTGTTACCGAACACCTGGCTATTTGATTGTCGCTGTGCCTTTTTTAACACAACAAAGGCGCAACAAGGTTTCCTGCTGCGCCTGCACTGTCTGACATTTCGAAAATTTTCGGCCCGGAGTTACTTGAATCCGGACCGATTCATCGACCACAGCTTATTTTTTGTCGTCGTCTTTCACTTCTTCGAATTCAGCGTCAACAACGTCGTCATCAGCTTTGGCGCTGCCCTGAGCTTCAGCCCCGGCGTCACCACCAGACTGAGATGCTTTGGCCTGTGCAGCTTCCATCAGTTTACCGGATGCCTGGATCAACTCCTGGGTCTTGGCTTCGATTTCCGCTTTGTCTTCGCCTTTCACAGCCGCTTCCAAGGCAGATACTGCAGCTTCGATGGGCGCTTTGTCGTCAGCGCTCAGAGCTTCTCCCACTTCTTCCAGCTGTTTGCGGGTAGCGTGGATCATGCCATCAGCCTGGTTACGCGCCTGAATCAGCTCTTCAAACTTCTTGTCGGCATCTTTATTCGCTTCCGCATCCGCGACCATTTTTTCGACTTCTTCCTCGCTCAGACCGGAAGACGCCTTGATGGTGATCTTCTGCTCTTTGCCAGTGTCTTTGTCTTTGGCTGATACGTGCAGGATACCGTCAGCATCAATATCGAAGGTTACTTCGATTTGCGGTACACCGCGGGAAGCCGGACGAATACCTTCCAGGTTAAACTGGCCAAGAGACTTGTTGCCGTGCGCCTGTTTACGCTCACCCTGCAGCACGTGCACGGTTACCGCAGACTGATTGTCTTCTGCTGTAGAGAAGGTTTGCGACTTCTTGGTCGGAATCGTGGTGTTCTTCTCAATCAGCACAGTCATCACGCCGCCCATGGTTTCAATACCCAGCGACAGAGGCGTTACGTCCAGCAGCAGTACATCTTTAACGTCACCGGCCAGAACACCACCCTGGATTGCAGCACCTACGGCAACCGCTTCATCCGGGTTTACGTCTTTACGAGGTTCTTTGCCAAAAAACTCGGTCACGTACTTCTGAACCAGTGGCATACGGGTTTGTCCACCCACCAGAATAATGTCGTGAATGTCACTCACTGAAAGGTCTGCATCGGCCAGAGCCTGCTTCACCGGCTCCAGTGAGTTTTTCACCATGTCTTCAACCAGAGATTCCAGCTTGGCGCGGGTAACCTTGATTGCAAGGTGCTTAGGACCGGAAGCGTCCGCCGTGATATACGGCAGGTTAACTTCAGTCTGCTGTGAGGAAGACAGTTCAATCTTGGCTTTCTCACCGGCTTCTTTCAGACGCTGCATGGCCAGCGGATCTTTACGCAGGTCAATGCCCTGGTCTTTCTTGAACTCATCGACCAGGTAGTTGATGATGCGGTTATCAAAGTCTTCACCACCCAGGTGAGTGTCACCATTGGTCGCCAGTACTTCGAAGGTATGCTCACCGTCTACTTCGTCAATTTCGATGATGGAGATGTCGAAGGTACCGCCACCCAGGTCGTACACGGCAACCACGTTGTCGCCTTTCTTCCTGTCCATACCGTAAGCCAGTGCAGCAGCAGTCGGCTCGTTGATGATACGCTTCACTTCCAGACCAGCAATACGGCCGGCGTCTTTAGTAGCCTGACGCTGGGAGTCGTTAAAATAAGCCGGTACGGTAATAACCGCAGCGGTCACTTCTTCGCCCAGATAGTCTTCGGCTGTCTTCTTCATCTTTTTCAGAACTTCAGCAGAAATCTGCGGCGGAGCCATTTTGTTGCCTTTGGCTTCTACCCACGCATCACCATTATCGGCCTTGACAATTTTGTAAGGCATGATGTCGATATCGCGCTGAACTTCTTTGTCTTCCCAGCGGCGGCCAATCAAACGCTTGATGGCAAACAGGGTGTTTTCCGGGTTGGTCACAGCCTGGCGTTTGGCAGACTGCCCTACCAGGGTTTCACCATCGTTGGTGTAAGCAATGATGGAAGGCGTGGTACGATCGCCTTCAGCGTTTTCAATTACGCGAGGTTTGTCGCCGTCAAGAACTGCGACACATGAATTCGTTGTACCTAAGTCGATACCAATGATTCTACCCATTTTGTGTCTCCAAATAAGTAATCTTTAATTCTGCAAATTTAGTGGGGTTATTACCCAGCTATTTCAATAGTTTTCAGAAAAATATTCTGCTGTTGGCCATTACGCCTTGGTGTCCACGCCTTCAGCGGGGGCACGGGAAACCATTACCATTGCCGGGCGCAATAAACGGCCGTTGAGCTCATAGCCTTTTTGCATGACCGCCATGACAGTGTTTGGCTGATGCTCTGCACTTTCCTGCATAGACATCGCCTGATGCAATTCCGGGTTAAAGCTTTCACCTTGAGGATCAATGGGCTTCATGCCGAACTTTTCAATAGTGTTGACAAAAGATTTCAGCGTCATCTCAACCCCTTCCAGGAGAGGCTTGACTACTTCGTTGCTGGCATCCCCAACATCCAGGGCACGTTCCAGGTTGTCAATGACCGGCAACAACTCTCCGGCAAAGCGTTCGAGGGCAAATTTACGCGCCTTTTCCACTTCTGCTTCAGCACGACGACGGGCATTGTCTGAGTCGGCACGGGCACGCAAGACAGTGTCTTTCTGATCACTGATGGTTGCCTGTGCTTCTGACAACGCCTTTTCCAGTTCGTAAATTCTTTGCGCAGTCTCGTCCTGAACGTCTGCCTGACCTTCGGCCTGTTCTTCAACTTCTGCCTGCACCTGCTCTTCCACAGCCTCGGTTTGCTGATCTTTTTGTTGCGCCTGCACGTCGCGCTCTTCGCTCATGCCGTCCTCCAAACTCTGCGATATTTCGGGCAATTATCGGTAATTAATCTGATAAACGAATGGCTTGTTCAGCCCGGGGTTCAACGTTCCGGCTGAGCATGATCCGTTCGACTGGGGCTATTAATGGGGGTGCTTTGACCGGCTTCAAGAGTAGCCACACATTTTTTATGTGTTTGCACAGGGCTCTGGCGAAATCAGACGGATTACGTTAGTGTCGCAACATAAAAGAACCAATAATTTCACCCAATGTTAACCATCTGGACTGTAGGTGGGGTCGTACTGGCCTACCTGGTATTACTGTTTTTACTCGCATTTTGGGGTGACAAACACCTCAGGGACAATCAGCAACACCCGGTACTTTACAGTCTCGGGCTTGGGGTGCACTGCACATCCTGGGCGTTTTTTGGTACCACCACCCAGGCCTCACAATATGGCTGGGCCGCAGTCCCCACCTATGCCGGCATCATATTGGCGATGGCAGTCGCATTTCCGGTGATGATTAAAATTGCCCGTCTGTGTCAGCAACACAATATCAGCTCACTGGCCGACTTCATCGGTCTGCGTTACCGCAACTCACACATTTTGGCTGCCCTCATCACCGTGCTTTGCTTTATCGGCGTTACCCCGTACATTGCCCTGCAGCTTGACGCCATTACCGAAAGCATCAACCTGATTTCTCCGGGCACCGACGCTGGCACCGGCACAGTGGGCTTGTATGTGACCGCGCTGATGGCACTGTTTGCTATTTTGTTTGGTACCCGAACACTTAACCTCACCGACAAGCATCCCGGGCTGCTGCTGACCATCGCCTTTGAGTCCCTGATCAAGCTGTTTGGACTTGTCACAGTTGGGCTGTTTGTTTGCTACGGCCTGTTTGACGGTGTGACTGATTTGATTGTGAAAGCCGGGGCGCACCCTGAAGGTCAGAAGTTGCTCAGTGCCGATGCCGCTCCCTGGGTGTATGCCAGCCATGTATTGCTTGGGGTGTGTTCACTGTTCGTTTTGCCCCGCCAGTTTCACATGAACTTTGTCGAGCTTAACGGAGAAAGTGAACTGCGCACCGCACGCTGGCTGTTGCCGCTGTATCTGTTGGGTATGACAGTGTTTGTGTTACCCATTGCGCTGGCAGGCAACATTCTGCTGGATACCAGTAAAGTGAGTTCTGACGCCTTTGTCCTGGCCCTGCCTCTCTACGCCAACAATATGTCTGTTTCCCTGGCGGCATTTATTGGCGGCCTTTCAGCCACCACCAGCATGGTGATTGTGGCCACCCTCGCGCTGGGGATCATGATTGCCAACAACCTGGTAACCCCTCTGTGGCTCAAAATACGGCTCAAACACCAGTCAGGCACAGCAATGCAGGCCAGCCGTATTCTTACCATCCGTCGCCTTACCGTACTGGTAGTGTTATCGGTAGCCTATTGGTATCACCTGAATGTCAGCCAATCTGCCCCGCTGGTAAAAAGCGGCATCATTGCCATTGCGTTACTGGCACAGATGTTCCCTATCCTGCTGTTCGGGCTTTACTGGCGACGCAGCCACAAGCTGGCGGCCCAGGCAGGATTAACGGCCGGCTTTGTTTGCTGGGTTATCTGGCTGCTCTACCCCAGCCTGATGTCGAGCTACTATTTCAATCCGGCCCCCAGTGACGGCGACCTAGGACTTGGCTTTGTCATAAGCCTGGCGGCCAACTGTGGCATGTTCCTGCTGGTGAGCTTATTCCTGCCCGCGCCTCAATCTTCCTCTGCTGAAAGTGACCAGGACAATCCACAAAGCCCCCCGGAACTCGTCGTTCGGGTTAGTGAACTGACCAAACTGACGGCCAGGGTACTTGAGCCGAAAGTGCATCAGGCGCTGATCAATCAACTGTCCGTTCAGCACCATAATGGCAAAGGATTTGCCAGCCACGCACTGCTGAGCCGGGTGGAAAATTTGCTTGCCGCCCAGGTCGGCAGCCCCAGCGCCCGAATTCTGCTTACCGCCATTTCAGAACCGGGCCAGGACACACTGCCAGAACTGGTGGACTGGGTGGAAGAAGCTTCCCAGTCATTCCAGTTTAACCATGAGGTTTTGCAGTCGTCAGTACAGAATATTCAGCAAGGGATCAGTGTACTGGACCAACACCTTAACCTGCTGGCCTGGAACGAACGCTATGTCGAGCTTTTCGATTACCCCAGAGGCTTTCTGAAGGTGGGAATGTCGATTCAGTCTCTGTTGCACTATAACGCCCAGCGTGGCCTGATGGGCAACAAGCAGGACTTTGAGCAGGAAATCAATAAGCGGGTGCAATATATGCAGCAGGGCAGCCGTTATAAATATGTGCGTAAACAAACCGATGACCGGGTAATTGAACTCAGCGGCAGCCCCCTGCCAGGCGGTGGCTATGTGACAACCTACAGTGATATTACCGAGCACATTGCCATTCAGGATGAACTCAAACGGGCCAAAACCGAATTGGAAGAACGGGTTCAAAGGCGCACCGAAGAACTGCACCAGGCGAAGCTGGAAGCAGACCGGGCCAATGAGAGTAAAACCAAGTTTCTGGCCGCTGCCGGCCATGATCTGATGCAGCCATTCAATGCCGCTACCCTGTTTGCTGCCATGCTGGAGCAAAAAAATGCAAATTCAGAACTGCACGGGATCACCTCCGGGCTGGTAAATTCACTGGCCAGTGCTGAATCTTTACTGTCAATGTTACTGGACATGACCAAACTGGACTCAGGTGTACTGGTTCCCCAGCCTGCAAACTTTTGCCTGGATGATGTTCTGGCGCCTCTGGTTAAGGAATTCTCGGTAATTGCAGAACAAAAGGCACTGCGCCTGCGCTACGTGAAAACCCACATGGTTGTGCACTCTGACAAAAAGCTGCTGCGCAGAATTGCCCAGAATCTGCTTTCCAACGCCATTCGATATACCCACGATGGTGGTGTACTTGTGGGTGCCCGCCGACGCGGAGTAAATCGGATTGAACTGTGGGTGGTTGATACGGGCCCGGGTATTGCCGCTCATCAGCAGAGTGATATTTTTAATGAATTTCATCAGCTTGACCCCAGGCAAAGCAATCAGGGGCTCGGCCTGGGTCTGACCATAGTAGAGCGGATCAGTAAACTGCTCGACCACCCTGTGGGGTTGTCCTCGCAAGTTAACCAAGGCACGGTGTTCAAAGTAACACTGCCACGCTGCCACGACACCAGCCAGGCAGTGATCGCCGCTTCGGCCCGCCCGCCCTCAAGCGCAGAGCCCAATCAGCGGGTGCTGGACAGCAAGCGGATTTTATTGGTGGAAAACGATCCTCAGGTAACCCTGGCAATGACCACCTTGCTGTCACAGTGGGGTGCGCAGGTCATCTCCGCGACATCAGCCTCTGAGGCCGGCGTCCTGTGCCCCGATGCGCCGGATTTGATTCTGGCTGATTATCATCTGGATCATGGCCAGAATGGCATAGATGCAGTAATAAAACTTCGCCAAGGTTGGCAAAGGAATGTACCCGGTATACTGGTTACCGCCAATCGCAGTGAAGACATACGGGAGCAGGCACAGGCTGCCAATCTGCTGTATCTGCCAAAACCGGTTAAACCATTAATGTTAAAACGACTCATAAAAAAACAGGCTACATAAGATTAGGCCGGGCACAGGCGGTTATAAAACCTTCACTGGCATCGAACACAAACAAATTTGTTCGTGTTAACTGAATAACAGCACTTTTTTGTGTATTGTAAATCTCAGTAGCATCATTTGGGCCTGTTGATCTTTGGTGTTCGATTTTGCAGCGAATTGTTGTGTATTTATGCAAGACAGAAGCTATGAAGTGTAGTCACCTACATGAATAGTCTCTAACGCAGCAGAAAAGCGCGACAAACGCTGCCCTTCGGGTTCACTCTGAGTGCTCCCAGGGCTGCGTTGTTCGCCATTTACTTAGCTGACTAAGCTTCATGACTCTCGCGATGCCCTGAAACCACTCAGAGAGAACAAATTTCGAACAACAAAGATCAACAGGCCCTAGGTTGGTGTCAATATTTCGAACGGTTACAGCAAAAATCAAGGTAGTATGCAATGAAACTGAGCCAGCATCCCGGGTTATTTATTACAGGCTTAGTGGCCGCACTGACTTTTGGTTGCGCCTCCGCTCCAGAGCCACCACAAATGGAATATCAGCAACGCTTTGCCCACCGGATTAATGACCAGGGGGAGACGGAATTTGCATTTGGCTTTGGTTGGGTATCCCTCCCTCCCACACCCGATACCATGCGGGAGCCAAGGGTACGTGAACGGGGCAATCGAGGCAGCCAGCGAAGCCCGGTTCAGGAAGGCTACCGACCAAACCCTGGCTACGGCATTTCCAACGAACAAAAACTCGCTTTGGAAGACAAGGCAGTGGAAGCCCTGAACGCCAGGCTGGCCGAGGAAGCACTGTGTGACAGTGGTCACAAGCTGGATTCGGTAATTTGGGATTCAAACCGCATTCGCCTCACCGGCCACTGCCTGTAACGTTTTTTTCAGAATGACCTGCGCGGAGTGCCTAAAAGCTGTACAGCAAGTTCAGACCGATTGACTGGGCATCCATATCAAAAAAGCTCAGTTCTGAATCGGACCGCAGCAAGGAGGCAGACACAATAGTGCTCCAGTTTTGCCAGTTGAAAGGCTGGCGAAACACCAGATTGGCGTTGAGACTGTATTCGTTGGCATCGGCAAACTGATCATCAAACAGAGGGTTGGCTGCATTGTAGGTGCGCTTACCGTAGTAACCATTCAGAATGGCACTCCATTTGGGTGCAAACAGTGCATAGCTGAGCTGGGCACCATAAGACTCTCCCGCCATGGCATTGCCATCCAGATCCCGTTTGCGGTAAAGCAAAGTGGGGCTAAGGATTTTTCCCCGCCCCAAAATCAAATCGTACTGCAGCTCCAGTCTGTGCGTGCGGCCCTCCCTTGCCAGCAACGCCTGCTGCTGTGCGGAAATCACGCCAGTCTCAAATGCGCTCTGGCCATTTGAGTCTTCATCAATATGGATGGTACGAAAGGTGTAATTCATGCTGAATGGCGATTCAAACACCGACTGCCAACCGATACGAAAGCCCCGGGACTTACGATCAGTGTCCTGCCTGGGCTGCCCTACCAGGTAAGTATCCTGATAGATTTTATTCGGGAAAGCGGAAAACACGTAGGCACCCGACAGGATACCCACGCCATCAACCTGCTGGCGATAACCCAGTGACTGGGCAAAATCAAGCCGCACGGCATCCTGTATGAGGAAACCTATATAAGCCTGACCTCTCGCCTTTTCAAAGGTGTAGCGGATGTCAAAAAAGGGGTTACCCGAAAACTCCTGTTGAGCATCAGGCTTCTGTTCCAGACTGGTTATAGTCTGGTCGCTGATGGTGTCGAACCCGGAACCGGCAATCACATTGGAACTGTAGCTCTGATACGACATGCCACCGCCAATTCGGCCCGACCAGCCACCCTGCTCTGGGATCTTGCTGGCATCCTGAGCGTAACACACAGACGTTAAAGCGAAACCACACACCAGCAACCGCATTGCCGTTAGGAACATTTTGAGAGTACTCCGTCAATCTAACCAGGGAAAATCCTAATAACATTAGCAGATTAGGCATAATTATTGGCATTACATATTTTTTAGAAATGCCTTGAAATATTTTTAACGGTACATCGGTTTCAGGAGCGGCCTGAAATTCAGCATTCA
This sequence comes from Alteromonas aestuariivivens, assembly GCF_003367475.1. Lineage (GTDB taxonomy): Bacteria > Pseudomonadota > Gammaproteobacteria > Enterobacterales > Alteromonadaceae > Alteromonas > Alteromonas aestuariivivens. The sequence goes on from NZ_QRHA01000009.1 coordinate 51,619, forward strand.
ATCCATGCAAAAAAGTTACTTTAAGGCTGCCCGACATCCATCATTTGGCGAAATATGATCCCGGCCTGCGTTCGATTATTGACCTGCAGCTTCTTGAGCACAGCCGATACGTGCTGTTTAACGGTGGATTCGGAAATATCGAGTTCATAGGCAATCTGCTTATTCAGCAAACCGTCAGCCAGCATTTTGAGTACGTTAAACTGATGCGGCGTCAGCTGTGCCAAACCTTCTGCAAACGCCTGTTGCTGCTCGTCCTGCACGCCGCCGGCAGCGGCATCATAATCATCCGGTAGCCATCGGTCGCCATCCAGTACCTTCTGCACTGCCTCAAGAATGACCGGCAGCGGAGTCGATTTAGGGATGAACCCACTGCAACCCAAATCCATCGCCCTGCTTATCAGTGCTGGCGCGTCTTCGGCGGATACCATCACCACCAGCACGTCGGGAAAGCGGCTGCGGATTTCACCTAACCCGGTCAGCCCTTCATTCCCGGGCATTCTGATGTCGAGAAAGACCAAATCGATGTCGTCATGCTGTTCCAGACAACTGCGGGCCTCTTCATAACTGGAAGCCTCAAGAATGGCATTGCCAACCAGTTCGCTCAAAGCCTGGCGCATTGCGGCGCGAAACAAGGGATGATCGTCGGCGATAAGAACTTTTGACTGCATAGTTATTGGGGTTCTGGAACTGACTGATTACAACGGGTGGGTCAATGTCGCCAATCTGGCCAGTTTGGTCAAGGGGTAAAAACAAAAAATTAACAACCTGGTGACCCGATAAGGGCTAACGCGCATTTGATCTGGTTAATACCCAAAAATCAGCCAGAAAGACCATCAACACAGTTACAATCATTCATACCCATGAATATCAACCAATAACTAACTCCCGCACTCCCGCATTTATGCGCAGTTTCACCCAAGCCCTTTATTGCTCAGGGCTTCAGCCCCATTACCCACTGCCCAATCAGACTGTCTCAGCGCGCTCACTAAACAACGCGCGGGTCTCGCAGCGCGGCATCTAGGTTGAGGGGTGGTTAAAAAATGCGCACACTAAACCTTTGATTATGCAGAATTATGGATGTCGCATGAGACTATTTACTCTTTCACTTCTTTCCATCGCTTTACTGAGCGGCTGTGGCGGTTCGGGCTCTGAGTCGGACTCTGGTTCAAACCCCGGTTCTACATCCGGCGGGATCACGCCCAATCGCTCGGTTAACGAAACATCTTCACACGCCCTGCAATCCAGTGACCTGTATATTGCCAAGCGCACCATCAGCACTGAAACCTGGGGCAATTTTGTTCACGCCGTGAGTTATGCGGACTTTGATCAGGACGGTGACACCGATGTTTTCATTAACTCGGGTGACAGCTCTGAAAATGTAACTGCGTCAGAACTATACCTGAATGACGGCAACGGTGATTTTACCCTGGACGAAAGCTTTTTTGGCGGTAACCCGCCCGGCCAGGTTCATGCCCGCAAAGCGCTGACTGGCGACTTTAATGGTGATGGTGCCATGGATATTTTTGTGGTGGGCCACGGTTATGACCGAGAGCCCTTTCCCGGCGAGGCTCCCTATGTGATCCTCAGTGGCTCCCAAGGGTATACCCTGGGCACAGGATTCAGTGATTACGTTGGCTTCCACCACGCTGCGGCCTCGGCCGATCTGGATAACGATGGCGATTTGGATATTTTGGTAGCAGACAATAATACACCGGCAGTGTTTTACAATGACGGCAAAGGCAACTTCACCAAAAATACCTCCGTGTTAAAGGGGTTGAATGACTACAACTGGTTTACTACCGAATTGCTGGATGTGGATGGCGATGGCTATGTGGACATTCTGGCAGCCGGGCATGAACAGGACGGATTTGCCAGCCAGGTGATTTGGGGCGACAGTTCCGGTATCTATCGCTCGTCAAACGCGACCGTATTACCGGCCACACCTCTGCACGGAACGGTACTGGACATCGATGTGGCAGATCTCGATGGAGATGGCGACCTGGATATAGTGCTCAACCGAACCGGTGACCGTACAGGAAGTGTCGATTTTTATCAGGGCTATTATCTTCAACTACTGATCAACGAAGGTGGCCGTAAGTTCAAAGACGAATCTGACATGCGCCTGGTAACCGGGCGTAATGACGGTGACGAATGGTTCGACTGGATCAGGCTGGTGGATTTTGATTCCGACGGTGATATTGACATTGTTGTTGACGATGCCAGCCGCGACCTGGTCTGGTACAACGACAGTGTGGGCAACTTTCAGTAATCCGTAACGCCCTGAAACTATCGTTGCCTGCCTGAAGGCCGGTAACACTGAAATCCGATGTTCACAGGAGCATCGGATTTTTTATGCTTTGTTTTTGCTCTGTAGCTTTAACCGAAAAGGCCCCACGTGATACTTTCCGTCACAACGAAAAAAGCCGGTTCGCTGAACGCAAACCGGCTTTTGGCATTTTCGTGAGCTTAATTATTGTTAAAAACGGTAGCCCAGGGTCAGGTGCACGGTTCTGGGGTCACCATAGTAGCCAACCAATGTGGTGTCGCCACCAAAGCCCGGCAGGTAAGAACCGTCATCGGCAATACCACCAATAAAGGAATAGCCGCCGACCATGTACTCTTCATCGGTCAGGTTCTTGGCATGCAGGCCACCATACCACTGGCCGTTCACACTCTCCCAGGTCACACTCAGGTTAACCATTCCGTAACCGTCCTGCTCCAGTACTGCGTTATCTTCAAACAGGAGGTAATCGTCACGGTAGTAATAGCCTCCGTTAAACGCCACTGGTCCGAAGTCGGTATCCAACTGGTAGTTCGCTGACAGCGCCAGGGTATAGTCCGGGGTGTTGGACAGGCCAACCAATGGCACCGTAATATTCTCATCCTGCTCCAGGTCCGCATCCAGATAGCCAAACGCCATATCCAGTGTCAGGTTATCAGTGGCAGCCCAGGTAATTTCCGCTTCGATACCTTTGTTCTCAGATTTCGCAGCGTTCCCCAGATTCTGACCCAGTACGGTAGGGTCATTCGGATCGGCCTCAACCACGATGTACTGACGATCTTTGTGGTCAAGCCAGAACAGCGTCACGTTGGTACGCACTGAATCGCCCCAATCTTTTTTGATACCAAATTCGATGGAATCAGCAATTTCCGGATCCGCTGCTCGTTCATTAGTGCTGGCTCGGGGGTTAAACGTACCCGACTTGAAGCCCTGCGAGTAGCTGGCAAACAGCAAAGTATCGCGATCCATCTGGTACTCTAGCCCAACCCGCGGAGTAAAGCGGCTCCAGTCGGCTGTTTTTGGTGCATCCAGTACCCCGTCACCATCGGTATCGGTTCCCAGGCTCATGGGCACACCCACGTCTGCGCCCCGATCATAGCCGTCTACCCAGTTGCTATAGGGATACACAGAACCCAGCAAGAAGCCGTAGAATACGCTGGCTTGTTTTTCTTCGTCAGTATAACGGGCACCCAGTGTCATCGACAGTTTTTCCGTCAGGTCAAAACTGCTCTGCACGTAGGCGGCATAAGAGCTACTGTTATTACAACCTGACGTTTCCAGCGTCAGGCCCAGGCCACCGAGTATGGCGTCAAACTGACCACAGGATTCGCTGTCATAGGCATACAAACCACCGGTGACAGTGTAACTGTCTCCCAAATAATTGGCCTGCAGTTCATGGCTGGTATTTTCGTCATCGTAAACTGCCGGTACGTCGAACAGGTTGTTACCGGTATTGTCGAAGTCGATATTGGTGGGTGAATAGCTTTCGCGGGAGGCACCGATATATTTCAAAGACAATGCATCGGTTACATCCCAATTGATCATCAGGCTGAGGCCTTCCAGTTCCACCTTGTTCCAGGTCGGCAGGCTGGTGTATGAATCATAAACATTGTCTGGCACCGGCGCATCAGTCAACAGGCTGGGCACCAGGCGGTAGCCCCCTTTGGCGTTGGAATCATCTTCTGTTTTATCCCAGTTCAGGCGCATGAACAGGTTATCGGTAGGGTGATATTCCAGGGTTACCCGTGCAGCGGTCAGATCTTTATTATAGTTTTCTCGATCCTGACCTTCCGGCGCGACCAGAAATTCACCGAATCCGTCGCGATTGAAATCACCGAATCCGAATCCCAGATACAGTTTGTCGTCAATAAGCGGTAACTGACCGGTGACTTTCACGTCACGCTGACTGTAACTGCCAACAGTACCTTCAAGGTTAAATTCGGTGCCACCTGACATTTCCTTGGTTACGTACTTAACCGCACCACCAATGGTATTCTTACCGTAAAGTGTACCCTGCGGGCCGCGCAGCACTTCAATACGCTCTACATCAAGCAAATCCAGCACCGCGCCCTGGGGACGGGCCATATACACATCATCAATATAAATACCAACGCCGGGCTCATAACCCCAGAGTGGATCCTGCTGACCCACACCACGAATAAATGCGGTCAGAGTAGAGTTGGTACCCCTGCTGGTCTGCAACGTGGTATTTGGCGAGAACTGCTGTACTTCGGTCAGTACGCTGATACCTTTTTCCTGCAGTTCCATAGCGCCGATAGAAGTAATGGCTACGGGTACTTCCTGAAGATTTTCCTGGGTTTTACGGGCTGTAACTTCAATGCGTTCCAGTTTGGATTTGGACTGCTCCGCATTGGCGTCGGTGCCTTCTGCAGTGGCCTGGGCAAAGGCAGTTGAGGTACCCAGCCCGGCCGCAACGGCGGCCGCGCAAAGGGTATGATGGAATCCGCGTGCGTATCTCGTAGAGTGTGACATAAGTTGTCCCTTTTCTTGTAAATAGTAACGTTTCTTTCTGAAGGGTTGCGGTCACAACGTACTCTAGGCCAGATGGGAAACTTCGTATGTAGTACCTTAGTACGTAGCACCATAGTGCTACGTACTAAGGTACTATGGGAAAGCTCCTCCCCGCCAGCCACAATGCCTGTCATTCCTGAAGATCTGCGGTCACAGATTTTTTAAAGGAAAACCATTATGTTAAGTTTGATTGGTCTGGTTGGTGGCTTAACGCTGCTGATTGTACTTACCATCCGGGGAATGAACCTGTTTATTGCCGCGCCCCTGTGCGCCTTGCTGGTTGCCCTGTCTGGCGGCATGCCAGTGTTCGTCGGCGACACTAACTTTGTCAGCACCTATATGAGCGGATTTTCAGGTTTCATTTCGGCCTGGTTTTTCATGTTCCTGCTTGGCGCGCTGTTCGGAAAATTCATGGAAGACACCGGTGCGGCTGATTCGGTTGCGCGCTGGATAGTCGACAAACTGGGCTTTCGTCATGCCGTACTGGCAGTGGTACTGGCCTGCGCCATATTAACGTACGGCGGCGTCAGTCTTTTTGTGGTGGCCTTTTCAGTGTACCCCATGGCACTGAGCCTGTTTAAAGACGCCAATCTGCCGCGCCGGTTCATTCCTGCCACCCTGGCTTTTGGTTCGGTAACCTTCACCATGACCTCTGCCGGTTCACCTGAAATTCAGAACTGGATCCCAATCAAATACCTGGGAACTTCGCCGTTTGCGGCCTGGGAAGTCAGCCTGGTGGTGGCCGTATTTATGGCGTGTTTTGGCTACTGGTGGCTGAAAAAAATGATTGGGCGGGCGGTTGCCAACGGCGAACGGTTTGAAGCGAGAGGCGAGGACCCGATCATACCGGAGCGGGACTACCCCAATCCCATCACGGGTATCATCCCACTACTGGTTGTGCTGGTACTGTCGTTCCTGCTGCACGATGCCTTGGCCCAACTGGCGCTGATTGTGGCTCTCACCGGGGGTGTGCTGACACTGATGGTGATTAACTTTCGCCACTTCCACAATCTGCCCAAGGCCATTAACCAAGGAACCACAGGCGCACTGGTCGCCATCGGCAATACCGCAGCCGTCGTGGGTTTTGGTGCCATTGCCAAAAATACCGAAGCCTTCAGCCAAACCGTAGCACTCATGACCCAGATCCCCGGTAACGAACTCATAGGCGCCGCCATCGCCGTAAGCGTAATTGCCGGGCTGACCGGTTCGGCCTCCGGAGGCCAGGCCATTGTTCTGCCACTGGTAGGCCCCCACTACCTCGACCAGGGGGTAGAGCCCGAGCAACTGCACCGGATTGTATCCATTTCTTCCGGTGCGTTAGACTCGCTGCCTCACAATGGCTATGTTGTCACCACCATACGCGCCATCTGCCAGGAAACCCACAAGGCGGCTTATGGGGCTGTGGCCGCGCTCACGGTCGTTGTTCCACTGGTGGGGCTGGCCATGGCTATTGCCCTGTTTAGCGTTTTTTAGGAGTCGAATATGCAAAGAACTCTGAAACTGGTTACCGGGCTGTGGCTCTTGAGCCTGGTACAGATTGGCGCAGTGGCCAAAGAAACGGCTGCGCCTGCCCTGCTGACAGAAAAGCAGACTTTTGAAATGAGCGATTTCCAGACCTTTGGCGGTAAGATCATTGAGCGCGTTCGTGTAGGCTGGGAGAGCTATGGGCAGATGAATGCCGACAAGGACAACGTTGTTCTTGTCACCCATTATTTTTCCGGCACCTCCCATGCGGCCGGCAAATATCACCCGGACGACACAACCCCCGGTTACTGGGATGCCATTATTGGCCCGGGAAAAGCCATTGATACCAATCGCTTTTTTGTTGTCAGCGTCGACAGCCTTGCCAACCTGAATGCCTACGATGCCAATGTGATCACAACCGGCCCTGCCTCCATCAACCCGGCTACCGGCAAACCTTACGGGCTAACGTTTCCGGTGGTAACCATTCGCGATTTCGTGAATGTGCAAAAAGCGGTACTGGAAAGCCTGGGGATCAAAAGGCTGCATGCTGTTGTTGGACCTTCAATGGGTTCCATGCAGGCGCTGGAATGGGCGACCGCTTACCCTGACTGGGTTGATCGCATGGTATCCGTGATTGGCGCAGGTGAAAGCGATGCCTGGACTACGGCCGCACTGGAACAATGGGCCACGCCCATACGCCTGGACCCGAACTGGCAGCAGGGAAATTATAGCGCTGAAAATCGTCCGGATGATGGACTGGCTGCAGCATTGGCGCTGATAACCCAGCAGGCTCTGCATCCGCAGTTTTTTGCCCGCCAGGGCCAACAACTGGGCTACTCACCCGTGGAGCAGGGCCCGCTGGAAGACATTAATAGCCGCCACAGCATCGTGAACTGGTTATTCGAGCGGGCCCACGGGCGGGCCAAAAAAATGGACGCCAATCACCTGCTTTATCTGGTGCGGGCATGCCAGTTGTTTGTTGCCGGGCATAACGGCGACCTGGCCACAGGCCTTAAAACGGTAACGGCCAAAACCTTGTTTATGCCCGCCAGTTCAGACCTTCTCCTGATGCCATACCTGGCCCAATCGGCCCACAACAAGTTAACTGCCCAAGGCAAACACAGCGACTATCAGGAGCTTCACGGTGAACTGGGTCATCTGGAAGGAGTGCTCGATGTGAGTGAACAGGCACAAACCCTGAAAACCTTTTTAGAAAACTAAACAAGGGCAGAATACAAAATGAAAACACTTCACCACAGCATGCCTTTCGCGCTTCTGGCACTGGGCATTTCTGCCGCCAGCGTTGCACAGACTCAGAAACTGAATCTGGATCTGGAGCGAGTGACGGTCTCCGGGCTGTCGTCTGGCGGTTACATGGCCAACCAGTTTCATCTGGCTTTCAGTGACTGGGTATCTGGCGCCGGTATCATTGCGGCCGGGCCCTATTATTGTGCCCGCAATGACATTACCGTCGCGCTCGGCCAGTGCGTTGACAAAGTCACTGCCCCCATTGAGGTTGAGGCGCTCTCTGCCCAGGCCAGGCAATGGGCCAGCGAACACAAAATCGCCGCTCTGGATAACCTGGCGGACAGCAAAGTCTGGCTGTTCCACGGCAGTGCCGACAACCGGGTTAACAAGGCAGTAAGCCAGGCGCTGTATGCGCAGTATCAAAGCTGGGTTAATGCAGAAAATCTCGTCTACGTGAACGACAAACCCTTTGCCCACCTGTTCCCCACCCTGACCAATGGCGGCAACTGCGCAGAATCAGAAAGCCCATTTATTGGCCAGTGTGACTATGACGCTGCCGGCCAGATGCTCAACCATCTTTACGATGACCTGGCAACCCCGGATGGTGCGCTGAGTGGCAAGGTCATTGAGTTCAGCCAGACACAAATCGCCGGCAGTAAAGCTTCCACAATGGCCGAAACCGGCTATGCCTATGTCCCGCAACGCTGTCAACAGGGTGACTCTTGCCGGGTGCATATCAGCTTTCATGGCTGTAACCAGTTTGCCGAAGCCATCGGAACCCAATATGCAGAAAACACCGGCCTGAATCGCTGGGCCGACGACAACCAAATGGTGGTGGTGTACCCACAAACCAAAAAATCCATGTTTATGCCCCTAAACCCTCAGGGTTGCTGGGACTGGTGGGGCTATACCGGCGAAGACTATGCCACCGCCAACGGCCAGCAGCTGCAGGCCGTCAAAGCCATCGTGGAGGGGTTAAATCACAAAGAGGACACGCAATGAACACATTAAACATATTCGTCACCGGCGGTGCCAGCGGCATTGGGCTTGGCATTGCCGGGGCGCTGGCAGCCGACGGTCATCATATGATCATTGCCGACATTGACGTGGACGCCGCCACCAAAGCGGCAGACCATCTGCAGTCACAAGGGTTCAGTGCCCAGGCCGTGCAGCTCAACGTGTGCGACGCACTGCAAATCTCCCGGTTAAATGAAACACTGTCAGCAACGCCGGTTGATGTACTGGTGAACAACGCGGGCATACAGCACGTTTCACGGCTGGAAGATTTTCCTGCAGCCAAGTGGCAGCAGCTGATCGACATCATGCTGGTTGGCCCCGCTTTGCTTACCCAGGCCTTTCTGCCGGGCATGCGGGAGCGCAACTTTGGCCGCATCATCAATGTGGGCTCGATTCATTCGGTAATCGCCTCCCCATACAAATCTGCCTATGTGGCCGCCAAGCACGGGCTACTGGGGTTTGCCAAAACCGTAGCGCTGGAAACCGGTGATTGTGATGTGACCATCAACACCCTGTGCCCTGCGTATGTGAAAACACCGCTGGTGGAAAAACAGATCGCTGATCAGGCCAGGGAGAACAACCTCAGCGAAGAGGACGTGGTCAACAGGATCATGCTTGAACCCATGCCCAAAAAGGCTTTCATTACCGTAGAGGAACTCGCCGCTACCGCCCGCTTTCTGATCAGCGACAACGCGCGTAACATCACTGGCCAGACCATGATCCTCGATGGCGGCTGGACGGCCCGTTAGCGCTTTTCAATTCAAGATCAACTATGCTAATGTCCAGTCCATTGATTGTTAAAGGACATTAGCATTCTTATGCCCTATCAAACTGTTGGGCTGCTTGGTAAACCGGCCCACACCGGCACCCACGACAGCCTCAAATTACTCGCCGATTATCTTACCAGACGGGGTTGCCAGATCCTGGTAGAAGAAAACATTGCCAGTGAAATGCCCGGCAACGGATTTACCGCCTGCGACCTGGTTACCATTGGCAAGCAGGCCGACCTCGCCGTAGTGATTGGCGGTGATGGCAGTATGCTCGGCGCTGCCCGGGTGCTGGCGCGCTTTGACATTCAGGTGGTGGGGGTTAACCGCGGAAACCTGGGCTTTCTCACCGACATCAACCCCGATGACATTGAAGAACAAATGGATTTACTGTTTGCCGGGGAATCTGTGGTGGAACAGCGCTTTTTGCTGGAAGTGGAAGTTTACCGCCACGAAAAGCTGAAAAGTAACAATTCAGCGGTCAACGAAGTGGTGCTGCACCATGGCAAAGTGGCGCACATGATGGAATTTGAAATTTACATCGACGACCATTTTGTCTTCAGCCAACGATCGGATGGCCTGATTGTCGCCACCCCTACCGGCACCACAGCCTACTCCCTGTCAGGTGGCGGCCCCATCATAATGCCAAGGCTGGATGCACTGTGCCTGGTACCCATGTTCCCCCACACGCTGAGCAGCCGCCCAATTGTAGTCGACGCCACCAGCACGGTTTCAATGCGGGTTTCCAAGGTCAACAGCGACAGCCTGCAGGTTAGTTGCGACAGCCACATTGTGTTGCCCGTATTGCCCGGCGACGAAATCAAAATTAAGAAGAGTGCTGACAAACTGACCCTGGTGCACCCGAAAGGCTACAACTATTTCACCGTATTGAGAAACAAACTCGGCTGGGGCAGTAAACTGTACTGAGGCCTGTTTTGGCATAACAGAACAGAGACAAAAATGGCCGCAAAAAACGGCCATTTTTTTACATGGATATTGAAGATAAAACTAAATCCGGGCTTTTCTGCGCATCAGGCTCAACAGCCCAAGGCAAAGCAGTAGAACAAAATTCAGGCTGCCGCCCCCACCGGAGGAATTACTGTCAGGCGGCGGAGCGGGCAAAGGTACAGGATCGGGCCCAGGTTGCGGCTCTGGTTGTGGCTCTGGTTGTGGCGCTGGCTCGGTAGCATCCAAATCCAAATCGATAATCTGAAGATAAACCGGCTGTGCACTGCCTTCTCCCTTTTCCATCAGATAAAAGTAAAGTTTGCCGTCGTCGATATAAACATTACCATGGCGGAATTCCCGTCCATCTGTCTGCTCGTAGACCCGCGTAAATTTATTCGTGCCCCCCTCCGCTTTCTCAATGTAAGGGCGCCCTGAAGAATTAAGGCCAATGATGTAGATATTATTGCCTGCGGTATAAATTTCATCTGCGCCGGAAAAGTCCGTCGACGTAATAAATTCCGCTTCCCCGGCAGGTTTGTACGTGTGTACTTTCACCGTAACGTTGTTCTCTGTATCTTTAACGCTACCAATTAAATGAACATCACCGCGTTCGGTTACATTCCAGTCGAACCCGTGCACAATGTAGACCTGATTTTTCGCCGTTGTGGATACCAGATCGCCGGGCTCTGAAACCTTGATATCATCCGCGTCTACCAACGGGGTTTCCACCGCCTCTCCGCGGTGATTTTTCCAGTCACTGACGCCATCGGGATGATCGGAGTAAGCGTAATAAAACCCGTTCTGGTAAAGATATTTGTCGTTATTGTTGCTGGATCGGCGCTGGAATCCTACCCGAAGTTTGCCATTCACATACTTCATGCTGCCGTACAGACCCCAGTTATAGTCCATACCGTATGACTTGGCATCCACTACGTTGAACTGCAAAAAATCAGACCAGGTTTTGTTATCTGCGTAATATCGGGCGAACTTGTAACCGCCGTTGTTATTCCCCCCTTTGCGCATGTACATCAGCAAGGTACCGTCGGTGTTGAGGAAAAAGCCTGGGTACGTCAAACCGGAAAACGCTTCGTAATCCACTTCACCGGTCAGAGTAATGTGTTTGTAATCGCTGTCGCCTTCACTGTTGAAGCTGGTGTCTTTAACAAACTGATCCAGCGTAAATTCGTCATCCGGAACGTTGGCCGCCCCGGGTTTGGAGTAGGAGTAACGAAAATAATCGTTGGCCAGGCTGCCATCTGAGGGGCGGTCTGAGCCGTAGGCGTGCATGTCATAAAGCAGATGGATTGTGCCATCAACGGGGCTCACACCAACGGCAATGGTATTGTGCGATTCGCCTATCCACCACTGATTTTGGTATCCGGTATGCTGATGGGGAAATTCGATGGTTTTCAGGCTGCCCGTAACCATGTTGTAACGGGTCAGCATGACATGGCGGTCATTCTTTCCGCCCCGGTACCAGGTCATGAACACATAATCACCCAGCTTCTTGATACTGTCTCCATGCGGGCTAATTCGATTGCCGAAATAGTAATGATACTTTTCATCGTTTACCACCGCAGGATCGCTGCGATTGGTAGTCACTTTTTCTCCATCGAAAAACAACCCGGTGTCCGTTATCTGTATTTCCTTTTCCAGCACAATTTCTGCAAAAGTATGGCTGCTGGCAACAAGCAACGCACCCGCCAACAAGCTCCTGAACAACACTTTTACGCTCATCAGCGAACCCGAAAACTGCCTTTCCATATGTTGCCTCCCGCTCGAACATTTTGACTTATTATGTAAACATATTGATCTATATTGAACATTTTTGACGATAATAGATTACAAGCACATTGTCCAATCGACTTGTTTTCGATTTGGCACCTCACCCCTCGGAATGAGATAAATACCGTACTAAAATCACCTTAGGGTAATCGGCAATTCTGTGTGGTCTTATTATCCTTCCAACTTGGCAGGTAACTGCATGGCAGGTAGCTGATAGAATGCTATCCTTTGAAAGTCAGCATTCAGGATAATTCGAGCTTCATCTTTTAATGAGGACAGAAAGGCAGAGTAAAATTACAACCAGACAATTGGATGCATGCACAGAGAAATGGCCTGATAATTCCCTGCGCACGGTTTCCTACACGGAAGTTTCGGCCTGCCCACATTTTGCTGTTGTGCCACGTTACGCCGGTCAATAACGCAGCCACAGACCCAATTCAACCCATCGTTGAACTGACTTTTATTCGCAGGTGCCAGCCCGGCTGGCGCGATTAGATGACAGGGTTAGCTTTGCCTCACGGATTTACTGTCCAAGCACAGCACCACACAGTGCGGGTGACAATAATGGCATAGGGGAACTACCATGGCTGCAACACTCACGGTCACCGTGCAACCCAAAACGGCGATCACAGATCCGGATTCAATTTCGCAAACCCTGTTTGCAAGGTTAAAGTACCTCAGGGAAGTCCCTTCGGAAGACGTCGCCGATGGCGCGCCCTCCACCAGCAATATTGAAGGCTCCCTGCGGGAAGAACTTGACGCAGAAGGCAAAACATCTCTGACGGCAGAGGATTACTCAGCCGGGTCTGCGGGCCGCCTGCAGATTGAATCCGCCCAGGGTGCGGTATTGTGGACTTCCGATGAATTTACTTTGGGTGATGCCGAAGAACCAATCGCTGTCAGCGTGCCAAACGCCGTTTACGGTGCTGCGCAGAAACGTACGCCCTCAGCATCCCCGACGCTTCTGCGGGCTGGGCGATTTGTCAGACTCGATGATACCCTGCCCGACTTTTCAGGCTACAGGCTGTTTGTGGCAGCCATTCGCCCGGCAGAAATTGATGGCAACACCAACCCACAGACCGCCGCCGTGCGCAAAGTGCTCGGGCTCAACGGCAATGGCGAAGTAACCTCCTTTGAAGTAACCACGGTTAATCCCAAAAAACTGGATCCGGAGGCCGTCAATGCCCTTGCTTTTCAAAACGCTACTATTCGGCTCGACGGTGCGTTCGACATATCCATTGACGTCAAAGGTGATGAAATTGCCTGGCTTTGGCTGTTGCTGGGGAGGCAAAATTACACCGGCTACCAGCTGGACCCGGTTCCGGTTGAGCGGCGCCCGGCTTCCATCATCATGCTGCCTTTTGAAGCAACCAGCGCTGCAGGCGACGCATCAACGCCGGTTACCCCGGAAACGGACAGCGATACCGAAGCAGACCACTCCTGCTGCAAACACAGTTCTATTCCCATGGAATACGACGAACAGCAACTGGTTGACCATCCGGGAATGTTTTCTGACGACCCTGGCAAGTTTTGCAGCCCGTTTGAAAATCCTCAGCGCATATTGGGTGAGAAACGTTTTTTTACCGTCTTACGCATCGACCAGCCGGAAATTGGCGGCCAGGGTTCGCTCAAGATTTCCCGCCCCATACTGCTGGATTTGGCCCCGCCTATCAAAATGACCGCCGTCGCCAGTGCCTTTGAAGCCGCCCGTGAGGAAAATGGCGGAATTCCCCTGAATGCTCTCACCACCATTAACACCACCCGGTTGACTACCGCGACCGCTGCACAACCCCGGCTGGACTTCCGCAGACTTATAGACACTGCCATCTTTAAACCCTCCCGAATTCCCTGGACCGACTGGGTACGCAAGCGCTCCAAAGCGCGTATGCCAGTTTCCGCCAGTAATCCCATTGAGTGGGACGGAGACCCGACCATTTATCAGGCCGCCACCGTTGCCGGTGGGCACATACTCGAATGGCGGGTGCAATGGCGCTCCAACGGCTATTCCCTGGGCAATGTTGCCCACACCCTGACCCTGGCACCGCGGCAAACCAAACGCATCTCAAAAATTTCTTGGCAACGGCGCGAGCAGGCTGTCCGCCGCGAGCGAACTGAAGCCACAGATGCGCTGACCCAGGTCACCACCCGAGCCAGGGACTACACCGATGCGGTACAGTCGAGCCTCTCGGAGTGGAGCAAAGGCGGCTCAAAATCCCGCAGTACCGGGGTGGCCGGAGGTATTGGCTTTGCCATGGGGCCGGTCGTTATTGGCGGCGGAGCGGCCCACGGGCGGGCGTCTTCGTCAAGCTGGCAAAGCGGGGGGCGCCGGGTTGCGGCCGCCGAGCAACAGCAGCTGCGCGATGCAATCCGCCAGTATGGTGAATCCCTGCGCAGCCTGGAAAGCACAGTGATCACCGAGCTGTCGCAGCAGGAAGAAGTGGAAGGCGTGTCGGAAACTTTGCGCAATGTGAATCACTGTCATGCCCTGACCGTACTCTATTATGAAATTCTTCGTCACCTGCGGGTTGATACTGCGTTTGGCGGAGTGCGGGAGTGCCTGTATGTGCCTTTTTCCGTCACGCCCTTTGATCTGGATAAAGCACTCAAGTGGCGGGACAAACTGTTCCAGGGCATGCTCGACCGCTCATTGCGCTGGGCGCTGGATCGCCTCGATGAAGTAGCCTCGGCTTGGGCCGATTCCGATATTCCCCCCGGTCGTCGCAGTCAGCATCCCATCAACCACCTCACCGGCTCGGTGTACATTCAGCTTTCAATAGAGCGAATTCGGGAACAGACAGAACAGGAAGCTCTGGAAGATTACGAGCAGCTCTGGCGACCATTTTCGCCACTTTTGGGTTTTCCTGTGCGCCGGATCATTGAAACCATTCGCCAGGCCGAGCGGGAGCGCGATGCCTATTTCCAGCGCGAGGTTGCACCGACCATGGCATCCCGCTGGACTGACCGCCTTGAACTGGTGATTGGCGGCAGTGTTGTTTCGGACGCTGACTTCACCCTTGCCAGCAGCTATCGGTTTGGTCAGGTCGTTCGGGTGGATTTCACCGCCGCCCTGGATGGGTCACTAAACCGTGAACAATTACAGGAAATTACCGTCCGATCATCACAGGCCCTGCCCCGTGGTTCAGTGGCCAACGTCAAACGGGTCGCGCTGCACTATTACACTGCCCACTTCGACCGACAAGTCCAGTCGGATTCCGGCACCAGAGATTTAGTCAGTGTAGCCACCGGGTTGCCAGACGCCGGAGCCGTTGCGCACTTTCGACTGTCTGCCTGGGAACGGGAAAATCTGCGCGAAATGATTGAACGCGGAGTAGAAAAACTGATCCTGCACCTGAATGCCAATCTGGTCTATTACCACAAAGTCATCTGGTGGCTGATGGACCGGGACGAACTCTACATGATGCTGGACGGGTTTACCGCTCCTTACGGGCGGCGTTTTGAAGATGGTTCCTGGGTTGAGGACCCCGGTCGCAGCCTGGCCTCGGTGGTAGAACGGGACCCGGTTGCGATACTTGGCAATTCACTGGTATTCCGGGTGGCCGCGGGCGCATTTCTGGGCATTGACGGCCACGAGAGCCCCGATGCGGCCCATCGCTATTACTACGACAGCCAGGTACGAACTGAGCCGTTGCGAGTCAGCCTGCCCACCGAAGGCTTGTACGCCCAGGCGTTGATGGACAAATGCGAGGCCACCGAAGAGCACAATGGCAGTACCGACTGGGTATTGACGGACCAGGATCCGGAACTGGAAGCCATCGCAGACCAGCTCAGCAGCCGCCGTGCAGCGCCGGAAAACCTGACTCCCACCAACCTGCCGGATACCATCATCTCGCTGCAAAATGCCCCTGCCGCCCCCGACCCGTCCGGCCTTGCCGGCGTACTGGGTGCGGTTACCAAAGGTGACGCATTCCGCGATATGGCAGGCCTTGCAGGTACTCAGGCCAATGCCGCAGCGGCGCTCCAGACTGCCGCAAACATGGCCACCAGCTTCGGCCAGAAAGCGGTCGATTTCCAAAAGTCCAAATTCGGTACCGATTCTGCGAAGAAAAAACTCGATAATATTAAGAAAGCTGAGAGCAGTGGCCTGATTGACAAAGCGGATGCGAAAAAACAAGCCGCCAAAGTACTCGACGAACAGAACATGACGCCGGACAGCATACCGTTGACCGAGCAGAGTACCATTCAAAAGGCCATGCAGAATGCCGCTTCCACGGGGCAAAGCATTGAGGCGACACGGCAGTCAAAAGAGGGAACTGAATCGGTAAAAATTGCCGCAGAAGGGCCGCTTCTGGCATCGCTTCCAGGGGCGAACAACCTCAAACGGATCTGTGGATTTTTTGGCCCAGCCGCCGTTGCCAGTGAAACTGAAGTGCGGGACAAAACAGTTGCGGAATCCAATTCCGAACACAGTGCCTGGGCAAGTAATACCGCTGGCCGGCTGGAGGAAGACAACAACGACCAGTTTGGCCGCCTGGTGGCATACAGTTTGTGCAGGTTCGCAGCCTTACCGCCCGATGCCCTCAAAGCGCTGTATGCCAACGCCACCGACCCAGCAACCGTGTACGGCAATTTAACCTCGGCAACGGCAACCACCGCTCAACTCAATACCGCCATTGCCAATGCGCGGGCAACACTGCTCACCGGCGTTCCCACCACCCACACCCCCGCCAACCTGAGCGCGATCATCGACAATGCACTCAGAGAAGCCTGGGACTACAGTGTTAACACCACCGCCTGGAGTGCGGCCTTTATCAGTTATTGCGTGAGAAACGCCGCGATTGAGCTTGGCATCGAAGCTATGTCGGGCAGCACCCATGTAGGCAGTGATGAACTGCTTATCCCCACCGGGCGGCACGCAACCTATGTATTGGGCGCTTACCGCCGCCGCTTTGGCCCTGGTCAGGCTACCGGAACCTATCAGGCGTTTGAAATCAGTGAACGGGAACCCAAAATTGGTGACATTATCGTGCAGGATCGTCATGGCAGCGTAGTGAGTTTCAACAATATTCCCACAACACTGGCCGGTGGGCGAAAACTTCACGCCGACATCATCGTGGAAGCAGACCCTGGAAACGACTACGTGATAGCCATCGGCGGCAATGTGGATCAGTCAGTACGAAAACGCCGCTACCCCCTGGACGCTACCCGCCACCTGGTTGTCGAGCGCACCCAGCTGTATACGCAGGAGGAAGATAATGGAAATTTACCCCCTGTCCCTGCAGCCAACCCGGCTCTCACCGGGCTGGATACCCAAAGTACCGGGCGCATTTTTGCGTTATTGAGCCCGGTGGAATCCTGCGCGGTTATCCCGGGCCAGGCGCATAACGGTGGCATTATTACCTGATGGGGTTGTGCGGTGCAGATTGCGTAAATCTGTACCGCCGCCCTAAGGCTGAAACCCACAGCCCCGCAGCGAAAGCAAGCGAGGCCGTATCCCGCAAGTGTCGGTTACAACGTTTTTAGATACTCCATCAGTGCCGCTTTATCAGCAGCCATCAGTTGTGTACCAAACTCATGGCCCTGATTACTGTTTCCCTTCACCCGGGTGTCCAGCAGGGTGCCGTATCTTTGAGCCTTGCTGCCCTGGCTGACAAAACCTATGTTTTGCTGATCATACACATCGTAACCACGATAGAAGCTCACAGGCCTTTGGTCTGCCGGTAACAGCAGGTCGCGGATGGTAGGCACAGAGCCGTTGTGCAGATAGGGGCCGCGCAGCCACAGACCGTCCAGAAACTGCGCCACATATCCCGGTAGCTCCTCTTCCACCAGGCCCGCCCGCTCGATTCCCGCGTCACTAACAATCCTATTGGCGTCGATGGCATTTTGTCGGTTCCATGTGTAGCGCCTCGCCGGGCTTGTTCCTACCATCGCCAAAGGCATGGGCTTGCCAGTCTGCTCGCTGGCATGACAACCTGCACACTGCTGATCGAATATGGTTTTGCCCTCTTCCGCCAGGGCACCATCAATTGCAAATGGCCATTTGGGAGGCGGTAAAGTTCGAAGATAATCCTGTAACCATGCCACTTCCTCAAGAAATTCCCTCTTGTCATGTGGTTCTGCCCCCATGATGCCGAGTGCAGAGTC
This sequence comes from Alteromonas aestuariivivens, assembly GCF_003367475.1. Classification (GTDB taxonomy): domain Bacteria; phylum Pseudomonadota; class Gammaproteobacteria; order Enterobacterales; family Alteromonadaceae; genus Alteromonas; species Alteromonas aestuariivivens. The sequence continues at coordinate 69,766 of NZ_QRHA01000009.1, forward strand.
AATAACCACGGAATGCACATCGTGAGTGGCACCGTCCCAGTTAAGACTGAGTAACTCCGGATCATATTTCTGTAAATTCCAGATGGAGGGAATGTCGGCCGGACCATAGGAATCGTCCATCGGCGTATTGAGCATAAAATACTTGGTCAGGTTCATGGGGTCATCACGGCCCCTCCCCCAATCCGGAAAGTCTTCACGGAACATCCAGGCGAACTGTTCTTCCCGTTCGAGCAAACGTTTTTTGGTAATGGGAATGATGGCAAACCGATAGAGCAACTTATCAATAAACGGCAAGTCGTGGATCATGCCAATCTGCTCAAGGATATTGTCGGCGTTGAAGCGGGGGTCTTTGGCACTTCTGATCAGAAAGGTAAACATACCTTCAATGTCTACGGTGTGGCCGGCACCGGCAATCACGTAAACCGGTGAAGTCTCCTCAGACACCCGGTACTGGGTGGTATGGCACATCGCACAGTTATTTCCCACCCGGTCAAAACCAATGGTTTTGCGGGTAAAGCCAATTGGCAGTACCTGCCCTTCTTCCCACGGTAACCCGAGCGACGTGTAACCACCGTTGCCCGGTAGATACTCAGGGAACATCTGGGGCAGCACCATATAAATCCAGAACGGAATGCCGGCGTCGTATTCCGAACCAATTGAACCATACTTGAAGCGCATTTGCGGGTCGGAGCGGATCCAGTCAGGCTGGGGAACGTCGCGAAATACCTTGTACCAGCCAACATAGGCAACCAGTGCCCCCACCAACAGCAGGGCAATCAGAAAGACTTTCAGCCACGGTGTTTTTTTGTTGCCATCTCGGCTGCTTACGGACTGTGTCATACCATCCCCCACCCGGTGTCAGAAGGTTTTTAAATACTCAACAATGGCATCCTTCTGTTGAGCGCTTAACTCGGTTCCGTAGCGGGCTCCCTCATGGCCCTGATTGCCGTTGCCGTCAACGCTGACGTCAAAACCAAACAGGGGGCGACCGTATGCCGTGGGCTGGTTGCTGACAAAACCCAGCTTATCCCGATCGTAGATATCGTTCCCCCGATAGAAAAAGGCCGGGCGCCCGGACGCGGGTTCCAGCAAATCCCGTAGAGTGGGTACCGAACCATTATGCAAAAAGGGCGAGCGCAGCCATATGCCGTCCAACGGCATGTTGGCGTAGCCCTGGGTTTTATGAAAACGCTTGAACCGATACTGCTCGTCAGTGGCATACAGTGTTGCCTGGTTTCGTGCCAGTTCAGCGGTGTACGAGTCGAGCCGCCAGCGGTCGGTACCAATGTGTTCTATGGGCTCCACATGCCCGACCCGACTGCCACTGAAATCACTGCCACTCTGGCCATGGCAGCCGGCACAGTAATCAAGATAGAGAGCCTTACCCTGCGCCGCCAGCTCGCGGTTGATGGCATAGGGGTAAGGGGGCGCAGGCAGTGTAAGCAGCCAGTCTTCAATGCGGGCCAGTGCGCCATGATCAATATTGGTGGGCGTCGCCCCTGCACCAAAAGCCGCGGAAAGATTGCGTTCTTCTACCGCATCGTTGTTACCGTCCCAGTGCAGTTCCATGGCCATGCCGTCATCGCGTACCTTGCGTTTACCCTGGTTCCAGACAGAGGGGAAATCCGCTGTACCTATCATTTCCCCCGCTGCCGTTTTAGACCAGTCCCAGTTAAAGATGGCCTTGGCTGCATTGAAGGTATCCACCCTTCCGGGCCCCCATTCGGGTTGGTGTTTGAAAAAACCTAACCGGGTTTCCAGCAACGACAGACGCTCCCGGGTCATCCATATTGCAATGGGGTATACCAGGTAACGATCTATCAAATCCAATTCTGCCCCCATCGAATCGACCAGAGGGATCAGATTACTGCTGTTGAAATCGTGCCTGGACATACAGCTGAAAAAGGTTTTTTCAAACTCCATCAGCCTGAATCGATTGGCTGGCATGCCAAGAATTAATCTTGGTTCGCCCTGCTCTGAATCCCGTACGGTACTGGAATGGCAAACCGCACAGTTCATAAAGACCCGATCAATGCCCAGATGACGGCGCATGGATACCCCGACGGGTAAATCCCGCCCGGGCTCGTAAACCATGCCTATGGACTCCAGACCAATATCATCCGGACCACGATTCGGCAAAAGATCCGGGCACAGTTCCGGAACCGCTTTCCACAGCCAGTACGGTATTCCAAGATTGCGCTCACCACCCAGCGAACCGTATTTGAAATGTTGTTCGATGTTGTCGTATTCCACCGGCCTGTCGGTCAGAAAACGCGTACCCAGATACAGGCCGAGAGCGACGATTAAGCCGACAAAGGCCAGTAACACCACTTTCCACCAGTTTATTTTGAGACCCGCCAGCATCGTATATCACCGATTGGGATGGCTGTTGAGGGCAAAATCGAGAATGCGGGTCTTTCCCCACCATACTTTGCCCAGATAGATGCCTGGCTCCACTTCGCGAATTTCGTCGCGGATAAACCGGGCCGACACCGAGGTGGTGCTGTAATCAATCACTATGGTTTCTTTGCCGTCCATCCAGCTTTCGCCCCGATAGACTTTGGCGACAATCAGGCCCAGCCCGATGGGCAACACCTTGTTGATCAGAATTCCGCGCTCGTAATCGGGAGGAAAAATGTCAAAAACCTTCCCCTGCCACGCCAGTAATCTGGCTATGCTGGCAACAAACCTGGCACACGAAGACCCGGCGACTATCGCCGTTCCGCGAGTATCGCCGCGAGGCAGGCTACCAGCCTCAGAATGCATATAAATCTCATCCAGCTCTTCCCTGCTCAGTTGCAACCAGTGCTCAATGGTGGAATTCACGTTTATCGACTCCTTTTTGCGGGCAGCGGGTTAACGCCACAACTAAGGGTTTGGCTGCCTGGATTGCATTCTGAACGCGGACAGTTCCTGATAAATCTGCTTTCGTACGTAATTCATGCGTCCCAGAGGCTTATGCTCAGTGAGGCTCTGCCAGGGGTTAAATTCGGATTGTTCACAGATATCCAGTGCTTCGGTGGAAATAAACGGCTGATGCCCGAAAGTTAGCCTAGCAACCGGCACAAACGGCGACTCGTCTTCATCCCACTCTGCCGAGGCGTCCTCGATGGGCATGTCCCGGTTATTGGTTTGGCTTTGCAGCATGAAATCGAAACACACTGCAGCATTTTCCAGATGCGTCTGCATCGCGGCGCGCAGGTAGTTATTGGTATAGTCATTCGGCTTTTCACTGCGATAGTCCGAACAGGGTTTAACCGAATATTTCACCGCCTGATTGGGCCCAAGCTGATAAGGAGTGGTGCTCCAGTAACGGATATCGAACGGGCTGGCAGGGCGCCCTCTTGCGTTTAACAAAATCAGCAGGGAATCCCAGTGAGCCGGGTTGAGAAAATACCACAGCATATCGTCGTCCAGCTGAGCCTGAATAAATTCCTGAAACTCTTCCGGCGTTGCCGCGAACAGTACCGGATGACTGTTGAGAACAAAATCCTGATACCCCGGCTGCCCCCATGCCACGTCTCCTGACACACCAGATAACCGGATAGACATCCCGCGCAGGTCTTTGTCCTCATCGTCCTGGGTACTGGCATTGGCAAAGCGCACCCAGGCAGGGTAGTTGGCGGGGTGTGAAAAAATGCCGAATCGAAGCTTCGCCGGTACATTTTCATTCACACTGAAACGGGCATCAAAACAGCCCAGTGACTTGGCCTGATTAAAACGTCTCAGCGTTCCTGTGGGGTAGCGGTTTTGAACAACCTGTTTAATGAGGCTACTCATCTGTGCAGCCAGGGCGTCTTCCTGACCATTAAACTGCTCACCCGCGAATTGCTGCCCGAGTGCTCCTGTGGCGCAAAGCAATGTGCTGAGCAACACGGTTGGCAGGGAAAGCCTTCGAATTGCATTTAACCGTGTCATGGCCTAAACGCCGGATCGAGCTCGGCACCTTTGCGAGGTGTCCATTCAAGAGAGTAATACTCACCGCGATCCCGGGCCCAGGGATCAAACACATTCACAACCGGCATCAGTTCTTCCCTGAGTTCAGGCACATTACGCATCAACAGGCGCTTTAGCGGTGAAACCGCGATAGTATGCCCATTGGACTGCCGGGGTTCATTGCACTGTTGGATGCCATCATTGCTGGTTTCAAGTTCATAGGGGCATTCACTTAACGGCCCGTTGTTCATCACCCAGTCGTACCCCAATGAGGAATAAAACTCGGGGCGATAACTCGAGGTAAAGAAGCGGTCGCTGAACAGACGCCGGGAGGCATTGATGATAAAAATGTGAAACTGGGTTTCTGATATGGCAAACCCGTGCGGGCGGGTATATTCCGCCAGCCAGCCCACTGCGAGATCAACATCTTCAATGTTGTCCACCACCGAGCCATCTGGTGCTCCATGGCAGTCGTTTATGGGTGAACCATCGTCGTTCAGCTGAACGTCACTGATGACTTTGGAAGCGTCACAGGTATGGGTGCCATAAATACTGCGGATATCGTTAACAACCTGCTCCTGGGCCATTCTGGCCGGGCTGCCCGGGTCAAGACGACGGTCAACAAAATCGTCAAAGCTGGTCAGGGTTTTAAGGCCAATCTGGCGACGGAATTCGTTAAAACGGGGCACTCCTCGTTCGCGGTCACGGATAATATCCAGCGCCACCACATCAATTTTTTGGGATGGGGTATCCAGGTGAGGCATGGGCAGATTTTGCAGAAAACGTGGATGGTTTTGCAGATGCAACACGCCCAGCCGCTGGCGCCCCATGGCCAGCGCCCAGTTCTCCAGCCCGTAACGACGCATTTGGGCGGTAGCGCCAGCGCGTACCGTATCCAGGACCGCAACCTTGTCACCGATTTCATTGGCCGAATGATAATCCCGCATTTCAATCAAATCCGGAACCAGCGGATGCAGGCGGTATACCGAGGTAAATTCTTCCGGAAAATTGAAGGGAGATCCAAAATGGTTTACCCCGCCGTTAACGTGTTCAGGATTAGTGATGTCCCAGGCATCCTTCTCCCACCAAAGCATGCCTTCCGGGCGGGTATTCTGAAGACCAAATATGCCCGCTCCGGAGGCAAACACCGAATACCAGGAATTGGCGGTTTCGGCTTTGTCGGAACCGCCGAACAGCCCAGCCAGCCAGTCAGAGGCACGGCTGAAAAAGTTTTCATCATTCTGGGTAATTTTGCGAATTGCAGCAGACACACGGCTGCCTTCTTCCAGGTTGAACAAACCGAACCAGTTGGAGTTCATGGCCCGGTACATAGGGTCGTTGTAAAGCAGTTGTGTGGTCCATTCGATGGTGTGAATTTTGGCAATCATGGCAGAGACCACCAAGCGTGCAGCCTGATAGAGCTCCTCATCCGTAACCTGCTGATAGGTAATAACCTTCTCTGGCGCAGAAGGGTTACGCAAGCCCGAGTCAGCGTCGGGGCTGGAGCCCTGCAAGGCACGAAACTGATCAACAAAATAATTGTGTTCCCGCACAAACAGGTTGTGGTAAAAGCTCAAACCTATGTTCCAGTTATCCGGAAATGCAGCAGCTTCCTGCCCCTGCCATTGCGGCTGCACCGGGCAGTCGCCCAATGTGCTTTCACTGCAGGAAGCCAGTAGCGGCAGGTAACCGGATGGCATTGCCAGCTTTGCATTATCCTCCGGGTCGCGCAGCACCCGCTGCAGTGAGATATCGTCGTAGCCGTAAATCTGCGAAGCATCCCACCAGGCGGTAACGGTGTTTTGGGTGGTTTTAAAGGCTCTGTTTAAATACTGTTTGTTATTGTGTTGAAAGCGTCCGGGTTCGGAAGTCTGGTCGAACAAAGAGGGCTCGATTTGGTCTTCAGGGCGGCAACCCAGAGCCTGGGCTTCTTCGCTCTTGCACCCCACATCGGTATAACCGCGGGCATTGCGCCCTTCCTGTAAATGAGAAAACCAGTCGTGGGTCATGAACTGGATCCAGAACGCCGCCAGCACATTAAAAAATGGCGCCTTCAGATAGTCGCATTCCGCACTGGAGGAAGGGTCCGAAGCCCCCATGCCGTCGTTGCAACCATTGTCTGCGGATTGTCTTCGGGTAAACAGCTTGCGCGAAATTAACTGTGGATCCGGTGTCAACAGGTCAATGCGCATGCCGTGTTCGGCATCACTGTGCCGGTTGCGGGCGACTTCCGTTTTTCCGAGACGGGGAAACGTTGATTCAAAATCAACATTGCGGGCAAAATCAGTGCCGGTAGAACCCATTTTGGGATTGATTAAGTCGTTACAAATGCCAGTCAAAGTCCGGTAACGAATCAGCTCGCCGCCACACAGCTGGATACCAGCTCCTCCCACCTGATCATAATACGGGCTGGTAGCATCGAGTCGCATGGCATCCCACTGTTTTATTGTTGAACCGTCTTTGCCACTGCGCCCCTTGATGAACTCCTCGTAGGTGTAATTATCGAACAAATTAAATTTAATCAGTTCCACCCTCTGGTATTCCAGATCCATCAGCGAACCGTCAATGCCGCGCCCGTTGGGTTTGAGGTGTTCACCTAATATGGTAATGGCTTCCTCTCCCTCCTTGAGGGAAGCGCTGTCGCCGGAGGCCCAGTAATTTGACCAGTCCACCCACGGCGTATAACGAAAAGCCGTGGCCTTCTCCCCGCCCCGGCACAATGCCGTGTCGCTGGCGACTTTTCCCAGGAATCGGGTTTGGCGGTTGTCGTCGATGGGTCTGAAACCGGCCTTGACCATATCGATGCAGGCCATGTTTTCAGATTTTTGTTCTTCGGCAAAGGAGTGGCAGACACACAAGGAAGTGACAAAAAATAGAACGAAGAGATGTTTTGCAGTCATACCCCTACCCTTCATTTAATTGGTGTTGGCGGTTTGACAGCGCAGATGCAGTACTGTAACAGCGAGTAGTTATCCTTACTGACAGTAATGAAGATAGTCTATTTATCTGTCATATAAAAATATCTGTGCCGGGAACCGCCTTGGTGTGAGCTTCCTCACTGACTTAAACGCTACCTGCCGACTATGACCAAAACGTGGCAGTAAAAGCAACATCGCTCGCTTCAGCGCTTTAATTTCGCCCACTTCAAACCAAACTTTTGCAGGTACTTCTGCAGACGCGTTGAGTCATTTATTTGAGCCTTTTTGGTTCTGCTGACGTTAAACAACGTTCTGCCAGCTGATGCCATACTGCTGTGCTGCCCACACACCTGCAAAACAAAGTTAAGCTGATGAGCATCAAAGTGATCCAACTGTTCAATTTCTCTCGCTGAAAAGTAATGATTTAACTCTGTCACACAAGTCGATTGACCGGATGATTGCCAGGCTTGCTTGAGCCGTTCAATCTCATCCTTTACATCATCAACTGAAATCCTAGAAGAGTCAGCGAGGGTACATAATCTGGTAATCGCTGAGCTCAAATCCCGAAAATTGCCAGACCAAATGGCAGTTGCTGATGTCGCGAATTGCTCAAAGGTGTCGCGCGCCTCTTTGTTGAACTGAATTCGCTGACCTGTTTTTTGTTCATACAGACTGACTTCATAATCAATGTTCGCCGGTATGTCTTCCCGCCTGTCTTTTAAAGCAGGAAGCTGATAAGTCCACAAATTTATCCTTGCCAGCAGATCTTCCCGAAATCGGCCACTTTCGACTTCCGATTTAAGATCTTTATTAGTGCCCGCAATTAATTGAAAGTCACTGCTGACGGTTTGGTCGCTTCCTACCGGATGAAAGGTTTTATTCTCTATGGCGTGAAGTAACATGGCTTGTTCTTCTAGTCCTAGCTCACCAATCTCATCCAGGAATAACATGCCTTTGTTAGCAGTCATCAGGTAACCACTGCGTTCTTTCTGCGCGCCAGTAAATGCCCCTTTGGTATGGCCAAACAGCGCCGCCATGGCATTTTCACCTTTCAACGTGGCGCAGTTTACCGAGACGAAATCACCTTTTAGCATGGCCCGTTTCTTCTTTAGTTGAAACACACGAGTCGCTAGTTGACTCTTACCAGCTCCCGTTGGACCAGTCAGCAACATGGGATCGCTAGAGCGAATAGCAACCTTTTCAATTTGGGTAATTAAACGGTTAAAAGCTGTGTTCTTGGTTTGAATACCGCCTTTAAGAAATTCTTTACCTTCCAAATGTTCCCGATCAAAACGTGTGGCAAGTTGGTCATACTTGGACAAGTCCAGATCAATGATCTGAGTTTTACCTATGGCTTTATTTTTGTTGCTTCTATCCGGCGAGGTTTGTATTAATCGTCCCGGGAAATGGCCGCTTTCTGTCAGCAAGAAACTGCATATCTGAACGACGTGCGTACCCGTTGTAATATGGAAAAGGTAGTCATTGCGATCGGTGTCGAAGACTTGTTGGTGACACCAGTCGTAAAGCTTTGAATATACTTCTTCGAAATCCCACGGATCGTTAAAATTCACATTGTGCAAAACCACGTTGGTTTCCGGCGAGACACTTTCAATATCAACCGCAACGTTATTCGCTAATCGGGTACTGTGGTTGTCATGCAGCATGTGCAATTGACTAACTATTAAATCATCCTGACTACATAAGCTGACATTAGGCCGCCATTTGGCCCAGCGATCCACTCGCTTTCCAACATAATCCAGTTGTGTGCCAATCAGGCTTACCACCACGGTACGCTTCATCAAAATATATCCATATAGATAACTAAATATCCATTTAATTATTATTTTTTCTTCAAGTCAAATTGTAAAAACACATTCAATCCAATAGAAAATACAAAAATAACCCATTAAAAACATAAACTTATAAAAAACACAAAGGATAAAACCAAGGTTGGCACATCGATTGATATACAGAAAGTGTCTGATTAAACGGTTGTGATTCAAAACATCACACTGGTGCGCTGAACTTTGTGACTGCGTATGCCTAATCAAACAACCTATTAAGTAGCTCAGTTGGAAGAGCAGCGAATTGATATTCGCCGGTCATGGGTTCGATTCCCATCTTAATACTATTTAAGTAGCTCAAGCGGATAGAGCAACGGCGTAAAACCCGTTGGCGAAGGTTCGAATCCTTCCTTAAATACAGGTAGCTCAAATTGGTAGAGCATCGAACATTTACTTCGATTGTTGTGGGTTCAAGTCCCACCCTAAAAACACATTGTAAAAGTACGTTAGTAAGTCGTTTTTGCCAATGACTGATGAGCGCTAAAGAGAAACGACTAGCAGCAAGTCGGATGCTCCCTGCTATTCAACGCTCCGGTGCCCTTGTCAGTGAAGCAATAAACCCTTGCTAACACCACTTAGCGACAAGACGTTGCAAAAGTGGATGGAATGATAAAAGGAAATTAATGATGTTGAAAAATAACCTAATGAGAAAAACAGTGACAGTCGCTGAAAATCAAAGAATGTTGTTGTTTAAAAATCAACAGCTGACTGACATCCTGCAGCCAGGAAAGCACAAAATGTGGGATCTCAAAAATGAACTCGAATTTATAACCTTTGACATCAATGAACTGTACTTTTCTGAAAAAAATGCCGACAGACTTTATCGAAATAGTGAAACCTTGCGTAACCATATTTCACACTGGAAATTGTCGAGCAACCAAGTCGGATTGCTATACGTAGATGATTTGCTACAAGGTATTGTTGCCCCAAGTGAACATATCTACCTCTGGAAAGATGCCGGCGAATTAAGGTTGGAAACGCTCTCGATAGACGACAACCTGGCCGTCGACGAAAAACTGCTTTTCCTGATTAACCGAGCGGGAGCCAATAGTGCTTCAAGGTTGATTAGAAGTAGCCGTACTGTTGCAGTTAAGCCAATTGCTGATTTAGCGGTAGCAAAAGAACATGTTGGTCTGTTGTATGTGAATGGAAAATTCGTTCGCAGACTGGAGCCCGGTCAGCACGCCTTCTGGCAGTTCAATCACACGATTGAGGTAAAGGCATTTGATTGCAGAACACAGATGCTGGAGATTTCCGGACAGGAAATCCTGAGTAAGGACAGAGTGAGTCTCAGAATAAACCTGAGTGCAAGCATCAAAGTGCAGGACCCAGAGCTTGCCGCCCGCAGCGTTGATAAGGTGGATGACTATGTCTACAAAACCCTGCAGCTCGCGCTAAGAGAGGCCGTAGGCACTAAATCGCTAGACGATATCCTGCTGGATAAGTTGTACGTTAACGAAACGGTGAAAGAGTTAGTGTCGGGGCAACTTAACGACATAGGCATATCGCTGATAAATGTAGGCGTGAAGGACATCATTTTGCCTGGCGAAATGAAGGCCATCCTGAATCAGGTGGTTGAAGCGCAAAAAGCCGCAGAAGCCAATGTGATTAAACGGCGGGAAGAAACTTCGGCTACCAGAAGTTTGCACAACACCGCCAAGGTGATGGAAAACAACCCTACCCTGATGCGCCTGAAAGAGCTCGAAGCGCTTGAAAAAGTGTCGGACAAAATAGGCAACCTAACGGTATATGGTGGCCTCGAGGGTCTGATGAATGGCGTGGTGAAAATAGCATAAAAACCGCGTAGTTAAAAATTAGGAAGCGGGAAGGACTGCGACGAAAAAGGTGTCGCAGTCCGCCATTGAAATCTCGCAGAGATAAAACGAGCAAAACAAAAAGAAGTTAAGGAGTAAATAATGTGTAGCAACTACAACGTTATTGAAAGCGAAGGACGGGCAACCATTAAGGCGTGGACCAAGGGTGTCCCTTTCGAAGACAAGGCTCAGGAACAGTTAAATAACATCGCTAGTATGTCGCTGGTCCACTCTCATATTGCCGTTATGCCTGACGTACATATGGGCAAAGGGGCAACCATAGGCAGTGTTATCCCCTCTGTTGATGCGGTCATCCCTGCGGCAGTGGGTGTAGATATTGGATGCGGTATGGTGGCCACAAAAACCACCTTATCCGCCAGCCAGCTTCCAGATAACCTGTCAGGTATTAGAAGTGCTTTTGAAGCTGCTATCCCGCACGGAAGAAGCGCAAGGGCCAGGGGGGCACGGGATAAAGGTGCCTGGCATAACATTCCGGATGTAGTCGCCGTAGAGTGGAAGAAACTTGAAGCCCGGTTTGAACGCATTTGTGAAAAGCACCCGGCAATCAGAAAGAGTAACCACGTAAACCATTTAGGTACGATGGGAACAGGCAACCACTTTCTTGAGCTGTGTTTAGATGAAAACAACGCAGTATGGATCATGCTGCATTCAGGCAGTCGCGGCGTGGGTAATCGTATTGGTACCTATTTTATAGAGCTGGCTAAAAAGGAAATGGAACGTCATCAGATAAATCTGCCTGATAGAGATTTGGCATACCTGGAAGAAGGCAGTGAGTATTTTGATGACTATGTTGAAGCGGTGGAATGGGCACAAGACTATGCCGCGAAAAACCGTGAGATCATGATGATTAATGCCATTGCCGCATTGAGAAAACAGATCCCCACGGCATTTTCAACGGCAGAACTCGCTGTGAACTGCCACCATAACTACATTTCCCGAGAACGGCATTTTGGTAAAGACTGCTTTGTGACACGTAAAGGGGCTGTGCGGGCAGAGAAAGGTGAAATGGGGATCATTCCAGGCAGCATGGGGGCGCGTTCCTTCATCGTAAGAGGCCTGGGAAACCCTGAAAGTTTCAATAGCTGTAGCCATGGCGCCGGGCGAGTCATGTCACGGACGCAGGCGAAAAAGATCTACAACATAAAAGATCAGATTGAAGCGACTCAGGGCGTGGAATGCCGTAAGGATGAGTCAGTGATTGATGAGATCCCACATGCTTATAAGGATATTGATAAAGTCATGGAAGCCCAGAAAGACCTGGTTGAAGTGGTTTATACCTTAAAGCAAGTGGTGTGTGTAAAGGGGTAAACAATGACGTACTTACACATTGATGGTGCGCAAGGTGAAGGCGGCGGACAGGTGTTAAGGACAGCCTTAACCTTGTCCATCCTCACTAAGCAACCTATTGAAATAGTAAACATACGTGCCAAACGCAAAAAGCCAGGGTTATTGCGTCAACACATCACCTCAGTGCTGGCCGCGCAAGCGATATGCGGCGCGACCACAGAGGGTGTGGAGCTAGGTGCTGGGCGAATACGGTTTACACCCGGTGAGGTTGTACCGGGTGATTACCATTTCTCGATAGGAACGGCGGGTAGCACTGTACTGGTCTGCCAGACCATTTTACCAGTACTGGCATTGGCCAATGCCAGTTCAAGTGTGACCTTTGAAGGCGGCACACATAATGGCATGTCACCATCACTGTGCTTTCTGGAGCAATCCTATTTGCCGCTGTTACAGAAGATGGGAATAGGATGTCAGGTTGAAAGGTCAGCTCTGGGGTTTTATCCCGCCGGTGGCGGCAAGTGGAAAATCCATATCACACCGGCCAAAGCGTTAAGTCGGATTGAGCTTACAGAAGCTGCCGACAACATTGCCGCAGCACCAGAAAACTGCCGGCTACATGCTTTGGTCAGTCAGTTACCGCCTTCGATTGGCGAACGAGAAATAGAAACAGCAAGAGCCATATTGAACTGGAACGCTTCAAAAGGAGCAGTCACAGAGGTAGATTCACTCGGGCCAGGTAATAGCTTTCAGTTGAAAATTGAAAGTAAAACGCACACAAGCCTATTTGAAGTGGTCGGCGAACTGGGAGTTTCCGCAGAGCGGGTCGCCAAACGATGTGCTGGCCGCGTGAGAAAGTTTATTCATTCGCAAGCGGCAGTGGAGGAGCAACTGGCAGACCAATTACTCATTCCAATGGTGTTGGCTGGCGGCGGGACTTTCACCACCTCAAAACCGACACTGCACACAACCACCAACATCGAGATTATCCGACTATTTGTGGATATTAATATTGTAGAGAAACAAGTGAATGACGTGTGTTGGAAAATTACCCTCGGTGAATAATTTAACGGAGCAGTACAACATGGAAAACAAACACGCACCGGACGCGATAGAGCCGGAAATAAGAGCAGAAATAATGAGGCGTATAACCGCAGCAGAGCAGGAACACAATGTAAAAATACTTTACGCCGTTGAATCAGGCAGTCGCGCCTGGGGATTTGCCAGCCCCAACAGTGACTACGATGTGCGATTTATCTATGCGCATCCTAAAGACTGGTATTTAACTGTGAATGTGGAAGATAAGCGCGACGTCATCGAATACCCGATAGTAGATGAAATCGATATCAATGGTTGGGATATCAAAAAGGCCCTTAAGCTGTTTTGGAAATCCAACCCGGCTTTTATCGAATGGCTTCAGTCCCCTATCGTGTATGTTGATGATGGGCACTTTGCTGCACAAGCCCGAGAAATGATGCCGCGTGTAGCATCATCATATAAAGGCATATACCACTACCTGCATATGGCCAAAGGCAACTATCGTGAGTACTTAAAAAAGGACGTCGTACCGCTAAAAAAGTACTTTTATGTGTTACGACCATTGCTCGCCATCATATGGTTAGAGCGTTATGATAAACCGGCCCCCATAGAGTTTGACGTATTACGTAAATTGGTTGCGGATAACACATTGTTGGATAGTGCAATAACTGACCTTTTGGCGCGTAAGAAAGTGAGCCTTGAAAAGGAATACGCAAGTGCAGTGCCTGTGATAAACGATTTCATCGAATCAGAACTGAAACGCCACGAATCTTATGCCGCTAACACTACTGAGCGGGATGCTAACTTTGATGAACTGAACATCTTGTTTCAGTCGGTATTAGAAAGTAACCCACTCAGAGTGTAGGCTGACATCAACAGACCAAAATCAGATCCGCATTTAAAGAAAAAAACATTTACAGTATTTACAACACAGAAATACTGTATATATTTACACGTACTGTATAGGTATCGAGTATTTATATGTTAGTCCATTTGTCCATAAAGAATTTTGCTGTGGTCAAACAACTGGCCATTGCGTTTGAACAGGGTATGACCGCAATCACTGGTGAAACCGGTGCCGGAAAGTCTATTGCCATTGATGCACTGAGCCTCTGCCTGGGTGAACGGGCTGACGCCAATTCGGTGCGTGGTGAAGCAAACAAAGCCGAGATCATCGCCCACTTCAATCTTGAAGCCATTCCGGCCGCACGCAGGTTCCTGGATGAAATGGAGCTGACTTCCGAGGACGACGAAAACAGCTGTTTCATCCGCCGCATAATCTCTAAAGAAGGCCGTTCAAAAGCGTTTATTAATGGTACACCTGTATCACTGCAGCAGCTGAAATCGTTTGGCCAGTATCTGTTGGCAATTCATGGCCAGAACACGCATCTGCAATTACTCAAGGAAGACCACCAACGCAACCTGATTGACGGCTACGCGAAACATTCAGACCTGATGGCCCAGGTTTCAGATAGCTTTAGGGACTGGCGTAACAAACAACAGGAACTGCAGTTTTTGCAGGAAGCCGCGCAGCAGCGAGCAGACAGACAACAGTTGCTGGCCTATCAGGTTGAGGAGCTGGACGATTTCGCTCTGGCGGATGGTGAGTTTTCTGAACTGGAAACTGAATTTCGCCGCTTGAGCAATGGCCAGTCATTGCTGGAACAGGCCCAGACCAGCTTTTATCACCTATACGAAAGCGATGAAGGAAATGCCCTTTCCGTTATCCAGAACAGCATAGAGCGGCTAAGTGAACTGGAAGCCCACGACGCAACACTCAGCCCAATTGTAGCGATGCTGAACGAGGCGTCCATACAGGTTGAGGAAGCAGCCCACGAATTACGCAGCTATTGCGACCATCTTGAAATTGATCCGCTTCGGTTACAGCAGGTGGAAAACCGATTCAGTAAGGCCATGGAACTCGCTCGCAAACACTCTGTCACACCAGAACAACTGTATTCCCATCACCAGCAGCTGGTAACTGAATACCAGGGGCTGAATGAACAGGAAGGCAGGTTGGAAAATCTGATGTCGGAAGTTGATATAGCCAAACAGGCGTATCAACTGGCCGCACGGCAGTTGTCTGATTCCCGTACGCAAGTAGCGGAAAAACTGGCGAAAGCGATTGAAGAACAAATTCGTCAAATGAACCTGCCTCACGCCCAAATGCGCATACAGATCACATTTAACGAAAACAAAGCACCGTCTGCCAAAGGTCAGGACGATATTCAGTTTTTGGTTTCGACCAATCCCGGCCAGGCCCAGGACAAACTCGACAAAGTGGTCTCGGGCGGTGAATTATCGAGAATCGGCCTTGCGGTGCAGGTTATTGCAAATGATCAATACGCAACCCCTACTATGATTTTTGACGAAATCGACACCGGTATCAGTGGCCCCACAGCTTCAATTGTGGGTGGCTTGCTTCGCAGGCTGGGCAAGCGCACTCAGGTCATGTGTGTCACGCACCTACCTCAGGTTGCCGCTCAAGCGCATCATCAGTTGTTCGTAACCAAACTTACTGACGGCAACAGCACCGAAACGCACATGCTGGCTTTAACCGAACAGGATCGCGTAGATGAACTGGCGAGACTGCTGGCAGGCGATAAAATTACTGACTCCGCACTCGCGAATGCAAGAGAGATGCTGAAAAGCTGCGAATCGAACTAATAAGCGGTTGATTGGTCCTAGTTGACTAAGGTAGCATGCCATCGCGCATACAAAATTAATGTCAAAAGCTTTCCCATGTTTTTGGCAACCAACAAGCATTTACTGGAATCAATCACCCATGAAGTTGTATCAACTGTGTCTGCTGTGCGGACTGACCTTAACCACTGCCGCCTGCTCAAACTGGATTTATCGAATAGATGTGCCACAGGGTAACTTTCTGGACCAGCAGGCAGTAGATAAACTGCGAATTGGTATGACCAAAGAACAGGTTATTTATGTATTGGGTCACCCGGTTGTGAATGACGCATTTGACAAGGATACCTGGTACTACGTCTATGACATGAAACGCGGTATGAAAAACCGCGGTGAAGATTTTCAGAAACAGATGATCATCACTTTCGAAAACGAAAGGCTTGCAAAAATTGACGGCGACTTTGAACTTTCAGAAGACTTTAATACGCCACTTGATCAGTAAGGCCGTTCTCGAGCCGAATACACTGAAATAGCTAATAATTGGTTTGGATCGCCACCCCTTGGCGAACCAAACCACCCCAAACGTACATATCGACTCAATCAACCAAATTACACCCTATAAATCAACAGCTTATACTTTTGGCATAATCACTGCTGAAATCCCCACACAAACTCAACTCACTTAATAAAGCTTTCAAGGAAATCAGAATGAAAAAAGCAGTTCCATTCATGTTTGCAGCCAGTGTATTAACCATGTCGTTATCGGGTTGTGTGATCCACGTCGGAGGTGGTTACGAAGACAGAGAAGGAGCTGAGCTCAGCAGTGTTTTTGGGGGGATAGACGTAGACAGTGGAAACAGGGTTGGCAGCATCTCTACGGTCAACGGTGGTATTGAACTGGAAAATAATGTTACTGCAGAGATTCTCGACAGCGTAAACGGCGGGATAGAGATGGGTGAGAATGTCTTGATAGAAAGGGCCAGTGTAGTCAACGGCGATATCGAAGCCGGAAGAAATCTGGTCGTGGAAGGCTCACTGGTTACCGTGAACGGCGACATCCGCCTGGATGACAATGCACGCATTAACGGCAATATCGAAACTGTGAACGGAAACATTCAGGTTTTAAATGGAGAAATTCTCGACGACATTGTCACCTCAAACGGGGATATTCGAATAGAAGGTTCTTCCACCATTCATGGGGATATCGTTTTTCAGCGCTCCTCAAATGACAAATGGAATTGGGGCGAATCCACCCCCTCAGTTCTGTTTGTGGGACGAGACGTGAACTTACTGGGTAACATCATCATTCAACGGCCAGTTGAGCTTGAACTGGAAAACCCGGAAATGGGCTCAAAAGTGATCCACCGTTATTCACATCAATAGGCTACAGGTCGATTCAATTTGACTTTGTGAAATGCATCGGCCAGCCGAATTCCGGCTGGCCTTGCTGTGTCCGAAAGTATTAACTGGCCTCAGCCAGTTGCTTTAAAAGCAGGTGTGCCTCTTCCTTGTTTTCTTCACTGCCTTTCAGCATAACTTCTTCGAGCAGCTCCCGGGCAGCGGCAATATCATCCATTTCAATATAAACCCGGGCCAGATCCAGGTTAGCGCTTTGCCCCGCATCCTTATCAATATCAATCATATCGTCGTCATCATGCACGCCGGTGAAATCAGACAAACTGACATCCAAATCTAATGGCGTCTCCTCAAAGCCTTCGCCTTCCCCATCCAGACTGTCGTCAATCAAAGTCTCCACATCCACATAGTGCTCGTCAGACTCCGAGGTTGCTTCGGTACCTGAAACTTCATCCTCTTCACGGAGTAACGCTTCGAGATCCAAATCAGGATTGTCCAGCTTTAGTGCACTCTGCTGTTCTGAGGCAACATCTTCTGAATCTATGGCGTGCAGAAGATCATCAAATTCCGAATGCTCCAATTCATCCAAAATGGCAGAATCATCACCGGATTTCGCGTCATTCAGCCAATCACCAAGCCCCGGCACATCTTCGAGCTCGTTAATATCGTCATCGGATGCCTGGGAATAAGGCTGACGTTCAACACCATCAACTTCCTGTTCCAGCGAAAATGCCTCAATTTCCTGGCCGGTTTCATCGGCACCGGCTTCCAGCTCATCAAACGACTGGTTGAGCAGGTCATCATCGAATCCACTCTGAGCGATCTCTTCGGAGTTCTCTGCGGTAAAAGATGGGATCTCCTCCATCATCTGCTCGTCAAACGCTTTTAAAGCGTCTTCCAACGGATCGGCAGGCGATTCATCGTCCGGCTCAGGGAGTACTGGCTCGTTGATGTTCTGTTCATCAGTTGCCAACTCGCTGACTGCCTCGTCCTCTTCGGAGGACGGCGTCAAATCTGTATCACCCTCGAGTTCTGCTAACAACTCATCCGAAAGTGCGTCAAGTTTGTCGGTTCCCGCCTGTTCTTCTGCGCTCAACTCTGCAAGCAGTTCATCCGAGAGTACTTCGCTGTCGGTAAGAGGTTCGGAATGTCCATCAAGCCCAATGTCCAACTCCGTTGTATCTACCACATCTGGTGCTTGCTGCTCGTCTTCTTGCGGAATATCAGCCTGAAGTTCAGCAATCAATTCATCAGAAAGCGGATCACTGAAATCTTCGGCGTTTGACATATCCTCGATATCAATTTCATCCAGTTCTTCAGCAACAGCGTCCAAGTCCTGTATCGCCTGTGGAGAGGGTGATGATTTCGAGGTGATTGGGGGCTCGTCTTCCGGATCATCATCCGGCATCATGCCACCCATCATTTCCAGTTGCTCAATTTCACCAAGAATGTTGTCAGTCAGCCTGTCGAGTTCCTGCCCTTGCTGATGAATCTCCCGATCAAGACGTTCCAGCATCTCTTCGTTAACGCTGTCATCATCCATTCCCAAGGTATCAGCAAGGGTTGGCTGCTCCTGCTCCGCGAGTAATTCGTCAATGGTGATCTCTGGCTTGTCATCCTCATGAGCCACATTTTTCATCGGCTCATTCTGAACAGCATCACGAGCAGGTTCATCGTCGCCCGGAACAGAGGATTGTAATTCTTCGTCCGTTTGCAGACCGACAGATGCAAATTCGTCGTCCTGATCAACACTCAGGTTTGATAACTCAGGTTCTTGCTGTGTCTCCAGAGCGTCAGCTCCGGAGTCTGGAGAATCAACTTCATCCAGTTCAAATTCATCATCCGAGGCAAGATCAAAACCATTAAATTCGTCTTCATCTTCGGATGCCAGAGACTCGGACGCAATGTCCTGCTCGAACAGGTTATCAAGCTCATCCTGACCGAGTTCCCCAGAACCTGATTCAAATTCGTCGTCCAGATCCGAAAGCTCGTCTTCGGGGACCAGCATGTCGTCATCAAGATCGGCAAAATTCTCCAGTTCGTCGTCGAGCGCTTCTTCGAGTTCCGTTGACAACACGTCGTCGAGCAGGTCGTTGTCGTTAAATAACTCATCGTCTGAGAAGTCATCTTCTTCAGTCAGCCCCGCCCCGACAGACGTGGCCAAATCTTCAACCTTTGGGCGAGTGGGTGCCTCAGGCTCCTGCGAAGACGCCGCTCCAGAGGGCTGAGTTGCGTTGGATGCGGGTTTTCGTTTTAGCAACCAGGCGGCCAAGCCACCAATCACCAGCAACGTGATAACCCCCGAACCAATTATCAGGCTGATCGGCTGGGTAAGGACGGAAACCAGCGAACGTTGCTGCTCAGACTGGCGCTGCGCCTGCTCCTGTTTAATCATATCGAGCAACTGATGTTGCAGCATCAGCTGTTCGTCCATTTGAGACTGTACATCGCCCTCAACCTGCTGCTTCAGGTTCATAAGGTCGGTGTTGACCTGCTCTACCCTCTCATACAGTTTGCGATTTTCAGACAGCAGTATTTCAACATTATCCAGCGACGCGGCAAATTGTTGCCGCAGCTCATCGAATTTCTCGGCCTGCTGGGAGTCCAGGCGGGTAATTTGCTGCTCAATGGCAGTTTTGGTATTGGACAGGTCTTCCTGATTGACCAGTGGCACCGGGGGCTTGATGTTATTCAGGCTGTCGCCAGGTATTCCTTGCATGCGCGCGAATGCGGCATCATCCTGATCGGCCCTCATCCGCGCTTTTTGGGCATCTATGCGCGCAATATAGCGCTCGGAAGGCAGTTTTAGTGTGGCACCATCCACCAGCAAATTTAAATTACTTTGTTCAAATGAGTCTGGGTTGAGCTCATAAATGGCGACCATAACCTGATAAACGGTCAGACTCTTATTCTGACGATAACGGTTGGCAATTCGCCATAAGGTATCCGAGGAATCAATGGGGCCATAAACCGAGCCGGAATACTGGCTGGTCGCATTTTTGGGACCTTTGAGCTGCGTCACTCGTTCCTGGGCAAAAACATCTGATAACGGCGCTGAGCTGATCAGCAACAACAAAAGCAAGCCCGTCAAATGCAATTTCATAGCGTTCCTATAAGCCCTCAAGCGTTTATTCGCCGAATAAACCCTGGCAATAAATCACTGGCAACAAGGTATACCGTGGAAGAACGGACGAGTCCGCATACCTTTGCCGATTATAATTATTTTAGCGGCTCAACCGCCTTTTGTTAGGCTGGTGTAACAAACCAGCACTGCATACACACAGCTAGCGCTGCTGCGTGTCAGGCATTGCCCGAATTAATCGGGTACACCGGAATCAATTTATGCACACAGGTGCTTCTTTTTGCCTAACCTGCGTGAGATGCAATAACTACTCCAGTTTAACAAACCGAAAGTGTTTCTGTCTGCACTATAAACCACTTGTCCGAACCGATCTAGATTCGTAAGTAGTTAACAGTGATGCAATTTATGCTTATTTAGGAAGGATATCGGCCAGCAAGTTCAAAAGTTGAGAATGCGCTTACTGGCCGGGAGGAATTATCAGAAGAAATCGCGAATGATGGTTTCAGCGATCTGTACACTATTGGTGGCGGCACCTTTACGAATATTGTCCGACACAATCCACAGGTTGATACCATTAGGGTGAGTAATATCGTTACGTACACGCCCTACATGTACCCAGTCGTTGCCACTGGCGCTGCTCACCTGGGTTGGGAAATCTTCCCGCGCATCGTACAGTTTTACTCCGGGGGCATCGGCCAGCAGGCGCTTGACTTCTTCTGCGTCGATCGGTTGACGGGTTTCCAGGTGCACGGCTTCACCGTGACCGTAAAATACCGGCACCCGAACGGCAGTCGCATTAACCAGGATGCTGTCGTCTCCCATGATTTTTTGGGTTTCCCACGACATTTTCATCTCTTCCTTGGTGTAATCATTATCAAGGAATACATCAATCTGCGGAATGGCATTGAAAGCAATCTGGCGGCTAAAGGCTTCCGAGCTGACTTCCCGCGCATTCAACAGGTCAGCAGTTTGCTTGGCCAGTTCTTCCATTGCTGATTTTCCGGCACCGGATACCGATTGATAGGTGCTGACATTAATGCGCTCGATACCTACAGCATCCTGAATGGGCTTCAGCGCCACCAGCATTTGAATAGTCGAGCAGTTTGGGTTGGCGATAATATTACGGTTTCTGAAATCGGCCAGCGCATGAGCATTAACTTCCGGCACCACCAGAGGGATATCAGGCTCGTAACGGAAATGTGAGGTGTTATCAATAACGATACAACCGGCATCAGCCGCTTTGGGCGCGTAAATTTCGGAGATGCTGCCGCCGGCAGAAAAGAAACCGAACTGAACTCGGGACCAGTCAAAGGTTTCTGCATCAAGGACTTCTACCTCTTCGCCCTTGAAAGTCACGGTGCCGCCGGCAGAACGTTTACTGGCCAGCGGGAACAGGGTCTTAACCGGAAATTTACGCTGTTCCAGAATTTCGATCATTGTCTGGCCGACCAGACCCGTGGCGCCGAGTACGGCAACATCAAAGGCTTGTGACATTTTAGGTGAAGCTCCTAATTTATTGTGTGAATCCAGTTTCACACCCGTTAATTACTGGTGCCCTTACTTGGCAGTCAGGTGAAAACCCAACCCACACAACTGGGCACGAATTGCCTCGGAAGTGTATCCAGGTACACTTAACCGAAAAGCCGAACATTCCCGGCGAATTCGATACTCTTTTCTTAACGCCGAAAATTGATTGGATTTTGCCATGGCTTGACGAAAATGCCTATCATCGTGTTGGATATCATATACCAAAAAGAACAGTTCCCGGAGTTTCGCCCATTCCAGCCGGGTAGCGCCGGGTGATCCTGGTTCAAAATCAACGTGATGATCGTCAGGCAGAACACTGGCCAGTTCCCGTGTTGGCGCAATACCAAACCGGTGGCAGATTTTTTCGTATACTATTTGGGTGCCACGAATCTTGCCTTCTATTGAATGCCCGGCAATATGCGGTGTAGCCAGCCACGCGGCCTGAAGTGCAGCCGTATCAATCTCAGGCTCATTGTCAAATACGTCCAGTACCAACGTTGGAGCGTCAGGTCGGGCCATACGCTCAAGCAAGGCCCGCTCATCAATGACCTCGCCCCGGCAGGCATTTATCAGCATCTGATTCCGATTTAGCGCCGCCAACTCATGCGCACCTATCATTGCAGCTGTCGGGTATTCACCCAGCCGGGTGAATGGCACGTGAAGACTGATAACATCGCATTTCAGGATCTCCTCCATTCCTACCATTGGGCGCACATCACCCGCCGCCTGCAGCGGAGGGTCACAAAGTAAATAGGGGATCTCAAGGGCATCCAGTAACCTGCAGAGCGCAGTGCCAACGTGGCCGGCGCCAACAATTCCAACCTTGCATGCAGCAAGGCTGATTTTTCCGTCGCCATCTGCGCGCAATAATGCACTGAGCACATACTCTGCAACCGATACTGCATTGCAGCCGGCGGCAGAATCCCAGCCAATGTTTTTGCTCTGAAGAAGGGTTTTGTCGATGTGGTTGGTACCCGCGGTTGCGGTGAAAACACATTGCAACGCATTTGCCTGAGCCAGTAACTCACTGTTCACTCGGGTGGTAGAGCGCACCGCAAGTACATCTACGTCCTTGAGGTCCTGTGGCTGAAGTGTTTGCCAGTTATAAGCCTGTGCATCGCCCAATTCGGCAAAATACACCTGTCCAAACGGGATGCTGTCTTCAAACAATAACTTCATGGATATCTGCGCACGCTTTTTCAAAGTGGGGCAGTGTAGAATAACTTCAGACAGATTAAAACGATTGCTGTTACGCAATGCGGGCATCGAGGCCCGCATTTATGAGGGTAGTTAAACGCTGACCATCAGTCAGCCCAGACTGATGACAAACTACTGCGCTTGAAATTGCAGCGTCAAAAGTCTTCTCAAAATCCTCATTTACCCTATGTAAACTGCGGTTTTTCGGCGACTTTTTCCTTGCACTTTCTTCGCTCGCTACGTTTGTCTCCAGTCTGCAGAGTGTTTCACTCGAAAAGCGGGACTTTATCAACACCCTGCGCGTACTATCAGTCTGCCTGAGTTTCGTCAGGCTTTTGCGCACCATTCACGCTGGCATTGCGGGCGCCACTAAAACTGCTGGTTGTGATCTGTGAATGCCCTCTGATAAGGTCATCCAACGTCCCTTTTTCATTATCAACCATGCCCAGTTCTCTTAACATCGCGTCGACAACGGGGGCGTTTGCCCGATAGTTGAGTGCTGCACTGGTAACCTGCTCAGCAATTCCACCCTGCCCTGTCACCACAGTTTCTCCGCCCGCTCCAAGGCTGCCATAGCCCTGCAATATTTTTATCCCTTCAATATTTTCCAGCGGTTTCACGGCATTGGCGACTATTTGAGGCAGTACTTTGAGAATGGCCAGCGCTTTCTGAAGTTCTATTTGTTCGACCTTAAGACTGTTTTCAGCCTCGTACATTGCACGTTTACCTTCCGCTTCCACGGCAAATACTTTTTCATCTGCCTCAGCCTGCAGTTTTTTCGCATCGGCCGAAGCCCGAGCCTCGGTCAGTATGGCGTCAGCTGTGTTCTCGGCCGCTTCCTTCTTGGCTTCGGCTTCCACTTTGATAGAAACTGCCTCACGTTCAGCCTCCTTGGTAGCATCTATCACTTCGATCTGCATGCGGCGATTTGCTTCTGCAACCTGGCGGGCAGTAATAACCGCTTCTTCCTTTTCAACCTTGGCTTTTTCCGCTTCTGCCGCTTTTGCGCGGGCCGCCGACTCTTCTTCAGATTTTGCCGCAACTGCTATCTGCTTGATTTGCTCTGCAACTTCCACTTCCTGCTGCTGTCGAATACGAGCTTGCTCCAACGCCTGACGACGGGCGATGTCCTGCGTTTCAATTTCACGTGATTTCTCAATCTCAGCGGATTCAATAGCCCTCTCCTTGGCAATCGCAGCTTCACGCTCTTCACGCTCTTTGAGTTCCCGCTGTTTGGCAATTTCAGCCTTTTGCTCCTGACGTTTGAACTGTAGCACCTGCTCCTGCATCAGACGGGCTTCCTCTTCGTCGCGCTTTATGTCCAGCGCCTGCTTTTCCGCCTCCAGATTACGCTGCTCAATTTTAATGCGGTTTTCTTGCTGAATGTCGTTGGTTTCCTTACGCTTCTCTTCAATAATCTTGGCTAAGCGGGCACGACCTTCGGCATCGAATGCGTTGTTTTCATTAAAAAACTCCAGATCTGTCTGGTCAAAGCCAGTCAAACTCACCGATTCCAGTTCAAGACCGTTTTTCTCCAGATCATTGGCAACACTCTGCTGAACTTTTTGCACAAAGTCGGCCCGCTGTTCGTGCATCTCTGTCATGGTCATTTCGGCAGCCACTGCACGCAGTACGTCCACAAACTTCGATTCCATCAGCTTTTTAACTTCTTCTGCCCGGGTGGTTCGGGTACCTAACGTCTGTGCCGCCATGGAAATGCCTGCCGCGTTTGGTGCTACCCGCAAATAGAAGTCGGCTTTAACATCAACCCTCATGCGGTCTTTAGTAATAAGCGCATCTTTTTGAGTCTTTTCAACTTCAATGCGCAACGTATTCATATTGACCGGAATGGTTTCGTGAACCACAGGCAGCACTATCGCGCCGCCGTCTTTAATCACTTTCTCGCCGCCCAGTCCGGTCCGCACAAAGGCGGTCTCCTTGGTGGCCCGCTTATACAGCTTGGCAAAAATCAAACCAATGGTAAGCATCGCTATAAAGCCAATCCCTGCAATCAGCGCGATGGTAATCAAGTTATTAGAATCAATGGGTTGCATATATAGTCCTTAATTTACTACTGATAACGCGTGGCCAGCCAGCCACGAGGTCCTTTTTGAACCAGAATAACGGTGTCACCCTTCACGAAATTATCGTTTTCCATGGGCTCCACCATCACATAATGAAGTTGCTGAAACGCATCGGTCACTTTTGCTTCCGCCGGAGAACCAGCACAAGCGGTTCCCAGCGTAATGACAGCCGCAGAACCAACCAGAGATTCTGTATCAATGGCCGTGGATTGCTGCTTGGGGATAAGCTTTGCGAGACCACCACCAAATTTGGCAGTGAGAAAAGTCGCGAAAATCATCGAGACAACAATATGCAGAGCAGCAGGAACACCAAATGGCAGCCCTGCCAACAGGAAAGAAGTAATGAAAAACCCGGTTGCGCCAAAGCAGGTCAGCCATAAAATCAGCCAGACAAGCAGTGGTAATCTGTCCAGGCATAGCCAGCTTAGTAGCTCGCTCGGGCCTGTTGCGGAAAGGTCTGCTTTTGCATCCACAGACACAATATCGTCCAGCAACCCCACAAGGCTAAGGCCAAATAGCAGGCCAAGAACCTCGACCATAAATAACAGTACAACAAACACCAACGCCGCACTGTAAAACATATTGGCATCTGAAAACAAAAAAGACATCGACACCTTCTTCCCTGGCTAAAAACCGATTTTTTCTTTGGTAAAAAACGTTATATCACGGAAATAGCGAATTGATAACACAGCATTATTCCGCTGTTACAGAACTGAACCTAAGCTCAGGGGTGGCAGCGAGACACAAAAAAGGCGCCCTGAGGCGCCGATTTAGTCAAACCGGTTTTTCATTCAGCCCTGATAGCGCTGAATAACCAAGGTCGCGTTGGTGCCGCCAAAACCAAAGCTGTTGGACATGATGGTATTCAGTTTTGCTTCACGGGTCTGGGTAACAATGTCCAGACCTTGCGCTGCATCATCCAGGGTATCGATGTTTATGGAAGGCGCAATGAAGTTGTTTTCCATCATCAGCAGGCTGTAAATGGCTTCGTTAACCCCGGCCGCACCCAGCGCGTGTCCGGTCAGTGACTTAGTAGCACTAATGGGCACCTGCGAATTGCCGAATACTTCGCGAATGGCGTTCAGTTCCTTAACGTCACCCACCGGCGTTGAAGTACCGTGAGTGTTGAGGTAATCCACAGGCCCCTTCACACCTTGCAGCGCCATCTTCATACAGCGAATGGCCCCTTCGCCTGAAGGTGCAACCATGTCGAAACCGTCAGAAGTAGCTCCGTAACCGACGATTTCACCGTAAATTTTCGCGCCCCGCGCCAGCGCAGTTTCCAGCTCTTCTACCACAACCATGCCACCACCACCGGAACTGACGAAACCGTCACGGTCTGCATCGTAAGTACGTGAAGCCACAGCTGGGTTATCGTTGTACTTGGTAGACAAAGCGCCCATTGCGTCGAACTGACTGGACAATGCCCAGTGCAATTCTTCACCACCACCGGCGAACACCCGGTCCTGCTTACCTAGCTGAATCAGCTCAAGTGCGTTACCGATACAGTGAGCACTGGTGGCACAGGCAGAAGCGATTGAATAATTGAAGCCTTTGATTTGAAACGGCGTAGCCAGACAGGCTGAAACTGTGGAAGCCATACAGCGGGGAACCATATAAGGCCCCATACGCTTTACGCCCTTTTCGCGCAGAATATCTGCAGAAAGCACCTGATTCTCAGAGGATGCGCCACCTGAACCGGCAATTATGCCTGTGCGTTCGTTGGAGATTTCATGCGGCTCCAGGCCTGCATCTTCAATGGCCTGTTGCATGGCAACATATGCGTACCCGGCTGCATCGCCCATAAAACGCATCGACTTGCGGTCAATGTGATCCTTAAGGTCTATATCGACATTACCCCACACCTGGCTTCGCAGCCCCATTTCGGCGAACTGCTCGGAAAATGTGATGCCGGATCGGCCGGATTTCAGCGACGCCAAAACGTCGTCTTTATTGACACCGATGCTGGATACAATACCCAGGCCGGTAATAACAGCTCTTCTCATATTACACCTTTTGCGTTGATGCGGCATATGGTAACGATTTTCCATCACAAAGTGGTCCGCTCTTTAACTGATGGCATTGGTCTAAACCGGAAAATCACTACCGCTGAATGCGCCTCACAGGTATGATCCTGACGCAATATCTCAGACTGAACAATTCAAGGCTCGCGAGTGAAAACACCCCAGGCTCAAATCCACTTCAATGATCAGGGAACTCCTGTCGCCGATCTGTTCGACGATGTGTATTTCTCTAATGACAGTGGCATAAATGAAACCTACCACGTATTCATGAGAGGTAACAACCTGCCTGAGCGCTGGGCGAAGCACTCCGAGCCCAGTTTTGTGATTGCCGAAACCGGGTTCGGTACCGGTTTGAATTGTCTGGTAGCCATGCTGGCCTTCAAGCAGTTTCGAATGCAACATCCGAACCATACATTAAAACAGCTGTATATTCTGACCACCGAAAAATTCCCTTTACCCAAACCGGATATCGCCCGGGCGCTGGGCTCATTTGAGCAGCTGAAAGAGGCCTCTGACGCTTTGCTCAGCGTTTATCCCATGGCCATCCAGGGCTGCCACAGATTGCATATGCCGGCATTTCATACCTGTCTGGATTTGTGGTTGGGCGACGTGCACGATACGCTGCCTGAATGGCACAATCCACCCTCTGGGCTTGTAGATGCCTGGTTTCTGGATGGATTCGCACCAAGCAAGAACCCCGATATGTGGACCGATGCCCTTTTTGGCGAAATGGCCCGTCTGAGCAAACCCAACGGAACGTTTTCCACCTTTACGGCCGCAGGCATCGTCAAGCGTGGCATGCAGCAAGCCGGGTTCTGCATTGAAAAGGTTGGAGGTTTCGGCCGCAAGCGTGACATGCTGATCGGCCATTATTCGAAAAACGAAGCCAAAGATCCTATTAATCCGCCCTATTCACGGTATCAGGCTGATGCAATTACTGCGAAAGACAGCGTTGCGATTATTGGCGGAGGCCTGGCTGGCGCAGCAATTGCCTATGCATTGGTGCAAAAACATATTCGTTGTGAACTGTTTTGCGCCAGTAACGAGCTGGCTCAGGGTGCCTCCGGAAATCCCCAGGGTGGCTTTTACCCTCAGTTACACGCTCAGGCCAGTCACGCCAGCCAGATTCAGGCACACAGTTTTTTATACGCCCGCCGCTTATACGATGAAGCGGTTAGCGGCGAGCCGGTACCACACGAATTTTGCGGAGTACTGCAACTGGCGTTCAGTGAAGAAGTGGCAAAGCGACAGAGTAATTTGCTGCAACAGGCTGTCTGGCCTGCACAACTGGTGAGGGGTGTGGATTCTGCGCAAGCCACGGAACTGGCGGGTATCACGTTGCCCTACTCTGGCCTGTTCATTGAACAAGGTGGGTGGCTAAGCCCACCACAACTGGTTCAGGCGTTATTGAAAAAAGCCACGCAGACAGGCCTTATCACCGTACATACGGGTACAAGGGTCAATCACTATGAGGCAACATCCGAAGCCGTTGCCGTTCACTTTGACGGTCAGCCACCAAAACAGTTTGCCCATCTGGTGCTCGCCAGTGGGCATGAGTCTGCAGCGTCCCCGGCGTTACAGGGCTTGCCATTTCGCGCCGTCCGGGGCCAGGTTGAGTCCCTCCCCTCCCAGCCTCCGATGGACAGGTTATCTACCGTGCTGTGTCATAAAGGGTACCTGACTCCGGCCTGGAATGGACGCCATGCATTGGGTTCCACTTACGTAAAAAAGGACCTTCAGCAGGAAGTAAGAGTCAGCGAAAGTGAGGCGAATCTGAATACCCATCAACAGGCCATGAGTGAATGTGACTGGATTTCTGCACTGAAGCACGATGGTAAAGCGCGGGCCGCCATTCGCTTGGGGTTGCCGGATCATCAACCTGTTACAGGACATGTGCATGACTGGAGTCAGTTACGGGAAACTTACGCCGGGCTGGGAAAGGGCAAGCCGCTGGAAGAACAGGCGATGCCACCGGCCAGCCGGGTCAGTGTTCTGACAGGACTGGGTTCAAGAGGATTAACCACGGCGCCTCTCATGGGCGAGATACTGGCCAGTCAGCTGACCCATTCACCACTGCCGCTGACTGACACCCTGCTGCAGGCAGTAAGCCCCAGCCGCTTCGTTATTAGAGACTGTTTACGCAATAAGATTAGCGACCAGCCTGAGTGACCGCGTTCAGGCTGGTAACCATAAAAGCCGGAATATAAACACTCGCGCTGGCGACCAGTTGGCGGTTCTCCACCGAAACAATTCGGGCATTAACCCGGACTCCACGGCCGTCTTCAATCAGGGTGCCGGTGAGGATATGGTCCATTGCCACCTGGTTTGCCAGTTCGCTTCCTTTACGACTCAGCGACAAATCTCCGGATTCGGTTACCTGAATGCCGTTCGCAAGTTTATAGTCCACCACGGCAAGACCAAAGTCCTGCAGTTCGGCCATCAGATACTCGGCCATCTGGTTACCCAGCACCGTAGGCTCCTGAAGAGAACGGTTCAGGCGCACAAAACTGGCAATGCCAACCAAATCGGAAGTGGACATGCGGGTTGCATTCGCCATCAGGTCCATGGCCAGTTGTGCCGCGTAGTCGTTCAGCCGCTTGTGGGTCTGGGAAGGTGAAAAGCCCTGCTGCAAGGGGTCACGGTAGCGGTCATCACTTTGCGCTTGTGCTTCATACTTATAGGCATGATCCCGGGAGTCCGGCCGATACTCCAGGCCACTTCCCCTGGGTGCTTCAACCGCTTCATCTGCCTTAACTGCACGGCCGTCTTCACTGAACCAGTAAGAAAAGTTTTCACGGGTAGCCGAACATCCGGTCAGCGCAAGAACCAGAGCGCATGCGACGCTGATCCGTGTGGCCGAAATTGCTATCTGCCTCATTCAACTTACCCCTGGCTTAGCTTCACACCGTCGCGCATTCCGCCGCGATGATTGCCATCACTGGGGATCAAGGCGTCCACCACGTAGAAAGGCACCAGCATTTGTGCGCTGGCCACCACCGCCCGTGATTGCAAGCCCAGAATGCGGGCATTGACCAGTACACCGCCCTGGTGTTTGGCCATGGTGCCGGTCAGTACGTATTCAATTGGCAGACTGGCATCCAGCTCCAGATAGTCACGGGAAAGCAAGAAATCGCCCTGGCCGGTAATGCGAATGTAATCGGTGGCTTTGTGATCCAGCACCGGAATGCGGAATTTGTGCAATTCATGGATAAAAGATTCTGCCATTTGCTGGCCCAGCAGATTGGTTTCCTGCAAGTCTGAATCCAGCAACGCGAAGTTGGTCACTGCAACAGGGGTTTTAACGTTAACGTATTCCAGATTAGCAACCAGGTCCTGGGTCATATTCTTGACGTAATCGCCAATGTGCTTGGTCAGAGGCCGCCCCTGATACGCCCCCTGTTCACTGGAATACAGTGGCGGCTGCCCAATGGCACCGAAGTTGTCCATATCTTCAACCGGTTCTGCCGCAGAAGGGTCCCGCTCTACTGCCACAATGTCGACCACATTGATTGCAGATGCAGTACTTACCGGTGCCGCTTCAGGGGCCGTTGATGACAATTCCGTCGGCATTGCGCACGCTCCCAAAACTGAGCTGACGGCAAGCCCCAAAGCGACCAGACTGACTTGCTTATTCATTCCCCGTTACCCCTTATGCTCGGTTCTGTATAGTCTTCCATTGCGGCTGGACACCTGCTCTTCACGCCAGAATAGCTGTTGCGGAAAAAACCGCGTTGCCGCAGCCACCACATCTTTTGTCTGAGCGTTGATGACCCGGGCGTTTACAATCGCCCCTTCCTGCTGATAAACCATTGTGCCGGTGATGTAAAAATCCACCCGCCCTGCGTCTGAAAGGTGCTCGATATTACGAGACAATACCCGATCAGACTCAGGTTCTATTAATATATCGTTCGTAAGCTTGAACTCTTGAGCGATAAATCCACGTTTCACGCCCTCAGTGATCAACCCCTGCTCAAGCTGCTGGCTTAGCATCATCAGAGGGTGCTGTTCCTCAGCGTTAATATTCAGGGTGTCGGCAGGAACAAAGCCCGCCACTGCATAGCGCGCCTGCCTTGATGGCTTAAGCTGGATAAACAATTCGTTGGCCAGCAAATGGGTGTGGTATTCAACATTGCCGAGTGCAGGTACGCCATTTTGCGATGCTTCACCAATTTGTGCCTGGGTGAGAACCGGCGCTTCAATGTGGGTGGTACAGCCACTCATCGCCGCAATTATGCCTATCAGGATAGCAATGGCCACATAACGAAAACGCAACCCCCGGCGATAACACTTTCGGGCTGGAGAATAATAGGTGTATTTGCTCATGGTCCAATTCTACTTCACATCTGGGGAACCGTATTTTTTGACAATGTCCGCCACACCATTTCAGCCGTGACGGTACATTGACGCCTCGCCAGCACTATGCAATTTTCACACCAAATACATCTTTTACGTTCAGGTCATTACCCATGCCGTCAAAAGCGTTTCAGCCACGCTAGGTAAGCCCACAAAAGGGTAGGAAAAATCCGTCAGAGGGCAAACCCTTGCCAGCCTGGCAACGATTCAGGCCCTCGCAACCAAACGTTGCCACAAAGCTGCAACCTTATCCTGATCCTCAGCATCAAGCTCCTTTTGCGCAAAAGCCTGTTTAAGGCTGTTTTTCATGGCTTCATCGAGCAATGTGATGTCGGCATCGGCGCGCATTTCCAACTGCCTGGCAAGTACGGCAAAGTGCCCCTGTAAATAACTGGCGACAAAAAGCTCATCATCAC
Organism: Alteromonas aestuariivivens; assembly: GCF_003367475.1. GTDB lineage: Bacteria > Pseudomonadota > Gammaproteobacteria > Enterobacterales > Alteromonadaceae > Alteromonas > Alteromonas aestuariivivens. The sequence goes on from NZ_QRHA01000009.1 coordinate 101,300, forward strand.
TTCCGTGATCAACCACCGCATCGAGCTGTTGTTCAATATGGCTAACCGACTGAATGAAGTTTTGGGGAGCCTGAGGGGAAAACTGCATTTAGATACTCCTATACTGCGGTGTACAACACTTTGTCATGGTACCCGGTGATAATGGAAAAGCTGCCTGCCATGGCTTTGTCCAATTCACTGTCGCCGGTATCCAGCCTCAGGGGGCGCCCACCCAATTGCTGTAGCTTTTGCTTGGTAGCAAGAACCAGAATTCGGTCTTTGCCAAGGCGTTTTAAAAAAGCGGCACTCAGTTGCTGGTTTCCGCGACCAAACACGTGGCCCTGGCCACCAATCACGGTTACGACCAGCCTGACGTCATGCCCGTCGGTTATCTGTAACAGCTGTTCGGCAGTTACATCTTTAGCCAGGAGTTGCCCCTGTCGAATCACATCAACACCTAACAACGTATTTTCCAGCCCAAGCTCCTGCATAACGGAAGCAACGGTGGAACCAGAGCCCATCACAAACAGCGTGTCGGGCATTTCATCCATCAGTTCGGTTACATGATCGCAGATATCTGCCAGCACCAGTTCTTCACTTTCCTGCCCCCCCATTTTCACAGACTGCACATAAGTCAGATCATGGGGAACGCGCATCTCACCATAGTGGCGTGCAACAACCCGCCCCTGACGAAAGGCCTGTTCATCGATATCACGCACTTCCGCTTCGTATTCTGAAACCAGTTCACCGCTGAGCATTTTCAGCACCACTTCACCGGCCGCGGACGGCGTTACAGTGTAAACCCCAGAATGGATTTTACAGCCAGCCGGTACTCCAAGAACCGGCACCCGGTCCTGAACCACATGGCACACGTTGCGGGCAGTACCATCTCCTCCGGCAAACAGAATCAGATCGGCCCCCGCTTCGATAAGACAACGGACAGCAGCTTCAGTGTCGCTGCTTTCAGTTTGAACATTCGCCGGGGTATACACCACCTGGCAGGGCAGGCCCAACGCCTCACAAATGCTTTGCCCCATATCTGCGGCAACGGTAAATATTTCAAATTCAGCAGCGGCGTCAACGAGCCGGCTCAGGGCTTTACCCATTCTGGCATTGGCCTGAGGCTTTGCCCCCAACGCCAGTGCCTGCTCCCGGATCTCTGCTCCGTCACTGCCCTTGAGCGCGAGTGCACCACCGATACCGGCAAATGGGTTTACCAGCACACCTAACCGGAAACGCCGCGCCGGCTTCATGCGGCCTGACCTTGCAGGGAGATTGGACACAATGGCGGCGTATTGAATTGTTGATGCAGTGCCTGGATAAATTGTGCCGCCCGGGAAGGAAACCCGTTTTCCAAATAGCTCAGCAATTGTTGCTGTACTGCATTGGTAAACGCATCCCGATCGGGCTCCGCGCCATTGAGATTATCCGTGCTGACTCGAAACGAGCGGCCCGCCGCCAGGGTAAAAGCCCATTCGATGGCCTGGGGTTTTACTTCAACTTTTTCAAATTCGGCCTGCTGGCAGGCATCCCGCCCATCGGGGCAATACCAGTAACCATAGTCTTCGAGCTGTCGACGGGCTTCACCGGCAATGCACCAGTGTGCGATTTCATGCAGCGCCGAGGCAAAGTAACCGTGTGCAAACACAATCCGGTGGTGGCCGAATCCATCTTTTGCCGGCAGATAAACCGGTTCTTCCTCACCACGAACCAGCCGGGTATGGTATGTGTCGCTGAAGAGGCGATCAAACAGCCGAATCAATATACCCAGTTGCGGGTCATCCTGGGACTTCAGATCTGTTGCACCATTGTCTGTACTCAGAAAACTCACAATCACCTTAAACGCGGGATTTAAAACTGCCGCGAGTCTACCAAAAACTCCGACCATCGGCCATTCCGGGGGATAAATCCTCTGTAGAGGTTGGTGTGACACAAAGCTTGTCATAAACTGGGTGAACGCCACCGAGCCAGTTGGCGAGCCAGATGGAAAACCAAGTGTCGATTCCGGCTGGTTCGCCCCAACCGTTTCAGTTCAGGAGATTGCCGTTGAAAGGTTCCGCCCACCCAATCGTCGAACATTTGCATCAGGTTAATGAACTCAGAGAACAGGCCGAACAGAGCCAACTGCTCAATGATGTCCATGCTTTGCAGGCCTGGCAGTGCCAGCGCCTGCTTGCAACTCATGCCGACCTGGCCAGCCAGAAGCGCTACCAGCTGGCAATGCAGTTTTTTGTCGATGAACTGTATGGCCCCAAAGACTTCAGCCAGCGGGATGCCGACCTGGCTCGCGTGATCCCCAAACTTGCCAGTGTGCTGCCCAACAAAGCCATGAGCGCACTGGATGATGCACTGGCGCTTAACGCACTGTCGTTTGAGCTTGACCTGGCGATGGCTGACAAACTTCAGGGCCAAAACCTGGACCGTGACAGCTACGCACTCGCCTACCGTCAGGTTGGCCGCCCCGATGACCGCCGCCATCAGATAGAAATCATTGCGCATTTGGGCCAGCAATTAGCTGATGTGGTGCACATTCGTGGCATCGGCATGCTCATCAAGCTCGCGCGCCGCCCCGCAAAAATGGCGGGATTACTAACTCTGCACGAGTTTCTGGAACGAGGGTTCGACGCCTTCAAGGGTCTCGGTGATGTACACAGTTTTATTGAACCGGTTATTGCTCGGGAACGAGCGTTGATGCTACAACTGTTCGACGAGAACCTTGATTTGAAAAAGGACAACCCGCTGCCTCATGTCTGAACGACTTCCCTGGTATCACGAAAATCCATTCATCCAGACCTGGCAGGTTGGCCAGCAGCACATTGATCACTATCAGCACGTTAACAACGTGGCTTACCTGGGCCAGCAGGAATTATTGGCCTGGGCCCATTCCAACCATCTGGGGCTGAGTTTCAGTGACTATGCCGAATGTGACCGCGGCATGGTTATCCGCCGCCACGAACTGGACTATTTTTTGCCCTGCCACTTGGGGGATGTGATTGAATGTGGCACCTGGATCATTGCCTGTGATAACACCGTGTCTCTTACGCGGCAGTTCCAGTTTGTCTGCACGCGCCGCAAGCAAACGGTGTACGCCGCCAAAACCCAGTTTATCTGCGTAAGTGTGACCACAGGTGCGCCCAAGCGTATGCCGGAAAAATTCCGAGAAATTTATGGCCAGGCCTGCGTGGGAGCACAATAATGCGCCTGGCTATAACGCTGCTTAGCATTCTGCTTTTGGCGTCTCTGGCTGTAAACGGATGGCTGTTATGGCGGATATTTAATCATGCAAAGGGCACACAGCTCCATCTGATCTCCCCCTCAAACCAAACCAAACCGACTGATTCGGTGTACCTGCCCCCCAATTTAAAATCCGGCATGGAGACGGTTAGCCCCGACGTTCCTTTAAGTCTTGATGACGCCATAGAAAGGCTCACTCACAGTTTGCAGCAGGGCGATTATGATGAAGTTGCATTCCGGCTTACCGAATTGCTTCAAGCCAACCCCGAAAACGCAGAACTACTGTTACTGGAAGCTGAGCTGATAGCGCTTACCCAACCCCTTTCTGAAGCCCTGATGCATTACTACTCACTCCTGGAGATGCCCTTACCGCCCGCCGAGCGACAAAAAATTTACTCAATAATCAATGAATTATCTGAAAATGCCATACGGCAACTTAAAGAAGATCAGGCGTGGGACCTAATGGCGCAGCTGCTGGAGCCGTTGTTTCAGCTATTGCCTGAACACCGTGGCTATATATTGGGGCTTGCCGAAGCCTATGGCCAGCAACAAAAAATGACCCTGATGGAAGACGTGCTGGCATCCCTGCCACCAAACGACAGCCAGGCTCAAATTATTCGCCAACGCGCTTTCCGTGCCCGGGAAACCGGCTTTAACAGGGAAAATATTTCAACTGACAAGCCTGTTGACCGGGAACCGGGGGGTGAACAGCGCCTGAGCCTGATAAGAGTGGGGGATCAGTTTCTGGCTCAAATCCGGATTGGCGAAAGGCCTACCAACATGCTTCTGGATACCGGAGCCAGTACCACCGCCATCTCAAGCCAGGTATTTGAACAGATAAAATCCACCCAACGGGTTCGCTTTATTGGCGTTTTCGATGTCAATACTGCGGCCGGGAAAATTCGCGCCCCTCTGGTGCAATTACCACAAGTCACCCTTGGTCCTTACCAGTTTTCTGACCTGAGTGTACTGGTCATGCCTGTTGGTGAAATGCAGCGGGCGGAGGGCCTTCTGGGCATGAACGTACTCAAAGTGTTTGATTTTCGTATTGATCAGGTTTCAGACCAGCTGGTGTTGCGTGAGCATTAGGCGTTTTTCAGCCCACAAAAATCCAGATTCGGGTAAATCTTTTCATCGCCCAGCAGCGTAGCACACTGTAAAGATTATCGTGCAGATACCAAGCCCGGACCTGGGCGCATATCCACACAAACCGACGAACCACAACCCCAACACAAGAGGAACACCATGCCAGACATGTTTTCTCCGGCACAGGTTGGCAGTATGGAAACCCACAACCGGATATTTATGGCTCCGCTGACCCGTAGCCGCGCGGATGACGACACCGACATACCTGCGGACTATGCCGCAAGCTACTATGAGCAGCGGGCTTCTGCAGGGTTGATCATTACCGAAGCCACTCAAATCAACCCCCGGGGTAAGGGGTATATTCGAACCCCAGGCATTTACTCTGCCGCACAAACGCGACAGTGGCGTGATATTACCCAGGCGGTACACAATGCGGGCGGAAAAATTGTTCTGCAACTGTGGCATGTGGGCCGTATCAGCCACAGCCACTTTCAGCCCGGCGGAGACGCACCGCTGGCCCCCTCGGCCATCAAGCCTGACGTGGAAGTATTTTTTAACGGTGGGATGCAAGCGGCATCAAAACCACGGGCCATGACCCTTGAAGACATTCAGAAAACCGTTGAGGATTACGCTCACGCAGCCAAAAATGCCCTGCTTGCGGGTTTTGACGGGATTGAAATACACAGCGCAAACGGTTATCTGCTGGATCAGTTTTTGCGTGACAGCACAAATCGCCGCGACGACGAATTCGGTGGCAGCCTGGAAAACCGTACACGCCTTTTGCGCCAGGTTACCGAGGCAGTGCTCGCCGAATGGCCAGCCGACTGTGTGGGCGTTCGGCTCTCCCCTACCAGCACCTTCAACGACATCAACGACAGCAACCCGCTGAAAACCTTCCGCTATGCCATCGACATGCTCAACGGTTATCAGCTGGCCTATCTGCATATGGTGGAAAGATTTCCCGGCGTTGCTGCTAACAACCGTGAACTCTATATTCAAAGCCGGTTAAGAGAAGCCTGGCAGGGGTTTTACATTGGCAACGGAGATTACGATTACCTCTCCGCGCAGATGGCCATTAAGTCAGGGTATGCCGACGCCATTGCCTTTGGCAGACCCTTTATTTCCAACCCTGATCTGGTGGACAGGTTTCAGACAGGTGCTGACCTGGCCGCACCGGATCCCGATACGTTTTATTCCGGCGATAAAAAGGGGTACGTTGACTACCCCTTCATGACAGAAAAATGAGCGCTCAGAGGCGGGCGCTCAGTCTGGTACCCTGATCGATGGCGCGCTTGGCATCAAGTTCCAGCGCCTCATCAGCTCCGCCAATCAGGTGGTACGGCAAGTCCAGCCCCTCCACCAGTTCACGCAAAGGCTCCTGGCCGGCACAAATAACCACATTGTCCACGGGGAGCACCTTTACTTCGCCATTGAGCTGAATATGCAACCCTTCATCATCAATACAACGATACTCCACCCCTGGCAGCATTTTAACCCCTTTCATCAGCAAGCCGGCACGATGAGCCCAGCCAGTGGTTTTTCCAAGCCCGGCACCCACTTTGGACGATTTTCTCTGTAACAGATAGATGGTGCGCGGTGAAGGCTCAGGAGCTGGCTGCATTCCCTCTACACCGGCGCGATGTTGCAGGGTCATGTCAATTCCCCATTCCTTCATAAATGCCGCCACGTCCTGACTGGGTGACTGGCTGCCATGAGAAAGGTATTCTGCAGTATCAAATCCAATGCCCCCGGCACCAATAATGGCCACCTTATTGCCCACTGGTAATTTATCTTTAATTACCTGCAAGTATGTCAGAACTTTAGGGTGATCAATGCCCTTGATATCCGGGGTTCTGGGCAGGATCCCGGTCGCCAGAATCACTTCGTCAAACCCGCCACGGTTGAGTTCGTCGGCAGTAACCCGGGTGTTCAAATGCAGCGTTACACCAGTCAATTCAATCTGGCGGCCAAAATAACGCAGGGTTTCGTAGAATTCTTCCTTACCGGGGATCTGCTTGGCGATGTTGAATTGCCCACCAATCTCCGAACCGGCATCATACAAGGTTACATGATGCCCACGCCTGGCCGCCGTCACCGCGGCTGCCAGCCCTGCCGGCCCGGCTCCTACCACGGCTAACCGCTTGGGATACTCCGCCGGCTTTATCACCAGTTCCAGTTCATGGCAGGCTCTGGGATTAACCAGACAACTGGATATTTTGCCCTGGAATACGTGATCCAGGCAGGCCTGATTGCACCCAATGCAGGTATTGATCTCATCACTGCGTTGCTGCTCCGCTTTAAGCACAAACTCTGCGTCAGCCAGAAACGGTCTGGCCATGGAAACCATGTCCGCATCCCCCCTGGCCAGCACTTCTTCGGCCACTTCCGGTGTGTTGATGCGGTTGGAGGTAACAACGGGTATGGACAAGGCGTCGCGGAACTTGGCTGTTACCCAGGTAAAGGCCGCTCGAGGTACCTTGGTTGCTATCGTAGGAATGCGGGCTTCGTGCCATCCGATCCCGGTATTGATGATGGTTGCACCAGCCTGTTCAATTTGCTGGCCCAGCATCACAACTTCGTCATAACTCGAACCGCCTTCCACCAGATCGAGCATGGACAGACGATAGACAATAATAAACCGTTCACCAACCGCTTCCCGAACCCGGCGAACTACTTCAATGGGCAGACGGATTCGGTTTTCATACTCACCGCCCCACTTGTCATCACGCTGGTTGGTGCGGCGTACAATAAACTGGTTGAGGAAATACCCTTCAGACCCCATGATCTCAACCCCATCGTACCCGGCTTTCTGTGCCTGGGTGGCGGCAAAGACGAAATCCTCTATTTGCTTTTCAATTTCCTCGTCACTGAGCGCCTTGGGTTTGTATGGGTTGATGGGCGCCTGAATGGCCGAAGGCGCTACCAGCTTGTCGGTATAGGCATAACGGCCGGTATGCAGGATCTGCATGCAGATTTTTCCACCTTCGGCGTGCACCGCATCGGTCACCAGTCTGTGGTTAGCAACCGCTTTGTCTGAATCAAGACGGCGGGTCATCGGGTGAGTGGAGCCTTCTTCATTTGGGCCGATTCCCCCGGTAACAATCAGGCCCACGCCCCCTCTGGCCCGCTCAGCGTAAAACTCAGCCATCGCAATATGGCCTTTGGGAATATCCTCCAGCCCGGTATGCATGGAGCCCATAAGTACACGATTTTTTAACTGGGTGAAGCCCAAATCCAGCGGCTGAAATAAATGGGGATAGGTAGGGTGAGGCTGAGTAACTGAAGTCATATTGGATCAATCCTGTTGGTTGTCAGACTGACAATCCGGTGTTCGCCCTTTTGTCATCATTGGAATTGGCAAAACACCGGTAATTTTTAAACTAGACACTGTCAAGATAAAAGGCTATGTTGACAGTGTCAAGATAATTACCAGACAAATTCAGCAGACTATCAGTTAGAGGTTACATGACGGAGTCAATTCAGCGTTATCATCACGGCGATTTACAGGCCACCCTGCTTCAGGCCGCCACTCAGAGGCTGGAAACTCACGGCATTGACGGATTATCCTTAAGAAAACTGGCAGAAGATTTGGGTGTGTCCCGCACAGCCCCTTACCACCACTTTAAAGACAAAAACGCGCTGTTAAGCGCCATTGCAGCCCAGGGATTCGCACAATGGCATGATGTAGCAAAACAGATATTTGAGCAGCACGAAGTGCCTGCAGCAAAACGCCTTAGAGTATTCATCAAGAATTACATTGGCTTTGCCGCAGCTAACCCACAAATGTATGAACTTATGTTTGGCCGGACATTGTGGCAGCAGGGAGCCGCCAGCGAGGATCTGAAAAACGTTGCTTACCCCAGCTTTCAGTACCAGGTAGAGATGACACGCATGTGGCAACAGCATGAACTGTTGCCCAAAGAGCAGGACCCGGTTCGGCTTGCGCAGGTTACCTGGGGGACCTTGCATGGCATCGCCCGGTTGCTGATTGACGGCATCTATGCCGACAGCAGCCATATTGAAGAAATGTGCGACTGTGCCGCAGCGCTGTTCATCCAGCACAAAACTGATTGTTAGTCGTCGATCGGGGCTCTGACGCCGGCGTGACTTGCCTTGATAAAATCGGCTGCACGCTCTGCAATCATGGCCGTGGGTGCATTGGTATTCCCTCCTAACAACGAAGGCATTACTGAGGCATCCACTACCCGTAGCCCCGATACACCGCGGACCCGAAGCTGGTTGTCCACCACCGCCATAGGATCATTATCCGCCCCCATTTTACAGGTACCGATTGGGTGATAAATGGTTTCACTGCGTGCCCGGATAAAATCCAGTATTTGTTCATCCGTTTCAGCCTGGGCTCCGGGCAGCCTTTCCTTGCCCCGGAAAGGCGCAAAGGAGGGAGAATTTAAAATCTGGCGCGCCAGGCGAACGCCCTCAATCATAACCTTGCAATCGTCCTCTTCAGCGAGATAATTCGGATCAATTAAAGGGTGATCGGCGGGGTGGTTGCTTTGCAGGGTAATCGAACCCCGACTTTTGGGATACAAACAGCAAACGTGCAGCCCAAATCCGTAGCCGAACACCGACCGGCGGCCATGCTCCCGGAGTTTGGCCGGCAGAAAGTGAAATTGAATGTCCGGGCCGTTTTCAGCCAGACTGGAGCGCACAAATCCGCCCCCTTCTGCAATGTTTGAAGAAAAAATACCTTTGCGGCCAAACAGATAGTCAAAGCTGGCCTTGATGTATTGAGGCAGTGCTGACAAGGCAACAGCATACCCTTCATGAGCCTGGGAATTAAACTGAACAATCGCATCCAGATGGTCCTGAAGGTTTTGTCCAACTCCAGGTAAATCCACCAGAGCCAGAATCCCGTGCTCCTGAAGCGCTTCTTTTGGCCCAATTCCCGACAACATCAACAATTGAGGCGAGTTGATAGCCCCACCACTCAGTATTACTTCATGACGGGCATACAGGCGCCTGACTTTGCCTTTAAACCGAACCTGGACCCCTACCGCCCGGCGTTCCCTGAACAACACCCGCTCGGCCATCACCTGAGTAAGCACGGTCAGATTATTACGCCCGGTGGCCGGTTTAAGATACCCTTTGGCAGTCGAACACCGCTGGCCATTGATCTGGGTAACATCGTAGTACCCCAGGCCTTCGCGTTCTTCACGGTTAAAATCATCGAGTATTGGCAAATTCACCGATTGCGCAGCTTCCACAAAAGCGTCGGTTAACGGGCAGGTATGGCGCAGTTTATCAACATTCAGAGGGCCTCCAACCCCATGGTACTCATCCGCACCGCGGTAATAGTTTTCTGAACGCTTGAAATAGGGCAAAACCTGTTCAAAATCCCAGCCCCTGGCACCTTCGTTCGCCCAGCGATCGTAATCCTGATTTTGCCCCCGAATGTAACACATGGCATTCACAGAGCTGCTGCCACCCAGCGTTTTGCCTCTGGGCCAAAACAACTCCCGATCATATAGCTGAGCCTGAGGTGCTGTGTAATATCCCCATCCCAGGCTGCGGAACCTGCCCAAAAGAGACAAGCCAAAAGGAATATGAATCAAAGGGTTGTTATCCGGTGCCCCGGCTTCTATCAGGCAAACCGAAACCGTGGGGTTTTCAGATAACCGCGCTGCCAGCACGGCACCGGCCGAGCCGCCCCCTACGATGAGGTAATCGAATTTTTCCTGGGCTGTTTGCATATAATAGGTAACTTGTGGTTGAGGTTACTGCTCGTACCAGTTTATCAAAGTTTAATCAAATTCCGATAGCATAAAGTCACTGCTTCAGGCATTAGAGTTTCCCCGCCATTTAGGTTACATTCACACTACTGCCAGCATGTTAGGGCATCAATGAATCTGAACAGGGAGACTGGCCCATGAGGCTATTGCCTTGGCGCGATCGCCTCAAATTTCTGGTTGGCGTCAGCCTGATAAAAATGGGAAAACTCAAGTACGATAAGTTCAGCGCATCAGAACTATCACAGATGATTGAGCCTGCGTTTCCCCGTTCTCTTCCCGTCAAAATTCCTGTGGGGAGCGCCGAACTGACTCTGTTGCGGGGTGAAATCACCCTTCCCCAAAACTCCAATCAGGTCCAACTTCAGTCTCTGGCGGCACTTAAAATTTCCTGGATGGGCACTCCGCTGTACCGGGCGCACCTCGTTATTGGCATTACCGTAAAACCGGACTATGACACAGCGAAATGCGCAGTTAACGTTACCGCTCCAACCATCAGCGCCATCCAGCTTATCAATGATGAATATGCGCTTCTGAAGGATACCCGGGGACTGATAAGCAGCATGCTGCCAAAAGGGCTGGGTAACCTTTTACGCTTTCCATTTGAAAATGCCCTGAACGTCATCTCTGCAGGCACTTCCGAGAAAACCCTAAACTATTTAAGCCTCTATTTATCCGGCAGCATGCAACGGGTGCTGGATTATCATCAGCCACAAATTCAGCAGGCTCTGGAACAGCAGCTGGACAAACTGCAGCCCAGTTATACTCTGCAGGAAAATCACTGGCGCGAGCAACTGTTTCGTTGCTACGGCAAATTGGTGTCAGTGGATGAAGGCGAATTACGCTTTTGGTTTTGAAACTCCCTGTTCAGTGTTCACTGACGATAGATATCGGCATTTGTTCAAGGTGCTCACCAATATCTGCAATACTCAGGCTTGGGTCATCCACGCTGGCTTCCAGCATATCAAATGCCTCACTGAAATATTCTGCCAATGGCTGTAAGGATTTAATCGACTTATTACAACACACCAAGCCCACGTTTGCCGTTCCCGCATAGGTCATCAACGTAATATTAACGCCCCCACCTGGGGTCATGGTTGAAATTGGGTAGCAGGACAAAAGCTTGCTGTCCTTGAAATATCGGTAATCTTTCGGCCCCGGAATATTCGAAACCAGAATGTTGCCGATGGGCTTGACCCAATCTGACACATGACACCACTCAAAGAGCTGAGCAAAAAACTGAATCACTATGGTATACGCACTGAACGCCCCGGGTGTTGCACGCTGAGCAGCGTATTTAACAATACGGTGATTGATAATGATTTGTCTCAGCCGTAAATACGGATCCTGATCACCGTGAGCCAGCTGTACCGGTACAATAGCAATCTTATTGCCAGTGGTTTTCTCCCCTGGTTTGCGCAAATTAATCGGCATATTGGTGTACAGTGCCTTGCGGAACACATGGCCGTGGTCCTGCAGGAGCCTGTGCACACCAATATCAAAAGCACATAGCAAAATCTCATTGGCTGACGCCCGGGTACGGCGGCTGAGCGCTTTGACCCGGGTAAAATCGAGATCCATAGTAGCTACAGCCCTGCCCTCTTTAACCTGCCCGGTAAGCACGGTTTTCGTGCCTGAAAAAGGTACCGGCATATAGTGCGGGTTAATGTGAACCAGTTTGAGCAACAAACGGATAAAGATCACTGATAAATCTCTTATCATCAGCAGGTTGTTCCAGATCCCCTGCCACAGACGGGTTCGGAATTTTTCCCTCGGTTTGCGGGTGCGTTGACGCTTCATAGCCCAAACCGGCGTGAAACCCTGCTGTTTCGGCCTGGACATATAACCTGCCTGAAACCAGCGAACCAGTGTTGAGCCATCGCCGTACATATGGTGAACCCGTATGTAAATCGCATACTGCCGCGAAACACCATCATAAATAAAATGGTATTGCCACAGTGGCTTGTCGGGGTCCATTCTGGACTCATGCATCCGTGCTACAAAACTGTCCATGGCCCTGGCATCATTGATGTCTGCAACTTTGTGCAACTGCACATGGTACTGCATGTTCATATTTTTAACGGGTTGCAAACCCAGAGGGTACTTGAACAGGGCTTTAACCCGGCAGTTGAACGGTGAACATGCCTTGGAAAAGCTCTGCATTTCGGCGTGAAGTGCTACCACATACTGCACGGGATCGGCGCCCTCAGGCATTTCCAGTCTTTGCAGGCAAGCCACATGTTTCGGGTTCGCGTCAGAATCGGCCAGCCAAAAGCTTTTATCCAAAAAAGACAGTGTCTTGGCCATCAATTCCCCTCCTCAAGTCGCTGTTGCATCTGCGCACTGAATTGTGCCAACGAATGACTGTCAACGGCCCGTTGAATCTGCGTCTGGCTTTCAGGAGACAAGGTCAGACGGGGCTGTAAACAGGTGATTATCATTGAAAGTGTATGGTACCGCTGCGCGTCTTCATCTTCCCTGCTCTGCAATTGATCTAAGGTATAGGACTGGGTCAGAATCAGACACAATGAATCAACCAGAAGGCTTAGCCGGGAATCTTCAACGGCAAGCTCTGCATTTTTTATCAACCAGGTCAGTATGCCAGTCAACTGCATCTGAAGTGCCCCTACCAGCTGCCTCTGGCGCTTTTTTATTGTGGGGTATTTCTCTGCCAGGTCTGCAGGGCATCGGTATAAAAATCGAAACAGCTGGAATTTTTCAACCAGCATGTAGAGGTAATAAAACAGATCTTCCGCGCCTACCTGCTGCTGGAGCTTAGTTGCCAATAGTGGCATAACCTGCTGGCGGTGAAGCTCCACGAGGGCATCAACAATCACTTCCTTGCCCTTGAAGTGGTAATACAGATTGCCCGGACTGATATCCAGTTCCATGGCAATATCAACACTGGTGACGTTATTTTCACCATGATCATTAAATAACGTCAGCGCAGTCAGTAGAATCCTTTCTGCTGTTTTCATGCTTGTATCACCAAATGAGGTAGAGTTGTGCTATACCTGCCAGTAATCCCAGCATGGCCCCGGTTACAATCAGTTTCCATTCATCCTGCTGATACGCTGGCCGCAATACGCCTTCAAATTCCTCCGATGACAATGCCTGCATCCGGGCGCAGAGATCAGCGCCCACATTCAGCGCTTCATTGGCATAATCGTAGGCATAAAGCAGGTACTTCTCCGAATTGTCAAAAATCTGCTTAACGGCCAGCGACTTCATTCTGTAATAGTTGTCAGAGCCCACTCCTAGAGCGAAATAGGGTTGGGCCACAGCGACATAACGTTCAATGGCGTCATTTACGTGCAATTCAATAAGTTCCAGTAACTGTGCCGAGCCGGAACCGTGCAGGATGACATGGGTAATATTGCGGGGATTGATCAGCTTCTGTTCGATGATTTCCGAATATACCCTGGACACTTCCCCCTGTCGTTTCAGAAACATTCCCTGAATCGTTACAGGGCCAAATTTATGGGGGTTCTTGGGTTCAAAAATAATTTTAATCGCAATCCAGTTGGTCGCGTAACCAACAATCAGGCCACCCAGTGGCAACAACCACCAGGCCTGAAAATAATGCCACAAAATCATGGTCGGCAAACCGAACAAAAAACCAAAATAAAAGCCGGAACGCACTATAAACGGAAACTCCCGCGCACCGGCGGTGAGAAAAATCTCGTTGATGAGCTCAGGCGAATTTACAAGCTGTTCAACCACCAGTTCCTTGATGTCGAGAATTTCGTTCACGTTATGCTGAAAGTCATCAACCATTTTGTGCACAACGTTGGGAATGTCGTTTTCGATGCGACGGTAAACCAGATTTTTTCCCTGAACCGGCATGGACGCCCACAGCTGAGGCGCAGACTCCTGCATCACATCATTGACAATTTTACGGATAACCTGCTTAAGCCGCCTTTGAATGGCCTGGGTCAGTGCTCCGGCGTCCAGGCGCCGGGCCAGTTCCTCAACGCTCAGCAGCTTGCCAAGCACCAGCTCAACTTCAATTTCGGCCATTTGGCGCCGTTTGGCCGGAATCAACCCCTGCCAGCCAAAAATGGGTTTAATCCCGACAAATTCTATAGGGAAGAACATCATTTTCACTGCCAGATAATTGGTCCCCCAGCCAACAATGGCACTGATCAACGGGATCGTCAGCAAGGTCAGTGTGTGAATATTCCATTCCATGAGCGCGCGTGGTTGCTTGTTGTTTGTGGTTATACAGGTTCAGGCTACTGATCGAACGAGCAATAATCAACGTTTTTGATTAGGAGCCGCGAACTAAAGCCGCATTACGCCCGCTTTGGCAAAAAATTGGGTAGTGCTTTCTAGAATCATTTTTTACACTGAGTGTCACAATGTTGCAGGCCCCTAAAAAATTAGGGTAAGCCGCACAATCCTGCAACTTGCTGTTATCGCCAGTCTGCCTAATGAGGTACTGAATGCCGCTGTTTAACCGTCAGCTTCACGAAATCGAAAACGTACTCGCCAACGCTCTTAATTATCAGGAGTATAAAGAAGCGTGTCTGGCCCATGATGCACTCTCCGGTGCGGATGAATGGAAAGAAAAAGATCCCTGCCGGGATTACGATTACCGACTGATTCGCAAACGCGTACAGCGCATGCAAATTGCCCGAAGCAACGGAGATGGCCAGGCACTGATGTCCATTCTTCATGAAGGGCTGCACGGTAACCTGGGTAATATTGCCGCACCTGAACTCATTGGGCATTGCCTGATTGGAACCAAACGGCTGATAGAAACTTTTATCAACGAGGTTGTTACAGCCCTGGACTTTATCTACCAGTCCGACGAGCGGCAGGTGGATTTTTATCAGAAACTGTGGTTTTTTGAAGAGACCGCCCACGCTTTCGGGCGCAGTTGCCTGATGCTTTCAGGCGGAGCCGGACTGGGATTTTTCCACTGTGGCGTCGTAAAGTCCCTGAATGAGCGAAACCTCCTTCCCACGGTAATTTCCGGGGCCAGTGCGGGTTCAATCATAGCCGCCATGTTGGGCACTCGAACCCATGACGAATTACTGGAATCATTGAGCGCTGAGTTTATTTTTGAAAATTTCAAAGGCTGGCGCACATGGTCGGGATTTGGCAAAAAAGGCCTGTTCGACAGCAAGGCGCTTGAGAACACTCTCATCTCGCTGTTTGATCTGACTACCTTTGAAGAAGCGTTTCAGAAAACCGGGCGCCACGTAACAGTATCTGTTTCCCCGGCGGACTTGCATCAGCACTCGCGCCTGCTGAACGCCAAAACATCGCCAAACGCTATCATTACCCAGGCAGTTCGGGCTTCCTGTGCAGTACCGGTTGTGTTTAGCCCTGTTCAGTTAAGAGCCAAAACCCCCCAGGGAGATATCGTTCCCTATATCCCGAACAGGCGGTTTGCTGACGGCTCGCTGATGGCGGATTTGCCCTTTGACCGACTGGCCCGGCTCTATGGCGTCAATCACAGTATCGTAAGCCAAACCAACCCTCTGGCAGTGCCTTTTCTTTCCGGCAACCGAATCAACCCGGCCACCCTATCCGGGCTGACGATGCGATATCTGGGGCAAATTGCCAAGACCAACAGTATCTATGCGTTTGACATTCTGGAGCGTCTGGTCGGAAACAAGGGTGCCAAGCTGGCAATCCACAAAGTTCGCTCCATCATCGATCAGCAGTATGTCGGCAATATCAATATCCTGCCTGAAAAACAACTGCGCAATCTGGCTCAAGTATTGGCCAATCCGTCCCTCCAAAGTATTCAACGGTTGATCAGCAGCGGTGAGCGAGCTACCTGGCCTCAGTTGGATGTTATAGAAAGAAATACAAAAATAAGCGAAACTTTGCGATATTATCTTGCTTCGCTGAAAAAACGTGAAGCCCAGGTGTTAGGGCATAATCGTCTTACTGCAGTCCCGAACTTACGGGCGTAGTTTCAGGATTGAGGCTTGTTACCATCGTTGATCGGAGGTTGTGCAGTACAACGGGTGCTGGCAGGTAAAGAATTTGAGTAAAAAAATAAACAGTCCGGATAGCAATTACACCCAGCAAATTAAAAATATCATTGAGGTAGTATTTCCAAAAGACTCAGGCTTTGGTTCCGTCTATGAAGATGCCCGGCATTATTTCGGTGTTACCCCGTCACTGATAGATGAAATACGGCAGTTGAAAGCACGAATTGACGACTACCAGGCCGCCGATAAAAATACGCCGCTGGTTGATGAGTTGAAAAGGAAGCTGAAAACCTGTCGTGCAAAACTCGAAGACGAGCGAATTGCGCGATTGCATCGAATTCGCCAGATTGCGCTTCAGATCCTAGAACTCAGTGAAGGCGATACGTACGAAGAAACTCAACACCTCAGTGCTAAATTTCTGGGTACCATCATGCTCACCACACGTGGCGCAGTGCCCAATTTTCAGCGCTATCACCAAAGATTGAAACCACTTTATAAAGTGGTGCTGGGTTTGCGTCTGACCGATAAGCTGATTGCGGATGAAATCATCAGTCACCCCTATCTGTTTAACTATCGGGAAGCACTCAGTCGATATCAGGGAAATCGTCACTGGCGTGAACGCTGGCAGGAGGAAGTGGCCATTCCTTTAGTCATGGGCGCCCTATTACAGGACATTGGCCTGCAAAGCCCAACCGCACTGGATATCCTGCATGGAGAAGACCGTGACAAAGATGAATTTCGGGTGCTCGACAACGACGAACGAAAACGTCTGCTCAAACTCAACTATCACTACACTCTCGACTATCTGAAGAATGGTTTGGGGATCCCGGGCTATGTCGGCAATGACCGTACCGAGCGTGATGCCTTTATTGCCCGCCACAAAGCGGCCAACGAATTTATGATTGAAGTGGTTAAAGACGCCTTTGTGTCAAAATCAGGCATTGGGGAACTGCTGAAAATTCCACAGATTTACGTTTCTATTTTACTGTCTACCAAACCGGATTACTCGCGTAAATCGCTGCCAAAAGGCTATATGCTAATTGAGCAACTGGCTAAGAAAGGGTCGCTTAACGCAGCCCTGGCAGAAGCCTTTATAAAGATTGTTGGTTATTTCCCACAGGGTTTTGGCATCACCTACATTCCCCGTAACGAAAAAGGTTTTGAGCGGGAACAGTACGAGTGTGCGATTGTCACGCAGCTTAACCCGGAACATCCTGCTGAACCGGTATGCCGCGCAGTTACTCGAAACCTCACCTATATTTCATCTGGTGGTGACGAAGTTATCAGACGCTCAAGCAATCTTTTCTTTCCGGCAAACCGAAAAAAACTGATGCGCATTGGCCGTGAGCGGCTGCAGGAAATCATGAGCCTGCTTTCCAAAGATTTTAATCCGGAAGACGTTGACGAACTCATCCCCAGCTATTGGGAACCAAGTAACTTTTTTGCAACCAAAAAGCACCAAAACTTGTGGAACAAGGGTTAAATAAAGGCATTCTCGAAAAGCCTTTTTCGTGACTTAGCCCAAACTAAGCTGAGTCCCCTTCTCCTTTTGACGACGCCTTAGATGCAGGGCCGGTTGTAGATGACTTGCGGCTGGCCGTGGTTTTTCGGGTTGCGCTTGCACGGCGAGTGGTCGTTTTTTTTGCCTCCGGAGCACTACCAGACAGTTTAGGAGTAGTTCCCGACTCTGCGTTCTCTGCGACTTTTTTTGCTGTGGATGTCTTACGTTTTGCTACAGATGAAACTTTGGTCTGGCGCTTTTTTTCCAGTGCCTGTTTGGCTGCGAGCAAGGCAACCTGTTCCACTAACAGATCGACTTTTGCAGACAGCAGTGCCAGTTTTTGTTCTCGCCTGGAAACGGATTTCTTCAAACCGGGAACCAGAGCACGCAATGGATTGGTCATAATTAAATCCTGGATGGTATGTACAAATGATGAGGGTTTTAACGTCATCCTGAGTTGCGCATCAATAGCCTCACCGCGGTGCTGAAGCTCATCAAGAAGTTCATGGGAAGCGTTAATTTTTGTATTCACGACCTCCGTGAAATACGCCAGGCGGGCGGCAACCAGGTCAGCCCCAGCTCCCACCCAGCCAGCAAGCGGTGAGCTCTGTTTATCTTCTTTGGCCATCAATGACTCCATTCTGCCCAATTCATATAAACGGCTCCGTTACGAGTTGCCGTAACGAAAGGCTTTGCCTGTCAGAACAGGAAAAGCCATTGCCGCGACAGGTTTTACTTTTCTGCAGCCAGTTTGGCAACCGCGTCAGTCAATGCATCAACCTTGGCAGAAAGTTCTTCGATCTTCTGATCAGAGTGATCAACATCCAGACCTAATTTTTTACGCACTTCACTAACTCTGGACTCAACATCACTGGTGGTTTCTTTCAGCTTGGATTTAGCTCCGTCTTCCAGAGACTCACCTTTTTTCACTAACTCATCGAACATCTTGCTCGCTTCAGCGGACAGCTTTTCGTAACGGCCCGTTGCTTCTTCAACACTTTTGCCGTAAGCGCCCAAACCGGCTAACCAAATTTTGCGGGCAAACTCTTCAGCTTCAGAAAATTTAGATTTAATTGCTTCAGTTTTCGTGGCCATGGGATTTCCTCCTGGTATTGGAATTCACTAAACTGAGGTCAGGTTATTCATTTAAATTAGAAATCGCATACTAATTAATCAGGATAGTTAGGGCCTGTTGATCTTTGGTGTTCAATTTTGCAGCGAATTGTCATGCATTTATGCAAGGCAGAGACTGTGAAGTGTAGTCATCTACATGAACAGTCTCTAACGCAGCAGAAAAGCACGACAAACGCTGCCTTTCGGGTTCACTCTGAGTGATTCCAGTGCTGCGTTGTTCGCCATATACTTAGCTGACTAAGCTTCATGGCTCTCGTCTTGCCCTGAAATCACTCAGAGAGAACAAATTTCGAACAGCAAAGATCAACGGGCCCTAGCCTTAAATCCGCACCCTATGCTTTATTACTTCATCGAGTGCAAACCAAGAGTGTTGCCCTCTGAATCTTTTACCAGTGAAATAAAGCCATATTCACCAATTGCCATCTTGGCTCGAACTACCGACCCGCCCGATTGAGGAACCCTGCTCTCCTCAACTGCACAGTCCTCACAGGAAAAATAAACAATAATACTGTTCCCACCTGCGGGATAGCCCGGCATTCTGACCAAGGCTCCAGTGGCACCATAGGATTCCATATCGGAAGGAAAGGTCCACATTTCCAGGCCGTCGTCCGTTGGGTCCATCAAAGACTCAAACGTGACATTAAAAACACTTTCGTAAAAAGACCTGGCTCTTTGCATATCTTCAACATAGATTTCGAACCAGCCCACCGGGTTTGACGCCATCTTTCTACCCTCTCAAATTAATGCAAAATTCCACCCTGCCTGGCATGCAAAGCAATTTTATGTGCCAGGACTTGCGCACGTTATTCAACTATAGAGCACATAGGATGCGGGTGCCGTATAATTTGACAGGCAAAAAAAAACCTCAGCAACTGAGGTCTTTTCGTCGTTTAAATTTAATCAACCAAATCTTTGGGCATCTGGTCCCTAACCTGCTGCCATACCTTTCCACTTTCAATACCGTAATTACGGATAAGCAGTGGAACTGCTTCATAGTCTCCCTGTTCGGCGACCGTCAACAATTCCTGATAAAAATTGCGCGCTACATCCCTGGCTGCCTGATGGGAAAAGAAGTATCCACCGATACGGGAGTACAACCCCCTGAAACCGTTCATCATGAGGACAAACACATTGTTATTTGATGCCAGTGCCAAATCATGGTTCATTTGATAATCGAACTGGGCAAATGCAAGACCGTCCTCTTCGACGTCTTTGTATCGGGCAATGATTTCGGCGGACTCTTTTGGATTGTTTCTGATGGCTCCGCGAATGAAAACAGCGCTCAGATTGGTTCGTGCAGCAAGCAAATTGTCAACCAGTTCAGGGATACCTTCCTGGTCCAAACGAGCTAACGTTTCCAGAATATTTAACCCGCAGGTTTCCCAGAAATTGTTCACCTTGGTAGGTTTACCGTGCTGAATCGTCAACCAGCCATCTCTGGCCAGCCGCTGAAGGACTTCGCGCAGCGTAGTTCGGGTCACGCCGATCAACTCCGATAATTCGCGCTCCGCTGGTAAAATGGTTCCCGGTGGGAAACGGCCGCTCCAAATGGATTCGACAATATATTCCTCAGCAAAACCCGCTGGGCTCTGGGCCTTATAAATCATCATTATCTCGCCTGCACGTTCTTATTTTTCAAACTGATTGTACCAGATGAAAATTCTAATACACAAACTAATAATAGCTAATATACGTATTAACTTTGCTGCTAAAGTTGCCAAACGTAGTGCTATCAACGTTATCAATGCTGTTAGTTGAAATACCAACCTAGTGCATCTTAATTTGCGATAAGACAGCAAATTCCTTTTTGCTTAACTCTGCATTAGGAAGGCGTGATTTATACAGAGTTACAAATCCTTAAAAGCGAGAACCCAGTCAACAATCCGCATTCCCAGCAAACCGGATTGAATGTTTTTAGTAACCAAAAGGCCAGTAGTTAAGCCCCGGATACGACTTCGCTGTTCGCTAATCGCCTAAAACACAATGACTTTTCGAGTATATGCATCACAATACGGGATAAAAAACAAATTGGAAAGTGCATATTCTTAATAAACCGCTTTCTGAGGCTTGATTAGGGATCAGGCGGGGACAATGCCTGCCAGAAGGTGTTTTGTTCTTGACTGTCAACCACTCCACCGATAAAACAGCAAACAGATGGATTGAACCCTTCCAAATCAGGCATCAAATTCAAACTGTCAGTGCGATTCAGGTTAAAGCGCAAGCAATTGGCGTTGAAATGCCGTACTGTGTGTTGCCAATGGCTTTCTCAAGCGTTTTTTTTGCGGTAGGCTTAATCGCTTAAAAAATGTTTGCCGGAGAATTTCCGGTAAGAGCAAAACTTGAAATACGCATCGCAAAAACATAGCGATCAAAAAACAATCAAGTCGTCTATGCGCCTACATGTTGTAGAAGGATAACAAACCATGAACACTCTGCCTGTGGCTCTGTATCGAAATTTCCTCGGCCATGCTCCGGACTGGTATAAAAAAACCATCATCGCTTTTTTGATCCTCAACCCGTTTTTATTCATGGTTGACCCTTACATCGCAGGCTGGGCTCTGGTAATTGAGTTCATTTTTACCCTCGCAATGGCGCTTAAATGCTACCCTCTGCAACCTGGTGGTCTGTTGTTAATCGAGGCCATATTTATCGGTATGACATCCCCACAACATATGCTTCACGAGATTGAAGTCAATCTGGAAGTGCTGTTATTGCTGGTATTCATGGTTGCAGGGATTTATTTTATGAAAGACCTGCTGATGTTCCTGTTCACCAAACTGGTGATTCGGGTGCGTAACAAAATGGTTTTATCCCTGTCATTCATTTTCGCTTCGGCGTTTTTGTCTGCCTTTTTGGACGCACTTACCGTCGTTGCAGTCATTATTAGCGTAGGATTGGGCTTCTACACCATCTACCACAAGGTTGCATCCGGAAAGGAATTCCATCACGACCATGACCATACTCATGACGGGGGCGTAGAAGAACTAGGCAGGGACGACCTCGAAAACTTTCGCGCATTCTTACGCAACCTCATGATGCACTCTGCGGTGGGAACTGCATTGGGTGGGGTTATGACCATGGTGGGTGAACCACAAAACCTGATCATAGCCGATAAGGCTACGTGGGAATTTGGCGAATTTTTTCTGCGCATGTCCCCCATCACCATCCCCGTATTTGTGTGCGGATTACTGACTACCGTATTTTTGGAAAAAACCAAGCTGTTTGGCTATGGCGCACAGCTCCCCTCTGCAGTTCGTGCCATTCTGGTCGATTATGACTGCCATATGGACGATGAACGCACACCGAGAGACAAGGCCAGGCTTGCAGTGCAGGCCCTGATTGGTGTTTGGCTGGTTGTCGGGCTGGCAGGCCATTTTGCTTCTGTGGGGCTGATTGGGCTGTCCGTGATTGTTCTGGCTACCTCAATGAGTGGCATTATTGAAGAGCACGCATTGGGCAAAGCCTTTGAGGAAGCCCTGCCGTTTACGGCGCTGTTGTGTGTATTTTTTGGAGTTGTAGCCGTGATCATCGATCAGGGACTATTCAACCCGGTTATTCAGTGGGTATTGTCATTCGAAGGTAAAACCCAGCTGGTGATGTTTTATCTAGCCAATGGCGTGCTTTCAATGGTAAGTGACAACGTGTTTGTTGGCTCTGTTTACATTACCGAAGTAATGGCTGCACTGGAGCATGGACAAATCACCCGTGACCAGTTCGACCTGCTGGCCGTTGCCATTAACACAGGTACCAACCTGCCAAGCGTAGCTACCCCAAATGGACAGGCGGCTTTCCTGTTCCTGCTCACTTCAGCTATAGCACCGCTGTTGAGATTGTCCTATGGCCGTATGGTGGTAATGGCATTACCGTACACCGTTGTACTGACCCTTGTTGGTCTGGCAGCCACTTACTTTGGCCTGCTCGATGCAACGGATATGTTGTATGAAATGCACCTGATCAATCACCACAGCGCCTCCGCTGCCGGTGCAGTAGCTCACTAAAAGAAAGTAAGGAAACATCTGCGTGATTCAGTTTATCAGCCGTTGGGCAGAGAAGAAGTCATCCTGGGCACTGCTGTTTGTCTCTACACTAATACTGGAAGCCTGTGCTCTTTACTTCCAGTATGAAATGGGGCTGGCGCCTTGCATCATGTGTATATATCAGCGCACCGCGGTTTTTGGCATCATGCTCAGTGCGCTGATGGTCCTGATATACAACAACGGAATAACCCGGTTTCTGGCTTTCGCTGGTTGGGCTGTCAGCGCTGGCTGGGGCTGGCTGATCGCTCGTGAGCACATTGAAATTCTGAACGCCAGCAATCCGTTTTTTGCAAGCTGTGACATTGTTCCAAATTTTCCGTCCTGGCTACAATTGCACGAATGGTTTCCAGCCATATTTGCTGCGACCGGTGATTGCCTCGAAGACAGCTGGCAGTTTCTGTCTATGGGGATGGCAGAATGGATGTGCGTTATATTTGCAATTTACGCACTATTGTTTGTTATTGTGTTTAGCTGTCGCTTGCTGGATAAAAAACCCTTTTGATAGACCTCAAAACACTGCCGTCAAGGTTACCCCCGCTATCCAATGGTGAACATCAGGTAAGTATCCAAAGGGTAGCGGACAAACACAGCATGGCATTATGTGAAGCAGGTCAGGCATCTATCCATCACGTTCGCCCCTGGCTCGGCTCCGAGCTTTGCCCCGTTACGTTACCCGCAGCAAGACAGTGCATAGAAATCCTCAAGCAGCAACGTGAACAGGGTTACGGGATCACGTATCTGTTACTGCATAATGAGCGTTGTCTGGGAATGGGCCTGATAAATTACATTCATCCGGTTCACAAAAGCGCTAATCTGGGCTTCTGGATCAGGCCGGATGCCTGTGGCAAAGGGCTGGCTGTTGGGCTGGCCCGAACTCTGGTTAAACTGGCCTTTTCGCAAATGGGTCTGCAACGTATTGAACTGCTGATTGAACCCGGCAACAAATCCAGCCAGAGAGTAGCAATCAAACTGGGCGCAGAAAAAGAAGGTGTGTGTCGAAAACGAATATTCGGCCGAGATGCCCTGCTTTTCAGCCTGACAGACTGACACGAATCAATCAATATCCTCCAGAGGCCAGAGCGCAATATAGTCCTCAAACTCCTCAAGATCGACGTCCGTTTCAAAAACGGTTTTACCTCGCACCGACATGCCAGCTCTGTGCATTGCCGCCTTCTTTCCCCGGTTGAGTAACGGGTGCCAGGATGGCAACCCCCGCCCTTCAAACAACCGGCGGTAGCTACAGCTTGTGGGCATGAAAAAAATGTCTTTCAGATTCTCTTTTGTAAGCTTGACACAGTCGGGAACCAATTGAGTGCGCTCGCTGTAGCGGGTGCAGGAGCAGGTTTTGGTATTCAGAAGAGAGCATACGATATTGGTATAATGAACCTGTTCCTCAGGATTAAGGGTATCTGTAGGGGCCGCCGCATCTACTTCGTCTTCAATGAATTTATGCAAACAACATTTTCCGCAGCCATCGCACAGGGATTCCCACTCCTGCTCGCTCATTTCCTGCAGTGATTTGGTTTCCCAGAATTTATCAGTCATAGCGAACTTACCCGGGTATGGACGTCGAGATACGGAGGGAGGGTCAAAACCAATTCATCTCCCTGGATGAGTGAAGCCACCCCTTTCGGGGTTCCGGTCAAAACAATATCGCCGGGATTAAGTGTAAACTCGTGAGACATCAATGCAATCAGAGACAATACATCGTACAGCATCATACCACTGTTGCCCTGCTGACGTACTTCAGCATTTACGGTAAGCGAAAACGGAATATCTGCCAGGTCTGAAAATTGCACAATCGGCACGAATCCGGATACCGGACAACTGGCATCAAAGGCCTTTGCCCGCTCCCATGGGTGACCTTTGCTTTTTAACTCTGCCTGAACGTCTCTCAAGGTCAAATCCAACGCCAAGCCTATTCCATACAGCGCCGATTTCACTTGTGATGCTGAAGCACACTTCAGGCGTTGAGACACCAGTACCGCAAGTTCAAGTTCGTTATGGCATTCACCCTTATTGGTGGGTATCTGCAATGGCTCATACAGAGAACAGAGGGCATCGGAAGGCTTCATAAATAACAGGGGCTGAGAAGGGACTTCGGAATGCATCTCCTGAATGTGGTCGTAATAATTT
The DNA here is from genome assembly GCF_003367475.1 of Alteromonas aestuariivivens. Taxonomy (GTDB): domain Bacteria; phylum Pseudomonadota; class Gammaproteobacteria; order Enterobacterales; family Alteromonadaceae; genus Alteromonas; species Alteromonas aestuariivivens. The sequence continues at coordinate 126,105 of NZ_QRHA01000009.1, forward strand.
CGCCCGACACACACCACTTTTCCCAACGGCAAATCGATTAACTGCCCCATGTGGCTTTGATGCTGATACACGATCAGTTCCCCTGTTTGATACGTTCAGACAAATAGCCAACGGCTATCCCGAAATAGCTGGAACGATTCCACTTCATCAAGGTATGAAAGTTGTTGTAAACGAGATAAATTCGCCCATCAATGCCATCCGGCATGATCAGAGAAGCTTTAATATCACTTGAAGGCAAGGCCTGCCCGTTGTAGCGCCTAACTCCGCGCTTTTGCCAGGTAGACAGAGTAACGTAGTGGTCTTTGTCCAGACCGCCGTGGGATCCATCATAGCCCTGGGTCAGGATCACCTGACGGCCCCAGGTACCTTCACCATCCCAGCCTTCTTTGGAGAGAAAGTTAGCAATTGAGGCAAATACATCGGCTTCGTTGGCCCATATATCCTTTTTACCGTCACCGTCATAATCGACAGCGTAATTGAGGAAAGACGTAGGCATAAACTGGCTTTGCCCCATGGCTCCAGCCCATGACCCCTTAAATTGTGCTTTTTGGACATGACCTTCATGCAGAATTTGCAGTGCAGCAAAAAACTGCTTCTTGAATAACGCCTCTCTGCGCCCTTCATAGGCTAATGATGACAACGCCGACAGCACATCGAAACTCCCCTGAATGCGCCCGAAGTTGGATTCATTGCCCCACAAAGCAACAATAAAACGGCTTTGAACCTTATACTTGGCACTGATTTCTTCTAGCAAAGCCCGGTGCTTGGTACTCAGTTCAATCGCCTGCTTTACCTTCCAGTCGGGTACCCGGGTTTCGAGATAGGAATCCAGAGTAATTTTGCGTTCCGGTTGATTGCGATCGGATTTAATGACCGTTGGCCGATAGGCAATATCCGCAAACATGCCATCAAGGAAGTTATCCTGAAAACCTTGCGCCTGGGCTTCCTTGCGGAGCGTTTGCAGATAATGCTGGAACCCCTGTTCAGATTTTTCCTCAGCCAGTAAAGGAAAGGAAACCAACAACAGCCAAAAAAGCACAAAAACTCGCACTCTTTACTCCTACTTTTTGTCTTCGGAACGCGCTGATGCCCCCAAGCTTTGCCGGTGCTCGGCGAGCCAGTTTTCCTGTTTGGGAGGCATTTGCAAATAAAAACCCTGTTCACTCAGCGCTTTTTCCAGCACAGTTTTATCCACGCCTGCCAGTTCGCCCCGTTTTCCCAACGGCAGCAGCATCACCAGTTGCGGCTGCCCAAACTGTTTTAACAAAGGTTCGGGAACCTGCTCAAACTTGTCCTTACCCGGTACATACAAGTACATACCTTCCTTACGACGGGTTTTATAAACAGCACATAACACTATACGTTCACCTGTTTTATGGTCTGACTCAAGCCTTGTATTCCCGATTCGGGCATTGGGCCCAGCAAATCGATTAAGGCAGGCATGAACAGCTCCCTACGCCATCCACTGAGTAAATCAGGCATTATGCCTAAGGCGCGGGTTTCTTCAATATCAAACCACCACCATTTCAGGAGCTGATTCATCTGTTTTTTGGACGCCAGCACTTCCGCCGAAACGCCCTGTTGGGTTGCCAGCGAGGCAGCAATATCCTTCACCGCCGCCAAGGTCTTTTTGTACTGAGAGACATCCACCAGCCGTTTCACCCTAGGCAAATGAGCTCCCTGTGGCATCTGCGCAAACTCTTCAAGTGCACTCTCAACTATTTTTAGCACCGTCTGACCATATCTGCGAAGAACTTGGGGGGGCAAACCGTGTATGCGAGACAAAGCTGCTTTACTGGCTGGCAAGTACAGAGCGACCTCAAATAACTGACTTTCCTTGAACACGAAATTCAGCGCCAGGTCTTTCTCCCTGGCCACACTCAGACGCCATGCGGCCAGATGCTGCAGAACATTTAACTGCTTACTGGAAAGGCGCCAATTGTTCTTTACTTGTAAATAGGCGTACTCGAGCGGCATATTGGCGCGTTTCTTTTCGGCCAGGCTGGCCATCTCGTCAAACACCCACTGCCGCTTGCCGTGCTGTGTGATTTGTTCATCCAGTTGAAGGAAGGCGGGTAATAAATACAGCACGTCATTCGCAGCGTAAGCCAACTGCTTCTGACTCAGCGGGCGGGCAAGCCAGTCTGTGCGGGATTCGCCCTTGTCCAGCATTACACCACACAACTCTTCCACCAGCTTGGCGTAGCCCATAGTGGTACCAATTTCCAATACTCCGGCAGCAAACTGGGTATCAAACAAGGGAATTGGAACTACGTCGAACGCCGCGAGAAAGGTTTCAAGATCTTCCGAGCAGGAATGCAGTACCTTGACCACCCGTTGATTCTGCATCAGGTGGACAAACGGAGAAAAATCCTGGATTTCCAGAGGGTCAATCAGCACCAGCTGCTTACCGTCGTAAAGCTGTATCAAGCCCAGTTGAGGCATCAGTGTGCGGGTGCGCACAAATTCGGTATCGAGTGCCACTGCCGGACAACACTCAGCCTGTTCACAGACCTCTCTCAACCGTATATCACTATTAACCAGTTCGTAATCCATAAGACGAAAGCAGCCGGCTTAGGCCGGCTGCTCCTTACAATCAATCAACCCGTTAGTTGCGTCAATCCCTGAGTTCACGACGCAAAATTTTACCCACGTTGGTTTTTGGCAGCTCATTTTTGAACACCACCTGTTTGGGCACCTTATATCCGGTCAAATGGTCACGACAATGGGCAATCACCTCTTTTTCGGTTAACCCTTCGTCTTTGCGGACCACAAACAGCTTGACCACTTCACCGCTGACTTCGTGCGGAACACCGATAGCCGCCGCTTCAAGCACCTTGTCGTGCATGGCAGCAACTTCTTCAATTTCATTCGGAAACACATTGAAGCCAGAAACCAGGATCATATCCTTTTTTCGATCAACAATGTAGAAATAACCCTGCTCGTCCATGCGGGCTATGTCCCCGGTCGCCAGCCAGCCATCCTTGAGTATTTCATCGGTTGCTTCCGGGCGATTCAGGTAACCTTTCATAACTTGCGGGCCTTTCACCCACATTTCGCCCGCTTCGCCTAATGCCACCTCATTTCCTTCTTCATCCAGCAGGCGAATATCGGTGGAGGGCACCGGTAAGCCAATTGAGCCTTTGTAGGCCTCCAGTTGAGGCGGGTTGACAGTCACTACCGGCGAACATTCTGTAAGACCATATCCTTCCAGTAGCACAGTCCCTGTCACCTGCTGCCACTTCTCAGCAACCGGACGCTGAACCGCCATACCTCCGCCCAGACCAAATTTGAAATGGGAAAAGTCCAACTCGCTAAACCCAGGCGTATTCAGCAAGCCGTTAAACAAGGTATTCACTCCAGGCAGGATGGCCACCGGGTATTTACTGAGTTCCTTTACAAACCCAGGCATATCCCTTGGGTTAGTGATCAACACATTCGGGCAACCGAATTTTAAAAACAGCAGGCAGTTAGCCAGCAGCGCAAAGATATGGTAGAGCGGTAACGCCGTCACCACCAGGTCTTTGCCCGGCTCAATTACCGTAGCCAAAATACCCGACACCTGTTCAAGGTTTGCTACCATGTTACGGTGTGTAAGCATGGCCCCCTTGGAAACGCCAGTAGTTCCACCGGTGTATTGCAGGAAGGCCAGATCATCACCACTTAACTGCGGCTTGTCCAGGCTCATATCTTTACCTGCACTGATCGCGGACATTAGCGATTTGGCTGCAGGTAAACGAAATGCAGGCACCATTTTTTTCACGTGTTTGACCACAAAATTGACTACCCAGCGTTTAGGAGCAGGCAGCATGTCACCTAATGCGGTCAGTAAAATATGCTCAACGGGCGTTTCATCAACAACCTTTTCCAGCGTACAGGCAAAATTTTCAACGATAACTATTGCCTTGGCACTTGAGTCACTGAGCTGATGTTTGAGTTCCCGAGCAGTGTAGAGAGGATTGACATTCACCACCACCATACCGGCACGTAATATTCCAAACATCACTACCGGATACTGGAGCAGATTCGGCATCATCACCGCAACGGCGTCGCCACGTTTCAGGCCACAGCCCTGCAGATATGCAGCAAACTGCCCTGAAAGCGTATCGAGTTCAGCAAAGGTCATTTCCTGACCCATATTGATGTAGGCGACCTTGTCGCCATACTTCGCTACCGATTGCTCAAAAATGTCCACAACCGATGAGTAATGGTCCGGGTCGATTTCTGCCGACACCCTGGGGTCATAATGCTCAAGCCAGGTTTTTTCCACAAAACCTCCTTTCATTTTTATTTTTTTGTCCGGGCAGTGAAATTTGCCCAGAAAACGCACAGTTAATGCGTTTTTCAACTGGTCTGATTACTGGCGTGTATAGTAATGGAAGCGAGTATAAAGATAAATGTTACTCTTTACATTTGCCCAACAAAATCACGGATTGCCTGACTTATGGCGTCGGGTTGTTCCATGTGAACGTGATGCCCGCCCTGGAATTCCATGTAACTACCCTGTTTCAGCCAACCTGCTCTTGATGCGTAAACCTGTTTTAACTGCTTAAAGCTATTGCTGGCACCAGCCACCCAAACCGGACAGGAAATACTACGAATAAGGCTTTCTGCCTGGGCTTGTGTCATTCGCAATGTGGAGAGTGTACGAAGCCTTGGATCACTGGCCCATAACAGGTTTCCCTGACAATCCGTCTTCAAATTACGCAGTAAAATCGCCCTGGCATGATCTGGCCTGATATCCGAGATGCTGCAACGAGCCTGGATGGCCCGGTCCAGGTCCACCTCTGTGGCTTTACTGCGCTGTTTTTCAACCCGGCTTAATACAGATGCCCGCATCTGTGATGCAGTCGTATCGGGTTCCCTGGTTAGTGGCCCACAGGCGTCTATGGTGATCACAGCACGCACAAATTCTGGAAACAATGCCGCAAATGTTGTTGCCAGGATCCCTCCCAATGAGTGCCCAAGCAGGAGAATGTCTTTGAGATTATACTGTTGAATTACGGCGAACAGATCCTGCAGATACCCCGCCTGATCGTAGTGACAACCTGGAGGCCGGTGCTCCGACTTACCATGCCCGGCCAGTTCCAATGCAACAAAATGAAAGTCATCCAGACGTTTCATAATTGGAATAAGGCTGGCTGAATTATCCAAAAAGCCGTGTAAACCCAGAATCATTGGCCCTTTTCCACCATTATCAATGGCGGCAAGGGAGATTGGACCTGCCGAGTATCGAATCTCTTTCATTGGCACATTACCGGAATCACTTTGCCGCTATAGCGGCAACATTCAGCCGCCACAGCGGCCAAATCTGACCACTACTGATATTCCTGACTCCGGTTCTTTTGTGGCACATTGGCAGAGGGCCGGGATTGAACCGTACCGGATTTTACCCGTGAGGTTCCGGGTTGCTGGCCACGGCTTTCAATCACCCGAACCCTGGAATGACCGACGCCCCACCCACCCCATCGGGGCCCGTAGTAAGGATAATAAAACGGTGAATACCAGCCTGTCCCGTAATCAAAATACAGGGTAGACACATCGTACACGGTTTCCTTGCGCCAGAGATGATAGTCTGTCACATCGATCACGGGGTACATATAAGGTTGCTCACCTACCATGCCTGCAATTGCCGCAGCAACTGAACCAACAAAAGTAACAGAGCGGCCGTTTTCAAATACAATAGGATCAACAAAGCCGTCGATTCTGGCTTTAAATCGCCCGACTGTCTCTGCCTGGGTACTGGGGCGACCATAATGGTTAAGAGGAAAATGTACCACTTCAATCAAAGTCTGCTGAGGTTTATTTTCAACGCCGACAATGATGCCTCCCCACCGGGCAGTTTGCCCTTGAACGGCCTGGCTTTGGGTAACGGCGCGTGTATAGCTCACCAACTGGGTATCATCCGGTACTTTGATACTGTCAGGAACAATGGCACACCCACTGAACAACACTACGCTGACAAGAATTAAGTATTTGTAAAACATAAATTAGCTATCCGCTCGCGACTCTGAGTAACATCTTAGGAATACGTTACCCATAGTATAGAATCTGAGAATGAATAAAAGCTGAATTTTGGTTTGATGTAGTAGTTAATGCAGGATGTCTATACAACCATAAATCGGCAATCAGCCCGTATTCAGGCAAACAAGTCAACGCCCAGCATTTCACGAATGGTCTCTCGCCTGGATTCCCGTTCAAGGCTCAGATATTCTGTAATGGCGTGGCGGCCACGCTGATCCGGCTGATCGTACCCGGCCTGCTGGCGAAATTGCTGAGCTTGGTTCAGAACCTGTTCATCACCGGTCGACTTGAGCGCTTCATTATTGCGGGCAACCTGCGGCGCAGCACTGGCAGGTGCCGGCTGTTGCTGGGCTTTATTTCGTACATTCTCAGCCCTGGGTTTCTTCAGGGCCTGTTCGGTCCGGATAATCTGGCCAGACGATGAAATGTCCATAGTCAAATCACAGTATTCCCACAGATGGGTTCAAACATCTTTTTTGTCATCTGCAAAAATCGAGCCTCCCGGGCCTTATGCAGCACTTATTCTCTGCCCGGCAGTTTTTTCCAGGTCACCTTGTCACGAAGGTACACAGGTGTGATTGACTCGACATCTTTAGCGCCACCCTGTTCCAGTTCCCTGATGCCCAATGGCAGCATGTATTCCGCCGCGGGATACAAAATCTCGACAGAATGTGAATTAATCTGCTCCAAGGCTGGATATGCCTGCCAGCCTGTACCAACGGCATGAAACGACTTCAACCGACACATTTCTGCGGCCAAATCCGGCGCACATACCTGTTCTTCCTCAACCGCAACCGCTAATCCGCCCTCGCAGGCAAACAGCCCGAAGTACACTTCCGACATCCGTGCATCTATGGCAGCAGCAACTACTCCCGTATCCCCGAGTGCAAAAGCCTGCTGAGCCATAGCCGCAAGGGTGCTCACTCCAACTACCGGCAATTCGGTCGCCAGTGCCAGGCCCTGGATCATGCCGGTTGCAATACGCACACCGGTAAAACTGCCAGGCCCACGCCCAAATACCAGGCCATCCAAATCCGAGAGCTTATATTGCGCCTGGGCAAGTATTTCATCCACCATTGGCAACAATCGCTGACTGTGCTGCTGAGGACATAATTCAAACTTCGACAACACTGAACCATCATCATAAAGGGCAACGGAACAGGCTTCGGTAGCAGTATCAATGGCAAGTGCTTTCATGAATCTTACAAAGGGTCCAAGGTAAATTTAATCAATAGTAGCCAAGAAGGATTCTACCTCTTCCAGGCTCCGGGTGCGACGCATGTCCGGTAAACTGCCCAGAAATGTGCTGGCATAGGGTTTGGTAACCAGGCGGTTGTCGCATATCACCAGCACACCTTTGTCGGCCGAATCGCGGATCAGTCTGCCTGCGCCCTGCTTGAGGGTGATCACCGCTTGAGGGATCTGTATCGCGGAAAACGGGTTTGCGCCCTTTTTTCGTACGTCCTCAATACGCGCCTGAAGTAAGGGGTCATCCGGTGAAGCAAAAGGCAATTTGTCGATCATCACACAAACCAGATCACTCCCCCTGACGTCGACACCTTCCCAGAAAGCGCCGGTGCCCAGCAGAACAGCGTCCTCCCGTGCCAGATATTCGCTCAACAGCGCCTGTTTGGTTGTTGTGCCCTGAACCAGCAGCGGATTATCGACACTCTGGCTCAGCCTGGCAGCAATATCCCGCAACATAGCATGGCTGGTAAACAGCAGAAAACACCGCCCCCGACTGGCCGCAATAAGACGACGGGAGACAGTGTACAACCACTCGCGCATTTCAAAACTGTTTGGCTCCGGCAAATACCGGGGAACACAGAGCATGGCCTGCTGCTGATAGTCAAAGGGGCTGTCCAAACCCAGTGTTTTTGCGTCTTCCAGCCCCATACGGCGCTGAAAATGTTCAAACCCGCCATCTACCATCAGGGTTGCTGAGGTAAACACCCAGCCACGCGGCGGTTCACTAACAAAACGACGAAACTTCGCTGCAATGGACAATGGTGTCAGATGCAACACAATGTGTCTGGGGGTGGTTTCATACCACAAACTCACGCCCTGCTGCTGGTCATCTCTCAGGGCGTCGAGTCGCTCTCGGGCCTGCACCACACGTTCATACAAATTATCCAGGTCTTTGTCACGGCCAATATGTAAACGGGCCACTTCGTGCAGCACCCCCAGTGCATCCGCAAGCCGGTCGGTCTGGGAGCGCACCTCTTCTCGCTGCAGCGCTTCCTGCCAATTGCCTCGGGCCGGCGTATCGGCGAACAGCAAACGAAGATCAGCGGCAAGCAGACGGCATTTGTCTGCTGCCTTGTCCAGTTGGTCAGCGTCTTTCAGCACCGTTCGATAAAGCAGATTAATGTCTTTTGCGAGGTCCTGTATCTGTCGGCTCGACAGTGACTCACCAAAATAATCAGATGCAATCTCTGGAATTTGATGGGCCTCGTCAAAAATTATCGCGTCTGCTTCAGGTATCAGCTCGCCAAAGCCGGTATCTTTAAGCGCCATGTCAGCAAAAAACAGATGGTGATTGACAACAATGATATCGGCATCAAGCGCTTTTCGGCGGGCCTTGACCAGGTAACAATCTTCATAATCCGGGCATTCCCGCCCCAGACAGTTGTCCACGGTAGACGTTACCAATGGCAGCACTTTGGCATCTTCAGGCAAGGTTTTCAGTTCACCCACATCGCCGGTCTTGGTGGTATTGGCCCAAGCTCGAACTGTAGATAACTGCCCCAGCACTTCCTTCTCTACCAGCGTCGAATTGCCACCATGCTGGCCGAGCCGATGCAAACACAGATAATTTGCCCGCCCTTTGAGCAATGCGGTTTTGCGGTTACTGGCTAATGCTTTTTTAATGACCGGTAGATCACGATGGTAAAGCTGTTCCTGGAGATTTTTGGTACCGGTGGAAATAATGGCCTTGCCTTTACTTACCAACGCGGGAGCCAGATAGGCAAATGTTTTTCCGGTACCTGTTCCCGCTTCCACAATCAGGCTGTGCTGATTGTTCAGCGCCTGCTGAACGGCCTCGGCCATATCCGTTTGTGCCTGGCGTGGCAAAAAACCCTCTATAGCGTCGGCAAGGAGCCCGTCAGCGGAAAATATAGAAGATATGGACGGCATGCCTGTACCCAAATAAATCAAAAGCGGCATTATGCCATTTTATTGGGCTAACGTGTGTTTTATTGCAGATTTTCAGCCCAAACCTGGCCTGGTGCAGTCGCTGAGATTGCATGGGCAAACAAGGTTAAAATTTTGTTGATAATCGAATATTTCTACTAAGGTTAACAAAACAACAAAATTCACTCGTATTTTGCCGGATAAAGACAGCCCACTGATTCTGGAGGCGGATTATGGCCCATAAACTGCGACTTTTTCTGACACTTTTCGCACTCTGGTTGTTACTGTCCGGCCACTACAATGCACTGATGCTCGGATTTGGCGGCATTTCCGTTGCTTTTGTGTGCTGGCTGACCCTGCGTATGGACTCCGTTGACAAACAGCATTTTGTCTTGCCACTGACTCCGGCTATACCGGTTTACCTGGCCAGGCTTAGCAAGAGAATTGTGCTGTCAAATATTGATGTGATTTTACGCATAATGGGGCTCCGCCCCCTTACTCCCAGGTTGGTTGAGCTTAGCCTGCCATTCTCAGATCCGCTTAACAAGGTAATTTACGCCAACGCCATAACGCTGACTCCGGGTTCAGCGAGCATTACCATGAGTGACAACAAGTTGTTGGTCCATACACTCAGTGATGATTCCGCCCGTGATCTGTTGCTCGGCGACATGCTCTCTATCATGCCATTCCAGTCAACAGAACAGTCTCTTTCCCTAAATAAAGGGGAAGGTTGATGGTTACTGCCTATCTGGCTGCCGGAATTGCAATATTAATAACAATGGCACTGGGACTAACCCGGGCATTACTCGGGCCAACAGTATTCGATCGCATCCTGGCGGTGAATATGTTTGGTACCAAAGCGGTGCTTCTGGTTTCCGTGTTCGCCTACTTTTCAGGCCGCCCCGACTTTCTGGACATCGCTCTACTGTATTCCCTGCTCAATTTTGTTGGTGTTATCGCTGCGCTTCGCCTGGTAGAACGCGGTAAACATTTTGCCAATCCCAAGGAATCCTGTTACGAACCACACGGAGAAAAACGATGACGGAATGGGTGGCGACTGTGTTCATCATTGTCGGTTGTTTACTTGGGGTGACCGGCGGGATAGGCCTGCTCCGCCTACCAGATTTATACTCACGTCTGCACGCAGTAAGTGTCACTGACACCCTTTGTTCATTTTTAATCCTGTCAGGGCTGGCTTTGGAATCCGGTGTTAGCCTGGCAAGTGTCAAGCTGTTGTTTATCTTTCTGTTTCTGGTATTTACCAGCCCCACCTCTTCGTTTGCTGTGGCAAACGGTGCCTGGCAATGGGGCCTGCGCCCTGCTCCTTCAGGTCCGGATACGCAGGAGAACACATCTCAATGAGTTTACTTATCAACCTGTTTTTGCTCGGATTCTTACTTATCATTGCGATTGCCGTTATGCGCATCCACAACTTAATGGCCATGGCAATGCTGTTTGGTTTGTACAGTCTGCTGGTTTCTGGACTGTTTGTGGTTCTGGACGCACCTGATGTGGCTTTTACCGAAGCTGCGGTAGGAACCGGTATCTCCACTGTCCTTATGCTCGTGACTCTGGCTTCGCTGCGAAACAGCCATGAGGCAAGGTACCCGGGGCGTCTGAAAAAAGGGCCGCTGTTATTAAGCCTGCTCATGGGGGCTATGCTGGTGTACGGCACCCACGACATTGCCAGATTGGGAGAACCCAGCGCACCGGTTCACCAACAGGTCGGTAAGCACTATGTTGAAAAAGGGCAGCAGGAAACCGGCATTCCGAATCTGGTCACTGCTGTACTGGCCAGCTATCGGGGCTTCGATACTCTGGGCGAAGTCACCGTGGTTCTTACCGCCGGGCTCGCCGTTTTGATGTTGCTTACCAGGCCGCGCAAGCCTCACATAAAAATGGAAGCTAGGAATGACCCATAATCTAATCCTGCGGGTGATAGCCAAATGGATGATACCGGTCATTCTTCTGTTTGCGCTGTACGTTCAGTTTCACGGTGATTACAGTCCGGGGGGAGGATTCCAGGCTGGTGTGATTTTCACCACCGCCTTTCTACTTCATGCGCTGGCCTACGGCCGGGATGCTACGATGCGAATAATCCCCGAAAACACCCTCAAATATTTATCCTGCCTGGGAGTTCTAATCTACGCAGGCGTCGGTGTAACAAGCATGGTCAGGGGAGGAAATTTTCTTGATTACAGCCGGCTTGCCAGCACTCCGATCAGCGGGCAACACATAGGTATAATCCTGATAGAACTAGGAGTAGGCATCACGGTAGCTTCAGTGATGTTACTGATATTTTTCACATTTTCCCGAAGGGTTATCGACCAGTGATGGATTATGCCATTGGCCATCTCAATTACTGGTTGATCATCTGTGTCATGATGGTCGGTCTGTACACCCTGATGAGTCGTGGCAATTTGATCAAAAAAGTCGCTGGGCTAAATATTTTTCAGACCTCCGTAATCCTGTTTTACGTGAGCCTCGGTAAATTGCAGGGTGGTACCGCCCCGATAGTGAGCCCCGAGTTTGTTTTATACGCCAACCCTCTTCCTCAGGTACTGATGCTTACTGCTATCGTTGTAGGTGTTGCTACAACAGCACTGGGATTTGCCTTGATCGTGCGCATTAAAGAAGCTTACGGAAGCATGGATGAAAGTGAAATCAACCGCATGGATGGAACGGGGACTTAATGCAGACAACGGTTCTTCTGGTAGTACTGCCTTTACTGTTTGCCCCTTTAACCGCACTTTGCAGAAACGGAAAACTGGCGTGGGCACTCACTCTGGTACTGATGCTGGCGCTAAGTACGCTGGCCATCCATCTTATGCGGGATGTATTGTTCGGCGCAGTTATCCATTATGAACTGGGAGGCTGGGCGCCTCCCTGGGGGATAGAATATAAAATTGACAGCCTAAACGCCCTTGTTTGCGTCATAGTAACAAGCATTGGGTTGCTGTCGGTTCTTTTTGCCAAGTCCAGTGTAGAGAAAGAAATTTCAGAGCAGGTCACCGCGCTTTTCTATGCCTGCCTGCAACTGTGTGTCCTAGGAATGCTTGGTATTGCCCTGACAGGAGATATATTCAACCTGTTTGTGTTTCTGGAGATTTCTTCACTGTCATCCTACGCGCTCATCGCCATGGGACGAAATCGAAAGGCTCTCACCGCGGCACTGGAGTACCTCATTCTTGGCACAATTGGGGCCACCTTTTTTCTGCTCGGCGTGGGTATGCTGTATGCGGCTTCGGGCAGCCTTAACATGCAGGATATCGCGCGCAGGTTTGCCGACTTTGGCAGCATGCATCTGGTATCCACTTCACTGGCCTTCATTGTCATCGGCATTGCCCTGAAAGCTGCAATTTTTCCGCTGCATTCGTGGTTGCCAAAAGCCTACTCCCAGGCTCCTTCCGTGATCAGCATTTTCCTGGCTGCCACAGCCACCAAAGTATCCATCTATGTCATTATTCGGTGTCTCTACCAGGTCTACCCTGTCGATTACTGGTCTTCCGCCGTGCTGCCAGACTTATTGACCGGGCTTGGATGTATTGCCATCGTTTATGGTTCAGCACGAGCCCTGACTCAGACTGACATCAGGAATTTGTTGGCTTATTCCAGTGTGGCGCAAATTGGCTATATGATCCTGGGCATAGGGCTGATGAACGTTCATGGATTAATGGCCTCTTTCCTGCACCTGTTCAACCATGCCATCATGAAAGCCGCTTTGTTTATGGCGGCAGGCGTATTTTTTTACCGGGCCAATACTACCAAATTATCTGAGCTTGCCGGGCTGGGCAAAGAAATGCCATGGACCACCGCGGCTCTAATCATTGCAGGGCTGAGTCTCATTGGTATGCCGGGTACCGTCGGATTTGTCAGCAAATGGTACCTGTTGCAGAGCGCCTTCGAAACCGGAGTCTGGTATGCAGTCATTGCGGTACTGGCGGGCTCGGTGCTGGCCATTCTGTACGTCTGGAAAATGGTTGAAGCTTTGTATTTTCGCCCTGCATTTAAAGTGGCTATCCACCATGTTCCCTCTGGATCATCAGGCATTTCCCGTACTCCCGCTGGAATGCTGGTGAGTATCTGGTTACTGGTTTTCAGCTGCATCTATTTCGGAATTGACACCCGCCTGACAACCACTTCAGCGCGCACAGCGGTAGCGACACTATCGTCTGATATCCATATTGTTTCGGGGTCGACACCATGAATACGCCCCTGCTGATATTACTCTCTGTGCTGGTTCCACTAACCGGTGCCGGGCTTGTCAGCCAACTGCAGCGCTTACCAAACCTGCGAGAAACAATAACGCTTCTCAGTGCAGTGGTCTTGTTCATCATAAACCTTTTGTTGTACAACACTTTTCCAGAAATGACTTCGCAGCGGCTGGTACTGGCGGAGCCTTTTGAGAACTTACCAATCGCATTCAGAGTTGAAGCCTACGGCCTTTTATTTGCCCTTGTCGCCAGTGGCCTTTGGATTGTGACTTCCATCTACTCAATTGGATATATGCGAGCGCACGACGAGCTGAACCAGACCCGCTTTTACACACTCTTTGCCGTTGCCATTGCCTGCGTAATGGCCATTGCCTACTCCGACAACCTATTTACACTTTTCCTGTTTTACGAGGCATTAACAGTAACCACCTATCCATTAGTGACGCACGCAGGGACTAAACAGGCCAAAAAGCAAGGCCGGGTTTACCTGGTACTGCTGATGGGTTCCTCAGTTGCCTTTTTGCTGCCCGCAATAGTGCTGACTTACCTGCAGGCCGGACGCCTGGACTTCGTTGCCGGAGGATTACTGTCAGGGGTACTGAATGCACAATGGCTGGCACCTTTGTTATTGCTTTACCTGCTGGGCATTGCCAAGGCAGGCATTATGCCCCTGCACCACTGGCTTCCAAGTGCCATGGTCGCTCCAACTCCGGTAAGTGCCCTGTTGCACGCGGTTGCCGTTGTAAAAGCCGGAGTGTTCACCATTCTGAAGGTCGTAGTCTACGTAATAGGGCCGGATTTTATTGCGGGACAAGGTGCCCATCACTGGCTTGTCTGGTTGCCAATGCTGACCATTCTGGTCGCATCGCTCATTGCGATGACCAAAGACCATTTAAAAGAACGCCTGGCGTACAGCACCATCAGCCAACTCAGTTACATTGTTTTGGGAGCGCTGGCTGCAAATTCATATGGATTGCAGGGGGCCAGCCTGCACATTGCCATGCATGCCTTTGCCAAAATAACGTTGTTTTTTGCCGCAGGTGCCATCCTGGTTGCCAACCACAAAACCAAAGTCAGTGAACTGGCTGGGTTGGGACATGCCATGCCTTTCACATTTGCAATGTTCACCATAGGCTCACTGAGCATTATTGGCCTGCCTGTTTTTGGCGGTATGTGGAGCAAATGGTATTTGATTGCCGGCGCAGCAGCTTTTGATGGGCCAACTTTTACGCAATGGGCGATGCTCGCAACGTTAACAGTCAGTTCCTTACTCAATATTGCCTATTTGCTGACTATTCCGGTACGCGCCTTTTTCGCCTCTCCCGGGATTCCGTCAGTTCACGCAAAAGAGGCTCCCTTGCCTTGCCTTATCGGGATGGCTGTTCCTGCCATATTCTGCATTTATCTTTTTTTTGACCCCCACTGGCTGCTTAATCTAAGCCAGCCCACGACAGCGAATGGACTGCCATGATCCGCTCTCAAAAAGACAGCTCAAAGGGCTTTTTTGATCACCCGGAGAACATTACCAGATTGCTGCGGGGGTTTTATGTACTCTGTATTGTCCTGGTTGCGATGGATTTTTTCGTCCATCGGCATATCTATACAGAATTGGAAAAAATCCCGGCATTCTATGCAATCTTTGGTTTTTTAGCCTGCGTGCTACTGGTTTTACTGGCAAAAGTGCTGCGCATTTTCCTGATGAGAAGCGAGCAATATTACCAAGATCAGGACGATGAAACGGCCCCGAAAGAAAAAGCACATCATGTGGATTGAAAACCTGCCCCCATTTGTGCTTTTTTTTATCGCTGCGCTGGCTGCGGCTTTCCTTGGCAACCGGGCGCGTACGGTTTTGCTGTTCGTTCCTTTATGGGGAGCGGCAAACCTGTACTTTACTTCCGGGAACAGTGGCGGCGTTACCTACCAGGTCGCTGGCGTGTTACTGGACCTCTATCACGCAGACAAACTGAGTCTGCTGTTTGGCTACCTTTTTCATCTGGCAGCATTTCTCGCCCTGCTGTATGCCTGGCATGTAAAAGACCGCGTGCAACAGGTCGCCGGTATGCTTTATGCCGGCAGCGCTCTGGGAGCCGTATTTGCCGGTGACTTTATCACCCTGTTCATTTTCTGGGAGTTACTGGCCCTGACTTCGGCTTTTCTGATATGGGCCCGACGCACAAGGAGTGCCGTTCAGGCTGCGAATCGTTATCTTATCATCCAGGTTCTGTCTGGCGTGTTACTGCTCACTGGAGTAATCCTCCTTTCCCAGCAACAACAATCGCTGCAAGTTGAATACATAGGCCTGAGCGGAACGGCTTCATGGCTTCTGTTTTTGGCATTCGGGATCAAATGCGCATTTCCTCTGCTGCACAGTTGGTTGACCGACGCCTATCCACAAGCCACACCAACCGGTACGGTGTTTCTTTCTGCGTTCACTACCAAAGTTGCTGTCTATGCGCTGGCCCGAACTTTTCCCGGCGAAGAGTTACTCATCTACATCGGTGCGGTTATGACCTGCTTTCCGATTTTTTACGCCGTTATTGAAAATGACTTGCGCAAAGTGCTGGCGTACAGCCTTATTAACCAATTGGGTTTCATGGTTTGTGGGATCGGCATCGGCACAGCGTTGGCACTCAACGGCGCGGTGGCCCATGCATTCAACGACGTAATATTCAAAGGGCTGTTATTTATGACCATGGGCGCAGTACTCACCCGGGTTGGTCACGTCAAAGGGTCAGACCTGGGTGGCTTGTACAAAAGTATGCCCAAGACTACTGCGTTTTGCCTAATTGGCGCTGCATCCATATCGGCCTTTCCACTGTTCAGTGGGTTTGTCAGTAAAAGTATGGTAATGGCCGCCATGCTTGAGACCGGACACGATTATCTGTGGTTAATGCTCTTGTTTGCCTCGGCTGGGGTATTTCACCACGCGGGAATAAAAATACCTTATTTTGCCTTTTTTGCTCACGACTCGGGGCTCAAAGTTCCGGAAGCCCACACCAATATGCTGCTGGCAATGGGGCTGGCCGCCGCCGTCTGCGTCACCGTAGGTTGTTTCCCAAGTCTGCTTTATGCGTTGCTGCCCTGGGAGCAAACTTACCGGCCCTACGATCTCACTCATGTTCTTACCCAGTTGCAGTTATTGTTTTTCTCAGCTTTGGCGTTTGTCTGGCTCAACAAACAAGGGCTATACCCCCCCGAGCTGCGTTCAGTAAATCTGGATGTGGATTATCTGTACCGACGTTCATTGCCCCGCACGGCGAAATTGGTGAGGCTATATTGCGGTAATATTTTTCATGCAGGAGTAAGCAAAGCAAAAAAAAATCTCAGGCGCTTACCGTCTCTGGAAGACACAAATTCGGTGGAGGCCACTCATCTTACCCGAAGAATGGCATTCCTGTTTGTGGTGCTGGTAATCATGACAGCACTTGCGAAACTAGCCTGAAAGGCGCGTGAACAAGAGTTGGTACCCCCAGGCCGGCAAAGACAGCAGCGTGCCCGCTTTCACTTCAACAGGCTCATTGCCAATCGCATCAACGTACTTGCCGGGGGACAAGTTTCCTTCCAGTTCAAACGTAACCGCCTGATCAGAGAAGTTGATCAATACCATTACTTTATCCCCATCCTGACCGCGCACAAAACTGAAAACCCTGCTCATCCGGGAATTGGGTACCTGAATCATGGTCGCCCCGAAAGGGCCATTCCATAATGCACTGCAGGATTTTTTCAACTTGATCAGGTGGCGATACAAATCTCCTATCGGGTGAGGTTGCCACTCGATAGGATCGCGTTCAAAAAAAGCCAGCCGCTTGGTTTCTCCGGCTTCCTGCCCGTTGTATATCAGTGGCATACCTTCGCCAATTACAGACAATACAATGCACGCTTCCAGCGCCGGACCAAACTGTTCACTCTGGGTTCCATCCCAGGCATTTTTGTCATGATTACTGACAAACGTCATTCGATACGCACTGCGTGGCCAGGCCCGCTCGTTCCAGGAATAATATTTACGCAATTTATCCAGTGGCTGGCGCCCGTGAGCAATGTCGTGCAAAACTTCGTTCCAGCTCCATGCGTACGTCATGTTAAAAGCGTTTTCGTGTAAGTCCCTGTCTTCCCATTCCGCCAGCATAAATACCGGCTTAACAGCATCTAAAGCAGCTCTGGCCTGATGCCAGAAATCGTTGGGAACGTAGCCGGCGACATCACATCGAAAACCATCGATATCGAATTCCTTTACCCAATAGCACATGGCATCAATCATGTATTCACGCAACTCTGGTACTGCGTAATCAAACTCGATAATGTCATCCCAGTCCCACCAGGGAGACGGACGGAAATCCCCTTTGTAGTCACGGGCATACCATTCTGGATGCAGGTCAACCAAAGCGTTGTCCCAGGCGCTGTGATTGGGTACCCAATCCAGAATAACCCGCATTCC
Organism: Alteromonas aestuariivivens; assembly: GCF_003367475.1. Classification (GTDB taxonomy): domain Bacteria; phylum Pseudomonadota; class Gammaproteobacteria; order Enterobacterales; family Alteromonadaceae; genus Alteromonas; species Alteromonas aestuariivivens. The sequence continues at coordinate 143,913 of NZ_QRHA01000009.1, forward strand.
GTGAGCGTGGATAGCAGTAATCAGATCACGGAATTCCTCTTCACTGCCAAATTCTTCATTAACGCCATAATAGTCTTTCACCGCGTAAGGGCTGCCCAGCGTCCCTTTGCGAAACTTCTCACCAATGGGGTGAATGGGCATCAACCAGATGATATCAACACCCAGGGAACGAATTTCAGACAGCCGGCAACGCACTCCGGAAAATGTCCCACTGTCACTGAACTGGCGAGTATTAACCTGATAAATAACCGCATTCGCTGACCACTGGGGCTGAGTTAAACGGTATGGCGATTGGACCGGAAATCGGTGAAAAGGCATAAAACGACATTTCTCCCTGTTGGATTACTGCGTCAAAACACCAGTGTACGGTATCCCGATTACTTCTGCCTGCTGCTGGAAACAAAAGCGAATGTTCAGTTCAGATTGAAAACCGGCAGGCCGCTGGCGCCCAGAATAAGAACCCAGGCCCCAAAAAACATTTTCAGGCGTACGGGAGAAAAAGCCAGCACTACCCTCTTGGCGACGATTCCACCTATTATGGCCCCGGCCCCCGCAAACAGCACCACCTGCCAGACAACCGCTTCGGAAATCAATACGTGATAAGCAATCGCTGCCCAAACCGAAAAAGCGGATAACATCACCGCCAGAGCTATGGCCATGGTCACGTTAAAACCACGAATAATCAGATAGACAGCAACCATCTCCCCTACACCAACCGACAGCCATGCGGTGATAATTCCACCGAGGAAAGCAACCACTGGCAGACACACAGTGTCACATCTGCCAGAAAAGGTGCGGAAATGAGTGCGCTTGAGCAAAGGTATAGAGGCAAAAATCGCCAGAGCCAGAACAATGGAAAATACACCAAAACCGAGGTGCAGATGGTCAACATTACCCTTTAAAGCCGCCAGAACCGGCAATGTGGTCCCTCCGTATTGGGCCAGCCAGATTCCACTCAGAGAAGCAGGAACCGTCAGCAATAACCCGGAGGGCAACGATTTCCATTGTGGATTAGTAACGTGCTGATGTCGGTAATATCGCCACCACGTTATAGCTCCGGCAGTCATCCCACAGCACTGGATGGCAAAGCTTGTTGCAATTATCGCAGCCGGAGCAAACCCCAACTGATTGAAAAAAGGAACAAACACCACGCCACCACCGGCACCGGTGGCATTCGCAAAGACCGCACCCACTACCCCAAGAAAGGCAAAGCCGCCATAACTCTGTACAACACTGAATGGGTGGGTTTGCGTGGCCAGTAGCCCCATCCATGCAATGGCGAGCAAACATAACCAGGGTTTACGAAACATTACCGACAGTACTTCATTCAATGGGGCAGACTCTACATTAATCGAGGCAAGCTGATTCAGAACGTAACATAATATCTTGTGCTACGCTGGACAATAGCTGGGCAAAAAATTATTGAAAACAGCAAAGCCGCCTGTGGCTTTGCCATGTTACCGGTTCCTATTGCCATGGTAGCCAGAAAAACTGACAGCCGAATTACTCTTATACTACTTCGTCCTAATCGCTCTGCAAGCTGGAACGACAGCAAGCGACTGGTTATTCTTCTGACCGTGCCACTTGGGCTGATCGCAGTCTTCTGGAGTTTTGCAGGTGTCTGGATGATACTTCCGTTTGCGGGCCTGGAAGCAGGCTTGCTGGCGTTTTTCATGTATCGGGTCAGCCACTGGACCTATCAACAACAGATCATACGCATTGCGCCACATACAGTGCGGGTGGAAATCAGGGGCCGACAGAACAAAACTGTAAAATTTCCACGTACAGACTGCTTTGTTGAATTTGTTGATTCGGAAAATGACTGGCCATTACCCCGCATTCGCCTGGTCGCCAGTGCTCAATACCTGGAGATAGGGCAGTTCCTGAACCTGCGGGACAGACAGCAGCTCCGCGAAGATTTGAGCAGCAGTGGCCTCCCTGTATGCCGCCGTCAATGGTGGAAATCCTGAAAGATTGGATTTTTGCCATCCCGAAGTTAAGGTATGGCAGGCAATAACACTGGCCGATTTCCTTGTTGCCCGATTGATTTCCAACCGTTACATTTCATCAGGCTATGGAATTTTTTGGCAAAGGAGCCTGTAAATGCGCAAATTTTTAGCAATCGTTTTCACCCTTACCTTCGCTTTGGGAACCCAGGCGTCCTCGGTTTGGAAGGTAACAAATGGTGAAAAAACTCTATATCTTGGCGGTACCCTGCACCTGTTGAGCCCATCAGATTATCCGCTCCCCCAGGCGTACACGTCCGCTTATCAGGCTTCTGACATCCTGGTATTTGAAACCGACATTGGCGCTCTTAGCAGCCCGGAGTTTACCCGGAAGTCGATGCAAATGCTGACGTATGGCGATTCTGGCACCCTGCAGGATGACGTCAGCCAGACCACCCTTACCCTGCTGGAGTCGCATCTGAAAGCCCGGGGTATTCCACTGCAACACTTCCTGAAACTCAAACCAGCTATGGTTGGCATCACACTGAGCATGCTCGAATTCCAGCGTCTCGGCCTGACCAGTCAGGGCGTAGACAGCTACTTTTATACGCTGTCTGTGGGCGACGGTAAGCCCATGGAATGGTTTGAAACGCCCGAACAACAACTGGAGTTCATTGCCGGGCTAGGTCGAGGGGAAGAAGACGAATACATCCAGTATACCCTTCAGGATGTTGAAAAAATGCCGGAAATGGTTGAACAAATGAAGTCGGACTGGCGCAGTGGAAACGTCGACGCTCTCTTCGATGCAAGTCTGAAGGAATTGTCTGAAACCTACCCTGAAATCTATTCTGCGTTACTGAGTAATCGCAACCACAACTGGCTCCCCAAACTAAAATCATTTCTTGACACCGACGAGACGGAATTTGTCTTAGTGGGCACGTTACATATGCCCGGCACCGATGGAGTTTTAACCCTGCTCAAGCAACAGGGCTACCAGATAGAGCAAATAAAATAAGTGATACTCAACTTTTCGCGTTTTTACAGCGTATTCAAAATGTATCAGCCAGCACCGCTGGTCGAAGCGCTAAACTTGTTATTTTGAAAACCATCAGGAGAATTCAATGACCTTGACGCGTTCACTTTCCATGCTATTGCTGACGTTGAGCGTTTGTGTTGCTACCGGCTGTGCTTCCATGGGCAACGGCAGCGTAGCCGAGAAACGGCAAGCCATTTTGGATATGCAGCAAAATACCCTCGCCCGGCTGTATCAGGAAAAACCGGACACCCGTTCACAATTGCGCGATGCCGCTGGCTACGCCGTATTTGCCAACGCCAATGTCAACGTCATCTTCTTTGCTGCCGGCACCGGATATGGTGTGGTAAACAACAATGCAAACGGAAGCAAAACCTATATGAATATGGCCGAAGGTGGTGTCGGCCTTGGCATCGGGGCAAAAGATTACCGAATTGTGATGGTATTCCACAAACAGAGTGCCATGAACTATTTCGTCGAACATGGGTGGACCTTGGGTGGTAACGCCGACGCAACCGCCAAGGCAGGTAACAAAGGCGCTTCAGCGGAGGGCGAAGGCTATCTGGGCGATGTTACCGTTTACACTATGACCGAATCAGGGCTGGCACTGCAGGCGACCATTAAAGGCACCAAATTCTGGATTGACAGCGAACTGAACTGACACAATAAGATGGCGGGGTTTAGCCCGCCTTGAATACTTATCAAAGGCTATTCAGTCTGGTAGTTCTCCGGGTCAGAGCAGGACATCTGTGTTTGTGCCTCACACAGCAATTTGGCTTCCTCCTCATTTCTGCCCCCAAAACAGAAATCCAGCCTAACCAGCTTGGTTTCTTCATCGCCCTGCGAACCTGAAGTATTCACCCATGTCCAACTTCTGATCATTTCTACAGCAGGCAGTTCCAGCCCCTCAGCAGGCATACCTGAAATCATACTGACTTCCTTGGTTTTCCCTCGTTCATCGATGATGATTCTGAAGATGCCACAACCGGCGATACTTTTAAACGCCAGCGCTCTTGGGTAACGGACCGGCTCAAGCTGCTCTCTTGACCAAATCGGCGTTCCTTCGGTTTCTAGAAAACGTATTTGCACATCGGTGAACCCCTCACCCAAAACCGCACTGATCAGGGCAGATGCCACTCCTATTGAACTTACTTTGAGATTCAAATATTTCACGTAAACATTCCTTTGCCCGCGCCCGCTGTTTTGTTGCTGAAACTGGAATTCAGAGCGCACTGACGTTGAGTTTCGAGAGCCGGTTCCCTGCACCTTGGTGCTGGCTCTGATGATAAAAAAACACATAGAAATAACGGCCGGCACAGCACTATTCACTGCGGCGTAATAACAACCACCGTCCAGCGAAAGCTGGCCTGAAGGGTAAAATCAGATAAGTATTATTGTTAGGCAGGAACAACAAGAGGAGATAGCTAAACGGATGCAGTTGCGACGTCGCCTCTTACACTGTACTTCTTAGTCTAGTCACAACACACTAAGTGCAGCAAAAAAATTTTAAACAATTTTTCAGATAAATATATCCAGATGCGGTGGCTGTGTATCTTCCGGAGATTCTGCTTTTTCTGAAGTTTCTGAATTGCAACGCTCAGCCCGCTTTTCACCGGGTGACCGATGGCCGTTTTCTGAATGTTGTTCCATTCGCCGAATCTGCTCCTGCTCGCTTACCAGACGTTCCTCGCCGTGTTCCTGCTGCTCTTCCTCGCCGAGTCCGGAGGCATTTTTTTCCTTACTGACTTTGCGCACTTTATCCGGCGTCCTGACTGGCACCTTGCCTTGTCGTGGCAACACAGAAAACAGCAAATCGTTACTCATTGGCCCCCTCCAAACACCGTCACAGACTGAGCGTCGCTAACAGTTGCTCCGCAATTGATATCATTTTGCATTAACTTATGCTTTTAAATTTAGACAACCCATCCTCAAAGTTCCCCTATTAAGGGTTGCAAATTGCCCGGCAATTGGCTAATGTTTCCGCGGCTCAACGAAAAGACTTTTTATATTTTATGAACAACTGCGCACTAATTCATCATCACCATCATATAGCATAACCTTTCAGGTTGGTGCTGGAAGGTTTGTTGTTCCTTCCTGTGGCGCAGATGAAAAGTTCTAAACCCCCGGAAGGCAACTTTCGGGGGTTTTTCGTTTTAGACGCACAAGTTATGGATCTACTGGGGACACATCATGAGTGATAGCAGAAGACTGCGCATAGCAGTACAGAAATCCGGCCGACTGAGCGATGACAGTCTCAGCCTGCTGAAGGCCATTGGCATTAAATTGAATATTCGCGATCGTCTGCTCATCGCGCATTCCACCAATCAACCCATCGATCTGTTAAGAGTTCGCGACGACGACATTCCAGGCCTGGTGATGGACGGCGTAGTGGATTTAGGGTTCATTGGTGAAAATGAACTGGAAGAAAAAATGCTGGAGCGCCAGGCCGCTTCCAAACCCAGTGAATTTGAGGTTTTGCGGCGCATGGATTACGGCGGTTGCCGCCTGTCGATAGCGGTGCCGCAGGAAATGAATTATCAGGGCATTGAATCCTTAAACGGCAAAAAAGTCGCAACCACCTACCCCTACCTGCTGGAGCGCTTTTTCGCCCAGAAAGGCATCAATGCCAAAGCGGTTATGCTGACCGGTTCAGTAGAAGTGGCCCCCCGGGCAGGCGTAGCCGATGCGATCTGCGATCTGGTGTCCACCGGCGCCACGCTCGAAGCCAATGGCCTGGTGGAAAAAGAAGTCATTTTCCGCTCCAAAGCCGTGCTGATTCAGCGCGCTGACGGCGCGTTAGACGACGACAAGCAGGCGTTAGTCAACCGTTTGGTTCCGCGTATTGATGGTGTTATGCAAGCCAAAGAAAGCAAATACATCATGTTGCACGCGCCGAAAAACTATCTGGAACAGGTCAAAAGCCTGTTGCCCGGTGCCGAAAACCCCACGGTATTGCCGCTGGCAGGCAGTGAAGACACTGTCGCTATTCACGTGGTCAGCCCGGAAAACCTGTTCTGGGAAACCATGGAAAAACTCAAAGCTCTGGGCTGCAGTTCGATTCTGGTTATGCCAATTGAAAAAATGATGGGCTAATGAGGCAAAGCAATGATTGATTGGTCTTCTCTTTCCCAACAGGACAGGCAACAGGTGCTTTCACGCCCGGCTATGCAAAATGCCCGGCGTTTGCAGGAAACCGTTGGGCAAATTCTCACTGAAGTAAATACCAAGGGCGACGAAGCGGTACTGGCGTTTACCCGGCAGTTTGATTGCCCTGACCTCAAACAACTGGCGCTCAACAATGCCGATTTAAACCGCCTGGCCGACAGTGTGACAGAGCCGGTTCAGAACGCTATCGATACAGCGTTTAAGAATATTTACGACTTCCACCAGGCCCAGCAACCACAAAGCATTACGCTTACTACCACCCGGGGTGTAGTGTGTGAGCAGCATTTCAGTGCGCTCGACACGGTTGGTCTGTATATTCCCGGAGGCAGCGCCCCGCTGCCTTCGACCGTACTGATGCTGGGAGTGCCTGCCATGGCGGCGGGTTGCCGGCGCCGGGTGTTGTGCACTCCCCCGGCAAAAAGCGGCATGATTGCGCCCGAAATCGCCTACGCCGCGCGCAAGTGTGGCATCAGTGAAATCTATTTGTGCGGTGGTGCGCAGGCGATTGCCGCCATGGCATTTGGTACCGATACCCTACCCCGCGCCGACAAAATTTTTGGGCCGGGAAACAGTTTCGTCACCGAAGCCAAACAGCAAGTCAGCCAGCGTCCGGATGGCGCCGCAATTGACATGCCGGCCGGGCCCTCTGAAGTACTGGTATTGGCCGATGACAGCGCAGACCCGGAATTCATCGCCTCAGATTTGCTCTCGCAGGCAGAACATGGCAGCGACTCACAAGCCATACTGGTTTGCACCAGTGAGCAGGTCATCGAACAAACCGTGGCAGCGGTAGAACGCCAGCTGGCCGTTTTATCACGCAACGACATTGCCAGCCAGGCCATGCAAAATGCCCGTTACATTCTGACCGACACACTGCAACAGGCAATTGAGGTGAGCAACCTCTACGCGCCGGAGCATTTGATTGTGCAAATCACCCACCCACGCTCCTGCCTGCCATTGCTGACCAACGCAGGCTCAATATTCCTTGGCCCCTGGTCACCGGAGTCGGCAGGAGACTACGCTTCGGGCACCAATCACGTACTGCCCACCTACGGCTATGCGCGCAATTATTCCAGCCTTGGGCTGCTGGACTTCATGCGCCGTTATACCGTGCAGGAACTCAGTGAAGAAGGAATGCGTAACCTGGGGCCCGCGATTGTCACTCTGGCCAACGCTGAAGGCCTGGATGCCCACGCAAACGCGGTCAGCCTGCGTTTAGCTAAACTGGAACAGGAGAACCGAGGATGAGCCGTACTCTGGTGGATCGTTTAGTGAATCCAAACCTTATTCCTTTAAAACCCTATGAGTCGGCCCGTCGCCTGTACTCTGGTGGTCAGGACTGGCTGAATGCCAACGAATCGCCGTTTGCCAACGACTATACGGTAAACAGCAGCCGCTTCAACCGCTATCCAGCCTGCCAGCCCGACAGCGTGGTTAAGGGCTATGCTGACTATGCGGGTGTAACCACTGAACAGTTGATCGTGACCCGCGGTGCCGATGAAGGCATTGAATTGCTGATCCGCACTTTTTGTACGCCGGGTAAAGACAGCATTCTGATTTGCCCCCCGACCTACGGCATGTACGCGATCAGTGCCGAAACCTGTGATGTGGGTATTAAAAAGGTACCGCTCAACGCCGATTTCAGCCTTGATGTGCCCGCTATCTGTGCCACCAATGAGGTTAAACTGGTGTTCATATGTTCACCAAACAATCCCACCGGCACCCGGGTGGAACGCGCCGATCTCGAAGCCGTGCTGACCCACTTTGGCGATAGCGCACTGGTGGTGGTTGATGAAGCCTACATAGAGTTCGACGCCGACAGCAGCTGGGTATCCGAACTGGATAACTACGCTAATCTGGTAGTGCTGCGCACCCTATCCAAAGCCTTCGGACTCGCAGGCCTGCGTTGCGGTTTCACTCTGGCCAGTGCTGATATTATTCAGGCTTTGCTGAAAGTGATCGCCCCCTACCCAATCCCGGAACCGTGCGCACAAATTGCAGCCCAGGCGTTGTCAGATACAGGAATTGTGCAGATGCAGGAGCAGGTTGCTTATCTACAGGCAGAAAAGCAACGCCTGCTGGATGCGCTGCAGAGCCGCCCAGGGATCAGCTGGGTTGGCGACATCCAGGCCAATTTTGTATTGTTCCGCTTTGAACAGAGTTCAGAACTGATGGCGTTTCTGGTTTCTCACGGAATGCTGATCCGCGATCAATCCAAGCAACTTAACCTCAATCACTGTTTGCGCGCCACCGTCGGCTCTCAGGAGCAAAACGCGCGACTGCTTGATTTGATTGACCAATATATTGCCCAGACAGGAGTATCGGCATGAGTCAGCAAGCGATTCTATTTATCGATCGGGATGGCACCCTGGTAGAGGAGCCGCCCATTGACAAACAACTGGACAGCCTGGAAAAGCTGGTGTTTGAGCCGAAAGTTATCCCGGTATTACTGAAGTTTCAGGCCGCTGGCTTCCGACTGGTTATGGTCACCAACCAGGACGGGCTCGGCACAGACAGCTTTCCCACCGAAGATTTTGAAAAGCCCCATAACGCAATGATGGCGGTATTCAACAGCCAAGGGGTAAAGTTTGACGACGTGCTGATTTGCCCCCATTTTGACAGCGACAATTGCACGTGTCGTAAGCCAAAACTGGGGCTGGTCAAAGATTACCTGCAACAAGGCAAAGTGGATTTCACCCGCTCGTACGTCATTGGCGACAGGGAAACCGACCTGCAACTGGCTGAAAACATGGGCATCCGCGGAATTCGCTACGACCGCCAGACCAACGGCTGGCCAGCCATTGAGTCTGCTTTACTGGGCGGGAACCGGGTGGCGGAAGTTACCCGTACCACCTCAGAAACCGACATTACGGTAAAGGTTGACCTGGACTCCGGCAATCCTTCCAGCATTCACACCGGGCTGGGCTTTTTCGACCACATGCTTGACCAGATTGCCACCCACGGCGGCTTTGAACTGAATGTAACGGTGAAAGGCGACCTGCACATTGACGACCATCACAGTGTGGAAGACACCGCTCTGGCACTGGGTGAAGCGCTGAAAAAAGCGCTGGGCAACAAGCGTGGCATTGGCCGTTTTGGCTTTGCTTTGCCCATGGACGAGTGCCGGGCAGAGTGCATTCTTGACATTTCCAACCGCCCGCACCTCAAGTTTGAAGCAGACTTCAGCCGCGATAAGGTGGGCGACCTCACCTGTGAAATGGTGCCCCATTTTTTCTACTCGCTGGCGCAAAGCATGGGGCTTTCACTGCATCTGTCGACTACCGAAGGCAATGCCCACCACCAGGTAGAAAGCCTGTTCAAGGTGTTCGGCCGTGCCCTGCGCCAGGCGATTGCCCGCCAGGGTGATGCCTTGCCCAGCAGCAAGGGAGCATTGTAAATGGCTCAGAAAATTGTCATCGTCAACACCGGCTGCGCCAACATTAGCTCGGTAAAATTTGCCCTGCAGCGACTGGGGGTGGAAGTGGAGGTTTCCAGCGACACCGCCACCATTGCACGAGCCGATAAAGTCTTTTTACCGGGCGTAGGCAGTGCAGCTGCCGCCATGACCAGCATTCGGGCCAAAGACCTGATCCCAACCCTGCAGGCCCTGACCCAGCCGGTGTTGGGAGTGTGCCTGGGCATGCAGCTTATGGTCGAAAGCTCGGATGAAAGCAATCAGGGCAAGATAGACTGCCTGAACCTTATTCCCGGCCATGTGGGCCGCCTGCAAGCAGGCGGTTTGCGCCTGCCTCATATGGGCTGGAATACGGTTACCCCAACGCAGGACGAAGGCTTGTTCAACGGTATCCCCGCAGGCACGTATTTTTATTTTGTGCACAGTTTCGCCGTGCCGGACTATGACAAGACCCTGGCCACCTGCGACTATGGCCAGCGCTTCTCCGCCGCTCTGCAGCACAATAATTTTTACGGTGTGCAATTTCACCCCGAGCGTTCGGGAGAAGCGGGCGCCCAGTTATTAACCAACTTTGTGAAGTTATAAATGATCATTCCAGCTATCGATTTAATTGACGGGTCAGTAGTGCGTCTGTATCAGGGCGACTATGCGCAAAAAACCGAATACAAGCTCAACCCCATTGACGTGGTTCATCATTACGCCGACCAAGGCGCAGAGTGGTTGCACATTGTTGACCTGACCGGCGCCAAACAACCCGAACAACGCCAGCTTGAGCTGATTAAAGCCATGATCAACACCCAGCGCATGGCCTTTCAGGCCGGCGGCGGCATTCGTGAGGAGCGCGAAGTGGCGCAACTGCTGGACATTGGTGTAAGCCGGGTAGTGGTAGGCTCACTGGCCGTGAAACAACCAGAAACGGTCAAGCAATGGGTGAAAACCTACGGGCCCGAGTGCATTGTACTGGCTCTGGACATCAACATTGACGAGGCCGGTAACAAATTCATTGCCACCCATGGCTGGCAGGAAAATTCCGGCGTGGCTCTGGAAGCCTTGCTGGAAGACTTCGCCGAAGTGGATGCCAAACATGTGCTGTGCACCGACATCAGCCGCGACGGCACCCTAAAGGGCTCCAACGTAGAGCTGTACACCGAAGTCTGCGCGAAATTTCCCAACATTGTGTGGCAGGCGTCAGGCGGCATTGGCCAGCTTAGGGATATCGAGGCACTACGCCCCACCGGCGTGGGCGGTGTGATTCTTGGCCGTGCGCTGCTGGAAGGAAAATTTAGCTTAGAGGAGGCCATAGCATGCTGGCAAAACGGATAATACCCTGCCTGGACGTGCGTGACGGTAAAGTGGTCAAGGGCGTCCAGTTCCGCAACCACGAAATTGTCGGTGACATTGTACCGCTGGCACAGCGCTACGCCGAAGCCGGCGCTGATGAACTGGTGTTCTACGACATCACTGCCAGCTCCGACCAGCGGGTGGTAGACAAAAGCTGGGTGAGCCGCATTGCCGAAGTGATCGACATCCCCTTTTGTGTCGCCGGCGGGATCCGTTCTGTCACTGACGCAGGGCGCATTCTGGAGATGGGTGCAGACAAAATTTCGATTAACTCCCCGGCTCTCACCAACCCAGACTTGATCAATCAGCTGCACGACGTTTATGGCCAGCAATGCGTGGTGATCGGTATCGACAGTTTTTACAATGCCGATACCGGGCAGTACGAGGTGTACAAATTCACCGGCGATGAATCCCGCACGCAGCAAACCCAGTGGCAAACGCTGGACTGGGTGGCGGAAGTACAGTCACGGGGAGCCGGCGAAATTGTACTGAACTGCATGAATCAGGACGGCGTTCGCCAGGGGTACGATTTGGCCCAGCTAAAAGCGGTCCGGGACGTATGCCGAGTCCCGCTGATTGCGTCCGGCGGTGCCGGCACCATTGAGCATTTCATTGATGTGTTTCAACAGGCCGATGTGGACGGCGCTCTGGCCGCCTCAGTATTCCACAAAGGCATCATCGATATGCAGGAACTGAAATCAACCCTGACCCAAGCCGGTGTTGCCATGCGTAAACCCCTGGGTGAGCAGTAAGGAGTGACCATGATCATATCAGACAAGAACCTTGAGCAACTGGCCTGGGACAAAATGTCCGGCCTGTTGCCCGCCATAGTGCAGGATGCCACCAGCGGTAAAGTGCTGATGCAGGGGTTTATGAACCAAGACGCATTAGCCACTACCCTGTCCAGCGGCAAAGTAACCTTCTTCAGCCGCTCCAAAAACCGACTGTGGCAGAAAGGCGAAACCTCGGGAAATACCCTCGATCTGGTGGAAATCAGCAGCGATTGTGACCAGGACTCCCTACTGGTACTGGCCCACCCGAACGGCCCAACCTGCCACACAGGAACGGAAAGCTGTTGGTTTGACAGTGCGGCCTCCGACTTCACTTTTCTGGCCGATCTGGAGCGGGTACTGGCGGCACGCAAAAACGCCGACCCGGATTCCAGCTACACCGCAAAACTGTATCAGACCGGCATTAAACGCATCGCGCAGAAGGTCGGTGAAGAAGGCGTGGAAACCGCCCTGGCGGCTACGGTCAGAGACACTGAAGAGTTGAAGAATGAAGCGGCAGACCTGCTCTACCACCTCACGGTGTTGTTACAGGCCAGCAATCTTTCCTTATCTGACGTCATTGCAGTATTGAAAGCACGCCACCAAGGCTAAACGATACCCATGAACACTGGCGGCCGCCCCTGCCTCCAGTGTTGCTTTTCTCTTTAACGCCTAATCAGACACATCCTGACACACTTCATCTGCAACTTTTTTGCCCCGTTTCAGTCTACTCAGCTATAAACCAATGCCCATATAACAAAAGGAAATTTATTCATGACAACATGGCTGGCGAATATGTGGCAGCAAAACAAATCGATTTTTATTTTTTTGCTACTGATGTTTGTGGTTCGAAGCAGTTTTGCCGACTGGTACAACGTACCCACTGGCTCCATGAATCCAACCATCGTTGAAGGAGACCGCATTTTTGTTAATAAAGCGGCCTACCGCATTGAGTTACCCTTTACCGATATTGCTCTGATTGAAACCGGCCAGCCCCACCGCGGCGACATTGTGGTATTCAACAGTCAGGCCGCCAACAATCGATTGGTCAAAAGAGTCATAGGGCTACCCGGAGACAGAGTGGCAATGGACAACAACCATTTGCGAGTCAACGGTGAGCCACTGCAATACCGGTTAGGATCAGGCTTACAATCCTTAGAGTACTTGCCTGATCACCCCCACCCCATACAGATAACGGGCAATGTCACGCACCTCAGCAGTTTCGGCGAAGTAACCGTACCACAGGGCCACCTGCTGGTTTTAGGTGATAACCGTAACAACAGCGCGGACTCCCGGGTATACGGGTTTGTTCCCATGTCGGAAGTGCAAGGGCAGGCCCTGAGCGTGATCCTCTCCCTCGACCCCGAAAACTTCTACCTGCCCCGCCCTTCACGCACCTTCTCACCTATGATTTAAAAATTTTTTTAAACCAAGGGTTGAAGTAAAAAATAACGCGCCTATATATGAGTTGTCGGTGCTCAATAGTGAGGCCGACAACACAGCCGCCGAATATCGGGGCAAACTTTTACATATTGCTTTATTTATTGAGGATATGACTATGCGTACTATCGATCTGTCTCCACTTTACCGTTCATTCATTGGTTCTGACCGCCTGGCTTCTTTAGTTGATGCTGCCACCCGGTCTGACAATCAAAGCACTTACCCTCCCTACAACATTGAATTGTTGGGCGACGACAAATATCGGGTTTCCATGGCTATTGCCGGATTTGGCAAAAACGAAGTCAGCATTGAAGTGCAGGACAATACCCTGACCGTTAGCGGCCAGAAAGCCGACGAGGAAAAGGGCAGCGAAGAGCGCCGCTACCTGCATAAAGGGATCTCCGAGCGCAACTTTGAGCGTAAGTTCCAGTTGGGCGACCACGTTAAAGTGACTGGTGCAGATATGGAAAACGGCCTGCTTCACATCGAACTGGAGCGACTCATCCCGGAAGCCAAGAAACCGCGTAAAATCGAAATTGGCGGTAAGTTGCTGGAAAGCAAATAAGTTATTAGCTTAATTAACTAAATTCATATCAAAAGTGCCGTTCTGCCAAGCAGAATGGCACTTTAATTATTTTTTCCTCGCGCCACTCTCTTCGATGGAAAACATGCTCGAATAAACCTAAAAAACCTTCAGTTCTGGAAACCCCAATAATAATGAACAACCACGGAGAATGTCATAGAAGTCAGTTTCTCAGCCATCAGTCGCACCTCAGCCTGATTCGAAAACTGGTAATTCAAAGCAAACTCATAGCCGAGTTTAAAACTATCATCTGACGTGTCACCTAAACCGACATACTGCACAGCATTTACGTGAACGCTGGTTTTAGCATTTAGTCGTCCGATGGTTCCCAGTTTGGCAAATCCCTCCACTCCATCAACCTGCCCGGTGAATGCCTTTCCGCCAGCCAAGCCGTACACAAGCCAGTTGTTTGAAAGCAAATAGGATTTCCCTAATGCTCCGCGAACAAAAAAGCTGTTACCCGGGTCAGGCTGAATCAGTCTGGACTCAAATCCAGCGCTAACTTCCCATGCGTCTGCAAATGATTTAGTTGGATTAGAACGGGGGGCATAGTAAGTAGCGATATCCACAAACTCCAGTTTTTTAACTATCACCTCAGACGCATTGGCCCAAATTTCTGAATCCAGCATTTCCAACTTTGTAAAAGGTTTTTTGGTTTTATCGAAAGAGAGCTCATCAAAATACGTCATTCTGAACCCCACGCTCGCAAAGTATTCGTCGGCGTCCGCCAACCCCAAACTGATCTTGGAGGGAAGCTGACTAAGGTGCGGTGGAAGCAACTCTGCTTGGTTACGAAAGCTCAAAGATTGACCTGCGGGAAGGCGCATACGCATCGCCAGAGCATCTTTGCGGGCCAGCTGTGTGCTGGACGTTAACGCTTCAGAACTTTGGCAAAAGGTTCTGATGTTTATCGGTATCGGTTGCTTTCTGCTTGTAGCCTCATATTGGTACCAGAAACTCATGTTAAAGTATGAAATCGTGGAACCTGATACCAAATGAACCTGGCCTAGCCCCAATCTGGTTCTGCTGAAAAAACCATGGTTCGCGCCCCCGGAACAGGCGTTGTCAGGCTGCCAACGTCCTCACCGGGGCTATCAAGGGCTCAATCCGTGGCCACGGTATCTTACCCGATACCGAAGCTATTATTACTGCCTGACACTGCTTACAGTAAAAATACCCACCAGCTGCTGCAGCTTGCTGGCAGTAGACTCCACCATTGCAGAACTTGACGCCAGCTCGGCAATGGAATTGGCCATATTGTGGCTGACCTGGGTCACGTTGCGCGCGGTTTCACCGTTGCGGGCACTGTTTTCTTCAATGGTGTGGATAATGTCAAACATCTGTTCAACAATGGTATGCATTTCCTGGTTTTCCGAGGATGCCGCTTCAGTCAGCTTGAGGCTCTGATCCACGTCTTTAACTCCCGACTCCATAAAACTGACTGCAATTTGGGTCTCTTCCTGAAGCCCCTTTATCATCTCATGAATATTGGTTGCAGCTTCAGCGGTGCGTCCCGCAAGGCCTCTTACCTCATCAGCCACAACCGAAAAACCACGCCCATGTTCACCGGCCCTGGCGGCCTCTATCGCCGCATTCAGTGCCAGCAGATTGGTCTGATTGGTAATTTCAGTAATCACACTGATGATGTTGCCAATTTCCCCCATTCTGGCGTCAATAGACTGAACTGACTGCGCCGTTCGGTCAACGATATCGCGTATGGCCTGGGTTCCTGAACGGGCATCCTGGTAATCCTGTTTGGCCTTTTTCACCACTTGCGCCATGGTCGACTTCATGGTTTCCGCAGTTTGAGCAGCCTTGAGGATAACTTCTCGCTGGCGTTCAATCAGGCTCTGCATATGTTTCATCGACTCATGTACCTCGAATGAACTGCTATGCGCCTCCTCGTTGCGGTTGAGCATGGCCTCGTTGGTTTCTTTAACGTTGTGCGAGGCGTGAATAACCTGTCCGACGATACCATCCAGATTATCAATAAAGCTGTTGATCCAACGGCTCATATCACCGGTTTCATCGTGTTTGATGCGATCGGGGTCGAGACGCTGAGTCAGGTTTCCTTCCCCTTCGGCGATGGTTCGAATTACCTGGGTCATATCATTCAAACGCCGGGAAACCCTGTTGGTGCCCATTATCGAAAACAGGTAACTGCTTAGCAACGCTCCCACACCCGTAATGCTGTTCACCACTAAATTACTTAAATCGGTAAAGCCCGTAAGGCTACCGTGGAGGGTAACAATACTGGTTACCATAATAAGATACAGCTTCATCAAACTGAGGTTAATGGACCGTCGCCGGTACACCTCTTCGAGGTCACCTTCACACATCATGCCCCAGGTGTCCTTTGAGCCCGGCAAACTGAAAGTTACGCCTTTACCAATCACGGGTATATGCCGGTAGTCCGAATAGGCAGGATAGGTTACAAAAAGGTTCTGGCCGTTCCTGATGGTTTCACGTACCCCTGGGTGGAGTTCGCCGGTAGCCGGGTCGGTAAAACGAATTTCAAATTCCGTGTGATTGCGGATCCTCACCGTACCGAATTTGGTATGGACACCGGATTTGAGGTTTTCACCATGGCTGAAAGTACTGTCTTCAAACCGAGAACGTGAAAGCGCGATGCCTTGCTGAATACTGGGATCAAACCTTGATTCAACCATAAACAGGTAGTTGTCTCCCGACTCAGGGTATATGTGCCCAGCCTCTCGCTGAATCAGATCACCAAGCACATCATTAGGCACCCGGCCGGCAACAATGCACACCAGCTTGTTGTCTTCGAACACCGGCTGGTAAAACATCAGGGTTACTTCATCATGAAATTTTGAGCTGGAAGGCCCAATTTCTAACGTCACCGGGTCCACATAGGGGCCATGTAAAAATCTTTCCTTGCTGGCAATTTGAAGCGCTTTCGACTGGTTGTGAGTCTGCCCTTTTCTCTGGCTATGGGTGCTGCATACCACTCTGCTTTGAGTATCCAGCAGGAATACTTCAGAAAAATCGGGCACCGCCTGTAACTTTTGCTGCAGCAGATAAAGGTTTTGCTCCAACGCCTGAGTATTGACCTGATTGGCAATGCCCTGCATGTGCTCCCAATGGTTATGGGTCCACATCTGTAACAATTTAACCCGGGTTGCTGCAATACCTTCGAATGTCTGTTCTACAACCGGGTAGGTGCTTCGATTAACAAAACACGACCAACCCAATGCAATTTTGCCATTCTTGCCAAACCAAGGTAACCAGTGTCTTTCTTGTGCCGTTAATTGCATGAGTGGGCTTTTTAAATTCATTGGAACTCTCTACTTCTACAACTATGTAATTCGCGGGCTGGTACAACGCGGCTTTTATTAAGAGGGAAAACGATTCCCCCCTTTGCAATAAATGTGCAATAAAAGCCCTTTTGAATCGTAAAAAGCACCTTTAGCCAGAAAACTGGCTAGAAATCAGCCCCATGGCAGGGCTGGTGAAGGTTTTAGCGGGCATGAAACAATCAAAATCAACCCAACTAAATCAAATTAAATCCAAAACAATCCCAATTAAATAAAATTCAGTCAAAATAAAGTACTATATTGGTGCAATGCACCATAGAAGATCACGGTGAGCTGGATGTAGAGCGAAGGGATTATGCCCGGTTCGAGTCAGCTTCCTGCAATTGAAAGACTGTGCAACAAGAATGGTTAACACAGCCGCATGTTGGGCAGCTTCAGCGGGGTAGCAGAATATTAAGGCCGATGGCTGAAACGGCTGCCAGGGCAATACCCTGCAACTGCATAATGCCTAAATCAAAATGCATACCGCCCAAACCAAATACCAAAGCGACGGCTACAATAGCCATATTTTTACCGTTGGAGAGGTCCACCTGCGCCACAACCAGCGTCTTCAGCCCGATAACCGCTATGGTGCCAAACAGCAAAACCATGATCCCCCCCATCACAGGAACGGGGATGGTGCCCAGAAATGCACCGGTTTTATCCAAAAAAGACAACCCGATGGCAAACAGGGCAGTCCAGGTCATAATGGCCGGATTGAAAGACTTGGTCAGAGCTACCGCTCCGGTAACCTCAGAATAGGTGGTATTAGGGGGGCCACCGAACAGGGCAGCTGTACTGGTAGCGAGACCGTCTCCAAGTAAAGTGCGTTTTAAACCCGGCTTTTCAAGGTAGTCTTTTCCTGCAACATTGGAGATTGCGGTGATGTCACCTATGTGTTCCACTGCGGGTGCAATGGCTACCGGTAACATAAACACTATGGCTTCCCAGTGAATGGTTGGCGCGGTAAATTTTGGCAGCGCGAACCAGGCAGCTTGGGACACGGCGCTGTAATCCACAATGCCGAAGAACAGTGAAATGACATAACCTGTCACCAGCCCCGCGAGAATCGGCAACAACTTCATCAGCCCCTTCCCCAACAGCGAAGTGACAAGGGTAACCGTTAAAGCACTTAGAGAAACCACAAGCGCTACTGTGCTATCGACCAGCTGGACGGCACCATCACCGGTTTTCCCCAGTGCCATGTTAACCCCAACAGGAGCCAGATTGAGGCCAATCACTATGATAACCGGAGCCACCACAACCGGTGGTAACAACCTGTGAATCACATCATTGCCACGCCAGGCCACCAGCAAACTCAGCAGCACATACAATAAACCCGCTGCAGCCAGACCGGACATGGTAGCGGCAATGCCCCAGGTCGCTACGCCATAACTTATCGGAGCGATGAATGCGAAAGAAGATGCGAGAAAAACCGGAACCTGACGACGGGTAACCAACTGAAACACCAGTGTTCCAGCACCGGCAGTAAACAGAGCCACATTGGGGTCCAGCCCGGTAAGAATAGGCACTAACACCAGTGCACCGAAGGCTACAAACAACATTTGTAGCCCCAGCAAAGGCGTTTTCAGCGAGGGCATGTTATTTTGTTCCAAAAATTTTATCGCCTGCGTCGCCCAGCCCAGGAATGATATAGCCTTTATCATTCAAATGATCGTCAACAGACGCCACATATATGTCCACATCCGGATGTGCCTGGTGCAATTTTTCAATGCCCTCGGGTGAAGCAACCAAAAACAACCCTTTAATGTCCTTGCACCCTTTTGCTTTAAGCAAATCTACCGTGGCTATCAAAGTGCCCCCCGTGGCCAGCATTGGGTCAACTATCAGGGCGCTGCGCTCATCAATATCACTGACAACTTTGTCGAAATATGGCACCGGTTCAAGAGTTTCTTCGTCCCGATAAAGCCCGACTACACTCACCTTGGCACTGGGTAACAGAGACATTACCCCTTCCAGCATACCCAGACCGGCCCGCAGAATAGGCACCAAGGTCATTTTCTTGCCTTTAATGTGCTTAACCTCAATGTCTCTGCCTTCCCACCCCGTTATCGTTTTGGTTTCGGTGGGAATTTGACGGGTCGCCTCGTACGTCAGCAATGTACCGATTTCCGAGCATAACTCACGAAAATTTTTAGTACTGATGCCCGCTTCCCGCATCAGCCCGAGTTTATGCTGCACCAAAGGGTGGGTTATCTCGTGCACGGCCATGATTATTACCTCAGTCGATTTTTAACAGGATTATGCGGATCAGTAGTATAGCAACAGCGAGCCTTGGTGGGCTTTGGTTCAACGTATTTTGATTTACCCAAAACCCTTACCAGCCGTTGACTCTTGGCCAGACAGTGCTCACACAGTCATTATCGTCTGTCACATGATATTGCTCAAACTGTGCCCCTGTAGCACAGGCATGGACAGGCAGAATTCTTAGCGTGGTGCCATATTTAAAAAGCTCGGACGGAGGGCTGATACCGTCACGATGTGCAATGATGCCGTGCTCCTGGTTGGTTTGCGCAACATACCAGCCTTCAAGTAGCCTTCCCTTGGCATCACACACCAGCCCGTAACCGCAATCTAAAGCGTGAGAGCCTGTGCCCTGATCACGGGACAATGCCATCCAGCCGGCATCGATCAGCACCCAGCCCTTGTCCACCTGGTGCCCGATAACCGAGGTCAGAACGCTCATGGCAATATCGTTATAGTTGCACACCCCCAGGCCAGCCATCACACAATCGAAGGTAGCATAAACCCCAGCCCGCAATTCAGTAATACCCGGGCGTTCAATATCGACAAGCGCTGTCGGTGTTGACCCCACCGATACTAGTTCACAGGGTATTCCCTGTTCACCCAGCAGACGCGCAGCCTCTGCAGTCTGCCTTGCCTCCTGAACTGCCATTGCTGAACGGCTGCTGATATCAAAGCACCCATAGGAAGCACCGGCATGCGCCATTACGCCATAAAACTGCAAGCCGGGCTGCAGGTCGATTTTTCGCGCGACTGCAATGAGTTCGGGATCCTGTGCCCTGATACCGGCACGATGATCATCAACGTCGATCTCGATGGCAACACGCAAAGGACTGGAAAACTGCTGAGCAAAAGCGATGAGATGTTCAGCCCCGGCTTCACTATCAACAATGACCGTTAATGCCACTCCGGCTCCAAGCAAATTGTTGATGGCGGGCAGTTTATTGGGTGTAACCCCAACCGCGTAAAGGATATCTCGATAACCGGCAGCGGCAAAGTAACGCGCTTCAGCCAGCGTTGATACAGTAATGGCACTCCCCGGTGGGGCATATAACTGAGCCGCCTGAACACTTTTCAAGGTTTTGACGTGTGGCCTTAGCTGTATTCCTCTTTGAGAACACAGTGTTTTAAGACGTTCAGCGTTGACGCGAAGTTTAGCTCTGTCAATCACGCAGGCCGGGGTCATAAGCGCGGTTAACGTCACAATCACACCACCAGAAAATGTAAAACCAGCAAATTGGTCGAAGCCATTATAATGATAGAAAGAAAGGTCATCAGCATACCCACAAAACGTTGCCAGCTGGTCCCTTCATGGTGGTGCAACCCATAGGCATGCAGCATACGCCCGAACAATAGCAAGCAGGCGCAGAGATGTTCTATAAAGTACAGTTCGCTGATACTTTCCAGACATCCCAATAATATCAGGCCAATCGGCACATATTCATTAAAGTTGGCGTGGGCGCGCAGCAGGCGACGCAATTCACCATGCCCCCCATCTCCCAGACTGACCCGTTCGCGGCGTCTTACCGCTATAACAGCAAGGGAAAGGTAGATGTAGCACAGCGCAAGCAGACTCGCGTAAAACGCGGTAATTGGAAAACTCATTTGTCTGTCTCCTTCCTTTTCCCTATCTCCTCAGCAGGTTAATTCTGACAAGCAAATGCGGGCTACGCAAAGATTTCTGCACAACAAGGCCATTACTGGCACAAAAAAAGCCGCTTGGAGCGGCTTTTTGCAAAAATTGGGGTGCCCTCGAAACGAACAACGCCCAGGGCCTGTTGATCTTTGCTGTTTAATTTTTCAGCGAATTGTCGTGCATTTATGCAAGGCAGAGGCTGTGAAGTGCAGTCACCTACATGAACAGCCGCTAACGCAGCAGAAAAGCACGACAGGTGCTGCCCTTCGGGTTCACTCTGAGTGAACAAATTTCGAACAGCAAAGATCAACAGGCCCTAATAGATTCTATTAACCCAGCAATTCTGCCAGCTTGTGACTGACGGCTTCAACCGGTTGTGTGCCATCCAGTTTATGGTACTGGCAATTACCGGCAACGGCTTCCGCAGAATAATAGCTAATCAGAGGTTTGGTCTGGTCGTGGTACACGCCCAGGCGCTTGCGCACAGTTTCTTCCTTGTCATCATCCCGAATGATCAGGTCATCGCCACTTTGATCGTCTTTACCTTCCACCTTCGGAGGATTGTAAACAACGTGATAAACACGCCCGGAAGCCGGATGAACCCGACGGCCTCCCATACGCTCAACTATCACATCATCCGGAACGTCGAATTCGATAACGTGATCTACGGCAATACCTGCATCTTTCATGGCGTCAGCCTGTGGAATGGTACGGGGAAAACCGTCGAGCAAAAAACCGCCTGCACAGTCATCCTGAGCGATACGCTCCTTAACCAGACCGATAATAATTTCATCCGAAACCAGCTTACCTTCGTCCATGACACGCTTGGCCGCCAGACCCATCTCCGTGCCTGCCTTAATTGCTGAACGAAGCATATCACCGGTAGAAATCTGGGGAATACCAAATTTTCCCATCAAAAACTGCGCTTGTGTACCCTTACCGGCACCAGGTGCACCGAGAAGTATGATTCGCATGTTGCGCTCTCCGCTTTATCTTATAACTTCCGGCACTTTACACATTCAGGCTTGACGTGACAAGCCCGAGGGCCCGCCAAACCTGACCAATAAGACCAATTTCGTATAAAGAATCGCCAATCACTTTTCCAATACAACACGAGGAAAATGAAAGGGGCTGAAAATTAACAGATTTTCAAAAAATTGTTCATCTAACTTACTTATTTATAGACTAAAAATTAAATAAATACGCAAATTTATTTAATAGCATAAAAAAACGGGTCTAAAGACCCGTTTTCAATAAACAAATGTGCTGTTTACAGGCTTATTTGGCCAGGCTCATTAGCAAACTGTTTAAATTGCGCACAAAGCTGGATGGGTCCTTGAGACTCCCCTGCTCCGACAACGCCGCCTGATCAAACAATACACCAACCCACTGTTTGAACAGACCTTCGTCCTGAGTATCTGCCAGCTGTTTTATCAGCTGATGCTCAGGGTTCAGTTCAAAATGATACTTTGCTTCCGGAACCGGCTGACCAGCTGCCTGCATCAATTTCACCATCTGGGTGCTCATGCCATTCTCGTCTGCAACGATACAGGCTGGAGAATCGGTAAGACGATGGGTAAATTTGACGTCAATGACCTTATCACCCAAGGCTTCCTTGGCACGCTCAAGAATGCCTTCCACCTGCTTCTCGGCTTCTTCTTTGGCTTTCTTGGTTTCTTCGTCATCCAGATCGCCCAGGTCCAAATCCCCTTTCGCAATCGACTGGAAGGATTTTTCATTGAACTCAGTCAGGTGAGACATCAGCCATTCGTCGATGCGTTCTCCCATTAACAGCACTTCAATACCCTTCTTGCGGAAAATTTCAAGATGTGGGCTGGTTCTGGCGGCCTGATAACTGTCTGCAGTCACATAGTAAATCTTGTCCTGGCCTTCCTTCATGCGCTCAATGTAGTCAGCAAGTGACACGGTCTGGGCATCGGAATCGGTATGCGTAGAGGCAAAGCGCAGCAGGCCGGCAATTTTTTCGCGATTGCTGTAGTCTTCGGCTGGGCCTTCCTTGAGTACATTACCAAACTCGTTCCAGAAACTCTGATACTGCTCGGCATCGTTTTTCGCCATACGTTCCAGCATCTGCAACACTCGCTTGGTACAGCCCTGACGCAACGCCTGAGTGATTTTGTTGTCCTGCAGGATTTCACGGGACACGTTCAACGGCAGATCATTGGAATCCAGCAACCCCTTTACAAAACGCAGATAGGTTGGCATGAACTGTTCAGCGTCGTCCATGATGAACACGCGCTGTACATACAGTTTCAAACCGTGCTTCTGATCACGGTTCCACATGTCGAACGGCGCTTTGCTGGGAATGTACAACAGGCTGGTGTACTCGGTTTTCCCTTCCACACGGTTGTGTGCCCAGGACAACGGATCAGCAAAATCGTGAGAAATGTGCTTGTAGAACTCTTTGTATTCGTCGTCGGAAATTTCAGACTTTTCCCGGGTCCACAGAGCGGTAGCCTTGTTCACCACTTCCCACTGACCAGGCTCAGCCGCGATTTTCTCGCCGTCAGGGCCATCTCGCTCAGGCACTTCTTCTTTCCACATTTGAACCGGAATGCTGATGTGGTCAGAATATTTTCCAATAATGGAACGCAGGCGCCATTTGTCCAGAAATTCCTTCTCATCTTCACGAATGTGCAGAACAATTTCAGTCCCACGGGTTGGTTTGTTGATTTCGGCTACGGTAAATTCTCCCTCACCGTCTGAAATCCACTCAACTCCCTCAGAAGCATCCGCGCCCGCCGCACGGGTACGAACGGTAACTTTGTCTGCAACAATAAACGCTGAGTAAAAGCCTACGCCGAACTGTCCAATCAGTTGGGAATCTCTCGCTGCATCGCCTGAAAGCTTGCTGAAGAAATCCTTGGTGCCGGACTTGGCAATGGTCCCCAGATTCGCAATCACCTCATCACGGGTCATACCGATGCCATTATCAGCAACCGTAAGGGTGCCAGCTTCACTGTCGACGCTCAGACGAACATTCAGATCACCGTCGTTTTCGTACAAACTGTCGTTTTCCAGCGCTCTGAAACGCAGCTTATCTGCAGCATCCGCGGCATTGGAAACCAGCTCACGTAAAAAGATTTCTTTGTTTGAATACAGGGAATGGATCATCAGATGCAGAAGTTGCTTAACTTCTGTCTGAAAGCCATGGGTTTCGTGTTGGGCTACCTCAGCCATAAACCAGAATCTCCTAGTCAGATGGATCTTGTTTTCAATCTGGGAGGTAGGGGCTGTGAGGAACATTTTCAACAGCCAAAGACAAATTTTTGCCCGCTCGGGTAAATCTGTCACCGTGAGAGCTGCCGGACTGAGCGAGCGTCAGTCCGTCTGCATTATGGCTATAACTTGCGTCGGCCAGAGAAGGCGTGGGTCAGTGTATTACCGTCGATGTATTCCAACTCCCCGCCAACAGGCACACCATGGGCAATCCGACTGGCTTCTATATGATACTTGTTGCAGAGTTGGGCAATGTAATGAGCGGTGGCTTCACCTTCTACCGTCGGGTTGGTGGCCAGAATCACTTCCTGAATAGACTCCGAGCGGAAACGTTGCTCCAGTTCATCCAGGCCAATTTCCTGCGGCCCTATGCCGTCGATAGGAGAAAGATGCCCCATCAGCACAAAATAGGTTCCGTTGAAAGTCGAAGTCTGTTCAATGGCGAGCACATCCTGGGGACTTTCCACAATGCACAACAGGCCGCTGTCCTGCCGCTGTGGATGCTGGCAAATATCACAGACTGGCTGTTCCGTAAAAGTACGGCAACGCGAGCAATGCCGGATGTGCTCCATGGCATTGTGCAGCACGCTGCTGAGTTTTAATGCGCCCTCCCGGTTACGTTCCAGCAGGTGAAAGGCCATTCGCTGGGCACTCTTGTTACCTACGCCGGGCAGGCAGGTCAGAGCACTCACGAGCTCTGACAACAATGGGCTGAACTTCATAAACGCTCAGAGATTAAAACGGCATTTTGAAGCCAGGGGGCAGAGGCATACCTCCGGTAACTTCACCCATCTTCTCTTTACTGGTTTCCTGAATACGGCGTACTCCGTCGTTAAACGCTGCAGCAACCAGGTCTTCCAGCATGTCTTTATCGTCGTCCATCAGGGATGGATCAATTTCCACCCTGCGTACGTTATGATTACAGGTCATGGTTACCTTGACCATGCCAGCTCCGGCCTGGCCTTCCACTTCCATTTTTGCCAGTTCTTCCTGGGCTTTTTGCATGCGCTCCTGCATTTGTTGCGCCTGCTTCATAATATTTCCCATGCCACCTTTAAACATTTTGCTCACCTTGTTTCTGGTTGGTTGTCTCTCTAACGCGCCTTTACGCTGTCCGACATGACGGATGCAGCAAATGCGTTACGAATCGACTGTATGATGTCATCAGTTTGTACCACGTGCTCAGCATACTGCTGACGCATGGCATTAATGTCCTGTTGTAATGAAAAAGGGGTCTGCTTTGGTTCGCCGACCCGAATATCCAATGCGATTTGAGGGCCCAATACCGCTCGTAGGGCATCAGTAAGTTGATTGAGCGCACTGTCATTCAGTAAATGGGCCTGACTGGAGTCAAGTTCAAGACTTACTTGACTGCCATTTTGACTGAAAGCCGCATGCAGGGCGATTTGTTTCAGTAAACCCGCCACATCCATGCTTTCGATCAGAGCACTCCACTGGTCAATCTGACTGGCACGCAACAACTTGTTACCGTCATCAAGATAAGCTGTCAGTTCAACCGGCACACCGTCGGGCAGCTCTCTCGTCAGCACTGCCACCGTACCGGAGGCATTCACAGGCTGCTCGTCCAGGTGGACAGTTTCAGCAGATTCCGGCGGAGGTATTTCAGGTGGAGTCGAATTCACCTCATTATGGATGTTTGCCGGGTTGATATCGGCCGTTTCCGCTACCCAGGGTGGCCGGTCACTTTCATCGCTGTGGATATCACCTACGGATTCCGGTGCCGGCTCAGCCTCTGCCGTCGAGTTGACGATGGCCGAATCGGCCGAATTCTGCTGAGACGAAGCCGCCAAACGCCCGGCCAAACCGCCAGGATCATGAATTTGTGTTAGGGGCTTTTTTGCGTCAGATGATGACGCCTCCTCTCGACGCTGCTTCAGGCGCTGACGCAAGGCCAGCATTTCAGCCACAGAACTGCCGGAAACCTCTGGAGCCTGCTCGGTATTTTGCTCAGACGCGAGATCGAAACCCACAAACTCTTCTTCACCGTCGGGGGGCATATACCCCTCAACATCATCGGGCGGCACCATTGAACTGCCCCAAGGGGTATTTTCCTCGGCAGGAGTGAAAGTCGCACCTTTTTCCCTCCGGGACTGACTGACCTGTTGCTCCAATGCAGCCTGCTCTTCCAGCAGTCGCTGATGTTCAGTGTCTTCCCCGGCTTGCTCCGCTGCGGGCACAGAAGGTTCTTCTGTTACTCCGAACGCTACCTCTGGCGGCACATTATCCTGAGCCGCTTCGGTATCGGCATGCTCCCCTGAAGTTCCACCTGAAGAGCCTTCATCCTGCACAACTTTACTTTCAGCAGACAATTGCTGCAGAGGAAGTACTGCTACAGTGTTTTCAGAAATCACTGTCTCCCGGTCCTGAATCGGCGAAACGGGAGCGAAGGTCATCATTCTCAGCAGCACCATTTCGAGCCCACTGCGACCATCGGATGCAAACGGCATGTCTTTCCTGCCCTGCAACGCAATCTGGTACAACAACTGGACCTGTTCTGACGGTATCTGTCGGGCCAACTGGTAAATCGCCTTGGCGGAGGTAGTTTCAAGCTTGCACGCGTCCGGTACCCACTGGGTCAGCGCAATCTGATGCAACAGGCTGCTCAGTTCAGCCAGAACCTGGCTGTAATCCGGAGCCTGTTCAGCCATCAGGGCTACCTGTTCGAGCACCTTCTGCGGCGAACGTTGCACTATCGCGTTCAGGATCTTGAGTAACTGATGCCTATCCATCAGGCCCAACATGTCGGTTACGACGGTTGCGGTAACCTGATTGTCTCCCTGTGCAATAGCCTGATCAGTCAGGCTTAAAGCATCACGCATACTGCCCTGAGCAGCGCGGGCGAGTAAATTCAGCGCCGGGGCTTCGAAGTCAATCGACTCCTGATTCAAAATATGGGTCAGCTGCCCGCTTATTTGTTCTCTGGACAATGCTTTGAGATTAAATTGCAGACAGCGGGACAAAATGGTGATTGGCAATTTCTGCGGGTCTGTGGTTGCCAGCAAAAATTTTACATGTGGCGGAGGCTCTTCCAGTGTTTTAAGCAGCGCATTAAAACTGTGCTTTGACAGCATATGCACTTCATCTATCAGATAAACTTTGAACCGCCCGCGAGTTGGTTTGTACTGAACGTTGTCCAGCAATTCACGGGTATCTTCCACCTTGGTACGGGAAGCCGCATCAATTTCGAGCAAATCAACGTAGTTGCCCTGCTCTATTTCCCGGCAGGTAGAGCACTGTCCACAGGGATTTGAACTCTGGCCCTGCTCGCAATTGAGGCTTTTGGAAAAAATGCGGGCGATGGTGGTTTTACCCACCCCTCGGGTACCGGTAAACAAATAGGCATGGTGTAACCGGTTATTGTCCAGCGCGTTCGAAATAGCGGCCACTACGTGTTCCTGGCCGACCAGTTCGCTGAATTTTCCGGGACGCCATTTTCTTGCCAGTACCTGATAACTCATGGAGGTAATACTTCTCGCTAATCGCCTTCAAACTCGCAGATGGTGTATGGCTCAATGCCTGCCGCCTGCAATTTCTGGTATCCGCCTAAATCCGGCAATCCGATCACGAACCCAGCGAACTCGACAATCCCGCCAAGCTGGCGGATCAGGCTTGCAGACGCCGCGATGGTGCCGCCGGTGGCAAGCAAGTCGTCAATCAACAACACCTTGTCGCCCGGTTGAATGGCATCCTTGTGAATTTCAAGGGTGTCCATGCCGTATTCCAGTTCGTAGCTCTCGCTTACTACTTCCCGTGGCAGCTTGTTGGGTTTGCGGACCGGTACAAAGCCCACGCCAAGCTCTATCGCCAACGGAGCTCCAAACAAAAAGCCGCGCGCTTCAGTTCCGGCCACTTTGTTAAAACCATAGGACTGGTATTTCGTGACCAACAAGTCAATACAGCCACGAAAAGCCTTGTGATCTTCAAGCACACTGGTTACGTCACGGAACTGAATACCCGGTTTGGGGTAATCCGGCACGGTTTTTACAGTTGATTTAATATACTCAGCGGTCACTTTCATACCTTTGATTCTGGCTTACAGCCAAAAAGTAAACCAACCGGTGATGATGTGCATCAGAGGAAAAGCAAGTAATGTTACGACAGCGGCCAAAAAGTACCACCAGTTATAGACTTCCTTAAATTCTGAATTATCTGCCATCTACAATTCCCGATAATGAATGATTATTGATAAAAGGGCGTAAATGGTAATTCAATTGATTAAGGAATGACAGTTTTTATACCATCATAGCCACTCAATTGTCGGAGATCTGAGCACTGAAAGGTAAAGGCTAGCCTGCGAGCAAAACCCCTTTTTCAAGCAGTTGCAAAAGCGTAATGTGGAGGCCCTGTTCAAGATCCTTCGTGGGAAATCCCGGTAGCGCCTCAAGCATCCACTCCAAAATTTGTTCAGGGCTGCTGGGGCAGAACTGAGATTCCATTTTTTGCAGTAAGAACGCCGTGCTGGCATTGGTCTGGATAAACTGTACGCTGTCACCTTCATCACGATAAACCACATAATAAAAGCGCGTGTCTGAGTTTTCGGGCTGAAAATCTTTCGAAATCTGATGAACCGGATACTGATACGAGACCAGTGAACTCAACGGCGACACAATCATGCTTGCAGGTAAGGTATTGGTTTGCCAAAGAGAAACTGGAACATCAGTTTTACGGATACTGACATCCAGTTCAATCCATTCATAATGAATGAGTTCACTGGCAAATACAGGGAGTTGTAGCAGGATATCAGGCTCACCGCCGATGTATTCGACAAATTCCTTGCTGATTTCAGAAAAGTAAGGGCTTCTGCACGAATGGTCGCGAAAAAAACTTCGCACCAGCGAATTCCAGATATCTTCCGTTAAAATGCTGTAGAGCACCGGAAAACTGCTCTGCAAAAATCCATCAATATTATTGATAAACAACGACTGATAGACGGCCATTCTGCGCCGATGATCTGCCGAATCCGGTTCGAAGCAGTCAGGTTCCCTTATGGCCCCGACAAATTTGCTCTGTTCGGCTTCCAGCTTACTCATTGTTGTCGTTTACCCCAGTTTGCTGACACTTTCAGCATGAGTAGCCTGCAACGATTTGATTCGCGCTATTTCAGCCAACAGAACCTCGATGGCAGGAATGTTAAAATCACGCTCCAGCAGCGTGGGAAAAACGCCATGTAACTCATACGCACAAGCCAGCAAATCCCAGACCGGTTCGATCACATCGGCGCCGTGAGTGTCAACTTTCAAATCTTCTGCTTCATCATAGTGACCGGCTATGTGCCCATAAACAATTTTTTCGCTCGGCAGTCCCTG
Source organism: Alteromonas aestuariivivens (assembly GCF_003367475.1). Lineage (GTDB taxonomy): Bacteria > Pseudomonadota > Gammaproteobacteria > Enterobacterales > Alteromonadaceae > Alteromonas > Alteromonas aestuariivivens. Next base: position 173,388 of record NZ_QRHA01000009.1, read on the forward strand.
CAGAAACTGATAGGCATCGTACTGATGATTAATACTGTTTACATAGAGATTGTTAACGTCCAGCAGCATACGACAACCGGACTCGGCCAGCACCGCCCGAATGAATTCAAGTTCCGACATCTGCTGATCGGGAGCCAAGTAATAAGACACGTTCTCCAGCACCAATGGCCGCTCGAGAATATCCTGAACCTGGCGTATTCGTGCCGATACATGCTTAACGGCTTCCTCGGTAAACGGGATTGGCATCAGGTCATATAGATGCCCGTTGCCTGAACAGTAACTCAGATGTTCACTGTAAAGTTCGATCCCGTGCAGATTCAGAAAGTCCTTGATGTCCCGCACCAGATTGGTATCCACAGGATCCGTGCTGCCTATCGACAGTGACAATCCATGGGTTGTGAATGCCTGCTGTGCAACACACTGCGCGAACTGCTTTTGAAAACGCCCTCCCAATGGGATCCAGTTCTCCGGAGCCACTTCCCAGAAATCCACTTCTTTGGGAAGTTCGGGCAATAACTGTGGGAGCATTTCTCTGCGCAGTCCTAGCCCTGCACCAGAAAGTTTCATAGTGACCTCAGCCCAGTATTTGCCTGGCAGTTTTAGTTTGCAGAGTATTCAGCACCCAAAAACTTAACCTTAACGAAAAAATAAGCGGTACCTGGGTACCGCTGGTGAAATGCGCTGAAATCAGGCTTGTCCGCCGCATTTGCCTTCTTTGTCGGCTTTATCGCCGCCACATTTACCTTCTTTGTCGGCTTTATCGCCGCCGCATTTGCCTTCTTTGTCGGCTTTATCGCCGCCGCATTTGCCTTCTTTGTCGGCTTTATCGCCGCCGCATTTGCCTTCACCACATTTGCCTTCTTTATCGGCTTTGTCACCACCGCATTTGCCTTCACCACATTTGCCTTCTTTGTTGGCCTTGTCGCCGCCGCATTTGCCTTCACCACATTTGCCTTCTTTGTTGGCCTTGTCGCCGCCGCATTTGCCCTCTTTAGTGGATTTATCGCCACCGCAATTACCTTCAGCAACGACCTGCTGATAGCCCGACTCCAATACCTGCATATCAAATGGATTGGCCTGCGCACTGGCAACAGACAAAGAGCCGACAATCACCGCACCCAAAGCCGTAGCAACGGTTGATTTTTTAACTTGCTTCATAACAGTTCCTCTTACTTAAGAAATGGTCCAACGTACTCTGGGCACGTGTAAGCATTAAGACCCGGGTACGCTGCAAGAACTTTCACAAATGTTCAGTTATTTGTGTATAAAGGCTTCTGTTGTTTTCTACAAGCCCGTGGCGGACTATCTGCGATCAACCCACAAAAATGCAGGTTCGAACCAGCCCGAACCTTTCACCCAGCCTGCTCAAAACACGCCTGAATACCCTGGAGGAAAACGGAATCAGTTTTCGCAAAGCACATACTGGCACCCGTCGCAGTGACTACTATCTTACGGCACAGGGTAAGGCACTGGGCCCTGTCCTGACCGAATTGAGCAAGTGGGGAATGCAATGGGCATCATCGGGTATGACCAACAAAAATAATACCGTTGAAGGGTTAATGCGTGACATCTGCAACGCTCTGAAAACCGATGCTCTGCCCGGTTGTGATACTACCATGCAGTTCAGCTTCCCTGATGTCACTGAAAATCAGAGATATTTTATTAATGTCAAATAGGGTTGCCCACAGGTTTGCAGCCAGAATCTGGGCTACGATGTAGATATTTACCTCTCCGGTAGCACGAAGGTGTTCACTAAAATCTGGTATGGGGAATTGAGCCTGACAAAAGCAATTGCCGATGACAAACTGAAAGTTGTGGGTGAGGCAACCTATCGTCAAACCCTGCAGGAATGGTTTGGTATCAGCAGCTTCACCACTGAAGCGCCACGATTTGTCGCGCCTGACTACCGTCATCCATAAAAAAGCCGGGAACAAAAGCCACCCGGCTATATGAGAAAGACAATTCCGAATGATAGCCCGCTTTTCAGCGGGCGGAATTGTCAGCTAAATCTATTTTTACTCGGTAACAATTTCAAACTCATTGATGTTTGGCCAGTCACCAATTGCCATCAGTTTTACGTACCGGCCGGTAGCATAAAACTCTGTGGTGGTCGGTTGAGCATCATCATCATTATTTTGATGCTTGGCGACTTTAACAAAATCCGAGTCAGGGTATTCAGAGACGTACACTTGATAATTAATCTCCTCACCTGCACTGGTCCACATTTTGGTTCCAATAATGGTTTTGGACTCCCCCAAATCAATCACCATAGTCTCAGTACCATTTTGTGCCGGAGCCCAACTGGACTCATCACTGTAGTCGCCGTCAAAGATGTTGGTGGACAGGTATTGCTCATCTTCGGAATCAACGGAAATGATTCCCGGTTTCACATAGAACGTCGTCTCAGCCTCGCCGACCCGGCCATAGCTGTCAGTTGCGACGGCTTTAAGCGTGTGAGTACCGAATGTGGCGCCCAAAAGTTCGTCACTATTCCCTTCACCACCCCATGTGTAAGGCCCGGCGTAGATGTCTCGAACCAAGCTACCGTCCAAATAGAGTTCTATATGCTCAATGTCTATCCAGCTCACGTCTGAAGCTGCCGATACAGATACCGAGAATAGTGGGTAGCCAACGAACAGATCGATTTCAAACTCAACAAAACTGACGTTCGGCGCCGGAGCTTCTTCCACAATAAGGGTCATAACACCTTCCCCCTCTAACCCGGCGTTATCCTTGGCAACGGCAGTAAAATAATGCGTACCTACTCCCAATGGATTCGGGTTTGGTTCGTGTCTGTCAAGCCATCCCATCGCGCCCATTTCGTATGGCGCAAACGAGTGGCCGAAGTTCCAGGGCTCTTTGGTATCTTCCCGCACGAATTCGCCGTTACGATAGAGCGTAACTGACTGAACGGTTCTTCCTTCAACCGGCGATTCAGCTTGTAAGGAAATACTCAGCTTTTCATAGCCTTCTGTCACAGTCAGGGTTTCATTCGGCCAGGTTACCACTGGAGGCTTTGGCTGGCCCTTAACGGTAACCGTCATACTGGCTTCACTTTCTATTCCCGCACTATCCCGGGCGACCGCAGTGAATATGTACTCTCCCGGCCCAAACGGATTTGGGTTAGGCAAATGGGTATCCAGCCACCCCATTGCACCGGTTTCGTGGGGTTTATTGGAATGCCCGAAAATGTAAGGGTCTGAATCGTCGACACGAATCAGCTCGCCATTGACATACAATGATACAGATTCAATGGTACGGCCTTCCTGGGTTGGGCTGGCATCAACTCTGAAAGTGAGTTGCTCATACCCTTCATCCAGAGTCATTTCGGATTGTGGAAAACTCACTGTTGGCCCGTCTGGCGTTACAATCAGGTACATGGTGGCTGTGCCAGTGTCACCTTCGCTATCAATTGCAACCGCTTTAAATATATGAGTACCGGCCCGCAGAGGGTTGGGGTTTGGCTCGTGGGTATCCAACCAGCCCATAGCGCCAGTTTCATGAGGCTTTGACCCATGACCAAACAGGTAGGGAACAGAACTATCGGTGCGCACCAGTTCACCATTAAGGTATAAGCTCACTGATTCGATTGTACGGCCTTCAACCGGGCTGGTAGCGCTAATGCCAAGAGACAACTTTTCATAACCTTCTTCGACAGTCATTGTCGGCGAAGGAAAGGAAACCACAGGCGCGTTGGCATCACTTTCCAAATCCAGATCAATTACCTGCAGATACAACGGCAATTCTGTACCAGACCCTTTACCCATCAGGTAGTAATAAAGTTTACCGTCTTCAATGTGGATCACACCGTGATCAAACTGAGTACCTCCGGATGCCTGGTAAACACGGGTGAAGTCATTGGTACCGCCCTTTGCTTTTTCAACGTAAGGGTAGCCGTTTTGCAAGCCAATAATGTAAACATTGTCGCCAGATGTATAGATTTCGCTGGCCCCGGCAAAGTCAGTCGAAATAATAAACTCTTCTGCACCTGCTGGTTTGTAGGAATGTAAATTCACTTCCTGGTAGTCCGGTCGCTTCCTGTCTGTAGAGCGCACTTTACTGATGATGTGGACATCACCTTTTTCGGTTACTGTCCAGTCAAAGTTGCCAACGATATATACCGAGTCTTTTTCTTCATGTGTGATGTAGTCGCCAGGCTCAAATACTTTGATTTCGTCTGAGTTCAGCAGTGGAAATGTCATAGGTTCGCCCTTGTGATTCTTCCACTCGCCATTGCCTTCGGGATGGTCAGAATACGCGTAGTACACACCATTCTGATAGAGGTATTTATCATCTTTATTGGCGCGCTGCTGGAAGCCAACCCGAAGCTTGCCATTTAAATACTTCATGTTTCCATACAGGCCCCAGTTGTATTCATTGCCCTTGTTTTTTTGATCTTTATGATTGAACTGAATAAACGGTGACCAAGTTTGGCTTTCGGCATTATAACGGTTAAACACGTAGGCGCCATTGTTGTTGCCGCCAAGACGCATATACAGCAATAGGGTACCATCGGTCGTGGTAAAGAATTTGGGGTAGGTCAGGCGGGCGAAATTACTTTTATCCGCCAGGTTACCGGTCATGGTCAAGTGCTTGTAATCGTCAGGGCCCTGGCTTATTTCGCTGGTATCCTTAACGAATTTATCCAATGTAAATTCGTCATCTGCAACTTCAGCAGCCCCCGGCACGCTGAATGAATAGCGGAAGTAATCGTCTTTAAACTTGCCGCCATGGTTGTTGTCGTCGTAAGCGTGCATGTCGTACACCATGTGAATGGTGCCGTTGACCGGGCTTACCGCCAAGCCGATGGTGTTGTGTGATTCCCCAATATTGGGATCGCCTCGGAATCCGGTGTGCTGGTGAGGAAATTCAATGGTTTTCACAACACCAGTAATGGTGTTGTACCGGGATAGCATCACATGCCGATCGTCCTTACCACCACGATACCAAGTCATAAATACATAGTTTTTATAGGTTTTTACTGAATCGCCGTGGGCGGAAATGTTGCGCCCAAAGAAATAATCGTAAGTATCTGCGGACGTATCCGCCAGATCCAGTGTTCCGTAACTGAGTTTTTTACCATTAAAATGTAGGCCGTTATCGGCAATTTTTACCTGGCTTTCCAGAGTCACTTCAGCGTTTACCTGCTGAATAGATAACCCTAAAAACGAGCTTGCTAACAACAGATAACGTAGCATTGGCATGCGTGTATCCTTTCCGTATTTCATAATGTACTCATCTTAAGTCATGTGAATAGGTGGCTAGTGAGTTTTGCTCGGTTCCAGAGCGCGCCTAACTGCTTCTACCAACCACTCTGAATATAAGCTTTGTTAATGCTTCACATGACCTGGCTGGATTAAAATCAGGAAAGCGACCAACTACGGCCTGATGTGCATTGGGCCTGCTGAATTCAAGATCCGATGGCACGAATAATCATCCAGTTTTAAGCGATTGGAAGTTTTTGAGTATTAACCTTCCAATAACAATGCGTTATTATTCATGTGCAATCATTAACAATCACATGCTAGATCAATATACACCCAATATCAATCATATTTGTTAATGTATTGTATGCTTTATGAGTGGTTTTGTTTGATTCTTTTAACCGAAGAGTGAATTTTTGCGGGAAGTTAGACTGCCACATCTTGACTGGATAACAGAACCGTATGGGGGCTACTACGCGAGCGCCACTGGAATACTCGTTGGGCGTTAAACCCACAAAATTCATCAGGCTACACGGTTTACTGAACCGGCGCATTTCAACCTGCCTAAATCCCTAGTAGGGCCACCAGAGTAACGACGGATAAAAAAGCGAAAGATAATTTACGTTATCGTAGATCACCGGACGCTTACACGCTTACTATATAAGGGAGGCGCATATTATTGCGAACATACGAAAAAAGCCCAGTCGTTAGACTGGGCTTCTTCGTGTAATTGGGAGTCTGGCGGTGTGCTACTCTCACATGGGGGTGAAGAACGGTGCTTCGCAGAAGCATGGCGAATGCCCAATGGCATTCGACAAGTAATGAACGACAGTCGCTCTGCGACTGGCTGGGGGCCCCCTTCGGGATCGGGCGACTGCGGGATTAGTACTCGGCCATTTTTCTGGCCGTAGAAACAACAAAGCCCACTCGAATGAGTGGGCTCTGATGTTTCTTCGAATGGGAGTCTGGCGGTGTGCTACTCTCACATGGGGAGACCCCACACTACCATCGCCGCTAATACGTTTCACTTCTGAGTTCGGAATGGGATCAGGTGGTGCCGTATCGCTATGGCCGCCAGACATAAA